>NZ_CP012552.1:0-1200000 GCF_004803855.2 Campylobacter sp. RM16192 | reverse complement strand
GGAAAGTGTAAAAAAGTAACATCAAAGTCCCCTAATTTAAAATGCACATCTTCAAATTTTGCTCCACCTATACCTACGGCATCATCTACAGTTTTGTATCCATACCTAAAAACGTCATTTTCTAACATAAATTTATCTTCTTTGTGAATGAAAACATCAATATTAAAAAATTTTTTTAAGCCAAAATTTGAAAAAATATGATCAAAATGGCCGTGAGTGTTAAGAATCGCAACAGGGTTAGCTGCATTTTTAATAACAAATTCATATGCTGATTCACCAGGGTCTATAATAAGGTCAATTCCGTTTTTTGACACTATATAGCAGTTTGTTTGATATTTACCACAAGTGTTACATATTATTTTCATATAGTTCTCTTTAAGAAAAATTATGACCCATATTTTATAATTTTTAACCTTAAAAGAAATTTTTCTTCAAAATTTAGTATAATGTTAATTGAAAAATTAAAGTTAAAGTGTTTAAAAAATAAAAATGGTCGCGGATTATAGCAGAATTATTCTTAAATTACAAGACTTTTTAAATAATTATTTAAAAATAAGTGGAGCAAGTAACTTTTTGGTAGGTGTCAGCGGAGGGCTTGACTCGGCTGCTGTATTAACTATTTGTGCATTATCAAAACCAATCAATACTTATGCTCTTATCATGCCAACTAAATTTTCAAATAAAAAAAATCTAGATGACGCTTTAAAACTTTGTAAAAAGCTTGATGTAAGATATAAAATAATAGATATAGAACCGATACTTCAGAGCTTCAAAAATCAAATTTCAGATGATTTGTCAAAGATGAGAATCGGAAATTTAGCAGCAAGAGTTAGGATGTGCCTCCTTTATGATTATTCCGCTAGTATTAATGCGCTAGTAATAGGTACCAGTAATAAAAGTGAGCGAATGCTTGGATATGGGACGATATATGGAGATATGGCATATGCTCTTAATCCTATTGGTGAGCTTTTTAAGACTGAAATTTTTGAATTGGCTAAATTTTTAAATATAGATGATAGTATAATAAATAAAGCTCCTTCTGCTGATCTTTGGGAAAATCAAAGCGACGAAGCTGACATAGGGTATAGTTATAATCAGATTGATATGGTATTAAAAGAGATATGTTTAAATAAAAATAAGGAAGATTTGCGTAAAATTTTTGATGAACAGCTAGTTGATACTGTATTTTCTAGAATGAGAGCAAACGAATTTAAACTTAAAATGCCGCCAATTGCGGACTTGAATATTAACTAAGGAGTTATATATGGAGGAGATTACTTTTTATAAGCCGTCAATAGATGAACATGAAATAGAAGCTATTAAAGAAGCATTAAGAGATAGTGGTGTTTCTATAGTTAAAAAACTTGAAGATAAGATAAAAAACTATTTTAATATTAAACATGCTATTGCTACAAACAACTCAGCCGCCGCTCATCACCTTGCTCTGTGTTCTATAGATTTAAAAAGGGGCGATAAAGTAATATGCTCTGTAAACTCCATACCAAGTGTCGCTCAGGCTGTTAGACATTTTGATGCCGAACCTATATTTGTAGATATTAACGAAGATGATTTTAATATAAATCCAAATTCTTTAAGAGAGGTATTAAAAGTCCATAACCATAAAAAACTAAAAGGAATCTTTGTAAACCATGTGGCGGGTCAAGCGTCTGATATGGATGAGATATATAAGATTGCCGAAGAGTATGATGTGAAAGTTTTTGATGATGTAGGGAAGGGGGCAGGGTTAAAGTATAATGATCAAAAAATAGGCTCTATAGAAAAATCTACAATATCTTGCTTTTGCGTTTATTCTAGATTATCAAATCCTATAGGAACTGCTGGATTTTTATTAACAAACGATGACGATATAGCTAGCCGCGCCAGACTTCTTAGAAACCATGCTATAGTAAACGGTATAGACAAGGATGGAAACTTAGGATATATATATGATGTTGTGGATATCGGCGTAAAATATGATTTAACGGGGCTTTGTGCCGCATATTCTATGGCTCAACTTGAAAAAAACGATAAATTTATAAAAAGACGCCAAGAAATAGCCGCAATATACGATAAAGAATTGGCCGACTGCCCTCACATCAAGACACCTATTAAAAAGCGAGATCATGTATATGTACAATATATAATAAAGGTTGATAAAAATCGCGACAGTTTCGCTAAAGAGATGCTAGAAAATGGCATTCATACCGCACTACACTATGTACCTATACATCTTTTGAGTTATTACAAAAATAAATACGGACTTAAAGTCAACGCTTATCCAAACGCCTTGAAATCTTATCAGCAGATACTCTCTCTGCCTATTTATAATGCATTAAAGGATGAAGAGGTTTATAGGGTTTGCGAGACTATAAGAGAGATAGCTAAACACCGTGTTTAAACGGTATCTGTATAGCTTTGCAGAGCGGTATTTTTATCGTCCAAATTTAGTTCAAAAGATTTTATCGATACTACTTTTGCCGATTAGTTGTCTATATTTTTTAATTATCTTTCTAAAATTTAAGCTATCGTCAAAAATAAATTTTGATATTCCTATTATTAGTGTAGGAAATTTAACTCTCGGAGGAAGTGGCAAAACACCTCTTGGTATAGCTATTGCCAATGAATTTGAAGGCGGATTTATAATTTTGCGCGGATATAAACGATCTTCAAAAGGACTTGTTAAAATTTGCATAAACGGTGAAATTTTAACAGATGTAAAAACAAGTGGCGATGAGGCTATGGAGTATTCAAAAAGTGTTCAAAATGCAAATGTAATAGTAAGTGAAAATCGTGATGAGGCTATAAAACTAGCCAAACAAATGGGCGCAAGATACATACTGCTTGATGATGGATTTTCTAAATTTTATATTAAAAAATTTGATATTTTGCTACGTCCTAAGATTGAGCCTTTTTTTAAATTTACTATTCCAAGCGGAGCCTATAGATATCCTCCAAGCTTTTATAAATTTGCTGATTTTATCGCTATTGAAGGCAGAGATTTTATCCGTCAAAGTGAAATTTTAAACTCTACAGAAAGAATGGTTTTGGTTACTGCTATAGCAAATCCTATGAGGCTTAAGCCATTTTTAAATCATTGCGTAGGGCATGAATTTTTCCCTGATCACCATAGTTTTAGCAAGATAGAACTTGAGAAAATTTTAAATAATTATAATGCAAACTCTCTTCTTGTGACCAAAAAAGATCTCGTTAAAATTGAGGACTTTAATCTTCCTTTATCAGTCATTAATCTCAAAGTCACCCTCTCTAAAGAGCTAAAAGATATTATAAAAACTTGCTTATAAGCAAGTTTTGCTATAATCCATCTAAAAAAGGATGTTTATGCAAAAAAGTATTAAAACAGCCGAGATAATCGTATCCGCACTTCCTTATATACAAAAATTTAGAGATAAAATTTTTGTCATTAAATATGGTGGCGCAGCTCAGATAGATGAAAATTTAAAAAACGACTTCGCAAGAGATGTTGTATTGTTAAGTCTTGTTGGTATAAAGGTCGTTATAGTGCATGGTGGTGGCAAAAAAATAAACTCTATCCTTGATAAGCTTGAGATAAAAAGCGAATTTGTTGATGGGCTTAGAGTAACTGATGAAGATGCCATGGAAGTCGTTGAAATGGTTTTAAGTGGGCTTATAAACAAAGAGATCACGGCACTTTTGAATAAGCACGGGGCAAAGGCTATCGGCATAAGTGGCAAAGATGCCAGCATGCTAAAGGCTAAAAAGCTTGATGATGGCAAATATGGCTTTGTCGGAGATATAACTGATGTCAAAGAAGATGTAATAACTAAGCTTTTAAGTGATAATTTTATCCCCGTGATAGCACCTATTGCGACTGACGATAACGCGAATAGTTACAATATAAACGCCGATCTTTGCGCAAGTGCAGTTGCTTCTAAGCTAAAAGCAGAAAAAATCATGTTTTTAACCGACACCAAAGGAATTTTAGATTCAGACAAAAATCTTATAAGCAAGCTCAGTGAAAATAGCATAAATGAGTTAAAAAGTTCAGGCGTCATAAGTGGAGGTATGATACCAAAGGTCGATGCTGCGCTAGAATGCGTAAAAAGCGGAGTTAAAAATGCCCACATAATTGATGGAAGGCTTCCTCACTCGATACTTTTAGAGCTATTTACAGATGAAGGCATAGGAACGATGATAAGATGAAATTTGTTCTAACTTCAACAAGTGATAAAAAGAGTGCAAAAAAGCTCGTTAAAAAACTAATAAAGCCTAAAATTGCGGCCTGTGTGAGTCTATTTAAGGCAAATAGCATATATTTTTGGAACAGTAAAATTTGTGATGAAAAAGAAAGAATCCTGCTAATAAAAACTGCTGTTAAATTTAAAAAAATAGCTAAATTTATAAAAGCTAATCATAACTATGAATTTCCTGAAATTGTAGCGTTTGATGCTGACAATGCATTCAAAAAATATAAAATTTGGATAGAAAAATCAACGAGAGGAAAGAGATGAAACTATATCAAACTAGAGCAAATAATAACGAAAATTTAAATTCAGTCGATTTTAGCGATGCTTTATTAAATCCAAGCTCGGCTTATGGCGGACTTTATGCGCCTATTGAGCTACCTAAACTGGATCAAAAATTTTTTAGTCAAGCTTGTGAGCTTAGTTATGAGCAAATAGCCCTTGAGATTATTAAAAAATTTGGTTTTGACCTTGATATTTGTGTGTTTGAAAGAGCTGTAAAGAGATATCAAAAATTTGATAAGGCGAATGAGCCTGTTGAGGTTAAAAAAATCGGAGAAAATTTATATATAAACGAGCTTTATCATGGACCTACACGCGCTTTTAAGGATATGGCTCTTCAGCCTTTTGGTCTTATTTTAAGCGAGCTGGCTAAGAGTAGAAGTGAAAACTATCTGATAATGTGTGCTACGAGTGGAGATACCGGTCCTGCAACGCTTGAAACTTTTAGTGATATGGATAATATTAAAGTGGTTTGTCTGTATCCAAAAGATGGAACCAGTGAAGTTCAAAGACTTCAGATGGTAAATTCGGCTGCAAAAAATCTAAAAGTAATAGGCATAAACGGTAATTTTGATGACGCTCAAAGAGCTCTAAAAACGCTTCTTGCAAGTCAAAATTTCAAAAACGAGCTTAAAAAATCAAATATCTCTTTAAGTGCTGCAAATTCAGTAAATTTTGGAAGAATTTTATTTCAGATTATCTACCACATTTACGCTTATGTGTATCTTTTAAAAACTAATGCGCTTAAGGATAGCGACAGCTTTGATATTATCGTTCCAAGTGGAAATTTTGGTAATGCACTAGGAGCTTACTATGCTAAAAAGATGGGTGCTAAAATTGATAAAATTAAGATAGTCTCAAACGCTAATAATATCTTAACAGAGTTTTTTACTGGTGGTGTTTATGATCTTCGAGGCAAAAGTCTCATTAAGACAATAAGCCCTGCTATGGATATTTTGATCTCCTCAAACGTTGAGCGCTTGCTTTTTGATAAATTTGGAGCAGTTAGAACAAAAGAGCTTATGCAAAATTTAGCTCAAAACGGATTTTATGAGCTAAAAGATAGTGAATTAAGCGCTTTGAAAGAGGATTTTGAAGCTGATTTTTGCAGTGATGAGACGTGTGAAAAATTTATAAAAGAGCAGACTCAAAAAGGAATCATTATAGATCCTCACACGGCGACTTGTTTCAAGATGAGTTTGAATTTAACCAGACCGACAGTGATAACTTCGACTGCTCATTGGGTTAAATTTGCACCAAGTATGTTTAAAGCTTGCAAAAATAAAGAACTAGATGATGAAAAAGAGGGGCTTGAAATCCTAGCAAATGAATTTAAGGATCTCGTTCCAGACTCTATAAAATCGTTATTTGTAAGTAAATCTACCCATAATGACATTGTAAATCAAGACGAAATAGAGAGTAAAATTTTAGACTGGATAAGAAAATGATAGTGATACCTGCCCGCCTTGCTTCTACTAGATTTCATAATAAAATTTTATGTGATATCGGTGGCGTACCGATGTTTGTGGCCACGGCAAAAAGAGTTCAAAATATTGATGAGGTAGTAATCGCAGTAGATGATGAAAGTGTGTTAAAGATAGCAAAAGATTATGGGTTTAAGGCGGTTATGACAAGCAAAGATCATCAAAGCGGAACAGACCGCATAAACGAGGCGGTTAAAATTTTAAAGCTTAGTGAAGATGAAATCATCATAAACGTTCAAGCTGACGAGCCTTTTATAGAGCCTGAAAATATCGCTAAATTTAAGAAATTTTGCCAAGAAAATAGCCAAAAAGCTTTTATGTTTTCGTGCTACAAGACGGTAAACGATGAAAATGCGGATGATAAAAATTTGGTTAAAGTTGTAACCGATAAAGACTGCTTTGCGCTGTATTTTTCTCGCTCAAGAATACCGTTTAACCGCTCGGAGTGCAAAACATATAAAGCTCATCTTGGAATTTATGGATATAGTGTTAAGGCTCTTGATGAGTTTTGCTTATTTGAAACTTCATTTTTGGAGATTGTAGAAAAGCTTGAGCAGCTAAGAGCCCTTGAAAATGGTAAAAAGATAGCCATGCTTGAGATCGAGAGCGAAAGTATAGGTATTGACTGCGAGGATGATTTAAAAAGGGCCTTGGATAAATTTTGCAAATAGCCTTTGGTGTTGATCTGAATTAACGATTTTTATTATGAAATTTGCTAAATTTTTCAAAAGGATCGTTAATGACAAATGAAAAATTTATAGAGCAGGTGAGCACCTTGGCTAAATTTTTAAAGACTCACTGCAATGATAAACACTTAGACGAAGCTAAAAAAGAGATAGGTATAGACCTGTTTTATAAGGGCGAAAATTTAAATTTCATGGTTAGCACAACGCTTTGCAAGGAGTGCGAAGAGCTCTTTAGATACACTCATCAAAGACTGCTTGAGTGTTCGCACGAGATCAAGCCAAGCTGTAGAAAATGCCCACATCCGTGTTACGAGAGGGATAGATGGAAGCAGATGGCTAAAATCATGCGGTATAGCGGAATTAAATTGGGATTGATTAAAATAAAAAATTTACTAAAATTTTGATTTGAAAATATTTTTACTGCCTAAATGTGTTTTTGAAATCTTGGTTACCCCGAGAGAAACCAAAGCATAATTTACGGCTGTTTATTTTTATTTATACTACTTTTCTAAAAAGCCATAAATACGTTACTTTAACAAAATATTAGTTTATGTTAATTTACAACTATGTATAATTATTGATAATTTTATTGTGCTACTTATTGTGCTACTTTTAGGAGTATTACTATGAAAATCAATAATTTAACTGCAACTCAAGTTAAAAAATTAAGCTACAACGGGAATGGTAAGTTCACGGCGCATTCGGTGGATAGTTCTTGCAAGCTTTATTTGTTTTGTTATCCAAGCGGCGCCAAAACATTTAAATTTAGAAAAAACAACTCTGGATATATAACAATCGATATTTACTCTCATACAACTTTGGCTGAAGCAAGAGAAAAAGCCATAGAGCTTTATAAGCAAGAATTAAAAGGGGAGCTGGATGCGCCTAAATCACAACACAAGATAAGCGAGATATTTTTTAAATGGCTAGATATTAAAATGCCTCCGCTTAAAGAGGAGGATAAAAATTACAAAAAATACATTGAGCGACGTAGAAAAATGCTCAACAAAACTACTAAATGGATATTGCGACCCTTTGGCGATAAGCCTATTTCTGAGCTTACCAAACAGGATATTATAAAACAGACTACGCAAAAAGAGCGGATGAACTACCCAACCGCTTCAAAAGTAATACCTATTTTTAGAGACTTACTGAAGTATTCAAGGGCTCAAGGGTATATTAAAGAGTATAGTTTTATTCTTGAAATTATAGACGATATGGATGCGCTCTATCCAAGAGCTAAGACGTGTCATAGGAAAGCCCCTAATGACAAAGAACGCCTAAGGCAAATCATGCAAGAGGTCAAAAAATCACAAATAAAGCCAATGATAAAAAATTTATTTTTTCTAAGTCTAATTATGGGGCAGCGACCGCACCAATTTAGAGAGCTTGAATGGAGCAGGGTAGATTTAAAAAATGGATTTTTGTTTTTTGGAGAAGATGATAATAAAACAGGATTAGACAACGTAAGAATACCTTTACCAAAGCAGGCAATCGAAATTTTAAAAACCCAAAGGAGCATTTGTGAGCCAAAAAGCGATCTTGTCTTCCAATCTAATACATTTAGCAAAAAGAGTGGCTGGCAAATTTCGTCTAATACATTAATGAAAAATATTAAAAACTTGGGTATAAACGACTTGCATGCTCACGGCTTTAGAAGTATATTATCAACATTTGCAATAAGGGCATCTGAAATAAAAAATGGAGTAAGTTGTGGTAAATTTGAAAAAAGAATAATTGATGAAGTTACGCTACATACAAAAGGTAGCGATGTAGATAGGGCATATTTTAGAGATTTCAATACAGCTGAACATTTGAGATTGTTGCAGTGGTGGGCGGATTATTTAGATGAGCTTGAAAAAATAGAAGCCTACAAGGAGTGTTAAGCCCCTTGTAGTTTTTCTGTGTCTTCCTTTAGCCATGCCAGTGGGTATCTTATGCGCCCATTAATTGTGATGTAGCGCGGTGTAAATTCCCATTTGCCAGCATTCTTTTTCATTCTCATTTTTGCTAGAATATTGCTCTTAGGGCTAAATCCTAAAAACTCTAAAGCTTCTTTTTCGGTTAAATTTCTATCATTCATAACACCTCCTTTAACTGCTCGGCATATTCTTTAGCTTCCGTAAGAGATACGGAGTTAATTATGTTCTCACATAGCCCTTTTGCTGTTTTAGCTTGTATTTTCGCTTGCTCGATAAATTCCTCAAGGGTTAAATTCTCACTACCCCAAATAAGCCCTAGTTTAGAATTGGTGCGGACTACGGCTTTGCGCTTAGGCAGTCTTGCGCTTTCTTTGGGGCGAGGGTAGTCGGTTTTCCATTGCCCGCCTTTTAAAACCATACTATCTTTATATAAAGTTGTTTGCTCGCCATAGCTTAAACCTCTCGGGTATCGTTTCATCGCTCGCCTTTTAGTGCTTTGTCGAGCTTTAGGTTTAAAAGCTCTAATGACTTAGTAAATATTTCCGAATTTTGTAGTTTTTCTATACCAATATCGGCGGCTTCTACCCCAACAATCGCGTAAATAGTGTTAGGTCGCGGGATAAGAACCGCTAAAGTTACCAAAAATATTCCAACTATTGATGCTTTCTCAAGCATCGGGACATAGGCGACTTGCTTTTCATTAAGAGGTATTTCAGAGCACATTACATGGAGCAGCCCTCCAGCTATTGTCAAAATAGCTCCAACCATTCCAATTATTTCAGCCTTTGCCGACAAATCAGAGAGTATAAGCATAAAAATTATCCAATTCATTTTAATTCCTCCAATAATTCAGGGTTTTCATAGATATTACCGATGACTTCAGTAACACAGTCGCATAAATGATATACGCCAAAGTCAAACTCGATGACATAAGCTCCTACTCGCTCGTCGAACAATACTTTGCCCGCAGTGCCGCGCATTCCTCCTATCACGATGTCACCCTCGTAAATTTCAACTCCGTTTTTGTCTTTTAAGCCGGTGTATTGCATAAGCTCTATTTTGTCAAAGGGAATGTAAAGAATATTACTTTCTTCCTCATCCCACGACATAATCTCTTCTTCTACAATATCTAAAGACATAACCTCAAAAATCTTATTATCAGTTTTTCTAATAGCTCTAAATTTAATCTCTCTCATCGCCAATCCTTATACTAATTTTGGCTGCTCGGAATCATCAGATTTAATGATTTTTCCTTTTTCATCAACCTTGCTGCCTTTTAAGTCGTTCGCATCCATAACCCGATTTAATATGTCATCAGGAGTTAGTAGCGACCCCATTTCGTGAAGCTTCTTAGCCATTGCGCCCGTAGCAAAGACAATCAGATCAGCAAGACCGTCTAAAATGTCTTGGTCGGTAGGCTTTTGTTTTCTTATATTCTTGTAAATACTGCCTGCTCTCCAGTGAAAGCTATCTGCTATAAGCCAATTTGTTGCCATACGCCTAGCATAACCTTTAACGTCGCCCTTAAACCCTAAGAGTTCATAAAGCTCCTCTAAAATAAAAGCACTTTCTCTCTCTGAATTGTAGCCTTGCTCTAGCAGTCCTCTTTCTCTATTCCATTCTACTATACGTTGTGTTGATGTCATTATTGTTCCTTTGGTAATCTAAAGCCTAAAGCGTAAAGTGGCGCTAGGGTTTTTTGTTGTGATAAAGTCATCACTGCCTGCGCCTGTTCTGTTGCGTATCTGTAATCTAGCTTGCGCCAATCGCCGTCTATGGTTTGATATTCCCAATACCAAAGGCAATCATCTACTCTTATTAATTCTTTTTCCAAGTTGTCTTCATCCATTATTACAACAGCGTTTTTATCAGTAGTTTTTATGCCTGTAAGTATGTATATTGCCTCATCTTGTTCGTATGGTTTTTTATTTGCCTTTATAACAGGTGTTTCGACAGATGTAATAACTAGTATTTTTGGATTAGATATGCCTGCTTCACGTCGGTATACAAAACTAACCCCCTCTGGATGTCTTTTTTTGCGTTTTGGCTTAATCCTGTAGTCGTAATCATCCCAATGCCACATACCAGTGTGAAGCACAAACCAGTCTTCACTTCCTTTGCGCGCATATTGTATCTCCTCGCCTCTCTCAAAGGCTTCCATTACTTCTATCATTTCTCTAGTTGTCATTTTTTGTCCTTGTGTTTTAAAAAGTAGGGCAGTGCCAAAAGACACTGCATAATTTAAGTTGTGTTGTGTATAATTAAAGTCTTGTTTTTTGTAGCCTTTTTCTGGCGGATTAGGCTACATTAAATATCTGCTTTAAAATTTCCGTGCTGTAAGTGTTTATTCTTCCATAGCGAGGGTCTATTACCGCGCCCATAAAAGCTCCTTGTTCATCGCTCAACTTTTTGGCTTTCTTGCCCAAGCTTGGGATATGATAGCCTTTTTGCGAAATACCATTTAAATTCATAAAAGCAATAAGTGTCATATAATTTTCGTTATTCAAAAGGCGATTAATATTGTGCTTAGCTTTTAATTGCTCTTTTCGTATCTCTTCGGTCTTATTCTCTAACGCTATCGTTCGCTTTTCGTGTTCAACTAATAGTGCCGCACTCTGAGCTAAAATTTCAGCTTGGGTTAGAGGGATAGTCTTTTGTTGATGAGCTTTTTGAACCTCGATAAAATATCGCCTCACCTTTTTGCCGATTTCGTTTCGCTCTAGCATAGCGATTTCTTTGCCGATGTCAATAGTTAAGATGTATTCTATTTGAGGACGACCGCCGTCTGGGTTTTCCATTTTTTTGTGGAAAACCATATAATCCACGTTTTCAACGGCATCCGTCTCATCAAGTCGCCTTTTTATCCATGTTGAAAAATCTTGTTTGCTTTCCAAAGCTTTATGTAAATCTCTAGCATTAACTGAATTAATTTCAGCACCATTAAACTCTGTTTGTAAAATCGGGATTAATTCCGTCATTTATTCTCCTTTCGGGTTTAAGATATTTAAAATTTTAGCTTTCATAGCATTATGATTTTTCGCAAATGCGTCCAAAGCGCAAAACAAATCGTAAGCGCAATCAAGCACTTTAAAACTAACCTCTTCATCGCTGTTTGTAGGCTCTATTTTATAAAGCTCCAAATACTGAAGAAACTTTTGTTGGGTGTCAGGTGTAGCACTCATAGTGTGTCCTTTTGTATTTATTTGTATTCTATTGAAATACATAGTGAAATATTACTATTTTATTTATGTATTGTCAAGTATTCTTTTGTATGCTTCTAAACTTTTTTTGTTTTTGATATACTTCTACAAAAATACAAAAGGATATTATGTGGGCATTCCTGGTGATACAAAAAAGAATAGCGAGCAAGAGCAAGACACAACCGCTAATAAAACAGAGATAATTTCTATAAGACTTGACCCTTTTACAAAAGAAAAACTTGCTTATATTTGTGATTTAGAATATCGCCCAATGGCACTACAAATTCGCAAGCTTGTTGAGGATTTTATCCGAGCTTATGAAGCACAACATGATTTGATGCCGTCTAGTAGTAGTCATGGAGATAAAAATTATCCGGGACACCCATATAATCAAGAGATCACTTTTTAGCCAAATAATCCATTAAAATCTTTCTTATGTGCATAGCCAGAGGTCTATACTCTCTGCCTGCATCCGCCTTTAATTTTTCTAGCAATTCGTCATCTAGCCTTAGACTGATTATGTTTGTCTTTTTATCTTTCATCATATCTCCTTATTTAACATCTTTCTATTAAACTCAATCGCTTTTAAAACGTCGTCTATCCTTGTAAAATCACGCTCTGGATAAGGCGCTTCAAGCAACTCTCTAACCAGCTTTTCGCCAGCTTTGATCTTTGCCTTAAAATGCTCGTCAGCGTTTGGTATTTCATCAAGCGATATGCCGTATAGGTATTCGGTTCGTTTCATTTGTAGCCCTTAAAATGGTATCGTTTCATCGCTATCGTATTTGTCTACGTCAATATCAGCGATTTTATCTTGATAAACCTCTTTCGAGGCATTATGAAAATTTTGATTTCCATACCCTCCGCTGTAGCCTTGATTGCTGTTTCCTTGCTGTTGTGGGCTGCCTAGCATTTCCATATTTTCAACTGATACGGAGTGTTTGCTTCTATTTTGACCGTTATTATCGGTCCATTGCTCTTGTCTTAATCTACCCTCAATTAGCAGCTTTGAGCCTTTGCTTAGGTATTGATTAGCTATCTCGGCAGATTTACCAAAAAACGTTATATCAATAAAGCACGTTTCCTCTCGCTTCTCGCCATTTAGCGTATATTTGCGAGTTACGGCAATAGCGGAAGAGCCTATCGCTGATCCGCTTGTAGTGTATCTTAACTCAATGTCGCGAACCAAATTCCCAACTAGAATTATTTTGTTAAACATCGCTTTCCTCCTTATGTTTATTGTAAAAATTTATTAATGCAATGCTCTCTGGTCCAAAGTTTAGTTTTGGTACATATGATTTAAAGTCAAATTGTTCCTGTAATTCTCTTTTTATTTTTGGGTGTTTTAGCATAGTGATCGTGCTATGGTCTACTTGCACAACACGCTGGGCACTCCGCCCATACATCTGCGCTATGTCTTTAAAAGGGTGAGGTTTGCATTTGTAGCCATACCTTAATGCCAAGATGTTTTCTCGATGTTCAGTAAGTGTTCCTTTTTTGCCGTATTTGCCGTTTGCAAATACTCTAGTTTCTAGTGCTTTTTCTATCAAAAAATATAATTCTTTTCGCCTTTTACCGGCACCAAGCAGTTCGTTTTTTATATCTGTGTATTCATTCTCGTTCAAAAAACTCTTTTTTGTTATATTTTGTGCCCTTAATGCCCATTTTGCGTGATATAAAACACAATCTACAGGCAGGCTAAATTCTTCCGCTATTTGTGCAATGGATTTTTTCATCTTAATATCCTTTTTGAAGTTCTTGTAGATATTTTGGCTCGTAGCCATTTTCAGCCATTATCGTTTCTAAAAAAGCGATATGGCTTAAGAAATCCACCTCTCTAAGCTTTGTATAGCTTAGTGGCGTTCCGTCTTTTTGGCGCGGGTAGTCAAAATCAAGGTGTTTTAATATCAGCTTTAGCATCTCATCGGATAAATAAAAGGGCTTAATAACCACATTTCGCTCTCTTATTGCAAGATACCTTAGCTTGTGGATTTCGGCTAATACCACACCGTGCATAAAGCGGTTAAATTGACTAGAGATTAACACACTCTAACACCCCAGCTTACAGAGCCAGCCTTTAAGTATTCATCAGGGATTATTGCTCCGCTATGTTCGCAGTAAGACTTATAGTCATAGCTTGGCTTGCGTTCGGTTTTATAGATAGTTAGCCCATAAGCTTTCATCTCTACTTCGCCCGCCTTTTCTAATACTCTTGCTTTTAGTTGCTCGATTTTGTCCTCTAGCTCTCGTTTGCGCTCCATAGCTTCAACCAACTCATCGCTCAACTCTAGCCACTCATTATCAAGATCATTGTTTTTATATGTGGCTTCAAACTCATTCCAAGCTTTTATTAGTTTTTTGATAGCCTTATCGTCACGCTCTACCTCTATGACCTCGACTTCAATCTCAAACATATCGCCGATAAAGCCGACCGCATATAAGCATTTTTTGGCTTCACTTACGTAGAATTGATGTTGTATTTGCCAAAAGTATTTCTCGCTAGGCTTGCCGTGTTCTTTGAAGTATTCATATTCGTTTCTTGAGAATTTAATCTCGCAAAAAGCGTCCGTGAATATGTCGTATCCATCTAAACTCGCACTAAATCTGCTATCTCTATCGGAGCAGATAACCACGGGCGACAAGCTAAGGTTATATTTTTGATTAACGTAATCCCTTATTTGCCCCTCGTATTCCTTACCTTGCCTCATAGCTTCATTTTGATAAACTTGCTTGCCTTGATATTTAATTTGGGCTAGTTGGTAGGGCTTATTAAACCCCACACCCATAACATCGCCCGCCTCACTAGCGTTAAATTTAGTCTTTCTATACTCTAGCCATTCAGGGCTATCTTGTTCTAGTCGTATTATCATCATCCTGCCTTTTTCATTCCGTCTAGTTTTTTAAGCAGCATACCCTTAGCCTTATCATAAGGCACAAATCTAAGCTCATAAGCCTTAAAGTAGCTCAAAAACTCGCCCATATTGGTATTGGTAGCCTCTATTAGTCCGCTAAGGTCGTTAAGCTGCTCTATCGTTAGCTCTGGGCGTTTGTTTGTGTTAGGTTGCTTGACTTCTTGTTTAGGCTCGTCTTTATCGTGTGTATTAGTGGCGTCTGCGTCTTTTGTATCATCTATGGCAAAAAGTCCGTTTAGGGCGTATTTCCTAGCGTAAGAGCTTGCCGCACCCGTAATCTGCGCCTCATCCATCCCTTTCTTGGTGTCGGCTTCTCTTGCATAAGCCGTTACGCTTGTTTCGCCGTCTTTAGTCTTTATTGTGGCGGTAGCTTTTACATAAAACCGATTGCCGATATTGACTATCTCATCGCTTACCGTCACTACTGCTTCATATTTTTCTAGTAAGGTTTTTAAGGCTTCTAAAATATCCTCACATGATCTATAAGCATAACCGCCAAACTTATTAAACTGCCCTCTTGGAGCTTTTAGCTCACATTGTATTTTACTTAGTGTGCTTATCATTTTTTACCCTCTCTATCCTAAAATTAAACCTATTGCCCGTTACTATGTAGCCCCTGCTTATCCATAGGGCTTGAAACTCTAGCCAGCTCATTACTGCCTCCTTAAATTAAACTCTTCTATCACGCTATCTCTTACGTAGTCGTCTAAGTCATCGTAAGATACATATTCTTCATAATCGCTCTTGAGCTGTCCGAGATAAAAAACCATATCCCCGACTATCTCATCTGCTTTTACTTTAAACTCTTCAAACTTAGCGTCTGCCCTAGCTTGCGTTTTGTTGTATTTCATTAAGTCGTAATCAACTCTGTCCATGTGACTCATTGGTTATCCTTTCAATAATCCTTTTTCTTTCATAAAATATTCATCGCCGTCATTTATAAAGCTTTTTACCGCACCTATCGCCGTAAAAATATGCTCCATTTGCCTTTGTATCGCGTCAAGAGCTTTAACGGATTTGCTTTCCAGCTCCTCGTTTTGTTTTTTAAGCTCTCTATACTTTCTCATATAAAACTCCATATCAAGTTTGTAGTTATGCGCGCTAGCTTTAGCATTTTTTAGCTCCTGTTGTAGCTTTTCTGTTTCGGGAAAAGTGGTGGCTTTAAATTCGTATGCTCTTAGTTGATTTTTTGCCATAGTGAGCTTGCCTTTATATGTGGCTATCTCTCTTTTATGGCGTTTTGTTTTGTTTATAAGCTCTAAATTTAATGCGTTATTTTCATCAATAAGCCTTAAATTTCGTTCTTTGGTTTCTTTAGCGGTTTTAAGTTCGGCAAGTATTGACTTTTCAAGCTCTTGCTCTGCCCATAGCCTGAATGATTTAGCTTGCGGACTGCGGATAAACATACCAAGTTTAATAATGCCTCGAAGTGTCCATTTAATCTCATTTGTGCCGAATTTGTTTGTTTCGGTAATAAAGTGGATATTTTCGACTAGCTCGTCAGCGTGTAGTTTTTTGTGGCTTCTAATGGTTGCCTCGCTAATTCCATAACGATTTGCAACATATTCATTAGTAAAAGTTTGGAAATTTAAAATTTCAACTTGTGTCGGTTGTGAAAACAAAGAATTCATCTTAAACCTTTCATTATTGAAAATATTTAAGTGAATTGTATATTATTTATGAAAGTTTGTCAAGAGTTTTTATTCGTTTTTGAAAAATTATATAAATTATACTTTCAAAAATGGTAAGATAGCGTGTTTATATTTTCAACACGCTATAACTTAGATACGATTTCGTGGGCTTTCTTTATAGCTTCTAGTTTTTCTTTTAACGACACATTTTCGAGTAAGGCGTTCAGATAAAGCTCTGCTAATCTTGGTATATCTCCGCTTTTCCATCTAGCTATTGTGCTTTCAGGTATATCCATCCTCTCCGCCAGCTCTCTTTGCGTTATTTTGAGTTCGGCGCATACGCGTTTAACTATGTTTTCTTTATCTGTCATTTTGTTTCCTTTGTTAAATTTAAAAAAAAAGAAGTTTTTGTAGTAGCGGTTATTTTCCGTTATTTGCTTGTCTTGTTTTATTTGTGAAGTATATCACCAAGCTCGGCAGTGCAGAACCTACAAGGAAAGAGAAGCCTGCCAAATCCTTGTCATTCATAAGCAGATATGCTCCAAGCCCCATAGCCGTAAGGGTAATAGTTGTGGCACTAAACCAGCCCAAAAATTGCAAAACATCCATTTTATTTTGGTGCCTGTATTGGTGCTGCATATTATCTTCCGTTAGCTTGAAAATTCTATCGGGGAAGCTAGGGTCAATTTCTGCGTAGCTTTGCATAAATTCAGGCGAAGGAATTGGTCCTTGATAGCCTTTATGCATAGCCACAAGCTGTTGCTTCTGATGTAGTGTAGGGCTTTGTTCGTCTTTATTATGCGCAGGCGGTTTGTTTGTCTTGCTTTTTTGTATCTTGCTTGACATCTTCGCTTATAACCTTTTTAAAAGCTTCACCTACGTTTTCAAAACCACTTTGTATAGTAATTTGTTTTTTTTCATCTCTATCAAAAGAGCCAAAAAGGTCGTAAGCTTTAACAACGCCAGTCGCAAAGGCGATGATTTTTTCTCCCATTTTTGTATCCTTTTGTAGTTTTAGCACATAATGATACACTAAAAACTCTTAAAAAATTACTTAAAGTATAGTTTAATGTATCTTTATTCATAGTTTTATCAAATATTCGCTAAATAAAAATAGACTAGCCTTTGGCTATCTATCGCCTGTTTTGTGTATATTTTTTTTGAGATTTTTAATACACAAGCGTTTTTGTGTATTAAAATTAATCCACTAAGCTTTTAGACTTAGAAATCTAATATTTGAAATAATGTATTTTTTGGCTTTAAAGCCTAGTAGTAGTTTTAGGAATTTCATTTTTCAACTCCTATAAATTCTGCTATTCTGATGTCAAAATGATTGACTTCGTAAAACTCTGCAAAGCCGTTTTTTATGGCTAATTCTAAATATTGCTTTGCTTGTTCCTCGTTTGTAAAAACAGCCAAAGCCTGATAGTCTTCGCTATCTTTGTCTTTAAAGCCTGCAATTATCCAGCATGTTTTCATTGTTTATCCTTTGTTTGATTTACCCATAAAGAAGCCTTTATGCAGATCACGAATTAGCTTCACCATAAAGCAGAACATAAAGGCTTTTGTATGGGTAATTGCACGGATTTTTCTACCCCTGAACGTGCGCTATCAGGGCTTAAACCGAATATGTATTTATCGCCTACATACTGACGCTTCCCGTAGCTTTTGCCTTACGTAGGCTAGGAGTGGGTCTCCTTTGTTTGGATAGTGAAAGTGTATATTAAGAACACTTAAAAACCACTTAAAAAAGTGTTTAATAAAAACACTTTTTATGTTTTTTGTTTTCTGCTATAATTTCATTAACTTTTTATTTATTAGTCCTACCGAAACAGATTTTTAACTTTAAATGATATAATTTAATTAACCTAGACTAAGGAGCGTACCTATGCAGGTAATACTTAAAAACGTAGATAGCTCATTTTTGCCTATCTTGGAAAGCTTTAAATCCATAATGCCGAATTTGCAGATAGAAAAAAGCGAGGACTGGGAAGATGAAAGAACACAAGATCAGATAAGAGTTGAGCTTGAAACGGCGGTCAATGATTATAAAAGCGGCGATATTTCTAAATTTCAAGGCTTTGATGAAGCTAAAAAACACGGCGAAGATACCCTAAGAAGACTAGGCGCGGACGTATGAAAATTATCTTTAGGCAAGAGTTTTTAACTGCGCTTGATAGTATCTTAGAATTTATCGCTAAGGATAGCTTGAATAGAGCGGTAAAATTTCATGATGAGCTTTATGGCAAGATTTACGAATTGGGCTTTATGCCTTATAAATTCAGGCAGTCGTTAAGCTTTGATGATGAAAATATCCGTGATTTTATATTTAACGGTTACGTTATCCCGTATCTTGTCGATAAGCAAAACGACACTATTGCCGTGCTCGGCGTATTTAAAGAAAATACGTTTAAAACACTTCAAATTTAACGCTTCCTCCACTCCCACGGGGCAACAGGCTCTTTATCAGCCCACAGTCCAAATTTCTTTGACACTGCGTATTCTTGGTGCTTTACATAGTCTTTTGAGTATTTAATGAAAGCCCAAGCATAGCCGTTTGATACCATCTGGGCGTTTATATCTTGTCCTTTATGAAAGACTACACCTAAAACACGCTTATATTTGTCTTTGCCTTTTTCTCTAACTTCTATGATTTGCCCTGCGATTAAATTTGCTAAGAATTTGCGTGATTTTTCGCCGTAAGCTTGTTTCTTTTCGGGTGCGTCAATGCCAAATAGTCTTACTTTAATTTGCTGTTTGTTTTGAAGTATTGTGATCGTATCGCCGTCTGATACTTTGATGACTTTACCTGAGAGGGCTAAAGCTAATGTTGGCAGTATTAACGTTAATAGTAGAATTGCTTTCACTTGCTACTCTCACTCTTTCATCGTAGTTAAAAGACTTGATAAGGCATATTGTAGCGATTAAAACCATAATAATATTAAATAGCCATATTTTAGAGCAACATCCATTTTGTGGTTTTTGCCCAAAATGAATTTCTCGAATAAGGTTAAATAGTAAGTTTAGGATATTTATTATAAAAATACCCAAGAAGCATATAATAGATACAAGCCTAAACGTGTTTGGCTTGTCTATATTTTGTAAGACCGATGATGAAAACGCAAGACCTGACACAAAAGCGAGAATAATAGCAGCAAAAATACCAAGTATGGTTATGTAGTTAGTTTGGGCTGCTTTCAACTCTTTATTGGTCTTGTTGATTTCCCCTTTCGTACTATTTATTCTCTGTTCAAATCTATTAATATTCTTTTCGGCGCGTTCAAAATCCCCTTTAAAATCAAGAATATCATTTAGTCTTATTCGTTCCAATGATATATGGTCTAGTAGTTTAAAAATATTGTCTTTTAAATAATCGCAGTCGCCATTATAGTTTTTTAAGCTTTTGCTTTCGTATATATGTCTTATATTTTCAGCTATAGTGTCTAGGCACTCTCTTTTTGTGCGACTTTGTGTTGTTAGGTATGCAGTAATCTCTGAATATTGATGTCTTTTATTCTCTTGATATATTTTTTCTAACTCTTTAACAACAGTGTCGTATTCGCTTTCTTTGAATATATATTGTGAGGCTTTAATTAAGAAGTATTTAAAGCTTGTTTCTTCAGAGTGCTCGTCGCTGGTGTGTACTGAAGTTTTGATTTGTTCGTTGTTTTCAGCTAGAAAACGAGAGAGGTCTATTCCTTTATCAGAGTTATTCATTGCCTCTCTCTAATGCTACGTGCTTCCTCTTCAATAAACACATTAGGGATTATCTCGTGAGCCCCCACCCCATCTCTATACACTCTATCCCAGGCGCCGCCTCTAGCGTGACTAAATTCGACTAATTGCCAAGATGGAACATTGGCTGCCTTGTCTATAAAATTATAAAGCATATTAGCGTCATCTTGTGGGAAATGCTCGATGTTTGCCCTAATATCCCTCACTTTTATTGGGTTAGCCACAAAAACAGCATATTTGTTATAAACCTCCTCTATGACTGGTCCATACTGCCACGCTTCAAAAAGCTCCCCATCTATTAGGTGTTTTTGCCTATTAACAAGGTAGTGCATATTGATAAAATATAAAATCTTTTGGAGCTTTAAATTACTAATAGGATTATTCATATCAATACAACGGTTTATAATGCGTGCTGCCACATCCATCGCTTTCATTTTTTTGCTCCTTTCGATAAAAATTAATAAAACTATATTAAATTTTTTGAGACATTTTGTGTCCAAAAAACACTCATTATAAAGAAATAAATTATAAAAATTTTGAAATTGTATCAAAAATTTACTGTTTTATATTGAAATTTTACCAAATTTCAGCAAAATGTTCTATAAATTCCCTGAATCCTCTTTGAATATGGAGTAGCTAGCTATTTAAAGCCCAATGCTCTCAATCTTTCTTTTCTGTTATTTTTGAGTGATTTTCTAACATCCATTACTTTTACCATTCTGATATTTGTATTCTCATCAAATTCTTTGGTTTTAAAGCTTTTGTTTATTGGTATAAATAATATTTTTTTATTTTTTGAATCTATTTTGTATGTTTTTATTGCACACTCACCGTTTATCTCATAATGAACTATATCGCCATCTAATATTTCTGCTCTAGGATCACACATCACTTCATCGCCTTCTTCAATAGTTGGCGCCATACTATCACCATTGGCAATAACCGCATACACTTCTTCATTCCAGTCTTGCTCATTACAATAAGTATATTTATTTGCTTCTTGGAGAGCATTATTTTCGGGTATGCCACAACTAGCAGAGCCGACTATCGGTATTTGTCGTAAAGGAAAGATGTTTTCAGCCCAAGAACCTATTATTAGCTCATCTATGCTAACCATAAAAAATTCTGCAAGAAGTTTTATTGTGTTCATTTCAGGATCTCTTCTTTGAGTTTCATCGGTTCTGAACCAATTTTTAATGCCATCATCGGAGTATATGACCCCTTTCTCTGCCAAATAAAACATAATATGTTTTTGTTGAATCTTCTTTTCCCTCATTAGCTCCTTGAGTCTTTTGTAGTTAAAAATCTTAGCCATAGTTAGCTCCTTTTGTAAAAAGTGTTCTATGCAAGCACTATTATAACAAAACAGCTCTAAAAAAATATGTTCTATAAAAACACTTTTTAATATCTTTTTAAGTGTTCTTAATATACACTTATGCCATGACTTATAAAGAATTACAGTTAATTTTATGGAAATACTTTAGCAAAAGTTGGACTAAGCATTTGCTTGCAAAGAACAGCAAAAAGCGTCCATCAGATGAAAAAAAATATCTCATTCAAGATAATGATGGAATTCCTGTGGAGGCGTGGAGAAACATTAGAAAATGGCTTGAAGAGCAGCAAAAACTCAAAGGAGAGTAGATGAAAGTTGCAACCATCTTTAGCGGCATAGGCGCTCCCGAGTTTGCAGTAAAAAACATCTATGGAGCAGGAGGCTTTAAAACAGTATTCGCTTGTGAGATAGATAAATTTGCACGACAAAGCTACTTAGCCAATCACGAGATAGACGAGGCTAATTTTTATCAAGACATTAACGATCTTGACGCAAAACCCTATCTAGGTAAAGTTGATATTTTAATAGGCGGCAGCCCTTGTCAAGACTTTAGCATTGCAGGACTTAGACAAGGCATAAGCGGTAAGCGAGGCTCTTTGATTTGGCAATACTACCGAATTATAAGCGAGTGTATGCCTAAGGTATTTATTTATGAAAACGTAAAAGGAATGCTAAGCGATAGAGGCGGTAGAACCTTAAAAGAGTTTTTGGAAGTTTTTAGAAATTTGGGTTACTCTTGCCATGCCGAAGTGGTTAATACTAAAAACTACGGCATCCCTCAAAACAGAGAGAGAATTTATATAACCGGCTTTTTAGATAACAAGGCGTATTACGCGTTTGCTTACGCACCGAAACAGCCATTGAGGCTAAATTTGGGCGATATGCTTGAAACTAACACGGATCATAAATATGTGTTAAGCGAAAAAACCATTCAAGGCTTTAAGAAAAAGGATAACGGCTTTCAAGGAAGCTTTACGGTTAAAAACCGCAAAGATACGGCTAATTGCATAATGTCTACCGCAGGAAGTAGAAGGACGGATAATTTTGTATGCGCAAACGAAATTAAAATAAAAGTTGTGGGCGTTCTTGATATAAAAGGCAATGATAGTAACAAAAGAGTTTATGCGGATAGCGGATTATCTCCTACGCTTACGACATCACAAGGCGGGCAAAGAACGCCAAAAATACTAGAAAAAACACAAGATTTTTGCATACGAAAACTAACGCCTAGAGAGTGTTTCAGGCTTCAAGGATTTCCAGATAGCTTTAAAATAGTTGTAAGCGATACACAAGCATATAAGCAGGCGGGTAATGCTATGAGCGTTAATGTGGTCGAGATGATAGTTAGGCAGGTTTCATCTGCCGTTAAAGGGCTTGTATGAATGTCAAATTCATTGTAACGGCTCCTTTCGGTGAATTTTTGTGAGGACTTCTATTTTGCCAAAAGGAGCTTTTAGAGTGAATATAACAAGAGGTACAAAATGATAGCTGAAACATCAAGAAAAGCATACCGAGAAATAAAGCCTTTTTTAAGTGGCAAACGTAAAGAAATTTACGAGCTGTTTAAACAACATCCAAACGGAGCTACTAGGCAAGAGATAGCACGCTGGTATCACTTAAAAGAGTGTGGCATCTGCGGTCGTGTTAATGAGCTTTTAGGAGAGGGTTATTTGAGAGTTTGTGGAGTTAAAAAAGACAAATATTCGAATAAAGACACGCAAGTTTTAAAAGCTGTTGAGAGGGTAGCCTAATGCCTAACTTCACAATATTTATAACTTGCTTTTTAATAGGCTATTTGATTTTTGAGATTATTTCATATTTTAAATTCAGGGGGTGAGTGATGAAAAAATACTACTGGTTAAAACTACAAAAAGACTTCTTTAAAGACCCGAGAATTAAAAAATTAAGACGTATAGCTGGTGGAGATACCTACACGTTGATTTATCTTGAGCTTATGCTTTTATCGCTTGAAACGGATGGAATTTTAACTTATGAGGGCATAGAGCCGACATTTGAAGCCGAGTTAAGTTTGATAATTGACGAGGATGAAACTAACATAAAAGTTGTATTAAATTTTCTTACATCACAAGGCTTAATGGAACAGTTTGAGAATAAGTTTTCTTTAAGACAAGTTTTAACACTAATAGGTTCCGAAGCCGATAGCACCGAGAGAATGAGAAGATTAAGAGCTAAGAGAAAAGAAATAGAAAACGTCACATGTGACGCTAATGTGACAAGCTGTGACGAAAACGTGACGACAGAGATAAGAGATAAGAGTAAAGAAAAAATATATAAAAAAGAAAATCCGCAAATTGAAATTTGCGAAGAAAAAAATTCTGATGAGAAATTAACCCCTAAAAAGAAATTCATAAAACCTACACTAGAAGATTTAATTTCTTACAAGCAAGAAAAAAAATTAAACGTAGATTGTGAAAGCTTTTATGACTACTATGAAGCTAAAGGCTGGATGATAGGCAGATCGCCTATGAAAGATTGGCAAGCCACTATGAGAAATTGGAGCAGAAATCAAGAAGCTTTTAAGCCACCTAAACAACAAACAGAAAAAAACTACGAAGATGACTACGAATGGAGATAGATATGAGAATGGGTGAAAAAATTTGCTTAGAGCGTCATGTTTTAGCAAGCGCTTTATTTTGTCAATGCCTAAAAGAAAATAGCGAGATTTATTACGAAGCTAAAGATGGGCTTGATGTAAATCTCTTTAGCGGCATAAGAATTCGCATAGCGGAGTTTATAAACAAGAACTTAGTCGCAGGGCAAAACTACGAGACGATAAGAGCTTTTTTAATAGCTAAGACTTATGAGGACAAAACCTTGCATGAGGAGATGTGCCAGATTTTAGCCACAAATACACTTTTAAGAGCCGGTAGTTATCAATCGGTAATCAAAGAAATAGAGGCAATTATATCCATCCAAAACATCCAAAAAGGCTTAGTATGAAAGGGCTTGATTTTTCACATTGCAGAACACCCGAAGAGTTGCAAGACGCACTAAAAGAAACCATAACACTTTTGGGGTCACACCTTGACAAGCTAACAAACTTTAACAAAAAAGACGAGTTTGAAACCCTTGAGGGCTGTTTTAAAAGACTAGATGCCACACCACCTTTAAAATTTATCCCTACAGGGCTTTATTGGCTAGATGAAAAGCTGGGAGGAGCAGGATTGGCAGAGGGTAGCTTTATCAACGTAGCAGGCGAAAGCTTTGCAGGGAAAACAACCTTTGTGCTAGAGCTACTTCAAAAACTAGGCGAAAACGACAAAGTGGCATTTTTTAGCTACGAGATGTACGAAAAGGTCTTATATCGCAAGCTTAGATTTTCAAAAACAAGCTTTAGGCGGAATCTATTCCTAATCCAAGACGAACCATATCTTGACGTGATAGAACGCAGAATAAAAGAGTTAATCAAGCAAGGCGTAAAGTTTGTTGCTATCGATAGCCGTATGAAAATTCAAACGAAAGAGAAGATGGATGATTATGTAAAAAACGTGTTTATATCTGCCACACTAAGCAGAATATGCAGAGAAACTGGCGTAATTATAATGCTAATCAACCAAATGAACGAAGCCGACCTAAAGAGTGGCAGACTTAGCCTAAAGGGCGGTAACGACCAAGTCTATGATAGCGATATGATTTTTTACTTGAAATACGATGACAAAGAAGACACTAGAGTTCTTTATTGTGCCAAAGACAGACTAACAGATAGTGGCAAGAAATGGAAAACCACGATACCAAATTTTCTAAAGAAAGAACACGGGGCAGATGATGTCGTAGAGTTTAGTGAGGAAATAGCATGATCAAAGAACTAGACGAAATTAGGCTAAAGAAAATCAACGGCTATCAATACGAAGTGAGTTTTTATAACCCTGACGGACAAAAGGCGCAAAGCACAATGCTAGTCAAAGAATATGAAGTAGGACTATTAAATAACCAGCTAAAGAAACTCAACAAGAAAATCAAGGAAGCGAATTTAAATAGCAAGCAAGGAAGTTTATTGTGATACCAAACTACGAAAATACGGTAGCTCACATGCAAGCTATAGGGCAAATACCATACGAAGAGCAAGAGCAAAAGGCTTTTGTCAAATGGCTAAGAGTTCAACGCATAAGACATATACACGTGGCAAATGAAAGAATGGCAAGCGTGCAATACAAAAAGAAACTAAAAGCTCTCGGCACTTATGCAGGCTTTCCTGATCTGATGATATTTCTACCTCACAGAATTTTATATGTCGAGATGAAACGTGCCGACAAGAAAGTAAGCAAAGTAAGCCTGGAACAAAAAGAGTGGATAGAGTTTTTAAATATGCTTGATGAGGGTTCCGCGAGGGTTTGCTACGGCTCAGGCGAAGCGATAGATTTTGTAATGAGTGAGTTGAAATAGATGGCAAGGATAACAGACGAAGCAAAAGAAAAAATTTTGGCTGATTTTCACACGGGCAAATTTAGCCAAAGAGAGCTAGCTAAAAAATATAATATTTCAAATGGATCTGTGGCTAATTTACTTAAAGGCTTAACACCAGAAAATGAGCATTTGGTCGAAGCTCAAATATCGTTATTGTCGGCTCAAAATGAAAAATCGGAAGTAGAAATGAGCAGTATTTTGAGCGCTGCAAAAGATGAAGCTTTTAATCGGGGGCTTATATTCAATGCTACTCACAAGCTAATAAAAAGAGCCACTGAAATGATAGACAAAAACACCAAGATGGACAAAGTGAATATTGGCGACGGCACACAAATTTTTGAGCCTGTAGAACTAAACCCTCTTGATTTAAAAAATTTACAAGAAGCAATTCACAAAGGTGGCGAAACGTTGGGCGTAGTTACGAAAGCGCCTACAACTCAAATCACGAATACAAACGCTCAGCAATCCACAAAGATAGTCATAGAACGCAAGGAGCTAAAGAGTGAGTGATATAAATTTAAAGCTTTCCTACACTCCACAGCAAAGAGAAGTATTTTTCGTTAATCAAAAGAGATTTACCACGATAGAAAAAGGGCGCAGGTTTGGTTTTACCAAAGGTATTGCTAATGCCTGCATTGAGTGGCTTTTGGAGGATAAAAAAATCCTTTGGGTGGATACTATCAATTCAAACCTAAAAAGATATTACGAGAGATATTTTAGACCCGAACTCAAGCAGCTCCCAAAAGAGATGTGGAGCTTTAACGCCCAAGATAAACAACTTAATATTAATACCGCTTGGCTTGATATGAGATCAGCCGAAAGACCTGAAAACATTGAGGGGTTTGGGTATGACATCGTTATTTTAAACGAGGCAGGTATTATTTTAAAAGACCCTTACCTCTGGGATAATGCTATAAGACCTATGCTACTAGACAATCCAAACTCAAGAGCTTTTATAGGAGGCGTGCCAAAAGGCAAAAATAAATTTTATGAGCTTGCAAGTCGCGGGATGAAGGACGATAAGGAATGGATTAACTATCAATTTAGCAGTTACGATAACCCTCTGCTAAAAAGAGAGGAAATCGACAAAATGATTGATGAGCTTGGCGGTATTGGTTCAGATGTAGTCAGACAAGAAATTTATGGGGAGTTTTTAGACACTACAACAAACTCACTATTTCCTCTATCGATTATCGAAAATTCTTTTAGTTTAGAATGGCAATACAACCCATCCGCTTTTGGGATTTGGGGGCTTGATGTGGCAAGAGATGGCGATGATGAAAGCGTATTATGTATTCGTGAGGGTTATCGCGTCAAGAGCTTTGATGGTTTTAGAATACAAAGCACTACAGAGCTTGCAAGAGAAATATACGGCAGATATGAGCGAGCAGAAATCAAACCGATTGCGATATTTATCGACACAATAGGGGTCGGTGCAGGAGTTTATGATCTGCTTTGTGATTTAGGACTTAGAAGCGTAGTCAGAGAAGCAAAGGCAAGTTTCAAAGCTGCAGACGAAAGGCAGTATGCTAACAAAAGAGCCGAAATGTTTTTCACACTTAAAAACAAGTTTCATCTGCTCTCAATGGACGCAAATGAAAAAATCAAAAAACAACTTCAAATGATTGAGTTTAGCTACGACAACAAAGAGCGGTATTTGATTATCCCAAAAGAAACAATCAAAAAAAACTATGGTGTGTCACCTGACTATGCCGATGCTTTAGCCTTGACGTTTTTTGATATTATCAACCCTGCTTTTGTGCGTGAAGTAGAGAGGGACTATGAAACAAACTCAGGCTGGTAATTCCCAAAATAGGGTAGATTTGGGACAACAAATCGATTATATTTATGAGCGAATAGACCCAATGCTTGTTAGGCGACTTGCGACCTTGAATGATGAAGCTATCAAAATAACAGTATCGGCTTTGATTTGCGAATTGGTGGGAGGGCTCAAAATGGTACCAACCAAGCAACATAAAATCAAAATAGCCGAAGCCTTAATCAGCCAAGGCGTATGTATGGATAGGGTGCGAGAGCTGACAGGCATAGGGAAAACAACCTTTTATCGGATAAGGAAGAAAAATGAACAAAGATGATCGTGGCACATATCTGCAAGAGCTAATTAGCCAAGCCAAGAGCGGATATGAACACTACAAAAAAATATTTGACAAGCTTAACGATGCTTATTTGCTATTACTAGAGCCGGAGCAGCTTAAAAGCCTAAAAGATAGAAACAAAAGCAAAAACTACATACCGAAGTTAAACGCTAAAGCCAAGAGAATTTATGACGGATTAACCGAAACATACTTTAATAATGATACTTTTGCCAAATTAGAGCCTTATATAAACTCAACCAATGACGTGATAGACAAATGGCAAAGCGCAATAGACCATTATTGTGAGCAAGTAAATTTATATAAGATTTTTGCACCTATCTTTTTAAAGTCCTCGTTTGTAGCTTCGAGCATCGTCAAGGTCTATTGGCAAAATAATAACTTAGCGATAGACGAGATAGACATAAATGACATTTATTTTGACCCTAACGCAAGAAATTTAAGCGATATTCGCTTCATAGCACACAAAATTTATCTTACCGCAGAGGACATAAAAGAACTAATTGACAAAAGGATATTCAAAGCCGATTATAAGCTTCTAAGTGACAAAAAGCCTTACGAAAGAATTGAATTATACGAAGTTTATGAACTCTTAAAAGGCAAATGGCAAGTTAGCACTATTTACGAAACAACTATTTTAAGGGATGGTGTGGCGTTAAAAGACGGCAACCCGTTTGTTTATGGCTATATGCTCCCACAAGTTAGAAGTACCAAAGAAGAAACCTATGTTTGTGCTTATGGCGAGCCTGCATTAGCTTCTATGATACCACTACAAGATGAATTAAACGTTACTCGCAATTCAATGACGGATGTAATCAGACAACAAACAGCACCAAAAATCCTTATGAATAAGACCGCCAACGTTTCAAGAAGC
The DNA here is from genome assembly GCF_004803855.2 of Campylobacter sp. RM16192. Lineage (NCBI taxonomy): Bacteria > Pseudomonadati > Campylobacterota > Epsilonproteobacteria > Campylobacterales > Campylobacteraceae > Campylobacter > Campylobacter sp. RM16192. The sequence goes on along the minus strand of NZ_CP012552.1, from coordinate 1,171,179 downwards.
GATTTAGAGAGAGTAGGCTCGCCTGTTTATGTTGATAATCCTACGGCGGTGCAAGTGTTGCCAACTGGCGATATTGGCGGAGCTATGGCAGCCTTACAAAACATCGAAAACGAAATGAGTGAGGTAAGCGGTGTAAGCCCTCAACAAAATGGAGCTGCTACTACTAGACGAGAAACTGCGACTATGGCTTCAATAATGGCTAACGAGGGAAGCGTAAGGCTACAAGGCTACATAAGAACTTACAACGAAACTTTTTTTGAGCCGTTATTTGAGCGTATAGCTTTTCTGGTTTGGAAGTATGGCGACCCGATATTTTTTGCAGGGTTTAATCGTGGCGAAGTGCCGAGCTTTCACGTAAATTTAAATACAGGAATTGGGGCTTTAAACAAAGAGGTGCAAAAACAAAGCCTAATGGATGCAAGCCAAATCATAGGCGCGCAATTTGGTCTTTGTTTGCAAACTGGTGATCAACAAGGCGCAGAGAGGATGAAAATAGCTAATGAAAAAATCTTACTAGAGTTATTACCGCTTTATGGAATTAAAAATCCTGATGATTTTATTGGAAAGGAGAGTGAATTGAATGCTAAATTCAATCAGATTGAGCCTGCTATCCCATCTATGGGACAAGTTGCAGAGCAACCAATCCCTACAGGGTTTATGTGAGAAAAAGCCTTTTAAGGACTTTATGGGATATGTGGCAGCGCATTACACAGAGAGTATGGAAATTTGCGAAAACAAAACAAACACTGACGAGCAGAGGCTAAGGGCTCTTGATAGGCTAAAGCTGATCGAGGACTTTTTAAATTATTTAGACGACTATAAGGAGGAACAAGATGACAGAGAATGAGGCAATACTATCACTAGTAAATGAGATAAACGGCGAGGAGGAAGTCAAGGAAACACCGATAGAGCCACAAGTAGAGCAGACGCAACCTGAAACCAAAGAGCCTGCTAATGAAAATCCTTTTGATGCGGAAAAGCTAAAGGCATTAATGGCTGACGCTATGCGAAGTGTAGAGGCTCAAAAGGCAGAGCAAGCAAAAGCGGAGCAGGAAGCGCAAAAGCCTAACTTGCCACCTGAACAACAAGCGTTTTTAGATAGCTTGGGTATAGGAAACATCGGGCAAATACAAGAACAACTAAAGGCTTTTCAAGAGGCACAGGAGGCACAACTTGAAGCAAAAAGACAACAAGAGGTTTTTGATAAGAATTCTGTTGAGTTTAAAAAAGATTTTCCCACCATAAAACTTGAGGAGCTTGGGGAGTTTGCCGAGAAAAACGGCTTTTTGCCACTACTAAGTGAGGATTATTTGGGCTGGAAAGCCGTAGCTACCGCTATGATTAATCTTGCCAAATCTAACGAGAGGCCCGATGAGATAATCGGCAACAACAGGACAGGGAATGATGTAGGCGCATTTGAGCGTCAAAAAAGAGGCGAAGAAGTGAGCGATATTGAATTAGGTGCAGAGCTTCTTAAAAGCGTGGGGATGATGTATAAGGAGTAAGAAATGGACTTTTACAGTGTAGGAAAATCATTAGGTCTTATGGGGGCGCCATCTTACCAACCTACTTTTATGGATAGATTAAAAAGTGCTAGTAATTCGGCTCTTAATTGGTTAGGTGGAAGCGATAAAGCAGGCACGCCTAATATCTTGTCGGCTTTAGGCACGGCAGGGGCGATTTATGATGGTTATCAAAAACAAAAAATAGCAAATAAAGCACTTAAATATCAAAAAGAGGCGTTTGACTTTAACAAAATGCTATCAAAGAGGCAGATTGACAGAGAAAACCGAGCTAATCAAAATTTAATTAATGCTTGGAACGCTTCAAACTTCCAAAAGAGCCGTGAAGAGGAGCAGTGATGATAGAAAACATTACTTACGCTAGAGGTAGAATGGAAGCTATCAAACAACAATGGGGGCTTAAATAATGGCTTATGGAAGTGTTGCATTATGGTCTGTGCTTGTTGTTGTATTTAAATCTACATTAACAGCCTCATCGTCACTGCTATTAACTTTTTTTGCAATAAAATCAGCAGCATCACTTAGCAAATTTATGCCCAAAAGAATACTTCCAGCAATTAAGCCGTTTTGTGCGTTGTTTTCGCCTGAGAAGTCACGGTCAAGAGTGTTTAGTGATGTTCTTAAAAAGTCTTCTTGCTCATGCGCAGCACAGCCAGTCAGATATAAACACAATGCAATAGAAAGAAAATATTTCATAAACAAATCCTTTATGAAAGTATATCACATTTACAAAAAAGAGGAGCGATAATGGCATATTTTAATCCAAACAGGGTAGATTTTAACTACAACACAAATATGATTGATGCAGTTGGAGAGGTTGGGCGCTCCCTTTGGGATATTTACAAAGACAATGTAACAAAAAACCAAAATCAGATGAAGATTGATGAGGCAAAGAGGAGTAATTTGGCGAATGAGGGGATCAATCAAAACAAGTTAAATGAGACAATCAACTATCATAATAAAGATTTAGAATTGCGTGAAAAAAGTCTGCAAGCCACTAATGATTTTAGAGTCGATCAGAGAAATTTTTGGGAATGGCAAAAAAAAGAGGCTGCAAGAGCAAAAAGAGACAGCACAATTCAAAGACAAAATGAAGTTGCCGAAAGACAAAGAATAGCCGACCAAAAAGCTTATCAACAAGACTTAGAGCAAGACCAACTATTCACAATGCTTGGAGGGCAATACCCTCAAGAGTCTCAAAATTGGTCGCCATTTCAATTTAGAGCATATCGAAATGCCTATTTAAGCCCACAAGCCATTAAGAATAGGGAAGCGGCAGGGAAAGAAAGCGGCGAGACGACTGCTCTTAAGAACGCAATAGCAAAAACTCAAAGTTCTTTTAATAAGGGCTTAAACGAACTTGCTGCGCTGGATAGATTGGTTTATGCAGCAAATAGTGCTGGTGGTGGCGATGGTATATCAACTCTTGGTGGTGGATGGGACACGATTGCTTACCACAACCCTAATCTTAGCGAAAGTAGCAGAAACTACAGAGCTGCACTTAGTACGTATCAAGGGGCTTATGCAGACAATCAAAAAGGGCAAGGAAAATTCAACTATGAGAATATGGGGGAAAGGCTAACTCCTGGCTTGTTGGGTGCAGACACTGCAGCTGCTGAAATAGTATCAAGACGCAACCAAATTTTAAGCGAAATGTATCAAACTGCCATTCAGGCAAAAGAGCAGGGGTATAGAGGCGCTGATGAAATGTTGGAGCAGGTCAGAAGCTTGGCAGTTGACCCATCGAAGCTAGAAAAAATCCTTTATGGCAAAGAGCGCATAAATAGTAATTTTGGCGCAGGGATGCTTTTCAACAACTTGCAAAACGTCAGCCCAGAAAATGACATAGCAAATATGTTTTTAGAGAAGAAAAAAACACAATCCAAACAAAACAATGATGACCCATACGGACAAGCTGATGAATACGGCATCATTTATTTAAATTGAAAGGGTTAATATGAGGTTTGATTTTAACGGACAAGATGAAATAACAATAGGGTATAAGGACAGGCAACCAATAAGACTAAGAGCTAGCGGGCAAAATGTTTTTAAAAATGAAAATGGCGGACTTAGTATTGATATTGATGAGGACAAGCTACAAGGCATTAAATTAAGTGATAAATTTTCTAAAACTAGTAATTCGATAACACCATATCCATCTGCACCAAAAGCTCCTGCATGGCAAGAGCCACAAAAAAAAGACGAGAGTTTTTTGGATGGGCTTGTATATGAAGCAAAACGCTTAGGAAACGACATTAAGCGCACTGCTTCTTCCGTTTGGGAGGATAGTATATTTGGCGACTACGGCACAGGAGCAAGCACAGAGGATAAGGCGCGAAGTGACATAGCAAGGGCACAAAACACTCAAGGCTTAATAAAGAGCATTGTGCAAAGCGATGAAAGTAAGCAGGCTAATAACGAAAGGCTAGCCGACACTTACGAGAAGCTAGCACAAGAGAGAGGGTTTGATCTGGGTGCTATTGTCCGTGATGGAAAGATTTATTTTGGTAAAACAGGCGACAATGGAAAGCCTTTAGTAACCGATGTAACCCCAAACTTTACAAATCAAATCAGTGCTAATAAGGGCGAGATAGTGGGTGCTACTATAGGTGCATTTTTGCCTGGAGGAATACCTCTAAAAATAGCTGGTAGTGCGCTAGGAAGTGCAGGTGGCGCAGGTGTTGATTATGCCAATAGAGCTGAAAATTTAGGCGAAAATATAGATACACAAGCCCTTTTAATGCGTATGGGTGAAGCTGCGGTTGATGATTTAGCGGCTGGAGCTTTGGTCGGAGCTGGAGCTAAAGTAGCTAAACCTACTATTGATTTTACTGCTAAATATGGTGGCAAAGCTCTTGATTTAGCTGGCAAAGCAAGCGATTTTGGTATTTTAGGAGTTATGAAAGACACTCTTAAAGGTGTGCCAAGTGCTAATGTTGGTGGTGCTAAAAAAGTGATGCAAACAATAGCTGGCGACGAAGCAGACTTGATGTTGCAAAACTCCCAAAAAGTTGGCGGCTATAAAGTCGATAACAATAATTTTACGGATATACAAGTATTAAATAAGCCTGTAAATTTTATGAGAAAACATCTTGCGGGAACAGCTGATAAGCTAAAACTAGACAAAGTATCAGATTTTATAAACAATGCAAAAGGTGTTAATGATATTCAAAAAGAAATTGTCGATTTATCCTTAGCTGATAGTAAAGCCACAGGCAGAGTAATCAATGCTTTAAGGGGCGATACTACAGGTAAAGCGGCTCAAAATTTAGCTGAATTAGCTCAATCGGATGTTAATGCTATCAGGGAAATTTTGCCTGATGCCGGCAAGGGCGATTTAGGGCAAACTATCAAAAGTTACTATGCAAGAGTTGGCGATGACTTCAAGAAAATGGAAGAGGATATTGGGGAATTTTTAGGAGGCAAAACATCAACCTTAGATAGCAACGCAATAGACGAAGCAAAGCAGGCTATGATTAGAGGGCTTAATAAATTCGATGCAAAAACTCCAGAGGCGGCTCAACTACTAGATGTTTTGGATGGTCTCAAAAATACACCTATGACGTTTCAAGATTTGAGGGCGCTAAAAGTTGATTTTAACGAATACGCTCAAAAGATTTTCAATAAAAACCCGGCCTACAATACGATAATTGACACGTCGTCTGTTGGTAGGGTTATAGACAATGCGATTGACAATCTTATAAGTGGAACGCCTACAAAGGAATATTACAAAAATACTCTAGCCAAATATTCGGCCATGAAAGCATTACAAGACAATCCGCTCTTTAAAACAACAATAGACGGCAATGCAAGCACAAAAGAGGTTTTGGATGCAATTTTTAGCGCTGAGAAAGCTCAAGGCGACATACTTAAAGCCTTTACAAAAGAGCTTAACAAAAAAGAGTTGGCAAAATTTGAAACAGATCTGTTGTCGTCATTGTTTCAGTCTCAAATAGCAAAACGTGGCAAATTGAAACAGACTGAATTAATAGACGGAATAGGACTAAAAGAGGATTTGGAAAAAATACAGCTAAGAAGCCCGGAAGCGCAAGAGATAAAAGAGGCCATGATAAATTTGGCAAATGCTAGAGGCGATTTTGCAGTTATCTTTAGAAACCTTGAAAAAGAGTTTATCGACCCGATAAGACCAAGAGCAGGCATAGCTCAAAAAGTAGAGGGTGTTTTGCGTTCAGTGCTTATGAATAGGCTTAAACAGTCAATATTTAAATATATCGGCAAGATAGGAAACGACAGCGCCTTTGAATATCATCTACGAGAGGGATTAAAAGCCCTTAAAGTAGAGCATACTTTGGAAGCCTTTGAAAAAGCCGTTAAAGCTAGTGGTGCTAGTGACGAGATAACTGATGGCTTTGTTAAAGGACTACAAGATGTGATAAAAGAGAGGCAAAAAGAAGCCCTGCATAGCGCAAAAGGCATGCGATGGAGTAGCGTAGCACCCGAAAACTCAAAACAAACCGCAATAAAGCCAAAAGAGCCTGAATTCGTCAAAGGCGATAATTTCACAATGTCGAAAGAGGGGGAGTTAAAAACTCAAAATACTAAAACTCAAAATACTAAAACTCAAAATACTAAAACTCAAAAAAACGAAAACAAAGAAAAACGAGGCATATACAATGTTATGATTAACGGCAAAGTAAGTTCGGCTATTAGTTATGATTTAGATGCACTAGATAGGGCAATTCAGCTTCACCGTGGAAGTCGTAAAATGGGAGCAAAGCATATAGAAATAAGGCACGGGACTGACCCGAATAAAGAGGGGTATGTAAGCACTCAAGAGGTCGTAAATCTAGGGAGGAAAATACGTGAATTTCTAGCAAAACATAAAAAACCTTTTGCCGATAATAAAGGGCGACATCTTTATGAGTGGAGTGAATATGGTGTGAATTTTAGGGCTGTAATTAGCAATAAAAACACCGGCAAGCCTGACAACAACGGTCTAGCCCACTTGCCGGATAATGATATTATAACCTTTTATTCTGATAGGAATTTTAAAGAGCCTATGAAATTTAAAAACCCGGACATTGGAAGCTCAGACGACAAAAAGGGACACTTGGCAGTCGGCGGAGCCGTAGGAGCAGGTGCATTGTCAGACACGGAGGAGTTAAACCTAACCGACCTTGACAAGAAATTTATCAAAGCCTACCCAAGTGTCAAAGAGAGCTTTTTAAGGAATAAGCTAAAAGCTCAAAGAGTTGAAAAACTAAAAAAAGAGCTTTTAAATCCAAAGACTTCTTGGAAAAGAAAGACAGAAATTGTTAATCAGATTAAGAAAGAATTAGTATAGCCCCGATTAAGGGGCTATTGTCATCTTAATATCTCATTCCTTTCCATAAAGAAACGATCATTATCACTAGCGTAAGCCATAACGGCACCAAGGGCAGTATATACAGGGTCTAAGTGTTTTTGTATCTTGTCAAGAGCTAGGATTGTTTCTGTAATTTTGTCTTGATTATATTTGCGTTTGTCGATCTCTTTTTTAAGCTCATTTCTTTCTTTGCATACTGCCATATACTCGCTTGTTAGTCCGTTCCAGTCTTTAGCTAGTCCGTCCCAATCTCTTTTTAGCCTGTCATAGGCTCTTTGTAAATCTTGGGAAGCTTGAGGATTGGCTCTAGCTAATGCCAAGTCTTTACGCAAAGAAGTTATCAAAGTATTATGTTGCGTAATCTGCCCTTTATACCCCGCTATCTCTCTTTGGTGTCTTTTCGCTTTATCAATCAAGCAAGCGTTAAGATTTGCTACTTCATTGATGTATTTTTCAAATTTGAGCCTTTTTATCTCTTCCGCCATAGCGTTGAAAGCTTTTATATACTCAACTTTGAATTTGTAAGCCTTTTCGCCTGTGAAGCCCATAGCAAGTAAGACTAACCCGTCTTTTGTGATTTGATACATTGGAAGTTTGCGACCTGATTTGTCTTTGTATTCACTCACCCGAAAATTTGGGGCAGTAAAATCATCTTGTGGCAATTCCCTTATTTTCGCTATAATGTGGTCGTGTCTTTTGTTAAATACACTAGCGACACTTAAAGAGGTGGTATAAGCTTGGTCGGCTACCACCTCCAACTCTACTTCTACTTCGTTGATAACAACTAAGTTGCACATGTTTGATCCTTTGCTTGTGGTGAATTAACTAAAATAGTTATTTTGTATTGTAATTTTATCTTATTTTAATTAAATTGTCAATAGCTTTATAATTATTTTAGTTAAAATATAGTAATATTCTAATTATTTTAATTAAAAGACTACAAATGAAAAATACAGACTTTGAAAAAAAAATAGATGAATTGGGGTTAAGCAAAAAAGAATTTGTAGAGCTAGTAGGCATGCCATATCAAACGCTTATGAATTGGAAGCAAAAAGATGAAACTCCTTACTGGGTTGAGCCCTTTCTGTATCACTACGAAAAGGGCAAAAATTTAGATGAGATACTTACGATAATTAAGAAGTATTCTGAAATTATTTAATTAAACTTTCTATATCATCCGCTCTTTTGTCAATATGTTTATATACATACTCTAATGTGTCGTTTATTTCGTAGGTAATTGCTTTTTCAGCATTATCTAGCCTAAAATAAATCATTACAAGCATAACACACACAAACACTCTATAAATCCAAACCATAATAACTCCTTTTTGCTATCTTGTGTATAGCTCGTAAATATTCCCCTCTACGTCAATAGCCTCAACAACCCCTTTGTTTGTCCACATAACCTCTACTGCTTTTAAGTTGCCGTTTGTGCCCATTATTGTTCCGACCCCTGTTCTGCCACGAGTTTGAATAAGACCGTCTATTACTATTTCTCCATTTAAAGTATTAAACCCCTCTACGTTGTAATAATAGCTTCTTTCTTCAGTACTGCTACTCCAGTCATCATCATAGGTGTTTTTTCTTTGTCTATATTCATCATCTGACATCTTGGGGGTATTAAAATTAAAATAGTTTTTTGGTAACTGAAAATTTGGGGCTTCTAGTGGGGCTGGATTAAAAAAATGATCCCCCGCAAACACTATGCTAACAAGGCACAACAACGCTAATATTTTTTTCATATCCTCTCCTTTTCACAACAATAATCAAAATTCTACCACAACCAAACTTTATACTTTGATTAGTCCCAAAAGTAGGTAGATTTGGAACTTAGCTTTGCGCGAAAATCCTCTAAAAATCGCAATAGGAGGAGCACATGGCAATCACTACTACGGGCTATCAAAGCCCCGCAACCAAAAGAGAGGGGCTAAAACCCTCGATTTACGAAAAGATACTTTTAATCGGAGCAGACGAGACACCTATTCTTAGTTTAATAGGCACTTCAATGGTTAAAGGTATCGAACACAGTTGGCTAACAGATACACTGGCAGCCCCAAAGAAAAACGCACAGCTTGAGATTAGCGACTTTGAAGACACTAGAAAATCTACACTTCAAAAGACTTCAAACGCAGTGCAAATTTTCACATCAAACGTAAGTGTTTCTCGCTCAATGCAGGCGGTAGCTACTTATGGTGGTAAAGAGCTTGAAAGAGAAACGGCAAAGAGAGCAAAAGAGCATAAACTTGATATGGAATATGCCCTTTTTGGTCTTGGCAGAGGCTCGGCGCCGACAAATGCCAAGAAGTCGGTTTTTGAAGCTCCAAAAGTAAGAACAGATGGTGCAGCAGGCGAGATGGCGGGCATATTCCACTTCTTAGCAAAAGGCAAAGCTTCTTTTGATACAAACGGAGCTATCGGCATGAGAGGTAACGTTATGGCTTTTGACGCCAGTAAAAATTGGGAGGGCGCTGCGACACTATTAACAGAGGAAGTCTTGGCGCAAATCTTACAGCAAATTTGGGATAGTGGTGCAAAACCTAAAGATGTGTTTTTAGGGGCAGCCCTAAAGCCTGCTATTAATAAATTTGCTCAAAGACAATTCGGAAACGAAAAAGCTATAAATTCAAGCGTTGTTAGTCTTGATACAGACTTTGGAAAGGTCAATTTTAGACTACATAGATTTTTAAGCCCACAATACGGCTTAGGTGACTGTTTGATAGCTGGCGACTTTGAGTATATGAAAAACGGACTTTTGGTTCCAACAGAGCTAAAAGACGTAACTACATCAAAAACAGCTATCCAAAAGAGATACTACACTGAGGGATGCCTTGAGGTGCGAAATGCAGATGCATTTGCTATCGGAGTTGGCTTAAAGGCTAAATAATGTTAGTTAAAAATGCAAAGGAGATACTAGCATTTAAAACAGCGGGAGGCATTAAGCTTCCCCCTGATGAGATGTTGAGTGAGCTATTTTTTGAAGCGATTCTATATGTGTCGAACAAATGTGTTCCTAGCGAACTTTTGAGAAGCACAGATAGTACGGATAGGGTATATCGCCTTGTGGAAGGGGGGCATTTCATCTGCTACCCAGACAAGCCGAATTTCAAGTCGGAAAACGAACATTTGATGATAGATGAAGACCTGACCTACGCTGTCATCAATTACGTGGCGTTCATAATCAATCAAGACCCATTCTATCGCACTCTATCGCTTGAAACAATAGCTGATTTCAACGCAAACGAGGGGAGAGTTTTCGACTATGAATAGAGATATGGAAAAAGCTGCCGAAAACGCGAAAAAAATAAGCAAAATTGATATTTTAAAAATGTTTCAAACAATATCTGATTTTTTCAAGAGCGTGCAAAAAACTATAGAAAAAAGTGAGCTAAAGAGGTAAAAATGATAAGTATACACGAACTCAAACTAGGAAACGAAAAATTAGAGGCATTGAATTTTCTACTACAAAATATATCAGAGCTAGAAAACACACTGAAAACAATAGACGTTTCAGAGATAAGAAGCATAAATTCAAACGTGACAACGCTTTCGGACCATATAGACGAAGCAAAAAGCGATATAGACACAAAAAAAGCGGACTTTGACGAGAAATATCCTATATTAGAAAGGCTAGAATCGCAAATAGAGCCTACAACCCAAAAGATAGACGAATTCAACCAAAACAAGAGTAGTTTTGATAGTGATTTTTCTAGTTTTAGCACAAAAAATAGCGAATTTTTAGAAAAGATAGGCGACTTCAACAAAAAATACACACAAATAGACACAAAACATAGCGAGACACTGCAAAAAGCGGACGAAATAGCTAAAAATAAAAAGCTTTTTGACGTTGATTTCACAAAATTTAAGAGCGATTTTGAGGGGCTAAATACTCTTTTAAAATCGCTTGAAAAGCTAAAAACGGATGTTCAAAGTGTGCTTGATAGCGGTGTAGTGAATGACGCAAGCACTTCAAGTACGCAAACATACTCAAGCCAAAAGATAGCCGAGGTTTTAAGCGAGAAACAAAGAGAATTTGATCAAATAATACAAAGCATAAATCAAAAAATATCAAACGTATCTAATACTGCGGATAACGAAAAATCGGTTCTTGAAGCTACAAAGCTAAGCACTCCTAGAAATATAAACAAAGTAAGCTTTGACGGAACGGAGGACATAACGATCACGGACGATACAAAGCTTGGCAAAGACGAACAAGCCAAAGATAGTGCATTGCTTGAGGGCAGAGCCGCAAGCGAGTTTGCTGCTAGTACGCATAATCACGATGAAGTATATCTAGGTAAAACCGCAACCGCAGCCGATAGTGCTAAGCTTGGCGGAAGTCCTGCGGAGGACTTCATAAAAAAAGAGACAATCCCAAGTGAAATAAAGAGCTTTAGTTATCCGAGCGAGGAAGCAAGCCTTTATAGTCAGGTTAGTAAGCTTATACCATACCTAAATATCCACCATAAAAACACTGACGGAGAATACCTAGCTAACGTAACTAGCAATGAAATAGACTTTGATCTAGGTATCAATTTCATCTGCACTAAAGAAAGCTTTAACGAGGACAACATTACTTTTACTTGCTCTAATGAAAATCAAATAAGAAATCTCGGTAAGAGCGGTTTAATCTTTGTAGAAAACATTATTACAGGCTTTGATGCTAAGTTTAAGATGCTTAATCCGGAAGATTTTGAGACTAAGGGGAAGTCTTTATTTAGTTACTTTATAAGCCCTATTGATAATAAGGTTTATCTACAATTTGCGGGGAATTTAAAATGATTTACGGAAGTTCATTTAGAAAAACTTCATCGGGCTTAAAAGACTATGAGTTTTTATCCCAAGATAAAGGAGAAGGATTATACCATCAAGATAGTTCCGGGGCTATAACTCTTTTGGAGAGAGGAAATATTGTCTCGGGCGGAAGATATGCTCATTCTAGTTCTTATAAAAATATGTTTGGTAAAAGGATAAAAAGTATTTCAGGAGATGCTTTTTATGGCAGTGGTATTCAGAAAGCCGCTTTTCCCAAAGTTAAAGAGATTGGTAAAAGGGCTTTTCAGCAATGCAGGAAATTAACTAAGGTGAAGTTTCCGCTAGTGAAAGAACTTAAGGAGGATACATTTTATATGTGCAAATCATTAACTTCTGCCATATTCCCGGAAGTAACTTCCATCGGTAAAAAGTGCTTTAACAATTGTAACGTTTTGTCGGAAATATCATTCCCAAAAGTAACAACAGTAGGATTCAATGTTTTCCGAGATTCCCTAATTAGAGAGATAGATTTTCCTTTATTAACTTCAGTTGGAGGAGAAGGTTTTTATTCATGTAAAAGACTGGAAAAAGTAAAGTTACCAAACATTGAAACTATAAGCGAGAGTTGTTTTTCTTCTTGTGATAGGTTAGTTGATGTTTATCTTCCTAAAGTAAGAAGTACTGAAGATAATGCATTTTGGGGTTGTAGTGCTTTATCATCGATAACTTTGCCGGAAGTTATATCCGTTGGGAGAGCATCTTTTGTACATTGCAGGGGGTTAACTACTGTATCTCTTCCAAAAGCCAATATAATAAAGGAGTATGCTTTCCATAATTGCAATCGATTAACAGAAATCAATATCCCACTAGTTACCCTTATTGAGCAGGGAGCTTTTTTACAATGTTCTAGCCTTAGAGAACTTACATTACCAAATATTACTCAGATTAATACTAATGCTTTTTCTTCTTGTGACAACTTAAGATTAATAACTTGTAAAAAGGGAATGAGAGACATGGTTAGAACGGCTATAAGAAGCTCAAGCTTATCACAATATATTGAAATTAGGGAAATATAAAATGAAATACTACAACACAAAAACTAAAGAGACTATCTGGGAAAACCATATAGAAACAAAAAAAGGTATATTCTTCTTAGATAGCCTTACAAAAGAGCAAAGAGAAGAGTTTAGCCTTATTCCGATTGTAGAGAATAAGGCTTTAGAGCAGCCTAAAGATAAGTATCAATACATTAAAACAACCACTGAGGAGACTGAAGAAGCTTACATTATTACTGAAGAGATAGCCGATGTTGATATTGAAATGGCTAAGAGCATTAAGCTAGAGGAGCTTAAAAAGATCAGAGAATCTAAGATAGCAGAACCTCTTAACAACGTAGATGTTAGAAATGAGAAGGATATAGACAACCTAGATGGCTCTATTCGATATTTTGAAAGCTTGACAACTACAGGCAAGATTAAATGGACTATGTCAGACGATACTGACAAGGAAATGACTAAGGCTGAGCTAGAGGAAATACTTAAAAATTACGCCCTTAGAAAAGCTTTGATATTTTCACAGTATCAAGCCTATAAAACTCAAGTATCTTCAGCTTCTAGTATAGATGCTATTAAAGCTATAGTGTGGGGGTAGGATATGTTTAGAAACGATTTAGTAGTTACACATCTTGTCGGCACGGGTTCATACAGATTGAAAGAAGCTTTAATATATGTAGGTTCTGACCTTGTCGTGATACCTGCGGGCTTTATTTTTGATGGGGCAAGCGTGCCAAAGCTTTTTACAAACATATTTCCAAAATCAGGAGCTAGATACGATAGGGCGGCTTGTTTGCATGATTGGCTTTATGCTACACAAACCACCAGCAGAAAAGAAGCTGATGATTTGTTTTTGCAGGCAATGAAAGCAGACGGCGTGAATTGGATTACTCGCAAGACTATTTATAGGGCTGTGAGAATGTTTGGGTGGAGTGCGTGGAGAAAGGTGAATAGAGATGAGGCTGATAAGCTTGTTGACAGCTTGTCTTATGCTTAGCGGTTGTGTAGGTATTATCACAAAACATCAATACACATACGAAGAAGTGCGCAATATTGGCAAAGTTGCCTTTTACGGGCTGGGATTTGTTTATAGATTTTATAGAGGTCAAGATGAAAAAAATAATATTTATGGTATTGGTGGTGGTGGTGATGTCAGGATGCAAAGGGATAATAACAGGACATCAATACACCAGTGAGGAAATTTCGGATATTGCTAAATTTAGTAGCGAAAGTGCAAAGCGTGTTAGATTTGCCCTTAAGAAACCAAAAGACATAAATTCAACAGAAGTTGCAAAGTCGTTTGAGAGAATTAAAAAAATCAAAGAAAAAGTAAAAGGCTTAAAAAGTGAATGATAAAATCTGGGATTTTCTAATAAATTGGAGTGTGCCTATCTATGTATTAATACTCTCTGTTTGGGCTGGCACGGCTCACACAGTTAGAAGAATAAGACGAAAAGAAATTCCTTATTTTTCTATTCGTGAATGGGTTGGCGACATAGTCATTAGCTCATTTATAGGGATGGTAACCTTTCATCTGTGTAGATATGCAGGACTTGATGATATGCTGATGGCTTGCTGTGTAGGTATAGCCTCTCACATGGGTACAAGGGCTTTGTCATTGTTTGAAAAAGTGCTTTTAGACAAAGTTAAAGCCAAAGGCATAGACATAAAGGAGGATATGAATGCAAACTACAAAAAAATCGAATAGCGTGCTTGAAGACGTGCAGGATAAACGCACTAAGTGCGTCGTCTATACGAGGGTAATGGGCTATCACAGACCCGTAGAGAGCTTTAACGTCGGTAAAAAAGGCGAGCATAAAGAAAGAGTGAAATTTAAGGAAAGACATGAAACTAACAATACGAAGATTTAAAAATATTTTTGATGGCACGATTGGTAAATTTAGGTTAGAAAATGATGGGCAAATTTTGCTTGATGGATACTCTCTTGAGCCAAAGGGTGCAGACACTACCGAGCCAAATAGAGATAGAAGAGTTCCGCAAGGACTGTATCACATCTCTTGGCATCAAAGCGCAAGATTTAAGCGAACATTGCCACTTTTATATAACGAAGTGGTGCCAAAGAAAAGATATATCCTAATTCATGCCGGCAACTTCCCAAAAGACACTGATGGATGCATACTTTTAGGCAATAGATACGACGAAAAAGGAGTTTATCAAAGCATGAATACGCTTGAAGCCTTTATGTCTCATACAAAAGGCAAACTCTTTGAAGTAGAAATCATAAACGATGGTGTGTAAAAAATGACTCTTGATGAAGCAAAACAAAAAATTGAGGCTCTTGAAAACAAAACAAGCATTCTTAATAGTGAAATAGAGACTCTAAAATCGCTGATTAACTCTTTGACAGGAAGAGTTGTTACGATAGAAACCAATGGGTTAGGGATGCAGGTGCGAGGCATTGAGGAAAATTTAACTTTACAAAAAATAAAAGTCGCAAGGCTGGAGAGGAACAAACGAGATGGCAGATTTTAAAGAAAAACACAAAGAATGCACAATAGAGTTGCTTGGATTGAGTGTCGGAGAAAACACTCCATATAAAATAATGGTAGATTTTTTTGACCAAAAATTCGATGAATATAAAATTCCAGAGGAAAAACGTATTCAGTTTTTTGCAAATATGTTGCCAAGTATGATTATGTCTTTTACTACCTCTGCTATGCAGTTAGCATTAGACTTAGCATACAAACATCTAACTTTTGAAACAGAGCTTCAAGGGCTTCAAAAACAAAACCAAGCCTTAGATGAAAACATCAAAGGCATACAAGAGCAAACCAGAAACACAAGGCTAAAAAATGATGAGCTTGAAGAGCAAAAAGAGCTAAGAAGACAAGGACTTGAAAAACAAAATTTGCTTTTGGACGCCCAAATCCAGAAATTAAAAGATGAAACCGCTCTTGCAAAAAGCCAACAAAAGGCTATCGATAGGCAGGTTGTAGATAATAGGCTTATTAAGGTTTCAAGCATCTTAAAGGACTCCGTATCAGAAAACCACGCAGGCGGTATGGTTGTACCGGCAGAGATGATTAAATATTTCCTTGACGTGCTTCACTACACAATTAAAGACGACGTGCAAAACATCAATAAGCCTTCAAATTACACTATGACAAAGAAATGAACTACATAGGATTTGAAAACTCCTTAAACATAACTAACCCGTCAACAGCAGACGTATATGACTTTATGGCGGGTGGGCTTTTTGACGGGTATTATGCGGGCAGTTACGCATATAACGCCTTAAATTTACCCACTCCAGACTTACGAAGCTTTTTTATAAATCAATCTTTTTCACTTACGGCGGGGCTTTTAGAACTTAACGAGGATTTTTGCGAGTTTGTTTTAATGCCTATGCAGATTATGATTTTAAGAGATGAAAAGGATTATAGCTTTAATGCGTTAGTGCAGACAATAGAAAAGATTATAGAGCATAAAGATAGTTTTGGAGCAAAAAGCCAGAGAGATAAAACAGGCTTTAGCAGGTCAATAGATGGCAACGGCTACATAAAGCAAGGCAGTTTTAAAAACTTTGCTATGGAGCTAATGCACGATAGCTTTATGGAAAACCAAGTTGAAGAGCTTGGATATTCTATGTTTGGACCAATGGGCGGCGCAATAGCTGGAATGATTTATGATGGGCTGGTAAATCATAAATTTGAAGGTGCAAACATAGCTGAAGCTGTTTATGGAGAGTTTAAAAGCTTAGCCTTAAATACAGCCATAAAGTCAGGATTTAAGGCTCTAGGCACTTCAACGGGGTTAGTTGGTAGCTTTGGTTTAACGGTGGCGATAAACGCTCTTGTAAATGAGCTTTTTGAAACGGTTACAGGGCTTGATAACAGCTTTGGTTTTGGTGGGGATTTGGTAGGATTTATGAAAGATAAAGGAGTTTATCAAGAGAAGCTGGGGTTTGTAGACGGGGTTAAAAATTTGTTTGGTGCGCTTGATTTTTATAGAACGGTTGATTATACCGGAAACACGGTCGGGTATGTAGAAAATAACCGAATGTATGAATACACAAACTATCCAACCGTATCTGATGTGATAAAGGGGCGACAGTTTGAAAAGCTAGAGAGCGTTAAAGCGGAGGGCTTTAAGGAGCTTGGCACTCAAAGAGGCAAATACAACTCTAAATTTTCTACTGGTGTTAGTTTGGATAGATATGGAAACATGAGTTTTGATCTAAGTATGAGAAGAGATGTGGATGTAGGCTTTGTAGGTAAATTTCAAGATGTGCTAGACGATATTACAAGAACTAGTGTTTTTGGCGTAGCTCCTAGTCTAGATATAAAAAGTATTACTGAATCAACCGTAGTCACTCAAATAGCTATCTCTATTAGTGTCACTACAGCTACAACATCCATACAAGGCAGTGATAAAAAAATATCAAGTGCAAAAGAAAGTTTTTCGAGAAACAAAGATGGTGGGTTTAGTTTTTCAAATACACAGGCCGGTAATCTTGTAGAGGCTATGGGCAAAGTAGGCTTTGGTAAAGGGTCTTTATCAATAGCAGATATGGCTAAGGCTATGCGTTTGGCAGATAAAATAGGTAAAGAAAAGAGTGGGAGCAACAGAAGCAAAGAAAAAAGCAAGCCTGCAAGAGATAGAACCCCAACAGAGCATTCAAGAGCTCAAAGGGGGAGATCGTATAGGGCAAGACAAAGCATGAGAGAAAAAAATAAACAAAAATAGTTAGTATACAAAAATTCTATTGTGTTACTAATAGTGCTACCACATATACAAAGTGCCGAAACAAACAATATTTTAGCAAAATATCTTGTTACCCCGAGAGGATTCGAACCTCTGTTAGCTGATCCAGAGTTAGCAGTTCTACCGCTAAACTACAGGGTATTCAAAGATAGAATTATACATTAAAATTAATAAAAAAAGATTTTAAATGTATAAATTTTATGATAAATTTACAATTTAATTTTATCAAGATGAGCTATGAATTTCTTAGGTTCATAAAACCCTATAACTCTTGCGCTTTTTAGCTCATCTTCGTCTTTGTAAAATATCAGAGCAGGAGGTCCTATGAGTCCAAATTTTTTCATTAGCTCGTTATCTTCACTCGTGCCTTTTGTCACATCGACTCTTAAAAGAGTAAAATTTTCAAGCCTTTTAAGCACTGCCTCGTCTTTGAATGTTATTTCGTCAAGCTCGTTGCAGCTTACGCACCAAGTAGCATAAAAATCAATCATCAC
Source organism: Campylobacter sp. RM16192 (assembly GCF_004803855.2). Classification (NCBI taxonomy): domain Bacteria; kingdom Pseudomonadati; phylum Campylobacterota; class Epsilonproteobacteria; order Campylobacterales; family Campylobacteraceae; genus Campylobacter; species Campylobacter sp. RM16192. The sequence goes on along the minus strand of NZ_CP012552.1, from coordinate 1,153,307 downwards.
CGGCTTGTTTGAGCTTTTTATAGCGTTTTCAAGCTCATTTATGTTTGATACGCTGATAAATTTTGCCTCTTTGCCAGCAACGCTACTTGAAATTTCAAAATTTGCTAGCGGATTTAGCAGCGACTTTGCTCCCGTAAAAGAGCCGATAATGAGTATAAAAGCGTAGATAAAAAGCGTTAAAAAAGCCGCTTTTATCATCTTTTTACCTGCGCTTGTATTTTCGCTTGTGCTATCAAATGCTCCGAAAAATACGCTCATAAACACAGCCGTAACACCATACAGCAAAAACTCCACACGAGAGCCAAGTACGCGCGCACTAAGCCATATCGCCATAAATATCATGATAAAGCCAAAGAGTCTTTTTATATTATCCATCCAAATTCCCGGGCGCGGAAGCAGCTTGCCGGAACTTGCACCGATGATTAGAAGCGGTACGCCCATACCAAGCCCCATGATAAATAGAGCCGATCCGCCAAATAGCACATTTCCGCTTTGCGCTATGTAAAGTAGCACGCCTGCAAGCGGAGCTGCGACACATGGACTTGCTATGAGCGCCGATAAAAATCCCATGATAAAAATTCCGGCGACCCCGTCCTTGCTTTCAGCCTTTTTGTTAAGTAAATTTTGTATTTTTAACGGCATTTGAAACTCGTAAAGTTCAAACATCGATAAAGCAAGAGCGACAAAGACCAAGCTAAAGCCGATAAGCACGGCAGGAGTTTGAAGCATGCCGCTAAGCCCCGCGCCAAAGACGCTTGCGATGATGCCCACCACCGCGTAAGCTAGCGCCATGGCAAGCACGTATATGAGCGAGAACCAAAATCCTCGTTTTGCGCTTAATTTTTCTCCTGATTTGGATACGATAATGCTTGAAAGTATCGGTATCATAGGAAATATACAAGGGGTAAGTGAAAGTAAAATTCCATAACCAAAAAACGTAATAAGCGATAAAACAAACCCTTTGTCGCTTAAATTTTTAGCGATGCTGTCTTGCTCGGATAAGTCGCTTTCGCCAGGCAGGCTAGAGGCTACGGTCGTATCGCCATCTTTTGGAATTAACGCTATTTTGTATCCGCTTAAGCCGCTTGATACGCTGTAGTTATTTACTTGCGGTTGGTAGCAAATGCCGTTTTTGGCGCAACCTTGATACTCAAGCGCTATATTAAAGCTGTCGCTTTGATTTATCTCTTTAAGCAAACTTATAGGCACAAATAAGCTAAATTTTTCAGGATATACGTCAAAACTGCCGTCGTTTATAAAATTTGGCAAATTTAGCTGATCGTTTAGGAGTTTACCACCGCTAAGAACCTTTACAGTGTCCTTATATACGTAAATATCTTTGGCGAGATCAAATCTAAATTCGACATTTTGGCTATCGGTTTTTGCGCTCAGTCCAAAAGCTTCAGCGACCGAAAGCGGATCGCCAAATGCTGATACGATAAGTAAAAATATAGAAAAAATCGCTTTTTTAAACATATTTGTCCTTAAAAATTTCTAGTCGTATTTTACAAGAATAATATAAAGCCAGTGTTAAATATGCACTCATGCAGTGCGCTTAATTTAAATTTAAGAATCTAAAAAGTAGCATTTGATATATGAAATTTTTAAAAGGAAGCCTTATGTCAAAACACAAAAAAGAAGATAAGCATAACCACAATAAATTCGACTACGAATACGAGCTTAGAAAGCTTCAGATCGAGCTTTTGAAATTTCAAAACTATGTAAAAGAGCAGGGCTTAAGAGTGCTTATTATCGTTGAGGGGCGTGATGCGGCGGGCAAGGGCGGAAGTATAAAGCGCCTAACCGAGCATCTAAACCCGCGCGGATGTCGTATAGTCGCACTTGAAAAGCCAAGCGATGTAGAGCGCTCGCAGTGGTACTTTCAGCGGTATGTGGCGCACCTTCCAAGCGCCGGAGAGATCGTGATATTTGACCGCTCTTGGTACAATAGAGCAGGAGTTGAGCCTGTGATGGGATTTTGCACGCAAGAAGAGCATAAAGAATTCTTGCGCGAGGTGCCTAAATTTGAAGAGATGATAAAAAACTCGGGCATAATTTTCTTTAAATTTTACCTGTCGGTTTCAAAAGAGGAACAGAAAAAACGCTTCAAAGAGCGCCTTACCGATCCGCTTAAGCAGTTTAAAATTTCGCCGGTAGATGCTAAAAGCCAGGAGCTTTGGGATCAATACACTATCGCTAAATACTCCATGCTGCTTGCTTCAAACACGCCTGCTTGCCCATGGACGATAGTAGCGTCTGATAGCAAAAAGCACGCGCGGATAAATATATTTAGGCATATTTTGGCAAATGTCGAATATCCAAAAAAGATAGACGCGAAAAATTTTGAATGCGACCCTGATATCGTAAGAAGCGGCGAAGAGGAGATAAGGCTAATGGAAGTAAATTTAAAGAATGAAAATTTATCAAAAATGAATGGGTGATAAATTTACTTTTGTGTGCTAAAAATTTGCGTTATGCTTGGTATTTGCTTGCTGCCTATATCAAATTTAACCCCTCTTACATCTACATCATAAAGCGAGCTTAAATTCTCTTCGTTTAGTACTTCGCTGCTTTTGCCAAAGACGTAGCTAAGGTCGTTTTTAAGGATGAGAGTGCTGTCAGCTACGGCTAGAGCGTGGTTTGGTTGATGAGTGGTAAAGACGATGCTTGCATTGCATTGCTCTTTTAGACTGCGAATCAGCGTTAAAACCCTATCTTGATTTTTTAGATCAAGCGCGCTTGCGGGCTCATCTAAAAACATCACTTCGCTTCTGCTGGCAATCGCTCTAGCGAAGAGGACAAGCTGCTTTTGTCCGCCTGAAAGGGAGTTGAAGCTTTTATTTTTAAGATATGAAATTTCTAAGCTACAAAGTGCATCTTCGCAAATTTTGATATCCTCTTTGCTCGGCTTTGAAAAAAGCGAAATTTCACGAATCCGCCCCATCAAAACTATATCAAGCACGCTATAGTCAAACGCAACGCTAAAATTTTGCGGTAAAAAGGCAAATTTAGCCTGCGTTTTTACTTCGCCCTCTTTGAGCTTTAAAACTCCCATCATGCAAAACATAAGCGTGCTTTTGCCTTGCCCGTTTAGTCCAAGTATCGCTAGTGTTTCGCCTTTGGCAAGGGCGAAATTTAGCCTGCGAAAGAGAAATTTTTGCTCCTCGTAGTAAAATCTCGCATCTTTTATCTCAAGCAGATTTTGCATTTGACACGCTCCTTTTTAAGAGTATCGCAAAAACCGGGCTTCCGATGAGTGCTAAAAGTATGCTAAGAGGCACTTCTGCGCTGCTTATGCTTCTAGCTAAGTCATCAACAAAGAGCATAAATATCGCGCCTATGACGAAGCAAGCGGGCATCGAGCGAGTGTGGTCGCTTCCGCATATAAGCCTTGCGATGTGAGGCACGACAAAGAAAATCCCTCTTGATCTATTAAAAGAAGAAAAAGCATTTTTGTTACCTATACAAAAAGTATACCAAGGAATACACCCTGGTGTTATAATTAATAATTTGAATAATACTTCTAAAAATAAGAATGGATTAAGTTTTTTAAGTGAAATTTATCAAATACCTCAAAGAGATATGAGGTGTTATGATGAATTTATACCAAAAATTAGCCAAACAATAATGACAAAAGGCAATTGATGCAGTTAGAAAAAACTATTAAAAAACTTTGTGGGGAGTTAAAACTATCAAGTATTGAGGAAAATTTTTATGAAATATCAGTGATTGCAGCTAAGGAAAACTGGAGACATTTACAATTTCTAGAGGAGCTACTCAAAAAAGAAGTTGAGGTTAAAACGAATCGTTCAAAAGCAGTTTTAACAAAAATGGCAGGATTTCCATCTATTAAGACTTTGGAGCAATTTGACTTTACAGGTATTTTAATATGAGTAAAGAAGATACCAATCATCTTTTTCAAATTATTTCTAGAAGATACGAAAAAGGATCTATTATATTTACGTCAAATTTGGTTTTTAGTGAATGGGAAAACCTGTCTATTAATAGCAACAAAGTTATGTCGGCTATACTAGATAGAGTTATACATCATTCACATATAGTAAATATACTAGGTAATAGCTATAGGGCTAAAGAAAAAAGAGAGGAGGGGTTATTGGGCTTAGATATTTATAAGTCCAGTAAGAAAAAGTTAGATACAATTAGCAAAGTAGATTGATTTTAAGTTGCTAAATTTGTTGCCTAGTTTTAGAGTTCGTTTAATACCAAATAACGCTTTTAGCCGTTTCGTTATCGCTGCTACCAATTAAAATGCTTAAAACTTCGCTAAATTCGATGTGATACTGCCCCATCCCAAGTGAGACGAGGCAAGTTATAACCCAAATGGCAATGAGAGTGGAAAGTCTCATTTAGAGTATGATGTGCGGTAGAATTTTTGATAAAACTCCTCAATTTTCTTATCAAAATCCACACCTTTAAAATGCTCAGGATAAAGCCTTATAGCCAGCCATTCCTCGCCAAGCGCCATGGCTTCTGCCGTAGGATAGCCCCAAGCTTTGGCAAATTCAGGCATCATGTAAATTTTATCCATCTTGATAGCCGCTACGTTTGCAAGCTGAGGGTTTGACTTAAGCTCGTTTGGGACCTTCGGATAGCGCTCTTGGACAAATATCATGTCGGGATTATAAGCGATTAAATTTTCGGCTGAAATTTGCTTATATCCTTTGATATCTTTTGCAGCCACGTTTTCTCCGCCCGCTCTTGCAAACAGCACTCCCGTGTATTTGCCGCTTCCGTAAGTGGTAAGATCTGGATTTGCCATGTAAATTCTAACTTTTTTATCTATCTTTAGATTGTCCATTTTGCTTTTTAAGAAGGCTTGTTGATCTTTTACAAATTTAATGAGCTTGGCCGCTTCTTTTTCACGGTTTGCCACTTTGCCAAGTATCTCAACACCTTCATAGTAGCCCTCTGTGTAAGCTTTGGCTTTGTCTTCAAGAGTAGGATTTAGCTTGTCTTTTTCTTTATCCTCTCTTTTTGAAAAGCTGATGCCAACAACCGGTATCTTAAGCTCTTCCATTTTTGCGATATATTCGCTTGGGATGTAATTGGTTACGATAACGACATCGGGTTTTAGCTTAAGAACCGATTCGTAGTTTATGACCTTTAAGTCGCCATATCCTTAAGGCTTGGAGCAAGGCGAGCATAGTTTTTGTCAAGTGTCTTTTCCCAAGTTTCAAGCACGCCAACGACCTTATCCATGGCGTTTATTTGATTAAGCACGTTTAGGCTTTGGTGCTGAAGTACGATTGTTCGCTTAACCTCATCAGGAAGAGTCACATCTCTGCCCAGTTGATCGGTGATGATGCGATCTGCAAATAAAGATGAAGCGCAAAGCGCAAGACTTAATATAAGAGTTGAAAATTTACTCATGTTCTCTCCTTTAAATTATTAGAATATATTTTGTAAAGCTTTAAATTTAAGGGGTTAAAACTAAAAAATATAAAACTATATATTATAAATCATAATGAGTAAATTTTATATAAAAACTGAAATTTAGAAAAATTTTTGGGTTAAAAACACAAGAATGAAATTTGTATGTATCTGAGTGGAATTTTAAATTTATTGATATCTGAGTGGTGAATTTTGATGTGTAAATTCGTATAAATGCAGAGCGTGAGAGGCTAGTATAAACTAGCCCTCGATGTAGTTTTTAAGCTTTCTTCCGACTTTTGGATGTTTTAGCTTTTTGATCGCCGAGCTTTCTATCTGGCGGACACGCTCGCGAGTGACATTTAGCTCCTTGCCGATCTCTTCAAGTGTGCGATCGCTTTCATCTTCAAGTAGGCCAAATCTCATCCTAATAACTGCTTTTTCGCGCTCGTTTAACTGATCAAGAACTTCGTCGATTTGCTCCTTAAGGTCGTTTTTAAGGATGTGATCCATCGGGCTTAGCGAGCTTCTATCCTCGACAAAATCACCAAATTTGCCATCTTCTTCGTTACCGATAGGTGCTTCAAGACTGATAGGCTCTTTTGTTATCTTAATAACTTGTTTAACTTTATCCACACTTAAACCAACCTCTTTGGCGATGATGCTTACATCAGGCTCTTTTCCCTCTTCTTGTAGGTATTTGCGGTTGATTTTGTTTATCCTGTTTATAGTCTCTATCATGTGGATAGGTATGCGGATAGTGCGCGCCTGATCGGCTATCGCGCGGCTTATGGCTTGGCGTATCCACCATGTGGCGTAGGTTGAAAATTTATAGCCTTTTTTATACTCAAATTTATCAACCGCCTTCATAAGACCGATATTTCCTTCTTGGATGAGGTCTAAAAACGGCAAACCGCGGTTTGTGTAGCGCTTGGCGATACTTACGACAAGACGCAAGTTTGACTTGGCCATTCTGGTTTTTGCCTCGTCTGAAATTTTCTTACCGCGTTTTATCTGCTCTAAAATTTCTTTTAACTGGACAGGATCAAGGTCAAATCCTTGCTTGCTCGCCTCTTTTGTTTGAAATAGCTTTTTGATCTCGACATAGGTTGAAACCATCGTAGCCTCAGGCACGCGAGCGATGATATCTTCTTTGCTGAGTTTAATGATGTCTTTTAGGATGCTTTTGTGATTTTTCTTAAGCTCGTCACTAAACATCGGCAGTTTATACTCAAGTCTTTTAAGCTCTCTATCAAACTCATCATCACTCTTTAGAGCCGTTTCCATCGACTTTACGATCTCACTTATGAGCTTGCTTGTAGGACCTAGATCCATTAGCTTGTCTTTTAAAATTTTCTTTTTAAAAGCTAGTGTTAATTTAGCCAAAAGCTCGTCTTCTTGCTCGACGTCGTTTTGCTTGTTAGCCATTTTCATCCAGTCTTTTTTCGCTTTTTCAAGCGCCTTAAAGCTTTCTATAACTTTTTCGGCTCTTTTGTCCTCTTTTTTAGAAGGTTTTTTATGGGCTTCGTTTTCTTCGGACTCTTCTGCATACTCCTCTTCTTCATCCTCTTCGGCCTCATCGCTATTTTCTTCGTCATCAAAGCTTTTAAACAGCTCTTTAACGCGTCTTTCGCGGTTTATAAGAGGCTCTTTATAGTCAAGTATAAAATCAATCAAGTATGGCACCGAACAAAACGCATCGATAATGATATCTTCGCCTAGTTCGATCTTTTTGCTTATTTCAACTTCTTCGTCTTTTGTAAGAAGTGAAATTTGACCCATTTCGCGCAGATACATCCTGACAGGACTATCAGAGCGTGACCATTCAAGTAGATCATTTTCGCTTGCCAGATCAAATTCGTCCTCTAAGCTTTCGTCTTGAAGCCTCTCTCTCTCTTCGCGGCGTTTTTTAGCATCTTCGATATTTTTTAGTTTGGCGATTTCTGCTGCAGTTATGAGTTTAATTTTGTGGGTCTTGGCTAAGGCTTCTATTTTTTTTGCTATTGCACCAGTGGGTGCTTTTTCAAAAAATTTGATAAGTTTTTCGTAAGTTACATAGCCTTTGGCGTTTTCTTGAAACAGTTCTTCTATAAGTGACAACATCTCTTTTTTTGCGCTCATCAGTGGATTCCTTTGCCGCTATTTTTTACTAAAAGGAACTTATTATACTCAGATTTATTTAAATATGTCTGAAAGGTAATCTGGAACGTATCTTGCTTTATCTTGTTTTAAATATCAAATTTTAGGAAAATTTATAATGCAAAACGGATATTATCAAGCAACGGGTGCGATGGTTACGCAGTTTAACCGCCTTGATGTAATCTCAAACAATCTTGCAAACATAAACACAATCGGCTTTAAGCGTGATGATGTGGTTGTGGGGGATTTTGAGAGAATTTTTCAAGAGTTTAGAGATGTTTTACCGCTTGAAAATCACACAAAGCAGGCTGCTAAATTTTTAAACCGAACTATCGATAGAGTGCCTCAAATTTCAGAGCAGTATGTTGATTTTAGCAATAGCGGCATGAAATTTACGGGCAATACGCTTGACTTTGCTATAAAGCGAGAGGATCTGTTTTTCTTGGTTGAAACTAAAACCGGAGAGGTTAGACTTACTAAAAACGGAGCTTTTAGCCTTGATAATGAGGGTTTTTTAGTAACAAAAGAGGGCTTTAGAGTGCTTCCAAGTAATTATTTTGAAGGCGGGGCAAACGGGATACAAATCCCGCAAGAAGAGAGACTAAGTGTCGATAAAAACGGAAATATCTATGCAAATGACGAGCAGATAGCAAGATTTTACTTAGCGCAGCCAAAAGAGATAAGAAACCTTACGAAAGAGGGTGATAATCTATACGTTTTGCCTGATTTAAAGGAGCTAAGAGATCTTGGCGATGATGTAGATGCCGTCTCTCAAGGATATACTCAAATTTCAAACGTAAATGCCGTAACCGAGATGTTGGGGCTTATAGAGACAAACCGAATGGTAGATATGTATCAAAAAGTGATGAGAAGCCATATGGACGATCTTAATCAAGATGCTGTTAGTAAACTAGCTAATATTAAGGCTTAGTTTGTTTATGGTTTTTTGGAACGTATTTTGCTATTAATAAATTTTGTAAAAAACTAAAATAAGGAATTAAAGCCATGATGAGATCAATTTATTCTGCCGCTACAGGCATGATAGCGCAGCAAACCCAAATCGATGTCACTTCACATAATATTTCAAACGTAAATACAATGGGTTATAAAAAAAATAGAGCCGAATTTGCCGATCTTATGTATCAGGTTATGGAGTATGCGGGCACTTCAACCAGCTCTACGACAAAAAGCCCGACAGGTATAGAGGTTGGTCTTGGAGTGCGCCCTACTGCTATAACTAAAATTTTTTCACAAGGACATTTTAAAGAGACAAGTAACAATCTGGATATGGTAATAGCTGGTAATGGTTTTTTTCAAGTCCAACTTCCAGATGGAACTACTGCATATACAAGAAATGGAGCTTTTAAGCTTGATAGTGAAGGCACTATAGTAAATTCTGATGGATATATTTTGCTTCCTCAAATGAGTGTTCCTGCTAATGCGACACAAATTTCAGTTGGAGTCGACGGTACAATATCTGTACTTCAGCCTGGAAATACTGAAATGGTGCAAATAGGACAAATAGAGCTTGCAAATTTTATAAATCCAAGTGGACTTCATGCGCTTGGAGACAATAACTATTTGCCTACAGGATCAAGCGGTGATGTAGTGACTGGAATTGGCGGTATTGATGGATTTGGAACTATAAGACAAGGATTTGTAGAGATGAGTAATGTCCAGCTGGTTGAGGAGATGACTGATCTAATTACTGGTCAGCGTGCATACGAAGCAAATTCAAAGGCAATCACAACAAGCGATGATATGCTTCAAATCGTAAATAATCTTAAAAGGTAGATAACATAATATATTTAATCTTGATAATCGCTATAATTTTGGCTATTTGGATATTTGATGCGATATACTTCGGATCAGAAGATTATAATTCGTAAATTTAGGTATTTTAGCAATTTTTATTTTTATTAAATTAAAAAAAAATAAAGTATCAATATTAATAAAATTTTTAAGATACAAACGCTATAATTTTCTTGACAATTTTATTACAAGGAGTTAAATATGCGTTTTATCACAAAGGTGGTATTTTTCATGTTTGTTTCTGTAGTTGTGGCTTTTGCTAAGCCAACGATTTACATATTAGCAACCGGTGGAACGATAGCTGGAAGCGGTTCAGGTGCTCTTGATACGAGCTATACATCAGGAACTGTTACTGTTGATAAGCTAATTGCTGCGGTGCCTGAAATAAACAAGATTGCTACAATCAAAGGCGAGCAAATTTCAAATATCGGCTCTCAAGAGATGAATAATGAGGTTTGGTTCAAGCTTGCTAATAGAGTAAATGAGCTTTTAACTAGTGGCAAAGCTGATGGTGTAGTTATCACTCACGGAACAGACACTATGGAAGAGACTGCATACTTCTTAAATTTGGTCGTAAAAAGTGACAAGCCTATCGTAATGGTTGGTGCTATGAGAAGTAGTAGTTCACTTAGTGCAGACGGTCCTCTTAATATCTTTAACGCTGTAAATGTTGCTATCAATAAAGAAACAGCAGGCAAAGGCGTAGTGGTAACTATGAATGATGAAATTCACGCAGCTCGCGAAGTTACTAAGACAAACACTACAGGTGTTGAGACATTTAAATCTCCAAATGCAGGTAAAATAGGAACAGTATTTTATGGCAATGTAAAATACTATATGAGTCCGGTTCGCAAACACACTGTAAATTCAGCTTTTGATATCACAAAAATCAAAGAACTTCCTAGGGTAGATATCATCTATAGTCATTCAAACGACAATCCTGACTTTGCTAATATTGCTATCAAAAATGGAGCAAAAGGTATAATAAGCGCCGGTATGGGTAACGGAAATCCATTCCCTACAGTTATTGAAGTTCTTGGCGAAGGCGTTAAAAAAGGTGTAGTTGTAGTTCGTGATTCACGTGTAGGAAGTGGTGAGACTACTTTAAACGGAGAAGTTGATGACACAAAATACGGCTTTTTGGCAAGTGATAACCTAAACGCTCAAAAAGCTAGAGTATTGTTAATGCTAGCCCTTACACAAACAAACGATAAAGCAAAAATTCAAGAGTTCTTCTATACTCATTAAAATTTAGAAAAAGGCGGCGAATTTATTTTGCCGCTTTTAAATTTTTATCTTAAATTTATCCACTTTCTTTTAAAATTTTGCCAATTTTTAAACCACAAGGCTGTTTGTGAACTATCTTTTGTTTATAGCCACATTTTTTCCTATTAGTTTTATGCCTGGTATTAATATGACTTTAGCTTTAAGCATAGGTCTTAGCGTAGGCTACTTTAGGGCATTACCTATGATTTTGGGTCAGCTCTTATCTGTTGGCATTGTGGCTTTTTTATGTATTTTAGGCGCTGCTGCTATTATGATAAAGTATGAGTTTATATTTATGATTATAAAAATTTGCGGTGCTATTTATATTATCTATATTGGTACAATGCTGTTTTTTAGTAGAGGCAAACTGACTTTGCATCGATACAATGGAGAGATGAGTAAGATTTCTTTATTTATGCACGGAATGATTATTAGCATATCAAATCCTAAAGCTTGGATATTTTTTGCCGCTATTTTACCGCCGTTCATTGATAGGCAAGATCCTTTTGGAGACGGAACTTATCTGATTGTGGTATTGCTTTTGGTTATAGAATTTATATCTCTTAGTATATATGCTATTGGTGGAGCAGTCCTGAAAAGACTGCTCTTAAATCATCTTAGAATTTTAGAAGTTTTTACGGCTTTGCTAATGTGTAGTATTGGAATTTTGATGATTGCAGGCTGAATTATTCAGCTACGCAAATTTCACTATTTTTGATTGCTTTTACTGTGAAATATCCAACTATTCCTATAAAAAACAGCAAGAATATAAAAGCTAAAATTCCAAAACATAAGAAAATATCGCCTTTATTAAGCTCGTAAGCTCTTATAAACGCTATACTAGCGGCAGCGGTAGGGAAGGTAAACGCCCACCATGATAGGAAAAATTTAAGCTTCATAAAATTTTTATACATAAAAAATATAAGACCTACGAAAAATAGTGTCAAATTTAAGAGTATATGTGCAAATGCATCAAAGCTCCCGGTTAGCTTCATATAGCCTAAAAATGCCACAGCCGGAGGAGCGATAAATATAAATAGAGTAGGCATAAATTTCTGAGCTAACTGATCATGAAAGATAATTCTATAAAATATAATAGTAAATAAGACTATCCAGAAAAAGACTCCTATGGAGAAGTAATACCATAAAAATTCGCTTTTGCTTTCGCTTGCTATCACAACTATTAAATTCCCTACTATAGGTATGAACCAAGCTGGATTTGAGTGGTTGATGAGCATATTTTTGTTTATCCAAAAAGCTATCACGTAAAACGTAAAAAATGTTTGAAATATCAGCGCTATATAGAATAAAACAGAGTGTAAGGTGCCAATATCTCGCCATAAAGCTGCTAGCAAAAACAGTGATATTGCAAATGCAGCAAAGAAATTAATCTTAATTGGATGGTTTATTTCAGCCTTGATCTCTTCTTTGTATTTTATTATTTTAATGCTATAAATTATTGTGATAATGACAAATACGAGACTTGTTATTAAGCGTAAAATTTCAAATAAAAAATCGGATATTTGAACTGCTAAATTTAGTTTTTCATATGCTAATGTAAGTCCTCCGAGTCCCATTACAACGGCATATAGCATAATTGGAAAATTGGATATTTTAGAAATTTGATTTTTTGTTATGTCTACTTGATCCATACAAAATCCCTTTAATTTTTTTCGCAATATTATCCTTAATAAATCTATTTCTCAGTGATAATATCACGCTATTTAATCTTTTTAATATAGATAAAGCCTGTTTCAAATAAGAATCTTTTTAATATTTTTATATACAATACTACATTACACTCTGAAAAAGGAGAAAATATGCTAAATGAAGAAGATATTAAATTTTTAGATGATAATTTTCTTTCTCAGTTTGAAATTTGTGAAGAAGACAAAAAAATTATATTTCAAAGGAGCATGGTAAAAGTCTTTAAAAAAGATGAAATTATATACACCAAAGATGGATGCAAAGGCTTTATAATGCTAAAAAACGGAAATCTAAGAGCATATATAGCATCAAGCAACTTTAAAGAGATAACCGTTTTTAGCTTAAATAAAAATGAGTGTTGTATATTGTGTTCATCTTGTGTTAAAAATTCTTTTGAAGTAGAGATAAATTTACAGGCCTACGAAGATACTGATATTATCCTGATTCCAGTAGATGCTTATAAAATTTTAAGAGATAAATATCCAGATGTAATGAATTATACTTTAAGTCTCGTATCAACTAGATTTGCAAGTGTCATAAATGTGATGGAACAGGCTTTGTTTTTGCCTCTGGTTGAACGCATTAGAAATTTTTTAAGCCAAAATGCCAAAAATTCAAATATAAAAATCACTCACGAGCAACTTGCAAATCATATAGGAAGTGCTAGAGAGGCCGTATCAAGAGTGCTAAAAGAGATGGAAAGAGAAGGTGAAATAGTTCAAAAAAGAGGCGTAATTACTTTTAAAAATAATTAAAGTGTAACTTTGTTGCAATTCTAAATCTCTATTTTTTGATATAATTTCAATATTAAATTTGCTGAAAGCTATATGCTTTTGGTCTTTGAAAGGAATAAAATGCTAAGTAAAAAAAATAGAATCATGAGAGTTATTTTGGGTGTTTTGCTGATGGCTGGTATTTGGATTTTCTTTAAAAGCTATTGGGCTTTAATAGGATTGATACCTATCATAGTTGGCATTACAGGTTTTTGTCCTGCTTGCGCACTTCTTGGCAGATGCTCTTTGAAAAGATAAATTTAGGCTAGTTTTAGCCTAAATTTTGATATCCGCATACTTCTATAATACACTCTTTTAAAAATTTATTTGATAAATTATTTAGCTTTATTTTGCTAGAATCCATAAAATTTAAATAGGATAAGATATGAATAAAGTTTGGAAATTTGGCGACAATATCGATACAGATATAATTATTGCCGCAAGATATTTAAATACATCTGACGAGAAAGAATTAGCAAAACATATCATGGAAGATGCCGATCCTTGTTTTAGCACAAAAATTTCAAAAGGCGATATTGTAGTGGCTGGTGAAAATTTTGGTTGTGGAAGCTCCAGGGAACATGCTCCTATTGCCCTTAAAGCAGCTGGAATAGGCGCTGTAATAGCTAAGTCTTATGCGAGAATTTTTTATAGAAATAGCTTTAATACAGGTCTTTTAATCCTAGAGGTAAAAGAAACCGATGAGATAGATGAGGGTGATGAGCTTAAGATAGATGTTGATAGCGGCGTTATCTTAAACTTAACTACAAGCAAAGAGTATAAATTTAGCCCGATTCCGCCATTTATGCAAGAACTTTTAAAAAGTGGCGGATTAATAGAATATGCAAAAACGAGGATATAAAATGGCAAAAATTTATAATATAGCGGTAATAAAAGGCGATGGAATAGGTTCTGAGATAGTAGATGAAGCTCTTAAAGTTTTAGACGCTACTAGTGTAAAACATGGATTTGAGCTAAATTATAATTTTTATCTTATGGGCGGGGCTGCTATAGATATATTTGGCGAGCCTCTGCCAAGTGAGACTTTAAATGGAGCTTTATCAAGTGATGCTGTACTTTTTGGAGCAATAGGCGGTTCAAAGTGGGATAATCTTCCTAGATATAAGCGTCCGGAAAGCGGTCTGCTTAAACTACGCAAAGGACTTGGAGCCTATGCGAATTTACGCCCCGCAATGATATTTGACGAGCTTGTAGATGCTAGCACTTTAAAGCCACAAGTTCTTCAAGATGTCGATTTTATTGTAGTTCGTGAGTTAACAGGCGGTATATATTTTGGTCAACCAAGAGAAAAAAGAGATGATAGTGCATTCAATACTATGGTATATTATAAATTTGAGATTGAACGCATAGCCAAAGTTGCTTTTGATACGGCAATGCTACGTAAAAAACAGGTTTGTCTTGTAGATAAAGCAAATGTGCTTGAGACAAGCCAGCTATGGCGTGAAGTTGTAAACGAAGTATCCAAAAGTTATCCTGAGGTAAAAGTTGATTTTATGTATGTAGATAATGCCGCAATGCAGATAGTAAGAAATCCGCGCCAATTTGACGTTATTTTGACTGAGAATTTATTCGGAGATATTCTAAGTGATGAAGCCAGTATGGTATGCGGATCTATAGGACTTCTTCCAAGCGCTAGCATAGGAGGCAAGGTCGGAATTTATGAGCCTATTCATGGTTCCGCTCCTGATATTGCAGGGCAAGGAATTGCTAATCCTATTGCTACTATTTTAAGTGCCGCTATGCTTTTAAGATACTCTTTGGGTGAAAAAGAGGCTGCAAACAGTATAGAAAATGCAGTTAAAATGGCTTTGGCTGAAGGCTATAGGACAAAAGATATAGCTGATTTTGGTGCTAAAGAGATATGTACCACAAGCGAGATGGGCGGAATAATAGCTAAATTTATAGGAAAACAGTGAAAAATACTATCACAGAAGCTTTGATTTATGAAGCGCAAGGGCTTCAAGATGATGCGCTTTTAGTCTATAGAAATATTTTAAAAATTGAGCCCGGTAACAAAGAAGCTGTAAGCGCGATTAGAAGGCTTAGTGGGCTTAGAAAAAGAGATCCTAATTTAAACGAGCAGATGCGTGATTTTTTTATAAATATGAAAAGCGATGAAGAGATAATAGAATTTAAAAGGTGGCTGATAAGATTATGAAGTTAGAAGATATTGCAAAAATGGCCATAGACGAGGTTGCAGCAGAACTTAAAGAGATAAGCTCTATCGAACATCATGTGGCTAAAAATGAGCAGATTAAAGATGAGCTGGAAGTAGAAAAATTTAATATAAATGGTGAAGAGATATTTTTAAAAAATTTAAAAGAGCGAATTTCAGTACTTTTTGAAGGATTAAATGCCGTAAGTAGAGAAAATTTGGAGGATAGGTTGGAACTTACTTTGAAATTTTTAGAATTTGTACTTGCCAATGTTGAAAACAGGCTTGATAATCTCAAAACTAAATGAACTAAACTGGGCAAGAAATTTACTACGACCCTATACTAAACGTGCTTATATCGTGGGCGGTTCGGTCCGCGATATCTTTCTTGGAAAAAAAATAACTGATTTTGATATAGAAATTTACGATATCTCTCCTGATAAATTCGATGAATTAATGAGTCAATATGGAGCAAGCGGAGTTGGTAAGAGCTATTTTGTTTATAAATTAAGCGGCTTTGATCTTAGCTTGCCTCGCATGGAAAATAAAGTAGGAGAAGGACATAAAGCCTTTGATGTAAGTTATTGCAACGATGAAAAGAGCGCATCCATGAGGCGTGATTTTACTGTAAATTCTATCATGATAAATATCTTTGATGATAAAATACTTGATTTTTGGGGTGGATTAGACGATATTAAAAAAGGTGTTTTAAGGCATATTGATGACGAGAAGTTTTTCGAAGACTCACTAAGGGTTTTACGAGGAATTCAGTTTAGTGCCAGGTTTGATTTTAAAATTTCACAAAAAACACTAAATTTGATGAAAACAATAAACTTAAAAGATCTAAGCAAAGACAGAATAAGCGGTGAAATGCTAAAACTTTTTAATGCTAAATTTCAAAGTACAGGAGCTAAATACCTTTATAAGCTTGGACTTTTTAAAGAGTTGTTTGGCTTAAATTTAAATAAAAATCAGCTGATTAAGTTTCAAAAAAAACTTACAAGCGTTAGAAAATTTAAAAAAGATCAAAAAGAGTTTTTATATCTGCTTAGAGAATTTGGGTTGCAAGAGAGAGTGGTGAAGGATCTAAATTTACCAAATAGCTTTATCTCTGTTTTTAGGGAACCATTTTTTAAAGGAAGAGTGAGCGATAAAGATCTTTTACGTATCGCAATTAAGATGCCTTTAAGAGATTGGCTTGGGTTAAATTCAGCAAGCCTTGTAAGAAGAGCTAAAAAATTTGGAATATACGATAGCAGGTTTGAGCCACTTATAAATATCGATGAGATATTAAGAGCAGGCTTTAAAAATGAGGCTATAGGGGCTGAAATTTTAAGGCGACAAAATTTAGCCATAGATGAGTTTTTGAAAAATAAATTTTAATTATTATAAAAGTCCAAATTGGCTAAAATAAGAGCTTTTTAAAAGACAAAAGGCAATGAAAATGAAAAAATATATTCTTAAAATTGAGTGCCAGGATGAGAAGGGACTCATTTATAGAATTTGTGATGTGGTATTTAAATATCATCTAAATATCGAGACAAATAATGAATTTGTAGATGAAGATAATAATAGGTTTTTTATGCGAGCCTCGCTTGTAGGTAATATAAATACAGCCGAATTTATAGGCACACTTGAAGCTTTCTTGCCAAAAGGTGCGATTATAGAATGTGTGGAGGCTGCCAAAAAAGATATTATTATTTTAGCCACTAAAGAGGCGCACTGCCTTGGAGATTTATTAATAAAGCATCACAGCGGAGAGTTAAATGCCAATATCTTAGCGGTTATTGCAAATCGTGAAATTTTAAGAGAGCTGGTTGAGAAATTTAATATCCCTTTTCACTACGTCAATTCTGATGACATCGAGAGACAAGAGCATGAAAAAAGAGTGCTTGAAGCAATGAGTCAGTATAAATTTGATTACGCAGTACTTGCAAAATACATGAGAATTCTATCGCCAAATTTTGTAAAACACTATCCAAAAAAGATTATAAATATACACCACTCGTTTTTACCTGCATTTATCGGAGCTAATCCATATAAACAAGCCTATGAGCGCGGAGTAAAAATCATAGGAGCAACGGCTCACTTTGTAAATGATGATTTGGATGAAGGGCCGATTATCTCTCAAGATGTAATAAACGTAAATCATGAGATGAGTTGGCAGCAGATGCAAAAAGCCGGTAGAAACTGTGAAAAAAGCGTTCTTGCGGCAGCACTTGATCTGGCTCTTGAAGATAGGTTGTTTGTGTATAAAAACAGAGTAGTTGTCTTTTAATGTTTAATATAGTTCTGCTTAGCCCTCAAATTCCCCAAAATACAGGCTCTATAGGTAGAATGTGCGTAAATGCTAATTTAACTTTGCATATTATTAAGCCTACCGTTTTTGATTTAAGCGAGAAGGCAGTAAGGCGTGCAGGGCTTGATTATTGGAAGATTTTAAACCCTAAAATTTGGGAAAATTTAGATCAATTTTTAGAAGAGAATGCAAAATTTGAGGATAGATTTTTTTACGCTACTACAAAGTCTAAAAAATTTTACTTTGATGTTAAATTCCAGTCTGGAGATTTTTTGTTTTTTGGAGGCGAGAGTACCGGGCTTCCGATGCAGTTTATGCAAAAAAATTTCGCCAATGCCATTACTATACCGATGGGAAAGCAGGGTAGAAGCCTAAATTTGGCCACTAGCGTAGGCATAATCGCGTATGAGGCAATTAGGCAAAATATTGATAAATTTGAGTTTTAAAGAGGATTGATGAGAAAAATAATTTTGCTATGCTTTAGCTTTATCTTGGCAATCGCAGCTGAACTTAGCATAGCTACTTTTAATGTTGAAAATCTATTCGATGCTAAAAATAACGGCACTGAATATCAAGACTTTGTGATAGGAAAATCGCAGTGGAATGAAAAAACAGCTAAAGTAAAATTTGGAAATATAAAAAATATAATTAAAGAGCTTAATGCCGACATAATCGCACTTCAAGAGATAGAAAACGAGGAAATTTTAAAAGAGCTTATGCGGGCTACAGGATATCAATATTTTGCCTTTTCAAAGGACAAAAGATCTCCTATCGGACTTGGATTGATATCTAAAATAAGGCCTATTGAGACTAAAATTTTTAAAGTTCCAAACGTAAAGACAAGAGATATTGTAAAAGTCAAATTTGAGCTTGATGGACATGAATTTAGTCTATTTGTAAATCATATGCCAGCTCAAAAAAATAGCCTAAAGAGTAGAGAGAGCGCTTTTAGGTCTTTAAAAAGCGCTATACAAAATGACGAAAATGTAATATTGCTTGGGGATTTTAACACACCTTACGGTAAAGAATCACTGCTAAATGATATTTTGATAAGTAGAAACATGGTTGATCTTTGGCAGTTTATGGCAAGCGATAAGAGGTATTCGCATATAAATTTAAGGCCTATTGATCATGCAGTTGTTTCAAAGCAAATGGTTGATGGCAGTGGAATAAGTTATGTAAATGGAAGTTTTGAGGTGTATAAACAGGGTAAAAATGTTTATTCGGATCACTTTCCTTTGAAATTTAAAATAAGCACTGCCACTAAGGCTAAAATTCAAGAAAAGAATATAGACGATATATTTAAAAATCCAAAAAATACACCTTTTGTTATAAGCGGAGTGACGGTGGTTTATAAGGATAAAAAAGGTTTTGTGATAGCTAAAGACGGGCGTGGAATTTACGTATATGAGCCAAAAAACGACGATCTAGTCGGCAGTGTAATGGATGTGGTTATAAATGATGTGGGCGAATATAAGGGTATGCTCGAGGTAAAATCTCTCTACGTCTCAAAGATATATGATAAGCTTATGGATCCTAAGCTTCAAATGCTAGGCGAGGAGCGTATAAACGAGGCTAGGGCGGGAGACGTTATAAGAAGTGTGAGTGGAGAGATTAAAAGAGGCAGGCTATATACCAAATATGGAGATATTAGGATTTATAGCTCTAAGGGCAAGATGGAAGATGTAAAAAAGGCTAAATTTGAAGCGGTTAAAGTAGTGCTTTATCACAATGAGCCTCAAATTTGGATAGAGAAATGAAGATATTAGACTTTGCAATACTTTCCGCTTTTGTGCTTTTTATGATATTTTTAGTGCGTGGATTTGTTTTGCAGATGAAAGAGAGAAATGATGAGAGAAATTCAAAGAAAAAAAGTTAAAATAACAAAAAATCAAAAAAAGAGTTGGCTATGACAAAAGAGTTAATAATAGAAATTGGAGTTGAGGAGTTACCGGCCATTCCGTTTTTAAAAGAGTCTGGTAATGTCAAGGAAAAGTGGCAGGATGTTCTTAGAGAAAACAGTCTTTTTAGTGAGTGTGAATTTTACTATACGCCTCGTAGAATAGTTTTTTATCATCCTGATTTTAAGGTCAAACAAGATGATGGATTTAGTGAGTTTATAGGTGCCCCTAAACAAGTTGCCATTAAAGACGGCAAATTTACTCAGGCTGCGGTTAGCTTTGCCAATAAATGTGGGATAACCGAGAGCGAGCTCAAATTTGAAACAATAAACGGTAAAGAGGTTTTATACTATAAAAAACCTGTTGCCGGAAGACCTAGTCAAGAGCTTTTAGGTGATATGATAGAGAAATTTTTACTTAGTCTAAATTTTGGTAAGTCTATGCGCTGGGGAGATGGAAAATTTGACTTTATTCGTCCGATAAGATCTTTTCTTGTGATTTTAGGAGATGAGGTAGTTAAATTTAATAAATTTGACGTAGATAGCGGTAATTCTATATATCAACACAGAAGCATAAGCTATGACAAATTTAGCGTTAAAAACGCCAAAGACTATTTTGGTTCAATGTCAAAAATAGGCGTTATTTTGGATCAAGAAAAAAGACGCGAGAAAATTTTAAAAGAGTTTAAAGATATAGAGCAAAAAAGCGGATTTGATATAGAGATAGATGAGGATCTACTAGATGAGGTTGTGGCTATTACAGAGTATCCCACCGCTTTGATGGGTGAATTTGAGGCCGAGTTTTTGGACGTGCCAAGCGAGGCTATTATAACTTCAATGAAGGAAAATCAGCGCTATTTCCCTGTGTTTAAAAATAAAAAGCTAAGCAATCATTTTGTGGTAGTAAGCAATGCTATTGCGGATGATTACAACCTTATAATAAAAGGAAACGAAAAGGTTCTGCGCGCTCGTTTAAGTGATGCAATGTTCTTTTGGCAGAGTGATTTAAAGGCTGATTTTGGTCCTGAAAAACTAAAAAATATAACATATTTAAAAGAGCTTGGAAGTATCTATGAAAAAGAGCTAAGAGAGCTAAAAGTAGTAAAAGCATTAGCTAAAATTTACTCTAATCGCTTAAATAGTGAAGTAGGGGCTAGGTATGAGGAATTGCTTGAAATAGCGGTAATGCTAAGCAAAGCAGACCTCACAACTCAGATGGTATATGAGTTTACGGAGCTTCAAGGAGTAATGGGGTATTACTACGCAAAGGCTAAGGGTGAGAGCGAATTTATAGCAAATGCAATTAAAGAGCAGTATTTGCCAAGTGGTGAAAAGAGCGAATGTCCAAATGGTATTTTTAGCTCGGTAGTAGCGCTTGCAACCAAGATAGATACTCTAATGGGACTATTTAGCGTAGGTAAAATTCCAAGTGGCAACAAAGATCCATACGCATTAAGAAGAGCTGCGAACGGAATAATTAAAATCATACTAAATGAGAAGCTAAATTTTAATCTAAAAGAGGTTTTATCAAGTCTTGCAAATGGTTACGCAAAATTTGATCTAAAACAGCTTGAAAATTTTATATTTGACAGGCTTTACACCTTCTTTGATGCCAATGCCTCTATAATAAAAGCCTGCTTAGCAAGTGAAAAAGGCGATATTTTAGCTCAATGCGAGGCTATAAAAGCGCTTTATGAGATTAGCGAGAAGAGTGATTTTAGAGAGAATTTTAGTACATTTAAACGTCTTGCAAATATTATCAAAGATGAGAATATCGGTGTAGTAAATGAATCTCTTTTTGAAAGCGAGAAAGAAAGAAATTTAAATAGCGAATTTAAAAAAGTGGTTGCTAAAGATAGCGATTTTAAAGAGAGACTAGATGATCTGTTTGCATTAAAATCTGTTATTGATAGCTTTTTTGATAAGGTAATGATAAATGTGGATGATGCTAAAATCCGCAGCAACCGTATAGCTCTAATAGGTCAAATTTATAAAGAGTTCCTAAAAATCGCAGATATCAAAGAGATAAGTTTATAATTTTATGAGCAGATATTTATATTTAATGTAAATATCTGCTTAAATAACTTTTAGAGTTGAAGTTAGATTCGCCATTCCTTGAGCATACATTGCGGATGTTACAATAGCATCTACTCCGGTATTTGCATACTCTTTGACGTTTTTTAGATTTATCCCGCCGCTTGCCACTATGGTGATTGTTGGATTTTTTTGATTTATTAAATTTACAGCCTCTTGCAACATTGATATATCAAATTTATCACATTGCACTATATCAACATTGGCGTCTAAAAGCTTATTAAGTGTTTTTAAGTCTTCGCACTCTACGGATATTTTTTTCTCTGGCATCTTGGCTTTAAAAATTGGAATTTGAGTTAAAAACTCATCAAAATTTTTGTAAGCTTTTATATGATTTTCAAAAAACAATACACTATCGCTTAGATTGAGCCTATGTATTCCGCCTCCACCATCAAGAACAGCTTTTATGCATATTTTTTTGGCAAAAGGAAAACTTTTTCTAGTTGCTAAAATTTCACATTTTTTATTGACGCTTTTGGCAGAATTTAGCATCAAATTTGTATATGTAGAAATTTTACAAGTGTATTCAAGCAATATTTGACAAAGCTTCCAAGCCTTGTGAACATCATTATATGAACCCATGATTTTTAAAATCACGCTTTGAGATTTGGCTAGACTTTGGTTATTGTAATAAATTGTAGTTTCGCAACCTAGTAAATTCGCAATTCTAGAGGAGATATCGATGCAACTTACTACGATATCGTCTCTTGTTTTTATCTCTAAAATCGCATTTTTACCAATATTTTGAAGCGATGTAGTTAGATCAAAATACGGTATATCTTCATTGATATAGCTTAAAATTTCACTATCGCTAAAAAACATCTCTTAACTCTTTTTTGATTTGCTAAGACGTTTTTTAACTGATTGGTCTTTTTGAGCCTTTATAATCATGTTTTTAAATATTCCGTTATCGTAAAGTCCGGCATGGTACAGAGCAAAACCGACAAAGGCTATGCTTGAGGCTACATGTAGTTGTTTCATGGGTTTATTTTTCATATTTAAAGCCGTAAGGCAAGCAGTGGCCAAGGTAACGCTCATGCCAACTTTTGCTGCTTTTCTATGAGTGTTTAGATTTAAAAGTTCTCCGCTTAGCATTGTTTTATTTTCACACCTTTCATCGAATTGGCAAGCAGACCTATAGTAGTGCCGTTATGCAAAACAGCTGTCGCAATAGGATTAAATAGTCCAAATGTCGCACCTGCTAGTATAAGCGAATTTATGCCAACTGTCGCATTAAAATTCGTATTAATAAGCTTCATTGTTTTATTTGCCATATCTTTTGCTGTTACGACAGAGTAGATGTCGTCTTTTAGTAGGCTTATGTCCGCTGTAGCCTTGGCTATATCGGCTCCTTTTTGCATACTTATGCCGACATTTGCTCTCATTAGGCTTGGAGCGTCATTGATGCCGTCTCCTACAAAGGCTACTTTTTTACCCTCTTGTTTGAGTCGTTCTATTATCGTCGCTTTATCGGTAGGCAAGCAGTTGGCAAACACTCTATCTATGCCTAGCTCTTTGGCTACTTGATTTGCCTTGCTCTCGATATCACCGGTTAGCATTACCAGCTCTTTTACGCCCAGTTTTTTTAGAGCATTAAGCGCATCTTTTGCGTTTTCTCTCATTGTGTCTTTCATCGAGATAACGCCTAAAAGCTCTTTATTGTAGCCTACGTAAAGTAGAGTAAATCCATTGTCTATGGCATCTCTTATAATGTCTTCATGCTCTATAAATGATATATTTTCGTCATCTTCTAAAAAATGCCTGCTGCCTATTACGACCTCTTTGCCGTTTACATGTGTTTTGACACCGTGAGCTACTATAAATTCCACCTCATCGTGATGTATATGGTGGAATCCTACCTCGCGAGCCGCTTTTACAATAGCTTCTGCCACAGGGTGGAAGTAGTGCTCCTCTGCGCTTGCGGTTAAATTTAAAAGCTCTGCCTTGCTAAATTCTTTTTTAAAAGAATGAACTTCTACTACGCTGAGGCTTCCGTGAGTTAGCGTTCCTGTCTTATCAAATACAAATGTATCTGCACCTGCAAGAGCCTCTATAGCTTTTGCGCCCTTTATAAGCACTCCGTTTCTGCCAGCCTTTGATATACTTGATTTAAAGGCTACCGGAGTTGCTAGTTTGAGTGCGCATGAGTAATCAGCCTGTAACACCGATGCAACTCTTGTCATATCTCTGCTTAAAAGATAGGATACTCCGGCCAGAGAGAGGGTGACTGGAACTAGCTTGTCCGCTAGTTTTGTAGCTCTTAATCCGATGCTTGATTTTTCGTTTAGAGAGCTTTGAATATATTGTTTGATGCGTGCCGTAGCGGTCTCTTCTCCTACTCCTTCGGCCCAAATTTTTATTCTTCCATCCTCTACGACAGTTCCGCTCATAACGCGGTCACCACGCTCTTTTTTTACGGGTTCGGCTTCTCCTGTCATTGAAACTTGATTGACGCTAGCCTCTCCCTCTACGATATATCCATCTATACCTATACTCTCTCCAGCTCCTACTACTACGATATCACCTATCTTTACACTTTCTGTAGCTACTTTGTTAAGGGTCTTTTTGCCATCTTTTATAGTCTCTACCCATATCTCTTCTATGTTTGGTCTAGCAAGCTCTTTTATTAAATCATCGCTTCTATGAACGGCGCTTTCTTCCATATATTCGCCGATTGCGAGCATTAAATTTGTACTATTTGCTGCCATATAGTCGTGTCTAGCCAGACTTACTCCTACAGCCATGCTCTCAAGCACTTTTGAGGTCACGCCTTCGTTAATTAGCTCACTTACGCCCTCTTTAAGAAGCGGAGCGCAAGCGTACAAGCTTGTTGCAGTTTTTAGCATATTGCCGTTTATTAGCGGAGTTATAGCCATGCTTGTAACGGCTTTATATATGCCTGCTTTGCTTGGACTATTTTTTTGTTTGTTTAAATTTTTAATCTTTATGGTTTCTAAAAATTTATAAATTTCGTCAAAATTTGAATCAAACTCTACAATTATGCTTTTGGCTTTTTTGTTTAACCTGACGCTTTTTACATATTTAAATTCTGAAATTTGAGCTTCCAAAAAGCTCTCATCGCACTCTGAGGTTATATCTTCGCATATAAATCTTACGCGATTTTTACTCTTGTGCGCGATATAAATTTTATTTTTGTGACTCAATTTCAGCCTTTACGTCTTCAAATCGCTCTTTAAGCTCTTCAAATCCGGCTTGAAGCAAATTTGAACCCTTCACTATAGCTGAAAAAACTGCTTGTTGAGCCTTTTCATTTGTCAATATATAAGCTACAGCTCCGCCTATTAAAGCGCCCTTTAAAAATCCTGCAGCATTGAAATTTTCAGGAACGAAGTCTTTTAAAGCCTCGTTTATACCCTTGTCAAAAGCACTTGGAGCACCAGTTGTTTTAACTGTAGTAGTTGTTGTAGTAGTGCTTCCATCGTTGTTTATCTTATTGACGGTTTGGGTTGAATTTATATATGGGTTATTCATTTTTATTCCTCTGGATTTATTAGTTTCTCGGTTAGTATTATACCGCCAATTCCTACAGCTGCGCTTAGAGCCGCACCGATATAGTTGCCCATAACGAGTCTATTTGATGCGCTAATTGCGCAAGCCGTAGCTAAACCACCTTGAATGCTTAGTTTGATTGTCTTTTTAGTCGCTTGTTTAGAGCTTATATTGCCTTTTTTATATTCGTTATAGCTAAGCCCACCAATTGTAATTCCGGCTATTAGAGCACCGCTTATAAGGTGATCCATAGGAAGTCTTGCTGTTGAAGTTATGGCTCTCATTATTCAGCTCCGCCTGCTACTTCAGGAGTTTGAGCTGGAACTTTTTTGGCTCTTGGCGCTCTTTTTTTCTTTGTAGTCTCTTTAGCTTTTTTATCAGCCTCTATCTCTTCAGGCGCTCTTCTTGTGCGTCTTTTTTTTACCTCTTGTTTTACTTCGCTTGAGATTTTTTCAAATTTTTCTGTCGCAAATTCCTTGACGTCTTTGGCTGCTTCTTTGCCTTTTTCTAATCCACACTCTAAAGCAGATTTAACTTTTTTTCTATTATTAAAAGCAACAACAACTAATCCGCCTACTGCAAGTCCTGCTAAAAATGGTAGTGCCATCTTAAATCCTTTATTATTGGTATTGTTAAACATCTTCTTTTTCATCCTCTTTGTTGATCATTTTATTAATTAAAATTCCAGCCATTCCGCCTATCGCAAGTCCGCTAAAAAATGAGAAATGAGGGCTGTTAAGAAGCTCCACGATATCTTCTTGACTGCCTCTTCCCGAGGCTATGCGTTCAACTCTTTTACTCATCTCGGCAAATGCATTTTGGTTAAAGCCGTTAAATCCATTAAAACCAAAATTATTATTTTTTGGCTGATCGTATGCATGCTCTTGTTCGTCATTATCGTGATCATCTTCTTTTTTGTATTCTTGATCTGCTGCGTTTATCTGTCTTGTTGTACCAAGCTCTTCGTAAAGCCTCATTTTAAGTGCTGCAATATATTCGTTATGAGAGGTCGCCCATAGTCTAAAGCAGATATCTCTTAAATTTTCATCTTCTACTTTATCCGTCATCATCTCATAAAAAGCATTTAATTCTATCTCGTAATTTAATGCTTTTATAAGGCAGTTTTCAAGGCTTTGATTGCTTAAACCATCAAAATAACACTCTACCGGTTCGTTTGATTCATAACCGCTTAAAAGCATTAAGCCACTATTTTTGATAGCTAAAATTTGAGCAAAAATCGGATCTTTATCTTTTAAATTCTCATAAAGTCTAATTCCTCTAAGCTCAAATATATATGCTGCATTTATGATGCCTTTTAAATTTTTATCCTGCATATGCGCTCCTTGCAAGCTCATTTATAGTTTGAGATATTTTATCTAAATTTCTACCTGCCAATAGATCATCCCAGATATCCTTTGGAAAAATCGCTGAATCATATTCTATTGTTACAGAGCCTATTAGCTGGTTAAATTTTACATTTTTTATACCATCTATTTTTTTTATTATCTGATCTATCTTGTCTAAATTTAGATTGCTGGCTTCATCTTTTATCTTCGCACTGACTCTTACTCTAAGACGTCCAGGAGTATGATGAATCAGTGTAAAGTATGAAGTTATCTTTACAATAAGATCTGGCAATATTAAATTTGGTGCTACGCTCAAATTTTCTCCTTTTTCTTTGGCGTTATTATCGGCTTCGTATACTTAATCGTAACTTAAAGTTTTTTGCATATCGTTATCATTTTTTAATGCTAATTCTGCTTGAATTTGCGATGATTCCGGCTGTGTGAGCTATATGTATTAGCCCTGCGCCGGCAGGATTTAATACTCCAAGAGCGCCAAGTGCGGCTCCTAGCATATTTGTACTTGTTCCTATATTGTAGTTTTGTTTTACTATCTGCAGTGCAAAAGCGCTTAAATCGTGAAGTTTGACTATATCAAGAGGGCGAGAATTTGTAATGGCTATATTTGAAATCTCTATGGCAGCCTCGCTTCCTCCGCTGGCAAAAGATATTCCTATATCGGCCTTACTCATAGCCAAGGTATCATTTACACCGTCTCCTATCATCACTACTTTACCGTAGTTTTTAAGCTTCTGAATGATTTTTGCCTTATCGTCAGGCATCAAAGAGAAGTATATATCGTCAAAATCAAATTTTTTTGCAAACTCTTTAGCTACTTTTTCATCATCTCCAGTTAACAGCACAACCTTTTTACCTCGCTCTTTGAGCTCTTTTACAGTTTCTATACTGCCTGTTCTAATTTCATGCTCATATATGATAGCGCCTAAAATTTCGCCATCTTTCGCAAGATATACGATTGTGTTTTCGCTTGTAAATTTAGGAGTTTTAAATTTTTGTATTTTTACTTTATATTTTCTCATTAGATTGAGATTACCTAATAAGAACTCGCTATCTTCAAATTTAGCTTTAACTCCAAGACCTGGCAAAATTTCGCTTTTAAAATTGACATTTGCAAAGATGTTTAAGCTCTTTGCATATTCGTTAATAGAGACGGCAAGAGGATGTGTGTTGTGATGCTCTATGCTTGAAGCTATTTTAAAAAACTCCTCTTTTGTCATCTTGCCTACTAGTTTAAAGTCTGCTATCTTTGGTTTGCCTGTAGTAAGAGTTCCTGTTTTATCAAAGCAAAATATTTCGCTTTGACTGACATTTTCTAAGTACTCTCCACCTTTTATCAATATTCCGTCTTTGGCGGCTCTTGCTATTGCCGCACTTACGGCAGAACTTGCAGCAAGCACGGTAGAGCAAGGACAGCTCATTACTATCATGACGCTAAAAGCTCTTAAAAATGAACCTGTAACAAAAAATGTCCCGACACTTAAAGCCGAGCCGATTTTTAGCACTTTTTGAGCTAGTCTATCAGCGCTTAGTTCGCTTTGGCTTTTGTTTGAAAGATTTTTTTCTACTTCGCTTATAATTCTGGCTATATATGTTTCATTTCCTGTTGCGCTTACTTTTATATAAATTCTGCCTTTTTCTACCAAAGTATTAGCAAATACGCTATCGTTTTTCTTTTTGTATACGCTCTCGCTTCGTCCGTTGATTATAGCCTCGTTTACCTCCGCGCTTCCGTTGATTATAACTCCGTCGGCTACGATCTTTTCTCCGCTTCTGCATACTATTATATCGCCATCTTTTACATCTTCTAAGGAGACTTCAACTTCTAAATCGCCTTGCAATACATATGCTTTTTTGACATCCAGGCTAATTAGCTTATGAATTTCCGCACGTGACTTATTGGCAGTATATTCTTCAAAAAGCATACTTCCTCTAAGAATATAGATGATCTCAAATGCAGCCGTTACCTCACCGCCTAAAATTGCTATAAGAAGTGCAAAAGCGATAAAGCTTTGTAGGCTTATTTTTTTCTCTTTTAGTTCTTCTAGCCCCTCTTTTATAAGAGGAATTGCGGAGTATATGCTAATAGCCCCTATTGCAAGTTTAGCAAGCAGCCCAAGAGGCGTAGCCATGATATGCTCTTTTACAAAAACACCTACGGCTATCAGACTAAGAGCGCCGAAATTTAATATCTTTTTTCTCCAGCTAGATTCTGATACTAAATTTGTAGAGCAGTGCGAGCAGGCACTGCATGCTGGAACTGAAATTGCTAAAGATTTTGATTTTTCTATCTTTTTTGGGATTTTTGGGCTCTCTTTTTGCCTGGCAACCGAAAAATTTTTCTCCAGTTTTGTTAATATCTCATCTAAATTTATGATATTTTGATCAAAGTGTATTATTAACGAGTTGCAGTATTGGTTTAGTCTTATATTTTTTACTTTTTTTGATAGAATTTTATTAATTTTTTCAAAATTTTTTGGATTAAATTCCGGAGATTTGAGCCTAATTCGCCCATTTATGTGGGCTTTTATAACTATTTGTGTCATCTTTGACACTCTTTACAAATTCCATATAAGATCATCGTATGGCCTTCTATTTTAAATTTTTTATTTTCGCAGATTATATCCTGTCTATTTTCTATGGTTTCATCGTAAAAACTTACTATTTTACCGCATTTTGTGCAGATTAAGTGGTCGTGATGTGAATTTAGATTTAGCTCAAATTTTCTAATTCCACTCTTTTCAAAAGATATCCCCAGTCCAATCTCTTCTAAGAAATTTAAAAATTGATATATTGCTGTGAGGCTAATATTTTCTTTAAATTCTTGATAAAATTTCTCTTGTATATCACTAGCGCTTAAATGATCTTCGCTAGTATATAAGATTTTTAAAATTCCCTCTTTTTGCCTGGAATTCTTATGGTTAAAATCTTTTAAAAAGGTAGAAAATTTTGAGTAAAAATTTTCAAAATTTTGCATACAACTACCACTCTTTATTATAAATTTATAATCGCTATCATGATTATAATGAAATAAGCTGATTTGCGAATAAAATTACAATTTTTATATAAAATTTTTAAAAATTTTAAGAAAATTTGATAAGCGAATATAAAGGTTTTTTTGGCATAATTCCGCAAAAAAACTTTCAAAGGTAGGATAATGACATACGACGAGCTTGAGTTAGACGCCGTTTTACTTGAAGTTCTGGAGAATAGAGGTAGCTTTGAGTCTATGGATGACGAAGAGCTTTTTGAGCTTATTGAAGAGGTTGCAAAGTATACAGATGGAGATTATGAAGAGGCTTTTGAGTATATGACACAATTTTCTCCAATTAATAAAAAAAGATTTGTATCACTTTATATGGTTTAGCTTAAAGCTAAACCATAATTTTTAATTATTCAAAATATTTATTTAATATCTCTTTTAGTTTTTGAGTATATCTGCTGTCTTTAGGTGAATTGTGATAAATATCAGCGATATCGTATATTCTCTCATAGTAGTCATTTGTGTCTTGATTATTTACTACCATCATAGATGTGTTTATACTAACCCCTAAAAATACTCCCTTTGCCTTTCCTCTTTCTAATACCCATGCGGAAATTTCAGGAAGATCTGTTGAGACCCCTGTTTTTTGTCCTATCCCAAATAATGCTACATCGGCGCTAATGTCTATTGAGCCTTTACCATCAATTAAGCCAGCCCAAGATCTGCTTGATTTAAAAAGTAAAATAAGATCAACTGATTTATATCCTGCCTGTGCTCCGAGTCCAGCGCCTTTATAATCTATAAAAATAGGCGAACTCCATTCATTATCATCATTTTTGGCTACAAAAACTCCTTTACCTTCATGTCCAGATATTACAAATCCGCTTTTTACTACGCTTGGAATTATTGCTATACCTGTAATGTCTTTGAATTTCTTATTTTTGCTTACTCCAAAGTCGTTAAGTATATTTAATGATGTTTTTACCTTTTGACTTTGTGTGAAGTCAGCAAATGCAAAAGTAGAGAGCGTTAAGATGCAAAGCACAAGTTTAAATATTTTATTCATAAGCTTTTCCTTTTTTAATAATTTTTTGTTTCCTATTATATTATTTTTTTACTAAATTTAAAAAATATTTTTGAATTTTTAATATAAATATTTTTATGAAAAGTATATTTTTAATAATTTTTATATCATTTAATATTATGGCTCAGGATATAATAAACGGAGATATACAGATAGCTAAGATTGAATCGAAATTTGCCGGTACATTAACGGTGGATAGCAAGAAAAGAGAGTGGCTTAGCAATCCATCAGATGAAAATATAAAATTTACTATAGTTACTGCAGGGTATTATAAAAAGGGTGAAATAATCTTAAGAAATGATTTTAATGGAGATATAGATGAGATTATTTTTAAAGTTATTAATGGTCAATACAAAAAAGAAAAGATAAGTGTCGAGAGCTCAAAGGTTACACCTCCTAAAGAATTATTAAAAAGAATAGAGGAAGAGAGAAATGAAGCTAATAAAATTTATTCAACCAAAACCCATGGTTTAAAATTTAATACAACTTTTATGCTTCCTATGGATTCTGTTATAACAAGCGAATTTGGCACCGCAAGGGTTTTTAATGAGCTGGTTAAAAGCTATCACTCAGGAACCGATTTTCGCGCGGCTATTGGCACTCCTGTAGTGTCCAGCAATGACGGTATAGTCGTAATCGCAAAAGATAGATACTACGCTGGAGGCTCGGTTGTGATAGATCACGGAGAGGGAATTTATACTCAGTATTATCATCTAGATAAGATCGGCGTTAAGCTGGATCAAAAGGTAACAAAGGGCGAGGTTATCGGACTAAGCGGAGCTACCGGCAGAGTTAGCGGCCCTCATCTTCATTTTGGCGTTATCGTAAACTCAGTGCAGGTAAATCCGATAAATTTCATCAAAAAGATAAACGCTCTTTTTTAGTTTGACGACTTAACTTTTTCTTCACAACTTCTTTTTAAAATCTTTTCATAACTTCTAAGGAGAAAATATGAAAAGATTAAAAATCATGAGTATATTAGTTGCTTTTAAAGCCTATTTATCGGCGAAATTTGACAAGGCTCAGTCGTGCGGATTTGCCAAAATGATAAAAAACGCCGATGCTAAGACTTTGGGCGAAATTTCATTTGAGATAGATAAAAGAGCTGCCAAGCTAAGAGTTGAGGCCGAGGCTTCAAAGCAAGACTTTAAGTCCGAGTTTGATAAGAAAATAGCCTCTATAAGCCAAGACGAGCAAGTGAAATTTAAAGAAAAATTTATCGCCAGCTACAATGAAAAAGTCTTAAATTTAAGCGTTAAAGAGGCAAACGAACTGGCACTTAAGCCTATAGAAATTTAATCTAAACAATACAGAATTTGACCGAAACTACTCGGTCAAATTTGACTTTCTTATAATCTCAAATTTACATACTAAATTTAACTAAAAAGATAAATTTAAATTCACACTATAGATTATTTTATAAATTTTGCTTAACTTTTCCTTCACAACTTTTCTTTATACTTCACTTACATTTCAACACAAGGAGAGAAGATGAAAAAGTTAGGTTTAATCGCGATATTAATCGCAGGAAGTTTGTTTGCAGGCTCGATTAGCGATAGCTCAAACGAGCAGTTAAACAGTATGGTTGCGGGTGCGGACGCAAAGACGCTAAGTGAAATTTCGTTTGAAATTCATAAGCGCGCAGGCAAGCTTGATTCGCAGATAGAGGATATAAGAGGCGACTTTAGAGAGCAGATGAGACAGAAGATGTCTGCGATGAGTCCTGATGAGAGAGTAAAATTTATGCAAGAGTATAGAGCAATGATGAGGGATAAAATAGACGCTTTAAGCGTAAAAGAGGCTCGTGAAATGGGATTTTACGCCTATGGCGGAAGTCAAGGTAGCGGTCACGGCCGGCACTATAAATCAGGCAAAGGACACAAGATGAAAGCTTATCAAAACTGCAATCAAAATTTTAATTGCGGTATGAATCAAGTACAAGGAATGGGTATGAATAAAAACGGCGCGCAGGGATATGGTGCAGGCTTTGGCTGTATGTGGCAGTAAATTTATGGCTCTTGCGTCCTTTGGCTCAAGTGCTTAAAGCTAAAATTTATGCTTTATTAAAACCAAAAATAGTAATATCTCTAAATTTAGCTTAAGGAGTAATGGTGGCTAAAATTTTAGTAGTTGAAGATGAGGCGATGCTGCTTGATATGATGTGTTCGTATCTTAGAAGCGAAAATTTTGAGGTAGAGGGTGTCAAAAGCTACAATGAGGCTTTGGATCTAGCCTATGAAAATAGCTTTGACCTATGGATATTTGACGTTAAAATCATCGGCGGCAACGGCTTTGAGCTACTAAAAGAGCTAAGAGAGGCTAGAAGGCTTACTCCTTGTATATTTACCACATCTTTAAACACCATAAACGATCTTCAAAAGGGCTTTTTGAGCGGTTGTGACGACTATATCAAAAAGCCTTTTGAGCTTAAAGAGCTGCTTTTGCGCGTAAATAATATCCTTAAAAGAACATTTGTGCATAACGTAAGTGAATTTGAAATGCTTGATGAAAATTTCAGCTTTGATATGAAGCAAGGAGTGCTCTATAAGGGCGAAGAGATAGTAACCATGCCTAAAAAACAAGCCAAACTTTTAACTCTGCTGCTTAAAAACAAAGATAGATTCATAAGCAGAGATGAAATTTATGAGCAAATTTGGGACTATGACGAGAGTCCAAGCGAGCTTAGTTTGCGCGTTTATATAACCGAACTGCGCAAAATTCTTGGCAAAGAGCGTATAGTAAGCGCATCAAAGCTAGGATATAGATATGTTTAAAAAACGCCACGTTTTGCCAATATTTTTGCTCTATTTTCTAACCAG
Source organism: Campylobacter sp. RM16192 (assembly GCF_004803855.2). Taxonomy (NCBI): domain Bacteria; kingdom Pseudomonadati; phylum Campylobacterota; class Epsilonproteobacteria; order Campylobacterales; family Campylobacteraceae; genus Campylobacter; species Campylobacter sp. RM16192. Next base: position 1,119,993 of record NZ_CP012552.1, on the reverse strand, counting down.
CGTTGCGTTTTTAGTATTTTTCGGCAAAGTTTTTTATGATAGAGAAAAACACTTCATAATGGACAAGGACGCATTTGATTTTAGGGATTTTAAGCGCGAACTTCAGATAAAACTTCACAACAACGGCGAGCTTGATGATGATGACTTTGACGATATGAAAGCTTATGTCGTAAATTTAAAAACGGGCGAAGTGATAGAAGATGACTTTAAGCCAAAGCAGGGAATGGGGCGTAACTACATGGACGGCGAAGAAAATGTTGTGCAGTTTAGAGTCCATGATAAAAAGGGTCAAAACGAGTATCTAGTAGCCATTAAGCGTGCTGATGTTAAGGTTAAACTCTTGGCACTCAAGGCTCAAATTTTGCTCGTTTCGCTTGGAGTTTTGGCTGCGATCTTGCTAATAGCTTATCTTATCATCAGGCTATCTCTGCGTCCACTATACGCAAAGATAGAGTTTTTAGACGGATTTATCCGCGATACGACTCACGAGATAAACACTCCTTTAAGCGTGATTTTGATGAGTATAGAGCTATTTAAAACCGATCCTGAAAAATATCTTGGCAATATCAAAACCGCCGCGCATACGATATCAAATTTATACGAAGATCTTACGATCTTAAGATTAAATAAAAAATACGAAGAGAATGAAGAGGTAAATTTAGCTCATATAGTAAGCGAGAGGCTTGAGTTTTTCTCACTAAATTTAAAGCAAAAAGGCATAAATTTAACCGCCGATATCAAGGATGTCACGCTTGTAACTTCAAAATTTAAGGTGCGAAAGATAGTTGATAACCTCTTAAGCAACGCCGTGAAATACTCAAACGAAGGCGGAGATGTAAGCGTGAAGCTTGATAAAAAAGCTCTTGTTATCACAAATAGCGGACAGGGCATAGCAAAGGAAAATTTGCCCCACATCTTTGATCTTTATACCCGCTTTGACGAGACGAGCGGTGGCTTTGGCATAGGGCTTAATATCGTTAAGAAATTTTGCGACGAGCTCAAATTTAAAGTAAGCTGCAAGAGTAGTGGCGGCATGACCGAGTTTAAAGTTGCTTTTTGAAATTTGGCTTGGCAAACATGAAATTTTCAAATTTCAACCGAATTTATAGCTTAAGCATGTAAAATACTCTTTAAATTTTAACCTTAGAGCTTTTATGGACGATTTACAAATTTTTTTAATACCTGAATATATCGGTATCGCATCTGCGGCGGTTAGCGGGTTTTTGTTTGCGGTTAAGAGAAATTGCGACTGGCTTGGCATATTTGTCTCGGCGCTACTGACGGCGCTTGGCGGAGGATTTATGAGAGATACCATAGTATCCAGACCGCTATACTCGTTTACCCACTACATGCCTTGCATTATAGTTATATCTATGCTTGTTCTCTCCGCTCTTTTTAGGATTCACAAGCGTAGCGATATAGAGAAGAAATTCCTTTTTGTAACGACAGACGCCGTGGATCTGGTAAGCTTTTCTATCGTCGGAGCGATAATCGCCTTGCAGTATGGATATAATATCTTTGGAGTTGTTATGCTTGCGCTTTGCAACGGTGTCGGCGGCGGAATTTTGCGTGATGTTTTATTTAACGAAGTTCCTTGGTTTTTAAAAACGGGTCTTTACGCGACCGTTAGTATCGTGGTTGGAGCTGTGTATTATGTCATGCATAACTTCGGGCTTAATAACATATGGTGGATAATGGGGCTTTTTGCCGTTGGAGTGGTTTTTAGACTTCTGGCGTATTATAGAGGTTGGCACCTGCCGACACTTGATTAAAAGGAGTAAAGATGTATCTTTTAAACACTTATGCAAGATTTGATTTTGGATTTGAAAGGGGCGAGGGCTCTGTGCTTTTTGACGCAAAGGGCAGAGATTATATCGATTTTGCCTCGGGTATCGGCGTAAATTCGCTCGGATACGCTCATAAAAGAATTGTAAAAACCATAAGCGAACAAGCGGGCAAGATACTTCACAGCTCAAACATATACCGCATAAAACCGCAAGAAAAGCTTGCAAAGCAGATTTCAAAAATGCTCGGCTTTAAAACCTTTAGCTTCTTTTGCAATTCCGGTGCAGAGGCAAACGAGTGCGCCATAAAGCTAGCCAGAAAGTATGGTGCGACAAATTTTAAAGAGAAGAAATTTGAGATCATAAGCCTTGCAAACTCCTTTCATGGCAGAACTCTTGCGACCTTAAAGCTAACCGGTCAAGATAAATTTCATCCCGAAATTTACGCTCCTTATATCGATGGCTTTAAATTTTACGGCAGTATCAGCGAGATAATTGAAAATATAAGCGAAAAAACCGTTGCCGTTATGATAGAGCTTGTTCAAGGCGAGGGCGGTATAAACGCACTTGATAAGAGCGAAGTAAAACGCCTCGCAAAGGTTTTAAAGGAGAAAGACTTGCTTCTTATAACCGATGAGGTGCAGTGCGGAGTATTTAGAACGGGCGAGTTTGTGACTTCTAAACTTTACGGCTTAAAGCCTGACATCATAACCTTTGCCAAAGGGCTTGGCGCTGGCGTGCCGATAGGTGTTTGCGTAAGCAAAAAAGAGATATTTGAACCAGGCGATCACGGCTCAACTTTTGGAGGCAATTTCTTAGCAACTGCTACTGCGCTAACTGCACTAGATGAGCTTAAGAAGCTTAAAAAAAGCGGCAAGATAGATAAGCAGATAGAAATTTTTAACGAAAATTTAGACGAGCTATGCGCTAAATTTCCAAAAGCTATAAAGCAAAAAGAGGGTCTTGGACTCATGCTAGGGTTAGTGCTTCATGAAGGCGTAAATTTAGCAGACATCATAAAGCTAGCCGCTAAAAACCGCGTTTTGGTGCTTAAATCAGGCACAAGTACGCTTAGATTTTTGCCGCCTTTAAATATGAAAAAAAGCGAGATAAAAGAGGGCTTTAAAAGACTTCAAAAGGCTCTTGGTGAGTATAAAATTTAGCTCGTATTTTAACGAGTGGCTAAATGAAAACTACTATAAATCCCCCGCTAGAGTAGGCAAAAGCGGGGATTTTTACACTTCCGTTAGCGTCGGACCTCTTTTTGGCGTCACGCTTGCTTATCATTTTTTAAATTTAGTTGGAAAAGGCGAATTCTCACCGCATGTAAATATCGTTGAGATAGGTGCAAACGACGGCGCCATGATGTGTGATTTTATAAGCGGAATCTTTACCTTCAGACCTGAAATTTTAAAAACGCTAAAATTTAATATCATCGAACCGCATGAAAATTTAAAAGAGATCCAAACTCAAAATTTCAAGCAAAAATTTGGTGATGAAGTATGCGTAAAACACTTTAATAGCCTTAAAGAGTGTGGGTTTAACGAGGCTTTTTTCATCTCAAACGAGCTTCTTGATTGCTTTGCTTGTGAAGTGGTGGATGGTGGTAAAATGCTTTATGTGAAAGATGATGAGCTCTTTTGGGATAGCATAAATAGCGACACTTTAGCAACTTGCAAAAAATTTGGCGTTAATAAAGGCGAAGTTATGCTTGGGCTCAAGGAGTTTGCGAATGACATTAAAAACTGTGCAAATAGGCTTAAATTCATCACTTTTGACTATGGAGATATGAGCAGGCGAGATGATATAACGCTTAGAGTTTACAAAGATCACAAGGTTTTTAGCCCTTTTGAGCTTGCAAATTTAAAAGAGTATTTCGGCATAAGCGATATAACTTATGATGTTAATTTCGCGCAGGTTGAAGAGGAGTTTGAAAGCTGCGGGCTTAAATTTAAAAGCTTTAAAAAGCATTCCGTAGCGATAGTGGAATTCGGCGGCGCAGAGGTGCTTGAATACGTGCTTAAAAACGGTGGCGAGAGCGCTTATAAAAGCTTCTTAAAACAGTTTAAGTTCCTAACTAGCCCTGAGTTTTTGGGCGAGAGATTTAAAATGATAGAGTTTGATAAGGAGATATGATGAAATTTGTAACATTTTTTGACGGCTGTGTAAAAAGTGGCATAGTAAGCCTTGATGGTTCTATCATCAGCTTTAGCGAAATGAGACTTGATTTTAGTGATTTAAATGATTTTATCTTACGAGCCGGCAAGCAAGACTATGAGCGTTTAAAAGAATTTAAGAATCATACGAGCAAGCTTAAATTTGGTGAGGCAAAGCTGCTTGCACCTATCGTAACTCCGCGTCAAGATATCATCTGCCTTGGCATAAACTACATGGAGCATGCCAAGGAGTCGGCCAAATTTAAAGGCGAGAAATTTGATGGCACGCGCGAATATCCGGTCTATTTTTCAAAGAGGGTGAATGAAATAGTCGGGCATAATGGCGAAATTTTAGCTCATGAAGATGTCACGCAAAAGCTTGATTATGAAGTAGAACTCGCGCTCATTATAAAAAAAGACGCTAAAAACGTAAGCGAGCAAGAAGCGGGCGAATATATCCTTGGATACACTATACTAAATGATTTTAGCGCGCGTGATTTGCAAATTCGTCATAAGCAGTTTTATTTCGGCAAGTCGCTTGACACTCACTGTGCGATGGGTCCTGTGGTGGTGACACCTGATGAGCTTGATAGTGCAAATTTGGATATCAAATGCTACGTAAACAATGAGCTCAGACAGAACTCAAATACTTCACAAATGATCTTTGATGAAAGGTATGTAATCGCCGAGCTAAGCCAAGCGATGACGTTAAAAGCAGGCACCATCATCTCTCTTGGCACGCCAAGTGGAGTTGGCATGGGGCTTGAGCCGCCTAAATTTCTAAAGAGCGGCGACGTGGTGCGTTGCGAGATAGAAAATATCGGAGTGCTTGAAAATATTATAAAGTAAACTTAAAAATTATATTTCAAGATCTATTGTTTATGGGTACTACTTCCAAATAAAAGTATATTAATATGGATTTGTGGTTTTATTTTAGTATAACCGCTGCGATCGCAAAACCACCGTCGTGGCTTATGCTTATGTCGGCTTCTGAGATTTTGAAGTTTTGTTTAAGTTTATCTGAAAGTTTTATCTTTGGTGCGTTTTTTTCGGTTTTGTAAATTTCTATATCAAAAAAAGAGCATTCGCTACTTATGCCACAACCTAGTGCCTTGCTAACAGCCTCTTTGGCAGCATAAAAACCAGCCATAGTGGCATCATTTTTGGCTATTTTGATTTCATCTTCACTTAAAAAGCGTTTTGCAAAAGCCTCGCCGTAACGCTTTTTAAGCTTTGAAATTCTAGAGATTACGACTATATCTATTCCTATCATTGAACAACAAAGTCGGTAAAATATATATTTTTGATATGTCCGTCAGCCAAGACCTCGTTAAGTCTATCCACTATCTCGTCTTTTAGGCGATCTTTGCCTTTTATTGTGCTAACCTCTTCAAAAGTTTTAGACGATAGAGTTCTAATGATAATATCACGAATTAAGGATTTTTTCTTATCTATTTCAGGAGTTAAGGCTTCATTGTTTAGCTCTAAATCAACCTTAGTTTTAAGAAATCTTGAGCCACTTTCACTTAATAAATTTACTATAAATTGATCCATAGGATATATAGGGCCCATATTTATATAGTCATTTGATCTTTTTGGACTATTGTTTCTTGAGGCTTGTTGAGGTTGCTGCATGGTTTGCATATCCTGTGCGTTTATTTGCTGATTATCGCTACCTCCTAAAACCAAAAATGCTATCAAACCACCGATAGCTAAAAGTAGCACTAAAACAATAATGATTATTATAAGTAAAAGGCTATTTCCTTTCTTGCCTTGCTTCTCTTCAACCTCTTGGGCCATTAAAACTCCTTTAAATTTTGGTTATAATTATACATTAATTTTAAGAAAAAAAGAAAGATGATACATAAAACTAATGCCGCCAGATTCCTAGATAGTAGAAAAATAGAGTATGAATTAATAGAATATGATGTCGATGAAAGTGATCTAAGTGCCGTAAATGTCGCCAGCAAATGCAATATTGATATCGAAAAAATTTATAAGACTATAGTGTGCGAATGTGAGCCAAAAGGATTTGTCGTAGCTTGCATTCAGGGGGATTTGAGCTTAAATTTAAAAGCTTTAGCAAAGCTTAGTGGTTATAAAAGATGTGAACTTTTAAATTTAAGAGATCTTGAAAAAGTAACAGGCTATATTAGAGGAGGCTGCTCTCCTATATCTATGAAAAAGAGTTTTGATACATTTTTTGATAACAGAGTTTTAAATCAGGATTTTATCTATATAAGTGCTGGCGTTAGAGGTAAGCAGATAAAAATAAATCCATTAAAATTGATAAATGCTATCAATGCTAAGACGGGAGATTTAATTTAGTCAATGTTAATTGTAGTGATGATAAAATTGGCAGATTTAATTTAAGGTTTAAAATTTATGCTGGAAGAAATTTTTAGAGAGTATGATATACGCGGAATTTACGAGAGAGATCTAAATGAAACAAGCGTAAAGGCTATAGGCTTAAATTTGGGTCGCGAGATGTTAAAGCGCGGAGCTAAAAACGTAAGTGTGGGATATGATGCGAGGCTTAGTGCAGAAGATATTTTTGGCTGGCTTGTTAGCGGGCTAAACGCTGCAGGCATAGATGTCTTTGATATTGGACTGCTTCCTACGCCGGTTGGATATTTTAGCGTTTTTAACGACAAATTTGACGCAAATATCATGATAACTGGCTCTCATAATCCAAAAGAATACAACGGATTTAAGATTACGATTTTTAAGGATAGCTATTTTGGTGCTGATCTTCAAAAGCTAAAAGATGAGGCTGTATCTACTATCAAGGCTAAAACGCAGATAAAAGATGATTTTAGAGCTATTAAATTTGATATCGCAAGCGAATATAAAAAATTTATTATATATCAGTTTGCGCATCTTAAAAATATGAAGCTAAAAATAGTAATGGACTGTGCAAACGGAGCCGTGGGAGCGGTGCTTCCTGAAATTTGCAAGAGCTTAAATTTAGACGCTGAAATTTTATATCCAAACCCTGACGGAAATTTTCCAAACCACCACCCTGATCCAAGCGAAGAGAAAAATTTAAAAGATATAAAAGAGGCTTTAAAAGGCGAATTTGAGATAGGATTTGGCTTTGACGGAGATGGCGATAGAATCGCAGTTCTTACCAAAAATCGCAACATAAAAGGCGATGAACTAGCCTACCTATACTCGCTTGTAATGAAAAATCCGCGAGTTTTAGGCGAAGTAAAATGTTCGCAAAATATGTATGACGAGATCGATAAAAACGGTGGCAAGAGCTTCATGGGTAAAACCGGTCATAGCAATATCAAAAAAGCCATGAAAGAGCTAAATATCGATATGGCGGCGGAAGTTAGCGGTCATATATTTTTTAAAGAGCGATATTTTGGCTTTGATGATGCCTTGTATGCTATGTTTAGGGTGCTTGAGCTTGTTCAAAAGGGCATAAATTTAGATGCTGAGCTTGAGAAACTTCCAAAAGTTTTTAGTACCGATGAGATCAAGGTAGAAACTAGTGAAAGTAAGAAATTTAAGATAATAGAAGCTTTAAAGCTTGAGCTTGCAAAAGGGGTAAAAGAGCTTCCGGAAGTAAAAGAAATCATCGATATAGATGGCGTTAGAGTAAGATTTGAAGATGGCTGGGCGCTTGTACGAGCTTCAAACACAACTCCTGTCATAGTAACCAGGTTTGAGGCTAAGAGTGAAGAGCTTGTAAAAAAGCTTCAAAGCATATTTATGAACTTGCTTGATAGTATCAAAAAAGGGATGTAGCTTATCCCTACATCCACTCTAAAACTTGCGTTATATCGCTTGTGATAAAGCATTTTAGTCCTTGGCTGTCAAGCGGCTTTGAGGGGATGATAGCGTTTTTAAATTTCTGTGTCTTGGCTTCTTTTAAGCGCTGATCGAGGTTAAAGACCTCTCTTATCTCGCCATTTAGGCTAAGCTCGCCTATAAATACACTCTCTTTGCTGATAGGACGATTTTTAAAGCTGCTTATGATAGCTGCCATTACGGCTAAATCGGCCGCCGTTTCACTTACTTTAACTCCGCCTGAAACGTTTATAAATACATCGTAATGCCCAAGCGGAATTTCTAGCTTTCGCTCAAGTAGCGCTAAAAGCATATCGAGGCGATTTTTTTCATAGCCTGTGCTACTTCGTTTAGGATAGCTGCTTTCGCATACCAAGGCTTGAATTTCAACGCTTAGTGCGCGCGAACCCTCCATTATGATAGTTATCGCCGAGCCGCTAACCGCTTTTCCTCGAGTAAAAAATTTGCTTGAGACATCATTTGCACTTACAAGTCCTTGAGTAGTCATCTCAAAAATTCCAACTTCGCTTGTTGAGCCGAAGCGATTTTTAAACCCTCTTAGTATTCTAAGCTCACGGCTTGCATCACCTTCGAAATAAAGCACTACATCAACCATGTGTTCAAGTATCCTAGGCCCTGCGATAGAGCCGTCTTTAGTAATGTGTCCGATGATAAAAATGCAGATATTTTCATTTTTGGCTAGGCGCATAAGCTCAAAAGTTATCTCGCGCACTTGCGATACTGAGCCGGGAGCTGAAGCGATCTTTTCAGAGTAAAGCGTCTGAATGGAGTCGATAACAAGCACTTTATAGTCGTTTTTTCTAACTTCAGTCATGATGTTTTCAAGTAAAATTTCAGTGAGCAAAAAAAGTCCGTCACGAACCGCGTTTAGCCTATCGGCTCTGATTTTGATCTGGCTTGCGCTCTCTTCGCCGCTTACGTAAAGGGTTTTTTTGTCTTGCGCGGATAAATTTGAGGCGATTTTTAGAAGCAAAGTTGATTTGCCGATGCCCGGGCTTCCGCCGATTAGCACTAGCGATCCTTCTACTATCCCTCCGCCAAGCACCAGATCAAGCTCTTTATCTTGTGTACTTATGCGTGAAATTTGCTCGATTTTTATATCTTTTATCTCTTTTGCGAGAGTTTGAGAGCTTGAGGCTTTTGAGATCTCGTTTAGAACTTTTATCTGAGTTTGATTAAGCTCCATAAAGCTATCCCAAGAGCCACACTCAGAGCATTTACCTACCCACTTACTCTGCTGATTTCCACATGCTTGACATTCAAAAATAGTTTTTGCTTTCGCCATTTTTATCCTTTTTGAAATTATACTTAAGATTTATAAAATTTACTATTGCTTGAAATAGCGTATAAATTTGATACAAATATCAATAAATTAACTATTTGAATTTCAAAATGAAACATAAATTAAAATTTTTTAAGAAATATTAATATAATAAATAATTTTTAAACTTAATAAAAATATAATTCATGATTAAAAGTTTTAATGGAGTGTCTTATGAAACCTGGTTTAAGTAAAAAAAAGTTTATGACTATATCTTTAACACTCTTTGCTATGTTTTTTGGAGCGGGAAATTTTATCTTTCCTCCAAATTTAGGCAAAGAGGCCGGAGATAATTTTTATATGGCTATTATGTTCTTTTGTGCTACAGCCGTATTGCTTCCAGTGCTTGGAGTAGCAGGCATAGCTAGAGCTAAGGGCTTGCAAAATTTAGTTAGGCGAATAGATCCTGTATTTGCCTTTGTATTTACTGCACTTTTATATCTTACGATAGGACCGCTTTTTGCGATACCAAGGGCTGCAAATATGCCGTTTGATATCGCTATCAAGCCTTTTGTGCCTGATGGCAGCTTACAAATTTGGTTGTTTGCATATTCGGCAGTATATTTTGCTTTAAATTACTATATCTGTCTTAATCCTTCGGCTCTTGTAAAGCTTCTTGGCAGATATCTTACTCCGCTTCTTTTATTGCTGATACTTTTGCTTTTTGGGGCGGGATTTTTATATCCGATAGGCGAATTTACCGCCCCTATGGGAGATTATGTAAATCACTCGGCATCAAAGGGATTTGTGGAGGGCTATCAGACTATGGATGCTCTTGCGTCCTTGGCTTTTGGAATTATAGTTATAAACGCCATTAAGGATGTAGGCGTAAAAAACGAGAGGCATCTAGTTGTATCTACGATAAAAGCCGGTATGATGGCGGGAATAATATTGATGGTGATATATTTGATGCTTGGTTACTTGGGTGCTACATCAGGAGAGCTTTTTAAGGATACTCCGGATATCAATGGAGCCGCTTTGCTCTCTAAAATAAGTGATCACTATTTCGGTAAAATCGGTGTCGTAATATTAGGAAGCGCATTTTTGCTAGCTTGTCTTACAACTACTTTAGGGCTTATAACTTCTGCTAGCGAGTATTTTGAGGAGCTAAGTAAAGGCAAGGTAAAATATAAAACTTGGGTAATTTTATGGTGTTTAATCGGTTTTGCGGTGGCAAATTTCGGGCTTACTACCATTATAAAAGGTAGCATTCCGGTTCTTGTGGCCATATATCCTGTATCGATAATTTTAATAATTTTATCTCTAATAAATCCGATAATAGACTCAAGCAAGATAGTTTATAGATCCTGCGTATATACTTGTATAATTATCGGAGTAGTAAACGGACTTGATATTATAAATATATCTATACCTTTTTTGACTCCTTTTGTTAAGACTATGCCGTTTTATGACTCTATGCTTGGTTGGATAGTGCCTAGCTTGGTAGTATTTGCACTTAGTTACGTGTCATATCTAATGTTTCATAAGAGAGAGGGAAGCTATTAAAAGTAAATTCGGCGATATTTTCGCCGAATTTTAACTATAAATTTCATCTACCAAAGTATCTACAAATTCCTTAGGTTCAAATTTTATCAGATCATCCATTTTTTCGCCTACGCCTATAAATAAAATAGGAAGCTCTAAGTCTCTTGCCACACCAAATAAAGCACCTCCTTTTGGAGTGCCATCAAGCTTGGTTATTATAACCCCGTCAAGCTTAACTATATCGTTAAATGCTTTTGCTTGGGCTAAACCGGCATTACCTTGTGTTCCATCCAAGATCAAAATTTTGCGGTGTGGTGCATTTTCATAGGCTTTTTGGCTTATTCTTACGATCTTGCTAAGCTCATTTGCTAAATTTGTTTGATTCTGCAAGCGACCGGCAGTATCTAGGATGACATTATCTATGTTTTTAGCTATCGCTGAGCTTATTGTATCAAAAGCTACCGCCGATGGATCATGTCCTTGCTGTGTGGCGACTATAGGTACATTTAGGCGAATCGACCACTGTCTAAGCTGCTCTATAGCGCCGGCTCTAAATGTATCACAAGCGCCTATAATAACGCTTTTATTTGAATTTTTATATAAATTTGCAAGCTTTGCTATCGTGGTTGTCTTTCCTGCTCCGTTTACGCCAAGAATAATTTCTACGAATGGCTTATCTTGTTTGACTTGAGCCAGATTTTCATATATAAAATATGTGTTTAAAATTCTTTTTAAATCATCTTTTTTTACTTCGTCTTGAGGTGGCAGATAGTATAAAATTTCCTCTACTATTTCATAATCCACATCCGCTTCTAATAAAATTTCTTCAAGTGCGTTTTTTGATATTTTTTTATCTGCGGGCTTAGATGATCTTATGGCTTCTAATGTCTTATCAAGACCTCTTTTTAAAAATCCAAACATCAGTTTATTACCTTTAATATATCATTTTCTAGCATCTCTTCCGGAACCAAGCCAACATAGTGAGTCGCGTATGCGCCATCGGCCCTATATAAAACCATATAAGGTATGCCGATAACTCCGCCAAGAGATTTTGCAAAGTTAAAATTATTTTCGCCGTATGTTACGTCAAATTTAATCTTGTATCTATTGATAAAAGCTTCTATCTCTTCTTTTGTCTTATCCTCCATAAGGACGCTTATGATTTTTAGCTTGCCTCTAAATTTATCCTGAAGGTTATTTAGATGAGGGATTTCCGCCTTGCAAGGAGGACACCAAGTAGTAAAAAAGTTAAACAAGATGGCTTGATTGTTATTTTCGACTTTTAAACCTTTTTCAAATTTTTGAAGCTGTAATTTTTGCTCGTTTGTAAGCGTAAGCTCTATATGGTCATTATTGATAGTATCTTTTTGTGCTTCTGCTTGCTTAACTTCTTTGGCTTTTGTATCGTTTTTATTGCTTTCTGTTGTATTGGTAACTATGGTTATGTTATTTTCAGTTTTAGCAGAGGTAGATGATGGTGTGCTTTTTTTCTCACCGTTTTCGCATCCGCTTATAAAAAATAGTAAAAGTGCTATAATTGAGAGTTTAAATTTCATATAATTCCTATCTTAAAGTCTTAGATTTGGGTTGAATTATATCTTAAGTATATAAAATGAGTGTTAAATTTTGAAAAAAGAAAATTTTAGAAAACATATTAAAAATAGGCTTAAAACCGAGATAAAATTTAGGGCCAGATGCTCGCATTACGGTATGTTTAAGCCGCTTTTAAAACTTCTTGAAAAATTTAATGCAAAAAGAGTATTAATCTTTAGTCCGCTTCCTAGCGAACCAAATTTGAATATTTTAAAGCGTACTTTAGTTAAGAAATGTGAAATTTTTATTCCATTTATGTCAAATCTCAACTTAAAAATGGTAAAATCAAAATTTCCGTTAGTGTGTTCTAAATTTGGCATAAAAGAGCCGCTTGGCGCTAAATTTTTCCAAAAACGGATAGACGTAGCTATTATTCCTGTTATTGGGGTTGATGGAAATATGGCTAGAATAGGGCATGGTAAAGGTTTTTATGATAGATTTTTTGGAGATTTGCCTTACCGACCTATTGTGATATTTGTTCAGATTAAAGATACTTTTATACATGAAATTATCACCGAAGATCACGATGTGCAGTGTGATTTTTATATTACCCCAAGAAAAATTTATATAAAAAGAGGAATCTATGATAGAGATTTTAGTAGGATTGGGGGCTGGTGCGGTAGGCGCTGGAGCAGGGTATCTTGTAGCAAAAAAGATAAACGACGCTAATTACAATATATTTTTAGAGCAGGCAAAAGCAAAAGCAAAAGCGATAGAATACGAGGCTGAGCTTACGCTTAAAAATTCTAAAATTTCAGTCCAAGAGGCTGAATTTGAAGCTAAAAAGAAGTATGACGATAAGACAGTCAAACTTCAAAAAGATTATGTCCAAAAATTTGATGAACTTACCAAAAGAGAGCAGGCTCTTTTAAACGAGCAAGAAATTTTAAAAGAGAGTAAAGACGAGCTTGATAAATCTAAATTGGATGCTAAAAATTTATACGAAGAGGGCTTAAGTCTAAAGAATAACTACCAAGTAAAGCTTCAAGAGGCGCTAAATATACTAGAGCATGCAGCCGGACTTACTGAGGCTGAGGCTAGAGAAGAGGTGCTAAAAAAGGTCGAGGAAAAGAGTCGTGCCGATATAGCTCATATAGTTAGAAAGCACGAAGAAGAGGCTAAAAGAGAGGCTAAAAAGAGAGTAAATTATATCCTTGCGCAGGCTACATCGAGATTTGCCGGAGAATTTGCAGCTGAGCGTTTAATAAATGTAGTAAATATTAAAAATGATGAGTTAAAGGGCAGAATCATCGGCAAAGAAGGGCGAAATATAAAAACTCTTGAGATGGTTTTGGGTGTAGATATCATTATAGATGATACTCCTCATGCGATAATTTTAAGTAGTTTTAATTTGTATCGCCGTGCGATTGCTACTAGAGTTATAGAGCTTTTGGTTGAAGATGGTAGAATTCAGCCGGCAAGAATAGAGGATATTCATAAAAAAGTTACCGAAGAATTTGAGGCTAGCATCTTAGAAGAGGGTGAAAATATCGTAATTGATCTAGGACTTAGCAAGATGAATCCTGAAATTGTTAAACTTATAGGAAAGCTTAAATTTAGAGCAAGCTACGGACAAAACGCTCTGGCGCATAGTCTTGAGGTAGCTCACCTTGCTGGAATTATCGCCGCTGAAACAGGCGGAGATGAGAAGCTTGCAAAAAGAGCTGGAATACTTCACGATATCGGCAAGGCACTTACGCATGAATACGAGGGAAGCCACGTAGATCTTGGCGCTGAAATTTGCAAACGCTATAAAGAGCATCCTGTTGTAATAAACGCAATATATGCTCACCATGGGCACGAAGAGGCTACAAGTGTAGAGAGTGCTGCTGTATGCGCGGCTGATACTCTATCGGCAGCTCGTCCAGGCGCTAGACGCGAAGTGCTTGAGAGCTTTTTAAAACGTGTTGAGGAGATAGAGGAGATAGCAAAGAGTAAAAACGGTATAAAACAAGCTTATGCTATAAATGCCGGTCGTGAGATACGCGTAATAGCAAACGCTAAGCTAATAAACGATGATGAAGCAGTGCTTGTGGCTAAAGAGATAGCCCAAGAGATCGAGGAGAAAGTGCAATATCCAGGAGAGGTAAAGGTAAATGTTATTAGAGAGGTTCGTGCTGTAGATTTCGCGAAGTAGGTGGTATGATGAAAAAAATTTTAATGTTGATTTTTGGAATTTCATTGTTGTTTTCTAATGATGAGCTTGTGCTTGACGCTTCTAATTCATTTACTCTAACAATGCGTAAAAATAGCGGAGCACCTATTAATGCACTAATGCAAAATGCAAAAGCCGTGGTTATCTTCCCTAAAGTTACTAAAGTCGGATTGATTTTGGGGGGCATGCATGGCAATGGTATTATGGTTGTGGGAAGCCCATATAGTCCTAGTGAAATTTGGCCTGTTAGTATAAGCGGTGGAAGCGTAGGTCTTCAAATAGGCTATGAAAACAGCTCTCTTGTGATTTTTATATTAAAAGAGAGTATAGTTTCTGATATTAAAGATGCCAAGATAACTTTAAAAGCCGATGCTTCATTTGCATTTGGGGAGATAGGTCAAAACTACGGTAAAATTAGTGATTTTAAATTTTCAAGCAGCATATACGCCTATGCTAGTAATGATGGATTTTTTGCAGGAGCTAGCTTTGGCGGTGCCGTGATATCAAAAAGCGATACAAATGAACTTAATAAAAATTCATACGGCTACTCTTCACTACTAAATTCTTTCTCTAAATTCTAAGGATAAAATTTGCAAGAAATGTTTACATCGCTATCCACATATGGATATGCAATTTTATTTTTATACTCTCTTGGTGGAGGAATGGTGGCTATAATAGCGGCAGGAATTTTAAGCTATGCCGGCAAGATGGATTTAGCCACAAGTATTGTTGTCGCATCTATAGCAAATGCCTTGGGCGATACAATGCTCATATATTTAAGCAGATATAACAAGCATATGATAATGCCTTATCTTAAAAATCATAAG
Source organism: Campylobacter sp. RM16192 (assembly GCF_004803855.2). Classification (NCBI taxonomy): domain Bacteria; kingdom Pseudomonadati; phylum Campylobacterota; class Epsilonproteobacteria; order Campylobacterales; family Campylobacteraceae; genus Campylobacter; species Campylobacter sp. RM16192. Next base: position 1,104,853 of record NZ_CP012552.1, on the reverse strand, counting down.
CGAAAGATGGCGTTTTCGCACATACTTATGAAAAAATATGGAGACAGGATAATTTTTATTCAGAAATTTATATACGGTGTGAAAACCTTAGTTCCTATTGCTATAGGACTTACAAAATACTCATTTGTTAAATTTAGCATTTTAAATGTAATAAGTTCTATTGTATGGGCTGTTATTCTTGGTGTAGGAAGCTTTTATATGGGAGAAATTTTTACAAATGCCATTTCTTACTTTAGCTCTCATGGATGGATCATGCCTATAGTAATGTTTGCTCTATTTGCTTCTATTTGGATATATCTACAAAAAGTTACAAAAAAAAGAGATAGTAAACAAAAATAGTATTTTGATTAAAAATTTATACGCTTAGACTAATTTTTAGCTTAGTTTAAGCGTCATTTCTATATACTTCAATTTCCGCTTCACAGAAAGCAAGTTTTTTAATTTACTATTGTTAAACTAATTAGTCAATCTTTGAAATCTAAACAAGTGATCGATTGAGCCATCTACTTTAATAGGCTTTCTTTGGAAAGTAATTAATGTAGAAAAACTAAAAAACAATCATCTTTTAAATTAGCTTGCTAATTTAAAAGATAATAGATTATAAAATTAAAAGTTTTTTGATTAAAAACTTCATATAAATTATATGGAGAGTTTGATCCTGGCTCAGAGTGAACGCTGGCGGCGTGCCTAATACATGCAAGTCGAACGGAGATATGAGGGCTTGCTCTTATATCTTAGTGGCGCACGGGTGAGTAATGTATAGCTAATCTGCCCTACACTAGAGGACAACAGTTGGAAACGACTGCTAATACTCTATACTCCTTCTTTACATAAGTTAAGTCGGGAAAGTTTTTCGGTGTAGGATGAGGCTATATCGTATCAGCTAGTTGGTGAGGTAATGGCTCACCAAGGCTATGACGCGTAACTGGTCTGAGAGGATGATCAGTCACACTGGAACTGAGACACGGTCCAGACTCCTACGGGAGGCAGCAGTAGGGAATATTGCTCAATGGGGGAAACCCTGAAGCAGCAACGCCGCGTGGAGGATGACACTTTTCGGAGCGTAAACTCCTTTTCTTGGGAAAGAATTATGACGGTACCCAAGGAATAAGCACCGGCTAACTCCGTGCCAGCAGCCGCGGTAATACGGAGGGTGCAAGCGTTACTCGGAATCACTGGGCGTAAAGGACGCGTAGGCGGATTATCAAGTCTTGAGTGAAATCTAACGGCTTAACCGTTAAACTGCTTGAGAAACTGATAATCTAGAGTAAGGGAGAGGCAGATGGAATTCTTGGTGTAGGGGTAAAATCCGTAGAGATCAAGAAGAATACCCATTGCGAAGGCGATCTGCTGGAACTTAACTGACGCTAATGTGTGAAAGCGTGGGGAGCAAACAGGATTAGATACCCTGGTAGTCCACGCCCTAAACGATGTATACTAGTTGTTGCCAAGCTAGTCTTGGCAGTAATGCACCTAACGGATTAAGTATACCGCCTGGGGAGTACGGTCGCAAGATTAAAACTCAAAGGAATAGACGGGGACCCGCACAAGCGGTGGAGCATGTGGTTTAATTCGAAGATACGCGAAGAACCTTACCCGGACTTGATATCTAACAAATCATCTAGAGATAGAAGAGTGTCTGCTTGCAGAAATGTTAAGACAGGTGCTGCACGGCTGTCGTCAGCTCGTGTCGTGAGATGTTGGGTTAAGTCCCGCAACGAGCGCAACCCACGTATTTAGTTGCTAACGGTTAGGCCGAGCACTCTAAATAGACTGCCTTCGTAAGGAGGAGGAAGGTGTGGACGACGTCAAGTCATCATGGCCCTTATGTCCGGGGCGACACACGTGCTACAATGGCATATACAATGAGACGCAATATCGCGAGATGGAGCAAATCTATAAAATATGTCCCAGTTCGGATTGGAGTCTGCAACTCGACTCCATGAAGCCGGAATCGCTAGTAATCGTAGATCAGCCATGCTACGGTGAATACGTTCCCGGGTCTTGTACTCACCGCCCGTCACACCATGGGAGTTGATTTCACTCGAAGTCGGAATGCTAAACTAGCTACCGCCCACAGTGGAATCAGCGACTGGGGTGAAGTCGTAACAAGGTAACCGTAGGAGAACCTGCGGTTGGATCACCTCCTTTCTAGAGTACAATGAATATTCTCTCACAAGATATTCATCAAAGGAAAATTTAGATTAGCCTTATTAAACTAATCTACTCAATCATCCTTGTTTAGTTTTGAAAGATTGACAGCTAATAAATTTGTCTAATTCCTTAATTGCCTAGACAAAAACCTAAATTTGCGATTTGTGATAAATGAAGTTTAGAATAAATCCTTAATAGCTTTAGGTGGGTGCAGGGAGTGAAACTCCTGCTCGTAAATACTAGCTTTGCTAGTATGCGAAGTAAGGATGTTAAGGGGAATTAGCTCAGCTGGGAGAGCGCCTGCTTTGCACGCAGGAGGTCAGCGGTTCGATCCCGCTATTCTCCACCAAATTTAAGTGCGAAGCTATTTTTATTCTAGACAAGGAAAAGTGACCGAGTAACAAGGAGCGTAGATACACTACGTGACGAAGTTATGACCAAGCTTTGACGCAGTATAGAATGCAAAAGAGCAAGCAAGAGGGCCTATAGCTCAGCTGGTTAGAGTGCACCCCTGATAAGGGTGAGGTCACAAGTTCAAGTCTTGTTAGGCCCACCATTAATTAGCAAATAAATAAAAGTTAGTTTAACTAAACAGATATCAAGGTTTAAATCAAGTGTTCTAAAAAGAATGTTTGCTTTAGACTTTGAAAAATAGAATTATCTTCTAAATACGGCAACGCCTAAAGCGTTGGTGTGCTTTAGGTGGGTCAAGGGAGCAAAGCTCCTTGTCGCAAGTCTGACTTTGTCAGACTGAGAAGTCTAAATGTTCTTTTATTTATCATTGTTAAGAGTCACAAGCAAGTTTTTAAATAAAACAATTTTACAGGACTTGTTAAAGATTTAAATATCTTATCTCTTGAATATAATCAGTATTCAGAAGTTTAACGTCACAAGATATATGGAGTTTAAAACTTATCTATATATCAGTTAATGCTTTCCGTCTTGGGGATGAGAGTTTAAATTTGGTAATTATAAATTACCTTTAACAAGGAAGTGATGCGAATTAGAATATATTAATCTAATATAATAAAAGGTAAGCTACTAAGAGCAAGTGGTGGATGCCTTGGCTAGTAGAGGCGATGAAGGACGTGCCAGGCTGCGATAAGACTCGGGGAGCCGTCAAGGGGCTTTGATCCGGGTATTTCCGAATGGGGCAACCCAGTTAAGTGCAAACTTAACTACCTATATGGAGCGAACGTTGGGAATTGAAACATCTTAGTACCAACAGGAAAAGAAATCAAACGAGATTACGCTAGTAGCGGCGAGCGAACGCGTAAGAGGGCAAACCGTTAGTTTACTAACGGGGTTGTAGGACTGCAACATAGACTAAGCAAAGCTAATAGAACAATCTGGAAAGGTTGAGCATAGAGGGTGATACTCCCGTATATGAAAGCGATGTTTTACTTAGCAGTATCCTGAGTAGGGCGGAACACGTGATATTCTGTCTGAAGCCGGGTAGACCACTATCCAACCCTAAATACTACTACTAGACCGATAGTGCACAAGTACCGTGAGGGAAAGGTGAAAAGAACTGAGGTGATCAGAGTGAAATAGAACCTGAAACCATTTGCTTACAATCATTCAGAGCCCTATGATTTATCAGGGTGATGGACTGCCTTTTGCATAATGAGCCTGCGAGTTGTGATGTCTGGCGAGGTTAAGGAAACCCGGAGCCGTAGCGAAAGCGAGTCTTAATAGGGCGTTTAGTCAGATGTTGCAGACCCGAAACGATGTGATCTATCCATGAGCAGGTTGAAACTGGTGTAAGAGCCAGTGGAGGACCGAACCCGCTAGCGTTGAAAAGCTATGGGATGACTTGTGGATAGGGGTGAAAGGCCAATCAAACATCGTGATAGCTGGTTCTCTCCGAAATATATTTAGGTATAGCGTCATGTAGTAACACTAGGGGGTAGAGCACTGAATGGGCTAGGGCATACACCAATGTACCAAACCCTATCAAACTCCGAATACCTAGTGTGTAATCATGGCAGTCAGGCGGCGAGTGATAAAATCCGTCGTCGAGAGGGGAACAACCCAGACTAACAGCTAAGGTCCCTAAATCTCATTTAAGTGGAAAACGATGTGGAGTTACTGAAACAACCAGGAGGTTGGCTTAGAAGCAGCCATCCTTTAAAGAAAGCGTAATAGCTCACTGGTCTAGTGATTCTGCGCGGAAAATATAACGGGGCTAAAATGAGTACCGAAGCTTTAGACTTGCACTTAATCATTTATACTAGCTCGTCTTTTGAGCGTATTTAAATGAGTTTGTATTTTTCTCAATCAACAGCCTATATGGCTAGTCTCAATCAAAAAATACTTCACAACATTTAAATCCATCTCAAAATACTTCGCTTAATCCGTTCTTTTAAATTTCAGATTAAGCACTAAAATTTACAGTATAAATTTGATAGTATAAATAATTAAGTGCAAGTGGTAGGAGAGCGTTCTATTCAGCGTTGAAGGTGTACCGGTAAGGAGCGCTGGAGCGGATAGAAGTGAGCATGCAGGCATGAGTAGCGATAATTGGGGTGAGAATCCCCAACGCCGTAAACCCAAGGTTTCCTACGCGATGCTCGTCATCGTAGGGTTAGCCGGGTCCTAAGCAAAGTCCGAAAGGGGTATGCGATGGAAAATTGGTTAATATTCCAATGCCAACTATTATGTGCGATGGAAGGACGCTTAGAGTTAGAGGAGCCAGCGGATGGTAGTGCTGGTCGAAAGGTGTAGGTTAAGATCCAGGCAAATCCGGATCTTTTTAAGCCGAGACCCCACAGGCACACAAAGTTCTTCGGAACAGCGTGTGAATCCTTGATACTGTCGAGCCAAGAAAAGTTTCTAAGTTTAGTAATAGTTGCCCGTACCGTAAACCGACACAGGTGGGTGGGATGAGTATTCTAAGGCGCGTGGAAGAACTCTCTTCAAGGAACTCTGCAAAATAGCACCGTATCTTCGGTATAAGGTGTGCCTAACTTTGTTAAGGATTTACTCTGTAAGCAAAGAAGGTTACAACAAAGAGTCCCTCCCGACTGTTTACCAAAAACACAGCACTCTGCTAACTCGTAAGAGGATGTATAGGGTGTGACGCCTGCCCGGTGCTCGAAGGTTAATTGATGACGTTAGCTCTGCGAAGCGTTTGATCGAAGCCCGAGTAAACGGCGGCCGTAACTATAACGGTCCTAAGGTAGCGAAATTCCTTGTCGGTTAAATACCGACCTGCATGAATGGCGTAACGAGATGGGAGCTGTCTCGAAGAGGGATCCAGTGAAATTGTAGTGGAGGTGAAAATTCCTCCTACCCGCGGCAAGACGGAAAGACCCCGTGGACCTTTACTACAGCTTGACACTGCTATCGGGATAAAGATGTGCAGGATAGGTGGGAGGCTTTGATCTATAGACGCCAGTTTATAGTGAGCCATTGTTGAGATACCACTCTTTTTTATTCTGATAGCTAACTGGCATGAGTTATCCTCATGCAGGACAATGTCTGGTGGGTAGTTTGACTGGGGCGGTCGCCTCCCAAAATGTAACGGAGGCTTACAAAGGTTGGCTCAGAACGGTTGGAAATCGTTCGTAGAGTATAAAGGTATAAGCCAGCTTAACTGCGAGACGTACATGTCAAGCAGAGACGAAAGTCGGTCTTAGTGATCCGGTGGTTCTGTGTGGAAGGGCCATCGCTCAAAGGATAAAAGGTACCCCGGGGATAACAGGCTGATCTCCCCCAAGAGCTCACATCGACGGGGAGGTTTGGCACCTCGATGTCGGCTCATCGCATCCTGGGGCTGGAGCAGGTCCCAAGGGTATGGCTGTTCGCCATTTAAAGCGGTACGCGAGCTGGGTTCAGAACGTCGTGAGACAGTTCGGTCCCTATCTGCCGTGGGCGTAAGAAGATTGAGGAGAGTTGACCCTAGTACGAGAGGACCGGGTTGAACCAACCACTGGTGTACGAGTTGTCCTGCCAAGGGCACCGCTCGGTAGCTAAGTTGGGATGTGATAAGAGCTGAAAGCATCTAAGCTCGAAGCCAACTCCAAGATGAATCTTCTTTTAAGACCTCATAAAGACTATATGTTTGATAGGCTGGGTGTGTAATGGATGAAAGTCCTTTAGCTGACCAGTACTAATAGGTCGTCTGCTTATCTTTTAATAAGCATCACTTCCTTGTTAAGGGTAAAACCTTACAAGAGTAAAGCAGTGTTTATTTAAACTCTTGCTGACTTTAACAGTGTTAAATAAGGTTTATAACAATAAGCTTTATTTAACACTGCCCGTGACTATACAGACGAGGAAACGCCTTGCTCCATCTCGAACCAAGAAGCTAAGCTCGTCCTGGCTGATGATACTCTCCCTTACTGGGATGTTGGAAAAGTAGGTCGTTGCGGGCTTTGTTATTTATACAAAGCTACTACTTATTTAAATCACTACAATTTACTGAAACATCCATTAAGTATCTAATCTAAATAGCCATTAAAATATTTATATAAATAATATTAACACTAAGATATTTACACTAAAGAATATAATTATATGTTTGGGTTAGAATTTTAGATATTTATTTATTCTTTGGTTTTATATTATTGATTCTATCTCTGCTCTTATATTGCCTAGTTTGTTTATTTTTAATCATTCAAAATAAACTCTTATTAGTAGAAAACTATCTTCTTGCATCTTTTATAAAAAATAATATACAAAGTCTATTTAAGAAGCATTTTTATTGTAAAGGTTAATTGGTTGGTGGATTATTGCATTAGAGTTTAATAACTCAATGTAACGAATTATTAGAATGTATGTTTATGAATTATTATTTTAGATAAATGCAGGAGGATAAAATATGGCAGTTCTTGAAAAGCTAGGAGCGAAGCGAGTAGAACTCACGTAATATCAGCTCTTGTATCTAAACATTCTGAAATAAAAGGAAATATCGAATATTATAAATCAATCATCTCAAATTTACAATCTGAGCTTGAGACTATTAATAAAGCCATTATAATATTTGATCCAAACTATAATATAAATGAGATAAAAACTAAAAACATTACTAATAATAGACGTTTCTCTCGTGGAGAGCTTAGTAAAAAGATAATAGAGTGTATAAAAGAAAAACCTAGCAACGTTAAAGAGGTAACCGATTATGTATCAATTGGCAGTAATAAAAGTAGTAAAGAGGTAGTGGAGTATAGAAAGAATATCTATTCTGTAATAAGAAACATGGAAATGAGAAATATTTTAAACTCTTTTAAGGTTTATGGAATTAATCACTATAAAATATCCTAAGCTTCGAAGTCTTTCAATTAATCTTTTATTTCCTTGCCGTCCGCTTACAATTAAGAGCATGGCTATGCGTATATTATAAAAGTAGAAAGTTCGATGATTGATTTATAAAATTCTTATTGTTAAAATGAATTTGGATAGACTAATGGATTAATTTGGATGAAAGGGTATGATGAGTAACGAGATAGAACTAAAAAAACAAGGCGTCATCAAGCGCCTTACAAACAAAACTTTCAAATTTGACCCAAGGATAGCCGAGGGCTTTTATACCGCAAGATATTTTTTGAAGATAAATCTGGTTATAAAGAAAAATATAAAATAACAAATGCTTGAAATTATTTTTGTATAATTATAGTTATAAAAATATGAGGCAAATATAATAATTCTGTGAAAAATGTATTGATTTTATATATATCATTGCAAAAATATGAAAATCTTAATTTAAAGCCATTGGATAGAAAAAACAGAAGAAGAGTCAAAAGATATCATAGCCTAAAAACATCAAGTCAATTTATTGTTTCTCGCAATATAATAAGTAATTTTAAGAAGCGATCAAAATTTTGCATAAGCCATAAAAATGGATGCGTAGGAGTGCTGTTTGGAAAAGGAAAATTTGGTCTTGATATAGAAGAGATAAAGCAAAGAAATTTTAGCTCTATTTGTGAGTTTTGTTTTGCAGAAAATGAGCTAGAAATATATAAAAAATCAAAAAATATTAATACTTTTTATCAAATTTATACCACAAAAGAAGCCATATTAAAGGCTGAAAATTTAGGTTTTTCAGAGCTAAGATTAATCAATTCTTTAAATTATAAAAATTATACACACAAGAGTTTTTTGATTAGTAATAAGTATATCATTTCTATTGTTTTTAAAGGTAAAAAAGATATAATGTTAAAATTTATATAGTTAAAAGTTATTTATAGAGGGCTTATTATAGGTGAAAACATATATACATTCTAAAATAAAAAATATTATATTTTTTACTATATGTATATTTTTTATAGGATGTGTTGATAAATTTAGAAGTCCTGATTTACCAAAATTTGATAGTGTAATGTTTGAGATAATTACCGAAAGTGGATTAAAGAAGCTTTATGTATCTCATATTGATGAGAATTATAATTTTACTATGCTGGATTCACTAGGAACACCTCTTGCGAGGCGTGTCTTAAAGTCTGATGGCAAATTTGAAAGCATAGGTTTTTTGCCACCTAAAAAAGCATATAACGAGCTTTTTGTTAAAGTGCTAGATATGATAGAATTTAATAATTCCAAATCTATGTTTTTAATAGATAATGAAAATTTTAAGGTAAGAATAGTTGATATATATAAGTAAACCCTCTATGATTAGTGCAGCGGGTAAAAATAGTAATGAAAACATAGTAAATTTACAAAGTGGTAAGAGATTTTTAAGTGTTAGCAGTAGTTATAGAGAGGATAAAAAATTTATTTTAGGTATGACTACTGCCTCTCTTGCAAATTTTAATAAAAATACGCCAGAACATTTTAAAACACGTACAAATTCGTTGATATTAACTGCTCTTGATGACATAAACGATATCATATTAAGAGCTATTAAAAAATATGGTAAAAATAGAATTGGCGTGGTTATAGGTGCTACGACCAGTGGAGTAGAAGAAAATTACGAGACCTTTAAAGAGTATGCCAAGACTGGATTCTTTGATGCTAAGAAATTTAATATTAGTCGTAATACACTTGTGAATCCGTCAGAGTTTATAGCCTATCATTATGGATTAAATTCTGCAATATTTTCAATATCTACAGCCTGCACATCCGGAGTTAAGGCTATAATGCAAGCAAAAAGGCTTATAGAGGCTAATATTTGTGACGTAGTGATTTGTGGTGGCGTAGATAGCTTAAATACGCTTACGATTAACGGATTTGATTCGCTTGGAATTTTAAGCGAAAATGAGACCAATCCTTTTTCAAAAAATCGTGACGGTATTAATATAGGAGAGGGCGCAGCTCTTTTTTTAGTAAGTAGGGATGAAATTTCAAATGTAGTAGTTGCTTCTGAATATTCAAACTGTGATGCATTCCATACTACACAGCCGGATTTCAGTGCTAAAATGCAGACTATTTGTGTTAAAAGTGCACTTGATAGAGCTAAAATATCAAGTGTGGATTATATAAATTTACATGGCACAGGCACTATAGCCAATGATCAGGTGGAAGCCAAAGTCGTGCATGATATAATGCCAAATGTTCCGTCAAGCTCTATAAAGCCATCCATAGGACACACGCTCGGTGCCGCCGGCGCAATAGAGAGTGCGGTTTGTGTTATGCTTTGTCAGAATGATGAGAGTATTTTGCCGCCTCATATCTATGATGGAGTTTATGATGATAGCATTTGTCCAATAAATCTAGTAAAATTTGGACAAAAGGCAGTAGTTAAATCCGCAATGTCATTATCTTTTGCATTTGGTGGAGATAACGCAGCTATAGTTTTTAGGAGATTAAATTGAATATATCAGACCACCTTCCTCATGCTTCAAAGATTATTATGATAGATGAAGTTGTTGAATTTGGCGCAGGAAAAATTAAGACAAGAAGTGTTATTAAAGAGGATAATGGTTTTTTAAGAGACGGTAAGATAGAGATGTATAAGGCTATCGAGATTATGGCTCAAGCTCTTGGCGTATATGACTCTAAAACTCGTGAAGAGTCAGGTAAAAAATCGGGACTTGGATTTTTGCTGGGAAGTAGAAAATTTGAGATATTTATTCCTTGCTTGAGTGTTGGAGACGAGGTAGAAGTCGTATCGATCTGCTCAATTCAAGATGATAGTGGCTTTGGAGTTTATGATTGCGAGCTTTATGTAAATGGAATACTTGGCTCAAAAGCTAGTTTAAGTGTAATAAGTCCTGATGATGATTTTTTACAAAAGGTATTAAATGACTAAGAGAGTGTTGGTTACTGGCTCTAGTAGAGGTATTGGCGAGGCAGTGGCAAGAAGGCTAAAAAAAGCCGGATACGATGTAGTTTTGCACGGCAGAAGTGAAAGTGAGAAATTAATAAATTTACAAAACGAATTAAATTTAAAGAGCTTAGTCTTTGATGTCAGCGATACCGATAGTGCAAGATATAATATCCAAAGAGATATAGAGACTAACGGTGTTTATTATGGTGTAGTTTTAAATGCTGGAATTACGCGTGATAATACTTTTGCGGCAATCGAGGAAGATGATTGGTTTAATGTGATAGATACTAATTTAAATAGTTTTTATAATGTTTTAAAACCTATTATTTTGCCTATGGTTCGCACAAGAAAACCTGCTCGCATAGTAGCTATTAGTTCGGTTTCTGGTATCATAGGTAACCGAGGGCAGGTTAATTATTCTGCTAGCAAGGCAGGCATAATAGGCGCTGTAAAGGCTTTAGCCATAGAGCTTGCATCAAGAAATATTACCGTTAACTGCGTGGCACCCGGACTAATAGAGACTGATATGACGGATGGAAATTTGCCTATGGATGAAATTTTAAAGATGATTCCTGCAAAAAGAGCCGGCAAGGCCGATGAAGTAGCGCCTTTGATAGAATTTTTACTAAGTGAAGACGCGGCATATATTACTAGACAGGTTATTGGGGTAAATGGAGGATTGTGTTGAGAAGAGTTTTTGTAACCGGAATAGGAATGGTAAGTGCCTTTGGTAAGAGCTGGAGTGATATAAAACATAAATTTCAAGCTGAAAAAAATGCTGTAATATATATGGGTGAATGGGATAAATTTGTAGATTTAAACACCAGGTTAGCAGCTCCTATTATAAACTATGAGCATCCAAAAGAGTGGGACAGAAAGCAGCTTAGAAGCTTAGGCATAGTATCAAGATATAGCGTAGAGGCTGCAGGAGCGGTGCTAATAGATGCCGGGTTGATAGATGATGAGAATATAAAGGACGGTAGATTGGGAGTAGCCTGCGGTAGCTCGACAGGATCTACTGATTCTATAAGGTCTATGGCTCAGCTTTTGATAAACGGTTCGAGCGACTGCAATGCAAATACTTATATAAAGATGATGCCTCATACTACGGCTGCAAATATAGCTCTGTTTTACTCTTTAAAAGGTCGAATTATACCCACTTCTTCAGCTTGTACCAGTGGCTCTCATGCAATTGGTTATGCTTATGAGAGTATAAAATATGGAATGATAGATATGATGCTGGCGGGTGGAGCAGAGGAGCTTTGTCCTAGCGAGGCTTATGTGTTTGATACTCTTTATGCCACAAGTGTTAAAAACCAGACTCCAGAGCTATCACCATCACCTTTTGACAAAGATCGTGATGGGCTAGTGCTAGGAGAGGGTGCAGGAATGCTTTTGTTGGAGAGTGAAGAGAGCGCATTAAAAAGAGGAGCTAAAATTTATGCCGAAGTTGTTGGATTTGGTTCAAACTGCGATGGAACGCATATCACTCGTCCTCAAAGTGAAACTATGAAAGGCGCGATGATGCTTGCTTTAAAAGATGCTAATTTAAATCCTGAAAAAATCGGTTACATTAACGCTCACGCAACCGCCACAAAACACGGAGATATAGCTGAAAGCTACGCTACAAACGAGCTTTTTGGAGACAAGGTGGCGATTAGTTCTTTAAAAAGTTATCTGGGGCATACTCTTGGAGCCTGCGGTGGACTTGAGGCTATATTTAGCATAATGATGATGAATGAAGAGCATTTTTTCCCTACTATAAATTTAAAAAACGTGGATAGCGAGTGTGCCAGACTGAATTATTTAAAAGAGCAAACTTCTATTAAAACAAATTTTGTGATGAGTAACAACTTTGCATTTGGTGGAGTTAATACCTCTTTGATATTTAAAAAAATTGATTAAAAGGAGATATATTATGAAAAAGCTTATTGCTTTAGCTGTGTTTAGTGTATTTGCTCTTGGTAAGGATCAAATTTTTTATCATAATATAGCAGATGCTTTAAATTTAAAAAGGGCTTCGGAGTATGTAAGAAGTGATTTTATTATGGAGTTTTCTAAACAACACCACGAAGAGTTGAAATCAATTAAGGTCAATGGCTCTACTATAAGATATAGAGATAAGCCAGATAATATGTTTAATAAAGACTATCAAGATGAAGAACCAAAGGTTGATTATACAAAATCTTGCTATTATGCATTTTTGGCTGCGTTAAGGAATTTACAAAAGGTAGCCGAAAAAAATGGGTCTAAAACTATAGTCAATATTCAAGGAAATTTTAAAAATGAAATTTATGATAGCAGAGATAAATTTCAATGTGCTGTAGGCGGAACAAAAACTACTGTTGCTTTGAGGGCTGATTTGAAAAACTAAATCGAGGAAAGAATATGAATAAATTTTTTACAGCAATTGCTATTTTAGCATTAGGAGTCGGTTTGAGTGCGCGTGATGAAGTGCTTTATTTTTCTATAGATAATCTTTTAACTTCGCCGAAGGCCATAAGAGTGCTAAATCCTAATATAAAATTTAGCTTTGGTTCCGGAAGCAAGGGTGAGATACTGCAAAAAGATCTAATGTCTAATAAAAAGACAAATGCTTTTAATAAAAGCGATCAAGAAGCTTGTGAACGGGCGTTTTTATCAGCTCTTAAAACTTTTCAGGAAAGGGCTGTAAGAGAGGGTGGAACTAGAGTAATAAATATCACTGGATATTATAAAAAGCAACCTTTTGACTCAAAGACTCAGTTTCAGTGTGGCGCCGGTGCTTTAATGGCAGGGGTAACGTTAAGAGGCGATATAGCTAAATAATGAATTTAAGCTTTAGTGTAGATTTTTTTGATGCTATTGTTTTTGACGATTGTGAAGATACTACTCTTTTAAGATACAAGAGGGATTTTGAAATTTCACATATTCCTCCACTTGAAAGACGCAGATTAAGCAAAGCCGCTAAGTGTGCGTTCGATTTGACGAAAGAATTTAAAACCTTCGATATCCCAGTAGTTTTTAGCTCATACGCGGGAGAGATAAATAGATGTTTTGAGCTCGAAAAAACTCTTGCGGCAAATGAGCTTATATCTCCTACATCTTTTTCTTTGTCGGTTCATAATGCTCTTTCTTCACTGCTTAGTATAAGCATGAAAAATAATAGTGAAATTTCGGCTATTTCAGCCTTTGCGCCTCTTGAGTATGCTTTGATTGAAGCTAGTTTGTACTTTAACGAAGGCGTAGATAAAGTGCTTGTGATAGCATACCATGAAGCTATCAAGCAAAGCTACTACATTGAGAATTCAGCTTCTTGTATGGCAGCCCTTATAGTGAGTAGAGGTGAAAATTTAAGGCTCGCTAAGTTAGAAAAACAGAGCAAAAATGATGAAAATTTACTGATCAAATTTTTACAAAATTTTGATCCATCTAAAAAATCATCTTGGCAAAGCAGTGACAATAGTTCGACTTGGCAATGGGATTATGAACCTTAAGCATCTCTTTAAGCAGCTAGTTACCGGCACGCTATTTGCTATTTTTGGACTTATATGCATGCTTGGAAATATGATTTTTATACCAATTGTGGTTTTTAGATTGAATAAGATTAAGTTTATTCAAAATTTTGCCCGCGATACAGTTTGGATTTCGTGGAAGATTTTTATAGAGATTACGAGAGTGTTTGGCTATCTTGATTATAAATATGAAATAAAAACTAAGCTTGGAAAAAGCGCTCAGATGATAGTAGCGAATCATCCTTCGCTTTTAGATGTGGTGTTTTTGATATCTAGAGTTAGACGCGCAAATTGTGTTGTTAAAGGAGAGCTTGAAAAAAATATATTTTTGTTCGCCGCTATAAAAGCTTGTAACTATATACCGAATACGCAAAATGAAGAGCTTTTACAAAAAGCCGTAGATGCTTTGAAAAAAGGCGAGAGCTTAATAATATTTCCAGAGGGAACAAGAACCAAAGATGAGATAATTTTTCATAAGGCGGCAGCTTATATGGCTGTTAAAGGAGCCAGTGAAATGATTGCAATAGGTATAAATATGTATCCAAGGAGTCTTAGAAAAAAGGAGCCTTGGTATAAGACACCAGATGTTGTGATAAAATATGAGTTTAAGGAGCTTTTTAGCCTGAATTTGGAGGATTTTAAAAGTCAAAAACCAGATCCAATAAGGGCTAGGAAGTTGCATTTATATATGAGTGAAATTTACAAGGAGGAATTTAAAGATGCAAAATTTAATCAATGAGATCAAAGAGCTGATTATAGATAGCCTAAATTTAGAGGATATGAAGCCTAGCGATATAGATGAGAGTGCACCACTTTTTAATGATGGCTTAGGGCTTGATAGCGTAGATGCTTTGGAACTTGGATTGGCAGTTCAAAAGAGATACGGGCTCATACTTGATTCAAAAACGGCAAATTTAAAAGAGATTTTTTATAGCGTTGAGACGCTTACGAAATATATTTTTGAAAATAGGAAATAAAGATGACAAGAGATGATATTTTTCAAATTTTAAAAGATGCTTTGACCGAACTTTTCGAAATAGAAGAGGACAGAATAAAGCCAGGGACGCTCATATACGAAGATTTGCAGATAGATAGTATAGACGCTATAGATATGATTGATTATATCAAGAGAAAGACCGGATATAGGCTTATGCCTGAGGATTTTAAGAATGTAAAAACCCTTGATGATATTGTAAAAGCGGTGGCTAAGAAATTTGAAGCTTAGGGCGCTTAAATTTATCCTTACGATATTTAGCGTCATTTATCCATTTGCTATTTTTTTCGCAAGCTGTTTAAGTATATGGATACTTTGTCTGCTCGGGATTTTATGGGCGATTAGGGGATTTTTTGAAAGCGGAAATTTTAAATATATCTGCTTTTTTATAGCTGTTTTTTTTATGCTTTGTATGATTTTTAGAGGAACTAATCTAGCCTTTTTGTATCCGGTTTTAATGAGTCTTTTGTTTTTGGCTATATTTGCAAATAGCCTAAGAAATGAAGCCTTAATAACTAAGATAGCAAGGCTAAAAGAGCCAAATTTAGATCAAAATGGCGTAATATACACAAGAAAGCTAACTAAAATTTGGTGTGTATTTTTTGTAATAAACGGTGTAGTCGCATATGTATTGTCTTTGATGGAAGATAAAATTTATTGGAGCCTTTATAGTGGAGTGATATCTTATATGATAATGGGAGTGCTATTTGGCGGAGAAATTTTATATAGAAAGATTGTTTTAAAAGTATGAGAGAATTTAGTAATAAGTTACAAAACTTCAGATTTGAAGATGACGATAGAAACGTATATGTAAATGCATTGAAGTTTGCAAAAAAGATAAAAGAAAATAATATAAGAGAGATTGAAATTTATCTAAGTGATACATTTGATTTTTGCGTAGCATTTTTTGGCTCTATGATGGCGGGACTTGCACCGGATATTTTACCAAAGCCAATTTTTAGTAGCGATAAGAGCTACGTGGATAGCGAGAATTTTGGCAGCTATATTGATGTTGATTGCAATGAAGAGATTTTGCTTGGCGAGGATTGCAGATTTTTTCTAAAGACTTCAGGCTCAAGCGGAGAGAGTAAAAGGATAGAAAAAAAACTATCCGATATGATAACAGAATCAACTTATTTGGCTAAAGAATTTGGCTTTGAGAGTGATGGTATATTTTTTTCAAGTGTCTCTCATCAGCATATGTTTGGGCTTACATATAAGGTCTTTTTGCCAATCATTCTTGGCGCAAAAGTTGTTTCTAAAGAGATGAACTATTCGGAGAGAATACTTGAACTAGATCTTAAAAATCATATATTTATTACCAGTCCAGTGTTGCTTCAAGCGCTAATTAAAAGCCCAAGATCAAGCGAGATAAGAGAGCTAAAGTGGATAATAAGTGCGGGATCTGAGCTAAAAAAAACGCTTAGAGAGGAGTTAGCTAGACTTTGTAATGCAAAGATAGTCGACATATACGGCAGCACAGAGACGGGTGTAGTGGCTAGAAATTTTGGTGATGGACTTAGATTGTTTAGTGCTGTTAAAGCCAAATTTGATGAGCGTGAAGCCCTTGGCGTAAGCTCTCCTTGGTGCGAGTTTTTTCAAAGTAACGACTGGGCAGAAGTAAGCGGTGACAGACTTATATTAAAAGGAAGGATAGATCGCATAGTAAAGCTAAACGATAAGCGTGTAAGCCTGGAGAGTATCGAGAAAAAGCTATTTGAAAGCGGAATTTTAAGTGATTGCTACTGCGAAATACATCCAAATTTTAAGCGTCTAGCTGCACTTTTGGTATTAAATGAAAACGGGATACGTAAATTTAGACGATATGGTAAAAAGGGTATAGTAGCAGAGCTTTCAAATATCCTTAAAAACGAGTTTAAAAATAGTGTTAGATATTTTAAGATAGTTGATAGTCTGCCTAGAAATTCTCAAGGTAAATTTGCAAAACATGAGTTTGCAAATGTTTTGTTTAGAAGTATTTGTCCAAAATGGGAGCATAAGATATTAGAAGATGGCAAGAGTAAATTTAGCTCTGTTATGAGTGCGGAGCTTGAAATTTTCACCAATCATTTTCCCAATTTACCTCTAATTCCTGGTTTTATGCAGCTTGATTTTATTTTCGAGCTGGCAAGGTCAATAGGTATAGATTTAAGCGGTGCGTCAAGGATAGAGAATCTAAAATATATCAAATTTGTTCGTCCAAACGATAGACTTGATATATTTATAGAGAAAAAAGAGAATAGAGTATATTTTGAAATTTTTTGCAATGATGAAAAATGTTCTATGGGTAGAGTTGTTTATTAGGAAATTTGGATGAGCAAATACGCCTTTTTGATACCATTTTATAATCATCCAGAGCGCATCAATGAATTAATAGAGGCTCTAAAAGCTTATAAGCTTGATATTATTATCGTGGATGATGGCTCTGATGAAGCCAGCAAAGAGGTTTTAAAAGGGATTAAAGATATATTGCTATTAGAGCGTAAGAGTAATGGCGGCAAGGGTGCCGCTATGAAAGATGGGTTTAAGTTTGCTATTGATAATGGCTTTACTCATGTGCTTCAGGTTGATGCAGATTTTCAACATGATGTAAGCATGATAGATGAATTTTTAGAGATTAGTAATAAATTTCCTAAAGATATAATATGCGCAAACCCCATCTATGACAATACCGCTCCAAAGTCAAGGGTTTATGGAAGAAAGATTACAAATTTTTGGGTGGCTATAAATACACTGAGTCTTAAGATAAAAGATGCGATGTGCGGCTTTAGAATCTATCCTCTTAAAGAGATAGAAGAGGCTATAAAAATAAGCAAGACAAATAGGATGGAATTTGATATAGAAATCCTTGTAAACGCACATAGATGCGGGCTAAAAACTCAGTGGATAGATATAAGAGTGAGTTATCAAGAATGCGGAATATCTCATTTTAAAATGCTTAGAGATAATGCAATGATAAGTCTTATGCATGCTAGAGGATTTTTTTCTCTGCCTAAATTTATCTTTCAGGAGCTTTTTTCTAAAAACAATAGTGAGCTGTGGTGGAAGAAGAACGAGAAGTCAAATAGCTTTTTTTTAAGGCTCACATTGATTTTGACTCAATATCTGCCAGTATTTTTACTAAATTTTGTGATCAAGATAGTTGTGTTTTTTTACTATCTTACTTCTAAAGAAGAGCGTGAGAACATAGAAGAATTTAGGCGAAATTTAGCAAATTTTGCAGGCGAAAATGTGCTAAAAAACACAAGCGTATTTGGAAATTTTTATCAATTTGGTGTGGCTATTTGCGATAAATTTCGTGTATGGAAAGGCAAAATAGGCTTTCAAGAACTTGATATAGTAAATGTAGAATATGTAAAAACCGAGCTAACAAGAGCAAAAAGAGGTCAAATTTTATTGACCGCTCATCTTGGAAATATTGAAATTTGTAAAAAGCTAGCCACAAGCGTGGACGGCTTTGCAATAGTTATTTTGGCATATGACGAGAATGTTAGAAAATTTAACGATATCATAAACGAGATAAGCGGGGAAAAGATACGAATACTGCTTGTAAACGAGCTTGACGTAAGAGCTATGCTGGAGCTTAAAACCATTGTAGATAGCGGAACTCATATAGGTATAATGGGAGATCGCGTGCCGATAAACGGAGATAAATTTACAAATATAAGCTTTTTGGGAAAAGAGGCTAAATTTAATCACGGCCCATATATAATAGCCGGTATTTTGGGAGTAAAAATAAGCTCTCTTTGGTGCCAAAAGATAAATGATAAATTTAGGATAGAATTTACTAAGATAGCAGACGAGATAAAGCTTTCGAGGGATAAAGTAACTAGCGTGAGGCCTTATTTGAAAAATTATGTAAACGAGCTAGAGCATCGCTGCAAGCAGACTCCCGAGCAATGGTTTAACTTTTATGATTTTTGGAGGCAGTAGTGCAAATCTCAAAAACAACTATAATAAAAGCTCAATTTTTTGATGTGGATTCTATGAATGTCGTATGGCACGGCAATTATGTAAAATACTTAGAGACTGCACGCTGCGAGCTGCTAGACGAGATAGGCTATAACTACGAAAACATGAAAAAAGATGGCTTTGCCTTTCCTATCGTGAAACTTGATATCAAATATGTAAGGCCTGTATTTTTCGCAGATGAGATTGAGGTGGAAGCTAGATTGGTGGATTTTGAAAGCTTTTTAAAGATATCTTATCTAATTAAAAATCATAAGACCAAAGAGAAGATAAGCGTTGCCAACACCTCACAAATCGCTATAGATATGATAAATAAAGAGACTTGTACTATTATGCCGGATAGCTTTAAGGAAGCTGTCGAAAAGTACCTTAAAAGGAGTTCGGAATGAAAATTTTATTAGCTATTTTGACTACTACAATCAGCCTTTTTGCTATAAGCTCTGAGGATATAAGGGCTAATATAAAAACTCAAAATATAGATGGAAATTTCACTCAAACTAAGATTTTAGTCGGATTTCCTAATGCTTTTAAGAGCTATGGAAATTTTTCTTTGAAAGAGAGCGAGCTTATCTGGCACACTTTAAAGCCTATTAATGCAAAAGTTATCATAGGAGAGGATGGAATTTTTGAGCAAAGAGGTGAGGGTTTAGTAAAAATAGGACAAAATTTTGATAAAAAGCTCTTTTTGTCAATCGTTAAACTTGATCTGGATGAGCTTAAAAAAGAGTTTGATATCCAAATTTTAAGCCTTCAAAATGGCTGGAAAATAGATCTAAAGCCAAAAAATATTTTATTTAGGCAAATTTTTTCTTATATATCAGTATTTGGAGATAAATTTGTAGAAAAAATCGAATTGGCTGAGGTTAGCGGTGATAAGACGATAAATGAATTTTATGACATAAGATGAAAAAAATCTCGATTTTTATACTGTTTGCTTCTATTTTTTTAGTCTCCGTTTTTTATATTTTTGTGAATATAAACCGACTTGAAACCGATATTTTTTCACTTATAAATTTTAAAGATAATCAAAACGAACAGCTTGTATTAAAATCTATGCAAGATGATTTGTCAAATGAATTTTTACTTGTTTCAGACTCGAAAGAGTTTATGAAAAGCACGGAAATTTTGGCTAATAAAACCGGACTTTTTGAAAAATTTAGCGCTACTGTTGATATCGATACAAAAAAATATTTAGATGACCTTGGACGTTTAAAATTAGCTCTATTAAATAGATCTGCCGTAGATAAAATTATAAATAAGACTGATGAGTTTTTTAAAGAGAGTGCAGAAAGTTTTTTAAATCAATTTATATTTAGGCCTTTAAGCGCAAGGGATGATTTTTTCGCACTTGCGACTCACTCAAGTATGTTTGATGAAAAAATAAGATTGAATATAAGCGATATGATGCTTGAGATTAAGAGCGAAGATGGCAATTTTTTTCTCGTAAAAGCACGTTTGAAACCAAATTACGATCCAAAAGAACTTATTAAATTTTATCAAGAGTTAAAAGCGCAATCTAGTATTAAAAATTATAAAACATATATAAGCTCCGGTGCGCTTTATGGGGCTTTTGCAAAGATGGATGCCGATAAAGAGAGCTTATATATGAGTCTTATTTCTTTGGCTCTTACTAGTCTATTTTTACTGCTTGCATTTAGAAATTTCTCAATTTTTAATATCGTTTTTATAGCTATTTTTGGATTTGCCTGTGGATTTTGCGCCTCACTTTTGCTGTTTGATCAGCTTCATGTTATGGTGGTTATTATTAGCACTAGCCTCGTTGGACTAATGTTTGATTTCGCACTTCACTGGCTTGGTAAATTTAAAAATCAAAAGATACAAAGCCACAGTATACAAAGTATGCTAAAAATTTTTATACTAGGTCTTTTTATCACTATGAGTGGATATGCGGTATTTATCTTAGCTCCTCTTGAATTATTAAGACAGGTCGCGGTGTTTTCATTTTTTACACTGTTTGGAGCGTTTTTATTCACATATTTTTGCTTGCCTTTATTACTGGAGGGCAAGATTTTTTCACAGAGTATTGGATTTAGTAAAATTTTGATATGGTTTCATAGTTTTTGCATTTTATTGTCAAAGAAAATAGGATTTAAATTTTTAATATTACTATTTATTATCTCTTCTTCGTTTTTGATGATAAATTTTTCTAAAATAATTGTGAGTGATAATATTAGAGATTATTCTAATTCTCCGCAAAATTTGCTTGATGATTCCATAAAAATCGCACATATAACAGGTGCAAACGTCTCAAATTTAATGATAGTAGTTAGAGCGGACAAGGATATAGTAGCTAAAGAAAGAGCTTTGATAAAGGAGCTTAAAAATGCAAAATTGATTCAAGACTACTCGGCAATTTCAAAAATATTTTTAAGCCAAGCAGAGCAAGATAGTATAAAAGAGCTATTTAAAAAGGCTAAAATCGATAGTAAAATATCTGGTTTTTATCAAAGCTTAGGCATTGATGAGGAGCTATTAAAGGCCGAATTTAAGAGGATTGTTAATTTAAATACGCTGAGTGTTGATGAAATTTTAAGTAGCGATTTAGCAAGAGAATTTAGAAAATTTATGTTAGAGAATAAAAGTAGCATAATATATGCCGATGGATTTATAAAAAATAATCAAAGCAGCGAGATCTTAGCTAAGTATAATGCTTTTAGTGTTAATTTTGTAGATACTCTAAATCAAAATTTTACCGAGGCAAAGCACTCTGCGGTGATATTAAAGATAGCCGCATTTTGCATAGCTTTTGTGATTTTATGGTTATTTTTTGGACTTAATAAAGCTTTTATTGTAATGAGCCTTATTGCTCTTGGTGTACTTATAGTATTGTGCGGATTTGTTATTTTTAATCTTCATGTAAATATATTCGTCGTATTTGGACTCATATTGGCAAGTGCTGTTGGGATTGATTATATGATATTTGCAATGAATCAAGATTTAGTGAGTGACGAGCGTATTTTTGGTATTTTGGCCGCATCGCTGACGAGCTTTATATCATTTTTTATGCTCTCTTTTAGTTCGACAAACGCCATAAGTCTATTTGGACTTTGCGTTAGTTTGAGTATAGTTTTTTATGCATTGGCGGCTAGTATTTTAAGCGTGAAGAGCGAGTCAAGATAGCCAAATAAGCTTGCGTAAATTTAGAAAAAATAAGTATAATCACAAGAAGTGTCAGGGGAGTGTTAGCTGAGATTAGGCGCAGGCCTTAGACCCTTAAACCTGAAGCGGATAATGCCGACGTAGGAAGATGCGCTACTTCTGATGCAAATTTAACCCAAAGAAAAAATATGCTTATTATAAACGGAAAAGATGAGAGTGGCTTCATCGGAAAAAGCGTCCATGAATTCGCTTGTCAAAAAGGATTCAATAAAGAGTATATGGCTGTGGAAATCAATGGCGAGATTTTGCCGAGGGATAAATTTGACTCCAAATTCAATGATGGAGATAGAGTCGAGATAGTTTGTTTTGTAGGTGGTGGATGATGGATATTAAAGATGATTTTTTAGAGCTTGGCGGGCATAAATTTAGCTCTCGCTTTATATTGGGTTCTGGTAAGTTTTCTTTAACTTTACTTGAGGCTGCGATAAAAGACGCAAAAGCTCAGATCGTTACACTCGCGCTTCGCAGAGTAAATGAAGGCGGAAGTGAAAATATACTTGATTTTATCCCGAAGGATATTACCATCCTGCCAAACACCTCAGGAGCCAGAAACGCCGATGAAGCCGTGCGTATCGCAAAACTTGCGCGTGAGCTTGGATGTGGCGACTTCGTTAAAGTCGAGTGTATAAAAGACAGCAGATATCTGCTACCTGATAACTACGAGACGATAAAAGCGACGGAAAAACTTGCGAATTTGGGCTTTATCGTGATGCCTTACATGTATCCTGATCTAAACGTAGCGCGCGATCTTGTAAATGCAGGTGCTGCTTGCGTGATGCCTCTTGGCGCGCCTATTGGCACAAATAAAGGACTCGCCACTCGTGAATTTATCAAAATTTTAATAGACGAGATAGAACTGCCCGTGATAGTTGATGCAGGTATCGGAAACCCCGCTCAGGCTTGTGAGGCTATGCAGATGGGTTGCGCTGCCGTGATGGCAAATACGGCTATAGCCACTTCAGGAGATGTGCGAGCGATGGCAAAAGCTTTTGCACTCTCTATTGAGGCTGGCAGGCTTGCTTATCTGGCGGGGCTTGGCGAGATTAGCGAAGCGGCAAGAGCGTCTAGTCCGTTAAGCGGATTTTTGGAGTAGGGTGTGAAAAATTTTGACGTGATGAGCTATATGGACGGCATGCAGCGCATAGATAAAAGCTTGATGAATCGTGTCTTAAATTTGCGTGAAAACTACAACTATGAGGGCTATACAAAGTCTGATGTAAAAAGAGCTCTTGGTATGAGTCGTGTCGATGTAGAAGGGCTTCGTGCGCTTTTAAGTCCTGCGGCTGGCGAGTTTTTAGAAGAGATGGCGGCGCGCGCTCAAAGTGATATGAAAAGGCATTTTGGAAACGGCATTGAGCTTTTTACTCCGCTTTATATCTCAAATTTTTGTGATAGTAACTGCGTGTATTGCGGATTTAGCTCGCATAATAAAATTTCGCGCCTAAGGCTAAAGGTAGATGAGATAAAAACAGAGCTTGAAAGTATCGCAAAAAGCGGACTTAAGGACGTGCTAATCCTTACGGGTGAGAGTGCTAAGAAGCGCGATTTAAGCTATATCGGAGAAGCTTGCAAGGAGGCTTCAAAGCTATTTAGCAATGTCGGAGTTGAGATTTATCCGCTAAATTCTGACGAATACGCATACCTGCATGAGTGTGGCGTGGATTATGTGATAGTGTTTCAAGAGACTTATAGTCCCGAAAAATATGCCAAGGTTCATATCGGCGGACAAAAGATGAGCTTTGCTTACCGCTTTAACGCTCAAGAAAGAGCTCTTATGGGCGGTATGAGAGGTGTCGGATTTGCCGCCTTACTTGGGCTTGATGACTTTAGAAAAGATGCTTTTGCGACGGCGATTCATGCAAATTTCATTCAGCAAAAATACCCGCATGCAGAAATCGCTATATCCTGCCCTCGACTAAGACCTGCTAAAAATAAAAGTGAAGTAAATGCGGGCGAAGTTGATGAAAAAAGCCTTTTTCAGGTAATTTGCGCTTATAGAATTTTTCTTCCTTTTGCTAATATCACGATCTCAACGCGCGAGAATGCCAAATTTAGAAACGGTATCATAAAAGTAGCCGCTAGCAAAATTTCAGCAGGAGTTAGCGTTGGAGTCGGCACTCACTTGGATGGAGTCAAAAGAGGCGATGAGCAGTTTGAGATAGACGATACTCGTGGAGTGGATGAAATTTATAAAGATATCTTAGCTCTTAATCTGCAACCTGTGATGAGTAATCACATCTATGTTTGAGCTCATTTGTGTTACAAATAGGCACTTAAGTAGCGATTTTTTAGGAGATTTATCGCATATAGTTAGCGAAAAAAAGCCAAATGCTGTCATCTTAAGAGAAAAGGACTTGGATGAGTGCGAGTATGAACATTTGGTCTTAGAGGTGCTAAAAATCACTAAAAATTCAAGCACTAGGCTTATTTTGCATACTCATTTGGATGTTGCTTTAAGTCTTGGAATTAAAAATTTACACCTTTCTTTTGGAGAGTTTTTGAAATTTAACGAGACAAAAACGAAACGAGACTTGGTTAAAAATGAAAATTTAACTATCGGAGTTTCGGTTCATTCTCTCGACGAAGCCATTCTAGCACAAAATTTAGGTGCAAGTTATGTCATAGCAGGGCATATCTTTAAAACTAAGAGTCATGAGGGTGCACCACCTAGAGGGCTAGAATTTTTAAAAGAAATTTGTGCAAATTTAAACATCAAAACATACGCTATCGGCGGGATAAATTTCAAAAATTTAAGCCTTATAAAGGATGTTGGAGCTAGTGGAGCTTGCATGATGAGGGAGTTTTTGGAATTTGAGCCGCAGACGGCGGGAAGCTAGATTTAAGGCTAATTTATTATCATTTTAAAATTTTTATTAAGGATAATCGGTGAATAAACTTGTTTTTGTAACGTTGCTTTGGGCTTTTAGTTTTAGTTTGATAGGGGAGTTTTTAGCAGGCAGGGTAGATAGCTATTTTGCGGCATTTTCGCGCGTTTTTTTAGCGCTTTTGGTCTTTTTGCCCTTTATGAAATTTGAGGCAAAAAATGCCGCCATGTACGCTAAAATCACACTTATCGGAGCTATTCAAATAGGAGCTATGTATATCTTTTACTATAACTCGTTTTTGTATCTAAGTGTGCCTGAAGTAGCGCTTTTTACGATATTTACACCTTTTTATGTGAGCGTGGTTTATGATCTTTTCGCTAGGCGTTTGCGACCTCTTTATCTACTTAGCGTTGCGGTTGCGGTTTTGGGAGCTTTTATCATCAAATACGGCAGTATAAATAGCAGCTTTTGGCTTGGATTTTTAATGGTTCAGGGTGCGAATTTATGCTTTGGCGTTGGACAGAGTGCGTATAAATTTTTACTTGAAGATAAAGGATTTAACGAACAAAAGGGTCTTTTTGGCTGGTTTTTTGTAGGAGCTTGCTTGGTAACGGGATTTGCGTTTGGTATGTTTGGAAATTTTGAGAAAATTTCGCTTGATACGACTCAGTCTTTAGTGCTTCTATGGCTTGGGGTCGGAGCTAGCGGACTTGGGTATTTTATGTGGAACAAAGGTGCTTGCGAGGTTGATAGTGGCACTTTGGCGATCATGAATAACGCGCTTATACCTGCTGCGATCATCGTAAATTTAGTATTTTGGCATAAGGATGCAGACCTTGCGCGCCTTATCATCGGTGGAGTAGTTATATATATGTCCTTACTAATTCACAATAGAATAATCTCTTATTATCAAAAAAATATTTAGATTTTTGATAATAATGGTTTATGCTTTTTGTATATAATTTGGTTTATTTAATTTTATGGCGCATTAGTGATATGTTTCAATAATTATTGTTTTGATGATTGATTAAATTTATTTTTTATTGTGTAATATTTTATTCCATATAGATTTGTTTTTATAATTATAGAGCCTATTTGTTATATTTGGTTTTATTATAGTTTTTAGTACCCTTTTGTTTGTTTTAGATCCTAATTTGATTTGTATATGATAATCATATTTTTATAGTTTTTAATAGTATTATTTTTTATTTATATTGATATTCATATTTAATAGTTTCAAAGTGCTATTAATATATAGATTCAATAATTGTAATATTTTTGTTCTATAATATTTGCTTTTCTTTTATAGTATTTTACAGGTACTATTTTATTGCATACTTTTTTAAATCTTTTTTTGTTTTTTAGAAAACTTTATTTAAGTAACATTTTTAATCATCTACTTTATGCCACCTATCAAACTAAATATTTTTGATGCTTTTATTTTTATTTTGGATTGAATATATTGGTCAAATTATATATGATATTTAGTTGCAGTATAGAGTCAGGTTTAAAAATATTTTGATATAGTTAATTATTTGATTTATGGGTATCTTCATGATTTATCAGCCAAATTTTTGTTTTTAAACCTTCGCCGCCTGAGTATCCGCCAAGTGAGTTGCCAGCAATCACTCGGTGACAAGGGATGATGATAGGGATTTTGTTTTTGCTGTTTGCAGAGCCGACCGCACGGCAAGCTTTTTGCCTCTCTATGTTTTTAGCTAGCTCGGCATAGGTTATGGTCTTTCCGTAAGGAATTTTAAGCAGCGCTTCATATACGCTTTTTTGAAAAGGAGTACCTGAAATTTGAAATTTGCATTTAAACTCGTGCAAATTTCCATTAAAATACTCATCAAGCTCTTTTAAGCAAAGCTTTAAATTTTTATCTTTAACCTCTGTTTTTACAAATTTATCCACGAAATTTAGCTCGCAAATTCCGTTTTCATCTGCGCAAATTTCTAAGATGCCTATTGGGGATTTTAAGTGGGTTTTTTGCAAAATTACTCCTTTTGGTTTCGTATCCTTAAATTTAGCAAATTTTAGTTTAGTTTCTTATGCGTTTTTGGATAAAATAGGACTAAATAGTTAAAATTTGCAGCTTATTTATAGTAAGCAAAAGGATCGGTAATGGATTTTTTTAAAGAGTATGAAAAACACGTTGATGAAAGGGCATCGCTCGGTATTCCGCCGCTTGCTTTGAGTGCTGAGCAGACAAAGCAAGTTTGCGAGCTTTTAAAAGATGGCGATAAAAGGCAAGCCGAGCTTATAAATTTACTTGCCACTAGAGTAAATCCTGGCGTTGATGATGCGGCTAAGGTAAAGGCTGAATTTTTAAACGAGATTATAAATCACGATGTTAAGATTGCTGGCGTTGATAAGCTAAGCGCTGTAAGCATGCTAAAGCCTATGCTTGGGGGATATAGCGTGATCGTGCTTATAGCCTCGCTTCAAAATAGCGATAAAGCAGTGGCAAAGGTTGCCTGTGAGGTGCTTAAAGAGACTATTTTTGTGCATGATTATTTTAATGACGTGCTAAATTTAAGCAAAAGTAACGAATTTGCTAGGGAAGTTATAACCTCATGGGCGAATGCAGAGTGGTTTTTATCGCGTAAGCCGCTTGATGAGGTGATAAAGGCGGTTGTATTTAAGGTGCCAGGAGAAACGAACACTGATGATCTAAGCCCGGCTAGTGAGGCATTTACTCGCTCCGATATCCCGCTTCATGCTAATGCGATGCTCATTAGAAGACAGCCGGGAAGCCTTGAGAAGATAGCTGAGCTTAAAAAAAGCGGATGTGAAGTAGTTTACGCAGGCGATGTCGTGGGTACCGGCTCAAGTAGAAAAAGCGGTATCAACTCTATCCAGTGGCATTTAGGGCGAGACATTTACGGCGTGCCAAACAAAAAAACAGGCGGCATAGTTATCGGCACGACTATCGCTCCGATATTTTTTAACACCGCAGAAGATAGCGGCACACTACCTATAATCGCTGACGTAAGCTCGCTTGAGATGGGCGATGAGATAGAAATTTACCCTTATAAAGGTGAGATAGTGCGCGCGGGTAAGGTCGTAAGTCGCTTTACGCTTATGCCAAATACCCTACTTGATGAACTTAGAGCAGGCGGGCGCATACCGCTTATCATCGGTCGCGGGCTTTGCATGAAGGCTAGAGCGGCGTTAAATTTGGGAGATGAGCAGATATTTACTAAGCCTACTCAGCCTAAGGATGATGGCGAATTTGGCTTTACTCTGGCTCAAAAGATAGTAGGAAAGGCGTGCGGCATGCAAGGCGTGCGACCAAATTCTTACGTCGAGCCTTTGACTTTGACCGTAGGCAGTCAAGACACCACGGGGCCTATGACAAGAGATGAGATAAAAGAGCTTGCAAGCCTTGGATTTTCGGCCGATTTCGTGCTTCAGAGCTTTTGTCATACGGCGGCTTACCCTAAGCCAAGCGATGCGATCACGCATAAGACTTTGCCAAAATTTATGAACTCTCGCGGCGGAGTTAGCCTAAAACCAGGAGACGGCGTCATACACTCGTGGCTAAATCGCATGGTGCTTCCCGATACTCTTGGAACAGGCGGCGATAGTCATACGCGCTTTCCTATCGGCATAAGCTTTCCAGCCGGAAGCGGTCTTGTGGCGTTTGCGGCGGTGCTTGGCGTTATGCCTTTAAACATGCCCGAGTCCGTTTTAGTGCGATTTAAAGGCAGGCTTCAAAGAGGTGTTACTCTTAGGGATCTAGTAAATGCGATACCTTATTATGCGATCAAGCGCGGGCTGCTAACCATAGAAAAGAAAAATAAAAGAAACATCTTTGCGGGCAAAATTTTAGAGATCGAAGGGCTTGAGAGCCTAAAAGTAGAGCAGGCATTTGAGCTAAGCGACGCTTCGGCGGAAAGATCGTCGGCAGCTTGCGTGGTTGCTCTTGATAAAGCGCCAGTGATAGAGTATATAAGATCAAACATAACTCTCATTGAAGCGATGATAAAAGCAGGGTATGAAAGCAGGGCGACTCTTGAGCGAAGAGCTAACAAGATGCGCGAGTGGCTGGCAAATCCAACCCTTCTAAAAGCCGATAGCAATGCCAAGTACGCCGAAGTGATAGAGATAAATTTAGACGAGATAACCGAGCCGATACTTGCTTGTCCGAACGATCCCGACGATGTGGCGACTATTAGTGAAATTTTAGCCGATGAAAGACGTGCCAAGAAGATCGATGAGGTCTTTGTGGGAAGCTGTATGACAAATATCGGACACTACCGCGCTTTAGCCGAAGTGCTAAGAGGCGAGGGCGAGATACCTACGCGCCTTTGGGTTGTGCCGCCTACGAAGATGGATAAGGATAAGCTTGAACGTGAGGGGTATTATGACGTCTTTAGAAGTGTAAAAGCGCGTATAGAGGTGCCCGGTTGCTCGCTTTGTATGGGAAATCAAGCGCGAGTCGAGGATAACGCCGTTGTCTTTTCAACCTCGACTAGAAATTTTGACAACCGAATGGGGCTTGGCGCAAAGGTTTATCTTGGAAGCGCGGAACTTGCCGCGGTTTGCGCTCTACTTGGAAGACTTCCGAGCGTGGAAGAGTATATGAGGATAGTTCCTCATAAAATCGCAGGCAAAGAGGATGAAATTTACAGATATCTAAATTTTAATGAGATAGAGAATTTTAAAATTTAATTCTATTGATAGATTTGTTTAATTTAAATTTATAATTTCTTTTGATAAAATGTAGTATTTTTCTAAGGAGTTGTTATGAAAAAATCATATTTTAGAATAGGTACGCTTTTCGCTATAGGTTTTTTGTTTTTTGGCTGCAGTATGAAAGAAGCTATTATTTTAAATCCAGAAGCTAGAGCTATACCTATTTTAAGAGAAGTGCCAGCTGGTTGTGAATTTATAAGTGAAGTAGAAGGTAGAAATTCTGGTAATACTGTAGGTAAAAATATAGATAATGGTGGCTATATGTTTACTTATGAAGAAATTTATCAAAATAAAAAACAAGAAGCATATAATGACTTAAAGAATAAAACTGCTTATTTTGGTAAAAATATGAAAGCTGTCATTGTAAGAGAAAAAAGCACTTGTCAACGCCAAGGATTTTTTTCAGTAAAAATTATGGATTGCGAGGTTGGTAGACAGGCCGGATATAAAGATTTATTTTTAGATACATATGTAGTTTATGCTCATATATATAAGTGCAATTAAAACACTAATTTCAAATTTATATTTTAGGCTTCTTTATATTTTTATGAAGCCTAAAATATTTTTATAAATTTCATTCGTATTTGCTAATTTTATAATCCAAGAATACTTTTTAATATGACATAAATGATCGCTGCCGATCCACCAGCTATCGGTAGAGTTATAACCCAAGCAAGCACGATAGGCTTAACCATAGCCCAGTTTGCATCCTTATTAAAGACTCCTATTCCAAGAACAGCTCCTATTAGAATATGTGTTGATGAAACAGGAATACCAAGCTTTGTAGCAAATAGTATCACAGCGCTAGCTCCAAGCTCGGCGCTAAAACCAGTGGTTGGCAGTATCTCTGCAAGTTTAGATCCTATGGTCATGATAACTTCTTTGCCTAAAAACCAGAGTCCTACAACGAGTGCGATACCAAACGTTATCATGGCTATATTTGGAATAGGTGCAGTAGCGTTTATGCTTCCGGTTTTTAATACGTCTAAAATAGCTGCAAAAGGTCCGACAGCATTTGCTATATCGTTTGCTCCATGGGAAAAGGCAAATGATGAGGCTGTAAAAATTTGAAACCAAGAGAAAATTCTATTTGTGCTTTTTTCGGCATCGCTTTTACTCATTACATTTATCATTGCCAAGGTTGCAAGGTATGTTACTATACCTATAACACATATGATCCAGATGGTTCCTATGAGTCCTACATCAAAATTTAGATGTTTAAGCCCCTTAAATAGCATCATCGCAGATATTATAATCGCTCCTACTGCTGCTACGATAGGGATATGCTTTCTCATAGCTCTAAAGGTATCTATTGTTTTTTCGCGCTCTTTCATAGATTTTATAGCCATCTTGTATTCGCTTTTTTCAGCGTCTATATTCTCTTCGTCTATTATCGCTATTTTGCTTAATATTCTTATTTGCTCTTCTGCTGGCTTTGTTTTTAGATCTCTTAGATACTGCTCCTTGAAGCTCTTTCTCTCTTTTTTAAGCTTTTTAAGCTCAATCGTAGAAATTCTAGTCGGATTTATAATTCTTGTTTTTATATAGCTATATATCGAGTAAGATAAAATTCCTCCAAGAAGCGGAGAGATGACCCAGCTAATAGCTATCCTGCCAATACCTTGCCAAGATACCATACCCAACGCCTCTTTTCCGTCCATTGTCATAAAACCCATAGTAAGCCCAGCTCCTACAATGCCTCCTACTATAGAGTGAGTAGTTGATATCGGAAGCCCTTTTTTAGAAGCGATAAATAGCCATAATCCAGAACTTAATAGTGCTGACATCATAATAAGCACGAAAAGCATCGGGTCTATCCCGGTTTCAGGAAAGCGTATAATACCCTCTCTAATTGTCTTTGTAACCTCTCCTCCGGCGAAAATAGCTCCACTTAGCTCAAATACGGCAGCTATTATAAGAGCTTGCTTGATTGTAACCGTCTTTGCTCCTACGCTTGTTCCAAAGGAGTTTGCAACGTCGTTGCCACCGATATTAAACGCCATAAATATACCAAATATGCTGGCTATTAAAAATAGTAAGAAATGGTGAGACGGGATGTATTCGTATCCCCAGATAAAAAATCCTATAGTAGCTACTGAAAATAGAATAAATGCGAACAGATTATCGCGTGACAAGGTGACCTCCAGAATAAGTCAAAGTACAATAATTATATCTATAATTTTTTTAAAATAGCCAAAATTTAAGACATTTGCGTATAAAACATGATTTTAACTATCGCACAGTTTTATTGCAAATTTGATCGCCTCTATATAGCTTGAGGTGTCAGCAATGCCTTTATATGCGATATCAAATGCGGTTCCATGATCAACGCTTGTTCTAATTATTGGTAAATTTAGGCTTACGTTTATGCTTTTATCAAAGTAAAGCGCTTTAAGCGGTGCTAGTCCTTGGTCGTGATAGATAGCTACTAGTCTGTTTAAATTTTTAAGAGAGCTTGGATTAAAGGCTGCATCTGGAACAAGAGGGCCTATAAAAATATCTTTTTTAAAATATATGTTAGCTTTTTCTATGGCTATTTTTATTTCATTTTCTTCTTTACCGCCAAGTACTCCGTTATCGCTTGCATGAGGGTTGAAGCCTAAAACTCCTATTTTTTCAAATTTTGTGCATTTTTGAAGTGATATGAGAAATTTATAAAATTTTTTTGATTTTATCTCTTTTGACACCTTACTAAGGGCCATGTGATCAGTAAAAAGTGCCACAAAAAGTTCGTCGCATCCAAGCATCATTATCGCATCTTTTTTAAATTTATGCTTTAGATAATCTGTGTGGCCTACAAAAGGCACTTTGGCTTTACTCCAAGCTTCTTTGTTAATTGGTAGAGTTGTTATCGCGTCTACCTTGCCTTTTTTGGCTAGTTTTATGGCATTTTTAAAAGAGTCAAACGAAAATTTACCACTGTTTTTGCTAATTTTGCCGGGCTTTATATCAAAACACTTTCCGCATTCATAAAAGTTCATATCACTTGGAATGCTAAGATTTAGCTTTTTAGCAACAAGGCTTAACAAGTCTTTGTTTATGCAGTAGATTGCCGTTACAAATTTAGAAATTTCTTCATGAGCTTTTAGCACAATTTCTGGTCCTATGCCATTAATATCACCTAAGCTAATTGCTATTTTACGCACTCTATCATCTCTTTTATGGCTTGTTTAAGTCCTACAAAAACACTTCTGGCAATTATACTTTGTCCGATATTTAGCTCTTTAATTTCTGGAATAGATGCTATATCTTTTACGTTTTGATAATTCAATCCATGTCCGGCAGCTACCTTAAGGCCAAGATAATCTCCAAATTTAGCGGATTCTTTTAGCTTATCAAGCTCTAAATTTATAAGTTCTTTTAGCTCATTTCTGCTTTTTTGTAACTCTTTAATTGAGTAGTTTGTATTGGCTAGATTCGAGTTTAACATCAGATAAGTATTTGCATATGCTCCAGTATGAAGCTCTATCCAATCGGCTTTTAGCTCGTGTGCCAGCTGGACACTCTCCTCGGTTGGATCTATAAAAAGAGATACTTCTATCTCGTTTTCTTGAAGCTTTTTTATAGCTTCTTTTAATTTTGGTATTTCTAAATTTAATCCACCTTCGGTAGTTAGCTCTTCGCGCTTTTCCGGCACCAACGTAGCTCTTGAAGGTTTTAATTTTAAAACTAAATTTATTATCTCAGGGTCAACAGAACACTCTAAATTTACAGGAATTTTTGAGTGAGTAATAATATTTTTTACATCTGTTTCATTTATATGACGACGATCTTCTCTAAGATGAATAGTTATCTGATTGGCGCCTGCTAAATAGGCTTCAAAACTAGCCAGCAGAACGTCAGGATCGTTTACTTTACGTGCCTCTCTTAAAACAGCTATATGATCAATATTTACACCAAGAAGCATTTTTTGTCCTTTTTAAGACGATTATATTAAATTTTGCTTTAAATTTACAATTGTTATAATCTAAAATCAAATTTTAAAGGATAATACCATGACTATTAGAGAGCGAATTTTAGAAGATATTAAGACTGCTATGAAAGAAAAAGACAACTTCAAGCGTGATACATTAAGACTTATAAACTCTGCAATAAAACAGGTTGAGGTTGATGAGAGAGTTGAAATGAGCGATGAAAAAGTACTTGCAATACTTCAAACTCAGATTAAACGTAGAATTGACTCTGTCGAGCAGTATAAAAAAGGCGGCCGGGATGATTTGGTGCAAAATGAAGAAAACGAGATAAAGATTATCTGCGAATACATGCCAAAACAGCTAAGCGAGGATGAGCTAAGAGCCGAGATAGAAGCGATAATATATGAGCTCGGAAGCGGGGCTAATATAGGCACGGTAATGAAAATAGCAAAGGAAAAAATCGGCGCTAGAAGCGATGGCAAAAGTATAAGCGATTGTGCTAAAAAACTTCTTTCTTAAATCTATAAATTTACAAAAGAGATCTTTAAAATCTCTTTTGTAGTTAAATTATTTTTTATCGTTTGATATACTCTCTTCAACCATAGCATCAATGATCTTAAATGTATTGCTGCTAAGCTCTTTTAATTTTGTAAATCTATCTACAAATTTTGAAATATCTTTCATGGAGTAGCCATTTTCGGACTCTTGTAGATTTTTGTAAATCAAACTACTCATCTCTTCTGCCGGAAGCTTGATTTTATCATAACTTTTTGAGCCGCTAAAGTAGTTTTTGCAATCATTTTCATACCAGCTTCTCATATTATCAGATTGCCTTTGCATATCCTCGTCATTTCCTCTTTCGTTAATGACGTTATTGTATGCGGTTTGTTGATAGGTTACCTGAGTTATTTTCCCGATAATTCCTACTGTTTTATTTTCTACATATTTTGAAATTTTAGCGGTTTTTGTAGCCCCTTGGCTGAATACATTAATAGCCTCTCTAAAATTTGCAACGCTTACATTTGCAACTTGGGCTATCTGTGTTATTTTATTTGAATTATCGTTTAGCTCATTTGTCTGTTGTTGAAGTGTTTGGATGTTTATTCCTATTTCACTTGTTGCTTTTTGTGTATTTTCAGCCAGTTTTCTTACTTCATCGGCAACCACTGCAAATCCACGCCCATGCTCTCCGGCACGTGCCGCTTCTATAGCCGCATTTAAAGCTAGTAGGTTTGTTTGCTCTGCTATATCTTTAATTAGATTTACAACTGATGAAATTTCATCAGTTCTGTTTGTTAGGTTTCTTATAGCTTCGCTTGAGTCAGTTATAAGATTTTCTAAATCACTCATATTAGAACTAAGCTCGTTTACTGCTACTATGCTTTCATTAGCTCTATTTGATGTCTCCTGAGCCATTGTGGCTATCTCTGTTAAATTTTTAATGCTTTGATCAAGATCGTTTTGCACATCAACAATGCCACTATTTCCATTGCCAAGTTCACTAAATTTCTCTGACAGAACTCCTCTTGTTTTACCTTTTTGTCCTGCTTTGATGCCTTCAACGCCTTCACTCATAGACTCTGCATTGCTTTTAAACAGTCCTCTAAAGCCCTCTACGAATATATTTCTGTATACTATTCCGTTTTCTGCTGATTTTACGCATGTGCCCATCTCTCTTTGCAAAGCTTCTATTTGATCTAGAAGGTCATTGATTCCAAGTGCAATTTGTCCTATAGGTTCATTTGGATCTATGTCTAAAATTCTAGGTTCTAAAATACCGTTTCTAGCTTGTGAGATAACGCTTAAAATTTCATTATAATTTACTTTTTTACCAAAAAACATAATTTTTCCTTTTATAGTCTTTGTAGATTATTCATTAGCTCATCATAGCTTGTATTTTTTTCTTGTAAAATTTGTGCTAATAATTTTGCCGAAGCATCTATTCCACCGCTTTTTTCTGCATCCAAAAGCCTTTGATATAAAGGTATTATTATTTCAAGTGCTTTAGGATTTGGCTTTCTGCGTACAGAGTAATATCCTATGATGTTGCCTTTTTCATCGATTGATGCTGTAACATTTGCAAAAACCCAATAATAAGATCCGTCAAAGCTTTTGTTTTTGACATATGCAAAAATTTCTTGTTTATTTTTAATGTATTCCCATAAAAATTTAAAAATAATTCTTGGCATATCAGGGTGTCTTACTATATTGTGCGGTTTGCCTATAAGTTCTGAGCTTTTAGCGCCAACAATATCTGCAAAAGGCATATTGCAATATGTTATTTTTCCTTTTGTGTCTGTTTTTGAGACCAAAAAAGCATCACTGCTTACTTGACGCTCCTTTGAACTATTTGATGTATAACTCATTTTTCCTTCTTTTTAGTTTAATTTTTTACGGCATTAGCCAGATCCCACATAGGCATGAATATACCAAGTGCTAAAAATACTACCATAATAGCAATAAAACCAATTAAAATAGGCTCTATGTATGCAGAAATATTATCAACAATATCGTTAAATTTTACCTTGTAATAATCTGTTACTTTTTCCATCATTCCATCAATATTTCCGCTTTGTTCTCCTGCGCTTATCATCTGTATAAGCATGTTTTCATACAGCTTGGTATCTCTAAAGGCTTCTGTGAGGGTGATTCCTCTTTCAACTGCTATTTTTACCGTAGAGACTTTTTTGTTTATCTCTTGATTTTCAACTGTCATACTTGCTGTATCTAGAGCATCTGCTATAGGAATTCCTGATCTTACAAGCTCTGTAAATATCATATTAAATCTATTCATAGTTGAAAAAAAGATGATTTTTCCTATAAGATAAACTTTGAGCATATATTTATCGGCACCTGATCTAAAATCATCATTTTTTCTGTACATATATCTTATGGAGTAAAAGGTGGCTATAAAACCAACTAAAATATACAAACCATAATTGCTTAATGCGCTTTCAATTCCTAGTAGTATTCTTGTTGGAAGTGGTAAATTTGCGCCTAGTTGTTCAAATATCTCTTTAAATTTTGGAACAACATATACCATGATTATTAAAAAAGCTATAGCTATAGCGCATATTACTATAATAGGATATCTTATTGCTTTTTTAAATTTTTGTTGATTATCCCAAACTTCTTGTAGTATTTCAGCTAACTTTGTAAGAGACTCTGCCATATTTCCTGTGTTTTCTCCAAGTCTAATCATGGCTACAACTATATCTCCAAGTTCTGATCTAAATTTTGAAACGGAGTCAGTAAGGCTTTGTCCTTGATTTAAATCTTCATTTAGAGTTGCAAATATAAATTTTATTTTTCTGTCTTCGGTTGCATTCGCTACTTCTTTTATACTATCATGGATTGAAATTCCGGCATTAGTCATAACTCCCAACTGTCTTATCGCTGCCACTAAAATT
Organism: Campylobacter sp. RM16192; assembly: GCF_004803855.2. Classification (NCBI taxonomy): domain Bacteria; kingdom Pseudomonadati; phylum Campylobacterota; class Epsilonproteobacteria; order Campylobacterales; family Campylobacteraceae; genus Campylobacter; species Campylobacter sp. RM16192. Next base: position 1,068,003 of record NZ_CP012552.1, on the reverse strand, counting down.
GGTATTTTTATTTTGGTGCTTTGAAATAAATCTTGGGCTTTAGAAATCATATCTTTAAATTGTTCTTCAAGAGGGACGGTTTTTTTCTCTCCAATTTTCACTATTGCACCGGCACTTTTTAGTTTTGCAAAGTTTTTGGCTTCATTTTGATTGTTTGCTTTAAGCACTATCTTTTGGCGACGACCTTTTGACATATATTCGACTTCAAAATATTTCATATTTTAGCAACCCTTAAAATTTCATCTATTGTAGTTATTCCTCTTGCGGCCCTTATAATACCATCTTTAAACATATCTATAAACCCTTCTTCGTAGGCTATTTTTTTTATTTCCTCTTTTGTGATTCCATTTGCTATCATGCTTGCTATGGTGTCACTGATAGGCAAAATTTCACTTATCATTTCGCGCCCCATATATCCTGTTTGAGAGCATTTATCACATCCTATATGTTTGTAGAATTGATAATCTTGTGGTAAGTAACTTTCAAATTGCTCTTGCATTTTTAAAGGAAGTGTGGTTTTTTGTTTGCAGTAAGGACATAGCTTTCTAACAAGTCTTTGGGCTTCTATAGCTACTAGTGAACCACTAATTAAGTATGGCTCTATGCCCATGTCAACAATTCTTGTAACCGCACTTATTGCGTCATTAGTGTGTAGTGTAGAAAAAACTAAGTGACCTGTAAGGGCTGCTTGTATAGCTATACGAAGAGTTTCTTGATCTCTAATCTCTCCTATCATTATAACATCAGGGTCTTGACGAAGAATAGATCTAAGCGCCGAAGCAAAGTTGAGACCAACTTTTTCATTTACATGAACTTGTTGTATCATATTTAATTGGTATTCTACAGGGTCTTCTACTGTTATTATTTTAGTTTCAACACTTTTTATATCATTTAGTGCTGCATATAGCGTAGTTGTTTTTCCTGATCCTGTAGGACCAGTAACCAGTATAATTCCATAGGGGGCTTTCATCGCTTTATTAAATTTGGTAAAGCTTTCCGGATGCATTCCTAAATTTTCAAGACTAATAAGGACTTTTGACTTATCAAGAATACGTAAAACTATACTTTCACCATTCAGAATAGGCAGAGTGGAGATACGAAAATCATACTCTTTGCCAGCAATCTGAGCAGAAAAACGTCCATCTTGAGGTTTTCTTCTTTCTGCTATATCCATATTTGAAAGTAGCTTCATGCGAGAGACCATTGGTGGAAATATATCTTTGTCAAAAACAAATGTCTCTGTAAGTATGCCATCAATTCTGCTTCTAACTATGCAGTTGTTTTCTGTAGGTTCTATGTGTATGTCGCTTGCTCTGCCTAAAATAGATGTTTTTAAAATAATTTCAATAAGTTTTAATATGCCAGAGCTCTCTTCATTGCCAGAAATTGCTGTATTGGAAAGCTCTTTTCTGATGTCTGAAATTATTCCTTTAACACTTTCGCTAAGTTCTATTTTGCTTAAATGTTTGTCTATTTGAGAATGATTTGAAATTACTACCTTTAGAAGTTTTCTATTGAATATATTTTGTATCTTGTCTTGAGCTTCAATATCGAATGGATTTTTAAAAGCAACATAAACTCTTATCTCATCTTCTTTAACTGGAAGCGCTTGGTATTTTTTAAGTTGAGGCAATGATATTTTTTCAGACAATCTATAGTCTATGTCTATTGTATCAAGGTCTATATAATCTAGATTAAATTTTTTTGCAGTAAATTTTAAAAAATCTGTTAAATCTATAGTAAATTTTTCTATTATATCGGATAGTTTTATTCTTTGAGTTCTATAAAGTTCTGCAAGAATATTTATAATATTTTGTTCTGATATATCACTGCATACTTCTTTGATAGCTTGTTCAAATTTTATTTTTTCATGCAATAAAGTTTCTATATTTTGTTTTTGTTCCTCAGAAATTATATTGTTTTTAAAGGCAGTATATAAAAATAACTCGTAAACAAAATCTGCCACTTAACTCTCCTTTTTTGTATAGCTATATAATCTATATATTTAGTAAAATACTATAAATGCTATATAATTTTTATTATTGTTATAAAATTTATATAGCATTATTTTCTATATGGCTCAATAATTCTTCAATTGTTTTAGAATTTACTCTCTCGTTATAAATTCTTAAAATTCTAATAGCCTCATCTTTTTTTCCTAATTGATTTTTTGATTTTGCAAAAAATACCCAACTTCTTTCATCGTCGCTGTTCAATTCATTGGCTATGATAGACCATTTTTCACTATTCTTATAATCTCTTTTATCATAATATAATTTAGCTAATATTATAGCAAAGTTATAGCTATGTGATTTTTCAAATCTTCTTTCTAATTCATCTATTGAGATTTTAAAGTTAGAGGATTGTATTTCAAATTTTAATAATTTTCTTTTATCTTGTGTGTTTGTAGAATTGTTATTTTTAAAATCTGCATTGTTTAATTTTATATTCATAATTTTTCCATCAGGAGTTTTTATTATAATTTGTTTTTTTTTATTATGCATATTTTTAAATAGTTCATTTTGATTAATATTGATTTCATGCGACTTAATACTTGCTTGGTGATTTTTTTCTGTAAAATTTTCTGAACCTAAAGCTACAGATATTAATAATATAGCAAGTAAATATTTTGTATTATTTTTGCCATATTTTGCTTGCGTTATATAGCTTCTTTTAAAATCTATTATATTGTTTAATATCAACACTTGCAATTCCTATTTTTTAGAAAAATATATACATAATAACTTACTGTATACATAATATTCTTTGATATATTTTAATACAGCTACTTTTGTTTTAAGTTAAATTTTATATAAAATAATTATTTTTATACTATTATAAATTTTAGCCTAAAAGTATTTCTTTGTCAATATATTTTTTGGTTACATAAATATAAAGTTATGTGTAAATAAATTATTTTTTTTAAATTTGACAAATATTATTGAGTAAATGTATTGAATTCATGTTATAGATTCTATCAGCTATATACGGGAAATTTTCTATAATAAAATATTTTTTAATTTTTATTATTTAACTTTTTAAAAATAAATTTCCCGTATTTAATAAATCTGATATTATTCGTATGTAGATCTTGAAAATCCTAAATCTTTTAGTGTCTGCTTGATAGGGGTATGTGACGATATGTCAATTATCCTAGGTGTTATGATAAATACAAGCTCTGTTGTTCTAAGCTGATCTTTTGTGCTTTTAAACGCATTTCCAACAATTGGAATATCGCCTAAGAAAGGTACTTTCGTATTTTCTTTTCCTTTAGTTTGAGCTATTAAGCCACCAAGAACTATAGTATCTCCACTATTTACTTGTACTACTGTTGAAAGTTTCTTTTGAATAGTATCAGGTGCTATTTCTCTTATTGCTGTGGATTGTCTTGTATCGTCTTCGTTATACTTGAAACTACTTAATGAAGGATTAATTCTTAGCATTATTTTGTTATCATCAGAAACTTCAGGAAGTAAATTTAACAGAATTCCAATAAATACAGAGTACTGTTTGTATGTTACAGTTGTTTTGCCATTTAATGTATTATTGTTTGTGCTCTCTTCTTGAACTCTATAGTTTATATTGTCTCCAACAGATATAAGTGCTTGTTGATTATTTAGTGTTGCTATTTTTGGATTTGATACTATTTTTGTTTTTCCATTTACTTCAAGAAAGTTTATTACTCCATCTAGATTAAAAGTAAAACCTGTTGATATATTTAATTTTTGAGAAAGACCTCCTAAATTTCCTTGATCAATATTTCTATTTGACCAATGGATAGTATTGGCGGTTGTTGTGCCGTATGTATATTTTTTTATAGTGATAGGATTGCCTTCGGAATTTTTTTCTATAGTTTCTTCTAGTCCAACAGGTATAAATCTATCAAAAAGACCTGTCTTGAATCCTATGTTGAATTTGCTCCAGTCTACACCTTTTGTATATCCATTGGATAGATCAACAGATATTATAGATACATCTATTACTACTTGTTTTTTTAATCTTTTTTGCAAATCTTTTATATATTCTGATACTCTATTTATTTGAGCAACAGTTCCAGTGATTGTAATTAACCCAGCGTTGGCATTTATAATAGGATCTGGAGCTATAATATTTTCTGTTGTATTGTTTAATATGGCTTTTATTTCAGAGTCTAGATTCTCCCAGAAATTAAATTTTTCAACACTCCTAATTACATTATCTAATTTGCCTCCTCCTTTTGTAATGTCCGAAGTGTCATCATCGTCATTTTTTTCGCTGCCTACTTCAATTGGTGCAGAATCTACAGAGGCTTTAGTGATAGCCGCACCTTCTCTGATAGATGTTATATAGTCTATTTTAAATGTTTTTGTTTGCAAAGCTGATATTCTTAATATTTTTTTATCAAATGTATGGTGTAGATTTTTTTCATATAATAAAATATTAAAAATTTCACTAATAGTCATGTCTTTTATATTGATACCAGATATTTCTTCTTTGATAGCTTTGCTGGCAAACTCGTCTTTTGTAATGACGCTAAAATTACACATATCTGAAAGTTGAGTTAAGACCTCATGTATTGATACTTGTTCATTTATTTTTAAATTAAAAACTCTCGTATTACAATCATCTTGCGCATAAGTAATATGTGTGCAAAAAAGAATTATTGTTATAACTTTATTTAATTTCGATATCAACATTATTTTTTCCTTTTGTAATATTTAATTCTAAGCTATTTTCTTTATTTGTAAGTATAATACTCGATGTTTTTATTTTTTTTAGTGTGTAATCTCCTATGATTTCACCTATATTAACCCACTTATTATTAATTTTTGCCTTATTATTAAATATGGCATTTAAGTCTAAAACTTCATTGCTTAATGTATTATTATCATCATCTATTTTGACTTTTAATTGTGTTTGTCTTGAAAAAGTATCTTGTATTTTGTTTATGTTATTTTTATCTAAACCTTTTCTTGGAGTATTGATAGATTGAAACATTGTATCGTACTCTTCAATTCCTGCATCTTCAAACTCATTTTTTTTGTCAAATATTTCTTTTGGTTGGTCTTTTTCTATATTTTGATGGTCTTTTAGTGTACTATCCGCAAAAGCCATATTGCAATATATACAAATGACTAGCATTGTTATTTTATAAATTCTCATTAATATTTCATCCCCCATACATATATGCCAATAGTTCCAATAAGATTTTTTGTAGATGAACTAATGTGAATATTGTTAACGTCAACTACTAAATCAGATTCTTCTATTGAATTTATATACCCTATAATATCTTTAAAATTGCCTTCTATATCTATTTTTATATTTAATACTTGCTCTATTTTTTTGGGAGTAGGATTTTTAAACTCATTTGAAATTTTGGTTATTTTAATGTTGTTTTTATTTGCTAAAAATGCAAGATTGTCTAAAAATCTAGCCCAATTTTGCTCATTAAAAAGAAGATATGATAGTTCATATAGTTTATTGTCAAAATATTTATTTTTAAATTGTGCTATATTGAGCTCTTTATTTAAAGAGTTTAAAAGTTTTTGTTGTTCTTTAATTTTAAAATTTATATCCCCATTAACTGTAACAGAAGCTAAATAATTATTTGTATCATTTAACTTTCTTGATATTTCATCATTTTGATTAAGCACTGATTCATAGTATTGTTGTGCTTGATTCCAGGTTAAAAAATATGTTAAAAAAATGGTTATAGCGAGCGACATAAGAAATATTATTGATACTTCGGTGTCTTTTTTGCCATCAAAATAATTGTCTATTTTTGCTAAAGTACTATTTTTTTTCATTATCTTATCTCTACTGTGACGTTACTTTCATACGTTGGATTTTGTTTATTTTGATTAAAAACAATTTCTTTCGTTGTTATAGAGTATCTTATATGATTGCTTACACTCTCAATAAATTCTGTTAATTGTTTTTCGCTTTTACCAATAACCATAATAGTCATATTTTTATCTGTGTTAAAAATATGACTCATCTTTATATCTTTTTCACCTATAAGCTTACTAAGTTCATATAACACTACACTTTTCATTGGATAATTTTCTTTTTTTTCATAAATTTCGACTAATAGATTTTTTCTAAAATCTATTTTTTCGTTTTCTTCATCAAAAACTTTTTTAGTGCTTTGATATTCGTTTGCAAGTCTTGCTAATGTAGATTCTATCCTTGTTTTTTCTGCTTGAGCTATATTATATTCATCTGTTAATATGTTGGTATTTTGTTCTGTAATAAACCCATATATGTACTGATAAGATGGATATAAAAATGCTAATAAAAATCCAGCAACCATATATAGCATTAGTTTTCCACTATTTCTTTTAAATAATGGAGGAGGTCTTAAAAACAAAGAGAAGTTAAAATTGTTATCGCTTGTGTCTTTATAATCTTGTGCAAATATAGCCATAAGCGTATGAAAGCTATTTACATTAACTTCTTTTATATTTATAGACACTTTTAAACCAAATGTGGTTACGGGTATTCCTATTTTAGTTTCTAAAGAGTTATAAAATTGACTAATATCCATATCGCTTAGAATGAATAGATTTTGAATTTTTATATCATAAACTCTATTAATACTATTTAAAACATCGCTTATATAATAAGCAATTTCATCAAATATTTGAATTAAAAATTGCTCATCTCTCACATCATTTGTTCCCTTTAGGATTTTTTCAAATTTAAGTTCATCAACTCTATTTTCACGAAGTGCAGAAAATTTATCATTAATTGTTTTTATGGAATATCTTAATGCCCTAGATTGTAGATAATCCCCATTTTTATATATAGCTATAAATGAATCATCCTCTTGCATAACAAGAAAAGCATCTATATTTTCTATTGGTATTAGATTTCTATTATATATAGATGTAAAAATTAATGGTGCAGCTACGACATAATCTATATAGGATATTTTTTTTACTATATGCGAGAATGTTTTGTATATTATCTCATTTTCTACTATAAAAAGATTAAAAATCCTATTTTTGGAACCTATTTGTTCAATCTCTTTGTAGCTTATTTTATATTCTTTGGATGTGTCTAAGTCAAACTCTTCATATGCCTTTATTGTAATAAGATCTGGAATATCTTCGTCGTCTACTCCTTCTAATATTTCTATTGATCCTATCATTAAATCTTTATATTTTATATATGATATAAAAAAACTATTTTTGTTGATTTTGTTTATATTGCATTCTGAAAATTCATTGTTTAAAAAGAAATATGATGCTTGGGTGTGTGGATCTATAGATACTATGCCACTTCCAATTTTATTTTTATCTTTTATTTTTTTTAGCATACCGCAATCACTTTAAAATATAAAATAATACTTGTTATTCTAATAGAAAAAAAATAAAAAATCAATAGTTATTTATTTTATTTATTATTTTTTCACTTTTATGCCAATCTTTTTTCACGATTACTATAAGTTTTAAAAATATTTTTTTATTGGTAAACTTTGATATAGTTTTTCTAGAGCTGATTCCTATTCTTTTTAAAGTCTCTCCATTTTTGCCTATTATAATTGACTTATGCCCATCTCTGTCGGTTATTATTGTAGAAAATATATTTATAATTTCATCTTTTTCTTGGACTCTGTCTATAATTACATCAGTAGAGTAGGGAAGTTCATCGTTTAAGTTCTCATAAATAGACTCTAATATAAATTCTTTATATATCTCTTTTTCGTTTGTAGGTGTTAGAAATTGAGGGTCATAAAAATATTCATGTTCCGGTAGAAGCTTACAAATTTCATCTAATAGTGGCTTTTTGTAAGTTTGCTTTTTAACACTAAATGGAACTAGGGCTACAAATTTATCCTGAAATTTTTGATAATACGTTATCTTTTCTAGGGTGTTACCATTTGAAACCTCGTCAACTTTAGTAAGAACTAGGATATGCGGTTTTTTAGGATTTAGATTTAAAAATTTTTCGTACTCATCAGTGTTATCATGAATTGACGCTAAAAATATTATAGCATCGCAATCGCCCATAGATTTTATAGTCTCGTTTATCATTAGTTTGTTTAGAGTTTTGTTGCTTTCATGAAGGCCTGGGGTGTCGGTAAAGATAATCTGATCTTTTTCATGCATTACTATTCCGCTAATTTTTCGTCTGGTAGCATTTAGCTTATGAGAAACAATTGCTATTTTAGCGTCAAGTAAGAAATTTAAGAGCGAGCTTTTGCCCGCGTTTGTTCTACCTATTATACTAACAAAGCCTGATTTCATAATATATATCTTGCCAAATCTTGGTCTTGCACTATATTGCCAAGTCTTTCTTCTACTAGCTCTTTTGTTATCTCTATAGTTTTACCACTATTCTCATTAGCTTCAAAACTAATATCTTCTATCACTCTTTCGACCACGGTATGAAGTCTTCTGGCCCCTATGTCTTCCATTTTCTCATTTGCGCTTTGTGCTATTTTAGCTATAGCTCTTATTGCCTCATCGGTAAATTTAAGCTCTACATTTTCAGTTTTTAAAAGTGCCTCATATTGTTTTAATAGAGAATTTTTTGGCTGAGTTAAAATTTGATACAATGCATCCTCGTCAAGACTGTTTAACTCCACTCTTAAAGGAAAGCGTCCTTGAAGCTCAGGAATAAGATCGCTTGGTTTGCTTATATGAAATGCACCAGCGGCAATAAATAGTATATGATCTGTTTTTATCGTGCCAAATTTAGTAGTTACGCTAGAGCCTTCCACTATAGGTAGCAGGTCTCTTTGAACTCCTTCTTTGCTAGGATCTTGCCTGCCAGAATTTCCATAGCTTACAGCGACTTTATCAATTTCATCTATGAATATTATCCCTTCATTTTCAGCTCTTCTTAATGCCTCAGTCTTAATGCTTTCCATATCTAAAATTTTCTCGCTAGCCTCATTTTTTAGAGCTTCTTTGGCGTCTTTTACCTTCATTTCTTTTTTTATAGTCTTATTTGTAAGTCCTATTATTTTTATGAAGCTCTCTTGCATCTGCGCCATATCTGGTGGCATATTAGCGCCCGCATCAAATCCGCTTTGAGTTATCTCTATCTCTATGCTCAGGTCGTCTAAGTCCCCATTTGCAAGCTTTATCGCCATTTTTTCATAGCTTTTTTCGTAGTCTGCTTTTTTCTCTTCGCTTGCTGCTGTTGGAAGTGGCGGAAGTAGTTTTTTTATAATCTTATCTTTTATGTATTCATTTATTTTGTCGCTATTTTTTTCTCTAAATTCCGATTTGACTAAGTTTACAGCAGACATGGCAAGATCTCTTATCATAGACTCTACATCGCGCCCCACAAAGCCAACTTCTGTATATTTACTAGCTTCTACTTTAATAAAAGGAAGCCCCATCATCTTAGAGAGTCTTCTTGCTATTTCAGTTTTTCCTACACCGGTTGATCCTATCATAAGTATATTTTTTGGCATTATGTCATCTTGCATAGACTTTTCTAATTTCATTCTGCGATATCTGTTTCTTAGTGCAATTGCAATGATCTTTTTTGCGTCTTTTTGCCCTATAACATAATCATCTAAAAATTTCACTATCTCTTTTGGGGTTAAATTCATTCTTCTCTCTTTAAAATTTTAAAATTATTCTAAAATGTATGTTTTGATATTTGTATTTGTGTAGATACAAAGTTCTCCTGCTATTTTAAGACTCTCTTTTACTAGAGTCTCTTCATCTACATCGCTAAATTTATCAAGTGCGCGAGCTGCCGAAAGCGCGAAATTTCCACCACTTCCTATGGCGGCTATTTTGCCATCTTCTGGTTCTACTACATCTCCATTTCCGCTTAAAAGAAAAATTTTGTCTCGATCAAGCACTAACATCATGGCTTCTAATTTTCTTAAATACTTATCTTTGCGCCACTCTTTGCTAAATTCAATCACGGCTTTTAGCAAATCACCTTTTGTATGCTCTAGATTATTTTCAAACATATCAAACAGATTAAAAGCATCGGCAGTGCTTCCGGCAAAGCCAGCTAGAACTTTGCCGTTATAAATTTTACGAATTTTTACTGCATTGCCTTTTAATACAGTATTGCCAAAGCTAACTTGACCGTCTCCGCCGATAACAGATCTATTTTTGCCCTTGTATGCCAGAATAGTAGTAGCGTGAAACACTTATTCGCCCTCTACTTGAATTTTGAGTTTTGCGTGTATTCCATGTCCTAGCTTTACATCAACATCATAAATTCCGGTAGCTTTGAGATGCCCATCTGTGTCTATATTTTTTTTATCTACGATTAAATGGTGATTTGTTTCAAGCACATGTGCAATTTCATCTTTTGTAACCGCTCCAAATAAAGAACCGTTTGCCCCAAGTTGTTTTTTTATAAGAACAGTTACTTTTTCAAGTTGCTCTTTTAGGATGGCTAAATTTGAAAGCTCATATTTTAGCTCATCAGCTTTTCTTTTTTGTTCTGCTTCATACTGCCTTAAAACTTCAGGAGTAGCAGCTTTTGCTAAACCTTTTCCTATTAAGAAGTTATTTCCATATCCTTCTTTTACCTCTTTTATTTCTCCTGCTTTTCCTAGAGATTTTACATCTTTTATTAATAATACTTTCAAATTGTTTCCTTTATTTAAATTTTCTTCCAGCTTTTTTGCCTATTATGAAGCGAAGTGCATTTAGTTTTATAAATCCGTTTGCATCTTTTTGATCAAATACAGTGTCTTCTTCAAATGTGCAGAATGCTTCATTAAATAGATTGTCTGTTTTGCTATCTCTTCCTAATACTATTACATTTCCTTTGTATAGCTCTACTTTGACAGTGCCATTTACGTTTTCTTGACTCTTGTCTATTAATGCTTGAAGCATTAAGCGCTCAGGAGACCACCAGTAGCCGTTATAGATGAGCTCTGCATATCTTGGCATAATCTCGTCTTTGAGGTGAGCGGCTCCGCGGTCTAGTGTTATGCTTTCTATTGCGCGGTGCGCTTTTAGCATTATTGTACCGCCAGGAGTTTCGTAGCAGCCTCTACTCTTCATACCTACAGAGCGATTTTCTACTAAATCAAGCCTTCCTATACCGTGCTTTGCACCTAAGCGGTTTATCTCTGCTAAAAGTTCGGCTGGATTTAGTTTTTTGCCGTTTATGCTTACAGGATCGCCTTTTTCGTATCCTATTTCTATTATCTCACTTTCGTTTGGGGCATTTTTAGGGCTTACGCTCCATCTCCACATATCTTCTTCTGGAGCGTGGGCTGGATTTTCTAATATTAGACCCTCATAGCTTATATGAAGTAAATTTGCGTCCATTGAATATGGGCTTTTGCCAGGTTTTTTCTCTATTTTTATACCGTTTTTCTCAGCATATGCAAGTAGTTTTTCTCGGCTGTTTAGATCCCACTCTCTCCAAGGAGCAATTATAGTTAAGTTGTCACCAAGTGCGTAGTATCCAAGTTCAAAACGTACCTGATCATTTCCTTTTCCTGTAGCTCCGTGACTTACTCCATCAGCTCCTACACTATTGGCTATCTCTGCCTGACGTTTTGCTATTAATGGGCGAGCTATTGATGTTCCAAGCAGGTATTCTCCTTCATAAACAGCATTTGCTCTAAACATTGGAAATACAAAATCTCTTGCAAATTCCTCTTTTAGATCTTCTATAAAGATATTTTCAGGTTTGATTCCAAGTTCTAGCGCTTTAACTCTTGCCGGTTCAAGCTCTTCGCCTTGTCCTATGTCGGCAGTAAATGTAACAACCTCACACTGATATTCATCTTGAAGCCATTTTAAAATAATGCTTGTATCAAGACCACCAGAATAAGCCAGCACAACCTTTTTAATATCTTTTTTCATTATAAATCCTTTGAAAATTAGATTTGCAATTTTAGCTAAATTTAATTAATTTTTACTAAATATTAGATTCAAGCAAAGCTATAAATACATTGTTTAAATATATTTATTTTAGCTTGATTGAGTGCTAAATTTGCAATACCTTTATTAAATAATATGATAAATAAGTGTATTTGCTATTGTGTTTAAGAGATTTTTGGATAGAATTATTAACATGAGAGTAGATAAATTTTTAAACACAGTAAATATTACAAAACGCCGCGCGATTAGTGAGGATATGTGCAAGAGCGGTGTCGTCAGCATCAATAGCGTTGTTGCAAAACCTGCAAAAGAGGTAAAAATAGGCGACATAATAAGTATTAAATTTCTTACAAAAGAGGTCAGGTATCAAGTCTTGGCAATCCCTGTGACAAAAAGTATCCCAAAAACATCACAAAGCGAGTATGTAAAAGAGCTATGAAGAGAGAATTTATTCTAAATTTAAACGAGCTTGACGAGCTTACTAAAATTCTCCCACAAGAGGGAGTTATAATATTAAAAGGCGATCTGGCTAGCGGCAAAACTACTTTAGTAAAAGCCATCGCTAAGGCTCGTGGCATAGATTCCGATGTCACTTCTCCTACTTTTTCTGTCATGCAAGGATATGAAAATAACGTATTTCACTATGATATTTTTCAAAATGGATTTGAAGAAATTTTAAAAAATGGACTATTTGAGAATTTCTTTGAAGATGGGTTACACTTAGTAGAGTGGGGTGATGATGAGCTTGAAGAGATGCTTAAAAAATTTAATATTGCTTATGTTAAAATTTTAATTACACCTCATGAAAGAGGACGAAAATACGAGGTTTTAGGTGCATAAACTTGAGATAAAAGAGCTAAAAAAAACTATTAAAAAATCAAATATAATTAAAGGAATCTCCCTTGAGGTAAAAAGCGGAGAAGTTGTGGGTTTGCTTGGTCCAAACGGGGCTGGCAAGACGACAACTTTTTATATGATTTGCGGATTAATTACGCCAAGTAGCGGAAATATACTGCTTGATGATGTCGATATTACAAATGTTCCGCTTCATAAAAGAGCACAAATGGGTATAGGATATCTGCCTCAAGAATCTAGTATATTTAAGGATTTAAGTGTAGAGGAGAATTTGCTTCTTGGGGCTGAAATTTTATATAAAGATAATGAAGTCATAGAAAAAAAAGTAAATGATATGCTAAATCTACTAAATATTGAGCCGATTCGTCTAAGAAAGGGTGTGAGCCTAAGCGGAGGCGAGAGGAGGCGCTGTGAGATAGCAAGAAGTCTGATGATAACACCTAAATTTTTACTTCTTGATGAGCCTTTTGCTGGAGTTGATCCGATAGCTGTATTTGATATTCAAAATATAGTAAGAGATCTTAAAAATTTAGGCATAGGTGTATTAATAACCGATCATAACGTGCGTGAAACTTTGGCGATTTGCGATAGAGCGTATGTTATAAAAGACGGTTCTTTATTGGCTTTTGGAAATGCCAAAGAGGTGGCTAACGATAAACTCGTTAAAACTCATTACCTTGGCGAAGAATTCAGGCTTTTAGAATAAGTTTATGATATGTTGCGTCAAACAGAGTCGCTTGCTCTAAAAGGTAAGTTATCTGCCACTCTTAGAAGTTGGCTTCCGATATTAAGTTCAAGCATTGAAGAGTTAAAAGAGACTCTGGAGCCATTTGTTACAGACAATCCGTTTGTAACCATAGAACATAAAAATCAAAGTCATTCAAAAAAGAATTACTTTAATGAAATTTCTAAAAATTCAGTTAGTGACAGTATTGAAACCTATACTATTTTTAAAGAGAGTTTGTATGACAAACTAATACCTCAGATAGGTAAACCTCTTTTTCCTACGAAAAAGTCTCAAGATATTGCCAAAAAGATAGTAGAGTGTCTAAGTGAAGAGGGGTATTTTGAGTGGGATGATGAGGTCTTGGCAGGATTTGATAGGAGTGATATTGAAAGTGTGAGATCACGCTTTGCCTATCTTGAACCGTGTGGTGTGGGAGCAAATGATTATAAAGAGAGTTTTTTGTTTCAGCTTAATGAATTTGAAGTCGATGACGAGCTATACGAGAGTGCTAAATTTGTAATAGAAAATTTTGAAAATTTAGACAGGATTACTAAAATCAATAGGTATGATGAGGCTATTGCCATAGTGCGTAAGTTTAAAAATCCTCCTGCAATTGAGTATTTAAGCGATCAAATAGCAAAGATTCCAGATATCTTTATAAATAGTGGCAGTGCCGGAATAGAGATAAGTATAAATGATGAATTTTATCCTGAAATTTTACTTGATACTGAAGGTCTTGATGCTAAAAATGAGTTTGTAAGTAGTCGCATAAAAGAGGCGAAAGATCTCATCGATGCCCTTGATATGCGCAAAGCCACTCTTAGAAAAATAGCTTTAATGATAGTGGAATATCAATATGATTATTTTTTCGGTGGAGATATGAAGCCAATGAAGCTAAAAGATATTGCAGATGATCTTGGCAGAAATCCATCCACTATCTCTAGAGCGATTTCAAATAAATATCTACAATGTTCGCGAGGATTGATTCCTATAAAAAGCTTTTTTTCCGCAGCTATTGATGAAGAAGTCTCAAATTCTACAATTAAGGATTTTGTGGCTGATGTTGTGAAGAACGAAAATCCGAAAAAACCTCTAAGCGATCTTAAAATTTTAGAGCTTATACAATCAAAATTTGGTGTAACTATGGTAAGAAGAACCATCACAAAATACAGAAAAGCCCTAAATATAGGCAGCTCTAGTGAAAGAAAAAGAATATATATGATGCAAGGCTAGGCGCTGACAAATATCTCTTGCTCTTTAAAATACGGTTTTAAGCTCTCATAAGCATTTTGAATTTTTTCAAATTTTTCTCTATATTCTTTTTTTATTTTTTCAGACTTTTGTGCATGACGATCCGGATGATAAATTTTAACAAGCTCAAGATATTTGCTTCTAACGCCCTCAAAATCACTATTTTGCTCACATTCAAGTGTTTTAAAATGCTCTGAAAATAAGTCTGCCAAAGCTGAGAATCTGCGAACAAATTTTTGTGAATTTTGAATATTAGCTTCACGTTTAAATTTTATAAATTTATCTTTGTCATATCTAAAATATGTGCAAAAGCTCATATGTTCACTTTTATCAAAGAGCTCATCAAATCCTGATGTTTCGTTTGCACTGCTTATTTTTATGATAAGGTAATTTTGATCGTCATTTATAAAAATTTGAGATTTTTTAAATTTTTGAGCAATATAGCTTATAAAAAGAGCGTTTGATCTATCAAATCGAAATCTTGCCTCATTGCCTACAAATTCTATATCTGCAAAGATAGTAATTTTTAGAGAATTGTCTTGTTTATACAGTAGTTTAATTGTGGTGTATTCTGCAAATTTTATATTTAGTTCATCTTTATGTGTCTGGTTATAAATTTTAGTAATAAATTTAAAGAAATATTTTCGCTGAATCATCTCGTTTTCATCGTAAAATGAGATGATTTTGTCTTTTTTTCCAAGAGTTTTAGTGAAATTTTTTTTCATCATTGCTTGAAGTTCAGAAAAAAGTTTGCTATCGTTTGTTTCGATACTTAAAGATTCTAAAGTTTGCTTTATATTCATTAAACTATCTCCAAAATTGGCTATTTTTAATGAAAAGCAATTAGCGTTCCAGACCCTTCCAAATAGGCTCTTTGTCAAGATCTACATATTCTTTCAAGCCTTCATAAGGCTTATATTCATTTTTATATACCAAACTAGGGCAGTTTTTGACATAATAGCCTAAGTATATCCAGCGCAAATTTAGTCTTAACGCTAGATAAATTTGCTGGTATATAGAAAATTTTCCTAAAGATAGATCGGCAAAATCAGGATCGTAGTAAAAATAAATTGATGAAATTCCATCCTCTACAATATCTATAAGATCGACTCCGACAAGTTTTTTATCTGCATAGTAAGAGATCTCTTTACCAAAATTTCCATATCCGGCTACATAAAGATCATGGTATTTTACTAAGTCGAGCTCGTAATACTTCCACTCTCTCTTTTTTTCCATAAATTTATGATATTTTCTATATAGCCTTAGATGCTCTTCATCGACAATCGGATCTGAAATAAATATAGAGGTGTTTGTGTTTTTTTTAATTGTTCTACGAACGGATTTGCTAAATTTAAAATTTTGAGCATCAACTCTTATGCTGACGCACTCTTGGCAGTTATTACAACTTGGCTTAGAAAAATATCTGCCAAATCTCCTAAAGCCATGTTTCACCATCGCATCATTAGTGTCAAAATCGCAATCGCTTATATAACTATACTCCATCCTTGAGTCTCTGTCTTTAAGATATGGGCAAAGACTGGGAAGTGTACAGAAGGATATCGTCATATCTTTTTTATGTCGCTATCTTTGACGTATTTTAAAAACTCTTCTCTTAGCATCTCTTCTTTATGCGCTATAGCTTCTTCTTTGCTGACTGCTTGCTTTTTAGATTCTTTTTTGGGTGCTACTGTTTGCTCTTTTATCATCTCTTTTTTTATATCTCTTAGACTATCAAAAAAATCGTTCATTAAAGTTCCTCTTTTAGCTTTCTATTTTCTTTTACTTTTTGGATTGCCGCTGTTATCGCAGCTATTACCTCTTCATTGCTCTCGTTATCTTTTGTTTTCATGTTTTCAAGCAATGATGGCATCTTGGTTTCTGTATATGAAGTATCAAAAAATCCACGTCTAAAGTCACGCTCTTTGCTAATACTGAGTAAAAATGGAATTGTAGTCTTAACATCACCCTCTATAGTAAATTCGTCTAATGCGCGCTTTAGTTTATTTACTGCCAAATCGTAGCTTGTTGCTCTTACTATTAGCTTGGCTAAAATAGAGTCATAAAATGGAGGAATTTGATAATCCTTGTATAGATGGCTATCAACTCTTACGCTAGGCCCAAGAGCCGGATAATATCCTGTAATCTTTCCTGGATTTGGGATGAAATTTTGCCATGCGTCCTCAGCTGTAATACGAGCTTCTATAGCAAAGCCTTGAGTGACGACGTCGCTTTGCTGCATATGAAGGATATCTCCTGCAGCTATTCTTATCTGCATTACGATTAGATCGACACCTGTTATCTCTTCGGTTACGCCGTGCTCAACTTGAATTCTTGTGTTCATCTCCATAAAATAAAAGTTGTTATAATCATCAAGTAAAAACTCAACCGTTCCAGCGTTAGTATAATTAACCGCCTTTGCCGCCGCAACCGCCGTCACACCCATGCTTTTACGCAAATTTTCGCTGATACTTGGGCTTGGAGCTATCTCTATTATTTTTTGATGTCTTCTTTGGATAGAGCAGTCGCGCTCAGCCAAGTGGATGATATTGCCGTATTTATCGCCCACTATTTGAAATTCGATGTGGCGTGGGTTGATAACGTATTTTTCCATAAAAACTTCATCGTTATTAAAAAAGGTCTTTGCTTCTCTTTTACAACTTTCAATGCTGCTTTCAAGATCCTCCTCTTTCCATACTACGCGGATTCCTCTTCCGCCTCCGCCGCCACTTGCTTTTAGTATGACAGGATATCCTATCTTTTCAGCATATATTTTGATATTTTCCATGGGCTCATTATTTAGCTTTTCTGTGCCAGGAACTACAGGAATTCCATTTTTATTCATTAAGTAACGAGCTATGTTTTTATTGCCCATTTTGCGGATTACGTCTGCGTTTGGACCGATAAATATTAGCCCTGCGTCTTGAACTTCTTTTGCAAATTCGTAATTTTCACTTAAGAATCCATACCCTGGATGTATAGCGTCCGCTCCACACGCCTTTGCAACCTCTACGATACGCTTTGCATCAAGGTAGCCTTTGATCGGGTCAATGCCTATTTGATAGGCCTCATCCGCAACTTTTACATGCAAACAGTCTTGATCCGGCTTTGTGTAGATCGCTACGTTTTTTATATGCAAGTCTTTACATGCGCGTATTATACGGACGGCTATTTCGCCGCGGTTGGCAATTAAAATTTTATGTATCATACCTATCGCCTTTGAAAATTTTTTATAAAGATAGCATAAAGATTTTTTATCAACAATTAAATTTGCTAAAATTTAAAAACTTTGTTTTGATATGCTAATTTTAAGGAAACTTTAGTTATACTTCGAACCTTAATTAATTTAATTTGTGCGCTCGTAGCTCAGCTGGATAGAGCATTTGATTGCGGTTCAAAAGGTCAGGGATTCGAATTCCTTCGGGCGCACCATTTATCCATTTTTTAAGCTTTCCTTGTTTTTCTTTTTGTTTCATAAAGCCTCGATTTTGCCGCATTCCTAAGCATTTTTTAATTTATTATTATTCCTTTATTTTTCTTGTTTTTTCTTTCCTACCCAGTAATTTTTACTGACATTTTTACTGACATTTTGTATAATACAATTTTATGTCAGTAAAAAAGGTCTGAATATGCCTAAAATACAAGCTCCGCTTACAGATGCTACCCTTAAATCATTGAAACCGAGGGAAAAGATATATAGGATGTCTGATGGGCAAAATTTGTTTATTGCTGTTGAGCCGGGCGGACGTAAATTTTTTGTCTTTGAATACAAAAGCCCTATGACTTTAAAAATAAGAAGATACACGATGGGTAATTACCCGGAACTAACACTAGCAAAAGCAAGAGAGCTTAGGGCGGAGCTAAAGAAAAAAATATCCGAGGGTATTGATCCTATGTTCGAAAAAAGCAATACAAATAGGATATTTGAAAAAATAGCTATAGAATGGATAGAAAAGAAGTCCGGTGTAATCAAAGAGCATACCGCAAAAACTCAACTTAGGATAGCACAAAAACATCTGTTTCCATATATAGGTAAGAGGGATATATCCGGGATAAAAGCTGCCGAGATAATAATGATATTGCAAAAGATAGAGGAGTCGGAGGCGTTTGCAACATTAAAGAAGGCATTTCAGCTATGTTCGCAAATTTGGAAATTTGCAGTAGTAAGCCAAAGGGCGGCTCACAATATAATGGCCGATATAGAGTATAAATATACATTTAGAGCCGTAAAATCACAAAACTATCCGACACTTATAAGAGATAACGATATAAAGGCTTTAATCCAAGGCATTAACGAATATGGCGGAGATTATAAGACAAAAATAGCTTTAAAGCTTGCAATTTATACCGCCGCAAGATCGTTTAATATAAGAGCTGCACAGTGGAGTGAATTTGACTTGAAAAAAGATATTTGGAATATAGATATAAAAAAGATGAAGCAGGAGAGGGATTACTTCAATCTTCCCATGTCAAGACAGGTTAAATCGCTGTTGCTTGAGTATAAAAAATTTTGTATTAATAGTGATTTTTTATTTTATAGCCCCGTTAGTAAGACAAAATATATGAGTGAGAATACTTTAAATGTAGCTCTTAGAAGAATGGGCTATACAAAGGATGAGTTGGTATTTCATGGGTTTCGCTCTATGTTTAGCACTGTTTGCAATGAAAATATACATATACACGGATATAGTCCCGATATAATAGAAAAATGCTTGGCCCATAAAGAGGGCAACAGTGTCAGAGCCGCTTACAATAGAGTAAGCAACTTGACACATATGAGAGGTTTGATGCAGTGGTGGGCGGATTATTTAGATAGCCTAGCATGATTTAGATCCGCTCGGGGTTACCTTAACCGCACTGGCTATAAATTTATCAATGCTCGCTTTTGAGTATAACACAGTGCGGGGTCCTAGCTTGAATTTCTCTATGTACCCGGCGTTTACATATCGCCATAGAGTCGTATCACACCACCCGTATAGTTCTTTAACTTGTTTTGTGGTTAAAAATTCGCCGTTCATTTTAGCTCCTTTCCGTGATTTATGTCGTATAGCTCTGATTGTACGCGTCTAAGCGATCTTGTTGTCTTGATCTTTTCTTCGTCTTTAAGCCCTGTCTTTTGGATGGACATGCTTATCTCTGCTAGTTCATGTCTTGCATCGTCGATTCTTTGCATTAGTATTCTTAATGTCGGGGCAGTGTTTCTGTTTAGCATGTTTTCCCTTTCAAATATTTTCTATATAGATATAGGCTATCTGCTCGCTGGCCTGGGCATAATTTTCATATTTGCCGTCGTTTGCTCTAACAATAATCGAGCGGATAAGCTCTTCATTCTTTACCCAAAAGTTCGTTAGCGGTTCGCAAAGTCTCTTAAATTTGCGCTCGTTTGGCGGCAAAAATAGACAAAGTAAAGATAGCGCCAGCTGCGGAGCGGTTATACAGAAGTTGCCTTTCTTAACCGCTACTGCGTGATGAACTTTATCTATGATGTTCATAATGCGCTTGCTTTCGCTTTTATAAATTTGCAAGATGTCAAGCATCTCGGTTTTTAGCCTTTCAAGATCTGCGGTGATTTGCTTGGTGATGTACTTATCATCGCCATCGTCATACTCAAGCATAGAGTAGGCGATAGAAAATAGCGCGACATCTTTGAGCTCGTTTTTGGTTATCATGCTTGTTCCTTTTATATGTATTTTATAAACCTTGCAAATCTCGCAACTATTTCAGGCACTACGCTATTGCCTAATATTCCAACTCGCTCCACGTTTTCGGGAAACCCATTATCGTTTCGTATGTCTCGGATATTGTTTTTATATCCGTTTTTGTTTCGCCAAAGGTATCGACGATATATGGAAATAATTTCTTCTGATGGTTTTTGTGTGTTTCCATTTGAGAGGCAATCGAAAAGCGTTTCAACACAAAACTGTCCGATTTCGTCGGAGTAGGCAACAATATACGCTCTTTGTCTTTTATGTGGGTATCCAAAGGCATCTGCTCGTAGTAAAAAAGCTCTACATCTATATCCACGCTCCCTAAGCTCTTGCGTAAAAATTTTGAAGTATTGTTTGTTTCTGACAAGTTCGGGAGTGTTCTCAAACAAAATAAACTTTGGCTTTGTGACATTTGCTATCCTTAAAATTTCAATAAATAAACTACTTCTGCTTCCTTGTATGCCTACTCTTTTGCCGGCTAAGCTTAAGTCTTGGCAAGGAAAGCCGCCGGTAATTATGTCTATTTCTCCCAACTTATCAAGCGTAGGCTTATCAAGAGTATGGACGTCCTCAAAAATAGGCACATTAGCCCAATGTTTTTTAAGAACTTTTTGGCAATTCTTGTCTTTTTCACAAAAAGCGATAGTTTTATAAAAACCATCACTTTTATATTTTTGATTTATAGGTAGCTTGGTAAAGTCATAGTCTTGGTAGTTTGCACTCTCAAAACCTACAGAAAAACCACCGATACCGCTAAATAAATCTAAAATTTGCATTTGAGAGTCTTTTATCGCTTTAATCAAACAGTCCGTCTTTGGCTATACGAAGTTCACAATATGCCGGGTCAAACTCCCCGCCTGCAATCTTTGTGTGCCTTTCATCCGTCCAAACTCTAATCCATGCTTCCTCGTAATCAACGCTGATAACTTCGTAAAATTTATCTTGATCAGGCAAGGAGCCTAAATACGGAATTTTGGCTTCAAGCTTTTGCATGGGATACCTCTTTTTCGTAAAATCTCTTAAAAATTTCATCCTCAAAGACTACAGGTACGCCTTGCTCTTTGGCAAATTTATACTCCATGGTGATGCCTTTTGAAAAGAAAGTCGTGCGCAATTCTCCTCCTATAAAAAGCTCATCGCAGCTTCTAAGCTGGGCGAAGCATATTTGCATAGCCTCGTCGTGGCTTAAGTGCTCGCAAGTATACATGTTTGTAAGCACGGGGCTAAAAAGCTCCACGCGATCGTCTGCATAAAAAGCGTTAGCGCTTTTAAGAGCTTTTAGTGCATATAGCCTTACAACATTATCACCAAACTCTTTTAAAGCAGTATACGGCGAGCAAACATAAATTCTTTTAACATTTTTCATCAAAACCCCTTTTAAAACGGTATAACGTCATCGTCTGCGTAAGATGAGGCGTCTAAATTTGCATCCGTAGGCGGCACATCTTGACGATCACGCGGCTGTGGAGCGCTCCATACCAACTCTGCAAAAAGGTTGTTTTGCTTGATGTAAATTTTTAAAAGTTTGCCGACAATGCGTGCAAAATCAGGATTTTTAAACTTAAAATTCCTAAAATAGTGATAGACGCAATGCTCACTTTTGCCGACTCTTTTGGCTACAAAACGGGCAATGTCTTTCTCACTAGCGCCACAGCAGAGGCTAGAGCTCAGAAAGAATTTGCCGAAGCAGAGATTAAAAAGCTAACTTTAGCAGAGAAAAAAGGCGAAGTTGTACCTATTGAAAAGCTAGAAAAAGAGCTAAGCGACATAGCATCAACCTTATCAAATAAGCTTTATAATCTGCCAAACAGGGTAAAGATGAATATAGAAATTAGCGATGAGATAGAAAGCAGGCTTATATACGAGCTTGAAGAGATACTAAGAGAGCTTAAGATGCCTGAAACTTATCAAAAACACAAAAAGTTAAATGCTAGCTAGCTTTAAATTTGCTGCATCTGTTAAAAATTTAGAGCGATTTGAGCTTACGCGATCGATTGCCTCTAAAACGGATTTAGGCATAGTTAAATTTATGCGCACTTTTACATCTTCTTTTATAGGCTCATATATGCTTTCTCCGTTTTTTAAAGAGCCCTCCACATAGCACGCAAAAGCATCTTTAAGCTCTTTTATCGCCTCCGCTTCACTATCTCCCCAGCCCGCCATTAGGTTATTTTTAGTAAGCCCTAAATCGGCATATTGCGCGTAATAGTCGCCATCATCAAGTCTTTTAACTGTTATGGTATAAGGCAAATTTAGATAGTATTCAAGGTCTTTTTTCATTTTTTAGCTCCTATTTTTTCTAAAACAGCAAGAGTGTAAACCTCTTTTATAGGCTTATGTCTAGGGATTATTATGCTATCTTTGTCTTTTTTAAATTTATGGTGCGAGCCTCTTGCATGCTCTAATTCTCAGCCGAAATTTATTAAAATTTTTTGCAAATCTTCAAAGCTTGCATTTTTTGGATTATTCGCTAGTTTTGATATAAGTTTATCCAAGCTTCCCATTTAATTTCCTTGTTTATACACATAAATATACACACTTATTAATTAAAACAAGATAAATCCTGCGCCGTTATTTCACTTGAAATATCCGACCCTTTAAATCCCTTGTATAAATAAAACATTTCATTTGTTAATCTTAAATCTATGAAAGCACAAGAAAAAATCAAAAAAATAGACGAAGCCATAGATAGTGTCATAACAAATTTAAGCAACGGCATAGAGATTAAGGAGTATTGGATTGACAATATCAAAATCGTTAAACGCACTCCGCTAGAGCTCATTGATGAACTAAGGCGCATTAAAAAACTTACCATTAAAGACATGCAAAAAGACAAAAAGAGCGTTAAATATGTATTTGGCGGTAGCTATTAATGAAGATATTTAATATTTTTTCTAAGAATCAAACCAGTACAAGAGGCAAAAGCGGCTTTTTTAAACCAAAACAAAAAGTAAGCCTATTTCACTATCCAAGCCTTGAAGCACACGAGATTAACAGAGGCGAACTTATAAGGCTTATAAAAAATACAGATCCTGACAAAACAAATAAAATCTTAAGAAATCAAGCAAGAAGCCTAAGCACGGCAGTAAGCCTTGCAAGCGGCTTTTTTGATATGCTTGACTCTGAAATTTTAGGCGAGAGCGGTTTTGTGCTTGATATTGCGACACAAAATAGAAAATTAAATACTTCTATTCAAAACGCCTTTTTTGATTGGGAGCAAGAGTGCTGCCTGTACGGAGTATATGATTTTGAAGATTATGAAGAGCTAGTTTTAAATTCTTTATATAGAGATGGAGAGGCTTTTATAAGGATTATTAGAGGCGCAACGCTTAAAATCGAGCTTATTGATGCCGATGATATAGATAACGACTTTAACGATGAATCGCTAAATATAAAATGCGGCATACAAAGAGCTAGTAAATACAGCTTAACTCCCATTAGATATTACGTTAAAAAAGAGGGAAATGAAAGACTAGGCATTGACGCTAAGGATATTATACATATCATACACGACCTAAGACATCTGATAGGCGGTGTGCTAGTATCTGAAGGCAAGACATTAGAGCAGATAGCCTCAATTTTGGGACATACTTCTACAAATGTAACAAAGCGTTATTCAAAGGTTAGGCAAGAAGTAGCGGCAGAGAGTTTGTAGGATTTTTTTAAAAGAGTTAAAAAGTAAATTTAACATATTTTTTAGTATAACTTTTATAGAATATTTATAGTTTAGCCATATAAAACTTTGATTAAAAGGAAGCGTAGTGAGTTATATAAATACAGAGCATTTAGCAAAGTCGCTTGAGGTTTTGAATAAGTCTTATGAACTTATAAAACAATGCAATAAAGATTCTGTGGAATATGAAATTTATCGCAACTCTATTATTAAAGGTTTTGAAATGACTTTAGAGCAGAGCGGTAAGTTGCTAAGAAAAAAACTTGAGCCATTTTTTGCAAGCAAAAAAGCAGTAGATACTCTAAATTTCAAAGACCTTTTTAGATATGCAAATAAGCACTCTTTACTAGATAGCAACAGCGTAGAGAGATGGCTTGAATATAGAGATAACCGTAATAATACAGCACACGATTACGGCGAACATTTTGCAGATGAAACATTAAAGCTTATTGAAGAGTTTATAAAAGACGCAAAGAGACTAGAAGAGATAATTAAAAATGACTGACATATTGCTAGCACCAAAATATATAGAGCGTTTAAAAACTATATTTAAAACTCTCTGTCCATCTGTCAGTGTTTTAGCCTATGGTAGCAGAATAAAGACAAATTCTCATGATGGCAGTGACCTTGATTTAGCTATTATTAGCGAACAAAATATCAACATAGCAAAGATAAAAACTGCTATATCAGATAGCAATATACCATTTTTAGTGGATATTTTAAGTTTTAATATACTGCCACAAAATTTTAAAGATGAAATTTTAAAACAAAATGTGGTTATTTATCAAGGTGAAAAATAAACAGTAAATTTGTGCCGTATGGTTAAAAATATTCTTAATTTTTAATAACTTTTTGCAGGAGTGCATCCTAGCCGTCTATATTACTTTTATTAGCTTGAAAGTACGCCATATTTTAACACTTGCCAAGGTGGGCTAGATGGTTTGATGAGGAAACCTATGGAATAAATGGCGAAATAGTAGAAAACGGTAAAATCATACATACTGACAATGGGCATTGTGGAGTGAATGGCAGATTCCCAAAGCCTAAGAATAGAACATATTATGCAAGGCTTAGGTTGTTACTAAGAAATCGCATAGGTATTTTTGCGGCTGAAATAATGGGCTTTAAATTTAGCGAGATAGACCCTCAAACTATTGAAGTCTTGGGCGATAGAAATACTCCTGGTTATAGTGGCAGTAGGGGTAGTACTTGGGGCCTAGTTCGAGCTAAGACCTTTGATGGGCAATTACTGGTCAGTTACTTTGCAAATATAGTATGGTGTAAATGGTTTTATGTAAGAATTTATGTTGGTCATAAATTGTTTGATATAGCCAGTATTAGAACAATTGGACAAATGCAAGAGTTTATAAATAATCCAAAAAACAAAATTTATTCTAAAAGCGTTTGCACTATACACCCTATAAGGTTTATAAAGAGATGAGCTGGGTTAACATTTCTGAATTTATAGTAGGCAATAAAATATGGCTAGTGATCTTGTCGGCTCTTTTAGGTGTAATCTTTGGCATGTCTGCTTTTTATAAAATTTCTAATTTATATTTATTGGACGAGATAAGAGCGACAAACATGAAAATGATCTCAAAAGAGATAGAACTACAAACACTAAAAGGTAATTTGGATAAATGTAATTTAAATATAGAAAATCAAAACAAAAAGATGGTTCAAATTTCACAAGATAACGAGAGATTAAAAAAAATATACAGCCTATTATAAAAAAGAGATTGAAACAAAGTATATCAAGATAAAACCTCCTAGCAGCCAAAGCGAATGCATTAAAAAACTAAGCTACTACGAAGAACTTTTTAAGGAGTTGTCGCGATGAGGTTTATAAAGTCATTTGTTGATTTTGGAGATATATGCCAAAGAGAGGTTAGGAGGTTGGTCTTTGTAATACTTTTATTGTTCGCTGTTTTAATAGCTGGATGCAGCACAAAACCTCAAGTCATAACCAATGTAGAGTATAAGGAGGTTTTGGTGCCTGTAAAGTGCCAAGTTAAATTGCCTCCAAAACCCACATTTAATGAGTTGGACCTAAAAACAGCTAAGGATATAGCTAAATACTATCAAGAGTCGGAAATTTTACTTAAAGAGTGTATAGGCGACTGATGTTTAATAATATAGATAAAGATGCTTTTATTTATGCGCTTGTAGCTTTTGTTGGATTTATAGGCGGCATTTTGGGCATAGGCAGCGGAAACACAAAACTAAAGGGTAATGGATGGAGTAGATTTATATCAGGGACTGTGGCTACTCTTTCATCAATGTTAGTGTGTTTTACGGTTTATGAAATAGTATTTTTTATGTTTCATGGTGCAGGGCTTGGCATAGCGCTTGGAGGCTGGGGCGCATGGCTGGGTGCCGAATGGGCCAAGAAAAAGATGGATAAACTTTTGGACAAAAGGATAGAAAGCATATCGGAAAAAAGAGATGATGAATTTAAAGATGATAAAAGGAGAGAGTATGAAGAAGTTATACATAGACAGAACTAGAAATATTAAAGATGCAACTGTAGGAACTTTTGAACTAAAAGACGGAAGTATTACATTATTAAAGGGCGTTACGCTAGAACCCGCAGGAGAAGATACCGTTACTCCAAATAAAGATAAAAGAATACCCGAGGGAGAGTATAACGCCACATTTTATAGAAGCCCTAGATTTCAAAGGAGACTGCCGATACTTTATAATGAAAAGGTTAGCAAGGATAGGCATATTTTGATACATAACGGCAATTTTCCTGATGATACTTTAGGATGTATATTGGTAGGTAGTAGAGATGATAATACGTCTTTACTAAAGCCCATACGTATAAGAGCCAAATTTAAAGTGTTTTCGCTCATAAATTTGCCTTTAATGATGCTTGGGAATAAAAAATCATTAGGCAATATGTTACTTTTATACTCATTTAATAGATTGATTGCTTGTTTTGATAAAGGTAGAGTAAAAGTTTCACGCATTTTCATTTTTTCACTTGAAATTTGCCATACTTCTTTTTCAAAATCAAATTCACCCCATCTTGCGCTTCTTATATTAAACGGTCTAACAGCAGTGTATATGGCTAGTTTTAGAGCGAATTTAGTTTTTTATATCTCCATTGTAATTTTTAACGGCTATTAATAGTCTTTTGATGTCATCACTGCTGGTAAGTGTTGAGAAATTTTTAACCTTGCCTGATTTGAATGTGTATTGATAGTTTATGTCGGATATGATGTTATGGCTTACTTTATCTACTCCAACGGCGTATCGCCATATCTGAGAGCAAAGCATATAAATTCTGTTCATGGTCTCAAAATGCCCTGTTTTTTCTATCTTTCTTAAAATACTGATAATGTCCGCTTTTGTTATATCGTTAATCTCTTTGGAGCCTAAAAACGGGAAAAGATGCTTTTCAAGCCTTATAATTTGTTTGTCAAGCGTAGTTTTGGCAACTTTTGTAGCTTTGATGTTTAGCCACTCCATAGCTATGCTTTTAAGTGCCGTATCCGATGAGTTCTTGATGATAAGCGGGTCATCTCCGCTTGCGATCTGTTTTAAAAGCTCCATTTTGCGTTCTCTTGCCTCAGCAAGACTAAGGGTAGGGTATTCGCCTAGAGCCATTCTCCTGATTTTTTGAGTTATAGGACTTTTAAACTCAAAAGCAAAATATTTACGTCCGGTCGGACTTACAAAAAGATATAAATTTTTGCCATCTGATTTTTTATACTCTCTTTCTTTTGGTTTTAATGACTTTATTAGCTTATCTGTTAGCGGAGCGTTTATTTTAGGCATTGTTACTCTTTTTACGGATTATTTTTTATATTTTATAAAAACTCCGTTAAAAACTCCGTAAAAAAATCTAGCAAGAGATGAAAAAAGATGAAATAAAATGATTGAATATGAAAATGTATTTTTAATAAAACATCGTATTTTAGGGCTTTAATTGAAGTAAAATGAAAGGATGTGAAATGCTTTGAAAAGTATAAATGGTGCCTGAGGTCGGACTCGAACCGACACAAGGTTGCCCTTACCAGATTTTGAGTCTGGCGCGTCTACCAGTTTCACCACTCAGGCCAAAAAGAATCGTATTTTACCTAAAAGAAATAAAAAATATATTAAAAATTAGAATAAAAATAAAAAATAGATAAAGAAGAAGCCCCAATTGGAGCTTCCATGAAAAGAAATTATTTCTTTTTGCCTTTTTTGTTTGTAGTAGCAACAACTGCTTCTTTCAGCTTTTTGCCAACTTTAAATTTGACCGCTTTACTAGCAGGTACATCAATAACTTTCTTAGTTCCTGGAACTCTAGCTTTTCTTGCAGCTCTATCAGCTGTGCTAAAAGTACCAAAACCTATGAAGCTAACACTACCGCCAGCAGTAAGAGCTTCTTTGATTGTCTCTAGAGCGGCATCAACAGCTTTTAGAGAATCTTTTTTTGAAAGACCAGCCTTTTCGGCGACAGCTTGAATAAATTCAGCTTTTTTCATAGAACCATCCTTTTAAGAAGTGATATATAGGCATTTTACAACGTTTTTTGAAAAAAAACAATAGTTTTGAAACCTAAATTTCATTAAAAAATGTAGTTTTTTATAAAAAAAGTGAATTTTTTATAAAATTTGCATATAAAACTCATTTTTTAATCCATTTTTTTTGATATCAATTAGCATTAAATTCTCTAAATTCAATTTGCTTAGTTCGTCAATTGTTTCAATCCTTACTTTTGCTATTTCTCTTAAAATAATTCCTCGGTAAGCTTTGGCATAATGGCTTACAACTTTGCCATTTTTTATAAATTTAAAGGTCGTAAAAGGCTTTTTTATTTCATAAAATTTTTCATAAAATTCAGCTCTTAAGTCTAGTGTGTCATCATCTTTGAGCCAGTTATCTATTGCTAAGGAAAAATACTCTTTATAAAATTTTTCAATATTTAATTTGTCTATTTTTTCTCCCTGCTTTAGTTTGTATTGAAAAATTTCATCTCCAGCCAAAATGCCTCCGAATAAATTTGAGAATATCATTACGTTTTTATCGATAAAATTTTGGGCCTTAGTGTCTAAATTTTTATAGTTTAAGTGCTTGTAGGCTACGCCTTCATATCTTAAAACGGCTTTTATGACACTTTTTTTAAAAATATCCTCTCTTAAATTTTCGCACTCTTCTAAATTTTTAAGTCCGAATAGCTTTGATAATTCGGTTGTTGTAGCTCTTTTTAAAAATTCATTGTATTGATTTAAAATCTCGATCCTTAAATCATATAGCTCTGGAAACATAAAGCTATTTTTGTCTATAAATTTATTTGATTTTACAGCACTTTTTGCCTCGCTTGGAGAGAATAAAATTTTCATAACCGCCTCGATAAAAGTAAAATTTTAAAGTCTAATAATACTCTAAACTAAATAAATTTTTAAATTTGACGATAATTCATGAATTGGAACTTAAATTGCTTCTAAAAGTTTATAGAAATATTAGGATATAGATATGCGTATTACCAATCAATTAATGAAATTTAACGATACATACAACTACCAAGTAAATATGAAGGAACTTTATAGGCTAAATACTCAAATTTCAAGCGGATTAAAGATACAAAATTCATTTGAGAATAGCAGTATTTATAATGACGGCATGAGGCTTGATTATGAGGTTGCAACGCTAAATCAAGTTCAAGACGCGACCTCTAAGGCCGGCAGTTTTTCTCTTAATACAGATAAAGCCTTAAAAGAATTTAAAGAAAAACTTGAATTATTTAAAACAAAGCTTGTCCAAGCCGGAAATGAACATCATTCAAAAACCTCAAGGGAGGCCTTGGCAAATGATCTGCAAGGCATAAAAAACCATCTTGTAAATATCGCAAACACATCTATAAATGGACAGTTTTTATTCTCTGGAAGCGCTATTAATACAAAGCCGATAAATGGCACTACAAATCAGTATTTTGGAAATTCTCAAGAGATAAGAGTAGTAGGAGGCTCACAGGTTAAGCTAGCTTATAATATGCCAGGAGAAGAGTTATTTTTAGGTAGAGATGGTGATTATAACAAGCATATAAGCACAAATGTAATGCTAACCGATCAAAGCGTTTTAAATAGACATGATAATATAAAATATCTTAATGAAGAGAGCAAAATCAGAAATATGATCGGATTTAACTATGTTAAGGATGAGAAAACTCTATCCGATTTGGATTTTGGCGGACCTAATGCAAAATCATTTCAGAATACGACATTTTATCTACAAGGCAAAAAGCCTGACGGAACAACTTTTACAAGTAAATTCCAAATGACAGCTGACGCTTCCATAAAAGATCTCATGGAAAAAATCGGAACCGAATACGGAAATACTCCAAATAATAGAGTTGTAGATGTCACGATAAATAACGAAGGGCAATTTAATATCAAAGATCTATCAAAAGGAAATCAGGTAATAGATTTTCATATGATAGGCGTTACAAGAAAATTAGATAACGAGCAAGCTCTGACCGCTGCCAATATCAATACAGCTTCTAATCATTTTAATCCTACTAATAGTCTTAAAGACTTAGAAGCTATGGTAAATGCAAATCCAAATGACTTTGTAGTAACGGAATTTGTTAAAAGCAATTACAATGATATAAATGGTAATCAAACCAATGCTTTTGATTATGATAGGGTGAAATTTAAAAATGACGGCAGGCATGTCGTAGGTACTGTTTCTCAGATCGCAAGAAAAAGTGGAGAATTTGCGACAGATAATACTACATTAAGTGAGGTTGTCGGAACTAAAAATTTATACAATGGCGAAAGCGGAAAATATAATATTGATGGACAATCTTTGCAGATGAGTATCAAGTCAAAGCATGGTGGAAAATATACGATTAATTTGGATTTTGAAGCTGATGGAAATGCGAAAATAAGAATTACCGGAAACGATCCTGCTGGAAATGCTGTTGATTATAATTCTAGAGTCTGGGATAGCTTTTATAATGCTACTACAAATCAAGCTAATGGTATCCAAACAGCATCTAAAAATATGACATTTAAACAATTAAATGATATTATCTCATTTACAGTTAATGATAATATTCCTGCAGTTGATGATAACTTTAATGCATATAAACAGGCCATTAAAGATGCTCAAGGTAGTGTAGAGGTAAATATGGATCATAGAGGAAGAATTAAGATAACTGATAAGCAAAATACAAATACTCCTATTGAGGTTGCTATTTTTGATAGAAGAAATTCGGATATTTTTGCCGGTGATAGCACCGGTAATACTCCGGCTACTTCTCAAGGAGTTGGCTCTGTTTTTACCTTTTCTGCGAACAACGCACTTGATATAGATGTGCCAAGCGTGGATATATTTAGCGATCTTGATAATATGATAGAGGCTGTAAGACTAGGACAGTATCGTGCCGATTCAAATGGACCAGATCCTAGAAATTCTGGCATCCAAGGCGCAATAGAGAGGATAGATCATATATTTGATCACGTAAATAAGCTACATACCAAGGTAGGTGCTCTTTCTAACTCATTAAAAGACACAAATACAAGAGCAAGCATACTATCGGTAAATGTTAAAACAGTAAAATCAGAGATAGTAGATGCCGACTATGGAGAGACTTATATGCATCTTATGCAAAAAATGATGTCATATCAAGCTATGTTGCAATCTGTTGCAAAGGTTAATCAGCTAACTCTATTAAACTATATGTAAAAATACGCTATAATCAGGCTTTTATAAAGGATTTAAAATTTTAAGAGAGTCGATTTTAGTTGTTGTTATATGTTTTTTAATGTTTTTTGGAGTTGCTACCATAGCTCCTGATGCAAATTTTGTAGGGAGTTTTGGTAAAATTTTAGGTGAAACAAACTTTAAACTGTTTGGATTTATCGGCTATGTCTATCCTTTTGTTTTCATCTTCTTTGCTTACTATATTTGTAAATTCGTAAAAAGCCTTGATTGGGATTTGGCGCAGATAGTTTCTGGGGTTATACTTTTATTTTTTGCGTTTTTGATGTTTCAAGCTAATTCAAACTCCGATTATGGCGGTCTTGTTGGTAATTTTGCTATTTTAGCTTTAAAGGATATCATCGGAGTTATAGGCACATGGGTTTTTATAGCTATGATTTTTGTGTTGGCTTTTGGGCTTATTGCTCAAGAAAATATAGTGATAATATTAAAAAGAGCCTTTGTGGAACCTACAAAAAAAGAGGCTAAAAATTTAGCACAAGCTCAATATAAAGAGCCAAAACCGATTGCAAAAAAGAAAAAACGTGAAAATATAAACAATTTAAACCAAGATGAAGCAGAACAGAATTTATCTGTGAATGATGAGATTTTGGATAGTGAAGAAAAAACGCAAATTTCTACTATAAATGGAGTTGAGATTTTAAATGAGGTAGTGGAAAACAAAAAGCTACTAGATGAGCTTGATAAAGGTAAAGTGGAAAAGCCAAAAGACTTTGAGCTTCCACCACTTAAATTTCTAAACGATCCTCCAAAGCGTTCACATAATATAAATGAGGTTGAGATTGACCAAAAAATTTCAGATCTTTTGGATAAACTTCGCAAATTTAAGATAGATGGTGATGTAGTTCGCACTTACACTGGTCCTATTGTAACTACATTTGAGTTTCGTTTGGCTCCGCATATAAAAGTAAGTAAGATTTTGACACTGCAAGATGATATTGCTATGGCTCTGCGCGCTCAAACAATACGTATTCAAGCGCCAATTCCTGGCAAAGACGTAATAGGTATTGAGGTGCCAAACCAAAATATAGAAACAATATATTTAAAAGAAATTTTAGATAGTGAAATTTATAAAAATGCTTCAAGCCCTCTTACCATCGCTCTTGGCAAGGATATAGTTGGAGCACCTTTTGTAACAGATCTTAAAAAGCTTCCTCACCTTCTTATAGCAGGAACTACAGGAAGCGGTAAGAGTGTGGGCATAAACGCCATGCTTTTAAGTTTGCTTTATAGAAATAGTCCGCAGACTTTACGCCTTATGATGATAGATCCTAAGATGCTTGAATTTAGCATATATAATGATATTCCACACCTCTTAACACCGGTTATTACTCAGTCTAAGCAGGCCATAACCGCACTTGCAAATATGGTCTCTGAAATGGAGCGTAGATATACGATAATGAGCCATACTCGCACTAAAAATATCGAAAGCTACAATGAGAAGATGAAAGCAGAATGCGGAGAGCAGCTACCGTATATAGTTGTTATAATAGATGAGTTGGCTGATCTTATGATGACAAGCGGTAAGGATGTGGAAATATATATCGGTCGCTTGGCTCAAATGGCAAGAGCTAGCGGAATACACCTGATAGTGGCTACTCAGCGTCCAAGTGTGGATGTAGTAACAGGACTTATAAAGGCAAATTTGCCAAGTCGCATTAGTTATAGGGTAGGGCAAAGAGTAGACAGTAAGGTTATCCTTGATCAAATGGGTGCTGAAAGCTTACTTGGACGAGGTGATATGCTGTTTACTCCTCCTGGAAGTCCAGGTATCATACGTCTGCACGCACCTTTTGCAAGTGAAAAAGAGATAGAAAAGATAGTGGAATTTCTAAAAGCTCAACAAGATGTCGTATATGATGATAGATTTTTAGCTGAAAATGGCACGGAAGGAGTCGGTTCTACTTCTAGCGGAGCTATTGGCAGTGGCGAACTAGACGAGCTATATGATGAAGCCAAAGAGATTGTATTGAGCGAGCAAAAGACATCCATAAGCTACTTGCAGCGTCGCCTCAAAATAGGCTATAACAGGGCTGCTACTATAATAGAACAGATGGAGCATATGGGTGTGCTAAGTCCCGTTAACGCCAAAGGGCAAAGGGATATTTTATAATTTTAGTAAAAAACTCTATTTAGATAAAGTCCGTTTGGTGGAGCAGGTATACGTGTAAGAGGCTGTTGGTTTTTTATTGCTAAATTTATTAAATCAGCCCCATTTTTAAGCTTTAAAGCCTTTAATGTTGTAGCTACCATTAAACGAATTTGAGCTCTCAAAAATCCATTAGCCTTAAAAACTATGATAGTTTTTTCTTTGTGAGAGTAGCAAAATGCCTGACTTACTTCTCTTATCGGACTTTTTGTATCGCTTCCTGTCTTCATAAATGCACTAAAATCATGCTTGCCTATAAAAATTGCCAAAAGCTCATTTGCTCTATCTATATCAAATTTTGGCAAAAATGTTTGGTATTGGCTTAAAAAAGGGCTAAAATCTTCATGATTTATAATATATCTATATTGCCTAAATTTAGCGTCATATCGAGGATGAAAGCTATCATCAACTCTTAAAATTTTTTTTATATGAATATGCGGGTGAGCGTGGCGATTTATTAGATCGGCTAGTCTTTTAAAATCTTTAAAATGATCTCCGCATATAACGCTTGCAACTTGATTATTGGCGTGTACGTCTTTATCGGTTCTAGAGCTTGATGTGATCTTGTCAAAGATTCCAACATGGGCTAATGCTCTACCGAGTTCATCTTCCACCCCATTTTCGTGTGGTTGTGTTTGAGAGCCTTGAAATTTGGAGCCATCGTAGCTAAATATTAGTTTTATTTTCAATCTAATATCTTTTTAAAATCGTTTTTTTGTAAAATAGCATCGAGCTTATTAGAAATAGCAAAAATATTGATAAAATTGCTATAAAAAGCTTTGAAGATAGCATCATAATCATCGCAAAATAGGCAAATAAAACTCCAAAAGTACCAAAATATACAAAGCCTTTTTCATATCTATAAGTTACTATTCCAAAACTTAAAGCAAACAGCGTTGTTGCAACCGGAAAAAGTGCTATTAAAATATAAGTGGTAAAATCTCTAGCTTTTTGTTTGTTTGTATCGATATCACTCCAGTATTCTAAAAACGAGCGTGTTTTTGAAATTTTATTATTAGCAATGGTGCTTATTTTCATATATTTAAAATCAGCTTGGTGCCAGACATCATCTTTTATATCGTAAATTTTGCCGTTATTTAATCTAAGTTCCAAATTTGATTTATTGTTTATTATCTTTGCGTTTTCTGCGATAATTAGCCTTTGGTCATTAATTTGTGGTGAATATAAGGTTACACCCTCGTATGTAGCGCCGTTGATATCGTTTTTTTGACTTTGTATGTATATCATCCAGTTTGAAAATTTTTGCCCAAACTGAGTTGTCTTTAAATTTAGCTTGGCTATAGTTTTTTTATAATCTATAAAATTTCCATTTAGCTCAGCCGCCGTAGGGATTAAGACTATGGCTGTGATGAGTAGAAAAATCGAAACTATAGAGCTAACTAGCATAAAAAATCTAGCAATGAAATTTGGAGAGTATCCTAAAGTAAAGATCACAACACTTTCGTTTTCTTTAGATAGTCTAAAAAGTATCATCGCTAAAGATACAAAAAACGCTATAGGCATCGTAAAAAGCAGTACGCGAGGTAGCATAAATAAATATAGTTTAAAGAGTTCGAAGAAGGTTATCTCGATATAGGAGGTAATGCGTGCTATCTGTATAAAAAACGCTAACGACATTATCAGAAATAGCGTAGAAAATAGCGAAGCGAAAGTGCTTATAAAGTTAGTAAAAAGATAGCTATTCACTCTACCCATAAAGTTTTTCCAAAAGTTCTAAAAATTGAGGTTTAAGCAGATAAACAATAAGTAGCCCAAGGCTTAAAAACGGTACAAATGGTAGTTCGTGTCCTCTTTTTCTAACTATCATATATGCAGGTAGTGTCAAAAGAGCTGCTATATATATCGACATAAGTCCAAGTTTAATACCTAAAATCGCCCCCATCACTCCCGCTATAAATATATCTGCACTTCCCATAGCCTCACGCTTCATGATGAAGCTTACAGCAAGTCTAAGTAGCCAAAAAGCAAACATAAAAATTGCTGCGCTAATTAATCTATCAAAGTCACCATTCTCGCCAAATATGGGTAAAGCCCCATAAATAAGAGCTAAAATAAGACTTGTAAATAAAAGTGGATCTGGGACGGCTTTATACCGAAAGTCAATCACGCTAAGGCAAAGAAGGATAATAAAGCAGGTGCCAATTATAAATGCTGCATAAAGCTCTATTTCAATAAAATATGCAAAGAGCATTAATATACCGCTTAAAAACTCGACTAAAGGGTACTGAAAGCTAATCTTATCTTTGCAAAATCCGCATTTTCCACCTAAAAAGATCCAAGAAAGTATCGGCACATTGTGATAGAATTTAAGCGGAGTTTTACAGCTTTGGCAGTGAGATGCTGGGAAGTTTATGCTTTCGCCCTTTGGCATTCTATATATCAAAACATTTCCGAAAGATCCTATAACCGCACCTAAAATAAAAAATATCGCACCTATCATAATCCGCCAAATCTCCTATTGATTTGATAAAATTTTTGAACTATTTTTTCTAATTCCAAACTTGTAAAATCCGGCCAAAGAGTATCGGTAAATGCAAGTTCAGCATAACTTGCCTGAATAAGCATAAAATTTGAAAGTCTCTTTTCTCCACCTGTTCTAATAAGCATATCAATGTGCTCACTTTCATCTAAATTTGCCTCTAAATTAACTTCATTAATGTCTAAATTTTGCTCTTGCATTCTTTTAAGAGCTCTTAAAATTTCATCTTTGGCACCATAATTTATAGCCAAATTTAGCTTTAGCTTTTTATTGTCTTTAGTAAGTGATTCTAAATTTGAAATTTCATCTTTTAATTTATCGCTAAAAGGCATTATATCGCCGATCACATTAAAATTTATCTCATTTTTTATAAAGCTCTCTTTTTTTGAAACCAAGAATTTTAAAAGTAGATCCATTAAAAAATCAACCTCACTTTTTGGTCTACTCCAGTTTTCGGTACTAAAGGCGTATAAGCTTAAAATTTTTATATCATTTCTTATACAAAACTCGCACACGGCTTCGACTACGTTTGCGCCGGCTTCGTGTCCTTTTGTGCGTATGAGCCCTTGCTTTTTCGCCCATCTGCCATTGCCATCCATTATAATCGCCAAATGTTTTAAACTATTCAAATTATTCCTTAAAATCGATTATATAGCTGCTTTGAGTATAAATTTCATTAAACGTCCCGATATTTATATCGCACTCAAATTTCTCTTTTAAACATTTTGCAACTTTTTCAAAAGGCGTTGTTATATTTAATATTTGAGAGTTTTTTATATTAAAAAATAGCGGAGCAAAATTTGAAAATATAAGATAAATTTGAGCTTTTTCATTATCTTTTTCCATCTGAAAAATACCTAAATGCTCATTATAAAAAAACGGAATATATATGATATTTTTTTGCAAGGCAAATATCATATTTGCGTAAATTTCATAGCTCTCTTTTGTCTTGCAGGATGCTAAATTTGAAAATATATATTCATAAAACCAGTTTAAATCGTCATTTATTATCAATTTTTCTATAATACTTAATCCGTCCGCAAGTGCGCCATAGGCTTTTAAATCAGGCTTTTCGTATAGATTTTTTATCACTATATTTTCGCTTCCTGAGCCTATTTCACCCCAATATTCGCCGCCTATTTTTAGATTTTTCGTGCTCTTTGTGCTTAAAGTTTTGTTTGCAAATTTTAAATTATATCTATTAAAGCCCGTTTTTTCCATTACTTTTATACTTACTGGAAGTGAAGCGTTAAGCATGATAGCACTTTTATTTCCGCTTGCTATTTTTTGTATTTTTGATATTGAACTTATCATAAATTATAGGCCAAATTTAAGATTTCTCTTGCAATATTTTGTTTTGAATTTAGAGTTATCTCTTTAGTTTCCGATGTTGTTATAAAGCATATTTTACTTACATCCGAGCCAAATTTTACCTCATCATCTAATACATTTAAACATACCGCATCTAAATTTTTATTTTTTAACATATTTTTAGCGTTTGTCAAGGCGTTTTTTGCATCCATTTCCATCTTAAAGCCTATTTTTTTAACATTTTTAAACTCTTTTAAAGAGCCTAAAATATCTATATTTTGCCTTAAATTTAAATCCCAGTTGCTACCAAGACTCTCTTTTTTCAGCTTGCCAGTGAATTTTTCTTTTGGGATATAGTCGCTTACCGCAGCACTCATTACAAGCATATAGGCGTTTTGTAAATTTTCATCTATAGCACTTTTTAGCTCTTGAGATGTTTGAAATTTTATAGTTTGATATGGAGTTTTGTTTGTTTCAAAACTTGCTATTAGTGTTACATCAGCACTAGCGAAATAAAACTCGTCAGCAAGAGCCTTTGCCATCTTGCCGCTTGAAAAATTTGTAATAGCCCTTGCATCATCGATTTTTTCTATAGTAGCTCCGCCGGTTATTATAACTTTTTTGCCTTCAAATTTTGGCTCGTTTAAAGATTTTTTTACTTCGTAAATTATTGTTTCTGCATCAGCTAACGCGCCTTTTCCAAAATCTTTGCATGCCAAAGTTTTCTCTATCGGATCAATAAATTTAATCCCATTTGATTTTAAAAACTCAAAGCTATTTTTAGTAGAGAAATGCTCTATCATCTTTGTATTTGCCGCAGGAGCTATTAAAATAGGAGCATTTGAGGCTATGAGAGTCTGCATAAATACATTATCACAAATTCCGTTTGCAAGCTTATTTATTGTATTTACGGATGCTGGAGCGATTAAAATCAGATCCATTTTGGCATAGTTTATATGATTAAGCCCAGTTTGCCAATTTTCACTTTGGCTTGTTAAAATCGGATGATCACTAAGTGCTTCAAAGCCAAGTGAAGAGCAAAATTTAAGCGCTCCGTCGCTAAGCATCACATATACATCCGCACCTTCTTTTTTAAGTATGGATAGAATTTCAAAGGCTTTATAAAAGGCTATGGAGCCACAAACAGCTAGTAAAATTTTTTTATTTTTCATCTTTTGCGCCAAAGAATTTATAGAAAAATCCGCTTTTATTAATCTGCTTTGTTCGACTTATGGCAAGAGCACCGCTTGGGATATTTGAGGCTATTGTGCTTCCGGCTGCTATTAATACATTATCTTCTACGGTTACAGGCGCGATCAGCTGAGTATCGCTACCTATGAATACATTTTTACCTATTTTTGTTTTATGTTTTGCTTTGCCATCGTAGTTGCAAGTTATGGTTCCGCATCCTACGTTTGTGCCTTCTTCTATCTCGCAATCTCCAAGATAGCTTAAATGCCCAGCCTTTACGCCGTTTAACTTGCCGGCCTTTACCTCTACAAAATTTCCAATATGAGTATTTTTGATATGAGAATTTGGGCGAATATGCGCCAGAGGTCCGATGTCAGAGTTTTCTATCACGCTATTTTCTATCACGCTTGAACTCTTGATTTTAGAGTTTTTGATAACGCACTCTCCAATTATGCTGACGTTTTCTTCTATCTCGCACTCATCTTCAAATTTTGCCCTGCTGTCGATATAAACAGTATCGCTTAGACGCATCAGCACGCCAGCTTGCATCCATTTTTTTCTAATCTCTTTTTGCATCAAATTTTGAGCTATATCTAGCTGAAATTTATCGTTTATGCCCATAAAATTTTGTTCATCCACCAAGACGGCACTGCACTTTAAATTTAGCTTATTTGCGATTTTAATAGCATCTGTTAAATAATATTCATTCTGTGCGTTTTGGTTTTGTATGAGAGGTAAAATTTTCTTTAAAGCCTCGCTTTTAAAGCAGTAACAACCTGCGTTAACGCTTTTTATTAGCCTTTGGGTTTCGCTTGCGTCTTTTTGCTCGACTATATCTTCTATAGTGCTGCCGTTCATTATGACTCTACCGTATCCTTGAGGATTTGCTGATTCAAAGATACTTACTGCTATATCGGCATTTGCCGAGCTTAGTCTTATCAGATCGTTTGTTTTTACAAGAGGCATATCTCCGCACATTATGATTGTTTTTTCACTTGTTAGGCAAATATCTTTAAGAGCTCCTGCCGTGCCAGGGAACTCTTTTAAATTTTGCTCATAAATTTTTGTTTTTGGGAAAAATTCTTTTATTTTAGCCTCTACAATCTCTTTTTGATAGCTTAAAACCACGCTTACATCATCGCTTATTTCGTAGGCTTTTCTTAAAATATGCACTATCATAGCCTCTCCGCAAAGCTCGAAAAGCACTTTTGGCTTTGTTGATTTCATCCTTGTGCCAAGACCTGCGGCAAGCACTACCACGCCTATATTGCTCATTTTAATTCCTCGAGGTGTTTTTAAAAATTTGAAATAAATTTTATCTTGTAGTTGCTAAATAGTTGATTAACTAATATCTTAATTATTAGTATACAACTTTAATAATTATTACTAATTTTATTCAAATACAAGATAGCGCTTCTATTTCATTATCAATATATTTTATCTATATCTATAAAAATTTAAAAAAGAGCTAATATTAATCAAATTTTAACTGCTTTTCAACTAAAAGAAATTAAAATAGTAAAAAATTTTAACTGCAAAGAGGGTTTAGAATGGATTTAGGAACCGTTGTTGGTTGGATTTTGATTATGGTTTTGCTATTTGGCTCGATGGCCATAGGCGTTGGTATCGGTCCTTATATAGATATTCCATCCGTTATGATTGTTTTTGGAGGAACTGCTGGTTGTCTATTAGTTGGCTTTAAAATGGAGCAGATGAAAAAGCTGTTTACGTTTTATGGTGTTGCAGTTAAGCCAAAACTTTTTAATCTTCCTGAAATAGTTAAAAAAATGGTTGAATATTCTACGAAAGCAAGAAGAGATGGAATCTTAGCTCTTGAAAATGACGCTAACAACGAAACTGACGAATTTTTAAAAAAGGGCCTTTCTATGGCTGTAGATGGTAATGAGCCAGACGCCATTAGAGCTTTGCTTGAAATAGATATGGAGCAAACCAGCTCAAGACATTCGGATAATATTAAAATTTTTGATCAGGTGGCAGGTTTTGCAGGCTCTATGGGTATGATAGGAACGCTAATCGGACTTGTTGCGATGCTTTTAAATATGTCAGATCCTTCGGCGATTGGTCCATCTATGGCTGTTGCTTTGATAACCACTCTTTATGGAGCGATGATAGGAAACATACTAGGAGCTCCGGTGGCAAATATCCTTAGCATTCGCGATAAGGATGAAAGCCTTGCTAAAACAATAATAATCGAAGGTATTATGGCTATTCAAGCAGGTGACAACCCAAGAACTCTTGAAACAAAACTTTTATCCTTTTTGCCGCCAAAAGATAGAGTAAGTCAGTTTGATAGGTAATAAAAATGGCTAAAAAACTAATTGATCCGGCTGATTGTCCTAAATGTTTGCCGGCGTGGCTTGCATCTTTTGGTGACTTGATGTCTCTTTTACTATGTTTTTTCGTCCTTCTTCTTTCTATGAGTACTATGGATGCCAAAAAGCTTGAGGCGGCTATAGGCTCGCTTAGCGGAGCTTTGGGCGTGCTTGAAGGCGGAAGAAGACCTGACGTAGCGGCTGAGCAAAATGAAGAATTTCACTCCGCTGCAAAGCTACCAACCACCGATATACAATCAAAATTTCAGCAGACTGTAAAATCCATAAATGAGCTTTTGCATGCAAGCGGATCTCCGGAAGTATCATTTGAAGAGAGCGAGGATGGATTTATTATAAGATTGCCTGCTAGTTTGTTATTTGAAAAGGGTAAGGCAAATTTACAAAACGATGATGCGATTTTGTTTTTGAGACGAATTTCTATGGTGATAGATAAGCTTCCCGAAGATATCGTAGCAAACGTTATAGGGCATACCGATAATCAAACGCCAGATAGTCTAAGTATATATAAAAACAATTGGGAACTCTCATCCGCAAGAGCCATGAGTGTAGTTGATGAGCTTATCAAAAATGGAGTCAATCCTAAAAAACTGATGGCTTCAGCTAAAGCTGAATTTGAGCCTTTTGCTCCAAATACAACAGAGCAGGGCAGGGAGAAAAACCGCAGAGTGGAGATTCACTTCATATCTATGAATTCTAAAAACAAAGAAAAAACACAAAAAAGCATACTTGATATGCAAGGGGCTCGGTGAAAAGGATACTGATATTATTATCGGTTGCTTTTGTACTATTTGCCGAGGATACGGTGACTATTCCTACGGTAAATTTAACTCTAGCCGCCCCAGATAGCCCAGCGCAGCTCGTTACATCTTTAAACGTATTAATAGTTCTTACGATTTTAACGCTTGCGCCTTCGCTTATCTTTATGATGACCAGCTTTTTAAGGCTTATCATCGTATTTTCGTTTTTGCGCCAGGCTATGGGAACTCAGCAGATGCCACCCTCTACGGTCCTTATCTCTCTTGCGATGGTGCTTACATTTTTCATAATGGAGCCTGTTGTTAAAAAGTCTTATGATACAGCCGTAAAGCCATATTTAGACGAGCAGATTAGCTATCAGGTCGCTTTTGAAGAGGGCGTAAAGCCATTTAAAGAATTTATGATAAAAAATACAAGAGAGAAGGATCTGGCTCTATTTTTTAGGATTAGAGATCTTCCAAATCCTCAAAGCGTAGAAGATATTCCACTTACTATAGCTCTAAGCGCTTTTATGATAAGTGAGATGAAGACGGCTTTTGAGATAGCGTTTTTGTTATATCTGCCGTTT
The DNA here is from genome assembly GCF_004803855.2 of Campylobacter sp. RM16192. NCBI lineage: Bacteria > Pseudomonadati > Campylobacterota > Epsilonproteobacteria > Campylobacterales > Campylobacteraceae > Campylobacter > Campylobacter sp. RM16192. Next base: position 1,025,434 of record NZ_CP012552.1, on the reverse strand, counting down.
TTGGTCATAGACATGGTTGTAAGCTCGGTTTTGATGAGTATGGGTATGATGATGCTTCCACCTACTATGATATCACTGCCTTTTAAGCTACTTATCTTTGTACTTGTGGATGGATGGAATTTGCTTGTGATGAATTTAGTGCGGAGTTTTCATTAGATATTTAGTGCTAAAATTGAAAAAAGGATGGCAAAGATGGCATTTAAGTACAAATTTTATCTTCCGATTAAACATCTAAGCCATAGCGGAGCTTAGTATGAAAAAGGCTTATCTGGCGCTCGCTCTTGGCTTAAGTTTAAGCGCAAGCAGTCTAAGTGAGATCATAAATTTAGCTCACAGCTCAAATTTAGCTCAAATTTCAAGCATGCAACCTCAAAAATCACAGCTCAAGCATGAAAGCGTTCGTAGCTCTTATATGCCAAATTTAAACTTAAAAGGCGGATACAATTATCATTTGCTAGATCCTAGCATACTAACTCCAAAGCAAAGCTTACAAATTTTAGCAAGTATCGAGTTTTTGTTATATGACGGAGGCAAAAGAGAGGCGAGCTTAGCCGCGCTTAAGCATCTGCACGGAAGTGAAATTTTAAAAAATGAGGATTTTAAAAACTCTCTTGCTCTTGATATTTGCAGGCTTTACTTTAACTTTATTGCGCTAAATGAGATCATAAAAGCAAAAGAGGCTCAGATAAACTATCTTAAAAACGCCCTTGATAGGCTTGAGAAATTTTACTCCGCCGGACTTGCGGCGATTGATGAGTTTGAAGCGATCAAAGCTAAATTTCACGCTGCAAAAGTTGAATCGCTAAGCTATAAGCAAAAGCAAGATGAGATAAACAGCAAGATAAATCTGCTTACAAATGAAATTTTAACTCCTTCAAGCGGCTCCAGGATAGATGAGCCAAATTTGGCGCAGGGTTCAAGCAAAACGGCTCTTAAGGTCCTTGAAGAAGAATTTAAGGCAAGCCGTGAGGATATAAAGATCGCAGGCTCAGCTACGCTTCCTCAAATTTTCATTAAAGATACTTACTCCGTCTACCGAAACGACTTTGACAACGACTTCTCTTCGCTTGATCCTAGGTTTCAGGCTATAACGCCGTATCTTGATACGATTTTTAAGAAAAGACACAGGACAAACCAGATAACCCTTGGTTTCTCTTGGAAAATTTTTGATTTTGAAGCGACCAGCAAAGAGAAGCAGATCAAACAAATAGCGTCAAATCAAGCCGCTTTGAATTTGGAGCAAAAGAGGCTTGAAAATAGGATAAATTTGCAAAATTTAAAAAACGAATTAAATATCTTAAAAGAAAAAATTAACGCCCATGAGCTGGCACTAAAGGCCGCTAATAGCTCTTATGAAGCGGTTTTTAAAAAATATGAAGCGGGACTTAGCGGATATGTGGAGTTTTTGCAGGCATTAACGGCTAAATTTGAAGCCCAAAGCGGGCTTGAGCTGAGCAAGGATGAATACGAGATAAAAAAGGCCGAGTTTTTGTATGAAAACGGCGAGGAAATTTTAAAGCGAGTAGTAGAGCGATGAATAAAATTTTAGGAATTTTAACCACTCTTTGCCTGATACTATCTGCGCAAGAGCAAATTTATGCAAATTTTGACGTAGTGGCTAAACACAGCGCAGAGCTTGCCATAAAGAGCTTTGGTATAGTTAAAAAGGTAAATGTAGATGTTTCTGATATGGTAAAAAAGGGCGATGTCTTAGTTGAGCTTGAAAACGAGAGCGAAAAAATCGCGCTTGAAGCGGCTAAAAATGATTTAGAGCTTGCAAATTTGGCTCTTAAGCACGCTAAAGACATATTGGAACGCTTTAAAAAAGTAAAAAGCGTAACTTCTACTCAGGCTTACGAGGATGCGGAATTTGAGTTTAAGCGAGCTAGTTTAGCGGTGCAAAAGGCTAAAATCGCTATCAAAAACGCAAACGAAATGCTTGAAAACAAACTTCTTAAAGCGCCTTTTGACGGCACAATATCCAAAAGGAGCATCGAAGTAGGCGAAGGTGTAGGCGGAGTTGCTCAAAGGCTCATTGGTATATTTTCATATCCTGAAGTTAAGCTTGTGATCAGCTATGATGAGAAATTTAAAGATGTAGTAAAAGTAGGAAGCGAGTTTAAGTATAAGCTTGACGGCTCAAACGAAGAAATGGTAGGCGCTATAGCTTTAATTCATCCTAAAATAGATACGAAAACACGTAAAATTTACGCTGAAGTTTATGCGCAAGGTCTTATGCCGGGGCTTTTTGGCGAGGGATATATAACGGTGAAATAGATGTATAGATTTGCCATAAATAGACCCATAACGACGCTGATGATATTTATGTCCCTTGTTGTTTTTGGCGTCATGTCGCTACAAAGAATGCCCGTAAATCTCTTTCCCGAAATTGAAATTCCGCTCATTAAAATCACTACTTACTCGGGCGGAGATATGAATTTAATCGAGTCAAAAGTCACTAAAAAGATAGAAGATGAGATCTCTACTATTGACGGCATAGATAAAATTCACTCATACAGCTACAACAATCTAAGTGTGGTGCTTATACAGTTTGACCTTGAAAAAGATATCAACGTAGCTGCCGATGATGTGCGCGATAAGGTAAGTAAGGCGGGCGTTGACGGTAGAAGCGAGATAGAAAAGATCAAAGGAACGGGCGATAGAATTTTAAACATATTTATAAGCTCAAATAGTGGCGATGAAGTCGCTCTTATGAAGCTTGTAGATGAGAAGGTAAAGCCATTTTTACAGCGCATTGACGGGATAGGCAAGGTTGATGATACGGGATTTTTGCAGCCTCAGGTGAAAATTTACCTTGATCCTTTTAAGCTTGATAAATTCGGTTTGAATGCAAACGATGTCGTAAATTTGATCAAGACTCAAAACTTAAAAGCTCCTTTAGGCAAGCTTGAAAACCAGAATTCCGAACTCTTTTTAAAGAGCAATTTTGACGCAAGCAGCATAGATGAGCTTAAAGAGCTTAGGCTTGCAAGCGGGATATTTTTAAAAGATGTCGCACGTATAGAGCTTGATAAAAAAGATACCGATAGTATCGCCGTGATGAACGGCAAGCAAGGCGTCATGCTTGAGCTTTTAAAGATAAGCGGAGTAAATGCTTTAGCTACGATAGAAAACGTAAAAGCCAAGATAGATGAGCTAAGGCAGATCGTGGGCAGCGAGTATGAGCTAAAGATCGCCTTTGATAACAGCGAAAACATCACAAAGCACATCAGGCAGGTTGGCTTTGATATGGTGCTTGGGGTTGTTTTAACCATCTTTATAGTATTTTTCTTTCTTAGGAATTTTAGCTCTACCGTTATCTCTGCACTTTCCATACCTACGAGCATTATCGGGACGTTTTTTATTATCGATATGCTTGGATTTGATCTAAATCGCCTTACTTTGATAGCACTTACGCTTGGGATCGGAATTTTTATCGATGACGCGATAGTCGTTATAGAAAATATCTCAAAAAAGATGCAAGAGGGCGAGACAAACACGCTAAAAGCAAGTTTTGCGGGAGTGGGCGAGATAACATTTAGCGTACTTTCTATAAGTGCCGTTTTGCTTTGCGTGTTTGTGCCTATTGCGTTCATGGAAGGCATTGTGGGCAGATACTTTAACTCCTTTGCCATGAGCGTAGCGGGCGGTATCGTGGTATCGTTTTTTGTATCCATTATGCTTATACCAAGCCTTGGGGCTAGGTTTTTAAATGCGCAAGAGGGCAAATTTTTTCATCTTACGGAACCTTTTTTCGTTGCTCTTGAAAACGGCTATGCGTGGCTTTTGGCGATTATTTTAAAATTTAAAACTCTATTTGTTGTTTTAAGCCTTGCCTTGCTTGCGCTTTGTATGAGCCTTGCCATGAAAGTCGGCATGGATTTTATGCCTATTGAAGATAACGGCGAATTTGAAATTTTCATTAAAGCCCAGCCCGGAATTTCACTTGTTGCTATGAGCGAAAAATCCTCAGTCATCCTTAATGAGCTAAATAAAGACTCGCGTGTGGATTATGCCTATATGCTTGTTGGATATACCGACGCGAAAGATGCTTTTAAGGCTAAAATTTACGCTAAGTTAAAAGATATAAAAGAGCGAAAAGATAGGCAGCCTCAGATCATGGAAGAGTATAGAAAGAAGCTTAAGATCGATGATTTAAATATCAAAATTTCAGCCCTTCCTATGGTTGATGCAGGCGGAGCAAACGAGCCTGTGCAGCTGGTTATCACGGGTGATAGCTTAGAAAAACTTGATGAAATTTTATCTCAGGCTAGGAAAATTTTAGAAAGCGTTAGCGGAGTTGTCGATATAAGTAGCGACAACGAAGATAGGATAAATCAGCTTGAAATTTCGGTAAATAAAGAAAAAGCTAAACGTCTAGGCATAAACGAATATGATATCACAAGGGTGGTTTACGGCTCTTTTGGGCAAAATTTCCTCGGCTCTTTTGATGACGGTAATGACCAATACGACATCGTGCTTAGGTTTGATGACGAGTATAGAAAGGATATAACTTCGCTTGAAAAGCTGCGTATAAAAAGTGCAAGCGGCGAGAGTGTCGCGCTAAATTCGGTCGCAAATTTTAAGCTTACCAAGACTTTTTCATCAATTATGCGATTTAACAAACAGCGTCAAATCCTAATCGTGGCAAACGTCGATAACATACCGCTTGATAACGTACAAAAAGTCGTTGACGAGCAAATCCCAAGCATACTGCCTAAAGGATATGATTACCGCATGACGGGCTTTATAGAGCTAATGAATGATACGAACGAGGCGTTTATATTTACGATTAGCCTTAGTGTAATTCTCATATACATGATACTAGCCGCACTTTATGAGAGTCTTATCATGCCTTTTATCATCATGATATCTATGCCGCTTGCATTTGGCGGAGTTGCCGTGGGACTTTATCTAAGCGGAAATTCGTTTAGTCTTTTTGTGATGGTCGGAGCGATTTTGCTATTTGGAATGGTCGGCAAAAACGCCATTTTGGTTGTGGACTTTGCAAACAGATACGCAAACGAAGGCATGAATGTAAATGAAGCCATCATAAAGGCGGGCTCAAAGAGATTAAGGGCGATACTGATGACAACTTTTGCGATGATATTTGCCATGCTTCCGCTTGCTCTTTCAAGAGGAGCGGGCTATGAGGGCAACTCGCCTATGGCGATATCTATCATCTCAGGGCTCATCAGCTCTACGATCCTTACGCTATTTTTGGTGCCTGCGCTATTTGGAATAACCTATAAAATAGATAAATTTATTAGCAAAATTTACAAAAGAGATCAAATTTAAGGATCTAAAATGAGCTTTAGAGTCTTTTATATACTTATTTTTATCGGGATTTTATTTAGCGGTTGCGCCTCTTTAAGCCCTGCTAAAAATCAAAATTTGCATAGTAAATCAAATAAGAGTGAAGCCAAACAAGAGCATATCTGCAAGGATAAAACTTCAAGCGAGTGTAACGATATGGGAGTTGAATTTGAGCTTGCGGATGATTTTAAGAGTGCTGAAATTTGCTATAAAGAAGCTTGCAAGAGCGATCTTGCGGTAGCTTGCTCAAATCTTGGCTCGCTTTATCAGAGATTTGGTGATGATAAAAACGATGTGGAAGTGCTAAATCTCTTTTTAAAATCCTGCCGGCTAAACAGTAAGTATGGCTGCTATAACGCAGCAAATTCATTTAGGCTTGGCACCGAGACAGGGCATAACTTCGTGCGAGCTATAAAGCTATATGAAAAGGCCTGCATAGAGCTTAAGCACTCAAAAAGCTGCACGAATTTAGGCGGTATGCATCAGTTCTCTTTAGGGGTTGAGGGCGGCAGTAGAGATGTGGCTAGGAAGTATTATAAGATGGGTTGCGAGCTTGGCGATGAGGTAGGGTGTAAAAATTTCTCCTTGCTTGAGGATAAATTTTAGCTCCAGCTTACTTTAAAAGTCGTGTTTTGATCGATCTCGCTTTCACAGATGATGTTTAAATCGTTACTCTCGCAAACTCTCTTTACTAAATTTAGTCCTATACCAAATCCGCCTTGGTCGTTGTTAAAGCGTGTGTAGCGATCGTAAATTTTCTTTTGCTGCTCTTTACTGATACCTTCGCCGCTATTTGTGATAGCAAATTCGTTTTTGCTTAAATTTATGCTTACAAATCCGCCTATGTTTGAATATTTTATAGCGTTACTGATAAGGTTATCTATCATTCTTCTTACCTCATAGAGGTTTGCGTTTATACTCGCTTCGCTTAAATTTATTTGCGGGATGATTGAGCGTTTGGCAAAAAACGGAGCGAAATATTCAAGCCGTTCGTTAAATAGATTTTTTAAATTTATCTGCTCTTTTTTGATTGCGTCGCTTTTGCTAAAGGATAGATATGTAAGATCTTCGTAGATATTGCTTAGGCTTCTGGCTGCTAGTTCGATGTTATTGAGTCGTTTTAAATTTTTGCTGCTAAGCGTGCTTTTATCGGTTGTTTCTATACTCATCATTATTATGCTAAGAGGCGTGTTTATCTCGTGCGTTGAGTCTTTTATGAAGCGATTTAGCGCATTTATCTTGGCATGAAGCGGCTCCAAAGAAAGCTTTGCCAAGTAGTAGGCTATAACCATGATAATTGTAAGTATCAGAAGTAAATTTCCTAAAATTTTAAGCTTTAAGAGATTTAAATCGCTTCTTATATCTCTTCCTTCAAGCAGGATGTTTGCCGTTGAGAGCTCTCCGGTGGCATTGCTTTCCATGCTTTGAAGTGCTTCGTATATGACTACCTTGCCATCTTTTAAAAACGCTACGTTTTTTTTGGTATCTTGCAGACATTCAGTGTCTTGATAGATTATCTTGCCGTCTTTTGAGACTATACATGCGCTTACTTGCTTTTCTTGCATGAGTGCAGCGGCGGAATTTATGCCGTTCATACTAGCTTTCATGTAAATTCCCATTTTTATCTCTTTGAGATTTTTTACCTCGTTTGAGATAAGTGCCTCTTTTGCCATTTTGTAATCGTTTATCGAAAAATAGCTTAAAAATAGCGCGCTGGTGATTAGATAGAGGGATAAAATTTTAGATATTATCTTGGTTTTTTCAGACATAGATGTAGCCGTCACCTCGTTTATTTATGATGCTGTCCTTGCCTAAAATTTGGCGTAAAGTCCTTATATATACGCGCAAACTTTGCTCACTTGGCTCTTCGTCATAGCCCCAAATTTTATCATATATAACCTCTTTTGTAAGAAGTTTGTTTTTGTTTTGTAAAAATAGCGCTAAAAGCTCACTCTCTTTGTTTGAGATATTTACATTTTCGCCGTCTTTTTGAACTGTTTTGCTATCTATGTGAAATCTAAACCCGTCGGCAATCTCGATAAAGTCATCGTTTGTATGAGAGAAATTTCGCCTAAGTAAATTTTTGATACGCAAAAGCAACTCTTTAAGCTCGTAAGGCTTTTTGAGGTAGTCATCGCAACCGCTTTTATAGCCCACCTCAAGATCTTCTATAGTATTTAGGGAGGTCGTAAATATAGCAGGAGTATATACGTCAGCCTTCCTTAAGGACGATAGAAGCGAAAATCCATCGCCTTTAGGAATTTTAACGTCAAGTATCAAGATATCGAATTTTTGCTCATAGGCTAGATCAAGAGCGGTTTTAGCATCTATGCAAGCGGTTATCTTATAATCTCTCTCGCTTAGATACTCGGTTATCATTTCGCTTAAAATTTCATCATCTTCTACGAGCAAAATTCTTGTCATTACATTATGCCTTCAGGTTTTTTCATCTCTTTTTTCACTTCATCTTTTTTCATCATCATATCATCTTTTTTATCAGACATATCTTTTTTCATGTCGCCTTTCATCTCGTCTTTGTGCATTTTCATATCATCTTTCATCTCTTTTGCCATCGGCATATCTTTAGACATCATATCATCTTTTTTCATATCTGCCGCCATAGCGCCACCAACCATAAACATAGCGCCAAGCGCAACTAAAACTAACTTTTTCATTTTGTCTCCTTGTGATAAATTATGCTGAAATCTTAACCAAGAAGTATAAAGTGAGTGTGAAATATATAAAATTACAAAAATCCGCAGATAAAATACACCAAAGGAAGACTGATAAAGCTAAATGCAACGCCTGTGGCTACGGCTGAAACTGCAAGCTGACTGTCTAAATTCGCCTTCATTATCATAGCGCTTGCTAAAACCATCGGCGGCATGGCACACTGAAGAATTCCTATGAGCCATTTAGGGCTAAAATCAACGCTAAATATTAAAGCTATAAGGATAAATATAAGAGGAGCTACTAGCATTTTACCTGCGATTACTATTACAGTGGCTTTATATGAGCTTCTTATGCTTCTAAATCCAAGTCCGATACCGATAGCAAATAAAGCCACGGGAACCACGCTTTGACTAAAGAGATTAAGCGCGGTAAAGATAACTGAAGGAAGCTCAACACCTTTAAAAACAAGCCCTGTGATAAGTGCGATAAATGGAGGAAATTTAAGCACTTTTATAGTGTTTTGCACTAGTGAAACCTTAGCTGGCGCTCCAAAAGAGAGCACAAAAGGCCCGATGATAGATATAGGTATGGATGTTGCAAATTGGTCGTAAAATATCACCTCATTTAAAGCATCTTCTCCAAAAAAGCCCGTGATGATAGGCATACCGATAAAAATGGTGTTGCCAAACATCGCCAGTAATAAAGCACTAATGGCTGTAGCTTGGCTAAATTTAAACGCCTTACAGATAAAAAATACGACAAAAGCGGCTACAAACGAGGATAAAAAGCCTGTTAGGATTATGTTTATGAGAGTTTTATCTATACTTATGTGATAAATTTTATCAAATATCAATGCTGGCAGAGCAAAACATAGTGCGTAATCTATAAAAATACTCGCTTGCTTTTGCTCGAAAATTTTAACTTTTTTTGCAAAATATCCGGAAGCTATAAGAATAAATATTGATAGCAGGGGAGTAAGCATAATTTTCTTTATCTTTTAAATTTAAGCCAAAATTATATGGTAATGGTTATTAAATAAAAATAAAAATTCTTTTGTAAATATTAATAAAGTTAATATTTGTATATTAAAAATTTTTGAATTTAACGTATTTTTTACAAAATTTTTAATATAATACTTGATTTAAATTTAAAAATTCAAAGTAATAGTATGAAAAAAATAATCAAATTTATAATATTTTTAGCCATTCTTTCCGCCTGTTTTTATTTTGCGTATGAAAAATATTTCAAAGAAGAGAAAAAAGATGAGTTTATAACATCTGTCGCCGTTAGAGGAGATCTAAGCAAAAGCATAGATAGCAACGGCGAAATTTACGCAAACGAGCTTATCGACTTGGGTGCGCAGGTTTCAGGACAGATAAAAAAGCTATATGTAAAGCTTGGCGATAAGGTAAAAGCAGGTGACATGATAGCAGAGATCGACTCCGCAACTCAGCAAAATAACGTAGATACTAAAAGAGCTCAGCTTGGAATTTATGAAGCGAAGTTAAATAGCGCAAAGGTCGCTCTTGAGATCGCAGAGAGTAAATTTAACCGCGAAAAAGAGCTCTTTAGCAAAAACGCAACCTCAAAAGAGGAGTTTGAAAGCGCTAAAAACTCTTTTGCCGTTACAAAGGCAAACGTAAAAGAGATAGAAGCGCAGATAGCTCAGACTAAAATTTCTCTAAACACCGCTCAGATCGATCTGGGATACACTAAGATAGTTGCGCCAAAAGAGGGCACTATCGTATCGGTTCAGGTTGAAGAGGGTCAAACCGTAAATTCAAACCAGACGACGCCGACCATCGTAAATATAGCGGATCTAACGAAGCTAAAGCTAAAAATGGAGATAGCAGAGGGCGACATCACGAAGGTAAAGGTTGGCTCAAGGGTTGAGTATTCTATACTTTCAGAACCAAATAAGAAATTTTATACCGAAATTAGCTCTATCGACCCAGGGCTTACCACTCTAAGCAACGGCAAATACAGCCAAAAATCGTCATTGAGTAGTTCTAACTCCGCTTCATCTGCAATATATTACTATGCGAACGCTCTTATAGATAATCGGGATGAAATTTTGCGCATAGGCATGACAACCTTAAATGTCATCATACTTAAAAGAGTAAAAGATGCGATCATAGTGCCAAATACGGCTATCAAAAAGCAAGATTCAAGGATGGTGATAGAGGTGCTAAAAGATAACGGCTTAATAGAGACAAGAGAGGTTAAGGTGGGGCTTAGCGATAGTATAAAATCTCAAATAATAAGCGGTATAGAAGATGGCGAAAGAGTTATTACCTCAAGGAGTTCGGCCGATCAAATAAACAAGATGATAGAGCGCGAAAATAAAAGAATAAGAGGCAGGTAAAATTTGAGTTCATTAATAGAGCTTAAAAATTTAAGCAAGAAATTTAAGCTTGGTGAAAATAGTTTCGATGCTCTTAAAAATATAAATTTAAATATAAGAAAGGGCGAATTTATCGCTATTATCGGGCAGTCCGGTTCAGGCAAATCAACGCTTATGAATATCCTTGGTTGCCTTGACAGTCCGACAAGCGGAGAGTATCTTTTAAACGGGGACGATGTGGCTAAATTTGACTCGGATTCACTTGCTAATCTAAGACGTAATAAATTTGGCTTTATATTTCAAAGATATAATCTATTAGTAACTTTAAATGCGCTATCAAACGTATCACTGCCTAGCGTTTATGCGGGGCTTGAAAAAAAGGATAGAGAGGAAAGAGCGACTAAAATTTTAAGCGGATTAGGATTAGATGACAAGCTTGATTCGCTTCCAAATAAGCTAAGCGGTGGACAGCAACAGCGCGTAAGTATCGCAAGAGCGCTTATGAACGGAGGCGAGATAATCTTAGCCGATGAGCCCACAGGCGCGCTTGATAGTGCAAGCGGGCTAATGGTGATGGAAATTTTAACGAATTTACATAAGGAGGGACACACCATAATCATCGTAACTCACGATGCAAACATCGCGGCCTACGCAAATCGTATCATAGAGATAAAAGACGGTGAAATTTTAAAAGATATAGCAAAAAAAGATGAAATTTTCCCCTCTAAAACCACTAAGCTCAAACAAAAAAATGCCATAAGCTTTTACAAAGATCAGTTTATAGAGAGTTTTAAGATGTCGTTAAATTCGATATTTAGCCATAAGCTAAGATCTGTCTTAACCATGCTTGGCATCATCATCGGTATAGCCTCGGTTATCTGCGTAGTAGCTCTGGGTAAGGGCTCTCAACAGCAAATACTATCAGACATCAGAGGTATCGGCACAAATACCATAGATATATATCCCGGCAAGGGTTTTAGCGATCTTAGAGGCATAGTAAAGACTCTAACCATATCAGATACTGTAATGCTATCTCGCCAAGACTATCTTGATAGTGTTACTCCAAATACAACTGCAAGCGGTATGTTGACATATAGAAATAAATCAGCCTCGGCAAGCATGAGAGGAGGAGGTGCTCAAAGTCTTGATGTCTTGGGGCATAAATTTGAAAAAGGCAGATCTTTTAATGAAGATGAGGTAAAAAACTCCGCTTCAGTGTTAGTTATAGATCAAAATACAAAATATGAATTTTTTCAAGGAATTGATCCGATAGGAGAAACTATACTTTTTAATAAACGTCCGTTTCGTATAATAGGAGTTTTGAAATATAGTAGTAATATAGGCGACTCAAGCACGCTTAGAATTTACACTCCATACACGACTGTTATAAACAAGATAACCGGCGATAGGTTTATAAACTCCATAACAGTCAAAGTAAAAGATGAGGTGAATGCTCAGGTCGCCGAGCGAAGTCTGACTGAGGTTTTGGCTGCAAAAAGAGGAAAGAAGGACTTTTTTACAAGAAATTCGGACACCATAAAAAAGACTATAGAGAGCACGACTAGAACGATGACGCTTCTGATATCTTGCATAGCTTTTATATCGCTTCTGGTAGGCGGAATAGGGGTTATGAATATAATGCTTGTTTCAGTAACCGAGAGAACAAGGGAGATAGGCATAAGAATGGCTATCGGTGCAAGACAGGGAGATATCTTACAGCAGTTTTTAATAGAGGCGGTATTGCTGTGTGTGATCGGAGGGATAGCCGGTATAGCGGCGTCTTTTGGGATAGGATATGTGTTTAATAAATTTTCACCACAAGTTCATATGATATTTTCTAATCTTTCTATTGTAGTTGCTTTATTTACCTCTACTTTTATAGGTATAATTTTTGGCTACATGCCTGCTAGAAACGCATCCAAACTAAATCCTATAGACGCTCTTTCAAGGGAATGATATGAAAAGAATTTTGATATTTGTATTTGTGATTTTGTTTAGCGGATGTGCGGTAAAAAGCATAAATGAGGATTATAACAAGCTTATCTTGGATGAAAATTTAAGCCTAAATTTTGAGTTTGAGCAAGAGTGGTGGAAAGGGTATGAAAGAGCTGAACTAAACGAGCTTGTAAGACTTGCCTTAAAAAACAATACAAATTTGCTAAAAGTTGCGATAAGTATAAATAAAGCCTTAGCTCAAGCAGGAGTTGTAAGCGCAAATTTAATCCCGAATTTTAATGCAAATTTCACGGCTGATGTAAGTAAAAATTTAGAAGGCGATAAGCCTAGCAAAAGCTATAAAAGCGGCGTTTCGCTAAATTATGAAATCGATCTTTGGCAAAAGCTTGCAAACTCACGTGACGCTGCTCTTTGGGAGGCAAATGCTACGAAATTTGACGCCGAGGCTGCAAGGCTTGCGCTGATAAATAGCGTTGTGGATAGCTATTTTGAGATCATCTATCTAAACGAAAGTCTTGAGCTTTATGATGCCGCTCTTAAAAACTACCGCGAACTTGAAGCGATAACTAGAGCTAAATTCGAGCTTGGTAAAGGCGAAGAGCTATCTTTAAAGCAGATTCAAAGCTCGCTTTTAAATGCTCAAAACAAGGTCTTAAACGCGCAAAAAAATCTAAATTTAGCCAAACAGACTTTAAGGATATTGCTTGCCGAAAGCCCTGAATTTGAGTTTAAATTTGCCAAAATTTCACTTGAAAATATAAAATTTTTAGGTGTAAATTTAGATGCGGCGCTTTACGCTATCTCAAATCGCCCTGACCTAAAAGCGGCTATAGCTCGCATAGAAGAGAGCTTGCTAAATGTAAAAGTTAGCCAAAAGAGTTTTTATCCAAGCGTTAGCATTGCAGCTATCCTTAGCGGAAGCGGCGATCGGACAAGTGAAGCATTTTCGCTTAAATTTTTAGGCGGAAATTTAAATCTTAATTTGCCGTTTTTGAACTATTCTCGCCTTAAAAATAGCCTAAAAATTTCAGAGGCGAATTTTGAACTAGCTAAGATAAACTACTTTGAAACTTTGATAAAGTCCTTAAACGAGCTTGATACGGCGTATAAAAATTTAAAAAACGATGAGCTGCTTTTGAAAAATTACGAAAAGCAAGCCATAAATTTTAAAGAGATAAGCGAAATTTATAGGCTTAAATTTGATGCGGGCAAGGGCGAGCTAAAGGACTACTTGCAAGCTAGAAATAGCGAACTGGACGCTCGCTCTAACCTCATCTTACAGCGATATAAACTGCTGCAAGATGAGATAAATATATATAAGGCTATGGCGGGCAGGGTTAAATAAGAGCAGAAAATTAGAAGCTTTGATATTTTTGACATAGACGGCAATCAAACTTTATTCGCTCAAGAGGTGAAAAGCTTAAAAATAGATATTGCAAGAGGATTTAACTCCTCTTGGCGTAAAAATTCCTCTTAAATTCGCTAAATTTGCCCTGCATGATCGCCTCTCTCATCTGTTTCATCAAATTTAGATAGTAGTGCAGGTTGTGAAGGCTAGCTAGGCGGAAAAATGTAAGTTCGCGCGCTTTATATAGGTGATTTAAGTAGCCACGCGAGTAGTTGCGGCATGTGTAGCACGAGCACTCGTGGTCTATGGGCGCGTTGTCTTTTATAAATTTGGCCGATTTTATATTTATCTTGCCAAAGCTTGTAAACAAAGTGCCGTTTCGCGCATTTCTAGTAGGCATCACGCAGTCAAACATATCAACTCCGCGCTCCACGTTTTCTACCAGATCCTCAGGCGTTCCAACTCCCATGAGATAGCGCGGGCGGTTTGCGTCGATATATGGTATCACGCCTTCAACCGTATCATACATCTCCTCGTTGCTCTCTCCTACGCTTAAGCCACCTATGGCAAGTCCGTCAAAGTCCATGTCACACAGCGCTTCGGCGCAAAATTTACGCGCTTCGTAGTCGGTTCCACCTTGAATGATGCCAAATATATTTTGCGTTAAGCCTATGCCTTTTTGCTGGTTTGCTCTGTGGTAATCAATAGCTTCCTTAGCCCAATTTATCGTGCGTCTTATGCTAAGCTGGGCCCGCTTAGGCTCGGCAGGCAGGGCGATAAGATCATCAAGTATCATCATGATATCTGAATTTAGATCATACTGCGTATCAAGCACGCTCTTTGGCGTGAAGTAGTGAGAGCTGCCGTCGATATGGCTTTTAAAGTGGATCCCATGCTCGTCGGGCTTTGAAATTTTACTAAGAGAAAACGCCTGAAAGCCGCCGCTATCGGTTAAAAAAGAGCGGTTAAATTTGCTAAATCCATGAAGTCCGCCAAACTCTTTTACAACCTTGCTTGTCGGGCGCAGATAGAGGTGATATGTGTTTCCTAAAATGATCTTGGCGTTTAAAATTTCCATCATATCTATAGCGTCTAGGCTCTTAACGGCACCGACCGTTCCAACAGGCATAAAAACAGGAGTTTGGATGGTAGAATGAGTGGTTGTCAAAGTGCCTGCACGTGCGTTGCCGTCCGTTTTATCTATACTAAAAGTCATTTTGCTATAATATTCCTTTAAATTTGGAGTAGTTATGAAAAATATTTTGGTAATTGCAGATGGAATTGTAGCGAAACATTTCTTAGAAAGATTGTTTGTGGCTAAAAATAGCTCACATCATTATACTGTTATAACTTATAAAGACGATATTATACCTAGAAATTTAAGCTTGGAAAATTTCTCTTTTTATCGGTTTGATCCTACTAGCTTTGAAAGATTAAAAGGTGTAGTGAATGATTATTTTAGCCAGTTTATGGTAGTTGTAAATGATAGCTTTGATGCTGTAAATGTATATAAAAATTTAAGGCAAATTAGCAAGAAAACCGATATTTTGCTTATGGATATTTGGGGGCTCGAGGATAAGTGCATAGATGAAGACAAACATTTGACGATTCTTGACGAGAGAGATGTTATTACGGTTAAGCTTATTGATTCACTTCCTGATATGCCTTTGGTAGCCGATAATGTAGGACTTGGAAGAGGTGAGATAATGGAGGTTAAGGTGCCTGTAGGAAGCTCATATATGTATCGTCACGTAGCATCCATACCTCAAAAAAAGTGGCGTATAGTTATGATTTATCGTGGATCAAATTTTATGATCGCCACCCCATCATCAATGATATTGCCAAACGATACCTTGCTCATAGTCGGCGAGCCAAGCGTTCTTTTAAGCGTTTTTAGAAGTATCAAAAAAGAGACGGGGCAGTTTCCAAGCCCATTTGGATCAAATTTATACGCTCTAATAGATATGAAAAACATGAGCGAAGATGAATGCAGAAAACTTGTCGCAAGAAGTATTAAATTTAATAAACGACTCAACAATAAGCGACTTTATATCAAGGTCATAAACTCTATGATAAATGAGGTTTATGAAACTCTAAGAAGTATGAGCAATGAGTCTATAGTTGTTGAATTTAACTATTTTACCAGTAGTTGCGAGATCATAAAAGAAGATGTAACAAAGCACGATATAGGTATGCTAATAACTACAAATAGTTTTTTTGAAGCCAATAAAAGGCTGTTTTTTGACATAAAAAGGCCTATTATGACCATAGGCAAAAACAAGATAGAGGATATTTCAAAAGGCGTTGTTTTAAGTGGCGGAGAGGATATAGAGGGTCAGTCTGCGGCTATTCTTGATTGCTGCTCTCAGCTTGATATCCCTATTTCTTTATATCATTTTACTATTGGCAAGGCTAAAGACTCAAGTCTCGCAGAGCACTTTGACAACCTCTCTAGAATTTTCGGCAGAAAAGTAGAGATCATAGAGGACAGTGAAAAAAATCCGATATTAAAGCTAAAGAATGAGGAAAATTTGTTGCAGTTCATGTTATTTACTAAGAAAATGAGTAGAAAAGATCCTTTGGCGTCTATTTCAAATGACATGAATAGGCTTTATATGAGACTTAACAGTAATTATCAGATTTTTATACCAACAACTTAGTAAATTTAGATAGAATAAAATATATAAATATAGGGGATGCTTTGCAAATCGATATAAATTTAAAAGATATATCAAGAAACTATAAGGTCTATATAGATGAGCTTAAAGAGCTCAAATTTGATACGAAAGTAGCTATCGTTACTAATTCTAAAGTGGGTGGGTTACATCTTGATAGTCTGCTTGCTATTTTGAAGTGTAAAGAGAAATTTATCATTACCCTGCCTGACGGTGAAGAGTATAAAAATTTAAAGAGTATAGAAGAGATATTGGAACAGCTTTTTGTAAGCAGGCTTGATAGAGGCAGTGTGATAATAGCTCTTGGCGGTGGAGTCATAAGCGATATGGCTGGATTTGCAGCGAGTATCTATCAAAGAGGCATTAAATTTATAAATATTCCTACCACGCTTCTAGCTCAGGTCGATGCGAGTGTGGGCGGGAAAACCGGTGTAAATAATAAATTTGGCAAAAATTTAATAGGCTCTTTTTATCAGCCAATTGCCGTATATTGCGAGACAAAATTTCTAAAAACTCTTGCTAAAAGAGAATTCGCAGCAGGTGTTGCAGAGGCTATAAAAATGGCTGTTATGTTTGATAAAGATATGTTTGATTGGCTTGAAAAAACTGATTTGAGCGATAATGAAAATTTACAAAATTTGATCTTTAAAAGCGTATCTTTAAAAGCAAAAGCCGTTGAAAAAGATGAGACCGAAAAAGGCATTAGAGCTGTGCTAAATTATGGCCATACCTTTGCTCACGTTATAGAAAATGAAACCGGATATAAGAGATTTTTACACGGAGAGGCTGTGGCTATAGGTATGAATATGGCTAATTCATTGGCGGTTAAATTAGGTCTTTTAACAGATTTAGATAGAGATAGGATTAAAAATTTGCTAGTTAAATTTAATCTACCTGTAGAATATAAAATTGCAGATTTAGATGTCTTTTATGATGCGTTTTTCTTAGATAAAAAGAGCGAAAATTCAAAGATTAAATTTATTTTACCAAATGGTATAGGTGGATATGAGATAAGGCAAGATATCCCAAAAGATATTGTAATGCAAGTTTTAAGCGAGTTTAAATGAAAAAAATATTCGTTTTTTTACTATTTTTTGTATTTTCGTTTAGTAATAGTGAAGTAGCAATATCTGAATCAAACGCTACTACCGCTATCAAAGATACTGCCTTGCTCGATCTTAGGAATAAACTTATACCTATTAACGAAAAGCTTGCAGGCAATATTTGGATCACAAGGTATTCAAACTATAAAACATTTCAAAATTTAACAGATGAGCTTAAAACTATAGAGGCTATGCTTAAAAAGCAGAGCAAATCTAGCAGTAAAAGCACAATTGAGCTACAAAAAAAGCAAAACACTATCAAAGAACAGCTTGAGCTTTTAAAAGAATTTGAAAAAGCACCTTTTTCTAGCATGATAACGGCTCCTGAAATAGATAGTATGCAAAAGATCACGAACCCGATAGCTGTAATTTCTGGCTTTTCTTATATTAAGCAGCTTAGAAGCACTAAAGATGAATATAAGATACGTCTTGAGGGGCTTGATAGGATCATAGACGAGCTTAATAAGAAAGAGGAAATTTTATCTGAAATTGTAAGGCTTAGCGAAGATGAGACCTATAAAAATGAGCTGATTGATATTAGACAAGAAATTATCGAGTTTAAAGCGGCTGAAGATATTGCTCAGACTACATATAGCGTCTATGAAAAAAGGGTTATAGAGGCCATAAGTAGAGTGACCGAGGATATCAAGGCTCAAATGAAAAAGGCTATGAATATAGGGATTTTTATCCTTGTCGTTGTGGCTTTGTCGTTTTTATTTAAATTTATTATCAAAAAGACAATTACAGACAATGAGAGACTATATACTGCAAATAAATTTATAAATTTAGTAAATATAACTCTTATAATTCTGATTTTACTTTTTGCCTATATCGAAAATGTTACATATATAGTCACCGTGCTTGGTTTTGCTTCAGCTGGTATTGCTATCGCGATGAAAGATATGTTTATGAGTATGCTTGGCTGGATGGTTATAGTATTTGGCGGTAGTTTTCATGTTGGAGATAGAATCAAAGTCAGAAGAGACGGGGAAAATTTTGTAGGAGATATCATAGACATATCTCTTCTTAGAATGACTATATATGAGGATGTAACTTTTAATACCTATCAATTTAATCGCAGAGCTGGACGCATTATCTTTATACCAAATAACTATATTTTTACCGATCTTATAGCAAATTTCTCGCATCAGGGAATGAAAACCGTTTGGGATGGTATAGATATCACTCTTAGCTTTGAATCAAACCATAAAAAAGCTGTCTATATAATCAAAAATATAGTCAGAAAGTACTCTAAAGGCTATACAGACATAGCCAAAAAGCAGATGAGTAAGCTAAGAAATCAATATAGTATCAAAAATCCAAACGTAGAGCCTAGAATTTTTTCATTTATAGAGCCTCATGGGGTTAAAATTTCGGCTTGGTATATGACAAATTCTTTTGCCCCTATGGCGTTAAGAAGCACTATTAGCTCAGAAATTATAGAGAGCTTGCTAAAAGAGGATGATATAGTGATCGCATATCCTACTCAGACTCTTTATATGGATAAAAGAAGGAAGGCGAGCGATCCAAAACCTATAGAAAACAATGAAGAAATAATGTAATGCAGGCAAGAGAGAAGATATACTTTAAAACCTTTGGATGTCGCACAAATATATACGATACTGAACTTATGAAGAGTTATATAAAGGACT
Organism: Campylobacter sp. RM16192; assembly: GCF_004803855.2. Classification (NCBI taxonomy): domain Bacteria; kingdom Pseudomonadati; phylum Campylobacterota; class Epsilonproteobacteria; order Campylobacterales; family Campylobacteraceae; genus Campylobacter; species Campylobacter sp. RM16192. Next base: position 1,006,367 of record NZ_CP012552.1, on the reverse strand, counting down.
ATGAGATCACAAATGATGAAAATGAAGCCGATATCGTAGTAATAAACTCTTGCACCGTCACAAATAGCGCAGATAGCGGCACTAGAAGCTATATAAATAGCGTTAAAAAACGCGGCGCAAAGGTAATACTCACAGGATGCGGCGCGGTTAGTAAGGGCAGGGAGCTTTTTGATAAAAGCTCTGTTTTTGGCGTTATAGGCGCAAGTAAAAAAGAAGATATAAATTCGCTTTTAAAGTTTGAAAATCCATTCTTCGAGCTTGGAAATTTAGAAAGTATCGATAAAAATATCGTCACAAACTACGAAAATCACACAAAGGCCTTTATAAAGATTCAGGAAGGGTGCGATTTTATTTGTAGCTACTGCATCATCCCTTCGGTGCGCGGCAAAGCAAGAAGTATGGATGAGGAAAGCATCTTGAAGGAAGCTAAAATTTTAGCCTCAAACGGCTACAATGAGCTTGTCTTAACAGGAACTAATATCGGTAGCTACGGCAAGGACACAAATTCATCGCTAGGAAGGCTGCTTCATAGGCTTGGCAGTATAAACGGTATAAAGCGAATTCGCCTTGGCAGTATCGAACCAAGCCAGATAGATGAGAGCTTTAGAGAAATTTTAAAAGAGAGTTGGCTGGAAAGACACCTTCATATCGCGCTTCAGCATACAAGCGAAGCAATGCTTAGGATAATGAGACGCAGAAATAGGACACTTAAAGATATCGAGCTGTTTTTGGAGCTAGCAGAGCTTGGCTTTGCACTTGGGACTGATTTTATCGTGGGACATCCCGGAGAGAGCGAGCAAATTTGGGCTGAGGCACTGGAAAATTTTAAGAAATTTCCACTTACTCACTTGCACTGCTTTGCTTACTCGCCAAGAAATAACACTCACTCGGCAACTATGAAGATCGATGTAAGCGGTAATGTGGCAAAAGAGAGGATGAGAACTCTTAAAGAGATAGTAGCGCAAAATAACCTTAAATTTAGAAACGACAACAAAGTGCCTTTAAATATCTTAGTCGAGCAGTTAAACGGCGAATTTTACGAAGGGTTTGATCAGTTTTATAATAAAGTCAAGATAAAAACAGATAGAGATATTGTCAAAGAGTGGACAATAGTGGATAAATACGATGTCAATAACGAGGCAAATTATGCAAAAATTTAAATTTAATAAGAAAAATATTATTGCTATTTTAGCGCTACTATTAATATGCTTGACGTCTATAGTGGCTTTTAAAAATCAGCCAAAAAATATTATGTATGATAGTTACGAAAAGCTACTTGATGACAATCTGATATCTGAAGCTACTATAGTGCAAAATGAAATTTTGATCACGACAAAAGGCGGGCATAAATACACTATCGTAAAAGATGGGATAGATATGAGCAAGTTAGTTCAAAAGGTACCCGTAAATGTGAAAAAAGAGCATCCTATAATAGAAGAAATTTTAGCTGTAATATTTCTTATAGCGATTGGATACGGTGTTTTATTTGTTTACGGAAGATACAAGCTAAAGAAAAAATCGGAAAACACAAGCGATGAGAAAATGGGAGTGTATGAGATTGAAAATATATTTACAAGCTCGGTTGTGCCGGCTATATCAAATGTAAGCTTTAGCGATGTGGCAGGCATAAAAGATGTGAAATTTGAACTTAGCGAGATAGTGGACTTCTTAAAAAATCCTGCCAAATACAGAAAATTTGGTATCAAAATGCCAAAAGGCGTACTTATGATAGGACCTCCCGGAGTTGGTAAGACACTTGTGGCAAAGGCTGTAGCAGGAGAGGCAAACGTGCCGTTTTTTTACCAAAGTGGAGCTGCATTTGTGCAAATTTACGTAGGAATGGGCGCAAAGAGGGTTAGAGAGCTGTTTTTAAAAGCTAAGGCTTATGCACCATCGATAATCTTTATCGACGAAATAGACGCAGTCGGTAAAGTGCGCGGCGGAAGCAGAAACGATGAGCGCGAGGCTACGCTAAATCAGCTTTTAACCGAAATGGACGGCTTTGAGGATAACTCGGGCGTCATAGTGATAGCCGCTACAAACAGGATTGAGATGATAGATGAGGCCTTGCTTCGCTCGGGTAGGTTTGATAGGAGAATTTATCTATCGATGCCTGATTTTTCAGACAGGGTCGAAATTTTAAAATCATATCTTAAAGATAAAAGCTCTAGCGTATCGCCTGAAGATATAGCTAAGATAAGTGTCGGTTTTTCGGGGGCTGCGCTTGCTACTTTAGTGAATGAAGCTGCTATAAACGCACTTAGAAATAACAAAGGCACGATAGATATGAGCGACTTTGAAAACGTGCTAAATAAAGTCTTGCTTGGCAAAAAGCGCGTGCTTAGCTATAACGACGAAGAGAAAAAAATTCAAGCCCTTTATCAAAGTGCAAAGGCACTAAGTGCGTATTGGTTTGGAGTTGAGTTTGAAAAAATTTCGCTTGTGGAAGATCATTTTAGAGCTACCGAACGCGAGATAGAGTCCAAGACTCAAATGCTTTCTCGCATAAAGGTATGTCTAGCCGGTATGAGCGCTCTAAAAGAGAGTAGGGATGACATCTTTTCAAACGCTCACAGCGATATAGCAAAGGCAAAAGAGATCGCTCAAAATATGGTTTTTGAGTATGGTATGGGCAAAACTCTAGTGCCAAATCCTGCTGATGTGGAGAGCATACTTCAAGAAGCGTATAGCGAGATATCGGAGTTCTTGCGAGGGATGAAGGCGCAAACGGAAAAAATTTGTGAGTACATCATAGCAAACGAGAGTATAGATAAGACAGCGATAAAGATAATAATACAAAGCTCTTATGAATAATTTGCAATAATATGCTAAAATCGCATATATTTTAACAATGGAGTAAAATTTATGAAGATAAAAATAGGAATTTTAACGCTTTCAGATAGAGCAAGCGAAGGTGCTTATGAAGATAAATCGGGACCTGCGATAAAAGCAGTGCTTGATGAGTGGATAACAAGTGAGCGCGAGTATATATACGAAGTAATCCCTGATGAGTTTGAACTTATAAAAGAACGACTTATAAATATGGTTGATAATCTAGGATGTAATCTGGTTTTAACCACCGGAGGAACGGGGCCTGCGGTTAGAGATGTGACTCCTGAAGCAACTGAAGCGGTATGCGAAAAGATGATGCCCGGCTTTGGTGAGCTAATGCGAGCGGCAAGCTTGAAATTTGTTCCTACGGCTATACTGTCACGCCAAACAGCAGGCATTAGAGGACGCGCCTTAATAGTAAATTTACCGGGACAGCCAAAGGCTATAAGAGAGTGCTTGGAGCCGATATTTCCTTCTATACCTTACTGTATTGATCTTATCGAGGGTGCTTATATAGAGACTGATGAAAATGTGATGAAGGTCTTTAGACCAAAGCAAAAGAAGATTTCTTAACTAATCAAAAGGAGAGCTTCAAATCTCTCCTTAATCTATTTTTTTGATTTTTTTATGTAAATATAAATTGCCGTTATGGCAGCTACTGCAACAAGCATTGCTAAGACTATATTTTTAAATAGCTCTTTATTGTAATCAGTTCCTAGATAATACCCCACAGCAAGTAAGATTGCCACCCAAATTCCTGCACCAAGTGTAGTATAAAGGCTAAATTTAAAAAGATTCATTTTAGCTAGACCTGCCGGAAGGCTTATATATTGACGAATTCCAGGGATTAGACGGCAGTTAAATGTAGAAATTTCGCCGTGTTTATTAAAGAAATTTTCAAATTTTTGCATCTTTTCTTCTGTAATTCGCACATATTTGCCGTATTTTAGTATGAGATCTCTTCCGAAAAAGTAGCATAAGTAGTAGTTAAACACCGCACCCGCTAAAGAGCCACCGGTGCCTGCTAAAAAAGCTAGGATTAGATTCATCTCACCTTTGCTTGCAAGATACCCAGCAGGTATCATAACTATCTCGCTTGGAAACGGGAAAAACGAGCTTTCTAAAAACATCATGCAAAATATGCCGACATATCCCCATTGCCCGACAGTCTCAACGATAAAATTTATAACTTCACTGAGCAAATTTAGCCTTTGTAGTAAAATTTGGATTTATATAAAAGCCTAAACTAAATGTTTAGGCTTTGGGTTGCATTAAAACGCAGGAAGAATAGCGCCTTCGTATTTACTCTCTATAAATTTTTTCACTTCAGCCGAATTTATAGCTTTATCTAAAGCTTTTATTTTTGGAGCGTTTTCATTGCCTACTTTTACAACCACGTAGTTCGTATAAGGGCTATCTTTGCTCTCAAGCGCAAGCGCATCTTTTGACGGATTTAGCTTCGCGTTTAAAGCGTAGTTTGTATTGATAACCGCGATAGTTACGTCACTTAGTGTTCTTGGAATTTGCGCTGCTTCGATCTCGCTAAATTTTAAATTTTTAGGATTTTCTACGATATCAAGCGGAGTTTTTAGAGGATTATCGTTTAGTTTGATAAGTCCTGCGCTTGCAAGCACGTCTAGTGCGCGGCTTTCGTTTGTAGGATCATTTGGTATCGCTACAGTGTCGCCGTTTTTTAGTTCGCTTAGATCTTTTATCTTAGCCGAATAAACTCCCATTGGCTCAAGGTGAACGCCTACAGTTTTAACCAGATGAGTACCTTTGTTTTTGTTAAATTCGTTTAGATATGGCAAGTGTTGAAAGAAATTTGCGTCAAGATCGCCATCTTCGGTTGCCAAATTTGGGATAGTGTAGTCGTTAAACTCTTTGATCTCAAGTTTAAACCCATCTTTTTCAAGTAGAGGTTTAACTACTTCAAGAATTTCTGCGTGAGGAACAGGCGTAGCGCCAACTATGATTGTCTTAGCTTTATCAGCCGAGCTTAAAGTTACTGCAAGTAGTGCACCAAGTAGAATTTTAGAAAATTTCATTTTTTTATCCTTTAAATTTATAAATACAGCTAATTCATTTAAAAGGATAGTATAGGCGGGAAGCTTATTAAATTTCTTTTTAAATGTTTAGCCAGAACTAAGCACTTAAAAAGAAATTTGTGCTTAGCGTTAGTCTTTCGACGACTTAAATTTTACACAACGACACATTTCGCACATATCTGATTTCATCTTCTATCCTTTCTTTCAAATTAAAATAATTTTGAGATTTTAGATAAAAAATATTTAAAAAAAAATAAAAGTAACAAAAAATGCTACTTTTTTGTTACTTTGTAGAGTAAATTTCCTATTGATTGAAAAATTTGAACCATTATGATTAGGATAACCACCGTATAAAGCATGATGTCAGGTCTAAAGCGCTGATATCCGTAGTTTATCGCTACTGCTCCAAGACCGCCTCCGCCGACCGCTCCAGCCATCGCTGAGAATCCAACGATAACTATCAAGGTAAGAGTTATGGCTGATATTATGCCGGGAAGTGCCTCAACGAACATTATCTTAAATATAATCTGCGAATTTGAGGCTCCAAAGCTTTTTGCGGCTTCGATTATGCCTTTATCAACCTCTTTTAACGCGCTTTCGATGAGCCTAGCGATAAAAGGAGCAGCACCTATGGTTAATGGAACTATCGCAGCCGTAGTGCCTATACTTGTTCCGACTATCATTTTGGTTAGCGGAAAAAGAACTATTATTAGTATTATAAACGGAAAGCTTCTAAGCGTATTTACAAGTATGTCAAGCACGAAATATAGCTTTTTGTTCGGCTTAAGTCCATCTTTATCGCTAAGCACTAAAAGCACCGCGGGGATAAGTCCAAGTGCAAATGCAAGCAGCGTGGAAACCAAGCTCATATAAAGCGTCTCGTTTATCGCAGGAAGTAAAATTCGCTCAAAGACATCAGGAAATTTAGAAAAATCTATCCTAAGCATCACGCTACCTCCCACAAGACGCCACTTTGTTTGACGTACTCTATCACTTTTGCCTCATCTTCTTTTTCTACGTTTATCACGAGTGAGCCAAGGACGTTTTCGTTTAGCTTTTCAAGCTTTCCCCAAACGATGTTAAAATCTACATTTAGAGTTCTAGCCATATGAGTGATAATGCTTTTTTGCGCTACTTCTTTTGGGAAAAACAGACGGATGTTTACTCCGCTTTGAGGCAAGATTTCAACTTCACCTAAAAACTCTTTCATCTTCTCATCCGGTTTTAAAAATAGATCCTCGATCCTACCTGAGCCTATGATTTTGCCGTGTTCTAGCAGGATCGCTCTATGTGAGGTTGATTTTACGACTTCCATTTCGTGAGTAACGATAACTATGCTTATTTTTAGCTCGCGATTGATCTTTTTTAAGAGCTCTAAGATAGAATTTGTAGTGTTTGGATCAAGAGCCGATGTCGCCTCATCGCTTAGTAAAATTTTAGGATTTAAGGCTAGCGCTCTAGCTATGGCTACACGCTGCTTTTGACCGCCACTTAGCTCGCCTGGATAGCTTTTTGATTTATTGCTTAATCCTACAAGATCAAGCAACTCACTTACTCTTTTTTGAATTTCGCTTTTTGGATATTTCCAAAATTCAAGCGGCGTTGCGACGTTTTCAAATACGTTTTTTCTAGCCATTAGCGCAAAGTGCTGAAATATCATGCCGACATCTTTTCTAAAATGTCTAAGTTCGTTTGCGCTGATATCTTTTATCTCTTTGCCATATACTTTTACAGAGCCACTTTGATAGCTCTCAAGTCCGTTTATGCAGCGAAGCAGGGTGGATTTGCCTGCGCCGCTATGTCCGACAAGTGCGAAAATTTCGCTCTCATTTACTGTAAAACTCACATCATCTATGACTTTTGTATCACCATAGTATTTAATCAAATTTGAAATTTCTATCATTAAGTTTATATGTCCTGTTATTTAAATAAAAAATAATAAATTACATAAAACCAGCTAAGAAATCCATGTATGATTGCCCATAAAATGCTTTTGTTTGCGCCCCAAGATAGAGCGACCGCAACAACAGTACCAAGTGTAAAACCACCAAATCCTAGACTTTTCATTATTATCCTTATTTAAATTTATTTGCTGAATTTTTTAAGCTCAGCTTCTACCTTTTCAAACTGGTCTTTTGCGCTTGCAAGGCCTGCTTTGTTTGTCTCTATGACATCGGTAGGGGCGTTTGCCACAAATTTTTCGTTATTAAGCATGTTTGAAAGCTTCATTATCTCTTTTTCAAGCTTGTTTTTCTGCGCGTTGAGTCTACTTATCATCGCCGACATATCAACGCCTTCAAGCGAGATAAATACCTCTAAATTTTCGCTTACGTCACATATTGCGTCATCTATCTTGTTGTTTACAAATTCGATCTGTTCGCATTTAGAAAGTAGGGCGATATACTCTTTTGCTTCGTTTAAATTTTCGCTTCTATTTAGCTTTACGTAAGCCTTTGAAATTTTAGAATTTCCAAGATCAATAGTCGCTTTTGCGCGTCTTATGGCAACTATTGCTTCGATTACTAGAGAAAAAATGCCTTCGATCTTTAAATTTTGCTCTTTTATCTCAGGATATCGCGAGATCATTATAGAGCCTGAGGTTTCCAAATTTGTGCTGCTTAGCTCGTGATATAGATATTCGCTGATAAACGGCATAAATGGACTTAGCAGCCTCATCGCCTCTTTAAATATGCTTCCAAGCTCTTTTACGCTACTTTTATCGGCTTTGCTAAGCTCAATTCCCCAGTCGCAAAACTCATCCCAGAGGAATTTGTAAAGTGCATTCGCAGCGTCGTTAAAGCGGTAGATATCTATATTTTCACGCACCTGCTTAACGCACTCGTTAAAGCGACTGTTTATATAAATTCCAAGCTTAGTTTTAAGCTCTATCTTATCAAGATCTTCAAATTTACTCTCGTTTAGTAGCAAATATTTGCTGGCGTTATAAAGCTTGTTGGTAAAATTTCTTACCAGCTTCATCTTATCTTCGCTAAGCTTTATGTCGCGTCCTTGAACAGCAAGCAGTGCCAGAGTAAAACGCAAGATATCGGCGCTATACTCCTCGATACTATCAAGCGGATCGATGACGTTTCCAAGGCTTTTACTCATCTTTCTGCCTTGCTCGTCCTTAACTAAAGCGTGCAGATAGATATCGCTAAACGGAAGCTTGCCAAGCGCGTTTTGTCCTTGAAACATCATCCTTGCAACCCAGAAAAATAGTATATCAAAGCCTGTTATCAGTAGGTTGTTTGGATAAAATTCTTTTAAATCCTCTTCAAACCATTTTTCGTTTTTAAGCTCGTCTCCATTTCCCCAGCCAAGTGTGCTAAACGACCAAAGCCCTGAGCTAAACCACGTATCAAGTACATCTTTATCTTGATGTATGTTTTTGCTTTTGCATTTTTTACATTCGGTAGGTTCGCCCTCATCGGCCCACTCATGACCGCACTCGTCGCAGTAAAAAACAGGAATTTGATGTCCCCACCAAAGCTGGCGAGATATGCACCAGTCTCTTAGCTCTCTCATCCAAGCGTTAAAGCTGTTTACCCAGTGTGCAGGGTAAAATTTAGCAAGCCCTGCGCTTACGTCGGCTATGGCTTGATCGGCGATCTCGCGCTTTACGAACCACTGTTTTGAGATGTAAGGCTCTACGACATTTTTGCAGCGGTAGCAGTAGCCTACTTGATTTTCGTAGTCTTCAATCTTTTCGATATTACCGATCTTTTTAAGCTCCGCCACGATGATATCTCTTGCTTCAAGTCTTTCAAGGCCTTTAAATTTATCGCACTGATCGTTTAGGATTCCAGCCTCATCAAAGCAGGTGATAAACTCCAAGTTATGGCGTTTGCCAACTTCATAGTCGTTCATATCGTGAGCCGGAGTAACTTTAACAAGTCCTGTTCCAAACTCCATATCCACGTGCTCGTCGGCTATGATCTCTATCTCTCGGTTGATGATAGGCAAGATTACTTTTTTACCTATCAAATGTTTATATCTTTCGTCGTTTGGATTTACCATTACGGCTGTATCGCCGAAGTAGGTTTCCGGACGAGTCGTGGCTACTACGATGTAGTCTTTGCTGTCTTTTAAAAAGTATCTGATATGATAAAGCTTGCCTTTGTTGTCTTTGTGCTCGACTTCGATATCGCTAAGCGCTCCGTCGTGCGTGCACCAGTTTATCATGTAGTTTCCGCGAACTATCGTGCCGTTTTCATAAAGCTTTACAAAGGCCTTTTTGACAGCTTTTTTAAGCCCCTCATCCATGGTAAATCTTTGGCGACTCCAAGCAGGCGTGATCCCAAGACGGCGCATCTGATGAACTATCATGCCACCGCTTTTTTCCTTCCATTGCCATACGCGATTTACAAACTCTTCGCGTCCTATGCTCTCTTTTGTTATTCCTTGAGCTAAAAGCTGCTTTTCAACGACGTTTTGAGTAGCTATACCTGCGTGATCAAGTCCCGGCTGCCAAAGCGTCTTGTAGCCGTCCATTCTTTTATATCTTGTCATTATGTCTTGAAGCGTAAAGGTAAGAGAGTGTCCTATGTGAAGCGAACCGGTTACATTTGGAGGAGGCATCATAATGCAAAATTTGCGACCTTCTTTTTGGATATCTTTGTTTGCATCAATCTCGAAATATCCGCGCTCTTCCCAAATTTTATAAAATTTTTCTTCAACCTCTTTTGCGTTGTAAAAACTCACTTCAAATCCTTTTAGGTTTGATCAAAAATGCTCGATTTTATCAGAATTTTACTAATAGGGCGATTAAATTTATAAGAGTAGATTTAAATTTAAGGTTGAAAGAGGAGGCTCTAGCTGGTAAAGCCACCTCTTTTTGGTTTATTTTACGATAAATTCTTTTTGAGCTAAATCGTAATCGTTCATGCTCTCATCATACATATTTTCGGTTATAACCGCAGGAAGCATGCATTTACCGCTCATCACAACTCGAAGCGGAGTGTAAAGAGTAAATGGCGTTTTATCTTTTTCGTTTGCAAATCCGGAATCAAGTGAATAAAAGCTAATTACTCTGTCATCTTGTATGTTTTGATGTTCTATATATAGAGTATTTTTAGTAGCCTTTGTCCTTAAATTTGGAGCTATGTTTTCGTTTATGATCTCAAAGCAAGGGCTTACCTGCTCGTTTATCACGCCGTTTCTTATGTAATCATCTGTCTTAATCATGAGTTTAGAGTATATCACGTCGTTTAACTTAAGGTTGTTGATATCTATCTCTTTGCCGTCTTTGCCGACAAATTTTCTCATGATATCAAGCCCTTTTTTATCAAATTTGTGATTTATCTCAAGCGGTTTATATGCCATACTTCTTACACTTAGATATACAGATGATCCAGATTCAGGAGTGACTGTAATTGCAGGCTTTTTAGGAGATATATCGATACTATTTAATCCGTCAAAAAGAATATCTTTGCCATCGTAGCTTATTTTAAATTTATTTCTAGATGAAGTATCTTTTATATAGGCTCTTAAAGCCATTAGAGTAAATGCACGCTCCTGAGTAGAATACATTTTATCTATATTTTTTATTAGATAGTTTGCCATCTCTTCGCTAAATGGATTTTTCTCAAAATGTCTAGCGTGAAGCAACAGTGCAAATGCAGTATTTCTCTTTCTTGAGCCAAAATTATCTGCTAGAGATTTTTCTTTACTATAAATTACATCACCTATTTGCTTAAGCGCATTTTCACTCTCTTTTTTAAGACCAACATTTTGAAGGATAGATGCCATTAAATAGGCTTCAAGAGAGGTTGAAAATTTCCTATTGTCATAAAGAGCATTGGCTGCAGATTTTTCAAGCTTATTTTGAGTGCTTAATACATAAGCTGCATATAGGGCTTGAAGATTGTCTTTTGAGCCAAAATTTATGAGCCAGATAAGCGCTTTGGACTTCACATTTTTATCAAGAGCAAATCCTGATTTTTCAAGCTCTAGAAGCGTATCTATAGCGTATATGGAGGCAAAATTATTGGTATAGCTTAACTCACCCCAATATCCGAAGCTTCCATCTGTTTTTTGCATTTTTATCAGATCTTTCATGCCGGCTACTATAAATCTCTTAATATCCGCCGCATCTATTCTTGATTTTGTGCTATTTTCATCGTTAAGCACTAAGGCGTTAAGCTCTAAAAGCTTACTTGAGCGTTGCTCTGAGCATCCGTAAGGATAGTTTATAAGCTTATCGCTATTTGCTCCAAGAAAGCTTTTTATAGAAGTTGAAGCATCTATTTTGATATCTTTAAATTCAGGGTCTAGTGTTAATGTCTTTTTTTCGCTTGCTTGAAAAGATGTCATATATGTGCTAAGCGGATATGGGTAAACTACGTCTAAATTTAATGAGTATGAGTAGCTCTCTTTGCCGTCATTTGCTTTAAATTTTAAGAATGATTTACCGGTAGAGTTTGCATCTATGGCAACGATTGTTTTTAAATTCTCGTTTGGCTTTAGAGTTATCTTCTCTTTTTCAAGTTTTGCATTTAAATTTGTATCCAAGCTAAGAGTTATCTCTTTCGTATCGTTTGTAGTATTTATAACTCTTAGGATGTAATTTATCTTATCGCCTTTTACCAAGTATGCAGTTTGTGTAGGTTTTAATATGATGTCATCTTTGACGTTAATTTCACTTATATCAAAACCAAGCTTACTTTCGCTCTTTGCTAAAACTGCTAGATTTATTTTTGAATTGAAATCCTCAGGAACCTCTACTTCAAAAGTTGCATTTCCGTTAGCATCAGCTTTTGTAGTTTGCATTTTGATATAAGTTTTTACGTTTTTCTTATCGACTGGAGTTGCAAATTTCGCCATTCTCATCTCCATTAGCGAGCTAGCCGTATCACCGCCAAAGCTTAGCACTTTACCGTCTTTTTTAAATCCGGTAATGCTGTCAAATATATCAAAATCAAGCACAGAATCCGCTATTGCTTTATTGAAGAAATCAAGAGGGCTTTTAAATTTTTGATTTGTTATCTGCAAAATTCCCTCATCTACAGCAAATAATGTAATTTCAGAATTAGGATCGGCTTTTACTTCCATCTTAAATTTAGAATTTGACCTTACTACATTTGGAGCCTTTGCTTTTACTTCCATATTTCTTTCTTTATGTTCTGCTTTGGCATAAACCTTATCGTATGCCCTAAACGGAAGTATATCACTATCGGCTACTCTTATGATGAGAGCGCTTACATATAATCCCTCAAAGTCAAAATCCAGATCAAATTTTACATTGGCTGAGTTATTTTGGATATTTAAAATTTTATGTTTTTTTACCCCGTTGCTTTCAAGTGTAACGAGTGCCATAGCGTTTTTGAGTACAGAGCTTACATCTACACTCATCACATCGCCTTTTTTATAGCTCTTTTGATTTAGTTTTATTTGAGCTTTTGCCAGTTCTTTTGTAGGAGCAAGTGAGCCGTAATCCCAGCCGCTGACATATATATTTATGCTTGAACTATGTCCGCTTATAGTATCCGTTACGACTACTTTGTAATCTCCGCTTTGAGAGAAGCTGTAAGAAAATGTATTTGTAGATTGCGATACTTTAGATATGCTTTCATAGTTTTTATTCCATCTCATCACACCTTCTTTATCTAGGTTGTAATTCCATACTCCTCTTTTTATATCTATTACTTTTTCTATTCCTTGTTTTTCTTCGCCACTTAGAGGATCTATGTTGATGAAGTTAAAATTTACATTGTTATTAACCTCTGTAAAGTCGGTATCAGCCTTAATTCCCACCATAGTTTCAAAAGGATAGATAGTTAGACTTTTACTTGCCGATATATTTTTACCATCATCATTGATATTAAAGACCAAGGTAGCACCAATTACGCTTGCAACCTTTTTTTGCCCTATAAGTGGTTTTATTATCTTTGTGCTCTTGCCGTCTTTGTCAAGCTTTATATCTTTAAATATCTGGTCAAAGTATATTTTAGAGTATTCACTATTACTAAAATTATAATTTTTATATTTATCATTTAAATACTCTTTTTGATACATATTTAGCTCTATGTTGCCTTTTAAATCACCAGCAGGAGCGCCAAATAGATAGTTGCTTTGTAGGCTAACTTCTATTAGTTCATCTTTGGTATAGGTATCTTTATTTAGAGTTATGTTATTTTTTATACGTTGAGGGGTAAAGGACTCAACTGAGAAATTTTGAGAAGTTAGTATTCTGTCTGCGAAAATAACTTCAAATTTAAACGATCCGCTAAGTTCTGAATTTACACTCTCGTCAAAATTTATCACTCCAAGCCTATCTGTCTTTACCGATTTATTGAGTATTGTTTTGTTTTGAGGATCTTTTATTTTAAGTTTTACAGGCATTTCAGATAGAGCGCTAAATAGAGCGTTTTTGATTATTATCTCTCCTTTTATTGTATCTGATGGACGAATTATATCGCTCGCAAAGTGTAAATAAGCGCTGTAAAGTTCATTTGGAGCTTTCTTTGGATAATAGCCATTTTCGTTTAAATTTTTGCCCTGAGTCAAGATTATAAATCCTTGCTCTTTGCCTATGGTTACGACAGCAGATGAAGCCTCTTCACCGATATTTTTCTTATTAAATTTAAATATGCCCTCATCGTTTGTTATTCCGTTTGCTAAAATTTCGTTTTTGTTGGAATAAATTTTTACATCCGCGTTTGCTACCACAGCATTTTGACTAAGTCTATTAGCAAATAAAAAGATCTCATCTTTAGCCAGTTTGACGCTTACGCCTATATCTGTTAAATATACTACTTTAGATGTGCTTTTTTCTTTATCGTAATATATTGTTATAAGATATACTCCATCTCCACTATCTGCGAAGTCAAGCTTGATCTTATGTTTTGAAATTTCATTTAAAGTCCCGCCAAGCTCATAGTTTTTACTTGTTACCTCTTTAACTAAAGGCGATAGGTCTTCGTTTGAAAAATTTAAGAAGTATCTATAGTTTTGATCCATTAGTTTTTCTACTACTACTTTTGCAGTGCTTGTATTGACGCTTTCTATGGCTATCTCGCCGATATTTGACATATATGGAGCATTTTGTGGATCGCTAAATTTTAAAAACGGTTTTAAATTTCCAAATTTGATTTTAAATTCAGCACTCTCTCTTAGTAATGAATACCTATCTCCAAATCCTTTTAAATATCTTATTTTATATTCTGTATTCGGTTTAAATTCATCGCTTGTGACATCAATGTAATAATAGTGATCTTGCGGTATATCTTCTTTCTCTGTATAATTCGTATACTCAATCTCGCTAACTTTAAAATTTTTAACTCCGTCTATACTTACAAATTTATGAAAATTTCCATAATCAAGCCAATTTTTTAAATATAGTCTTATGGCTAATTTTCCATTATCTAGACTAACTGCTTTAGGGGCGGTTAGAAGCATAGTTTTAGCCTCTGGATTATCCACAAACATCTCTTCTGTCGTAGGCTCTTGAGGTATTGCGTAGTTATTATCCAAATTTATTCCAGAGGTGCTTTTTAGATTATTTGATACGTCAAATATCAAATTTTCTCCGCTACTAAGTAGTTTTACATTAAAGTTATTCTTTGTTTTGCTTGTGATTTTGTATTTGATATCGTTTTTCGCTAGATTTTTTCTCTCGTAAATTTTAAAATTTTTAACAAATTCCTCTTCTTTAACTTCGTCATTAAAGCCTATCAGATAATCACTTTTAGAGTATTCTACAAATTTGTCTAATACAAAATCCCCGCTGTAAAACCCGGACGAAGTTTTATCTTTAATGCAGTTGTAATCAATACCTTTTACAAGTGGTTTTGTAAGATAAAGCGTGATATCGTTGTTTCCGTATTCGTATACTCCTTCAAGTTCTGGTGTGCATGTTAGAAGTTTTTTATGCGTCATCGTTCCAATTAGTGACGATGTAGCCTTTTTTTCGTATTTTACTCCAAAGATTAATACTCTATCATCAGGCGCTCTAAAATCACCCGTAAGAGTGAAAGCATTTAGGCTCAAACATAGCATAAGAGTAGCTGCTGTAGATCTAAATAACATCAAAACCTCCTTATTTCTATTTTTATTTCGCTTAAATTTGAATTCTCATCCAGACAACCTATTTTGTGTTCACCTTCTTTTAGAATTAGCATTTTTTCGGCTGCGTTTGTGGTCTTATTAAACTCTTCGTCATCTATTTTGTAATAAATTTCATCTCCAATATATGCGTAACATTTTAGCATAACTTTAGTTTCCTTCTCATTACTCATTATTATTTGTTCGTTAAAAGGTGAGGCTATTAGAGGCTTATGGTTTTTAAATTTATAAAAGCAGGGGCTGTCTTTTATATCTTGTTTTGAAATTTTATTGTTTTTTAGTAAGAAATCCACCTCTTCACTTCTTATACTATCGCAATCATCTTTTAGTTCAACATCGCTTATAAGCTCATCAATTTGTATATTTTTACACTCTTTAAATTTAAATGCGTCCAGACAGCTCTCTTTTTCTTCGATTCCGTTTGGAATATCGATAAAAGATAGACTCTCTTGTTGAGCTAAAATTTTAAAAATATCAAAAACAACCTTGGAGGCATCAGAAAATCCGCTTAAATTTTTAGTCTTTTTACCGTTAAAATTTCCAAACCATACCGCTATTGTGTAGTCTTGATTAACTCCTATGGCATATATATCTCTTGATCCATAACTAGTGCCGGTTTTAAAAGCGATTTGCGGGGTATCCTTTGCATATTGCCATGTAACTCCTAGGTAGCTTCTGGCTGCCTTTGATAGCATTTTTGCAGTTAGATACGCACTTTGTTCGCTTATTAGACGTTTGTTTTCTCCTACTGTTTTTCCTGCGACTTCAAGAGGTTTTAACTCCCCTTTATTGGCGTAGATTGTATATAAGTGGGCTAAATTTAATAGGCTCATTTCAGCGCTTCCTAATGATATGCTGTCGCCGTAAAATTCTTTTGTATTTTTTACTAAATTTATCTCTTTTAGCATCTCGTATAGTGAGTTTTCTTTAAGTTTGTGATTTAAATTTACAGCAGGTATATTTAGGCTAAGCGCTAAGGCCTCTGTAGCCGAAACTATGCCCAAAAATTCGTTATCGTAATTTTTTGGATTGTATTCTCTTATGAAAATTTCAGTATCTATCATCTCTTTTTTAGGGGTTATGAAGCCTTGATCAAGTCCTAATGAAAATATAAAAGGTTTTAGAGTAGAGCCTACGTTTCTACTCATAATCACTCCGTCATTTTCTCCGTCTAAAGCCTTTTCGTTATGTGAGCCAACATATGCAGCCACACTCATTGATCTATTATCTATGATTATACCGGCTGCATTTTTGGCGTTTTTATCTATCATTAAATCTGAGGCTATTTTTAGATTTGTTTCTAAAATATTTTGTAAATTTAGATTCAGATTCGAGTTTATAACTCCGTTTTTAATAGCGATTAAAGAGTATTGCTTGGCATTTAAAGGCGCATTGAAGCGTTTATTTTTAAATGGCTCGCTTCTGGCTCTTTGATATTGGCTCTTGTCTATTATTTTAGCCTTATACAGCAAAGTTACTACGCGGTTTTTTAAAGTATTTATGTTTGATTTTTTATCAAGGCGATTTGCGTTCGGATTTTTTGGGATCGTGCTAAGAAGAGCCATTTGAGCAATGCTTAGATCTTCTAAATTTTTATTAAAATAAAACCTCGCAGCCGCTGCAACGCCTTCTATATTGCCGCCATAAGGAGCGAGATTGAAATAAAATTTTAAAATTTCATCTTTTGTGTAGTGCCATTCAAGCTGAAAGGCGGTAAAAATTTCTTTTATTTTATTAGCGTATGTGCGCTCTTTTGGGCTCATCATGCGGGCTACTTGCATGGTTATCGTTGAAGCACCTATGCGGTTTTTGTGCGTTAGGTTGTGAAAAGCAGCTCTAGTCATAGAAAAAGGATTAAATCCAAAATGGTAGTAAAAGTATCTATCTTCAAAGAGTAAAACGCTATCTTTGAGCGTTTGTGGGATATTTTGCGCCTCAAAACGCCAAATTTCATCGCTACTTGGGCGCATAGAAATAATCTCGCCATTTTTATCAAACAATATCGAAGAATTTTCTCTAGTGAGCATTTTCGTATTTAAAGGGAAGGCAAAATCAAGTATTAAAAATGCCAAGAAAAGAGATGCGATAAAGATAAAACCAAATTTAGCAAATTTAATAATTTTATTCTTCATTTTAAAATTATAACAGATTTTATAGGCAAAGCTAACGTAGTTATCCTTTATTTATTAATTATGATATAAAATATCAAAAATAATTTAAAAGGATCATTTATGCAATATAGAATAGAAAAAGACACTATGGGCGAAATTCAGGTGCCAAACGATAAGTATTGGGGCGCTCAAACCGAAAGAAGTTTTGAGAATTTTAAAATAGGCGAAGAGAAGATGCCAAAAGAGGTCATCAAAGGCTTTGCGTATCTTAAAAAAGCTTGCGCCATAGTCAATCACAAGCTAAACAGGCTTGATGAGGCAAAAACTAAAGCCATATCACAAGCCTGCGATGAGATCATAGACGGCAAACTGTGCGGAAATTTCCCTCTTGTAGTCTGGCAGACAGGTTCAGGCACTCAGTCAAACATGAACCTAAATGAAGTTATCGCAAACAGAGCCACTGAAATTTTAGGCGAGAACTTTAGAGTAAAAAAACTCGTTCATCCAAACGATGACGTAAACAAGGGTCAAAGCTCAAACGACACCTATCCGACCGCGATGAGAATAGCCTTTGTGATAGAGATTCAAAAGCAGCTTTTGCCCGCTATCGACAAGCTTAAAAAGACTTTAGAGAGCAAGAGCGAGAAATTTAAAGATATAGTCAAAATAGGGCGCACGCACCTTCAAGACGCTACTCCGCTAACCCTTGGACAAGAGCTTAGCGGATATGTCGAGATGCTAAGAAAAGCGCAGCTTCAAGTAAATGACTCGATGAAATATCTTTGCGAGCTTGCTATCGGCGGAACCGCCGTAGGGACGGGACTAAATTCGCACCCTGAGTTTTCAAATTTAGTAAGCGAAGAGTTAAACAATCTAACTAAAAGCAAGTTTAAATTTATCTCTCATCCTAATAAATTTCACGGGCTTACAAGCCATGACGGCGAGGTGTTTTTAAGCGGTGCGCTTGACGGACTAGCTGCAAATTTGATGAAAATCGCAAACGACATAAGATGGCTTGCAAGCGGTCCAAGATGCGGTATAGGCGAAATTTTTATCCCTGAAAACGAGCCAGGAAGCTCCATAATGCCGGGCAAAGTAAATCCGACGCAGTGCGAAGCGATGACGATGGTATCGGTTCAGGTCATGGCAAATCACTTTGCGGTAACTCTTAGCGCCTCTCAAGGAAATTTCGAGCTAAACGTGTTTAAGCCGGTGCTTACTTATAACTTGCTTCAATCAATCAGGCTTTTAAGTGACGCGATGATAAGCTTTAACGATCATTGTGCTGTGGGGATTGAACCGAATTTAAAAGTGATAGACGGCTATTTGCACGGCTCGCTTATGCTAGTAACCGCGCTAAATCCTTATATAGGATATGAAAATGCAGCTAAAATAGCTAAAACCGCTCATCAAAACAGCACCACGCTAAAAGAAGAGGCTGTAAATTTAGGAATTTTAACAGCTGAAGAGTTTGACAAATACGTTCGTCCTGAAGAGATGACCTATCCTAAAAAATAAATTTGATTTAAATTTTACCCTTTCGCTTGATTTTTTTAACTTTTTGCGAGTGGGTAAAATTTATTTTACTTTAAATTTAGCTACAAAAAACATACAAAAAATAAAAAAGCAAATTTGGCATATTTTCAAATAAATCAAATATTTTAAATAAAAATTTCATTTAAATAAAAATCAGAGTATTTTTATCTTAAATCTTATTTTTGATAATTTATATAATAATTTTAAGTATATATTTTTATTTTAAAATAATGAAAATAGCATATTTCTAAAAAATATATTAATCAATTATTATAAAAAAAAATTAATATATTTTATAAATAATAAACAATGAGAATTAATAGTAATATTTCATCCAAGACAAAATATTATTAAAAAATTTATATTTCATTTAGTATTTTGTAAAATATTAAAGTTCTTTTTATTTTTTCTATATATATAATTATGTAAAATTTACATATTTGTTGTGGTATAAATTCATTTTTTTAAGGAGTAGGTATGAAAAATGATGTTCTTGCCAGAGTTAATGAGCGACTCAATATTCTGGCTAAGCTACCAAGAGTAAAGAATGAAGGCTCGATAAGTGAAGCTCTGAAAGCAAGTGGCTTTACTCGTCGTGACTTTATGAAGTGGGCTGGCGCAATGACAGCGTTTATGGCGCTTCCTGCGTCTATGACTCCTGTTGTGGCACGTGCGGCAGAACTTAGCGATCGCTTGCCTGTTATTTGGCTTCATATGGCTGAGTGTACAGGTTGTAGCGAGAGTTTACTTAGAACCGATACCCCTAGTATAGATAGCTTGATATTTGATTATATATCACTTGAGTATCATGAGACTATTATGGCGGCTTCTGGCTGGCAGGCTGAGGAGAATTTAGAAAGTGCTATAGAAAAGTATAAGGGTAGGTATATACTTTTAGTTGAGGGTGGCATACCTATGGGATCTACAGAAAATTATCTAACAGTAGGACCTCTTGGATACACCGGACTTCATCATGCAAAACATGCTAGCGATAATGCTGCTGCAATATTTGCAATAGGCACCTGTTCTAGCTTTGGAGGTGTTCAAGCGGCTCGTCCAAATCCTTCAAATTCACAAGCTATGAGCAAAGCTACTAGCAAACCTGTTATAAACGTTCCTGGATGCCCTCCTAGTGAAAAAAATATCGTAGGAAACGTACTGCACTATATACTATTTGGAACATTGCCATCTCTTGACGTATTTAATCGTCCAAAATGGGCCTATGGACTTAGAATTCATGACCTTTGTGAAAGACGAGGACGCTTTGACGCAGGTGAATTTGTCCAAAGATTTGGCGACGAGGGCGCAAAAGATGGATACTGCTTATATAAAGTAGGATGTAAAGGTCCATATACATTTAATAACTGCTCACGCGAGAGATTTAATCAGCATACATCTTGGCCTGTTCAAGCCGGACACGGATGTATAGGATGCTCTGAGCCTGATTTCTGGGATACCATGGGGCCATTTGAAGAGCCTATGGGAGATAGACTATTTGACACTGTTTTAGGTCTTGGTGCTGATAATGTAAGCGACAAGATAGGTATCGGTGTGCTCGCGCTTGCCGGTATAGGTATGGCTGCGCACGCTGCACTTGCTGTTTTTGCAAAAGATAAAGAAGAGAAAGAGGCATAATTATGAGTGAACAAAGAATAGTAGTAGATCCGGTTACCAGAATAGAAGGACACCTGCGCGTAGAAGTAGTGGTAGATGAAAATAATGTAGTTAAAGAAGCTTATTCAGGCTCAACACTTTGGCGTGGAATTGAGCAAATCGTAAAAGGACGCGACCCTAGAGATGCTGGATTCTTTACTCAAAGAATTTGCGGAGTTTGTACATATTCGCACTATAGAGCTGGCATAATTGCTGTTGAAAAAGCTCTTGGCATAGTTCCTCCGCTTAATGCAGAGCTTACTAGAACACTTATGAACGCAGCACTTTATCTTCACGATCACGTAGTGCATTTCTATCAACTCCACGGGCTTGACTGGGTGGATATAATTTCAGCTCTTCAGGCAGACCCTGTTAAAGCTAGTGAAGAGGCGTTTAAGTACTGCGATACTCCTTACGCAACCGGAGCTGATAAGTTAAAAGAGGTTAAAGAAAAAGTTGCGGCATTTGCTAAAAAAGGAAATCTTGGACCATTTGCTAACGCATACTGGGGACATAGCACATACAAATTTACTCCTGAGCAAAACTTGATAGTTCTTTCTCACTATTTAGAGTGCTTAAGCATCCAAAGAACAATGGCTCAAATGATGGCTATATTTGGTTCCAAAAACCCACACCCACAAAGCTTAACAGTAGGTGGCGTAACATGTGTTATGGATATTCTTAGCCCTTCAAGACTTGGCGAATATTTGACCAAATTTAAAGAAGTGTCAGAATTTGTAAATCGTGCATACTATCCTGATATAGTAATGGCTGCTAAAGCTTACGGAAACGAGCCAAGCGTATTAAATGACGTTGGAGTTGCAAATTTACTATCTTATGATGAATTTATGGTTGGAAGAAATGATAATTTATTCCAAAGCGGAATCATACTAAATGGCGACATAAGTAAGGTTTACGAAGTAGATGATATGAAGATAACAGAAGAGGCTACTCGCGCTTGGTATAAGGACGATAAACCGCTTCATCCTTATGACGGTAAAACAGAGCCAAACTACACCGGTCTAGTTGATATGAATACTCTTGACGGACATGGCAAAATGGTAGACACTAAAGTATTTAATGTCAAAGGTAAATATAGCTGGATTAAAGCTCCAAGATATGAAGGCAAGCCTATGCAAGTAGGTCCTCTTGCAAGTATTGTCGTAAACTATGCTAGAGGCAATAAGCGTGTAGTGCCTGTTGTTGATAAATTCTTAAAAGATACAGGACTTCCTCTAAGTGCAGTATTCTCAACTCTTGGTAGAACAGCAGCTCGTATGCTTGAAGCTAAGATAGTAGTAAATCACGGGCTTGAAGCGTTTAATAACCTAGTAGAAAATCTAAAAAGCGATCAAGAGACATGCGCTAAATACGTAATAGATAAAAATAAAGAGTATAAAGGTTACTTCGCAGGAAATGCTCCAAGAGGCGCTTTATCTCACTGGTGCAGAATTAAAGATGGCGTTATAACAAACTGGCAAGCAGTGGTTCCGTCAACATGGAACGCATCTCCAAAAGATGCAAATGGTGTTCGCGGTTCGTATGAAGAGTGTATAATCGGACTAAAGATAGCCGACCTAACTCAGCCACTTGAAATTATTCGTAAAATTCACTCTTATGATCCATGTATAGCGTGCGCTGTTCATGTTATGGATACTAAGGGAAATAAACTTGGCGAATACAAAATAAATCCAAATTTGTAAGGAGGATATATGTCAGGTCATAAACCGGATCGTATCAGCGAATACGAATTTTCCATAGGACTGAGACTTACGCATTGGATTAGATTTATAGCTATTGCGTTTCTTGTGATTAGCGGGTTTTATATATCTTATGTCTTTATAGCTCCGGAAGTTACTAATGAGCCTACTATTTTCTTAAATGCAAAATGGAGAGCTGCTCATCAAGTTGCCGGATTTATATTGATTGCTGTTACGGTTTTTAAAGTTTATCTATTCTTTTTTGATAAACTTAGTAGAAAAGAGCTTGCTAGTATCTATGATTTTTTTAGTCCAAAAGTTTGGATAGCGCAGATTAAATACTACATATTTTTAGGACCACATCCACATTTAAGAGGTGTTTATAACCCACTTCAATTTGCGTCTTATCTGTTCTTTTATCTTGTGCTTTTTGTCATCTGCCTAACAGGCATGGTACTTTATGTGCATGTATATCATGAAGGTCTTGGCGGACTATTTTATGAACCGATGAGATATTTTGAAGATATGATGGGAGGTCTAGCTAACGTTAGAACTATTCATAGAATCGCAATGTGGGTTATTATGATATTTGTTCCAGTTCATATTTATATGGCGGTATTTAACGCAGTTAAAGGTAAAAACGGAGCTATGGATGCCGTTGTAAGCGGCTATAAATTTGTCAAAGAAAATCACTAAATGAAGGTGCTTGTTCTTGGCATTGGTAATGTAATGTTCTCCGACGAAGGTGTCGGAGTTCATTTTACCAAAATGATTGAAAAAAACTACAAATTTACTCACTCTAAACATAGTATAAATTTCATAGACGGTGGAACCTTAGCTATAGCCTTAACACCAATAATAGCAGAATATGACTATTTGATAGTAGTTGATTGTATAAGTAGCGATGATGGCGAAAAAGGAGATGTCTATTTTTTTGATTATGAGGCTATTCCTAATAAGATATCTTGGGATGGTTCTGCTCATGAGGTTGAGATGCTTCAAACTCTTCAGATGATGGAGCTCGCAGGAGATATGCCAAAAACTAAAATTTTAGGTATTGTTCCAAATAGGATAGAGCCTATGAGCTTTGAGCTGTCAAACGAGATTCAAAAAGGTGCTTTAGTAATGGAAAAAGCCCTTCTGAAACATTTAGATGAGTTGGGATTTAGCTATGAAAAAGTGGCAAATTTTACTCTTTTGGATATGGCTAAAGAATATCAAGATAAAGGGATTTTATGATACTTTGCTTTGAGTTTGAATACTCAAATTTAAATGATAATTTGGCATTTTTTTTAGATTTTTATGCAAAATCAAGTGGTCTTGAGTAC
The DNA here is from genome assembly GCF_004803855.2 of Campylobacter sp. RM16192. Classification (NCBI taxonomy): domain Bacteria; kingdom Pseudomonadati; phylum Campylobacterota; class Epsilonproteobacteria; order Campylobacterales; family Campylobacteraceae; genus Campylobacter; species Campylobacter sp. RM16192. The sequence goes on along the minus strand of NZ_CP012552.1, from coordinate 983,097 downwards.
TCTATACAAAGAGAGGACTATATCCTAAGACTTTATGTCAAAGGTAAGCAAGATGAACTTTTAAAATTTTCAGATGAGATTTCTATAAGAGTTCCTCACTCAATTTTTCTTCAGGGCTCAAAAGTTTTTGTCAGTGAAGAGATGAATGGTGGGTTGATAAATTTTAAAAATACTTTACCTAATATCACTCCAGGCGTAGTTGATAAGTTTCATAATGAAAAAATTTCGGCTTGCGAAAATGGAATTTTAAGTGGTATGAAGGTAGAGGTTAAAGGTGCTTTTGTAAGTGTTGAAGAAAGTAACTTTAATGAGCTTTTAGATTTTGTTTGTGATGAAATTTTAAATAATAATCCTATAAAATTTAAAAATTTTCAAGGCACATTTGAAGTATCTAAATTTCATGAATTAAGTGAAGAATTTGATATTTTAATGGTTACAAATCTTAAAAATTTACCAAAAATTTTTATATCCAATAAAAACGAGCAAATTGCTCTTGCTAGCTATGAAAAGCCTGTAGTGGAACTAAAAACAAATGCTATATATAGACAAAACCATCCAGATTCACCAAGGTTTTTTAAGGTAGTGGCTCCAAACGATATTTTTATGTATGCATTGTGTGAAAAGCTTTTGAAAAATGGTCTAAATTTCCTTGCTGTCAAAACTAACGAACCGCAGTTTATGGCGGTTGTGCTAGAAAATAGCTATATATTTTCAAATGCTCAAATTTACTATAAAGATAAAATTAAAAAAGAGATAAATCATAGCAAAGATAGAGATCTGACAAATTTTAATCTCATAAATGAGTTTAAAAACGAAAATAGGCTAAGAGTTTTTTTGAGTAAAACCAAAGATGATGAGATTAAAATTTTTCGTAAAAATGATAGCTTTGATGTCTTAAGACTTCCTACGCCTTCTAGTTTTGAGGAGCTTTTTGACGAGATTAGCAAAGAAGAGGGCGGAGATAGACTTGTGGCAAACTATGCTTCTAGTTTTAATATTCCTACCGGAAAAATAGAGGCAAAATCCAGCTTTTTTACACTTTTTTGTATAGTAGGTAAAATTTTGGGCTTTGATGAAGATTTTAAAACAGCAGGCAAAAAACTACTTGAAAATGCTATGGATTTTAATGGAGCTAAGGGCCCAAGACTTGATTTTAAAATGGCTAATAGAAGTGAATTTAATATCATAAAATTTATAAGAAGCGGGATGAGCTTTAGACTTGCCGGAGTTGATGATAAGATATTAAGCTTTGGATATATTGAGTCGTTCGCTCATTTTTTAAGTGATTTTTGTGATACCTTAAAAGAGGATTTCTCAGTATCTGTAGTGGTTTTACAAGGCTCTTTATTTGAATACAAAACACTTTCTAATTTGGTTTTAAAGCACGTTGGAGTCGGTATAAATACAAAATTTAGCAAAGAGCTCTCACTTGAAGAGATGTTTTAGATATGAAATTTCAGGACTCGTTCAGGGCGTTGGTTTTCGCCCTTTTATTTATGGATTAGCACTTAGATTCGGCCTTTTTGGAGAGGTATATAACGACGATGAAGGTGTTAAACTAAAATTATTTGGAGAAGAGAGTAGGTTAGCTAAATTTGAAGAGGCAGTTTTTAAAGAGCTTCCGGAATTAGCAAGAATTGATAACTTCAAAAAACATCAAATAGATGAAATTTTTAGCGAATTTAAAATTATCGCTTCAAAGTCTGCCAAGAAATACGCTCCAATTCTTCCTGATTTTGCCCTTTGTAGTGATTGTGAGCGTGAATTTTATGATAAAAATAATCCAAGATATCATTATCCGTTTATAAATTGTACTAATTGCGGGCCTAGGTTTTCTATAATTAAATCGCTTCCGTATGATCGCAAAAATACCACTATGAATAGTTTTCAGATGTGCGAGTTTTGCAATAATGAATACATCGATCCTTTAAATCGCCGATACCATGCCCAACCGATATCTTGTCCAAATTGTGGCCCTAGCCTAACGTTAAAAGATAAGTTGGGTAAAATAGTAACACAAGGAAATACCAGTGTAAAAGCGGCGGCGGATTTGATTAGGGATGGTAAAATTTTAGCCATTAAAGGACTTGGTGGTTTTCATTTAGTGTGTGATGCTACTAATGAGATTGTTGTGAACGAACTTAGAATTCGCAAAAATCGCCCTAAAAAACCATTTGCAATAATGTGTAAAGATTTAAATCAAGCAAAGTTATACGCGCAAATTTCAGAGGCAGAAGAGAGGATTTTGACTTCAAATTTAAAACCAATAGTAGTTTTAAACTCAAAAGCCAAATCAAATTTATCTCAAAACATAGCTCCTAATCTGGATAAAATCGGCATATTCTTGCCTTATACTGGTGTTCATCTCTTGCTTTTTGAATATCTAAATGAACCTATTATCGCAACATCTGCCAATGTCTCTGGCGAACCGATAATATACAGAGAACAAGATCTTATCTATAAGCTTGGTGAAGTGATTGATTATTATTTGGATAATGATAGAGAAATACACTCTCCTAGCGATGATAGCATAGTATTTGTTCTTGAAGATGAGCCTATTTTTTTGCGAACCAGCAGAGGGGTAAATCCTAAATTCATAAATTCTAACTTTGGTATCAAAAAAACTGTCTTAGCCGTTGGGGCGGAGCTAAAAAATCAATTTGCAATCTATAAAGACGGTATTGTGATACTAAGCCCATATATAGGCGATCTTAAAAATATCGCGACTTTTGAACGTTTTTTAAACTTAATTGAGATTTTTAAAGATGTATACGAACTAAAATTTGATCATATAGTAGCAGATTTGCACCCGCACTTCTTAAATCTCAAATGGGCAAAAGAGCAAAATGTAAAAATTACTCAAATTAGCCATCATTATGCGCATCTACTCTCTGTAATGTTTGAAAACGAGCTAGATCCCAATATGGAGTATCTCGGCTTTTGTTTTGATGGCACTGGATACGGTGAAAATGGCGATATCTGGGGCGGAGAAGTTATGAGGATTAACGTCAAAGACTATGATAGGGTGTATAATTTTGACGAATTCTACCTAATAGGTGCAGAAAGCAGTATAAAAAATATTTGGCAAATTGCATATTCCATTATATTAAAATATAATTTAGAAGAATTTGCTCAAGATTTTTTGATTCGTTTTGATACATTAAAACTACAAAATTTAAAAAAGTTACACGAAAGAAACTTAGGTATTGTTAAAACAAGTTCTATTGGTCGTATTTTTGATGCTTTTGGAAGCGTTATATTGGGGCTTGAGACTATTAGTTACGAAGGTGAAAGCGGAATGGAGCTTGAAGCTTTGTATGATAAAAATATACAAAAAAGCTATAAATTTGAGCTGGAGAATCAAAAAATAGTTTTTAAAGAGGCTTTTAAATCAGCTTTGAAAGATGATAAAAAAACAGCCGCAACAGCTTTTATAAACGGGCTTTGTGATATTGTAACCCAAATTGCTAAAGATGACGGTAGAGATGTTTTGCTTTCTGGAGGAGTGTTTCAAAATAGAGTTTTCTTAAGAAAAATAATTAATAATTTTAAAAATAGTGGTATCAAATATTATTTTAACAAAACTCATCCAACCAACGATTCTTCGATAGCTACGGGGCAGTTGTACTATTTATTAAACAATTTATAAGATTTAAGGTCATATAATAGGTTAGAATTCACTTAAGGAGGGCGATATGGACGAGATTATCAGATTTAGCGTTTCCTTGCCGAAGCAGTTATTGGACGAGCTGGACAAGAAAGTGAACTCGCAAGGCTATGCATCAAGAAGTGAATTTACACGCGACTTGATTCGAGAAAAGATCATTATAGATAGCTGGAAAAATGCCGACGAAGATCTTATAGGAGTTTTGACGCTGATTTATACTCATCATCAAAACGATTTAGTAGTAAAAATGATGAATATAGAGCATGATGCTTGTGTAGAAATAGCCTGTACAACTCATATACATATAGATCATTATAATTGCCTAGAGACCCTCATTTTACGCGGAAAAGCAGCACAAATAGAGGAATTTTCAGCTAAGATAGCCGGACTAAAAGGGGTAAAATTCGCAAAATTAACCAAAGCGGCTGTTCCAAGCTCATAAATTTTAAAATAAGTAGCGGGTAAATTTCAATTTTACCCGCCTAAAAATTTTATTATTTTTTATTCAAGATTTATCAACTTCTTGATAAAATCGATATATTCTACTAAAGTTATTCTATTAAAAGGCTCTTATAATTTATGAAACATTTTTCTTTTAAAAAATTTGTCGAGCACGAGGCTAGCTCCGGAATCTTGCTAATTTTTGCCGCTATTATTGCAATGGTATTTCAAAATGGAATGTTAAGTGAATTTTATAACTCATTTTTGCGCATAAATGTAGGGTTTATCTTTGGCGAACTTGATATTCAAAAGCCACTTATTTTGTGGGTAAATGACGGTCTTATGTCGATATTTTTCTTTCTTTTGGGGCTTGAGTTAAAGCGTGAACTTTTAGAAGGAGAACTTAGAAATTTCTCTCAGGTGATTTTGCCGGTAATCGGAGCGATAGGTGGCATTATAGCGCCTGCTCTTATATTTTATCTTTTTAATCATTCGGACTCTTTCGCTATAAAGGGTTGGGCGATACCAACTGCTACTGATACGGCTTTTGCACTTGGCATCATTATGATACTTGGCAGGAGAGTTCCGGCAAGCCTTAAAATTTTCTTGGTTACTATGGCGATTATAGATGATGTTTGCGCAATTTTAATCATGGCAATTTTTTATAGCGGCAATTTATCTGTGATATCTATCGGTATTGCAGGTGTTGTATTATTAGGACTTCTTGCCTTAAATTTACTCAATATAAATAAAAAAGCAATATATCTAATTTTGGGCATTATTCTTTGGATAAGTGTTTTAAAATCTGGAGTGCATGCGACTTTAGCAGGTGTTGTGTCAGCATTTTTTATACCGCTTAAATTTAAAAATAGCGATAGATCGATGCTTAAAGAGATTGAACATGATCTGCATGGATATATAGCATTTTTTGTCTTGCCTGTGTTTGCCTTTGTAAATGCAGGAATTTCATTAAATGGAATTGGTGTAGAGCAGATATTTCATCCTGTATCGGTAGGTATAATAGCAGGTCTTTTTATAGGCAAACAGCTTGGGGTTTTTGTATTTTGCTTTATCGCCATAAAACTTGGCATAGCAAAACTTCCGAAATATTCTAATACGCTTCAATTTTACGGACTTTGTATATTGACAGGTATCGGATTTACTATGAGTTTATTTATCAACTCTCTTTCTTATCACGATACCCAGCAGTTTGGATATGCCGATAAACTTGCGATATTAATAGCATCTTTGATATCAGGAATCGTAGGATATGCGGTTTTATATTTTGCTGGTCGCCATAGAATAATAAGATGTGTAGAGTAATTAATGATTTTCTTAAATAAGAATTTTTTAGCAAATGAGCTTGTAAAGTGGCGTAATGAAGGGCTGATAGATAGAGTAACTTCAGAAAAAATAGCAGCTAGATATGATATAGATTTGCAAAATGTGAGCGATAAAAAGAGCTTTATTTTAAAGCTTGTGGCGTATTTATTTTTGGCTCTTTCGTTGATTACTATTGTGGGGGACAATTGGGAAGAGATACCAAGAGTTGTAAGACTTTTAATTATTATAAGCATTTTGGCTTTTGTAAATTTAAGTGCGCTTTTTATGCTAAAAAAGGGTAGAGAATCTACGGCTATCAGCTTATTTTTCTTAGGAAATTTTTGCTACGGAATAGCTATAGCATTGATAGCTCAAATTTATCATTTAGGTGAACATATGCCAAATGGAGTATTATTGTGGGCTGTTGGCGCATTTGTACTCTCAATATCTACTAAAAAATCCATTTTAATTACTCAGAGTTTAGCAATAGCCCTTCTTTGGTTCATTATGGATATCGAACTTAGAGTCTCGCATGAGTTTTTGATCTTTATAGCAATATCTTTTTATATGCTTTTAAAAGATGAATCAAAGGCGCTTACTGTGATGCTTTTTATATCTATTTTTGTCTATATTATTTGTAATATGGCAAATTTAAGCTCTTTTGAATTTTCTCAATTTATGTGGTATATAACTATAAATCAAATCGTCTTAATAGGACTTTCATACTCGCTTTTTGGTATCTCTTTATCGCTTGTGGCTCAAAAATTTAATAAGATTAAGATAGCTGTTGCATTAAGATGGATATCTTTGATTACTGGCATAGCCATACTTCTTTTTGCTATGTCTTTTATTAGCCATAGAAATTATGACTATATAGATCTAAATAACTCACTTGCTTTTTATGGCAGGATTTATGGTGTTTTACATATCGTTTTTGCCACATTTTCCTTAATTATTTTAGCCCAATTTAAAAGGTATTACGTAGCTATTCTTGCTCTGTTTTTATTGATTCTGCCTTTTGGTGTCGGATATTTTTTTGAGTATTCAAACGCTATATATTCCATACTAAGTGTTATAACCGGAGCCGTGCTAATAAAGCAAGATTATCTAAAGTTAGGATTATCAACTATATTTATAGTTGCCAATGTGAGGTATTTTGATCTAATAGGCGATTATATAGGAACAAGTTTACTGTTTTTGCTATTTGCGGTAATAGTACTTGTGGTCTCTAGAAATAAAAAGGCTATAAAAAATGAGAGTTAAAATTTTAATATTTGCCATTATTTTTCAAATTTTAAGCCTAATTGCAATGCTTACTTACGCCTATGCTCCTATTTATTTTGGCAAAGAAATTAAAGTTGATGTAACTCTTTATGATCCAAGGGATTTACTAAGAGGAAATTATGTGAGTCTGAACTATGATTTTTCGGCTTTGCCGATTAAATACGCAGACCTTCAAAAGCCAGGAACTAAAATTTATCTAGCACTAAAAGATATAAATGGTACATATGTAAAAGATGAATACAGCTTTGTAAAGCCTAAAAATCAAATATTTTTAACCGGAAGAATTTACGGAAATAGGGCAAAATTTGGAATAGAGGCATTTTTTATGCCTATTGATAAAGCCTTACAAATAGAGAGGGATATCCGCCAAAAAGGCGCTTGGGCAATCTTATCGGTAATGGATAATGGTAGCGCAAGGATAAAAGAGATAGTTTTAAAAGAGTAAAAGATAAAAATAAGCCAAATTTTAATTTAAATCAGTAGTATTGTTATTTTGAAAACACAAAAAAGGATATAACATGTGCAAAGATTGTGGATGTTCACTAGGCGGACATAATCATACTCATACCCATGCTGACGGAACGACTCACTCTCATACGCATGATCATGGTGGCGATCATGGACATAATGCCTATCATGAGCATACTCACGAAGCTCATGCTCACCCTGTGCTTGGTGAGACAAAGACCATTGAAGTAATTACTAAAATTTTATCTGAAAACGACAAAGAGGCGCAGCACAATAGAGATCATTTGGATGAGCATGGAATTTTATGTATAAATTTAATGAGTAGTCCAGGTGCTGGCAAAACCACTCTTCTTGAAGCCACTATAAAGAGTGATAAATTTAAGATCGGTGTTGTTGAGGGTGACTTAGAGACAAACCAAGATGCCGATAGGATATTAAAAGCTGGAGCCAAAGCTCATCAGATCACAACCGGGCAAACCTGTCATTTGGATGCTTTTATGGTTCATGAAGGCCTTCATCATCTGCCTTTAAACGATCTTGATCTAGTTTTTATAGAAAATGTTGGAAATTTAGTCTGTCCTGCAAGCTATGATGTAGGCTCTAACCTAAATGTTGTGCTTATCTCAGTTCCTGAAGGAAGCGATAAAGTAAGCAAATATCCAGTTATGTTTCGCTCTGCAGATCTTGTAATAATTACTAAAATTTCACTTCTTCCTCATTTTGATTTTGATGTAAAAAAAGTTATTAGTGATGCTAGAAAACTCAATCCAAAAGTAGATATTATCGAGCTTGATAGCAAAACAGGTCAAGGCGTTGATAAATGGATAAACTATTTGCAGTTTAAAAAGGAGTTTAGATAATGTGCCTTTCTATTCCATCAAAAGTCCTTGAGATAGATGAGAATAACGTCGCATTGGTAGAGACTTTGGGCGTAACTAGACGTGTGAGCTTAGATCTCATATCCGATCCTGTTAAAGTAGGCGAATATGTGTTAATTCATGTTGGATATGCAATGGAAAAAATTGATACTAAGTTCGCACTTGAAAGCTTAGAAATTTATAAAAAAATTGCCGACGATATGGCTAGCGGTGAGATAGATGAGGATGAGGGCGATATGGGTTTAAGCGCTATGAGTGAGAAAAGATGACTCTAATTAATGAATTTAGAGATAAAGATCTGATTTTAGCTCTTAGCGAACTTATTAAAAAAGAGAGTATAAAGCCTCTAAATATCATGGAAATTTGCGGAGGACACACTCATAGTATTATGAAATTTGGCCTTACCGGGCTTGTAGGGGAGAAGATAAACTTCATACATGGTCCAGGCTGTCCTGTGTGCATAATGCCTAAGAGCAGGATAGATGAAGCTATTAAGCTCGCTTCTAGAGATGATGTGATACTATGCACACTAGCAGATATGCTTAGGGTTCCTGGCTCAAATACAAGCCTTCAAAAGCTTAGAGCTGAGGGCGCTGATATTAGAGCGCTATATAGCCCGCTTGATTGTATAAAGATAGCTCAGGAAAATTTGAGCAAAAATATTATATTTTTTGCAATCGGTTTTGAGACCACCACTCCAATGACTGCTAGTATAATGCAAAAAACAGTAGAGATGGGCATAAAAAATTTATTTTTTCATATAAATCATGTAACAGTTCCTGCTCCAGTAAGAGCGATAATGGACGATGAGAGCGTAAAGATAGATGCCTTTTTGGGTCCAAGCCACGTAAGCGTGATAACTGGATATGAAATTTATGAAGATATCGCAAAGGACTATAAAAGACCTATAGCCGTAAGCGGATTTGAGCCGCTTGATATTATGGATTCGGTTTTAAATTTAGTTCGTCAGCAAAATGCCGGCACTCATGATGTATATAACGAATACGCAAGAGTTGTGAGTAGAAGCGGAAATTTAAAGGCCAAAGAGCTGATAAATAGATATTTTGAGCCATGTGATTTTAATTGGCGTGGACTTGGGGTTATAAAAGATAGCGGAATGAAAATACGTCAAGAGTTTAGCTATCTTGACGCTAGAATGAAATTTGATTGCGAAGTTAATAGTAAAGCCGAGAGTAAAGCTTGTATATGTGGAGAAATTTTACGAGGACGAGCAAAACCGTATGATTGTAAAATTTTTGGCAAAGCCTGCACTCCAAAAAATCCGATAGGCTCATGCATGGTATCTAGCGAGGGAGCCTGTGCGGCATATTTTAAATACGCAAAGGAATCGATTTGAGTAAAGACAGCAAGATAATGCTCAGTCACGGCGGTGGCGGAGAGGAGATGAATTCTCTTATAAATGATCTGATTTTTAAGATTTTTGATAACGAAATTTTAAGCCAATCAAATGACTCTGCGCTATTAAATTTAAGCGGAAAATTAGCATTTAGCACAGATAGTTTTGTGGTAACTCCAATATTTTTTAATGGCGGAGATATAGGCAAGATAGCAGCTTGCGGTACTATAAACGATCTTGCGATGGTGGGAGCTATAGCCAAATATTTAAGCTGTGCGCTTATCATTGAAGAAGGTTTTGAGATAGATAAGCTTGAACGAGTTCTGACATCTCTTGCTAATATTTGCAAAAGCTGTGGCGTTAAAGTAATTTGTGGTGATACCAAAGTAGTTCCTAAAGGAAAATGCGATGGAATTTTTATAAATACTTCCGGCATTGGAGAGCTTATAGATGAGCCTGTAGGGTTAGATGGATTAAAACATGGAGCCAAAATACTTCTTTCAGGCGACATCGGAAGGCATGGAGCGGTTGTTCTTGCCAATAGGGAGGAATTAAGCCTAGGAGGAGATCTTAAAAGCGATTGCAAGAGCTTAAAAGAGATAGTTAAAGAGCTATTTAATGCTGGTATAAAGCCATTTTCTATGCGAGATGCCACCAGAGGCGGACTAAGTGCGGTTTTAAACGAGTGGGCTAAATTTTCTAAATTTGACATATTGATAAAAGATGAATTTGTAAAAGTTAGCGACGAAGTGGCTGGAGTTTGCGAGCTATTTGGATTTGAACCTTATGAGCTTGCTAATGAGGGTACGTTTGTAATGGCTGTAGATGCTAAAGACGAAGAGAAAGCGCTAGAAGTTTTAAGAAAATTTGATGCAAATGCAAGCTTGATAGGCGAAATTTTAAAAGATCAAAACTCAAGAGTAATACTTCAAAACATATACGGCTCAAAAAGACTACTAGAGGCTCCAAAAGGCGAGCTTTTACCTAGAATTTGCTAGGAAAATGCGATGCACGAATTAAGTATAGTTCAAGATCTAGTAAAACTCTGCGAACAAAATGCAGCAAAACAAAATGCAAAAGAGATTATAAAAATAGAGATAAAAGTAGGGCGTCTAAGCGGAGTTGAACCACACTATTTGCAAAGCGCCTTTGATGTATATAAAAACGAGACCATCTGCTCAAACGCCAAACTTGTAATAAATGTACAAAATATAGTCATAGAGTGCAATCAGTGCGGACTAAATACGCAATTAGGAGAAAATGACTTCACATGCCCAAAATGTGGCAGTCAGGATTTAAGGGTGATAGACGGAGAGGATATGTATCTGATGCGTCTTGAGATGAGATAGGTTTTTAAGGCGAGATGATTGAAAAACACCAAAGATATAAATGTAGAATTTGAAAAATTATTAAAAGATATAGAGATTGAAGAGACTGATGTAGTAGCTAAGCTAAAAAATTTAGTAGATTTTATTAGACCTGGAAATTTAGAAAATATTGATTTAACAGAATCAAAAATAAATGTGCTTATAGAGTTTTTTAATCAAAAAAGCGAAATTTCAAATAAAATTTCTGATGAAGTAAATCTATTTTTCATAAAATTAAAGTTATCAAACAATATCAGTAAATTTGGCATCCTGTCAAAAAACGGCTTTGGATATGAGATAAAAGAGAGGTTTTATAATAAATTTCTTCCAAATCCTCCAAATAAAGGCGAATTAAGATATCTTTTTGCTACTCTTTTTAAAAATAGTGATGATCACAAATGGATTTGCAATATAGATGATGAAAAATGGATAGAGCTATTTTCGTCTATTTTTTCAAATTCAACTCATATACACTCCACCAAGAAACATCTTTTTCATGAGCTATTATACGCTATGGAGATACTATCCATAAGGATAGCTTCTGAAGAATTTGATCATAACTTCATCAGGCTTGATAATACAATATTAAACAGAGACTCCGCATTTATAGCACTTCAAAGAGATGTGGCAAAATTTGTTAGCAAGATGCAAGATGATCATATAGAGATAAGCTCTACAAAGCTTGATTTAAAGCATTTGGAAGTTCTTATAGAGCAGTGTAAAAATCAGATTGATAAATTTAAGAAAAAATCTGTAAATTTAGGAATTTCTATCGCAGTTACATATGAGCTTGAGCGTCTAATTCAGATTATAAAAAGAGTAGAAGATATTTTAGAACTTATTAAAAAATTTGATACAAAAGAGTCTAGTATAGCCTTTATTAAGTTTTTTAAAGAGTCTGCAAAAAGAAACTCCACTAGAAATTCTCTAAGCGAGGTATATAGGCAAAGCAGTCGCATAGTAGCCAAAAGTATTACAAACAATATTAGCGAGCATGGCGAACACTATACGGTTGATAATAAAAAAGAGTATTTTAAAATGTTTTTAAAATCAGCCGGAGCTGGAGTAATAATAGCATTTATGGCTCTACTAAAAATCAATATAGTTCAGTCTGACTTTTCATTTGTAACGCAAACTATCCTAATAGGATTAAATTATGGCCTTGGCTTTGTGATAATTAGCCTGATAGGCTTTACTGTAGCTACCAAGCAGCCTGCGATGACGGCTTCTACATTTGCTAAAGAGGTTGAAAAAGAAGAAGATAATATGGCAAATCAAGATAAGCTTATAGGGCTTATATTTAAGGTTAGCAGATCTCAATTTGCCTCTGTTGTAGGCAATGTAAGTTTGGCTCTACTGACATCGTTTTTGGTTGCACATTTTATTATAAATGGCAGTGGGGCTATTTTAAATCCTAGTGAGGCTTCTTATTATCTAAAAAATTTAGAGCCTTTTGTTCCTCTTTTCTTTGCGGCAATAGCCGGAGTTTGGCTATTTTGTTCAGGGCTAATATCTGGATATTTTGATAATAGAGCAGATTGCCTGGAGCTTAAAGAGAGATTTTATCACCATCCTTGGTTGAAAAAGGTTCTTGGTGATGATAAAAGGCTTAAACTAGCTGAATATATACATGATCATCTCGGAACTGTGGCTGGAAATTTTTTCTTTGGTATTCTTTTGGGAATTACGCCTTTTATAGGCCATATCTTAAATTTGCCTCTAGATATAGCTCACGTAGCTTTTTCTAGTGCAAATTTAGGCTATGCATCAACTCATTTGCAAATATCTTATTATGACTTTTTGTATTACTTAGCTTGTGTGTTTTTAATAGGTTCAATCAATCTTATAGTAAGCTTTGCTTTGGCTCTTAAGGTCTCTTTAATATCAAGAGATACAAGCATAGGAAATCTCTTTTCTTTCTTAAAAAAGCTTGTTAAACAGATGCTAAAGCGTCCTCATGAGCTGATTTTCCCTTTTAAAAATAGATTAGATGAATAACCTATAAAATACCGGTCATCATAGATAGCGCTATAAAAATCAAAAGAATAAATATTATTATCTTGATAAAGTCTATGGTGACCTTTTTAATGAGTTTTGCACCAAAAAACGAACCTATAAATGCAAAAACAGTTGCTATAAGAGCTAAATATAAATTTTCATCTATATTAGAAAAATTTGCACCATATACTATAAGCCTTGAAATATCAACCATAATGGCAATAAATATGCCTGTAGCTACAAATTGTTCCTTTGGCATGTTGCATTTTATTAAAAACATACTTCTAAAAGCACCTTGATGCCCTGATAATCCTCCGAAAAATTCGCTTAGAATTCCTCCCGACGGTAAAAATTTAGGCTCAAATTTAATATTTTTAAACTGAGGCATAATATCTATAAATACAAAAATTAATATCAAAAATCCTATGATAAATTTTATAGTATCAACTTGAAAATTCATATCAAGAATTTTGTAATTAAAAAGAATTTTTGCACTACCTAGAGCGTTTAGCGTTAAAGCTCCAATAAACGAGAATATCATGGCTAAAACCCCAAATCTTAGCAATATATCTTTGTTTATAGAGCGAGCAAACAAAGCTCCTTTGAATATATTATTACTAAAATGCACTATAGCTGTGATCGCAACTGCTATATCAACAGGAAAAAAGATTGCCATAACAGGCATTAGTAGTGTGCCAAGTCCAAAACCTGAAAACAGAGTAAGCAAAGACGCTGTAAATGCGGCTAAGCTAATTATTATAATTTCCACGAAATCCTTATTAATACATAAAATTATATGTAAAATTTTACTCAAATATTAAAAATGGTGCTTCCAGAACGTTTCTTATTATCTTAAGTGGGGACGTTAAGGCATCGGCTAAAACCTGAGTTGAGTATTTAGGCTTATCAAGCGTTCCGCGCACTTTTATTACTGTTGAAAGCTTGCGATCTTTGCCAAGAATTATTTGATTTACTATCGGAATCGAGCCTATTATCGAGCTTGCATCCTTTAAAAGCTTTAGCTCTAGATCCACATCTATCTCTTTGGTTGCTAAATTTATAGTCCCGCGACCTCCTATATCGGCACTTGAGCCCTCTAATTCTATGGCCATAATATTTAGCAAGTCTCCTTTTTTTTCAAATAAAATTTTGCCAAATTTAACAGGAAAGCCTTTTTCGGTAAAGTCTGGAGTCTTAAAAATTATTAGAGATGGAACTGAGTTTAGAAATGTTAGCAATTGGTTGTAAAATGTATAACTCTTTAAATTTGCGCCGTGTAGCCTTATCTCACCCTTTAAATCATCAGTGTTATTTCCGACTATCTTTAACTTAAAAAATCCGCCATCAAAGCCATCCATCCCAAAAAGACTATTTACAAACTCTCCTGTTATGTCGTTTGCAAACATATTAAATTTCTTGTCGCTTTGAACTATGCTTACATTTCCGCTTTTAGGTTTTGCATTAAATTGAGTTTTGTCTTTTACGATACTTCCGCTGTAGCTTAAAAATTTCAACGTACGATTTAAGTCAGCTACAAACAGGTCAGAATTTAAGCCAAAAAACTCTAAATTTTTATTTTTACTTCGGTTATTATCGTTTAAAATTATCCCATTGTCTATAATCAAGTCCATATTTTTTATATGAACTTCGGTTTTTTTATCTTTGATGTTAATATTTAGATTATTGCTGAGGCTATTTGCAGTTATTAAATTCTCGCCTATCTTTATGTCAAAGCCGTCACTATCGTATTTTGAGCCGTCTTTATTTAAAAATGGCATATTGAATTTCGCATTTCTTAGGCTAATTTCAAAATCATCGAAATTTTTTGTTTTTAGTGTGAAGTTTCCACTATTTAATCCAATCTGCTTAATTAAAGGCGAATAATCATAAATTTTTGAAATATCATCTATTCTTATTGTGCTTTCATCTCCGAAACTTAACTGTATTCTTGGATCAAGGATATCAAAAAGCACATCTTTCTTTCTAAAGTCAAGAGAGGCGTTTAGTGGCAAATTTTTTAATTTTACTATCTCCTCGCCATCAAAACTTAAATCAAATTTATTGATAGTGCCGTTAACATCGCCTTTTTCTTTGGTTGCATCTATGGCTACTTTAATATCCCCCTTAAAAAAATCCATTCCGCTATCTTTGGCATCTACGATTATTTTATCATCTCTTATCTCTACTATCGCCTCTTTTACATTAAACATCGCGCCAGCTATATCAATCTTGCTATCTTTTGCTTTAAATTTGCCATTTGGCGTTAATTTAAGCGGATCAAATTTAATATCAATGCTTATTTTTCCTACATTTCTACCGCTTTTTTGTTCTATCGGCACATTTATATCATAAGCTTTTAGTATAGAATTAACCGCTTTATCGTAGATTGAGTTTGTTTGTAAATTTAAAATTAGTCCGGCATTTTTCTCATCAAAAATTTTATAAATTTCTAAATTTGATCCGTTTAGATTCTTTCCATTCCATCTTGGTTTTTTAAGCTTAAAATAAAGCGTCCCGTTTTTTAGCTCTATATCGGCTTCTTCAACAATTGCAGCAGGCAAGCTATCTTCGAATTTGACCTTTAGATTTTTAGAAACTCCTTTGGCACTAAGTTCATTTAAGAAGAAATTTTGATTTTTTAGATCAACTTTTCCGCTTAGATTATGCACAAAATAGTTATCCGCTACAATGTAGCCGTATATCCAATTTTTAACATCTTCGTTTAGATTTAGCTTGACATCAAGCTCGTGCATAAAGCTTTTTAGACTGCTTGCGTTTATGTCGCTTACATCGTAGTTTATAATCTCATTTTCAAGATGAAATTTCATCTTTCCGTCAAGTTCGTGGCTCACGAAAGTGCCGTTAAAATCATATATATTATGTCTTATGTCGGCATTTGATGTTCCGCTTAGATTAATGTCAAAATCCTTAAAGGCAAGATTGTAAACATCTATAAACAGACCGTTTTCTTGGCTTGTAAATGTGGTATCCAAAGTAAGATAAGCGGTGTCGACATGAAAGGCGTTCTCGTAAAAAAGCACAGTTAGCTCATTGTCTTCAAACTCGATCTTTTCTAAAATAATCTCCTTAAATAGTCTATCAACCCATATTATATTGTTCGTAAGACTTAAAAAGTCTTCGTTTGAGCTGTCTTTGTGGCTTGTTTTTGGAATTTTTAATTTTTGAGCCCTTAAAATAAGTTTTTTATCAAGTTTTATATATAATTTCTCTATCTTAAAATCGTTAAAACTTATATTTTCGATGCTGATACCATGCTTTAACGTAACTATAAGGATTGCAAAAAATATGATAAAAAATAGCAGAATATGCCAAATTTTTTTAATTGCCTGTGAGATAATAATCATTTTTTTCCTAAGCTTTTTGGTCTATCTTAGTAGGCCTATAGCTACCGATAGCGTAATTTACCTGCCAAAAGGGGCAGTCGGAGAAATTATAACATATCTAAAACAAAGAAATTCTAACATAATCAACATAGATAAATACATTTTGGCCACACTTGGGCATCCGCAATCTGGCTGGGTGGATATCAAAAAACAGAGCTTAAGCAAATTTGATTTTTTATACGCTCTTACTACAGCCAAGGCTGCAATGAGTGAGATAACCTTAATACCTGGAGAAACCACGGCTATATTTTTACAAGATATGGCTAAAAGCTTAAATTTAAATGAGCAAATTTTAAATGAAATTTATGATAAAGTCGCACCTTTTGGTGATGGATTTTTTATTCCGGAAACTTACAAGATACCGATTGGAATAAGAGAGAAGCAGCTTATATATCATTTAGCAAATTTATCAAAAAAACGTCATCAAGAGCTTTCTATTAAGCTACTTGGAAAATTTGATCAAAAAGAGTGGCAAAAATATCTAATAATAGCATCCATCATACAAAAAGAGGCTGCAGATGAGAGTGAGATGCCAATAGTAAGCTCTGTAATATACAACCGCCTTAAAAAAGGAATAAAGCTACAGATGGATGGAACTTTAAACTACGGACTTTACTCTCACGATACAATTACAGCCAAAAGAATAAGAGAGGATATGAGTAAATTTAATACATATTTACATGACGGACTGCCGCCAAGTCCTATATGTAGCGTATCTTTGGCTGCGATAAAGGCAGCCGTAAATCCGCAAGAAAGCGAGTTTTTATACTTTGTTAGAGATAAAAAAACAATGAAGCATAAATTTAGCAAAACATACCAAGAACACAGCAGAATAATCGATATGCAAAGATAAAAAATCAAAAGAATTTAACCTAAATTTTGATAACATAACACATTTTAATAAAGGGTCTATTATGAGTGATATTATCTGGACAAAAACCGATGAGGCTCCACTTCTTGCAAGCTACTCGCTTTTTCCTATTCTAAAAAGCTTTTTAAACAGAGCAGATATCAGTATAGATGTAGCCGATATCTCGCTTGCGGGTCGTATAATAGCAGCTTTTAGTGATGTTTTAAAAGATGATCAAAAAGAAAAAGATTGGCTGGAAATTTTAGGAAATATGACAGAGGATAAATTTGCCAATATTATAAAACTACCAAATATTTCAGCTTCTATCCCTCAGCTAAACAATGCTATAAACGAACTAAGAGCCAAAGGATATGATCTGCCTTTGTATCCAAATGAGCCAAAAAATGATAACGAGAGAGAAATTTACAAAAGATATCAAAAAGTGCTTGGAAGTGCCGTAAATCCTGTACTTCGTCAAGGAAATTCGGATCGCAGATGCGTAAGTGCAGTAAAAGAGTATGCAAGAAATAATCCTCATAAGATGGGAGAATTCAAATCAGATAGCAAGGCGGAAGTAGCCTATATGAAGAGCGGAGACTTTTATTTTAATGAAATATCTATGACTGCAAAGAGTGATGATACTTTAAGAGTTGAATTTACTAACAAAAATGGTGAAAAAACGATATTAAAAGAGATAAAAGTTTTAAAAGGCGAGGTAATAGACGCTACATTTATGAGCGCAAAGGCTTTAAAGCAGTTTATAAGAGATCAGATAAAGGATACTAAAGCCAAAGATCTGCTATTTTCCGTTCACCTTAAGGCTACTATGATGAAGGTTAGTGATCCTGTGATATTTGGACATTTTGTTAAAGAGTATTTTATAGAGGCATTTGATGAATTTAAGGATGAGTTTAAGAGTGTTGGAATCAATGAAAATAACGGCTTAAAAGATCTTTTTGAGAGAATTTTAAAACTAGATAAAAACACACAAGATAAAATTAGAGCCAAATTTGATGAAATTTATGCCATTCGTCCGGGTTTGGCTATGGTAAATTCTGATGCAGGAATTACAAATTTACATGTCCCAAGTGATGTCATCATAGACGCTTCAATGCCTGTGATGATAAGAAATTCTGGTAAAATGTGGGATAAAAACGGAGCCCTTAAAGAGGCTAAAGCCGTAATCCCTGATAGCACATACGCTAAAATTTATGAGGCCGTGATTGAAGATTTTAAGCAAAATGGCACACTTGACCCAAGCAAAATAGGAAGCGTATCAAACGTAGGTCTTATGGCTAAAAAGGCGGAAGAATACGGAAGTCACGACAAAACTTTTATAATGTCTAATGACGGGATTTTAAGAGTAATTAATTTAAATGATGAGGAAATTTTTAAATTTGAGATTTGTAAAGACGACATTTTTAGAATGACTCAGGCGAAGGATGATGCGATAACCGACTGGGTAAATTTGGGGATAAAACGTGCAAAACTTACTAACACTAAAGCGATATTTTGGCTGGATGAAAATAGGGCGCACGATAAAGAGATTATCAAAAAGGTTAAAGAGATACTCTCAAAAAGCGATTTAAGCGGAGTGGATATAGAAATTTTAAGACCTGAACTAGCTTGCAAAAAATCTCTTGACATCATAAGATCTGGCAAAGATTGCATAAGTGTTACCGGAAATGTGCTAAGAGATTATCTAACCGATCTATTTCCTATACTTGAGCTTGGCACAAGCGCGAAGATGCTATCGGTTGTTCCTCTTTTAAAAGGTGGAGGAGTGTTTGAAACGGGAGCCGGCGGGTCCGCTCCGAAGATAGCCGAGCAGTTTTTTAATGAAAATCATCTTAGGTGGGATAGTTTAGGAGAATTTTTAGCTTTAATTGCGTCTTTAGAGCATTTGGCCAATTTAAAATCAAATCAAAAGGCTAAAATTTTATCATCTACTCTAAATTCCGCGGTTTCAAGATGGCTTAAAGAAAACAGATCTCCGCAAAAAGAGGTAAAAACTCCTGATAATCGCGGCAGCCATTTTTATTTGGCGCTTTACTGGGCCGATGAGTTGGCTATAAACGGCGAAATTTTAGCTGATAAATTTAAGGATGTCGCTAAAGAATTAAAAGATAATGAGAAAAAGATAGTCCAGGAGCTTTTGGAAGTTCAAGGTCAAAAGATGGATATAAAAGGGTATTATAAATTTGATGAAAATTTAGCCTCTAAGGCGATGAGACCGAGTGAGACTTTTAATAAAATCATAAACTAAGGAAGAGATATGAAGATTTCAGTAATTGGAGCGGGTAACGTAGGTGCTAGCGCTGCAAGCGCGATAATGCTAAGAAAGATAGCCGATGAGATAGCTTTGGTCGATATATTTGGTAATGTTGCGCTTGCAAAAGCTATGGATTTGGCTCAAAGCGCTGCTGTTTTTGACATTGATGTTAAAATTTCTGGCGGAGATGATTTTTCACTTATAAAAGATAGCGATATAGTCGTAGTAACTGCAGGAAGCCCTAGAAAAGAGGGGCAAAGCAGAGAAGATTTGCTTCTTAAAAACGCTCAAATAGTAAAGAGTACGGTAGAAAAGATCGCCGAATTTGCACCAAATTGCATAATTATAAACGTAACAAACCCTCTTGATATACTAACATTTGTCACATATAAGGTTAGTGGATTTGATAAAAGTAGAATTTTAGGTATGGCTGGAGAGCTTGATTCAGCAAGGCTAAAATTTGAAATTTCAAAAAGGCTAAATTTACAAAATTCTCAGATAAAAGCTCATGTGATGGGTGCTCATAATGACGATATGCTTGTGCTAAAAGATAATATAAACGTAACTTTAAGCGATGATGAATTTGAAGAGATATCAAATGATACAAAGACTGGTGGAGCTAAATTTGTAAAGCTTCTAGGAACTTCAGCCTATTATGCGCCAGGAGCTGCTGCAGCTAAGATGTGTGAAGCTATAAAAAATGAGAGCGATGAGTGGCTAAGCTGCTGCGTAGTATTGGATGATAGCTTAACTTGTGGTCGCAGAGTAAAGCTTAATAAAAATGGAATTGCGAAGATAAAAGATCCAAGTCAAGAGGAAAAAGAGGCGCTTGTAAAGAGTGAAAACGATATAAGAAAAAATATAAATTTCTTGATAGAAAGTAGTGTATTGAGCTAATTTAATGGATATTCACGAGTATCAAGCAAAAGAGATCTTAAAAGAATTCGGTATCAAAATCTCAAACGGCAAACTTGCATATACGAGTCAAGAAGCTTTGGATGCGGCTAAAAATTTAGGCGGAAATATCTTTGCGATTAAAGCTCAAGTTCATGCCGGAGGAAGAGGTCTTGGCGGAGGCGTAAAGATAGCTAAAAGTCTAAGTGAAGTAGAAAATATCGCAAAGAACATGCTTGGTATGTATCTAATTACACCTCAAACCACAAAAAACGGAAAGCTTGTTCGTAAAATTTATATTGAGCAAGGGCTTAATATAAAAAGGGAATTTTATCTAAGTTTAGCCTTTGATAGAAAGCAAGAAAATATTGCGATTATCGCCTCAAAAGATGGAGGGGTTGGCATAGAGGAGGTTGCTCATAGATCTCCTGAACTAATAAAAAAGATAAATATAGATCCTCAGATCGGACTTTGCAATTTTCACATCTTAAATTTGATCGGATTTTTTAATTTTGACAAAGATTTAAGTAGGAAATTCATTGAAATTTTAAAGAAACTTTATCAAATTTATATACAAAAAGACGCTACCTTAATCGAGATAAATCCTCTTATCTTAAATGATAATGATGAATTTTACGCACTTGATGCAAAGATGAGTTTTGACGACAATGCTTTATTTCGTCATCCTGAAATTTTAGCCCTTAAAGATGAGAGTGAAGAGGAGCCAAGCGAAATCGAAGCCAAGAAAAATCGCTTAAACTATATAAAGCTAAATGGCGATATAGGCTGCATAGTAAATGGTGCAGGGCTTGCTATGGCTACAATGGATGTGATAGAAAACGTCGGCGGAAAGAGTGCAAATTTTTTAGACGTAGGCGGTTCTGCGAGTCCTGAAAGTGTGGCTAAGGCCTTTGAGCTTATACTAAAAGATCCAAACGTAAAAGTGGTTTTTGTAAATATCTTTGGTGGAATCGTTAGATGCGATAGAATTGCAAGCGGAATTTTAGAAGCCGCGAAAAGTATAAATTTAAATACCTCTATAGTCATAAGACTTGATGGGACGAATGCAAAAGAGGCCATGGGCATGCTAAAAGATGCGAATCTTAAAAATTTGCATATAGCTTTCAATCTGCTTGATGGCGCTAAATTGGCTGTAAGCTTAGCGAGAAGTTAGATGAGTATTTTAATAGATAAACAAACAAGAGCCATAGTTCAGGGCTTTACCGGTAAAGAGGGAAGCTTCCATGCTCAAAGCTGTCTAGAATATGGCACCAAAATAGTCGGCGGAGTTACACCGTTTAAGGGCGGAAGCACACATCTTGGACTACCTGTTTTTGATACTGTAGCGGAGGCTGTCGAAAAAACTGGCGCTAATACATCTTTAATATTTGTTCCGAGCGCATTTGCCAAAGACGCTATTATAGAGGCTGCATACAGCGGAATAAAGCTTGCTGTTGTCATTACAGAGCATATAGCCGTGCTTGATATTCTTGCGGCAAAGGCTTATGCTATCAAAAAAGGAATGAAGATTATCGGTCCAAACTGTCCTGGCATCATAAGTTCTGATCTTTGCAAGCTCGGCATTATGCCAAGTTCTGTTTTTAAAAGATCAGATATTAATATTGGCATAATCTCAAAGTCTGGTACTCTTACATACGAAGGCGCAAACGAGATTGTAAGAGCTGGATACGGAATATCTACAGCTATAGGAATAGGTGGAGATGCCGTTATAGGAATGGATTATGAGGAGCTTTTGCCTCTTTTTGAAAAAGACGATGATACTAAAGCTATACTTTTGATAGGAGAGATAGGCGGGGATTTAGAGATAAGAGCCTGTAAGATGATAGAGGAGAAAATTTCAAAGCCTATAGTAGCCTTTATTGCTGGAAATTCAGCCCCGAAAGGGCGCAAGATGGGTCATGCCGGAGCCATTATAAACGGCATAGAAGGAAGTGCTGAATATAAGATGAAAGCGCTTAGTAGAGCCGGGGTTCATGTAGTAGATTCCCCAAGCAAGATAGGTGAAAAATTTAAAGAGGTAATGAAATTTTAGTAGCAATGATTGATAGGAGCTCTCTTAAATAAAACTAAAATAATTTTTATCTATTTTTTACAATCTTAAATTTAAGCAAGATTATATAAAAATGCTGGATTTGGAAATTTGAGTCAAGGAAAATATATGCTAATAAAAGATGATGCCCCAGTATGGGTAGACACTACCCGCTGTAAGGCGTGTGATATATGTGTGAGTTACTGCCCAGCAGGAGTTTTGGGTATGCGTATAGAGCTTGGTGCAGTACTTGGAAAAATGATAGAAGTGGTTCATCCTGAGGCCTGTATAGGATGTAGAGATTGCGAGCTTCACTGTCCTGATTTTGCCATTTATGTAGCAGATAAGGGCTTTAAATTTGCCAAACTTACTGCAGAAAGTAAAGAAAGAGCCGCAGCAGTCAAAGCAAACCATTACGAAAAGCTAGGAGCCTAAAATGAGAGAGGTAATAGCTAGCGGTAATGAGCTTGTTGCGATGGCGGCTGTGGATTGCGGTTGTAATTTTTTTGGTGGATATCCTATAACCCCTTCAAGCGAGATAGCTCACGAATTGAGTGTTCTTTTGCCAAAAAAGGGTGGTAAATTTATACAGATGGAAGATGAGATAGCGGGAATCTCTGTAGCTCTTGGTGCAGCTATGAGTGGAGCTAAGGCAATGACTGCAAGCTCAGGGCCTGGAATTTCATTAAAAAGTGAGCAAATAGGGCTTGGATTTATTGCGGAAATTCCAATTGTGATAGTAAATGTAATGCGCGGAGGCCCGAGCACAGGACTTCCTACAAGAGTGGCGCAAGGAGATCTACTTCAGGCTAAAAACCCAAGTCATGGCGATATCAATAGTATTGTTTTAGCTCCTGCCAGCTTAGAGGAGTGCTATACTGAGACTATTAGAGCCTTTAATTTAGCTCAACGATTTATGAATCCGGTATTTTTACTGCTTGATGAGACTATAGGGCATATGCACGCTAAGGCAATTTTACCTGATATCAGTGATATAAAAGTAGTAAATAGAGAGCAATTTACTGGGGATCCAAAGGATTATAAACCTTATGAAGCTAAAGCTGACAGGCCTGCTGTTCTTAATAAATTTTTTCAAGGCTATAAATATCATATTACTGGACTTCATCATGGAGTTACCGGCTTTCCGACAGAGGATGGAGAGATAGTTTCATATAACATAAATAGGCTTTTTAATAAGATTAACATGCATCTTGAAGAGGTAGAAAACAGCGAGGAATTTGAGCTTGAAGATGCAGAAATTTGTATTATAGCATTTGGAAGCGTTGCCAGGGCGGCGAAAGAGGCGATTTTAAATTTAAGAAAAAATGGAGTTAGGGTAGGAATGTTTAAGCCTATAACTTTATTTCCAACTCCTGAAGCGAAATTAAAAGAGATAGGTAAGAGATTTAAAAAAATACTAATCTGCGAACTAAATTTAGGGCAATATACAGGAGAGATTAAAAAAGCTATGTTAAGAGATGACTTTAAGACTCTGCTTAAGGCAAATGGACGCCCGATAAGCCCTCAAGAGATAGTTCAGAAAATAGAGGAGTTTTAAAATGGCATTTAATTACGACAAATATTTAAGAATAGATAAGATGCCGACTCTTTGGTGCTGGGGATGCGGAGATGGAGTGATACTTAAAGCTGTTATTAGAGCGATAGATAGCCTAGGCTGGGATATGAACGATGTATGCGTAGTGTCTGGTATCGGTTGCTCCGGACGATTTAGCTCTTATGTAAATTGCAATACAGTTCATACAACTCATGGACGCGCCATAGCCTATGCAACTGGTATCAAGCTTGCAAATCCTGATAAAAAAGTTATCGTGATAACAGGTGACGGAGACGGGCTTGCGATAGGTGGAAATCATACTATACATGGATGTAGAAGAAATATCGATATAAATCATATTTTGATAAATAACTTTATTTACGGACTTACAAATTCTCAAACCAGTCCTACTACTCCTCGTGGCATGTGGACTGTAACGGCTCAATACGGAAACATAGATCCGACTTTTGACGCATGTAAGCTAGCTACAGTTGCGGGAGCAACTTTTGTAGCCAGAGGAAGCGTGATAGAGCCTGTCAAGATGGAAAAGATGCTAGTAGAAGGTTTTAGTCATGATGGATACTCTTTCTTTGATATTTTTTCAAATTGCCATATAAATTTAGGTAGAAAAAACAAGATGGCAGAGGCAACCAAGACACTTGAGTGGATAGACAGTATAACTTTGAGCAAGACAAAATTTGATCTGATGAGTGAAGATGAGAGGATCGGCAAATTTCCTCTTGGAGTTTTACACAAAGATAATAGCAAAACCGAATATACAAAGGCTTACGATCAAGTCATAAAAGCAGCCCAAAGTGGTGAGAAAATCGACTTTAAGGATATAAATTGAAAAGAGAGCTTAGATTTGTCGGAGTTGGCGGACAGGGTGTAATTTTAGCCGGAGAAATTTTAGCCGCCGCCAAGATAGAGGATGGAGGATATGGGGTCAAAGCATCTACTTATACTTCACAGGTTAGAGGCGGTCCTACTAAAGTTGATATAGTATTAGACGAAAGCGAGATATTATACCCATATGCAAATGAGGGCGAGATAGAATTTATGCTTGCGACAGCACAAGTGAGCTACAATCTTTTTAAAAGCGGAGTCAAAGAGGGTGGCATAATAGTCATAGAGCCAAATTTGGTAAAAGCTAGCAATGAGGATAGAAAAAAGTGGAAAATTTATGAAATTCCTATCATATCTATAGCTAAAGACGAAGTCGGAAATGTCATCACCCAAAGCGTTGTAGCCTTGGGAGTAGCTGTGGAGATGAGTGGTTGCTTGGATGCCAATTTAGTAAGAGAAGTTATGCTATCAAAGGTGCCAAAGAAAGTCTATGAGGCTAATGCTATGGCTTACGAGCTAGGATTAAAATACGCTAAAGCAGCAAAAGATAGTTAATTGATACAAATTTATAAAGGAAAAATATGAAAATAGGAATTTTTTACGCTACAGGAAAGGGTGATACCGCAAAGGTTTGTGAGTATCTAGCTTCAAAATTGGGTGCTAAAGTAAAGGCTGTTAAGGGAGTAGAGCAATCAAGCGAGTTTGAAGACTTTGATCTTTTGATTTTGGCAAGCTCAAGTTATGGATTTGGTGAGCTTCATGATGATTGGAAGGCAAAATTAGGTCTGTTAAAAGAGGCTAAGTTAAAAGGCAAAAAAGTAGCTATTGTAGGGGTTGGTAACCAAGAGCGCCACGGTGATAACTTCTGCGGTGGCGTAGTTGAGTTTTTGTCTTGCATAAAAGGAGCATTATTGCTTGGTGCTAGCGAAAAAGACGGTTATAAATTTGACTACTCTTCATCGTTTATAAATGATAAATTCATAGGTCTTGCGCTCGATACAAAAGGCGATAAAGAGTATGAAAAACGCATTGATAAATGGGCTAGTGATATAAAAACTAAGATTTAGACTTTATTCTGCTTGGTTTGCTTAATACCAAATCAAGCAGAATTTAATACAAGATAGAACCCAATCTGACCATATTTGAGCCGCATTTTATAGCAAGCTCAAAGTCACTACTCATCCCCATAGAGCAAATTTTAGCTCCATGCGCTTTTAAATTTTCATAAATTTTATGTGTTATCTCAAAGCTTCGCTCAATAGTTTTCATATCATCTACATGCGCTCCTATACTCATAACTCCTATAGGACGTAAAAATTTGCAATTTTCTTTTATGGATAAAAACTCATCTATGGCGCTATCGGCACTAATTCCTGATTTTGTATCTTCATTGGCAGAGTTTATTTGAAGTAAACAATCAAGATTATAATCAAGCCTTTTATCCACTTCAAGCGCGGACTTAAGACTATCGCAACTTTGCCAAAGAGTAGGGCGAAGCGAAATTAACTGATTTATCTTATTGCTTTGAAGTCGGCCTAAGAAGTGCCAATCTATAGGCAAATTTGATAAAATTTCTTTTTTGTTTTTAAGCTCTTGAACTCTATTTTCACCAAAGCTCATCTGTCCTTGATTAAATAGTTCCAAAACTTCTTTTGTAGTTACATTTTTACTGACAGCTATAAGTTTTACTTCCTCGCCGATTCTAGCCTTATTGATGCGTTCTAAAATTTCAGCTAAATTTTTCAATTACCAACTCCGCCAAGTCTTAATATGTCATTAAACGTCGCAACCAGCATAAGCGTAAGAAGTAAGGCCCATCCGCAATATGTTAAACCGACATAGACTTTTTCATTCATCTCTCGTCTGAAAATCAACTCGTATATATTAAAAAGAATATGTCCGCCATCAAGCGCAGGGATAGGAAGTAAATTTAATACTCCTAAATTGACGGATATCAAAGCAGTGATAACAAGAAGTGTTGAAACGCTTATTTGAGCTGCTTTAGAAGTGATATCTGCTATCTGAATTATACCTCCCATATCTTTGATAGGTACCACGCCCTCTATCAGCTTGCCAATACCTACAAATATTAGCTTAGAGGCGTTTATCGTCTCATTAAATGCAAATTTTAAAGAGTTAAGACCTGTATTTTTAAGAGTTATAAACTCACCCAAAGGAGAGATTCCTATAAGAGGTTTTTCTATCTTTTCTCTAAAAAGATTAACGCTTTCACCTATTTTTGGAGTTAAATTTACAGTTTGAATTTTACCGTCTCTCTCTATTTCGATCAAAGTTTTAGTTAATTTGACATTTTTGCTTATATCATCCCATTCACGAATTTCTACTCCGTTTATGTTTAAAATTTTGTCGTTTTTTAGCAGTCCAGCTTTTTGTGCGGCTGAATTTGGCATTACGTTTCCAACTGTAGGAGCCAGCCTATCCACACCAATATATCCAAGCGCAATAAATATTAAAAACGCTAAAGCAAAGTTAAAAAATGGTCCTGCAAAAAGTATAAAAATACGTCCAAGAGGGCTAAGTTTAGTGTAGCTATCATCATCCATATTTTTTAGATTTGGCTTGGTATCCTCTTGTCCTTTTAGGCTCACATACCCACCAAGAGGAATAGCTGAAATAGCATATTCGGTTTGTCCTATTTGTTTTGAGTATAGACTATCTCCAAAGCCTACGCTAAATTTTAAAACTCCTACATTTAAAATTCTAGCTGCCATAAAGTGACCAAGCTCGTGAAAAAAAACCAAAAAAGATATAGCAAAAACTGTTATAAAAAAATACCATGAATAAGCGTAAACGCCCAAAATAAGCAATAAAACCACAAAAATTATACTTTTCAATATTTACCTTTTTTATAAAAAACTGATTAAATTTAGCATTTTATTCTAAATTTTACGCTTAGGGTTAGGATTAATCTATTTTATCACTCAGCAAAACTGCTATAAATTTAGTATTTGGGTTAGCGTCAAGTGCTATTTTAAGGCTCATTGTAAGAGGAACAGCTAAAAACATTCCGCCAATTCCAAATAAAAATCCCCAGAAAAGCAGACTCATTAGTACAGCCAAAGTACTTATACCAAGCTCTTTGCCTAAAAATCTTGGCTCTATAAAATTTCCTATGGCAATATTTATCACAAGATACAAAGTTACAGTCCAAATGGCCGAGCTAATATCACTCATTAAAAGTGCGACCAAAATAGCAGGAATTGCGGCTATAACCGAGCCTATAGTAGGGATGAAATTTAAGACAAATGCTACTATTCCCCAAAGTGGTGCATAAGGCACGCCGATGATCTGAAGTCCGACAAAGATCAAGATGCCAGTCGCTAAAGATGTCAGTGACTTAATCTCTAGATATCTTTTTAAATTGGATATAAAAGTATCTACTATCTGATTTGCTTGTGGATTTTTACTGGCAAAATACTCAATTTTTTGATGAAAGACGTTAGTTTCAAAAAGCATAAATGTAACAAGTAAAAATATAAAAAAGCTCTTTGATACAAGCTCAGTACTCTCTTTTAACAAAGTACCAAAGGCTGCAAAAATTTTATTAGGGTCAAATTCGCTCGGCACTACTATATCTTGTGTGTTTATAATATCGTATCTTTCGATAATCTGAATGGTCTGATCACTAAAAATTTTAAATTTTTCCTGAAGCTCCGGAAGATAGCCAAGAAGTCCATTTATAGTGGTTATAACTGTGTTTGCAATAAATCCAAGTGTAACAAATACAACTCCAACAACAACCATAAAGGCTAATATTCTAGGAAATTTAAGCTTTTGAAGGTAGTTTATCGCAGGAGACATTACTATGGCTATAAAAACAGCTATAAGAAACGGAAAAACAACCATGCTTGCAGCCTTTAAACCAGCAGCCACGACAACAAAGCTCGCTAGATACACTATCACTAGGTTGCTTCTCAAACAAATATCCTTATATTTTAACTTATCTAGCATATCTTACGTATGCAAATATATATTCAAATCCAGAATACAATGTTAATGCTACGGCAAGCCACAATAGCGCATCGGCAAACGGCCACTGCATTATCAAAAATCCAATGGCTATCATTTGAAATACTGTTTTTACCTTACCTGCCATAGAGGCGGCTAAATTTAATCCTTCTGAAGCTATAACTACTCTAAAGCCGGTTATAAAAAATTCTCTAATAAGTATTAGATATATAGCCCAAGGATTAGCTCTATCCATCATCATAAGTCCTAAAAATGCCGCTAAAGTAAGCATTTTGTCAGCCAAAGGATCAATTATCGCACCAAGTTTTGTTTTTTGATCCCATTTTCTTGCGATATAGCCGTCAAAAAAATCAGTAACACTGGCTATAACAAATATTAGTCCCGCAAAATAGTTTATCCAGCTTATATGCACGCTTTCAAAATGAGTATTTGCGTTTACTAATATGTAAAACATAGCAGGAGCTAGTAAAATACGACAAAATGCCAACAAATTAGGTAAATTTAAACTCATTTGAATGTAGTTCCACCATCTATTATAAATGTATGTCCTGTTATCCAGCTAGCCTTGCTCGAGCAAAGAAATAAGCATGCTCCTGCAAGATCGGTTGGCTGTCCCATACGATTTAACGGGCTAAGTTTAGCCGTCATGTCGCGCACCTCTTCGTAGTTAGTAAATGCTCTTAAAGCGTCAGTTTCGATAGGTCCGCCGCTTACTATGTTTACTCTAATGTTTTTTTCTCCAAGCTCGGTTGCAGCGTATCTTGCCATCGCTTCAACAGCAGCTTTTGACGCTCCGTGCCCAGCATAATTTTCGATATAGACTAAATTTCCTGTTGAGCTAAGAGAGATTATGCTTCCACCACCTGTCTTTTCCATCCTTTTAGCAGCCTCTTGCGCGCCAACTACAAATGCATTTACAGTTGCTGTAAAAATATTATTTATACCTCTTGGACGAAGTTTCATAAATTTCGTATATCCGCCGGCAACTGCACGTCCTGAAATTATCGCATTCGAGATAAAAAAATCAACTCGGTCAAAGTCTTTATCAATCTCTAAAAACAGATCCTTATATGTCTCAGGCTCAAGTATATTTAGCGCGTAAGCTCTTGCTTTTATGCCGAAATTTTCCTCAAGCTCTTTAGCTTGTGTGTTTGCAAGCTCTTCATTTGAGTTATAAGTAAAAGCGATATTTGCTCCAACCTCTGCAAACTGCTCAACTATAGCTCTTCCAATACCTCTTGTGCCGCCACTTATTACTAAAGTTTTGCCTCTAAATTCATTTTGTAAATCCATTAAAATCCTTTTATCTCATACTGTTTCATAGTTTCTTCTATCTTTTTAAAATTCTCTTTGCTAGGTTCGCAAAGTGGCAATCTGTATTCAAGGCTTGGAAGTAGCCCGGCAATATACATTGCTGCCTTTATAGGTATAGGATTGCTTTCACAAAATAGCATTTTATTGATATTGTAAAGCTTATCATTGATG
This sequence comes from Campylobacter sp. RM16192, assembly GCF_004803855.2. Lineage (NCBI taxonomy): Bacteria > Pseudomonadati > Campylobacterota > Epsilonproteobacteria > Campylobacterales > Campylobacteraceae > Campylobacter > Campylobacter sp. RM16192. The sequence continues at coordinate 952,968 of NZ_CP012552.1, read as the reverse complement.
GCTTTTGCCTTGATATACTCCTCATCAAGCGCTAAGTGAGTAAGCTCTGAAATTTTATCAGGTAGCAGATTTGAGGTTACTGATATCACACCTTTTCCGCCATTTGAAAGAATAGGGTAGTTTATCGCATCTTCCCCACTTATTACAACTAAATTTGGCTCATGTGCAAGCAAGTCTACGCATCTATCTATACTTCCGCTTGCCTCTTTTACGCCAAATATATTTTCGCAGTCATTAAAAAGCCTAAAAATCGTGCAAGGCAGGATATCTACTCCAACGCGACCTGGAACATTATATAAAAGTACCGGTATATCAACACTTGAAGCTATTGTTTTATAGTGTTGATAAAGCCCTTCTTGAGTAGGTTTATTGTAATATGGAGCAACGGAAAGGATGCCGTCCGCTCCGTGATTTTGAGCGAATTGTGCAAGTCCAACAGCTTCGTGAGTCGCATTACTACCGGCTCCTGCCAATACTTTTACATTTGTATTTTTGCATGTTTTTACGGCTATTTCTATACAAATTCTATGCTCATCATGGGTTAGAGTAGCGCTCTCTCCGGTAGTTCCTACAGGCACTACAGCATCTATTCCGTTTTTAATTTGTCTTATAATGAGTTTTTCGTAGCTTTCTTCGTCTAATTTACCATTTTTAAAAGGTGTTATAAGAGCGGTCATTGCACCTTTTAGAATTTTTTTCATTTTCTATCCTTTCTTAAAATAACCGTAGTAGAGGTTTTGTCTGTAAAGTATTTTTTAGAAATATCATTAATATCTTTACCTTTTAAATTTTCTATCTTTTCTTGAAGCTCAAATAGTGGAGTTATGTCTCCTTTGGCAAGAAAATCACCATATAAATTCGCAACTCTTGAAGCACTGCTAAAAGAGTGTATAAAGTCTGATTTTATACTATTTTTTATCTTTGTTAGTTCGTCTTGATCTATATTATCTTTTTTGATATTTTCTAAAATTTCATATATCTCTTTTTCTACTGTTTCGACCTTTATTTCAGGATTACAAACCGCTATTATGATAAATAAACCCTCATCGATATTATCCATATTGTAAGCGTAAATTTGATTTACCAAGCACTTTTCATCAACTAAAATTCTATGCATCGCAGAGCTTTTACCACTGCTTAAATACTCACTTATAGCGTTTAGAGCTACTTGGTCTTCATGATTAAACGCTGGAATTTTAAATGCGATCGCGAGCATTTCTACTTCGCTATCTTTATAAATTTCAACTCTCTTTGCTCCTTTTTGAGCAGGTTCTACGCAGTGAATATTTGGAATTTCTTTTGAATTTTTAATACTTTCAAAATGTTTTTTACCAAGCTCAAATGCCGATTTTTTATCTATATCTCCACTGATCAATAAAATTGCATTTTTAGGTTGATAGAAGGTAGAGTGAAATTCTTTTATATCATCAATCGTCCAGTTTTTTATATCTTCTATAAAACCTATCGGCGTCCAATGGTACGGATGATAGGTAAAGGCTGTATTAAAGAGAGTGAAGTACAAAAAACCTATAGGGTTATTATCTGTACGCCAAAGTCTCTCTTCTAAAACAACATTTCGCTCAGGCTGAAATTCACTGTCTTTTAGGCTTAAATTTGCCATTATATCAGCATATAACTCTAGTGATTTGTCTAAATTCTTCTTTGAACATTTAACGAAATAGTGAGTATAATCAAACCCTGTGCTTGCATTATTTATACCACCAAATCCTTTGACTATCTTATCAAATTCACCGGCTTTTAAATTTTTAGTAGATTTGAAATTTAAGTGTTCTAGCATATGAGCTATACCGCTCTTGCCCATTACTTCATTTCTTGATCCTACTTTATAAAAGAGATCAACGCTGATTACATATGAGCCTTTATTAACCGGAATATGATAAATTTCAAACCCGTTTTTAAGTTTTGTTTTTGAATATTTTAAAAGCATATTTTTCCTTATTTTCCGACATCCATTCCCACAGCTTCGCTAATATTTGCAAATCCATCTCGCTCAAGCAGTTCTAATAACTCCAAATTAATATATCTGCAAACAGCGGGACCTCTAAATATAAAAGCTGTATAAATTTGAACTAAATTTGCACCCATTCTAATACGTCTATAAGCCTCTTCTCCGCTATCTATGCCGCCACTTGCGATTAATACGGTTTTGCCAAATAGTTCATCCGCTACAGCCTTAAATAGTCTGCGCGATTTTTCAGCAATCACTTTACCGCTTAGTCCGCCAAAATTTTGTAAATTCGGTGATTTGCTAAGACTATAATCAATACTTGTATTATTTACAATAACTCCGCTTGCACCACTTTCGACCGCAGTTTTACAAATTTCAACAGCTTTTTCGTCATCCATATCTGGTGCAATCTTAAAAATAATAGGTTTTTTGGTTATTGAAGTAAGTCTATCAAAGAGCTCTTTGACAAAGCTAGCATCTTGTAAGTTGCGTAAATTTGGAGTATTCGGGGAAGAGATATTTACAACAAAAGCATCGCAAATATCGCTAAATTCTTTAGTCAAATTTTCGTAATCTTCAAGTGCGTTTTCATTTGGAGTTACCTTATTTTTACCGATATTTGCAAAAAGAGGTATAACAAAAGGGTATAAATTTTGAACTCTTTTTGCTATTTTTTTTGCCCCTTCGTTATTAAAACCCATTGCATTTTGAATACTCTCTTCTTCTACAAGCCTAAAAAGACGAGGCTTTTCGTTACCGCTTTGTGGTTTTGGTGTTACAGTTCCAAACTCTATATGACCAAATCCAAGTGCCGTTAAAGGTTTTAGCATAGTAGCGTTTTTATCAAATCCTCCGGCAATTCCGATAGGATTATTAAAAACCAAATTCAATAAATTTTGCTGAAGTCTAGCATCGTTTATGACACATTTATTGGCAACAAAACTCATTGAACCCGGAAATATCTTATCTGCATAGACCATAGCACACTCTGCTATCGTGTGTGCGGTTTCAGGTTGAAATTTAAAAAAAATAGTTTTTAAATCGTTATAATTCAAGATCTTTCCTTTAAATTTTCACTGATTTTATCAAATCAGAGCTTAAATTAGAGATTTTATAGTTTTAACTTTGTCCTATTTTAGGCAAGGAGCCTTTTAGCTTTTGATAAATTTCACAGCTTTTACTAAGCTCTTCATCACTACCAAATCCTACTACGGCACCGCCACTTATAACAGCTATTTTATCGGCATTTTGAACCGTGCTTAGACGGTGGGCTATGACGATAATTATCTTCTCGTGTTGTAAATTTGATATCGCTTTTGTGATCTCTTTTTCGCTTTCATTGTCAAGAGCTGATGTAGCCTCGTCAAATATCAAAATTTGAGGATCTTTATATAAGGCTCTTGCGATAGCTATCCTTTGGCGCTGACCTCCGGAAAGATTGGTTCCAAACTCATTTAAAATCGTATTAATCCCATCCTCAAGCGTACAAACAAATTCGTAAGCATTAGCCATTTTTAAAGCTTTTATCGCAGCATCTTCATCAAACTCTCTTCCGTAGGCTACGTTATTTGCAATAGTATCATTAAATATATATACGCGCTGAGTAACAAGGCCGATATTATCCCTTAAAGACCTTATATCAAATTCCTTTATATCGGTTTCATTTATTAAAATTTCTCCGCTGTTTGTATCATAAAACCTCATCAGCAAATTTACGATTGAACTTTTGCCTCCTCCGCTTGAGCCTACAAGTGCTATCATCTGAGATTTTAAAGCGGTCAAATTTATGCCTTTTAAGATCTCTTTATCTCCGTAATTTAATCTCGCATCTTGAAATTTAACCGACTCTATAACTAAAGGAATCTCTTTGTCTCCACTTTTTACAGATGGAATTTTGTCGAGCAACTCAAATGTCCTCTCTGCCGCAGCTACAGCATCTTGAATATGATTATAAAGTCTTGAAATTCTCTTAATTGGTGTGTATAGCATAAAAAGTGCAGTCAAAAATGAAAAGAAGCTTCCCATGGTAATTTGTCCGTCAATCACTTCCTTGCCGCCTATTATCACAACCGCAGCAACTCCTATGCTACCGATAATTTCCATTATCGGACTTACGGATTCATCTATCTTGACGCTTTTTAAATTTAGTCTAAAAAATTTATTGTTTTCGTCTATAAATCTACCATGTTCATATTTTTGGGCATTATTTGCCTTAATTATCTCAATATTTGTAAAAATTTCACTAAGCCTAGAGCTAATATCAGAAGTCTTCTCTTGCGCCGCTTTTGATAATTTTTTCATTTTTTTTGCAAGTAAAGAGAGCGGATATATCGCTACAGGAATCACTATAAGAGCAAAAAAAGCAAGCTGAGCGCTTTGATATATGACAACGCATAACAGCCCCACTATAGTAATACTCTCTCTTATCATCTCAGGAATCATTGAGGAAACTATGCTTCTTATGCGCTCTATGTCATTGATATTTCGGCTTATAAGCTCTCCGGTACGAAATTCGTTAAAAAATTTCATATCTAAATTTAACAAATTTCCAAGTAGCTTCTCTCTAAATCTACGCACTACGTCTTGTCCTATAAAAGCCGTAAAGTAAGCTTGCAGAAAAGTTCCAAGACCCTTTAAAAAGTATATCACAACTATAGCGTATGGCAATAGATATAATAACTCTTTATTTTTGTCTATAAAAATTTTATTTAATACCGGCTCTATAACCCAGGCTGATGCCGCAGTGCCTCCACTGGCTAAAAGCATACCGGTTATGGCTAAGGCAAATTGCGGGATATAGTCCTTAAAGTATAGTGTAAATCGTCTAAACACGTCCTTTAAACTCATAGATTTCATATCTTTTCCCACATAGTGCCGTTTGGAGTATCCATAATAGCTATTTGCATCAAAGCAAGTTTCTCTCTAATCTCATCGGCTTTAGCGTAATTTTTTAGCTTTTTGGCTTCATTTCGCTCTTCTATTAAGCTTTTTATTTTTGTTTTTTCCTCATCGCTTACACCAAACTGAAAATACTCATATACATCGATTTGTAAAATTCCAAGAACTCTGGCTATTAGCTCTAAATTGGCTAAAATTTCACCTTTTTGAGATTTATCCTTTGGATTTTGATCTAAATTTTCGTTTGCTGTTTTTACAAATTCATCTATTGTGGCAAGTGCTTTGGAGGTATTTAAATCATCTCTCATAGCATTTAGAAACTCTTCTTTAAACTCTTTGTTTTCTTTTCCTAAATTTGAGTCTATAACCCGTTTTTTGAGCCTATAAATCTTATCAAGCCTCTTTTTACTAGCCGATAAATCATCATCAGAATAGTTAAAATGAGCCCTATAATGAGAGCTAAGCAGATAAAATCTCAAAACCTCGCCAAGATTTTGCTTTAAAGCATCTTTGACAAAGAAGCTATTTCCAAGGCTTTTACTCATCTTTTCATCGTTTACTTTAATGAATCCGTTATGCATCCAGTATTTTGCTAGGGTTTTTCGCTCACTGCATCTACATTGAGCAGCCTCGTTTTCATGATGCGGGAATAGTAGATCTATACCTCCTGCGTGTATATCTATCTCATAATCTTGTCCGCTTGAGAGGTATTTTTTTATCATCGCCACACACTCGGTATGCCAGCCCGGACGGCCTCTACCAAATGGACTTTCGTACCATTTTTCATCAAATTTCCATAGTACAAAATCCTCTTCATTTCTCTTGTCTATATTTGACTCAACTCTGGCGATATTTTGATCGCTTTTAGCTTTTCCACTTAGGCTTAGATACTCGTTATCTTGCGCAGTGTCAAAGTAAATTCCATCTCCTTCTATCTCGTAGGCTACATTTTTATTTTTTAGATTTAAAATATATTCTATTATGGCATCAAGACACTCGGTAGCCTTTGGCTCTATATCGGCCTCAAGCACGTTTAAAGCTCGCATATCATCTTTATAGCTTTTAATATATCTATTCGTGATAGACTCTAAACCCTCACCGGTTTCATCCATCTTTTTTAAAATTTTATCATCAATGTCAGTAAAGTTTTTTACAAATTTAACGTCAAATTTAAGCTCTATTAGTATTCTTCTAAGCAGATCAAAGCTAATAGCGCTTTTAGCGTGCCCAAGATGCGAATCATCATATACTGTTGGTCCGCACACGTAAATTCTAACTTTGCCAGATTCAATAGGCTCAAAATTTAGCTTTTGTTTTTTTACACTATCAAAAATTTGCATCTATAAATTTCCTTAAAAATATTAAAATGATCATTTCTATGACCAAAATAATAGCCATAATTCCTAATCTTTTAAAGCTGATTATAGCCAAAAATCTTTTAGTCCCAAAGGCTCGTATGGTTAGTATAAGCAGTATAAAACCTCCCATTGAGCTAGCCAATGCTAATCCGAAAGCTCCATAATATTTCATTAAAATAACTGCCAATATTAAGTTTATCACCAAAGTTATTACCGCTATTTTAGAAGTGGTTTTTTGCTGCATTTTTGCATGAAGCCATTTTGAAAAAATTTTAGCCAAGCCAAACGGCACAAGTCCTATCATATAAGCCTTTAGTACGAGAGCTGTATTGGTCGTATCTTGCGCATTGAACTGACCTCTTTCAAAGAGTAGTTTTATGATAGGATCTGCTAATACAAAGCCTCCTATTGCCGCACCAAAAAGCAGGAAAAATAAAGTCTCAAACCCTTTATTCATAAATTTTAGAGCCTCTTTTTCGTTGCCGGCTTTTAAATTTCTTGCTATTTTCGGGAAAAGCGCAGTAGAAAGAGCTATAGCAAAGACCGCAAGTGGAAGCTGAAAGATGCGATTAGCGTAAAATAGGTAGCTAATGCTTCCAGATACTAAAAAGCTAGCAAGCCAAGTATCCATAAAAGAGCTTATTTGCATTGCGGATGAACCAAATAAACCATGATAAAAATTAGCAAAAAAGCCCTTTGTATCAGCTCTTTTTCCTTTGATAAATTTAATTATTCCTCCAAAAAATATCTTTGACATAGAAGTAAGATAAAGCGCTATTAAATGAGATATTACTTGTAAAATTCCTCCCGCAACCACTCCAAAGCTTAGATAATAAGCGACAACTTTAGGCTCTTTACTTTGAGCTAAAACAAGCGCAAATATCATAGCTATATTTAAAAGTGCGGTTGAAAATGCAGTTGTGATAAAGTGTTGTCTATACTGAAGCAAGGTGGCAATAAACGTAACTACGTAAATTAGTCCAAGATAGTAAAAATTTATCTTAATCAAAGGAACAGCTTGAGAGATTTGGCTCTCGTTTAAGCCCGTTGCGATAATTTTTGTAAATTGAGGAGCAAATAGATTGACCAATAATGTCAAAATCATTACAAAAAATAAAAATTTTAAAAAAATTTCAGCAGAAAATACGCTTTTGTTTTTAGAGTGAGTGAAATTTGGTAATAATGCATCTCCAAATGCTCCTTCTGCAAAAATTCTGCGAAATAGATTTGGAATTTTAAAGGCTATAAAAAATATATCACTATAAATTCCTGCACCAAGAGTAGAAGCTGTCATCACGTCTCTAAAAAATCCTAAGATACGAGACACCATAATGCCGGCACTATTTGAAAAAAAGCCTTTTATAAACATAAATTTCCATTTTGATATTATTGCTGAAATAATATTTAAATTTAGATTTAAAAAACGTAAAATCAAGCCCTATAAACTAGTTTTAATAAAATTTTAGAGAAAATATAAAAATTTAAAAATAATAAATTTGAAAGAATGCTAGGTGGAAAATAGTCAAAAAGAGCCAATTTACCTTGATCCTATTGGAATGGATACTATAAATCCTTATGGTGAAATTCCTATTTTAGCTAGAAATTTTAATGTCGATATGAAATTTATTGATTTTAAAATTTTATCAATTGTTACAGAATACAAATTAATAGGAGATAGTGAAAGTAAGATATTAGAAAAAACTGAACTTGACATATTTGACAACGATACATTCTATGTAAATCAAGTTGAAAACATAAAGCAAAGTTATAAAGTAGAATTTTTTGACACAAGAAGAAAAAAACAACATCTACTGCCGGATATTTCTATAAGTGCCAATAAAAATCTTACCAAAATAGTAGCTACGGTTTTTAAAAGTAGTGACGTAGTTTATTTTAAAGAGTTTGAAAATAAAGTAACTGAATTTATCTATAAAAAATTAATTAAAGTTGGAATTTTAGTAGGAATTAGAAATAAAGCTATGAAAAACGAGCTAAGTAAAATTTCATCTTTTTTAAGAATAAAAGAGATAATAGATAAAGATTATACTTTTGTTGTAACATCTGGAGTAAATAAAAAAGACTCTAACGATGATTCTATTGTATATCACTACAAAAACAAGATTAATAATATAGATAATAGCGGCAGAATAAACTATGCTAATCGTGGATATCTACTTGGAGTCGCAAAAGATGAATTAATAATAGAGTATCAAAAGCCTGTTATGGGCGAGCCTGGACGCGATGTCAGGGGTATCGTTATACCAGTGGTTGAACCAAGAACAACAATTACAAAAATGATAGAGCATACTGACGAGATAGAAGAGAGGGTTGATGATTCTGGAATAAAATATTATGCCAAAAAAGCAGGATATGTTTACGATCAAAAAAATATATTTGACATCAAAGAAGAGCTTGATGTAAATGAAATCTCTTTTAGAGCAACAGGCTCCATAGATGCTGGACTTGATAATAACGTGGTATTAAATGTAAAAGAAAAAGATATCACAAAAGATGCCATAGGTGATGGCATGAATGTTGAAGCCAACGAGATAAACATAGAAGGAAACGTAGCTCAAAATGCTGTAATAAAAGCAAATAAAGTAAAAATCGGAGGACAAACTCACGCAAAAGCGCATATAGAGGCCAAAGAAGCCAAAATAGCTGTTCATATCGGTAGTTTTGATGGAGATCATGTTGAGATAGATCGCCTTGAAAATGGAAAGGTTAAGGCAAAAACAGCAGTCATAAAGTCTGTGCTTGGCGGTGAAATAATAGCTGAAAAATTAGAGATAGGAGTGTTGGCTTCAAATTCAAACATAATCATAGCTGATACTCTTGAAATAAGGCAACTTAAGGGCGTAAATAATAAAATTCTAGTAGATTTTAGCATGGTAAAAAATACAGGCGAAACTATAAATAAAAATTTAGAAAAGATAAAAGAGATTAGAGAACAGATAGTAAAAATGCCCAAGCAGCTTGAAGCCAAAAAGTGTATTATAGAAGAAAATAGGGGTCCTATTAATATCATAAAAGAGAAAATGGAGGAATTTAGAGCTTCTAAAAATTCTCCACCTGTAACTTTTATAAAAAAACTCAGAGAGTATCAACAACTAGTTCATGAATACAATAATCTTTTAAGTGAATTTGAAGAGAAAAAATCCAAAATCACAGATCTTAAAGATGAAATTCAAGCTATTCAGGATGGGATTTTTAATTCAAAGGTTATAAACTACAGTAACTGGCGTGAATTTAATGAGATAAAATTTAAATTAGTAGATCCTCCAAGAGAGATATCTTATGTAACTAGAGAAAATGAAGTAGCACGAGTTTTAACAATTAAAAAAATAGAAAATGAAGATGGAGAGATTGATTACTTAATCAGGAAAAATAATAATATAAGAAAGGCCTAAAAATTGTTTTTTGGTCTTAAATTTAAAAGTGATTTTTACGATTGTTTAATTAAAGACAATGGATCTCTTGAGATAAATTTAAAAAACTCTTGGGATTTTAAATTAAAAAAAAGTATTTTAAACCAAATTTCAGCTATTCTTTTATCCAAAAAATTTCAAATAATAAAATTAAATTTTGCAGAAGTTACCGAGTTTGACTATGCTATAGCCTTATTTTTAAGTTCAATTATTCGCAAATCGGATAAAAAATTTGAGCTTATAAATTTACATAATAACCATGAGAAAATTTTTGCTTCAATTAAAAAAGAGCTATCAGCGGCTATAAAAAAAGATACTATTGCTCCGGCAAAAAAAAATATTAATATAAAAAATACAAAAAATTTTCTTTATAAAATAGGCGAAAAAATAGGCGAATTTTACTTTGGAGTAATTTTATTTTTTACTTTTTTAGGTGAGTTTTTAGTTAAATTTCTAAAAACTATCTTTATGCCAAAGACTATTAGAATCAAAGAAATTTTAGCTCATTTTGAAAATGCCGCTATCAAGTCGGCATTTATTGTTTGTCTTGCTTCGTTTTTAGTAGGTGTAGTTTTGGCTTATCAAGGTGCAAACTTATTAGAACGATTTGGTGCAAGCATAATAATAGTTGAGATGATGGGTATGCTAACTCTTAGAGAGATAGCGCCTTTGATTGCTGCCATAGTTATCGCCGGACGCTTAGCCTCAAGCTATACTGCGCAAATTGGGGTGATGAAGATAACAGAAGAGATAGACGCTATGAAAACTATGGGGTTTGATCCTTTTAAATTTTTAGTCTTGCCAAGGGTTATTGCTCTAATTTTTGCTATGCCTATAATTGTATTTTTAGCTGATTTGATAGGACTTTTTGGCGAGATGGTGGTATGTCAGACATATCTTGATATTAGTTTTGGAGATTATTTAGCGAGGTTTAAGCAAGAAGTAGAGATAAGACACTTTTACGTAGGTGTTTTTAAAGCTCCATTTTTTGGTATGGTTATAGCATTTATAGGGTGCTGGCGCGGATTTGCAGTTAGTGGAAATACCCAAAGCGTAGGCAAGTACACAACCGTAAGCGTAGTAAATGCAATATTTGGAGTAATAATGGTAGATGCGCTATTTTCTATCATATTTACTCAGCTTGAGGTCTAATATGATAATAAAAGCCACAGACATAACCACCAAATTTAATGATCGAATTATACACGACAAGGTTAGCTTTCATGTAAAAGATGGTGAAATTTACGGACTTCTTGGCGGTAGCGGTAGCGGTAAATCAACACTTATGAAAACAATGATATACTTAAAAGAGCCAAGCGAAGGCAGAATAGAGATGCTTGGAGAAGATCTATGGTCTATAGGCGAGGCAAAAAGACAAGAGATAAGGCAAAAGTGCGGAGTAATGTTTCAGTTTGGAGCACTTTATACATCTATGAATGTGCTTGAAAATATATATATCTTGCTAAAAGAATATAGCAATATTAGTGAAACAGTCATGAAAGAGATAGCTATGTTTTGGTTGCTTAAAGTAGGATTAAAACCCAATACGGCTCTACTTTATCCAAGTGAACTAAGCGGTGGTATGAAAAAACGTGTGGCTATGGCAAGAGCCCTTGTATTAAGTCCTAAAATTCTATTTTTAGATGAGCCAAATAGCGGGCTCGATCCGATGAGTGCAAGAGCTTTTGATGAGCTGGTTTTAGAGCTTAGAGATACTCTTGAACTAACAGTTGTGATGGTAACGCATGATATAGACAGTATCCAAAGCATATTAGATAGATTTTTAATACTTGAAAATAAAAAGATAGCCTTTGAGGGAAATTTAAACGAGCTTAAAAGCTTTGAAAACAATCCTCTTGAGGATCTCTTTAAGGCAAGGAAAATTTAGATGGAAAGCAAGATAAATTATACTCTTATAGGGCTGTTTTTTGTGATAGTTGTATCCATTGCTGGTGGCTTTATATGGTGGATGATAAGTTATGGCAATAACAAGAATGAATACAGAGCATATTACATACTTACGAACGATCTTCCAAGTGGAATCAAAAAAGATTCTACAGTCAAATTTATAGGAGTTGATGCTGGAATAGTCAAAGATATTAGATTTGCAAACCCAAAAGATGCACAAATAGAGATTGAATTATGGGTTGACAAAGGGCTTCCTGTAAAAAAAGATAGCACTGTAGTGGCAGAGATTCAAGGAATAACAGGCATAAGTTATCTAAATATACAAAGAGGATCGCAAAATAGTCCTATATTTAGTGATAGCGAAAAGCCTTACATTACTCTTGAAGAAAGTTTTTTTCAAAAAATAGGCGGAAAGGCTAGTAACTTAACAGAAAATATTGATAGAACGCTTGCAAATATAAATAAAGTTTTAAATGAAGAGAATACTAAAAAAATATCTTCTATTTTAAAATCCATTGATGAGCTTGCGGCTAATTTAAATAATATTAGTGCAAATACCGATATAAATGGTTCTTTGGCAAATCTAAACAATACTCTTTTAGAATTTCAAATCTTAGCCAAAAACGGCTCTAAGACACTTGAAAATATCAACTCATTTTCTAATAATTTTTCTAATCTGGCAATCAAACTAGAAAATTTACAAAGAATTATGGAAGAAAAGATAAAAAGCGGAGAGTATGATATAAAAGACATCTTAAGCTCATTTTCACAAGAGGCTATAACTACATTTTTAGAATTCCAAAAGACCCTGAAAGAATTTAGGCAAACTCTTTTTAGGCTAGAGGATAGGCCTTATGAATTTTTCTTTAAAGACCCTCAAAACAAGGATAAAAAATGAGAAATTTGGCTATTTTTGTTTTTTCTATATTTATAGCAGGTTGCTCAATAATAGCAAAACCGGCGCCATCCATTGAATATTTGATGCTTGGCAACAATAGCTTTAGTAAATGTGAAGGTAAAAATAAAATTTTAGTTTTTGTAGAGCAAACTAAAGCTATTAATATGTTTGATTCAAGAAGTATAATTAAAATTAACGACAAAGGACAGGTAGATACAATCAAAGGAGTCAAATGGATAACGACACCAAGCGATATGATATATAAAAATTTTCTTGCCGCAATAAATAGTAGTTGTGAGCTTGACGCTAACTTTGATAGAAGAAATTTAGTTCTAAAAACAAATCTAATTACGCTTCAAACGGATGAAAAAGAGGCCACTATTGGCCTAGGATTTACTATTTTAAAAGATGAAAAAATTTTAAAAAGCTCTATTATGACATCAAAAAAAGCTATTGCAGAAAATACTCCACAAAATGCACTAATAGCGTTAAATTTAGCTATGAATGATATAGTAACTAAAATTTTAGATGAGATCAAAGGAAGTATATGATAAAAGCAATCGAAGGCGTAATAACCAAAAAAGAGCCTGCATACCTGCTGCTTAAAACCGCAAGCGGCGTAACATACGGCATATCCATATCGCTTTTTTGCTCGGCAAAGCTTGAAAAAGGCGAAAAAGTAGAACTTAACATCACTCAAATTATCAGAGAAGATGCAAATTTGCTCTACGGCTTTTTGGACGAAAGCGAGCAAAGAATGTTTGAGATGCTTATCAAACTAAACGGCATAGGCGCAAGCACAGCTATGGCGGTATGCTCCAGCCTAAATCCAAACGCCTTTACAAACGCGATCATAAATGGCGATGCGGACGCTCTTAAATCAGTTCCCGGCATCGGTGTAAAAACCGCAAGGCGTATCATAGCCGAGTTAAGCGACGCTAAGCTCGTAACTGACGATGCGATGCCAAGCCACCAGCACGAAGCGGTTTTGGCGCTTGAGAGCCTTGGATTTAAGCGAGATAAGATATCTAAGGTGCTTTCAACCTGCACGGCAACTAACGTAAGCGAGCTTATCAAAGAAGCTCTTAAAAAACTCGGATAAAGGATGGATATGAAATTTGGAATTTTATTTGGCGCTAGAAGCTACGAGCATGAGATCAGCATCGTAAGCGCAATAGCCTTAAAAAACGTGCTTAAAAGCGAGCCGGTGTTTGTATTTTGCGATAAATTTAGGGAGTTTTATCTAATCGAAGCTAAAGACATGAAGGCAAATTTCTTTAGCTCGGGCAACTACAAAAAGAGTAAAAAGCTACTACTTAAAAACGGCGGATTTTTTGCGGGCGGAATGTTTGGCGAGAAAAAGACAGAAGTTGATGTATTTATAAATTTGATACATGGCATGGACGGCGAAGACGGCAAAATGGCTGCCTTGCTTGACTTTTACGAGATAAGATATATAGGCCCTAGACTTGAAGCAAGCGCGATGAGCTACAACAAAGAGATAACCAAGCTTTTAGCCGTAAAAGCAGGCGTTAAGACGCTAAAATACGAAGTCTTGCGCAGAGGTGATATCTTAAATTTAGCGCTTCCCATCATACTAAAGCCTGTTCGTCTAGGCAGCTCTATCGGAGTAAGCGTGGTAAAGGATGATGGCGAGCTTGAGTATGCACAGGACGTGGCGTTTGAGTTTGACACCGAAGTTTTGGTTGAGCCGTTTATAGAGGGCGTGAAGGAATATAACCTAGCAGGCTGCAAGGTAGATGGCAAGATAAAATTTTCGATCATAGAAGAGCCAAAAAAGAAAGAATTCCTTGATTACGAGCAAAAATATATGAGCTTTTCAAGCGAGAGCAGGGCAAAGGAAGCTGATATAAGCGAGACTATCAAGGCAAAATTAAAAGAGAGTTTTGAGAGAATTTATAACTGCGGATTTGACGGAGCGCTTATCAGGTGTGATTTTTTCGTGATAGATGATGAAGTCTATCTAAACGAGATAAATCCAAATCCGGGAAGCCTTGCAAACTATCTATTTAACGACTTTGAAGAGACTATAAATTTGCTCGCTAAAAACTTGCCAAGAGAGCGCGATATAAAGATAGATTATCAATTTATAAACTCGATCACATCGGCTAAAGGAAAGGTATAAAATACTAATAGCAGTAATTGAGCTGTTAAATTCTCAAATTTAGCGGCTTAATTTAGCCGAATTTAAAGGCTTATTTGTTATATTTTATGTAAAATTTTACATAAAGAGTAAAAAATGACTACATTTAGCAAAGATGAAATCTACACCGCCACCGAAGTTGTTAGAAATTTTAGCACCGTTCTTACTAAAGTAGGCTCGGCACAGACCAAGCGAGCCGTCATTGTAAAAAACAACAAATTTGAAGCGGTTTTACTAAATATGGCTGAATACGAGCGCCTATGCGAGGCGGTGGAAGTTCTACAAACTATATATTCGTCAAGAAAAAAGGGTGAAAATGGCGAGTAAGGAGATAATTTACAAAGGCAAAAGTTACCAAATAAGCTACGAGATGCTAAATTTATCAAACGAACATGCGATAGTATTTTTGCACGGCTGGGGGGCAAATAAAGAGATAATGAAAAAGGCCTTTGGCAAATTTCTAACTGGTTTTAAGCATATCTACATCGATATGCCAGGTTTTGGCGCTTCAAATATGCAAGAGCCGCTTTATACGAAAGATTACGCCGAGATTATGAAGCTGTTTTTAGAGGAGATAAATATCATTCCAACTCTTATCGTCGGACACTCATTTGGCGGCAAGGTTGCAACTTTGTTAAAGCCTGCAAATTTAGCTCTTTTAAGCAGTGCCGGCATAGTTACCAAAAAGCCCTTTTTTGTGAGATTTAAGATCTCTATTTTTAAAATTTTAAAAGCACTTGGATTTGGCTTTTTGTATAAATTTTTTGCTACAAAAGATGTAAAAGGCATGAGCAAGCAGATGTATGAAACGCTTAAAAACGTCGTAAATGAGGACTTTACAAGCAAATTTAAAGATTACAAGGGCAGGGCGTTTATATTTTGGGGTGAAGAAGATAGCGCAACTCCGCTAAAAAGTGGCGAGCAGATACATAGGCTCATAGCAAATAGCGACTTTCATCCGCTTAAAGGCGACCACTTCTTTTTCTTGCTACGTGCAAGCTATATTAGCGGAGTTATCGACTCTGAACTAAATTTAAAGCCAAATAAGGAGCTAAGATGAGTGAAAATTTAACTCAAATTTTAATCCAAAGCGGACTTGTCGCCTCGCATATTTTATTTACTCTTGCGCTCGGATTTTATCTCATCACATGCCTGCAATGGTTTTCGTACAAATTTGAGCGAGTGTTTTTTCACTTCACAAAGCCTGTGTGGCACGTGTTTTTTGCGATCATTCCTATCGTGCTTTACTATACGACTAGTAAGTTTTTTTGGATATATTTTTACTTTGCGATGGTGCCAAGCCTTTATCTCTGGCATAAAAAGCTTGATAAAAAGCTGGTTTTTACACCTAGAGTCAAGCGATTTTTCAGCATACTTGCGCTTGCCTTAGTGCTTGAAAATGTATTTTGCTTTATCTCTGCCAAGTGCCAAAATTTAGGTATCATATTGCCGCTTGTACTTTCGTTTATCCTTAGCTTTATACTTGAAAAAATGAATTTTAAAACTTACGAAAAGGCTGCGATTAAAAATCTTAAAGAAATAAAAGAGCTTAAGATCATCCTTATAACGGCAAGTTTTGGCAAAACAAGCATCAAAAATTTCTTATTCGAAATACTAAAAGATGATTTTAGATGCCACAAAACTCCTCGCAGTGTAAATACCCTAGCTGGGCTCATCCAAGATGTAAACAACAATCTTGCTGCCGATACGCAAATTTATATAGCCGAAGCAGGGGCTAGATTAAAGGGCGATATCGCTGAGATAACCGCATTTTTACAGCCTCAGATCGTAATCGTAGGCGAAATAGGGGCTCAGCACATCGAATACTTTAAAACTCTTGATAATATCCGCTCAACCAAGCTTGAAGCGCTTGGCTCTAAACGACTTGAAAAAGCTTTCGTGCATAGCTCAACACTAGCAAAAGAGAGCGAAAAAGTGGAAATTTTTGATAAAAATTTAAAAGATATAAAGGCAAATTTAGAAGGCATAAATTTCAGCCTTGATGAAGTTAAATTTAGCTCTCCTTTGCTTGGCAAATTTAACTGCACAAATTTAGCCGTTTGTGTAAAAACCGCTCTTTATCTAGGGCTCGAGCCGTCAAAAGTGCAAAATTTGATATCTAAACTTAAAAATGTCGAGCATAGGCTTCAAAGAATTGATGCGGGCGGTAAAATCATAATAGACGATAGTTTCAATGGCAACTTTAACGGCATGAGTGTGTCTTACGAGCTTGTTTCGGGCTATGAAGGTCGCAAAGTATTGATAACTCCAGGGATCGTGGAAAGCACTGCCGAGGAAAACAAAAAACTAAGCAAGATCATAAATGAAACTTTTGATGTAGTGATGATATCAAGCTCGCTAAACGCAGTTTCACTGCTTAAATATCTCACAAAGCCAAAGATAATCATCATAAAAGATAAATCAAAAATGCAAGAGATACTAGCTCAAAACACCAAAGCAGGGGATCTAATACTATTTTCAAACGATGCGCCTAGCTTTATGTAATAAATTTGGGCTTTTTATAAAGCTCAAAAAATCAATATAAAACACACTAAAAACTACTTAAAAAGCCAATAATTTCTAAAATTTTTATGCATATATAGTGTTATATTGTTTCATTTAAAAATAGCTTTTGTTTTCAAATGAAAGAAATTATTATATCTAACCACAGTATATCCAATAAAAAGTTGTATTTGTTCACTGCGCTTTAATGTACTTTTTTGAATTATAACTATACATAAACTATATAAATTAAAAATATCAAAATTAATCATCATTGACTTCAAACACTAGAATGAAGGTTAAATACAAACTATTTTCATTATTTTGTATTGAAAACTATAATTTTCAAATTATTTTATATAATTAAAATAGTATCTTACCAGAATATTAAATAATCCCCATTTTAGGCATTTGAATTTGTTTTACTTTTTGAATTATTTTAATTTATCCATTAAATTTAATGCAATATTTTTAGCTATATTCTAATTATTTTTATATGTATGGATTTTTAATATTTTTTATTTATTTTTTGGAAATATTAGTAAGTTAATAAAATCAAATCAGTCTTTTTTATGCTTTTTGGGATAATCAAAAAACAAAGCGCGGTTTTCATGCTCTTTGATATTTTTAAAAGGGGATTCAAATTCTATGCAAAATATCCCACAAGTAGGGATGTTGCCTATTGCAGCATCGCTTAGAAGTTCGCAAATTTCAGTTATAGTGTCGTTGTGCGATACGATAAATACGCTATTTAGCTTATCATCAAGTTCTCTTATAAACTCAAGCATATCACTCACGCTAGCCTCGTAAAACATATCTACAAATTCTATCTTGCCTTTAAATTTAACCGCATCAGCCATTTTATTAGCGGTTTTTGCACAGCGTTTTGCAGGGCTTGAAAAGATCGTATCTACCCTCACTTTATGCTTTTTAAGTCTATCGCACATCAAAGCCAGATCTTTCTTGCCTCGTTCGTTTAGATCGCGCTCAAAGTCGTTTTCATAGTCTTTTTGAGCTGCTTTAGCATGCCTTATAAAGTAAATTTTTTTCATATTCACTCCTATTTATACGCCCTATTTTTGGCTATTTGCTTGATGCACTCTATCTCTAAAGCACTAAATCCGGACTTTAATCTAGCCTCTTCGTTTAGCTCTCTGGTTTGTAAAAATGAATTTGGATAAATTCTCTGAACGATAGCGATATATTCGCTTGGATCGATGTTTCTTCGCTCACACTCAAATTTAAACCACCTATCGCCTTTGCTTACGTGTGAAATTTCTTCGTCTAAAATCACTTGCAAAATTTCTTTTAAATCGGCTTTCGTATGGTCATTTTCAAGTTTTTTAAGCATAAAAGCGTTTGCGTCAAGTCCGTTTGCCTCCATATATCTTGGAAGCACAGCCATACGCTCAAGAAGAGAATTTTCAGTCATCTTAAGCGCTACAAAAAGTCCGTTATGCACCTGCATATCGCCGTATTTCACTCCAAAATTTTGCATATATTTTTCTATCATCTTAAAGTGTCTTATCTCGTCTTCAGCCACTTCAAGCCAGTCGTCATAATACTGCTTAGGAAGCCCTCGGAAGCGATAAGCCGCATCAAGCGCTATATCTATGGCGCTATATTCGATATGAGCGATAGAGTGAAGGAAGGCTGCGTCTTTGTTTTGTTTGCTTGATTTTTTATCCAGATTTTCATCTCCACTAAGTCACAAAATTTAGCATAACTTGGCTCTTTAAGCTCTAAAATTTCGCCGTCATCGATTATCTCGTAATGCCCTACTTTGTAGCCATTATAAAATCTCTTAAATTTGGCAAATTTTTTGTCCTTGTTACCACAAAGTAAAATTTCACCAAGCTCTTTAAAAAATCTCATAAAATTCTCGCTTTCATTACAAAGTATCCTACCGCAAAGCCTATTATATGTGCATACCAAGCGACATTTACACCCATCATCAAAGGCACAAAACTCATAAGCAAAACAGCTATCAAAATACCTTTTGTATTATTTTTATCTAAAAATGCCAAGTTACCCAAAAGCACGCTTATAGCGCCACTAGCACCGACTAAATTTATAATATTATTTCCAAAAACAAATGAGTAGTATATATAGATAAAACTTAGAATTGAGGTTAAAATTCCGCCCAATATATATAAAACAGTCAATTTAAAACTGCCAAAATATCGCTCCAAAAGACCGCCAAACTGATAAAGCACAGCCATATTCATAAGAAGATGAGTTAAACTACCATGCATAAACATAGAGCTTAAAGGCTGCCATAAGAAATTTTGATCCAAAAGCAGTAAATTCAACCCAAAAACCAAATTTAAGTCACTATCTTGAATAGCGAAATTTATAAGAAAATACACTAGACAGTTAAAGGCTATCAAAAAAGAAGTTACATACAATCCAAATCCTTTTAAAAGCCTTTAAATTTTAACTCTGCCAAAGCCTGCAAATTTATTTGAGCTAAGATACGAAGAGTTGCATTTTTTACAATCTACTATATAGGAATTTATCTTTTTTCCAGCTACTTTATGTCTATTTTTTTGAGAGAAATTTATGACTCCTTTTTTGCTTTTCTTCCCGGTGTGATGTATAAATTCTATTGTTCCATCGCTATATATATCGCTTACTATGCCTATATGCGTAATTATTTTTGTCTTTTTGTAATTTTTTGTTTTGCTTGTAGTGTTGTTAAAAAATATCAAATCTCCTACTTTTGGGTTTTCATTAAAAATTAAACCTTGATCTTTATATAGATTAAAAATAGCTTCTGATTTAAGTCCGTATTTAGTATAAAACTTTTCTAGATTAACCTCTTTAAAATATATATTGTTATTTTTTTTATTTATTAAAGATACAAACCCAGAGCAGTCTTTGCCACTTTTCTTTCCAATATATTCATTTATCATTTTTGAAATATACGATGCCTTGGCTGCATAATACACTCCGGTATGATCAAATTCTGCAAATTTAATATGGCTTTGCTCATCTTTTATTTCTTCTATTGTATCTGGTGTTCGTTTTTGATCTAAATTTGGAGTTAAATAAGAGCAACCTGATAGAAAAAAGCAGCTTAACATTGTGATTAAAATAGACTTTTTAAATTTCAATTTATATCCTAAGTTTTTATTAAGCGATTAAAATTATATAGATAATTGGGTAAAAAAGGCTTTAAATGACTTAAATTTTCTTTTTATAAGTTAAATTGCGTTATAATCGCTATCTTATAAGGATTTAATTATGTTTTATTTGGAAATAGAAGGAAATAGTAAATTAAGCGGAGAGGTCGCTATAAGCGGTGCTAAAAACGCGGCATTACCGCTTATAGCATCAACGTTGATAATGAAAGATGATGTAGTACTAGAAAATATCCCAAATGTTGCAGATATAAAGACTCTTGCGACTTTACTTGTAAATTTAGGTGCGAGGTGCGATTTTTTAGACTCTCATATACTAAAAATCAATACAAACAATATAAACTCTACTAAGGCAAACTACGATATAGTCCGTAAAATGCGCGCTTCCATCTTGGTTCTTGGACCCTTACTAGCCAGATTTGGACATTGCGAAGTAAGCTTGCCCGGAGGTTGCGCCATAGGTCAGCGTCCGATAGATCTGCACTTAAGCGCACTTGAAAAGATGGGTGCAAATATCGAAATAAAACAGGGCTATGTAGTAGCTACCGCGCCAAATGGCTTGCACGGAGCCGATATTGTATTTGATAAGATTACGGTCACAGGAAGCGAAAATATCATAATGGCGGCCGCCTTAGCGCACGGCACCACACGTCTTACAAACGTAGCAAAAGAGCCTGAAGTAGTGCAACTATGCGAGGTTTTAGCAGATGCCGGAGTATATATAGAAGGGATCGGGACTAATGAACTTACTATTAAAGGTACAGGACAAAACCTTATAACCTCTAAAAATATAAGAGTAATTCCAGACAGAATAGAGGCTGGCACCTACCTTTGCGCAGGCGCTATTACAAATTCTAAAATCACAATAACAAATGCCAATGCAAATCACCTAAAGGCTATATTAACCAAATTTAATGAGATGGGCTTTGGCATAGAAATTAATGACGACAAAATAACCATACTGCCTGCGGATAAAATAAAACCGGTGGAGATAGTAACAACTGAATATCCTGGATTTCCAACCGACATGCAAGCCCAGTTTATGGCTCTTGCACTAATTGCAGACGGAGTTAGCGTCATAGATGAAAGATTGTTTGAGAACCGCTTCATGCACGTTAGCGAGCTAACCAGAATGGGTGCTGATATCAGGCTAAACGGACATATCGCAAGCGTTTACGGCGGAGTTAAGCTAAACGCGGCAGATGTTATGGCTACTGATCTTAGAGCCTCTTCAGCCCTAGTATTAGCAGCTCTTGCAAGCGATGGAACAAGCAAGGTGCATAGAATTTACCATCTTGATAGAGGTTATGAAAATTTAGAAGTAAAGCTCGCAAAACTAGGAGCTAAAATAAAAAGATTGGAAGAATAAGATGATAGTAGATGAAGCTTTAAAAACTATATTTGATAGTGTAAAATCAAGTAACAATAGCGAATTTGTAAGCATATCTATGGCGGTAGGAGAAATTTTAGCCGAGAACATAATCGCCGTAAAGGATTTGCCAGCATTTGATAACTCGGCATTAGATGGCTATGCTATGAAATTTGCAGATAAAAACAAACCTCTAAAAGTTGTAGACGCTGTTTTTGCTGGAGATAGCAAAGATACATCGATAAAAGATGGCGAGTGTATAAAGATAATGACTGGTGCAAAAATGCCAAAAGGTGCAGACACTGTGGCTAGACTTGAGGATGTCGTTATAGAAGATGAAAAAGTCATAGTAACCGATAAAACAAGAGCTTATGATGCATTTAGGCATAGAGGAGAAGAGGTAAAAGCAGGAGATGAGCTGATTAGCGCAGGCACCAGACTTGCTCCGGCTCATATAATGATGCTTGCAGCTCAAGGCATCTCTCGTGTAAAAGTATTGATAAAGCCAAAAATAGGCATTTTCTCAAGCGGAGATGAGATAATAGAACCTTGGCAAACAGCCGATGAGAATCAAATTTATAACGCAAACGCCGAAGCAATAGCCGCCATACTGTCAAATTTCGGTTTCAAAAGTAGTTATTTGGGGATAATAAAAGATGATTTAAACGAGACTATAAATTCGTTTCAAAATGCAAATTTTGATGTGATTATTTGTTCTGGTGGGGCTAGTAAAGGCGAAGCTGACTATATGAAAACTGCCCTACTTTCGCTTGGTTTCAAAGAACTTTTTGAACATATAAATGTTAGACCTGGTCGCCCATGCAAGGCATACTCTAAAGATTCAAAATTAGTTTTTATACTTCCTGGAAATCCTATGGCAGCCTTTTTACTCGCATTTTTGCTTGTAGTGCCATTTTTAAACGGCAAAAATTTGATGCAAGTTGAAGCGGAAGCCTATCAGGATCTAAAGATAAAGTCCGGACGTCAGAATATAGTATTAGGAACACTAAAAGATGGTAAATTTCATATAACAGATAACAATAAATTTGGTTCAGGTATGATATTGCCTCTAGTAAAAAGTAACGCCATCTACCTTTCTGACTTCGATCAAAACGAGATAAAAAAAGGTGATAAGATTTTTATTTATAAAATTTCTTGACAAACGGTGATGATTTTGATAAAATTGCGACTTCTTATCTGCGGGAATAGCTCAGGGGTAGAGCACAACCTTGCCAAGGTTGGGGTCGCGAGTTCGAATCTCGTTTCCCGCTCCATTTTTTTCACTCTATTTTTTCCGATTTTTTTATTTGCAAATTCCATCATACTAAATCCGATGTATTGCATCGATAATGACGCTATCACACTTAAAACACTAGGCTTTAACAGCAAAGACGCAGAAATTTTAAATTTAAACCAGCAAAAAGCAGCCAAAATAAACTCAAGCAAAATGGCTGAAATTTTAAAATTTCATCTCATAAATTTTACCGATAGAAGCGGTGGAGAGATGATCTTCGTGAAAGATTGCGATGAAATTTTAAAGCTTCAAAAAGATTTTTTAAGCGCGGTAGTAAGCGAATATCCGCAGATAAAATTTAACCAAATTCCGATTATAACCCCGCAAAACGAGCTTCCAAAAGATTTTTCAACATATAAATTCGAAAAACTTTTCATAAACTCTCTCAACAGCCAAAAAGGAAGCTTTAGAGCTACTTTTTTCCTGCCAAATGATAGCATTAAGAGCCTGTTTTTCAGATACGAATTTAAGGCTAAAATGCCTATTTTAAGAGCAGGTAAGCAAATTTCCATTAGACACATCTTAAGTGTGCTTGATTACCGTTTGGATGAGATTGATTTTAGCGAGTTTTCAAAAGATTATTTTACCGATATTCCAGTTTCAAAGATGATCTCAAAACAAAACATAAAAGCAGGCGAAATTCTTGCAAAAAGGCAGTTTCAAATGCTTTCGATGATAAAAAAAGGAGATAACATCCAAGCCGTTTTTAACGACGGATCACTAAATGTAAGTATAGAAGTAAGAGCCTTGGAAGACGGAAATTTAGGCGATGTGATAAAAGTTAGGGGCAGAGATAAAAAGGTATTTTATGCTACAATAATTTCAAAAAAACAGGTGCTAATCAGATGAGAAAAATTCTAGTAGGTATTAGCGGGGCAAGTGGCGTAAATTTGGGCGTTAAGCTTGCTAACAAGATAGCTAAAACAAGCGAGTGCCACGTCGTCGTAAGTAAGAACGCTAAACTTGTGCTTGAAAAAGAGCAAAAGCTAAATTTATCTATCAAAAACGCTAAAATTTACGATGAAAGCGATATCTCAGCAGCCGTAGCTTCAGGATCATTTGGCATAGAAGCTAGCATCATAGCGCCCTGCTCTATAAACACATTAGCAAAAATTCATGCAGGATTTAGCGACACTTTGCTAACTCGCGCGGCCGCAGTTGCGCTTAAAGAGCGAAGGAGGCTAATCCTTGGTATTCGCGAGATGCCATTTTCTACGATCGCACTTGAACATATGGCAAAGCTTTCAAATATGGGCGTTATCATTGCGCCGCCTATTTTAGGATATTACGCCGATATAAAAAGTGTAGAAGATATGGAAAATTTCATCATCGGCAAGTGGCTTGACGGGCTTGGCATAGAAAATCAAATTTATAAAAGATGGGGCGAAGAGTGAAAAAATCTTGCATATATCCGGGAACCTTTGATCCGATCACAAACGGACACATCGACGTTATCAAGCGTGCAACAAGGATTTTTGACAAGGTTATCGTAGGGGTTGCAAAAAGTGAGAGCAAGCAGCCGTATTTCGATATCCAAAAGCGTGTTGAGATGGCTAAGATCGCAACTGCGAATTTAAAAAATGTAAGCGTTATCAGCTTTGATAATCTGCTTGTGGATTTTGCCAAGAGTCACGATATAAACATCGTTATACGTGGGCTTCGCGCAGTTAGTGACTTTGAGTACGAGCTTCAGATAGGCTACGCAAACGCCACTCTTTGGGATGAGTTTGAGACGGTTTATCTTATGCCAAGTCTTAAAAACGCCTTTATATCAAGCTCTATCGTGCGCTCGGTTTTAAGGCATAATGGCGATGTGAGCAAGCTTGTACCAAATGAAATTTTAGAAATTTTAAAGGAAAAAAATTAGATGTATGTGCTGTTTGAAGGGGTTGATGGAGTCGGCAAAAGCACTCAGATAAGAAGAGTTGCGAAATTTTACAAAAACTCCGTTATCACTCACGAGCCCGGTGGAACGAAGCTTGGCGAGAAGCTAAGAGAAATTTTGCTTGGCAAAAACTCGCTTAGCAAAGAGGCTGAAATTTTGCTATTTTTAGCCGATCGTGCCGAGCATTTTGATAAAATTATAAGCAAAAACGAAGATAAGATAGTTTTAAGCGATAGAGGATTTGTATCGGGCATGGCTTATGCCATGGCAAATGAAAGCCGTGCGGGCAAAGCCTGCGATGAAGCGTATGTACAAAAACTGTTTAAGTTTAATAAATTTGCCCTGAGGGGCAATCTGCCTGATAAGATAGTGTTTTTTGAGGCAAATTTAGAGCTTTTAAACTCTCGCGTTTTTTCTCGCAAGCTTGATCATATAGAAAGTCGCGGGGCGGATTATCTGCTAAACGTACAAGAGTGCATGAAGCGCGTTTTAGGCTTGCTTGATATAGAAATTTTAACTATAAACGCAAGCGATGAGATGGATAAAATAACAAATTTGATAAAGGAATTTATAGATGATTAGCGCATTAAGAGGGATGAAAGATCACCTGCCTCCAAGCGGGCAAACCTACGAATATATCATTAAAATTTGCGAAGAGGTGGCGAAAAACTACGGATATAGCTTTATCATGACGCCTCACCTTGAGCAAACCGCGCTCTTTAGGAGGAGTGTGGGCGAAAGTAGCGATATCGTAGGAAAAGAGATGTATCAGTTTATCGATAAAGGCGAAAATGACGTCTGTTTGCGACCCGAAGGAACTGCTGGAGTCGTGAGGGCTTTTATCGAAGCGAAATTCGATAAGGCGGGAGGTGTGAGAAGATACTTTTATCATGGCTCAATGTTTCGTTACGAGCGCCCGCAAAAGGGACGCTTAAGAGAGTTTCATCAGTTTGGCTGTGAGTGCTTTAACGAGCCAAGCGTCTATGAGGATGCGAGCATTATTTTGATGATAGATGAAATTTTTGCCAGACTAAACATAAAAACCACTCTTAAGATAAATTCGCTAGGAGATAGCGAGTGTATGCCGGCTTACCGCCAAAAGCTGGTTAAATTTTTAGATGAGCATGAAGCTGAAATTTGCGAGGATTGTAAAAGACGCAAACTTACAAATCCTATCCGAGTGCTTGACTGCAAAGAGCAAAAATGCCAAGAAATTTACAAAGATGCTCCTTTAATAATCGATAATTTAAGCGCAGAGTGTAAGGCTGATTTTGATAAATTGCAAGAAATTTTAACGGCAAATGGCATAAAATTTGAGATAGATTCAAGGCTTGTGCGCGGGATTGACTACTACTGCAAAACAGCTTTTGAGTTCATAAGCGACGAAATAGGAAGCCAAAGTGCGGTCGCAGGCGGCGGAAGATATGATAAACTGGTCGAGTATCTAGGCGGCAAAGCAAGCTATGGGGTCGGCTTTGCTATGGGTATCGAGCGGATAATGGAAATTTTAAGCACGAGAGAGGCTAGCGCCAAACGCGAAGGAGTTTATATCTGCGCACTTGATGAAGTGGGACTTGAACACATTTACAACTTCGGCATAAATTTAAGAAAAAAATATAAAACTGAGATAAGCTACGAAGCTAGAAATTTGCAAAAACATCTTAAAAACGCAGACAATAAAAACTGCGAAATTTTCCTCTGTATGGGCGAAAATGAGCTAAAAGAAGGTAAAATTTGGTACAAAAATTTAAGCACAAAAGATGAACGCGTGCTAAATTTAGACGAACTTCAAGGAGTGCTAGGTGAATAACTACGGTTTAAATTTATGGGGCGATTCAAATTTCGTCATTGAAAACGGCAAGGTCTGCATAAATCACGGCTCAAAGCATGCGATCATCGACATCGTAAAAGGCATCAGAGACGAAGGCTACAGAGGCCCTATGCTTCTGCGCTTTCCACACCTTATACAAAAGCAAATCGAGCAAATTTACTCAAATTTCAAATCAGCCATCAAAGAATTTAGCTACAAAGGCACTTTTAACGCCGTCTATCCGCTTAAGGTAAATCAATACCCTGGCTTTGTAAAAAACCTAGTTAAACACGGCAAAAAATACGGCTATGGACTTGAAGCGGGCTCAAAAGCGGAGCTTTTACTCGTGATGGCTTACAACAACGAAGGCGCGCCGATAACGGTAAATGGCTTTAAAGACAAAGAGATGATAAACATAGGCTTTATCGCAGCTGAGATGGGGCATAACATCACACTTACCATCGAGGGTCTTAACGAGCTTGAAGCGATAATCGCGATCGCAAAAGAGCGCTTTAAACCAAAACCAAACATCGGACTTCGCATCAGACTTCACAGTTCAGGCTCTGGAATTTGGGCTAAGAGTGGCGGTATAAATTCAAAATTTGGGCTTACATCAACCGAGCTTATTGAGGCAGTAAATTTGCTAAAAGAAGCGAATTTGCTGGATTGTTTTAATATGATCCACTTTCATATCGGCTCTCAGATAACCGAAATCCATCCACTTAAAAAAGCTCTCATAGAAGCTGGCAACATATACGCAGAACTACGAAAAATGGGGGCAAAAAATCTAAAAGCCATAAATTTAGGTGGCGGTCTAGCTATCGAGTACTCGCAGTTTAAAGAAAACTCAAGCCGTAACTACACCCTAAGCGAATACGCAAACGACGTGGTTTACCTGCTTAAAACCATCGCAAACCAAAAAAACGAGCTTGAGCCAGATATATTTATAGAAAGCGGTCGCTTCGTAGCCGCCTCTCACGCTGTGCTCGTTGCGCCCGTGCTTGAGCTATTTTCTCAGGACTACACAGAAGAAAAGCTTGCTCTTAAAAAGAAAAATCCTCAGCTCATAACCGAACTGGTCGATCTTCTAAACACGATAAAAGCGTCAAATGCGATGGAGTATCTGCACGATAGCATGGATCACATGGAGAGCATTCTTACGCTCTTTGACTTGGGATATGTTGATCTGGTTGACCGCTCAAATGCTGAAATTTTAACTCACCTTATCATCAAAAAAGCAGTAAAAATGCTTGGAACTAAGCAAAATAACCCAGAGCTTTTAAAACTACAAGAAGAGGTGCAAGAAAGATACCTGATAAATTTCTCGCTCTTTCAGTCGCTGCCTGATTTTTGGGGTTTAAAACAAAATTTCCCTGTCATGCCGCTTCACAGACTTGATGTGCGCCCTACCCGCTCGGCATCGCTTTGGGATATCACCTGCGATAGCGACGGGGAGATTGGATTTGACGATGAGTTTAACCCTCTGTTTTTACACGATATAGATGTAGAAAAAGAGGAGTATTTTTTAGGATTTTTCATGGTTGGAGCTTATCAGGAAGTGCTTGGAATGAGGCATAATCTCTTTACGCACCCAACCGAAGCTACGATAGAGATAGATGAGAGCGGATACAAGGTTGTTCACCTGCTTGAGAGCCAATCAATCCTTGATATCATGGAGGATCTTGACTATGACATCTATGAAATTCAAGACACGCTAAGCGAGCGAATCGAGAAGTCAAAACTGGTAAACGACACACAAAAGAAGCAAATTTTAGGTGAGATGTATCTCTTTTTAAACGACAATGGTTATCTAAAAACAATATCTTAAGCAAAAAGGAAAGACAATGTTATCAAATAGAGTTCAAGTATTAAGCGAGTCACTTACTATTGCTATTAGCTCGCTTGCTAAAGAGATGAAAGCAAAGGGAGAGGATGTGGTGAGCTTTTCAGCGGGAGAGCCTGACTTTGACACACCAAAAGCTATCAAAGATGCCGTCATAGATGCGCTAAATAAAGGATGTGGCAAATACACACCTATCCCAGGCACTCCAGAGGTACTAAAGGCGATCGCCACAAAGCTTGAGCGAGATAACGGCTTAAAATACGAGCCAAGTCAAATTATTACAAATGTCGGCGCAAAACACTCGCTTTTTAATATCTTTCAAGCTTTAATTGATGTAGGAGATGAAGTTATAATTCCAAGCCCTTACTGGGTAAGCTATCCAGAGATGGTCAAATTTAGTGGCGGAACCCCAGTATTTATAGAGACATGTGAAAAAACAAAATTTAAGATAACACCTGATCAACTAAAAGCAGCTATAACTCCAAAAACTAAAATTTTAGTTTTAAGCAGTCCAAATAATCCAACAGGCGCAATATATAGCCGCGAAGAGTTATTGGCTCTTGGGGAAATTTTAAAAGGAACCAAAATAATAGTAGCAAGCGATGAAATTTACGAAAAGCTTAGCTACGATGCGCCATTTACTGCTGCAGCAAGCGTGAGTGATGATATGTTTAAGCGAACTATCACGATCAATGGACTTAGTAAGTGCGGAGCTATGCCAGGCTGGCGCTTTGGCTATATGGCCAGCGTTATACCTGAGCTAAACAGTGCCGTAAAAAAACTACAAAGCCAAAGCACAAGCAATATAAGCTCAATAGTGCAAGCAGGTGCCATAGCAGGGCTTTTAGGCAAGGCTGATGATGACGTAGAGATGATGAAAAATGAATTTATAAAAAGAAGAGATGTCGCATGCGATATGATAAATGCGATAGATGGGCTAAGTGTTGTTAAGCCTGAAGGGGCGTTTTATCTATTTATAAACTGCTCAAAGATTGAGCCTGACTCTATGAAATTTTGTCGCCGCTTACTTGAAGAGGCGAAAGTAGCTTGCGTTCCCGGAGTCGGATTTGGTATGGACGGATACTTTAGACTAAGCTTTGCTACAAGTATGGAAAATATCATAAAAGGCATAAGTAAAATTGGGGAATTTGTCAAAAATTACTAATATTTAAAGATGCAAAATGACCAATGTAACTATAAATGGCGCAAATTTTAAAATTCAATCCAAAACTATGGATGAGCTTAAGAGTGAAATTTTTAGCAATAAAGAGCTATATCAATTTTTAAAGAAATTTAGTGCTGAAAATCCGGATATCTTTATAATCAATGGCTTTGCAACCAGTGAAAATTTAGATATAAAAGATGGTGCAAATATTGTGCTCATAAAACGCGGAGTTATGCCTGAATCTGGAATTTTACGTTCTATGATAGAGGCTAGAAACACGCCTGAACTAAATGACGCGCTCAAACATAGTTGCATTGGAGTAGCCGGACTTGGTGGACTTGGATCCAACATAGCTATTAGTCTGGCACGCGTAGGGGTTGCTAAGCTTGTACTCGTTGATTTTGACGTGGTTGAACCTAGCAACCTAAACCGCCAACATTACTTTATAAAACATATCGGAATAAAAAAAGCTGAAGCTTTAAAAAGTATGATTAGCGAAATTAATCCGTTTGTAAATGTAATTACTCATGATATTTTTTTAGATAGCTCAAATGTCGCGGAAATTTTTGCACCATGTCCCATAATTTGCGAAGCCTTCGATAATGTGGCAAGTAAAACTATGATAGTAAACGAAGCCGGAGCGAGTTTAAAGGATAAGCAAATTATCGCAGCATCTGGAATGGCGGGATATCATAGTTCAAATTTAATAAAAACAATAAAATTTGCTAAAAATGTTCATATATGTGGTGATCTAAACAACGCCGCAAAAGTAGGACAAGGACTAATGGCACCGCGCGTAGCGATTTGCGCTAACCACCAAGCAAACCTTGCAATCCGCCTTATGATGAATTTAGAGGCATAATCAATTAAGTCTTTTACACAATGTAAAAGGCTTAATTTTTCTACTTTTTAAAAAACCTTAATATCTTAGCTTGTATTTTGAAAAACTCGCCAAGCTCCATTATAGGATAAGCTCCTGCGTATTTCTTGCCGCCTTCGATATCCTTGCTTACTCCGCCTCTTGCTGCGATCCGAGCGAAGTCGCCGACTTTAATATGTCCTACTGTGCCGCTTTGTCCACCCATTACGACGTTTCTACCTAGCTTACTTGAGCCTGCAAGACCGGTTTGCGCTACTATTAAGCAGCCCTGCCCTAGCTCGCAGTTATGGCCTATCTGCACAAGGTTATCTATCTTTGTGTGGCGCTTGATGATGGTTGACTCAAACACTCCACGATCTATCGTCGTGCACGCGCCTATCTCTACAAAATCCTCTAAAATCACGTTTCCGTTATGATAAATTTTTATATGCTCGCCCGTTTTTGTGTGCGCATAGCCATATCCATCCGAACCTATAACCGCATTTGCGTTTATGTGGCACTTATCGCCGATCACGCAGTCGTTATACACAACTACATTTGGATGCAAGATGCAGTTTTTGCCAACCTTTACGTTATCACCTAAAAACACTCCAGGCATTAGCACACTACCCTCGCCTACTACTACGCCAGAGCCTATATATACGTTTTGCATTACTTTGGCACTCGGTGAAATTTGAGCCTCTTTTGGCGAGCTTGCAAAAAGCTCTTTTGCAAAAAATTTGCTTAAAATCGCAAAAGCCAAATGCGCGTTTTCCACGACTATCGCGTGCATATTTGCAGGCACAAACTCCTTTAAATTTTCACCTACTAGTATCACTCCGGCCTTAGAATTTGCGATAAATTTGGCATTTTTTTCGCCGTCACAATAGCTTAGCTCGCTACTTTTTGCATTAGCTAGCGAATTTAGCGCCGTTATCTCACGCTCGTCACCTTCAAATTTCAGCTCTAAAATCTCATAAATTTCACTTAATTTCATCACATATCCATAAGCACCGATCCACCGCAAACGATGTCGATCGGATTGTATTTTTTGATGGCTTTTAAGAAATTTTTCACTCTAATCGTATCGTCAGCCACCATAACAACGATAAAATTTTCATTTGTGTTCGCAACTATGCCGTTATAAGCCTTAAGTATCGCGTCAAGTCCGCCGAAATTTTCACTCAGCGGAATTTTTACAAGCGCCATCTCTTTTTCGACAAATTCGCCCGTTTCTATAACCTTATAAGTAGGTATGAGCTTGTGAAGCTGCTTTACGATCTGCTCTAACACCTTCTCATCGCCCACCGTTACGATACTAAGGCGAGATAAATTTGTCTCAGGTATCGGCGCAACGGTAAGAGTGTCGATATTATACCCACGCCCTGCAAAAAGCCCGGAAATGCGCGAAAGCACGCCGTGTTCGTTAAGAACGATGACTGAAATTACTCTTCTTATACTCATCTTCATTCCTTGCTTTTTAATATCATATTATATATAGCAGCCCCCGCAGGCACCATAGGAAGCACATCTTCAAAGCGATCGACTCTAACATCAAGCATAGCTATCTTGCGAAGCCTTATCGCCTCTTTTAGCGCCTTTCTAAACTCATCTTTCGTGTGACAGACAAACCCTACTCCGCCAAAGCCCTCTACGATCTTTACGAAGTCAGGTTGCACGCTAAGATCGGTTGAGGAGTAGCGTTTCTCGTAAAAAAACGTCTGCCACTGGCGCACCATGCCCAAAAAGTTGTTGTTTAGGATGATGTTGATAACCGCGATGCCATTTTCTACGGCAGTCATTAGCTCTTGGATATTCATTAGGATTGATCCGTCACCTGTAAAATTTATGACCGTTTTTTTAGGATCTGCACACTTTGAGCCAATCGCCGCAGGCAGACCGTATCCCATCGTGCCAAGCCCGCCGCTAGTTATGAGCTGTCTTGGTCGCGAAAACGGATAAAACTGCGCCGCCCACATCTGGTGCTGACCTACGTCGGTTGATATTATCGTATCATCGCCCGCTATCTTGGCAGTCTCTTCTATAACCCACTGCGGCTTTAAAATTTCATCGCTATCGCTGTATGCAAGCGGATTTAGCTTGTCGTAGCGAGAGAGGATATCTTTCCAGTCTTTGATATTTTCAGGGTTTACTTCGACCTTTTCTATGAGCTCTTCAAGGACGAAATTTAGATCACCAACTATCGGAAAATGCGCGTTTACTATCTTTGAGATCGAGCTTGGATCGATATCCACGTGAATTATCTTTGCGTATCTTGCAAATTCGCTTAACTTGCCCGTTATCCTATCATCAAACCTCGCTCCAAGCGCGATAAGTAGGTCAGTCTCACTTAGCGCCATATTTGCAGCATAGCTTCCGTGCATACCTGCCATCGCAAGTAAATTTTCATCATCATGAGCCAAAACTCCAAGCCCCATGAGAGTCTCTATCGCAGGAATTCCAGTCTTCTTAGCAAATTTTCTCACAAGCTCACTGGCATTTGACGCTATCACTCCACCACCTAGATAAAGTAGCGGTCTTTTTGCCGCTGATATCGCTTCGGCAGCCTTTTTGATCTGCTTTGCGTTGCCTTTGTATGTAGGCTTATAGGTTAGCATTTTTATCTCTTGTGGATAATCAAAATCGCCAATTGCAGCCGTTATATCCTTTGGTATATCCACATGCACGGGACCCGGGCGACCCGAGCGAGCGATGTAAAAAGCCTCTTTTAGAATTCTTGGAAGCTCTTCGATGCTATTTACTAAGTAGTTGTGTTTCACACAGGGGCGAGAAATTCCCACCGCGTCGATCTCCTGAAAGGCATCAGTGCCTATGAGCGAGCTTGCGACCTGACCGCTTATAAGCACGATAGGAATGCTATCAGAATACGCCGTAGCAAGCCCTGTAACGGCATTTGTAAATCCGGGACCACTCGTTACAAAAGCCACTCCGACCTTGCCGCTTGCTCTTGCGTAGCCGTCAGCTGCGTGAACGGCAGCTTGCTCGTGGCGCACTAAAATATGCTTAAAATACCTTTGCTTGTAAGTTTCATCATAGATGTTAAGCGCCGCACCGCCAGGATAGCCAAAAACTATCTCAACACCCTCTTTATGTAATGCTTCGCTAATCATCTGCGAACCTGAAATCCCTTTTATCATAAGAGTCCCCTGTGAGAATTTAAACTATATTATAAGGTTATTCGCTTTAAAAAGGCGTAAAGAACGAAATATTAATTTAATTTAAAATATCAATTTGTTACTTTTCCGATAATACTAAGCAAAAAATAGCCTACTCTTTCACATCAGAGAAGGTTAAAAAGGCCAGATAGCCTCCATAAGCTTTGATCCCCATGGCTTTCTAGTAGCCTTATCAACGTCTCCTTCGGTTTTATACAAAATTTTTGCATCAGCGATATATTTTGAGTCTATTTCATTTGAATTTGATATATCATAAGGGCGTATGACGCCGCTTAGCTGCACGATCTGCTTTTCTCCGTTTATAAGAAGCTCTCTTGAACCCTCGATAAAGTAGTTTCCGTTTTCAAGAACCTTGATAATACGTGCAGAGATCGTAGTTTTAAAACTTTCGGTTCTGCTATTTGATGCGGCACCACTAAATTCATTACCTCCGCCTGCACTAAAACCTATATCGCCAAGTTTGTTTAGCTGATTTGCTACTGTAGATAGTGGGGCTGAGCCGGCGCTAAATACACCTCCTGAGAGCTTTATCGTGCTATCTTTATTGGTATTTCTTTTACCGCTCGAGCTTTGATTTGCGCTTTCACTTATTATTACGGTTACTATATCATTGACATTCATGGCCTTTCTATCTGAAAAAAGCGGATTATCTCCCCTTCCAAATAGACTTCCCGTATTTGGCTGATTATTTATCTGCTTTGCCGGCAACTGCTCTACATATACCGGAGGCTTCATATCTATCTTAGGATCTGCACTTGGTACGCAACCGCTAAAAATAAGTGATACACAAACAAAGGAGAGATAAAATTTAGCATTCATAAAATTTACCTTAATCTGAATATTTATGATAAAATTAAGCAATTAAAGTTCCACTAATATTTAAGGAGAGTAGATGAAATCTAAAGGAATTTATCTAATAACTGCCAATTTTTCAAAAATTTATGAAATTATATCAGCAAAATTTAAAAATGTAACCGTATTTGAGCCGATAGGAGGTTTTGTATGCACCAAAGAGGCTGCGGTAGCATTTGAAAATGGTCATGAAAAAGAGCTTATAAAAAGCATTATAAAAGAATTTAACAGGCTGCAAAAAAAATATGATTTAGTAGTCGTTAGAGCCTTTGAAGCATTCTCAAATTTGGGGAAATTTGAGTTAAATTTACTTCTTGCCAGGCATCTTAACACTCCTGTTTTTAGTGAAAAAAATCTAAAAGCCCTAAATATCAACTCAAATTTAGTTATAAGTTCAAATTTGGACGAGGTTTTGGAAGCGCAACAGAGCATAATCACTCCTTTTAGATTTGAAAATTTACTAATAGAGACAGCAAGCAAAGACAAAAAAACCGTAGTCTTGCCAGAGAGTAACGACGAGAGAATTTTAAGAGCTAGCGAGGTTTTGATGCAAACTGGTGCTGTAAATTTAACCCTGCTTGGAGATGAGGCTATGATAAAAATTAGAGCCGAAGAGCTGGGATTGAATTTAAATGGAGTTAAATTTATAAATTTAGAAAAAAACGTATTTCAAGAGAGCTTTGCAAAGGAGCTTTACGAGCTTAGAAAGCATAAAGGAATGAGTCTGGAAAAAGCAAAAGAGCTTATCTTGGATAAGACTTACTTTGGTACTATGATGGTGCAAACCGGGCTTGCCGATGCCATGGTAAGCGGAGCTAGCACAAACACCGCAGATACCGTTAGACCGGCATTTCAAATCATAAAAACAACTCCTGATAGCCCATTGGTATCAAGCTCATTTGTAATGTGTATGGGCGAGGAAATTTTAATATATGCAGATTGTGCCGTAATCCCAAATCCGGACGCTAATGCCCTAGCTCATATAGCAATCTCATCTGCTAAAACAGCGGTTGAGTTTGGAATAGAGCCTAGAGTCGCCCTACTCTCATATGCAACCGGAAATAGCAGCGAAGGAAGTGACACAGATCTAATCAAAGAGGCAAAAAAGATCATTAACGAGCTTGAGCCAGAGCTTAAGGTTGAAGGACCGATACAATATGACGCGGCAATAGATATTGGAGTGGCTAGAAAAAAGATACCAAATAGTGAGGTAGCGGGACGCGCCAATGTCTTTGTATTTCCAAACTTAAATTCAGGTAATATAGGCTATAAAATCGCCCAAAGAAGCGGTCATTGTATAGCCATAGGACCGATTTTACAGGGATTAAAAAAACCGGTAAATGACCTAAGTAGAGGATGTTTGGTGGATGACATCATAAATACGGTTTTAATAACAGCAATACAAGCAGGAGAGAAAAAGTGAAAATTTTAGTCTTAAATTCGGGTAGCTCATCTATAAAATTTCAGCTTTTTAACATGAAAGACAATCATGTCATAGCAAGCGGACTTATCGAAAAAATAGGCGAAAATAGCTCATACGCCAAGCTAAAAGATACGGCTAAAGATAGGATATATGAGGAAAATTTAGCTATCAAAGATCACCACGAGGGACTTGAGGTGATGACAAGTCTTTTTGTGGCTTCAAATATACTGCACGATCTAAGCGAGCTTGACGGAATAGGACACAGGATAGTGCACGGCGGAGAGAGTTTTACAGAGTCTGCTTTGGTAAATAAAGATGTGATCACTAAAATAGAGCAAAACTCAATACTCGCCCCGCTTCATAATCCTGGACATCTAGCCGGCATAAGAAACGCCATGCAAGAGAGCGGCGAAAAGGTGCCTCATGTGGTTGTGTTTGATACGGTTTTTCATCAGACAATGCCTGAATATGCCTATAGATATGCCCTACCTTACGAGCTTTGCAAGCGCTTACATATCCGCAGATACGGCTTTCACGGCACATCACACCACTATGTGACAAAGACTGCCGCACAAATGCTTGACATAGATTATAGTAAATTTAACGCCATCTCGCTTCACCTTGGCAACGGCGCTTCTGTTTGTGCTGTTCAAAATGGCAAAAGTGTGGATACTTCCATGGGGCTTAGTCCGCTTGAGGGGCTTATAATGGGCACAAGAAGCGGCGATATGGATCCTGCGATTATAACCTATCTGCTAAATTTAGGCGAACTAAAGGCTGATGAGATAGATGCCTTTTTAAACAAAAAGAGCGGACTGTTAGGAATTTGTGGCTCAAACGATATGAGAGAGGTAGTTGCAAAGATGGAACACGATGAAAGGGCTCACCTGGCCTTTGAGATGTTTTGTTACCGCATTAAAAAATATATCGGTGCTTATTATGCAGTACTTGGGCGCGTTGATGCGCTTATATTTACAGGTGGCATCGGCGAAAACGCTCCATACAGTAGAGAGAAAGTTTGTGGAGATTTGGCGCATCTTGGCATAAAGATAGATCACGAATTAAATTTCGCCAAAGCAAGCGGAGCTAGGTGTATAGACGCTGACAAAGCATTGATAAAAACATTAATCATCCCTACAAATGAAGAGCTTGAGATAGCGCTTGAGACAAAAAGAGTTATAGAGTCTTCTAAAAAATAGATCACACAAATACATATAATTTTACATAAAATAAATTTAGGCTAGCCAAATAAGCTAGCCTAATGTCCGTAAAGAGCTAAATTTTATAGATATTTGCAGGTAACGCTTGTCTTGCGCAGGTGCCTACAAGCCAGTCGTTAAGGCTAAATTTGCCCTTGCGTTTTGGATCAAGCAGACCAAGTAGGTTGTGGTTTATACCCACTTCTGTTCCTTCTATCCTGAGTGCCGGTTTGCCGTCTATATAGTGAGTTCTGGCACCAAATTCAGTATGTCCAAAGCCGTGTTCAAGGCTTATAATGCCTTTTGCAACGCCGTTTGTTACAAACGCCGTGCCTTTTGCGCTTGCGTATGGAGTTACGACTTTAACCTCATCGCCCGTTTTGATATCCTGCTCTTTTGCTATATCTTCGCTGATACGCACGAAATTTACGGGATGTATGCTTCTCATCCTATCGCTCATTATAGTGTAGTAGTGCTGCGCGTTTGATTTTTTCGAGCTTACCAGATACTTCCACTCGGATTTCGGGAAGAATTTTTCAAGAGGAGTTCCGTCGCTTGCCACAGGCTTCATCAGCGTAGGAGTTCCCGGCATGTATTCGCCCGTGATAGAGTGGCGATGTCCGCCAAGCGGCTCGTAGTATATCGAGGCGGGATTTGGCGCAGGCACTTTTACAGTCGCTTTATCGCCCTTATAAGCCGTGACGTAGTCGTCGTATCTTCCGCCTTTTGCAAGTACGTGAGCGACCTTTGCCACCTCTTCTTTTTTAAGGTATTTTTCTATCTTTGGCATAACTCTGTGAATTTTACTAAGCTCGGCATCTTCTTTGCTAATGTCGCTTACCGCTTCGCCGTCAAAGGCTAAATTCGCAAGTGCGGCAGCATAAAACTGCTCTTTAGTGTCAAGATCCATAGCATTGCCGTCTTTATCCTTAAAGGCACCCTTGCCAAAGCCTTTTAGCCCAAGCTTTTTAGCGATAGTTATATAAAAGAGCTCCACATCTATCGGCGTGCCATTTTTATCCTTATCTTGTCTTGGAGTTACCGCAGGATAGCGCACGACTGAAGTTTTAGTTATAGTTCCCCAAAGTGCGTTTGGCATACCCCAGTTTTCTAAATTTAACCCGTCAGGCACGATATAGTCGGCATAGGCGTTAGTTTCGTTCATAAACGCGTCTATACCGATGAAAAGCGGCAGATCACGGCTATCTTTTAGAGAGTCTTTCACTGCCGTTTCAAGCCCCGCTTGTCCGTAGATGACGTTTGTCATGTAGTTGATGAAAATTTTAGCTTTATAAGGATATCCAACCGCATGACTTGTAAGAGTTTCGTTGATAAGCGGCATAGAGATAGGATACCAAGGTTGCTGTGCAGGATAGCCCGTGCCACCTGCTGCGACCTTGCGCTTAAACTCAGAGCTTGTCTCGTAGTATTTGCCCGAGCGGGATAAATTCACACCGCTTGGCTTATATGCGCCCTCAAATTTCTCAAGCTCATATCTGCCGCTCATAAATTTATGCGTGCCTGCGCTTGCGTTTACGTTTCCACCCTTGTAGCCGTAAGTTCCCATAAGCGTATTTAGACAAAGTATCGCGTAAGTGCTCATTGCGGCTTGCGTGTGCATCATGCCGCCGTGCACGTTCGTGCTTACTTGGCGACCGTTTTTTGTGAAATTTTCACAAAGCCAAAGTATATCATCCATACTCACGCCGCAAAGCTCCGAATACTCTTTCATAGTGTGCTTGAAGGCTGACTCTTTAAGAAGCTGCATAGAGCTTTTTACGGCTACTTTTTCGCCGTTTATGTCTATCTTGCCTTTATAGTAGAGCTTAGCAGGCTCATTTACTTTATAGCTTTGGATTTTACCGCTTTGGGAGCATACTTGCCACTCGTCATTAATTCGCGCAAATTTGCCGTAGTCTTTATGTCCTTTTTGAGTTATGACTAGGTGAGTTGCGTTGCACCAGTGAATTTCGCCTGCTAGCTTGGCTTGCTCTAAATTCGGCTGGATGAGGTAGTTTGTAGCGTATTTTTCATTTTCGATTATCCATCTTATCATCGCCATAGCAAGCGCTGAATCCATGCCAGGCTTTATGCCTATCCAGCGAGCCTTATCGCTTGTGGCGTATTTGATAGAATTTGAAACCGTCGGATCGATGACAGCGTAAGTAAATCCGTTGTCCGAACTTCTTGCATAAGATACCATCTTAGCTTGCTTTTGGAAAGGATTTCCGCCATTGCCGGGTGCCGTTCCCCAGTAAATGCTAAATTTAGAGTGCTCGTAATCAGGCTTAGTATGAGCAAATCCACCCGCATTGTGAGCTATCTTACCACCCGCTCTAAATCCGCCGCCGCAAATTCCTCCGTGCGAGTAGTGATTAACGGTGCCAAATGACTTTTTCATAAATCTATCAACAATATCGCTTCTGCCGTCATATAGATAAAAGCTTAAGAGCTGGTTGCGTTTGGTGCCGTATTCGGGATTTTCGGGATCGATTAGCTCATCGGAGTAGATAGCGCGAAGTCCGTCCACGTGTCCTTCACCAAAGAGATCTCCACCCTCGACAACCTCTTCTATGAGCTGCTCAAAGCTGATAGTCTGCCACTTACCCTCGCCTCTTTTGCCAACTCTTTTAAGCGGAGAGAGAATTCTAATCGGCGAATAAAGCATCTCAGGAAGCATAGCGCCCCTAACGCAAACGGTAGCTCGCTGATCGTCATTGCCGCTTCTGGTTGTAGCTATTAGCGCGTCGTTTATAGAGGTGTTATAAGGCATCCAGTGGAAATTTGCAAGCGGATGGAAAGGATTTCCCACAGAGCGAAGAACGCGATCGTTTTTATCGTCTATATGAAGCCTAAGACCACATTTTGTAGTGCACCCGTGACACATAGAAAACACTATCGAGTGCCCTTCATTCATCACGACTTTACCGTCTATTACTTTAAATTCCGGCTCATGAGAATTTCCTTGAACCTTATAATCATCTATCTTTTCATCTTTATTTGCAACGGCAGCCACAGGAAGAGCCGAGGCAATCATAGCTTTTTTAATAAAATCTCGTCTTTGCATCTTTAGCTCCTCTTAAAGCGTTATCTCTTCGTTCCAATGAACGACTCGTTTATAGCCTGCTTCCTTCTCCGCTTCTACGTCGTTTTTGGTTAAAACCTCGCTAACACAGTAGTAAAACACTTGCGGATTTGTATTTTTCGGACTATCTATAACCATAGTCTCGTGAGTTGCTAAAAATTTTCTGATATTTGAATTTGGATCGTTTAAATCGCCCATTATACGGCTTCCGCCCACACAGGTTTCCACACAGCTTGGAAGAAGTCCCGCACGAAGTCTGTGATCACAGAATGTGCATTTATCGGCTTTTAGAGTAGTCGGATTAAAGTATCTTGCGTGATACGGACAGGCCTCAACGCAAAGCGCACAGCCTATGCACTCGCTGCTGTTTATCTTAACGATACCGTTGCTTCTTTGATGACTTGCGCCGGTTGGACACATATCGATACAAGCAGGGCTTTCGCAGTGATTGCAAAGTCTTGGAAGTGAAGCCATAGCAGCTCTTTTACCGTCTTTTGCGTAAGCTTCATATTCTGAAACTATAGTTCTAAACATCCCTGCTGGAACGTCATTTTCCATAGCACAGTTCATAGTACAGGATTGACATCCGATACAGCGCGTAAGGTCTATCACCATACCAAAGCGCTCCCCTTTGCCCTCTTCAAACTTAGTCGGTGCGGCTTTTAAAGCGGTAGCCGCAACAAACAGTCCCGCAGCAGCCATAAAACTGCGACGCGAATTTTGGCTTGATTGCATCTTTTCCCCTTTATCAAAAAGTTTAAAACTTGAGAAATTTAACATAAATTAACTTAAAGTTATTGTTAAATTTAACTTTTTATTTTAATTATATTTTCAGGTGTATAAATTTGATATAATTTCCATTATCTAAAATTTCGCAAGGAAAACATTTGAAATACCCGCTTGATTGTAAAGATAGTTTTGAAAAGTCATTTCTTTTTTGGCTAACGAGATACGTTAAATTTAAACTAAGTTCGCTTTCAAACAAAGAGCTAAGAGACCCAAAAGCTCTTGCTAGCGTAAATTATTCCTTAAGCCGTAGTGTAAGGAGCATAAACGAGCTTGACGGACTTGTAAAATCAGCCAGAAACGCTGGACTTACCGGCATAAATACCTATTTTAACCCGCTTAAAAAAATTTATGAGACGCTTTGCTTTTACGAGCTTGAGAGTTTAAAACAGATAGACGAAGAGCTTTTAAGCGAAATTTTAGCTAGCACGACTGGTGGACTAAGAGATGCAAGCAAGAAAAACTACAGAATTTCGGTTATAAATTTCTTTTCGTTTTTAGATAAGCAAAACGAAGAGGACGGCAGAGCCCACATATACGATATCTCACTTAAAAACTGGGGCGGCATAAGCGGGACGCGGGGACAAAAACTGCCTGAATTTATGAGCGAAGAGGAAGTTAAGAGGTTTTTAGAGGCTATCGAAAATAGTGACTTTAAGGTAAATACAAACAGAAACAAGCTCATTATAAAGACGATAATATTTACGGGAATTCGCGTAAGCGAGGTTCTGAATTTAAAGCGCAAGGATATAACGGAAGATGGCGATTTATACACTATAAGAATTCGCGGCAAAGGCAACAAATACAGAATAGTAATGATAAAGCGCCACCTCATAGAAGCTCATCTTGACGCGATAGCGATAAACTATATAAATAAAGAAGGCTATCTCTTTATAAACAAAAAAGGTACGCGCCTAACGCAAGCTTACGTAAGCAGGATAGTGGAGCAAATTTTGTTTAAAGCCGGAATTCGCAAGGAAAAAAACGGCGCTCACATGCTTCGCCACACCTTTGCGACAATGTTATATAAAAAGCAAAAAGATCTCGTTTTAGTCCAGGAAGCACTCGGGCATGCAAGCTTAAATACATCGCGAATTTATACGCATTTTGATAGCGAGAAACTAAAGCTAGCAGCCCAAATCGCAGAGGATATG
Organism: Campylobacter sp. RM16192; assembly: GCF_004803855.2. Lineage (NCBI taxonomy): Bacteria > Pseudomonadati > Campylobacterota > Epsilonproteobacteria > Campylobacterales > Campylobacteraceae > Campylobacter > Campylobacter sp. RM16192. Next base: position 910,779 of record NZ_CP012552.1, on the reverse strand, counting down.
AATTTAAAAAATTAAGATAAGCTAAAGCTTAAAACAGCTTTGATTAAATTTCATTAGAAAAGCTATTTGTATCGCAAATTTTACTGCAAGTTATCGCGACTAATCAAAATAATAAAGAGTAAGTAAAGAGCCTTTAATAGGCTCTTTAAACTATCTTAAAACTTCTATGGATATATCTTCACCATTTGAGCTTATCACGATCTCATCGCCGCTTTCAAGCTCATCTTTTAGTATCATATCGGCTAGGCGGTCTTCTACTAACTCATAAAGTGCGCGTCTAAGCGGTCTAGCGCCATAGACTATATCAAATCCGGCCTTTGCTATAAATTTCTTAGCCTCTTCATTCATGCTAGCTTTAATGCCGCGATTTAGAAGCGTTTTTTCAAGCTCTTTAAACATAATTGCTACGATTTGAACAAGTCCTTCTTCGCTTAGCGGATTAAAGATGATAGTATCATCAAGCCTGTTTAAAAATTCAGGCTTAAAGTAGCTTTTTAGCTCGTTTTTAACAGCCTCTTCTCTCTCTTCGCCCTTTAAATCCATGATAAAATTTGAAGCGATGTTTGAGGTTAGGATAATGATCGTATTTTTAAAATCAACCGTCACACCCTTATTATCCGTCGCTCGCCCGTCATCCATAATGCCAAGCAGGATATTAAACACATCTTTATGCGCCTTTTCTATCTCGTCAAATAGTATCACGCTATAAGGACGCCTTCTAACGGCCTCGGTTAGCTGTCCTCCCTCATCATATCCTACATATCCCGGAGGCGCTCCAAGAAGCCTTGAGACGCTATGTTTTTCCATATATTCGCTCATGTCAAAGCGTATAAGCGCTCTTTCGTCATCAAACAAAAATTTAGCTAGAGCCTTAGCCGACTGGGTCTTGCCCACGCCTGTTGGACCAAGGAAAAGAAACGATCCTATCGGACGAGAGCCTTCATTAAGTCCTGCTTTATTTCGTTTGATAGCTCTTGCTAGAGCGTGAAGCGCAGGATCTTGTCCTACCACGCTATCTCTTAAATGATCCTCTATCATCAGGTATTTTTGCTTCTCGCTCGTTAACATCTTTGAAACCGAAATTCCCGTCCACTTGCTTAAAATTCCCGCAACCAACTCTTCATCCACTTGATTTTTAAGCAGAACGCCCGCCTTTTTCATCTCTTCCCACTTGATCTCAAGCTCTTTTTGGCGGTTTGAAGCGTCTAAAATTTTGCCGTATTCTATCTCGGCGGCCTTTTGAAGATCACCGTTTCTACGTGCTATCTCAGCCTCGTTTTTAAGAGTTTCTATCTCTTTTTTTGCATTTGAAATTCCGTTAAATACGCTCTTTTCATTTTCAAATTTCACTTCAAGAGCTTGCTTTTTCTCGTTTAGATCGGCAATTTCTTTCTCTATCTCTTTAAGACGCTCTTCGTTTTTAGTCTCATCTTCCATCTTGAGCGCCTCTTTTTCAACCTGAAGCGTTACTATCTCGCGCTTAATCTTAGCCAGATCATAAGGCTCGCTTTCTATCTGCATCTTAAGCTCGGCAGCCGCCTCATCGATGAGGTCTATAGCTTTATCAGGCAAAAAGCGGTTTGAGATATATCGATCGCTTAGCTTTGCAGCCGCTACCAAAGCGCTGTCGGTTATGCTTACGCTATGGTGAACCTCTAAACGCTCCTTTATACCGCGCAAAATTTGCAAGGCCTCATTTACGCTTGGCTCTTTTACGTCAATGGGCTGAAATCGGCGCTGAAGTGCGGCGTCTTTTTCAAAATATTTCCTATACTCTTTTAGTGTCGTTGCACCCACGGCATGCAACTCTCCTCTTGCAAGTGCAGGCTTGAGGATGTTTGCCGCGTCCATACTTCCCTCGCTCGCTCCCGCACCTACGATAGTATGAATTTCATCGATAAAAAGTATGATATTTCCCGCGCTTTTTACTTCGTTTATGACGGCTTTTAATCTATCTTCAAATTCACCCCTATACTTTGCGCCCGCAATAAGAGCGCTCATATCAAGCGCGATAACTCGCTTGTTCATAAGACTTACGGGAACGTCTTTTGAAACTATCTTTTGAGCTAATCCTTCAACGATAGCTGTTTTTCCGACACCAGGCTCACCAAGCAAGATAGGATTGTTTTTGCTCTTTCTTATTAGAATTTGCATCATCCTGGTTATCTCTTCATCTCGCCCGATAACCGGATCAAGCTCGGCATTTATCGCTTTTTTTGTTAGATCGATACCGAATTTTTCCAAACTATCAAGAGTTTCGTCGCTTGTTTGAGTGTCTATCTTTCGCCCTGCCCTAATGACTTCTAAACTCTTTTTGATCTCAAGAATATCGGTAAATTTAGCCAAAATTTCTCTTATCTCTTTAAGCTCTAAAGCGGAAATTATCCAAGTATCAACCGCTATAAAGCTATCGCCCATACTTACCATAAGAGCTTTTGCGCTCTCAAGCGAATTTAAAAGTTCGCGAGAAATTTGGACATTTTCTTTGCTTACATTTGAGCTGGTTGCCAGGCTTGAAATTTTACTCTTAACCTCCAAATCAACAGCATTTTTTGAGATCGACATCTGGTTGAAGACTTGATTTAGTATGGAAGCCGAGTCCGTCACTAAGCCCCAAAAAACGTGCAAAGGCACGACTTGTGGATTTTTAGCGTGTATGGCTAAACTTATACCGTTTTCAAGAGCTTCTTGCATCTGTACGGTTAAACTTTCACCTATGTTTGCCATTTTATTCTCCTTAGTTTTATAATAATAGTATTATATAACTTTAGTGAAGTATTGTCAAGTTTCATTAGTATATGTATTACATATCGATATAAACATTAAGCTTTTTATTTCTAAATTTTAAATCTCTAATAGCTTAAATTTAGCGACATTTTATACAATTTTTTCTATAATTAAACCCATTTAATATATAGGAGAATTTTTTGAGCAAGAAAGGGATTTTTTTCACTTCAGGGTTGGTTTCTGCAGCACTTGCCGCCACATTAATCACAGCAAACCTGAATGCAAAAAACAATGAAGATGATGCGAGTGCAAGAGTAGAAGCTCTATCTAAACTTACAAAGACAATATCAACAGTTGAAAAGTACTATGTAGACGATATGAAATTTAAAGAGATTGTGGATAAAGCCATAGAAGGGCTTTTAAACAATCTTGATGCACATTCTGGCTATCTAAGCGAAAAAGCTTTTAAGGATATGCAAGTGCAAACAAACGGTGAATTTGGAGGACTTGGTATAACGGTAGGGATTAAAGATGGCGCACTGACAGTTATATCGCCTATCGAAGGCACTCCTGCAGATAAAGCAGGCGTAAAAAGCGGAGATATCATCCTAAGGATAGATGGCAACGCAACTCTTGGCACAACGATAGAAGAAGCCGTTAATAAGATGCGTGGCAAACCAAAGACACCAATTACCATAACTATAGTGCGAAAAGGCGAGCCAAAGCCGTTTGACATAAAACTAATTCGCGACATAATCTCAGTGGAATCAGTATACGCAAAGATGATAGAAAATGAAAATATACTATATCTTAGAGTAACAAATTTCGATAAACATGTTACTCAGAAAGCTGAAGATTTTATTAAAAAATATCCAAAAGCGGAAGGTATTGTTCTAGATCTTCGTAATAACCCTGGTGGACTTTTAAATCAAGCTGTAGGACTTACAAATTTATTCGTAGATAGCGGAATAATCGTATCTCAAAAAGGAAGAAATTCGAGCGAAAATTCCGAATACAAGGCATCAAGAAGTAACAAGATAACAAATCTTCCTTTGGCTGTATTAGTAAATGGAGGAAGTGCAAGCGCTAGCGAGATTGTAAGCGGTTCTCTACAAGATCACAAAAGAGCTGTTGTAGTAGGAGAAAACACCTTTGGCAAAGGAAGTGTGCAGATAATATTACCTGTAGATGGCAAAGAGGCTCTAAGGCTTACTATAGCTAGATACTACCTGCCAAGCGGACGCACAATACAAGCAGTAGGTGTAACTCCGGATATAAAAGTATTTCCCGGCAAGGTTCCTCAGGAAGAATCAAGTATGTTTGCGATAAAAGAGAGTGAGTTAAAAAAACATCTTGAAAATGAACTAACAAAAATTTCAGATCATAAAAAAGATGCGAATTTAACAGCTAAAAAAGATGAAACAAAAGAAGATAAAACTATACTGGCTCAAGCAAAAGTAAATGAAGACATGCAACTAAAATCTGCTATAGATGCTATAAAAGTGTTAAAAATCAAATAACTTAAGGAGAACAGGATGGAGAAAAAAGAGTTAATCTACGAAGGAAAAGGCAAAAAGATGTACGCGACTGATGACGCGGATCTTTTGATAGCTGAGTTTAAAGACGACTTAACGGCTTTTGACGCTCAAAAGAGAGGAAACGAGGCTGGAAAAGGCGCTCTAAATAATAAAATTTCAACGCAACTTTTCAATCTTTTAAAAGAAAAGGGTATAGAAACTCACTTGGTAAAAACACTTAACGATACTGAACAACTGATTAAAAAATGCAAAATCATCCCTCTTGAAGTAGTAGTAAGAAATATAGCTACGGGTTCACTTACTAAGCGCCTGGCTATACCTGACGGAACAGTTTTGCCTTTTGCTTTGGTTGAGCTATATTACAAAGACGATGCACTACATGATCCTTTGGTGAACGATGAGCACTGCTTGGCAATGGGGCTTGTAAAGAGCGAAAATGACCTTAATAGACTAAAGCATCTAGGTAGAGAGATAAATTCTGTATTGTTTAAATTTTTTGCGGATAGAAAGTTAAAACTTGTTGATTTCAAAGTCGAATTTGGCGTAGATAAAGATGGAAATATTATACTTGCAGACGAAATTAGTCCTGACAGCTGCAGATTTTGGGATGCAGATACAAATGAAAAGCTTGACAAAGATAGATTTAGACAAGATATTGGAAATGTAAAAGTAGCCTACGAAGAGGTTTTAAGAAGAATTTTATCATAAAGGGTATAGATGAAAGCTATAGTAAACGTATCGCTTAAAAATGGAGTTTTGGATCCTCAAGGAAAGGCTGTAGAACACGCACTTGGCTCGCTCGGATTTAACGGTATATCAAACGTAAGAGTCGGAAAACAAATCGTTCTTGACATAAATGCTAAGGATAAAGATGAGGCTAAAAAAGCTCTTGCAAATATGTGTGAAGAGCTTTTAGCGAACACAGTTATAGAAGATTACGAGATAATAGTATGAAAGTAGCGATAGTTCTTTTTCCAGGAACAAACTGTGAAGCGGATACAAAATACGCATTTGATCTTTTAGGATGCGAAACAGAAATCATCTGGCATAAGCAAGATAGTATAAATGCGGACTTGATAGTTCTTCCTGGTGGATTTAGCTATGGAGACTACCTAAGAACGGCAGCTATTGCCAAATTTTCTCCAGCCATGAAAGCCGTCGTAGATCATGCTAAAAAAGGCGGATATATCCTAGGAATTTGCAATGGTTTTCAAATGCTAACAGAGCTAAAATTGCTTGATGGGGCAATGAGAAGAAATGAGAATTTGAGCTTCATTTCAAAGTATCACCATTTAAAAGTAATTTCAAACAAAAATTTATTTCTCTCAAATTTACAAGAAGAAGAAATAGTTGCCATGCCAATAGCTCACGGTGAAGGAAATTTCTATACTGATGAAGATACTTTAAAAAGCATGTATGACAACGAGCAAGTGCTTTTAAAATATTGTGATAAAGATGGAAATGATCTAAATCCAAACGGCTCGATAGATAGTATCGCTGGAATTTGTGATAAAAATAAAAAGATTTTCGGACTTATGCCACATCCGGAAAGAGCATGCGAGAAAATCTTAGGTGGAGATGACGGACTTAGGATGCTTAAAGGGCTAGTTTGTTAAAACAAATCGCCCTATCTTTGATAGCCGTTTTTTCTATTGCGCAAGAACCTAGTATCTTTGATATGATGGGAGGCGAAAGAAGCGAAAAGGTTATCAAAAAGGCTCCGCTGCAAACTATAGCTCCCACAAACGAGCCTGAAATAAATATATCTGAAACTCAAATTTATCAGACGGTAGAGCCAAGCCAGCTTATAATCACAACCTCGGATATGCCAAAAGAGGTCTATTCGGGCGAGATTTTTAAATTCGGAATTACTGCCAATATTCAATCAAATATAGTAGTAGATATCCAAACAACGGTATTAGAAAATGAAAATTTAAAATGGTTGAATAAAAATATACAATGGGAAAATATCGGTAACGGAATTTACAAAAGTGAGATATTTTTAGAAGCTAACTCAACAGAACCAAAGAATACAAAGATAACCATAAATTTAAAAAGAAATGGTGAATTTTTCCAAACTGCAAATACAACTATCAATCTACCAAGCTTAAAACAGATAAAAAGCGATCAAAATTATAGCCATGTAGTAGCAAACTCACTAGAAATTAAAAAACATAAAACAAACAAATTTGATGACAAAAATTTAATTATGATAGTTGAACTAATCGGCAAAAATACTAATATAACCGACTTTTGGCTAAATGACCCTGCAATATTAAAGCAAGGAGTTGATTCCGTAAGTGGAAATTTTAATTCACATAGCGGTTTTTATTTTGCAATTTTTACTCCTGAAAAAACTTCTCTGGATTTTAGCTATTTTAATCTAAAAAGCAAAAAGCTAGAAAGCTTTTCTCTTCCTGTTATAGTAGAAGATGACGAAATAAGCACTCAAATCGGACTAAATCCGAAACAAAGTAAATTTGAAATCTATAAAGACACAGCCGGATATATTCTACTAGCGACCTCTTTTATTTTGTTCTTAATCAAAAGAAATAGTATATTTTTAGTATTGACATTGTTTTTTGGAACTTATGGAATATATAGCTATAACCCGTTTGGAAATGCGGTGCTTAAAAAAAATGTAAGCATAAAAATTCTCCCTACTCAAAATTCAAGCATATTCTTTACAACTGAAAATGAAGAAAAAGTAGAAATTTTAGGAGAAAGAAAAGAATTTAAAAAAGTCTTGCTAAATGATGGCAAGGTTGGCTGGGTATTAAAAGATGATATTATCAAGAATTAAAGCCGCCTATTTTGCGGTTGAATTTATAATCAGTATTCTTTTTGTTGTATTTTTTATGTGGCTCTTTAAAAACAACATTCGTAATATAAGGCGTATTTGGGCTAAGACACAAAGATTTTTTGGATTTTACTCCATAAAAATTGAGGCAGAATTTAATCAAAACGCCAATATGATTATTATGAATCATCAAAGCATGCTAGATATAGTGGCTCTAGAAGAAGTACATCCTAAAAATCTTTGCTGGATAGCTAAAAAAGAGATAGGAGAAATACCTATCATAGGCAAAATTTTAAGTTTACCAAAGATGATTGCAGTAGATAGAGAGAGTAAGCACTCTTTAGTAAAATTAGTAAAAGAAGCGCAAGACAGAGTAAACAGCGGACGTGTTTTAGCTATTTTCCCTGAAGGAACTAGATCTCAGACAGATACGCTTTTGCCTTTTAAGGGTGGAGCAAAAATAATAGTTGATAGGCTAAATTTAAAAGTTCAGCCGATAGTAATAGTCGGAAGCGATATAATGGATGTTAAAAAATTCAGATTTAAAAATGGTGAGATTAAAATAATCTGTCTTGACGTCGTTGATACTAGCGATAAAAATTGGCTAGAGATCACACGAGAAAAAATGCAAAAAGTCCTTGATAAAGAGCGAAATACTAGTAAAAGCTAATATATCATATATCATTATTAAACTACTTAAACTATGATAAGATTTTTTATTATTTTATTTTTATTGCTCCAAACATTAATGGCAAACGAGATAAATTTTGATATTTTCTATGATCACAACACTACAAATGAAGAGGTTAATAAAGAGCTAGATAAGTTACTTCTTGTTTTAGATAAAAATCCAAATTTGATAAATAAAGAGTTTGGTGAATATAATGAGCGAATTTTTTCATTTTTTATCATAAATAGCAAAGTGGGGAATACAGGCAAATTTGATTTTGAACGTTTAGAAAAAGTTCTTAAATTTAGACCTGATCTAAATTATAATATGTATAAAATAGACAACTCTTCACCACTTCATATGGCTATTGCCCTAGGTTTTGATCATGAGATAAAAAATGCAATAAGCGAAGATGAAATTTTAAGACTGATGGAAATTCTAGTTAAAAACGGAGCTAACGTAACAGCCAAAGAGCTTTTAGTCACAGCCTACTCTAGTGATAAATTTGAAATTTTTAAATACCTTCTTGATAGTAAAATAAGAGATACTAGCAGAATCATGCTTTCTATCGCTGCCGATATAGCTATATTTATAGGGCACAACGGACTTTCTGTCCAGAGAAAGAAGACTCAAAACAGCAAAGAAAGAGAGTTTGTAAAAACAGATAAATTTAAAAATTTTTATGAAGACAAGATAAAATTTCTAGAAGAAGCGCTTAAATTTATAAAATTAAGTGAATTTAACTCTAAAGAGATCGAAACTTTTATAATTATAAATTCTATTTTGGACAACGAGAAAGCCATTAAAATTTTACTTGATAATGGACTTTGCAAGCTTGCAAAGATTTGTGATTTTTCAATAGAGACCGCAAAGCATTATAACAGTAAAAAGATATTAAAGCTACTAAAAGATATGAAATAAATATTAAACTTGATATTAACTATATCAAGTTTATTGAATTTATATTATAATTTATTGAAAAAATTAGCAATTTGTAGTATAATCTGCCAAAAATTAAACAAAAAAGGAAAAAATATGGCAAAAAAAGCAGATAAATTTGAATTTCAAACCGAAGTGAATGAGCTTTTAAACCTCATGATTCACTCACTATATTCAAACAAAGAGATTTTTCTAAGAGAGCTTATATCAAACGCATCAGACGCTCTTGATAAATTAAACTATCTTTGCTTAACCAACGATGATTATAAGACTTTAAATTACTTGCCTAGAATTGACATAATCCTAGATAAAGATAAAAAAACACTCACAATCAGTGATAACGGCATAGGCATGAACAAAGAGGATTTGATAAATAATTTAGGCACTATCGCAAGAAGTGGAACGAAGAACTTTGTAAAAGAGCTTAGCGGTGAAGCTAAAAAAGATAGCGCACTTATCGGACAGTTTGGAGTTGGATTTTACTCAGCATTTATGGTTGCCGATAAAATAGAAGTTTTAAGCAAAAAAGCCCTTGAAGACAAAGCCTTCTTATGGAGCTCAGATGCAAAAAGCTATGAGATTAAAGAGAGTCAAAAGAACGCTCACGGAACAATCATAACTTTATTTTTAAAAGATAGTGAATTTAGTGAATTTTACCGCATAGAAGGTATCGTAAAAAAATATTCTAACCATATTCCATATCCTATATTTTCCGATAAAGAAGAGTATATTCCTCCAAAAGATGGAGAAAAAGAAGGAAGCTACGAAACTAAAAATGTACAGATAAATAAAGCCTCTGCCCTCTGGAAACTAAATAAATCAAATATCAAGGCTAATGAATATAATGATTTCTACAAACAAATCAGCCATGACAGCACGGATCCTTTGGCATATTTTCATACTAAAGCCGAAGGAAAGATAGAATACACCACCCTATTTTTTATCCCGGCTACAGAGCCGTTTGATCTATTTCGAGTGGATTACCAAAGTGGCGTAAAGCTATATGTAAAAAGCGTATTTATAAGTGATGACGCAAAAGAGCTTTTGCCACCATTTTTAAGATTTGTAAGAGGAATAATAGATGTTGAGGATTTGCCACTTAACGTAAGCCGTGAAATTTTACAGGAAAATAAGATAATGGCAAATGTAAAAGATCAAAGCATCAAAAAAATATTAACTGAGCTTAATAAAATCAAAGACAAAGATAGAGAAAAATACATAAAATTTTACAAATTATTTGGAAAAGTGCTTAAAGAGGGGCTATATGGATTTAATAACGATAAAGAGCAAATTTTAGATCTTGTTTTATTTAAATCTAGTAAAAGAGATAGTCTGATAAGTCTAAAAGAGTATAAAGAACAGATGAAAGAGGATCAAAAAAGCATATATTATATAAGTGGAAACAACGAGTCTATGCTAAGAAATTCACCTCTTCTTGAAAGCTTTAAGAAAAACGATATAGAAGTCTTAATAATGGACGAGGAAATTGATACTATAGTAATGCCTATGGTCTATGAGTTTGACAAAACTCCTATTAAGCCTGTAAATCACTCTGATATAGATAGCGAAATAAAAACCGAAGAAGATAAGATTGACGAGAGCAAGCACACTGAAATTTTAGTAAAAATGCGCGAAATTTTAAAAGACGATGTTAAAGACGTTAAGCTTAGCTCCAGACTTAGCGACTCGGCTGCTGTTTTGATATATGATAAAAACGATCCTGACTTTTCTATGCAAACTATATTAAAGCAGATGGGTCAGACAAATTTGCCAAAGGTTAAACCTATTTTAGAGATAAATCCAAATCATGAAATTTTTGAAAAATTGAACAAAAACGAGGCTATGATCCATGATATATCTACTCTACTTCTTGATATGGCAAAGATCAATGAGGGAATGAATATAGAAAATCCTTTAGAATTTAGCAAAACCTTAACTAGAGTAATGCTAAAAGCACTATAAAAACTACTATTTTTAATTTTGGTTATCTTAAATTTTGAGTTTTTAAGATAACCAAAAATTTAGTTATAAATTTCTATTTCTTTAAGCAAAAGATAATACTTCTGGTAATATAATAAAGATAGATTAATTTAATGAAAATATTTATTTTTGAAAATAATCAAAGGAGTGCCAATGTCGCTATTTCAATCAAAAGGCTTTCAGCGTCTTTTGATGATTTTAAGTATAGCTTCGATACTTGTTTTAGGATATATCTTCCTACAAATGCGAAGCGTGTCAGAAGACTTAGTAGGTGCTGCACAAAAACAGCTTACATCATATAAATTGGCTGACGAACTTAGGCAAAGCTCTGATGACTTGACTAGTCTTGTTAGAACTTTTGTGGCTACTAATGGAAATCCGATTTATGAAAAACAATACAATCAAGTATTGGATATAAGAAATGGAAAAATTCCTAGACCTGATACAAAAGAGCAAATTTCTCTAAAAGATCTTATGCAAAAAGAGGGATTTACACAGGATGAATTTAAGAAGTTGGAATCTGCTGAAGGAAAATCTACAGATCTTGCCAAGCTTGAAATAAAAGCTATAGATATTATTAAAAAATACGGTTCTAAAGATGAAGCTATAGAGCTTGTATTTGGCAAAACCTACAATGACTACAAAGCTGAAATTTCTAAACCTATAGATGAATTTTTCGCTTTAGTTGAGCAAAGAACAACAAAAAGCTTTGAGTTTTTTAAAGATAACCTGACAAACCTTCAAATTATATTCTTGACTTTATTGATAGTAACGATCATACTTGTAGCTCTGCTTGCATATGTTAGCGAAAAGGTTCCAGAAGGGCTTCTTGGAGCAAAAGCATCAAAGATAGAAGAAGTTGTCAAAGAGGTTTCAAAAGGAAATTTAGCAGTAGCTATAAAAACAGACAATCCAAACAGTGCAATTGGGCTTTTAAAAACAGCTGTTGATAACTTAAAAGCTCTAATAAGCGAAGTTAAACATCTCTCTGCAGAAAACTCATCAGTCTCATACGAGCTATCTGCAGCAGCTATTCAAACTGGAAAAAACGTTGAAAACTCATCAAATATAATTCAGGAAACTACAAATAAAGCTACAACTATAAAAGAGCAAATTGAAAATTCCATAGAAGAAGCTAAAAAGAGCAAGGCTGATATGGAGGCTGCGAGTAGCAGTATCATAGAAGCAAATAACGCCATAGAGCATCTAAGCAACAAAATTCAATCCAGTGTCGAAGTTGAGCTTGATCTTGCAAGTAGAATTTCTCAACTTAGTAGCGACGCAGAGCAAGTAAAAGGTGTGTTAGCTGTAATAAACGATATAGCAGATCAAACAAACCTATTAGCACTCAATGCAGCTATCGAAGCGGCAAGAGCTGGCGAGCACGGGCGCGGGTTTGCAGTAGTTGCCGATGAGGTTAGAAAACTGGCCGAAAGAACTCAAAAAAGCCTAGTGGAGATAAATGCTACAATAAATATTATAGTGCAAGCTATATCAGACTCAAGCGAGAAGATGAACTCAAATTCTAGACAAATAGGAGAGCTTACTTTAGTGGCGGATGAGGTTAGAGACAAGATAGTATTTATGAGCAATAGTATGCAAAAAGCTATAATTATGTCTGATACCAGAGTTGAAGACTATATAAAAACTGGTGATAATATAAAGCAAATTATCTATGGAATGTCAAATATCAACAACATCTCATCCGAAAATACAAAGAGCGTAGAAGAGATAGCAAACGCGACAGATCACTTAAATAAAATGACAGAGATACTAAATAATAAACTTTCTGAGTTTAAAACTTGATATTTTATGGTCTCTTACTGAGACCATAAAAATTTATATTTTTTCCTTGGCCATTCCAGCTTCTATCAAAAATCTACTTGGTTGATAAGTAACTCTTTTTATCTTATCGTATTTTGCATAGCTTAGATATAGCTCATCTCTTGCTCTAGTAACAGCAACATAAAACAGCCTTCTCTCCTCTTCCAAACTTCCGCCCATACCCATAAGCTTTAAATTTGGAAAGCGATTTTGTGCAAGATCAACTATAAAAACCTGATCAAATTCAAGCCCCTTGCTAGCATGTACGCTTAGTAAATTTACACCCTCTCCTTCGCTCATCTCATTGCTGCCAAGAGTTATGAAGTTATAAAATTTTTCCAAATCACTGTAGTTTTTACTAAGCTCACTTAATATTTCAACTTTAGCCATGATTTTTTCTATAGCTTCTGTTTTTAAGCCCTCATCAATATTTCCATTTTTCATTGTAGCTCTTTTGGTAGCTAAAAAATCAACTATAAGAGAGTAAATTTTGCTATTTTTAATCTCGTTGATTAAAGAATTTGGTCTAGAAAGACGTCTTGCATGAAGTAAAAAATTATAAATTTCATACAAAAATATTGCCGCATTTTCATTTAATTTTTCCATTTTAAGTATCGGATGAGAGAAAAATTTATCACTAAATTTAAGCTTAGAAAACCTTGACATCTCACCTATTTCACTAAATTCGTCAAAGAGTCCTAATTGATAGTTTTTTTTCTTTTTTTCAAAGGCATTTACTTTATCGTCAGGATTTAAAAACCCGTCTATCAAATTTCCGTGCCCTACTTTTACAATCAGATCAAACATCTCCTTACTAAGAGCGGCTCCAACGCCCTTAGCATATTCGCATACATGAATAAAGGCCATAATATCTTTTGGGTTTATTAAAATTGCGTATATATCCATTAAAGCCCTTATCTCTCTGCTTTCAAAAAAACTAACCCCTCCTTTTCGCTTAGAACTAATTCCTCGCTCTTTTAAAGCCACCTCAAGCCCATCCGCACTTGAGTTGTTACGAAAAATTATTGCAATATTTTCTTTGCTAAATTTTGAATTTGATATTATGTCGGCAATATTTGAATATTGATTAAAAAGCTCATCATAAACAAGAAGTTTTGGTGATGGTAAATTTCCCTCTCGGCTTACAATCAGTTTTTTATCATACAAACGAGGATTGTTTGAGATAACTTTATTTGCAAGGGCTAATATGCTTGAGCTACTGCGGTAATTTATATTTAAAGCATAGATACTGGCATCTTTAAACCTATCTTTAAAAGATCCGATTATCTCTATATTTGCACCGTTAAAGGCATATATACTCTGATCAAAATCACCTACACAAAATAAGCTTTTGGTATTAAACGCATCTATTAAAGAGCCTTGAAGGGTATTTGTATCCTGATATTCGTCTATTAAAATTTCATCATATTTTAAAGGCGCTCCCTTTCTAAGCTCATTTCGCATTTTTATAAGCAGATCGTTAAAATCCGCATAGCCAAATTTTACCTTTTCTTGCTCAAACTCATTTAAAATATCATCATAAATTTCAGCATATACAGCCTGCTCTTCATTTCTAGCCTTAAACCACTCATAAAAACTCTCTTCATTGCTTGAATTTTGATAAAGTGAATATAGATCGTATAGATAAGCTCCACCATACGCCTTAGCTTCGCCCAAATGTTGAAATCTGCGCCTTTCCACAAGACTTTTTAAAAGAGTTTTTAGCTCGCTTGGCTGTTTTAATACTATATTTTTTTCAAGAGATTTTAAAAGAGAGTAAGATACAGAGTGAAATGTGCCAGCAGTAATTTTAGAAGTAATTTTTTTGTCAAAATAACACTCTAGCCTCTCTATCATCTCACTTGAGGCCTTGTTTGTAAAGGTTAAAAGCAAAATTTTACTAGGATTTACTCCTAAATTTAATAGATGCGCTATCCTTGCAACGATCGTTGAAGTCTTGCCTGTGCCTGCGCTTGCTATGATAAGATTGTGCCCAAAAGGCGCGGTTGCGGCACTGTATTGATCCGAATTTAGTCTTGAAAGTGGCATTTATCCTCTCTTAAAAAAGATTTGATTATACGCTAATTTAAATTTAAAGCTTATAAAATTTAAATTAGTACTTACGCTTTTAACATATTTATAAGAAAATTTTAAGTAAAATCGAGGCTAAATTCCAAAATACGGAGAGAGTTTTGCAAGTAGATAAGTGGGTATTTTACGCTTGCGTAGCACTGATAACTATAGGTATTATTTTTTCACTCTCTTTACCTGTTTTTACCGTACTTTTTTTCAACTACGAGCCTTATCATTTCTTTTATAGGCAACTAGCAGTCGGCGTTTTAGGCATATTTATCATGTGGGGTCTATCACAGCTGAATCCAGATAAATCGCTAGTGTTGATAGGCTTTGGATTATTTATCCTATGCGCTCTTGCTATGGGTGTTATGCATGCACTTCCAAGCTCTATGGTTACGGATGCGGGAGGCGCAAAAAGATGGATTAGACTACCTGGATTTTCACTCGCTCCGGTTGAGTTTTTTAAAATAGGCTTTGTCTATTTTCTTGCATGGAGCTTTGCAAGAAAGATTGATGATAGCAAAAAGAGCTTAAAGGAAGAATTTAACCTAATACTTCCGTATTTATTTTTATTTTTGATAGTTGTTTATCTAATAGCAGTCCTTCAAAACGATCTTGGTCAGGTTATAGTTTTGGCTCTTACTCTTGTAATGATGGCTCTTTTTGCAGGAACTAGCCTTAGGCTTTTTGGGATAGGGCTTTTTGGAGCGGGCATGCTTGCCACAATCGCAATAGTAACATCAGAGCATAGAATTTTACGTATTAAATCATGGTGGGGAACTATACAAAATATAGTGCTTTCAATACTGCCTGAAAATATGGCAAACGCCTTAAGAGTAGCAGATGTGCCTGAGCCATATCAAATTTCGCACTCGCTAAACGCGATAAAGCACGGCGGATTTTTCGGAGAAGGGCTTGGCGCAGGAGTATTTAAACTAGGCTTTTTAAGCGAGGTTCATACCGACTTCGTATTAGCGGGTATAGCTGAAGAGATTGGTGTATTAGGAATATTTGGTATCACTTCAATAATTGTATTTTTACTATATAGAATATTTAAAATTTCATCAAGGAGCGAAAATAAGGTCTATCATCTATTTTCACTAGGCATAGGGCTTTTGATATCATTTTCTTTTCTTATGAACTCTTACGGAATTACTTCCATAACTCCTATCAAAGGTATAGCGGTACCATTTCTAAGCTATGGAGGAAGTTCTATTTTGGCACTTTGCGTAGGAATAGGAATGGTTTTAATGATCAGTAAAAAGGCATCAAGCAAATGATAGTAATATGCGGTGGTGGCACAGGAGGACATCTGGCTATCGCAAAAACCCTCAATGAAGAGATTGCAAGTCGTGATATAAAAACCGTCTTCATAGGCTCAACCAACGGGCAAGATATGCAGTGGTTTGAAAATGATCAAAATTTCAACTCTAAATTTTTCTTGCCTAGCCAAGGAGTAGTAAATAAAAAAGGCTTTAATAAGCTTATTTCACTTTTTAATATCGTAAAACTAGCTTTTAAATGCAGGCAAATTTTTAAGGATAATAAAGTAAAGGCCGCAATAAGCGTAGGTGGTTACAGTGCAGCGCCTGCGGCATTTGCAGCCATTATATCAAATATACCGCTTTTTATACACGAACAAAACTCCATAGTCGGAAATTTAAATAAAATTTTAAAACCATTCGCAAAAGAGTTTTTTAGCTCATACGATGAGCCTAAATTTGACTATCCTGTAGCGGATAAATTTTTTGACACCTCGCGAGAGAGAAAAGAGCTAAGAACTATAATATTTCTAGGAGGCTCTCAGGGCGCATCGGCTATAAATTCACTTGCTTTAAATCTAGCTACGATATTAAAAGAAAAAAATATAAAAATAATTCATCAATGCGGTAAAAATTCGCTTGATAACTTACGAGAAGAGTATAAAAAGCTTGGATTTACAGATAAAACTTTAGAACTTTTTGACTTCAGTAAAGAGATAGAGCTAAAAATGAAAAAGGCCGATTTAGCCATAAGCAGAGCTGGAGCTAGCACACTATGGGAGCTTTGTGCAAACAATCTACCAACTATATTTATACCATACCCTCATGCAGCAAATAATCACCAAGTGCATAATGCAAAATTTTTAGTAGACCAAAATTTAGCTAAATTTTGCTTTCAAAAAGACAACAAAATAGACCAAAATGAGATTTTAAAACTAATAGAATCTATAAATTTAGAAGAAATTTCACTAAATTTAAAACATCAAATAAATAAAAATGGCGCAAGAAATATCGTGAATGAAATCCTATCTAGGATAGCTTTTCTCCGATAGAATTTACTTTAAGCTCTTTTAGTTCATATGCCAAATAGTGATATATAAGCTCTTCGGTTTTTAAGCTTTTATCACTAAATATTGGATTTATCATTGATATTATCCTATCTGCCATTCCTGCAATCTCGACTAAAAGAAGCTGGTCGTGTCGTTTTTTGGCTATTTTGATACTATATAGAAAAAATTTATATAAAACTTTAAACTCGCTCAAAATTACATTTGATATGATATTGGCTCTTATTTTTAGTGTTTCATCTATTTTTTTTTGGAATTCGACTAGGTCTTTAAGTATATTTTTTATGATTTTCATCTCTTTAACATTTCTTTGTATCCATCTTTTAGAGTCCGCTTTAAGTAAATTTCCATATTCCAAAACAAAAAGATCGACAATTTTTTTTATATTTTTGGAAGCCTCTTGAAGCTTACTGCTAACTTCAAGGCTAACTCCTTTTTTTTCAGTCTTGATTGAAATTTTCCTAATAATCTGATTAAGATATAGGCTAATATTATAATAGTATTCATCATTATCAAAAACATTTGCAAAATACATGCTATCTTTGTTCTCTAAAATATCATGCACTTTAATGGAGTCAACCAAAGCACTAAATTCGGCAATACTCATTTGAGTAGCCTCTTTTGCAATCTCTATATTTAAGAGTAATGCAAGTTCAGACTTTATATCATTGATGTTTTTTAATATTGAAGGATAATCCATTTTGTCCACCTATCCTCTTTGGAGCTTATGCACCAATTCGTCATACTCCATATTAGATTCTTTTAAAATTTTCTCTAACAATTTACCGGAAGCTTCCATACCACCTATTTTTTCAGCTTCTAAGAGCTTTTTGTATACACCTTCTATGAATTTTACGCCATCCATATTGGGTCTTCGTCTAACAGAGTGATATCCCACTATTTCGCCTCTTTCATCCAAGGATGCGGTTACATTTGCAAAAACCCAATAATATCCGCCCTTAAAGCTTCTGTTTTTAACAAATGCAAAAATCTCTTTCTTTGATTTAATCCTATCCCACAAGAGCTTAAAAACAATACGAGGCATATCCGGATGCCTTATGATATTATGAGGCTTTCCTAAAAGATCACTCGCCTTAGCCCCAATGATTTCCAAAAAAGGCTCATTGCAATATGTTATTTTTCCTTTTGTATCAGTTTTAGAAACTATAAAATCATTTTCTTTTACAAAATACTGCTTCTCTTCTTGCATACTATAAAAACCCCTTAATTAAAGGAAAATCTATATAAATAAAAAGGATTATATCTAATAAAATATAAATTTTATAAATTTTTAATAAAACTAATCAGCATTTGATTATTTTTACCACCTGCCACTAGCTCCACCACCGCCAAAGCTTCCCCCTCCTCCGCTAAAGCTACCGCTGCCAGAAGAACCGCTTGAGCCGCCACTATCATCACTACTATATACTCTGCTACCTCTACTTTTAGATTTTCTATTTATAGAGCTATTCATCTTTTGAACCATAGGATAAATCAATATAAAAAACGCTCCAAGCAGAGCAAAAGAGACTAAAGCCGTATCAGTCTTTAAAAACATATCCAGAAAAGAAGATGAAAACACACTAGCAAATGCCGACATAAAAGATGTTAAACCAATGTCTTTTAAAAACTTAAATTTAAAAATTGCCCCTATGAAAAGTAAAGCAAATCCACCAACTATCATAACGGTAGTAAAACTAAAAAACGTATCTATCTTAGGATCCGTCACATAATCATTACTGCTATCATCATCTATGAAGTCTATTATCTTAGTTACTCCATCTAAGATGCCTTGTTCGAAATTACCATCTTTAAATTTAGGAAGTATTACTCTTTGTATTATCTCATGGGTTATAGCATCTGTTAATGATGCTTCTAAACCATATCCGACTTCTATACGAATTTCTTTTTCATTTGGAGCTATTACTAATAATACTCCG
This sequence comes from Campylobacter sp. RM16192, assembly GCF_004803855.2. Taxonomy (NCBI): domain Bacteria; kingdom Pseudomonadati; phylum Campylobacterota; class Epsilonproteobacteria; order Campylobacterales; family Campylobacteraceae; genus Campylobacter; species Campylobacter sp. RM16192. Next base: position 891,956 of record NZ_CP012552.1, on the reverse strand, counting down.
TTATCTTTATCTTTTTGTCCTATAGCCCAGTATCTACCAAGTTCAAGAGAGTACTCTTCTAGACTTCTTCCTTGAAGAGAATTTAAAGTAACTACAACAACCTGATTTGTAGTATTTGATTCATGGTTTGCAAGAATTTTAGTTAAATTTTCTTTTGCTCCTTGGCTTAGTATATTTGCTTCATCTACTACTCTGCCGGTGAGGGGTGGGAATGAAATTTCACCTGCAAACAAAGATAAAAAAGTAAATAAAATAAGTAAAATTTTCTTCATTTCTAAGCTCTTAAGCCTTTTTTGCTTTTTTGATACCAAACAAAGGGTTTAAAAAGCCCAAATCCACATACTTGCTGCCATCTTCCCTCATATCTATACGCATAGTTAAAAGTGTAAATACAAAGACAATGCCAAAAAATAGAAAAGAAGGCATGCCATAAGGCAAGGCTTTCATTAAAAACACAGTTAGCATGCCTGAGAGCACAGAAGACATACCGACTTGAATCAAAAAAAACAGATTAAACTTATGACTCACAATCCACAAAAGAAGCCCCCCAAATACCGATATCGCAAGTATGGCTATAGTGGCATCTTCATAAGGATGGTTGATGTAGTCATTGCTCTTATCGTCATCCATAAATTCCAAAGTCTTGATAACACCCAGCTTGAAAGCGCCGTCTATATTTCCTTGTCGTAGTCTAGCCTCTATAATCTCAGATGCTATCGAATCACCCTTAAGCCAGTCGCCGTTTGTAACGATAATAGCTTTTGAATTTAGATAGTCTCGCGAGTCGTAAGATACAACTAAAATAGCTGTCTTATCGTCTATATTCCAGTGTTTTGCAAGATTTTGAGCGTAAGTAGTGATGTACTCTTCTTTTTTTAGTTTTACCGTAACTACGATAAGTTTGTTACTATATTTGACCTCATGCTCCTTTATCCTCCTGCTAAGATCGCTCTTCGCAACTTCATTTATCAGACCTGACTCATCCATGACAGTGCCTGAAAGCTCGGGGAAATTTGCCTGACTAAAAGCAAAGCTAAAAATAACCACCAAAGATATCAAAATTTTCTTCATAACAACCTCTTTTATCCTAACTCTACCACTTGCCGCTGGCTCCGCCACCGCCAAAGCTTCCGCCGCCGCCTCTAGTGCCGCTGCCGCTGCCACCTTCGCTTTCAACGAAATATTTATAGCTATCAACCCCTTCTTTCCAGCCATATATTAATTTTTCATCAGGTGTGCGCATAATCTCTTTTAGCACATAAGGAAAAGCAACTACTATACTTAATAAAATGGCTAATGTTTTATATATTATAGGATCTATTGGCGCGCTGATAATAGCTCCGACAAAGCCTCCTACTATGATCGAACCAACGATACTAGAACCTATATCGCTTATCACCCTGCGTCCGCTTAGCCTACCTATAAATATAAAAACAGAGCAAGACGCTATCAAAAAGGCAATAACCAGCAAAACATTATCGACAAATACCTGCTCTTTTACCACATTGTTGCTTGCATCTTCATCCGTAAAGTCTAAAATTCTAGCAACCCCTTCTAAAACTCCTTCTTCAAAATCACCGCTTTTAAATTTAGGCACCATTACTTTTTCGATTATGCTCTTGCTTGCAGCATCTGTTAAAACTCCCTCAAGCCCGTATCCAACTTCTATGCGCACTTCTCTTTCACTTGGAACTACTACTAACAAAACACCGTTATCTTTATCTTTTTGTCCTATGGCCCATTTTCTTGCAAGCGCTAAAGAGTAGTTTTCTATGGAGCGGTTTTGAAGCGATTTTAAGGTTACGACTACGATTTGATTAGTAGTTGCTTTTTCATGAGCTTCAAGTGTCGCAATTAAGCTATCTTTTGCGCTTTTAGTTAGTATATTTGCTTCATCCACAACCCTGCCTGTAAACTCGGGAAGTGAAATTTCAGCCGAAAAGAGTGATATAAAAGCTAGTAAAATAAACAGTATCTTTCTCATAACAACCTCTTTTTTGAGTCAAATTGTAGCTGATTGCAAATTTGACCTGTGTTTTGCGTAAATTTTATAAATTTACCATCTTCCGCTGGCTCCGCCACCGCCGAAACTTCCGCCACCGCCGCTAAAGCCGCCTCCTCTACTTCCACCGCTAAAGCCTCCACTACTGCTACCTCCACTAAATCCGCTGCTTTTCAAAAGTCCTCTTGGCATCTTTCTTATGCTGTTAAAGGCAAATACAAAAACTACGATTGCAACAACTGTAGCCACCACTGTCGCCATCACAGCTGAGCCTGTAAATGCGATAGCCAAAACTCCGACAAAAAATCCAAGCAAGCCAGACGCTAGAAGAGAGGTAGCTATATCGCTTACTATCCTATGTTTAAATAGTCCGCTAAGAAAAACCAAGATAAGCGAACCTCCTACAACACTCGATGAAAGCGTGTAGAACATATCCTCGATCGGATCCGTCACATAATCATTACTGCTATCATCATCTATGAAGTCTATTATCTTAGTTACTCCATCTAAGATGCCTTGTTCGAAATTACCATCTTTAAATTTAGGAAGTATTACTCTTTGTATTATCTCATGGGTTATAGCATCTGTTAATGATGCTTCTAAACCATATCCGACTTCTATACGAATTTCTTTTTCATTTGGAGCTATTACTAATAATACTCCGTTATCTTTATCTTTTTGTCCTATAGCCCAGTATCTACCAAGTTCAAGAGAGTACTCTTCTAGACTTCTTCCTTGAAGAGAATTTAAAGTAACTACAACAACCTGATTTGTAGTATTTGATTCATGGTTTGCAAGAATTTTAGTTAAATTTTCTTTTGCTCCTTGGCTTAGTATATTTGCTTCATCTACTACTCTGCCGGTGAGGGGTGGGAAATTTAACTCTGCAGCAAAAATAGCCGCAAAAAGAAGCAAAACCGACAAGATCTTTTTCATAATAGCTCCTTTATGTTGCTATTTAAACGAAACTTCCGGTGTCTTTTGCTCGCTCTCAGCGGCTTCAAAAGTATCTTTTACCTTAGCTTCAGGATGAAAAATTTGAGCTACAAATTTGCCAGGAAATGTTCTAAGAGCCAAGTTATACTCCTTAACGGAAGCTATATAATCCTTCCTTGCTACAGCGATGCGGTTTTCAGTGCCTTCAAGCTGAGACTGGAGAGCTAAGAAATTTTTATCAGCTTTTAACTGAGGGTAGTTTTCACTAATAGCCATAAGTCTTCCAAGCGCTCCGCCGAGAGTTTTTTGAGCCTCTTCAAATTCTTTAAGCTTTTTTGGATCCTCAATAGTACTAGCATCTATCTTCATTTGTGAAACTTTGCTTCTAGCCTCTGTAACCTCAGTAAATACACCTTTTTCGTGTGCTGCATATCCCTGAACAGTATTAACTAAATTTGGTATCAGATCAGCGCGTCTCTTATATTGATTTTGCACTTGCGACCACTTCTCTTTAGTTGTCTCATCAAGTGTCGGAACTTGATTGTAATACTTTAAGAAAATTCCTCCAAACATGGCAACTATGACTAAAAGTCCTGCTAATCCTTTCATTTTAAACCTTTCTTAGTGATTTTAAATTTTAACTTATTATAAGCTTTTATAATAAAGCAACTTATGTAAACCTACCAAAACACCAACCATAGCCATTTTAAGAATCTTAGCTTTTTATAATTTTGCAATACACAACCGGTTTCAAACTTAAATTTCTGTATGCTTTGCCATTTAAACTATTAAATAGCAAAGAAATAAATTCACTATCAGTCAAAACATTTAAGTTTACCAATAAAGCAAAAAATATTCGTTTTAAAACCTTATTATATAAATTTTCTATTTTGATTATACTACTTTTTTAATGAAATATTAATACGAATTTTTTTATAGCATAAATTATTTTTGATGATGAAATTTATATTAAAATCAAAAGAAATAGTAAAGCTATCAATTTATATTTTTAATGATAATTGTACTCATAGAGGAAATTAACCTATTCCTAATCGTCAATATTATCAAACATAAAAAGCTTTTATAGTTTTATAAATATAGACAATATAAGATCAACTATTATTGTAATATATGATTTAGAAGTTAAAATATAATAAATACTGATAAATATTAAACAAATCAAATAGGCAAAATCTAGAAAGCTAGTTTTGTTTGGCATAAAATAAGCTCTAATACGAAAATCACTCCACACACTATTATATAGATACTTTTGATATAACAGCAACTCATACTATATGAATACATCGAAATAATCTGATCGTTGAACAAGGGACTTCGTTTCTCATGCTTCGGAATAATGATAGGTTCAAAGGTACTGTTTCTATCTCTCGGTGCATGAATATCGGTAGTACTGTTATCATCCAATACACTCTTGTCAGTATAACCGTTACGGCTGTTACCGGTGTTATCCACTGCATTGTCGTGCTTTCTGTAACCAAGATGCTCATCCATTTCGGCTTCCAACACACGCTCATAGAACCTACTCTTAAGCTGTCTCAAAAGCCCATCAATGCCGGTAAGTTCGTCTTTTGTCATCCCATGAAAATCTCTTTTGGTCAAGCATCAAATCGATTACATCTTTTTCTTTGTTCTTTCTTTTGGCTGTCATAATATTTCTCCTAATATATCATTTTTCACCCATTTACACAATTTATTTTAAATTAAAATTTATTAATCCTTACATCAGCCAAAATTATTTTAGACATCTTATCAACCTCTCTAGTAACTTCATTTGTTTTATCTACTATTCTGATATTTTGATGAGTCATATCATCGATTTGAGAGATGGATTTATTTATCATGCTTATGCCTTCAGCCTGCTCTTTTATACTCTCACTCATCTCATTTATACTTTGAGCTAGGACATTTGCATTAGCTTCTATCTCACTTAGTGATTTTTGAGTTCTTTCCGCTAGTTTTCTAACTTCATCTGCAACTACCGCAAAGCCTCTTCCGTGTTCTCCAGCTCTGGCTGCTTCTATGGCTGCGTTAAGTGCTAGTAAATTTGTTTGATCTGCTATATCTCTTATTATTACTATTATGTTTTTTATCTCTTCTGATTGTCTTGTTACATCTTCTGCTTTTTGACTTATAGCATCCATTGAGCTTGACATCTGTTCTACTGCCGCAGCACTTTCTTGAAGAGAATTTGCTTGGATGTTGGTTCCGTTGGTAAGCTCTTTCATGGATTTAGCCAAAATATTAGCCTTTTCCTCGAGCATCTGAGCCTCATTTAGATTGTCTTGGAGCATCTTACAAATTACATCTCCCATGTTTTTTACGCCCATAACCATATCTTTTAAATCACTTTCAAGCCCCTCTCTAAGCTCTACTTTTTGAGTAAAATCATTTTTTGTATATAGGCTTAAGACCTTTGTGATATCTTTTAAATTTTCAGATATAGAAACAAAGAATGTATTTAGTAAATTTTTTAATTCCAGAAGTGACGGATTATTTGGATCGGATGAAATTTTCACACCCAAATTTCCTCTGATCATCAAATTCGCAACACTATTTAGCTCATCTATCATCATGTTGTCTTTCTTGATACCATCTATAACTTTATCTATATTTTCATTAATTGCCCTACTCATGACTCCAAATTCGTCATTTGTGCTTATTTCTAGCTTTTTAGGAGCTTTTGCTTCATGAGTTACAAATTTAAATACGTCATTTAGCTTATCTTGGATAGCTTTTATTGGATTTAGTGATTTTTTAAGCAGTATATATACAAACGCTGAAAGAGATATCACAAATATTATCGCTAAAATAGCTTGAGTTCTTAAAATAGGCATAGTACTGTTACTGAAAGTATCACCCTCAATCTCTGCTACAGCCAGCCAACCCTCACTATTTAAAGATAAAATTTTAGCAAATACATTGTGATTTTCTTGATTTACATAAGAAATCAATCCATTTTCATCAAAATTTTTACCCTCAACCTCTTTCATAAGCTGCACTGTAGAAGGCAGAGATTTTGACAAATTGCCTGAGTTTGAATGCATTAAAATTTTTGCATCTTTGCCTTCAATGACATAGATATAGCTATACTCGGTTCTACCCATTTCAAGTATCTCTTTATTTAGTCCATCTATGCCAACATTTAAAGACGCCACACCTATTAGCTTGCCATCTTTTATAGCAGGAGCAGAAAAACTAACCACTAGTTGATTATTTGCTACAGATATATAAGGCTCTGTAAAGATAGCCTTATTTTCAGATTTTGCCTTTTTATACCAGCCACGAGTCCTTGGATCATAGTCTTTTGCCGGGTTTCCGTCTGAAAAAAATGTTGCACCATCAGATTCTCTACCGTAATAAGCAAGAGATATTAAGCTAGTACCCCAATGCCTAGCATCTTTGACTATTGTTAAAATTTCATCATCGTTTCCAGAAGAATCAGCTATATCTCTAGCAAGTTTTACTACATACTCTTTATAAGAATCAAAAAATTCACCCATAACACTTTTTACATCTTTTAGGATCTGCTCTTGATTTTGATTTACAAGTTTGACAACCTTATCTTGAGCCATACAATAATTGACCACAGATATGGCAGCAAACGAAATAAAAAGTGCCACAATAAGCATAATAGCTATTTTGTTTGTTATCGATCTCATTTAATATTTTCCTTATTTTAAATTTTAATTAATTCTACTAGTTTATTATTTAAAAGATATTAAAACAAATAGTATTGCGAGATGTAGAAAATAGCAAATTCTACCGCGATTATTCACGGTAGAATTTAAAAAAATTATGCAGAAAATTTAGGATCGCTAAATGCTGTTAGATTAGGAGCTTTGCCTTTAAATTTCTCGATATTTACAAGAGCTGTATGAGAGATATTTCCGTTTGCAAGTTTGCTGGTTGGCATATCTATAGTTAGAGTATTTGCCGAACCGTTTTTGCAAAGTCCGTTCATATCAGGATCATACCAAGCACCCTCAGCTAGTCTTACAACGCCAGGCATGATGTTTTTAGTTACAACCGCTCCAGCAAGCGCTTCACCACGAACATTAAATACGCGAACTAAATCACCACTCTTAATACCAAGTGATTTAGCATCTTTTTCGTTTATCCAGACTGGCTCACGATTTGCTACTGCGTAATTATCGCGGATGCTTGTGTTGCTTAGCTGTGAGTGAAGTCTGTCTGCAGGGTGAGCGCTGATCATGTGGAAATGTGCAGGTTTGTTTTGCATACCTAGCCACTCAATCGGCTCAAACCACATTGGGTGTGCCTTGCAGTCATCATATCCCATCTTTTCGATAGTTTCAGAGTAAATTTCGATAAGCCCTGAAGGTGTTCCAAGCGCGTTTAGGATAGGATCTTCTCTAAATTCTCCGTGTCTTACCCATTGATCGCTCTCCGGAGTGGAAGCAAATGTCACAGGCTCATTTGCAGCCCAAAATTCTTTAAAAGGCTTCATATCTGTTACTAGATCAGGCACTGCTTTTACTTGGCTATAAGCTGCGTCATAATACTCTTTGATCCAGTCAAATTCGTTTTTACCGTTATCAGTATATGCTACAACTAAATTTTTCGCATAGGCTTTACAAAGGTCGCTAAATATCTGATAATCGTCTCTTGACTCTTCAAATTTTTCAACGACTTGCTTCATAGGAACGATGTTCATATTTGAGTAATCGCCAGTCATTGTAATGTCGTTTCTCTCGTAAGCTGTTGTGGTTGGGAACACGATATCAGCCATCTTTGCAGTTGGTGTCCAATATGGCTCGTTTACTACAATAGTTCTTGGTTTTTGCCATGCTTTTACAAGTGTGTTTGTATCTTGGTGATGGCAGAATGGGTTGCCACCTACCCAGTAGATAAAGTCTATATCAGGATATGTAATCTTTTTACCGTTGTGATCTATTACCTTGCCAGGATTTAACAACGCATCTGCAATTCTAGCTAGAGGGAACACGTATTCTGTCGCTTTTGAAAGCCAACTTTGACCTGTTCCTGATACCGCAACCGGTTTAGCTATGAAGCGACCATTTTTATCAAAGCTTCCTGAATTTGTACCGATAAATTCTCCGTATTCATTAAAAAATCCCAAGCTGGCACTATTCATACCGCCGATTACTCCACCTTTGCAAGTAGGCGCGCCACCGTTTGAATAGTGGTAGCTTAAGCCAAAGCCTCCGCCTGGAAGTCCGATTTGACCGAGCATAGCAGCTAGAGTTACCATAGCCCAGTGCGGTTGCTCACCGTGATGAGCTCTTTGCATACCCCAACCGCTCATTAGCATAGTGCGGTTATTCATAAATGTATCCGCAAGCTCTTTTAAAAGCGAAGCTTTAAGCCCACAAATTTTGCTTGCCCACTCTAAGTCTTTTACTACACCGTCTGTTTTACCAAGCAGATAAGGAAGGAATTTATCAAAGCCAACTGTATAAGTTGAAATAAAATCTTTATCGTATTTATCGCTTGTATATAGGTAATGCATCATACCAAGCATCATTGCTGTATCGGTATTTGGTATAGGAGCTATCCACTCGGCTTTATCAAAATATTGAGCTGTTTCACTTCTGATAGGATCTATGATGATTACTTTTTTACCCGATTTTTTAAGCTCTTCAAGATATTTAAAGCCCTGCTCGTCAGCACTTGTCCATGCTATTCTAAGTGTATTGATAGGATTTGCACCCCAAATTACAACTACTTTTGAGTGTTCAAGTATAAGCGGCCAGCTGGTTTGCTGCTCATAAACTTCAATACTTCCCATAACGTGAGGCATGATTACTTGACTAGCTCCTGTTGAATAATCTCCCAGGTGTCCTACAAATCCGCCACTTAAATTCATAAATCTATGAAGCAAAATTCTAGAATTATGCACGTTTCCGCTTGATTTCCAGCCGTAGCTTCCCGCAAATACACTTTGAATTCCTTTTTCTTTTCTTGTCTTTTTAAGCTCTCTGGCTACAAGCTTGATCGCGTCTTCATATCTTACCCTAACCCACTCGTCTTTGCCTCTAAGTTCCGGTTTTGGATTGTTTGGATCCATTAGATAGCTTTTGCGCACCATCGGATATCTTATGCGACTTTTATATACCATATCGGCGGTAAAATTTTGAAGCGGATTTGGTATATCGCTTGTCTTTTGGATAGGGTTTGAGCCGACGATCACTCCGTCTTTAACCTCTACTTTTAGCATACCCCAGTGAGCTGCGGTATTTACGGTGCCGTTTTTGACAAGTCCTGAATTCAACTCATCTGCTAATAAATTTGTGGCTGTAACTTTTGATAGTAGCGGAGCTCCTGCCAAAAACGCACCAAATTTTAAAACATCTCGTCTTTGTGTATTCATCTTTTCTCCTTTTATAGTTGTTATTACTTAACGTCTGATGAGTGTTTTTGTAAATATTGCGTGATAAGCCACTCGTCTTTCTTATCTATCGCGGTTCTGCTAAGCATCGATTTTATAAGCCCTGGCCATTGATTTGCTTTATAATGATCGGTTGCATGAGCAGTGTGGCAAATCCCACAATTGTCTTTATACATCTGATCAGCTCTTGCAAACATAGGAGCTAAATCACTAGTAAAATCTCCCTTGGTTGTATAAACACTCACTTCAACCTTGTCCCATTTTCCTCCCTTGCCTTTTTCGACTAAGTTAAATTGGACATTAGCTGTTTTTGAGAAAGCAGCCGCAATAACTCTTTGAGAGTCGCTGTAATAAATCACATTATTAACAGTTGGATTTTTATACCCACGTATAGTTATCTTTACTTTATCTTTACTCTCTTGAGTAATCTTAACTGCGTTTGTTGGAAGCAACCTGCCTATAGACTTAGTCGAACTCTCGTCCGCAAAAATCGGCTTCACAACATCTGTATAAACATCGCTTGCAGCAAACAGCGAACAAGCTAACGTTGCAGATAGTAGTAACTTCTTCATATTTCTCCTTGTCATGTGGTTGTAGAGAAATTATAGATAAAAAGTATGATTTAATTGTGATTTTTTTGTAATATCTAAAAATTTTGTAAATTAAATATAGTAGTTTTTAAATTTATAAAGCTAGCGTAAATTCATATAAAATATCAAAAAATTGGAGCTATATTAAATATAATCAACTCCATTTATCGTTCTTTCGCACTCTTCATTTAAACAAAGTTTATATCCTATGCCTTGTGCATTTTGGATAAGCTCAGGGTATAGTTTTTTTCTAAGCTTATAGACAAACGCCCTAATAGCATCGCCCGTACAACTCTCGCCTAGCCAAACGCAAGCCTCTATCATATCAAAGCTAACAGTTCTTGTTTGGTTTTTAAGAAAAAGATGAAGCAAAGCCTGCTCTTTTTTAGTCAGTGCCACAGGCAACCCATCCTTATAAAGCTCTCTTGTAAATGCATTAAATATAAAGCCTTTTTTAAGATCAACACTTGCAAAATCGCTCTTAAATTTATTTGCTGCAAAACTCATCATCATCACAAGCTCTCGTTTATCAAAAGGCTTTTTAAGCAATCCCGAACTCTTTACGTCAATAGCGCTTAGCATATTTTCATCGCTATCATAAGCGGTTAAAAACAAGATGGGCACGTTCTCATCAGTCTTTCTAATGATAGCTGCCATTTTTAACCCGTTCATTCTAGGCATATTTATATCAGATACTATCAAATTTATATTGTGTTCGCTAAAGCACTCTAGCGCCTCTTTTGCATCTTTGCAGGCGTGAAGTTCATTTACATATTGACCTACAGAGCTTTTTATAGCCTCCCTTAGGTCATCGTCATCTTCAACGATCATTAAATTTACATCTTTTAAAATCTCTTTTATTTTGTTATACACCATCTTTTGCCTTTAAACAAAGCGTGAATTTTGTAGGATTTGCATGACTTTCAAGCCTTAATCGTCCATTTAGCTTATCGGTCGCTAAAATTTTAGCCACATATAGACCCATTCCAGTTCCTACATCTTTTTTGGTTGTAAAAAACGGTTCAAAAATTTGCTCCATTTCCTCTTTAATACCTCTTCCGTTATCGCTAACGCTTATACAAATTTCATCACCGACCCTTTTCAAATCTATCCATAGCTTAGGCTCGAAATCAACATCATCTTTCATACATTCAACCAACTCGTCTTTAGAATTTGAAAGCAAACTGATTAAGATTTGTTTTAAATAAGAAGGCACTCCATTTACTATAAAATTACCGTCTTCGTAACAAAATTCAAATGAAATTGCGTTTGTATTCATCTGAGGCTTTACTATAAATGTAAGCTCATTTATAACGTCTTTTACATTAAAATCAATTACACTGTTGTCTTTTTCATAAAAACTTCTAAAAGCGCTTATGGTTTCATCTATGAGCTTCACACCTCTTTTACAGCGAGCAAGATGGATTCCGATATCATCAAATTGATTAGATGATACACACTCCTCTATATTTTCAAGCGAAAGCAATATAGAGCTTAAAGGTTGACGTTGCTGATGTGATATGGAATTTACCATCTCTCCCATTACTGCGGTTTTTGCATTTACTATTAACATTCTATGATGCTCGGCTTCTTTTTCTTCAAGCTCCCTTTCGTGAGTCACATCGCTTGCGGTTATTATAAGCCCATCGAATTTAACTCCGCCATCAAGCACACTAGAAATATTCAGGCGATAGAAGCGTCTATTTTGATTAACTACAAAATTTTGAGTATCGTAAGGATGATTTTTAAGGCTTAAGAAGCTTTTTAAAGCACCCAATTCATTGACATTTAAAATAAGATTATCAAGAGTTTGTCCGTAATAGCCCTTGCTTTCAAGTCTAAAAATTTGCTCAAATTTTTTATTAATAAATTCTACAATCCCATCTTTATCTATAAGTAAAAGTCCTAAATTTGGAGTCTTTGCAAATGCTTTTTCAATATCATTTTTAATTAAAGCTGTCTTGTTTAAAAACAAAAACAATAAAAATCCGCCAACTCCAAATCCTCCAAATATTGCAAATATGAACCTATCATGCTTAAAATAAAAATAACAACAAAGCAATTCAAAAGCAAAAAACATTACCAAAGCAGTGGTAAAAATCCATTTTTGCAAAAAAACTCCTAAATTTTATTCAGCCACACAAATTTTAGTTTAAATCTTTATATCCGACTATATTGAGCCCAAAACCACTAAGCGCTACAAATTCTCTGTTTTTACTAGAGCTTATCAGCTCCATATCCTCTATGCCAAATTTCCTTAAAATTTGAGCTCCGATACCAAAATCCTTTATAGTATTATCGCAAGTCTTCTCATCTTGCAAAAAGACTAAAATTCCACTATTTTCGCTTAAATATTTTATAGATTTTAAAAGCTCTTCAAATTTTGATGAAGTCAAAAGCTCCATATCGCTTTTTGTTTTATGAAATTTGACATTGGCCCTTCTTGAAATTTCACCGAAAGTAAATACAAAATGCTTTTGATCTCTATGGTCCTTTATCTCGTGCTTTATCGCATCAAACCCAGCTATCTTAGCCGCAGCCTTATCCTCAATACTGATTAAACTTTCATGCTTTAATCTATATTCAACAAGCTCTGAAACAGAGACCATATTTAGATTAAATTTCTTACAAAACTCCTCCAGATCAGCCCTTCTAGCCATATTTCCATCGTCTTTTACTATCTCGCAAATCACGGCAGATTGAGTAAGTCCAGCATATTTACAAAGATCCACAGAGCCCTCCGTATGGCCTGTCCTACTAAGAACTCCGCCTTTTTTGGCTATAAGCGGGAAAATGTGACCCGGCTTTACAAAATCTTCAGGCTTAGAAGTATGATCGGTTGCTAAACGTATCGTCATATCACGCTCATAGGCACTAACTCCGGTAGTAGCGGCTTTTGCATCGATAGTGACTGTAAAAGCTGTCTCGTGACAAGAGGTATTTTTACTAACCATTAGATCAAGTTCAAGTCTTTTTGCTATATCTTCGCTAACTGCAAGACAAAGAACGCCTCTAGCATGAGTTATGGCAAAATTTACTTTTTGCGTATCACTAAATGCACCAGCAAAGACCAAATCTCCCTCGTTTTCTCTATCCTCATCATCAACCATTACAATCATTTTACCATTTTTTATATCGGCAATTGCCTGCTCAACTCTATCCATTTTTTCTCTCTATAATTGAAATTTACAAGCATTATACCTATTTTTGTTTAAAATTAAAGATTAAAACAAAATAATAAACAATCTATAAATTTTATATTTTAAATATGTTATTTAGTTTGTAATTACTGAGCAAAATTTAATTACTACATACTTGCATACTATTTATTTTAAGCCATATAGAATATAGCAGAAAGCATTACGAGTTAATAAACTTATGCATAAATAATATGCTAATTCCACAATAAAGACAGTTAAAATACATTACAAAAAACATTAAAAAATCGCAAGAAACTATCGAAAATTTACTAAATTCAATTTAAGCAAAAATTAAGTAAGTTTGTGAGGGCTTCAAAACATCGATAAAATGGGGGTTTGGTTGCGGAGGACGGATTTTAAATTATTTTAAAAACTACGTATTTAACACAATATCAATATATATTATGTTTCTAGTGTCCGTTGTAGTGTCCTCAATAATTTTTATATAAAATTTTTAGGAAAACAACGAGTAACCTTTAAAATAAAAAACAAAGGCTGCTTATGGATATATCGCCAGAACTATATCTAAAATTTGCTAAAGATATTGAGCCCGGAATTTTTGAAAATAAAACCCCTAAAATTCATCTTGACCTTATTAAATTTATCGATAGACCAGAACAATATAAAGCCGCAGCGGTTTTTAGGGGTGCGGGTAAAAGTACTCTATTAAACAAAATTTATGCTACCGCGCGGATATACTTTAAGGCAGAGCCTTTTATCATGATAGCCTCCAGCAACGAAGAAAAAGCAATAAATTTTCTTGAAGCTGCAAAAAATATCATAGATAAGGCAACAGCCAAAGGCTACGGAATCAGGCGTGGCAAAACATGGAACAAAGACAAGATCGAAGTCTTGGTTGATACCGGGCAAAAGGACAAAAACGGCAAAAAAATTGAAAAAAAGTGTTATGTGGTGTCTATCTCAGCCGGGCAAGATCCGCGCGGTGCAAATATAAACAACATCAGACCAACGCTTATTATTATAGATGATTTAGAAAGTAAAAACGGACAATACGGTATCACTAGCAAATCAAATAGACAAAAACTAAAAAGTTGGTTTTATGCCGATTTACTCCCTGCCCTGCACCCTACAAAGGGTAAGATAGTAATTATAGGGACGATATTGCACGACGATAGCATATTAAACAATATCATTAACCCAAAAGAAAGCGACGAAGAGGCTGATAAATTCAAATGGACAACCATCAAAATACCGATACTCAAAAATGGGGTGAGCTCATGGCCGTCAAGATTTCCTCTAGAAAAAATCAAGCAAATTAAAAACTTGCTAGCCGGCAAAGGAATGTCAAACGAATTTTATCAAGAGTATATGTGTGCGGCCATTGACCCTCAAAAGGCAATTTTTAAAAGGGAGTATTTTAGATATTTTAAAGAGCTAAATTTTGATATAGATAAACCTTTTGTAACGGTGAATGTAACAGATGGAGTTAATAATAGAGAGCTAAAAACGCGTAAGGCCAAAAGCATAACAACCGCAGATGCAGAGGGAATTTCATTAAGCGAATGTAGAATTTTTACCACGATAGATCTTGCAAGCGATAAAGGCAAAGATCAAACCGCCATTGTGACTTCTGCTATAGACAAGAAAAATAGAATTTTTATTATTGACGTATCAAGCGGTTTTTGGACTCCATTTGAAAAAAGCGTGAAAATTATAGAAATTTATCTTAATTTCCAGCCAAACAGGATAGGCATAGAAAAGGCCGGGATGCAAAATGACTTCTTCTACACTATCGACGTGATACAAAAGCTTACGGGAGTCAGGCTCCCGATTGATGGGCTTAGCCATCAGGGCAAAGCCAAAAACACAAGGATATCAAATCTAGAGCCATATTACCGCACCGGGCAAATATACCATAACGCAAGCCTGAACGCTACTAATGAACTTGAGGCGCAGCTACTTAGTTTTGATCCGGAAGTAGAGAGTAAAAGCGATGATCTAATGGACGCTGAAGCCTATCTTTTACAATACCTGTTAAATCGTTTCTTTGACGAAAGAGATTATGTAGACGAGGAATATGACGGCTGGGCAGATGAAAGCTGGGTGTAGATGCGCAACCCGGCCGCCCGGCAAGCGCCAACGCTGACGCCAAGCAAAGGCAAAGAGTTAAAATACATATAATTTTACATAAAACGTATAGCAAATTAGATAAAAATGCGCTCTTGTCGTAGTTTTGTAGATAAAATATAAGATAAATTTATAATGTAAAAATCTCAAATTTTTAAAATTTTAAAACTGAATGTGGTATTATGGCTCGGCAGTCCAATGGGTTCATACCTCCCTCTGCCTCATAAAAAACAACCAATCGCACCAAACACCAGCCCACCAACCTTAAAAAATAAAACTAACTTGCCAACTCTAACCTTAAACCAAATCAGCCAAATTTAACCAAAATCAATCAGCCCAACCTTAAACCGCTTTTTTCTCAATTCCGCAAAAGCCCATTTTACCGCACTTTTAGTTTTTTTGTATTGAAAATTGTGCTTTTCATTGTATTTTTTTATGGCCATTTTTTGCGAAAATCCCACATCTGAACCTTAAGCCAATTTTTCATTTTTTGTCGAAAATCCTAGCAAAATCCGTGCAAATTTCTCTCAAAAACACTCCTTTTTCGTAAAATGGGCTGGCTAAACTCTCAAAAACTCACACATACACCCCACCCCGACAGTTCATCTTGTTATTTTGCTCCCGCATTTCCCGTGTGTTGGTGCTTAGCGCTTATTTTTTTGTCTGAATTTTTCCAAAAGATCCAAAAGCTCGTCAAAAGCTTTAGCTTTCTCATAATTTGCAAGCCAGCTCTCTATCCAGTCTGGGACTGGACGCTTTTCGTCATTGAAACTTCTCACTGATGCAGGATTGAGACCGACTGTAGCCGCAAAATCTGCTACAGATAGGTTCATTGCTTTTAGTTTGGATGTGAATTCATGTTTTGTCATTTTGTTCCCCCCTTATACATTATATATTATTATTGCGATTATATCAAAAAATGAAACAAAATATTTTATTTTTTTAGAAAAATAATTCAAAATGTTTTAAAAACTCTTGACAAATAAAACAATTTGTGTTATTATTTCAATAAATTAAAACAAAATGTTTCAGAAAGGACAAAAAATGAAACCACAAAACATCAAAAGCGGAGAATACACACAAATCATAAGCGGAGCAAAAAACGTCTCCGGGAAAGGCAAAGAGTACCTAGTCAGATTTTATAATGGTATGATAGGAGAATATATGTATGTCACCGAAGGCACAAAAATATATTGGCTTGAGCCAGGCGATTATATCGGCGACAAAGATAAAAAGATGTTTGCAACGATAACATCTAATAACAGCGAAAAATACTTTGTTAAAAATAAAATATTTAGAAACACAAGCCCAATAGGAAATGGAAGCATAGACCATTTTGTCGAACTAGAGAACGGGAAAATACTAGCTACAACTATAGAAGGAGATTTAGGATATATAGAAGTTTCTAAGAAAGAATACGAAGAAGAAAGATGGATTGAGAGGTTCTAGATATGAAACTCTCACAAATTTCAAGCTCCTACATAAGGGAGCTTGAACGAACAGACTATGCTTATGTAGGCGAAATAAAATGCCTATATAAGCATACAAATAAACTTCCAGGTGATATAGAGAAAATCACTCAAGCGGATATTGTGGCATGGATAGAACATATGAGAAGCTATCTAGCTCCTCAAACAATCAAGAAGATTGTATTAGCGTGGAGAAGAGCTTGCGAGTTTGCGATAGAAAAAGGCATACTTGACAAGAATCCCTTTTTAAAAGCCAAATATCCAAAAGTTCATATCCCAAGAACCTCCCCTTTTACAAAAGAAGAGGTAACAAAACTACTAGAATGCTCAAGCGGTAGCATGCAGGCTTTTTTGGCTGTTGCCTTTTATACAGGGGCTAGGACATGCGAGATACTGGCTCTTGAGTGGAGCGATATAGATTTTGAGAAAAAAACTATATCTATCACAAAGAGCCTCTCAAGAGGTATTGTGAAAAACAGGACAAAAACAGAGGTGGATAGAGAAATACCACTATTTGATGAGATATTGCCGTATCTAGATCAGATTGATAAAGGCACTAGGTGGATTTTTTCATACAACCGTGATCACCTATTTGGCTCCTATTCTTTGTATAGGCCATGGAAAAGACTTTGCAAGGAGTGCGGAGTAGAATATAGGTCATTGAGACACACAAGACATACTTTTGCTACTCACATGGTGGAAAAGGCTGTCAGAGGAGAAATCCCAATCAAGTGGGTATCACAAATACTAGGACACTCTTTAGAAATGACACTGAAAGTCTATGCTAGGTTTATCAAAGACGAACATTTGGGTATTGAGAGAGGGATGAATATTTTTTAGCGCCCCTTGACTTTTTGTTAGGGGAGCTGTAAAATGCTGACTGTGTGCATTTAGGCTTTTAGGCAAATTCTAACATAGCGAGACACTGCAAAAAGCGGACGAAGTAGAGTTTCAAAGCCTAAAAGGCAAATTCTAACCTAATCGCTTTTTTCATGTGGATTATTTTAATTTAGAGTTTCAAAGCCTAAAAGGCTTTGAAACAAGCATGGAGAGATTAAAACTTGTGGTGCGGTTTGGACAGAGTTAGAATTTGCCCTTTGGGCTTTAAAAAAACAATATGATTTGCACCCAAGAGCGCTCGGCGTCAGCGCTCAGGGATTATAAAATCAAGAGCCAAATTTTAGGCTCTTAAACGGATCTGCGCCGCCAAAGCCGCCAGCCTTCTCACGCCTAAGTAGCTCTATATCAAGCTTCACGCCGTCTTTTTTCGCTACATCCTTATATAGCTTAAATTTTCTCTCCAGCTCGCGTTTCTTCTCTTCAAGCTTTGATTTATCCATCTTCGCAAGCTTTTCATTATGGGCTTTCGCCTTTCGCATCTTATCTTTGTCCTTGCTATCAGGCACTCTTGCAGGCACGAGCTTCGCATACTCGCGCTTGACCTTATTTACCTCTTTTTTATACTCTTTCTCAGGATCAAATCGCCTCACACCGACACCGCGCAAAAGTATCCCACCATATCCGAGATCCTCTTTGTTATAGTCTTTTGGTGCTATGTCAAGCCCCGTTATATCCGCGATTGCCTGTTCGCCAAGCTGCCTTGCATATCTTCCAAGCGTTATAGGCGGAAAGTAGCTTTTTACAAGCTCTCCGCTGCGGCTAAAAATTCGCTCAAGCATCGTATCATCCTCACCTTCAAGGCTGTATCCAAGCGTACTATTACCAGCTAAGATAATATTTCCAGCTCCCATCACAAACCCGCCGGTAAATTCAAGCTTATCAAACCCATCAAACCTAAACCCGGGCATAAGCCGCCCTGAGTTAAAGTACCAGCCTGTACTGCCTACCCTGGTCCAGCTTTTTAATCCGAATATATTAGGCAGCACTCCGCTTTCCGCCCACTTTGGTTTTGCAAGGTTTTCTTTTTCATTATCTCCAAGCCAAGCGCTCGCACCAAGCCCTGCCATCACAGCCTGCATCATCAAAAACCTATGCGGCTTCTTCATGGCTGCCTTTAGCACCATAGGCGTAGCTTTAACCGAATAATGGATAAAAGGCATCACACCACTCTTATCAGCTAGCTTCAAAGTACCGTTAAAATGAGTAGAATAGTCCACATAATGATACTGCGCATCCTTCATCGCAGCGGCAAGCTCATCAGGGCTAAATTTCTTAAAGTCATTTACATTAAAGCCCCTGTCTTTGGCGATAGCCTCTAAATTTTTCTTAAATCTTGCGATCTTAAATATCTTATCCTCCAGCGCATACAGCCTCCTTGCGAAGTCGCCGCTTTTAGAGCCCTCTGTCATATACAAAAACTCCCCTATTTTTCGCAGTTTGCCCTTTTGCACATCACCTTTTAGCGGCTTTATCACTCCTTCAAGATCGTTTAAATGGCTATCAAGTCCTAGCGAGTCCGCGAACTTCTCCCATTTTTTAAACTCCCCGTCCCTACTCATTGCCTTGCCAAACATCTTCATGCTTTCCAAAAAGTCTCCATGCAAAAACGCCAGCGACATATTTGAGACGAAGTTATAGGCATGTGTAAAAGGATTTTTGACAGTTACGTTCACCTTGATATGATCTATGATTTTATAGTAGAAGTGATTATACCTCGCCATCTCTCGCCCGAACACTTCCGCCTCTTTTAAAGCCGTGTGTATCTCTTTCGGGACATATTTGCCCGCAAGCGCCCCATATTTTTTAACGCCGCCTCCTACACTCTCATCACTCACTCTTACATATTCTACGTCCGCAGACGAGCCAAGCCCGTCTTTACGGGCGGTGATTTCATCCCCTGCGCCCCTCTGAAGTCCCCGCGCGCGGGGTTCCCCTGTTTTTAAAGCTATAAACTCGCTCTCATCTATAGCAAATTTATCGGCAAACTCTTTGAGCAAATTCGCCTTTTGCAGCTGCAACTTCTGCTCTAAGATAGTGTTTGTGATTGCAAATGCCGCGTCATCTTCTATCTCAAGCAGCTGTTTTTGCTCCCATGTGAGATCTTTTCTTTTAAAAAATTTTGATTGAGAAAGCGCTTTTGCTATTTTCGCGTTACCTTGCGCCTCTTCAAGATGCTTTTTATAGTAGTGTTTTATGTAGTGAGTTATGACGTTATCTTTATCAAGAGCTCCCGCTTCTACTAGAGCGTTTGCGCCGTTGTCTATAGCCTGCCTTACCTTTGTATATAGACCTCTAAGATGCTCAGGAAGGCTTTCTACTATCTTTTCAGTTGCCACCACGCTCTCACCTGCAAGCTCTTCTAACCCGTCTTTGCCAAGCTCTCCGTCAAGTGCCCTAAAGAGTATCTTTCTATCGCTCACACTTAGATTACCAAAATGCTCTTTAAACTGCTTAGCCTGAGCATATATAGCAGCTCTAGTTCTTGTATAAGTTTGCAAGAGTTCATCAACCTCTTTGCCGAATTTCCTCACATCAAGAACTTTGCCTGCATACGGGATATTCTCATCCGCCCAATTCGCGAATTTATCATATCCGCCCTCAACCTTTTCAAAGGCATCATCCACAAAGTTGTCAAGCTTGTTTAAATACTTTAAAAGCCCGCCCTGCTTCTCTTTTAGCTCCCTTAAAGGACACTTTACCTTATCCATCAGCATAGCTCCAATCCGTCTTTTATATTTCCATCTTCATCAAGATTTTTAGCCTTAAACTCTTCAAACTTTCTTTCGGCAATAAGCTGTTTTTTAGATTTAAAGTTTATAATTTCATTGTGCCCGGAGTAATTGTAAGTTAGAGTATTATTCTCTATGCCGGGCTTTCTGTTAGAAAAGAAGCTTATTATTCTCTCTTTCCCGTTTTTTTCACCCGCTATCACTCTAAATCTAACCCCCTCATCGTTATAAGCCTCATAAATTCTCTTGCCGTCTTTTAGGCTCATCTCGCCGTTTCTGATCACGTCTCCCATCTTTAGATACTCTTTTTTTGTGACAAACCCACTCTCTTTAGGGTCTAAATGCTTTTTTATATGCTCTGCGCCAAAGCCTTTTTTGCTTACAGGGTTTTCTATCCCTTTTTCAAATTTTATAAATTCCTCCGCCGCGGATAGGTCTTTATTTACCAAAGTTGATTTTTTATCGTTAAAGGCTACGTTGGCTATCCCCCTAACCTCCCTTTTTAGCCTATTTAACTCGGCGGTCTTTACTATCTTTTCTTTTTTGATAGGATCAAGCTCGTTGTGATAAGCCGCCTTTTCTTCAAAGCTCATACCTTTTAGCTTATCTTTACCCATAAGCTCATCCATTGCGCTTTTTCTAACTGGAATTTCGTCTATATCAGCCTTGCTAAAGCCGTCTATCTTAACCGCTCCGCTCTCGTCAAAATCCACAAAATACCGCCTTTTATCTCCACCTTTGCCAACCTTATCAAAGTAAAATTTATTCTCATTGATAGATTTTATTTGGCTGTTTGATATATCTTTTTTAAGAGTTTTTATCTGCGCCTCGTTTAGATCTATACTCTTGCCTTTTGCAAGCGTCTTTACATTTTTTAGATCAAATTCTCTTAAAATTTCATCCTTTACGTTTATGTCTTGTAGGCTATCTTTTACGAAGTTATCTACACTTTTTTGAATCTCATTTACTACTTTTTTATCGCTAAAATCTATATCTTCTCCATTTTTTATTTTTTTTGATATAATACCTTTGTCCGAAGAGTGTTCTATGGGCTTTAGGGCGCCAGAGCTTCGGACGGTATCGCTCGACGTGGCAGTCTTCACGTTGGCTTTGATAGGAGTTTTACCAAAGTCTGTCCTGCTGGCAAAAGCGCTATCTTTCTCAAATACCCCGCTTTTAAAAATTACTTCTGCCTCATCACTAATTTTATTTAAATTCGTTGGTAGCCCAAGCTCGCCTGCCGATTTGCTACCTTGCGGGATGAAAGTTTGGATAATGCCCGTATTCTCTTCTTGTTTGTTACCGATTGTAGTATCATATCCGCCGTTTTGTGGTATAATATCTTTAGAAAGCGGTTTGGCATGAAACGTCTTGCCCGTAAAAGCTTCAGCGAGTATATTTGAAGCTTCTCCGCTTTTAAAAATTACTTCTGCGCCGCTGTCAATTTTGTTTTGTAATGTACTTATTTTTTTCAATGAATTACTCGAGACTACATATTCACCTCCGGAATCTTTTGTAATACTTGTAAAAACAGCCTTTTTATCGCCAATATCTTTTATAAAAATATATCCGTCGCCGTCCTTTACAACAAAATCAGGCTTTTCAAGCGTTGGCTTGATAAGAGACACAAATTCTGTTCTCTTTCTACCAACCAATTTTACCAAAGACCCAAATTTTAACCTTACAGCTCCTCCTAAAATTTCTTTCACCTGAGACGGGATTTGTGCTATATAATCATCATAAACACTTTTTAAATTAAATTCTTTTTTCCATTCGCCAATTATTTTTTCATCAATACTGAAGTTTTCTTTTGATACCACTTGCTCTGGGCTAATACGGGCATTATCCGCGTCATCAAATTTAACGGCTCCGCGCTCTTCCACTGCTTCATCGATCTTGGCTCTCCCAGCATCCTCGCTGCCGACTGGAGAATCTGGTCTGCCATTTTGTGGTATTTGTGCATCGCCTGCTTGTCCTGCCTCTGCTCTGCTTGCATTATCGCCGAGACCAAAAAGGCTATTTTGTACCCTCCCAGCCTCTCCTGCACCCTCTGCTCTGCTGTTTTCATTTATTCTTGCCTCCGCCTCTTTTGTTTTTATAAATCTATCTAAAATAAATTTTTCGCCCTCTTCGTCTACTTTAACGCCTATAAATTCGTTAGCTATGTTTAAATCTTTTTTGGCGTAACTATCCGTAAAAGCTTCCGCCGCCTCATCGGTAAAGCCGGCTTTTTTAAGCCTTGCATAAAACATATCCGTAGGAGTATTAAAAACAAAGCTATTTTCTATAGCATAAAGTATTCTATAGCCGCTAAACCTATTTTCAACGCCTTGTCCGTTATTTATAAGACTTGTTATAAAAGCCTCTTCTTTGGTCGGCTTGTGAGCTAAATTTACAAGCTCGGTTAGCATTCTCGGTCTTAAGTTTGGGTTTTCTTTAACTATCTTGTGAGTTGTTTTTTGCATATCCGCATATTGTGTTAATGAGCTCTCTTTGGCTTTATAAATGCTATCCATAACCGCATCGCGCTCCATTTGTAAAGGAGCAAAATACTCTTCCGCCTTACTAGGATTACTTAAAAACTCTATCCCACTTTTAAAATTTTTTATATCGTTAAATTTCTCATCATCTATTACGCTTTTTTCTTTACCTGCAAGATAGTCATTATAAACCTGCCTTCTTACATCCTCACCGCTATTATGAAGATAAAAGTCTATATACTCCTTTACGCCAAAGCCTTCTTGTTCGTTTGGCTTGCCCACACGTGATGCTGCATCCACCCTTGAAAAATCATCATTGTTTAGCGCATCTATATCAGCTTGTGAAGTTGCCTCTTTTATTCTGGCATCTTTTGCTTTGGCTATAAGCCTACTTATGCCTTTTGCGGCAAGCTCCATAACACCGCCAAGCAAAACCCCGCCACCGGCACCTATTGCCGCATCTTTAAAGACATTTTTATCTTCATCTATGCCTGTTCCATATATAGCATTGCTAAGCGCTCCAGTTGAAGCATAATAAAGTGCTTTTCTGCCTAAATTTGCGCCACTTGCAAGCGGTATAAAATTTATAGGGTCAGTTGCAAGGCTACCAAACATCTCGCCGACAGCACCTTTTATATTCCACTCGTCAGGATGTGCTTTCGCCCAGCTCTTCTCTAGCCGCTCTACTTTCTCAATATGAGGTTTTAACGCTTTTCCTATAGGATTTTTGTGTATATACTTGCCATTTTCATCTCTTTGCCCTTCATAAAAAGGGTTAAGCCTGTCTACAACTTCTTCTGCTGCGTTATATATGCTTGCAACCCCTTTTACTACGCCCTTGCCTATTCCTGCCCAACCCCTAATATCATCTATTTTTTGAGCCTCAAAAGCCGTCTTTTCGTCTATATCGCCCGCTATTACTTTTGCTTTGAGTTCATCATTAAGATTGCTTGCTTCAACCCTGCTTTCAAGCTCTCTTTGTTTTTTCTCAAGTTCAGATTTTTGTTTCATATACTCTGTCTTCGCAAAGGTGTTAATACTCTCCGGAGAAAAACCGGCTTTTTCAAAACTAGTTATAAGATCGTTACCCAAAAACTCCCTAGCAGTCATTACATCACTCCGTCGTAAATATCAAACCCAAACCTATCGCGTTCCGATTCGTCGTAAGCCCCCGGCTTAAATTTAAACTCCGGCATCTTCTTTTTCTCTTTTTTATCACGCACTTTAGGCAAAACATCCGGTATTACCTTCTCCTGCTCATCATTTGCAAAATCAGCCGCATGCTGCGCCATTTCAATTTGAGTTTTGGCCTCTTTGAGAGTATCGACTAGATCCGTCTTTTTGATGATATATTTTCCTTCGCCTACCTTTCTAAACCCCTCTCCCCGTATTATGCCTTTGCCTACGAGCGGCGCTATCTCATCGGCGCTTGTGAGCATATACCCATCAGGCACGTCTATATCTTCGCTCTTTTTTTTGCCGTCTTTTTCTTTTTGCCTTAGGTTGCCGTATGCGAACACTTCCTCGTCACTCCAATCTTTAGTGGCTTGGGGGTACATCTTTCTGAGCATAGATATATTGGCCGCTTTTTCAGCCTCCTGCTGTTGTCTCTTATGCGTTCTTTCCTGCTCTTCAGATAAATATTTTTTACCCAAAGTGTCATAATAACCCTTAGTCACTTCTAATTCTGCTTGTTTTGCCAAAAGCTCTTTATCGAATTTAAGCCTATTGAAGTCACTATCTTCTTTGTGTTTTTGGATTTCCCAGTCAAATTTGGTCTGATTAAAATTCTTTTCATCAGCATATCTTTGCTTCTCATCATCAATCTTTTGACGATTTGCCCCTATCTGCCCTAGCTTCATAAGACTATCACCGATCGCACCAAATGCCGCGCCTACTCCTGCCCCTTTTGAAAATTCAGGAGCCCTTAGATACTCTATATTAAACCCACGGCTCATTATATGTCTTCCTCCTCTTTCTTTTTGTTGCGAGATGTTTGAAAATTTGATGCATTCCACGCATTTTCTAGTGTTTTTTCTGCCTTGTTGCGCCTACGTCTCTCTTCTCTTAAAATGTCTAAATTTAGGTCATAGTGCTTTTGCGCAAGCTTGCCTTGTTTGTATGCTCCATAAGCACTGCCAACACCTCCAACGATAGCTCCCAAGCCTTGCAGGCTATCTGCATTGTTTTTGAAAAAATCATTAGTTTTGCCAATCCAATCCCACATCTTTTACTCCTTATGTTTTATCTATTTTGCTGCCATTTTTCCTATTTTTTATATATTACGCGAGCATTCCGCCTGTTGCTCCGGTACCATCTTCAAAACCTCCCCAGCTTCCGCTACTTGAGTCGTAATCTCTCTCACTTCCGCTACTTGAGTCATCATTTGTATATTCTTCATATTGTTTTGCCAACTCTTCCACTAGCGTTTTGTCTTCTTTACTTAATTCAATACTTATGTTTGACGACCTTAAATCATCTCCAATTTGTCCTACATAAATTCCAGAACTATTCCTAAAACCAGCAATTTCTCCAGTTGCGAAATAATCATCTTTACTGATAATAAGATACTCTCCATCAAGCATCCCAAACACACTTTTTATGCCATCCAAAAACCCAAGTGGAGCCTCATATATTCCCTGCCCCAACTCATTATAAGCCACAAGCTCACCACCAAATCCAAAACTAATATCAACCCCCATCGCTAATTCAAAGATTTCATTAATTAAACTACTAACCATGTCAACAGCAAAAACCCCACCGAAGCCTCCACTAACACCAACTGTTTTTAACACACTACTTGTGGCACTATCTATTGCCAACCCTTTAAACGCTCCATATACTGCTTCTGCTACGTTTGCACCCTCAAACCGACCATTAACAATGCCGTCATACGCCATTCCGCCAATTATTGCACCAACTGGCCCAAACATATGGCGTCCAACCTCTTCAAAAACGTTTTCTAAAATTCCATCTGCCACCAATTCTCTATGAAATGCTCTTAGCCCCTCAACACTGCCGCCTATATTGCCACTTAGTAAAATATTTTGTGTTTGTTCGCCTGCACCATGTTGAATATTTTTTTTGATATTCGAGATTTTCTCTACCTCTTTTATGAAAAACTGCAAAATATTGTATTTTTGTTTTTGTATGAGCATAATCTGCATCGGCATTAAAACGAATTCACAAAAATCCTCGTTAAAATTTAACAGCCCAGCCGTAAGAGAGAACGACTGATCTATAAAAAAGCTTCTTAAATCGGGGGATGGCAAATTTATCGCGTTATAGGCGTATCCGTCAGCGTAATTGCCGTCAAATAACGCTCCAGCCATAAAATCATACACATCGCCTATCGGAGGGTTAGTTATGTTTAGAAATTTTTCAAGCCCTATGTAGCTCATTTTTTTGGCATATCAAAATCTGTTGGGGGCTGTAGACCTGGCAGATCGTTTCTGATAAGCCCCTGCAATATATTGAAAAAATATTCAATCATGCTCTTAGGGACATTGATACTGTGTGCGTGATTGTTTGTTACAAAATCTTGCATCATTGCGCCTACTTTTATCACTCTGTTATCGCTTACTTGTTTATCTATGGCTTGCTGCTGGCTTCCCGCTAGTGCTGTCTCTTTTTTTAGTTTTGCTATTTGTGCGCCTAAAAGCTCGTTCTGTTTTTCAAGCCCTTGTTTTTTGAGATCTTTGTGTTCTCTAAGCTCGTCATTTTTCAGTTTTATGCTTTCACCTTGTTCTTTTAAGGTATCAAGTTCGGTGTTAAATGCTAAATGTTTATGTGTCAATTCAATTCCAAGTTGCATTGCAGAAGTTGTAAAAGGAACCACTAAATTTGGCAACATGGCGCTCAGCATTTTCACCTTATATTCATTACTTACCGCAAGTTCGTTGATTTTTTGGTCTAAAAAATCAAGAGTGGCTTTATATGGAGTATCTTCCTCGACACTAAGCCTTAAAAGTTCTTTTGTAACCTCTTTATATTTTTCCTTAAAATCTTCCATACTTTTTCTCTCTTTCAAGTTTTGAGACCTTGATCTCTTGAATTTTTAATGAAGATTGCATATTCCCCACTGCGCTTTTTATACCGTTATTTTCAATCGTAAAAATCCTATTACTTAGACCAGATATTGAATTATTAATTGATTCCATATCTTTTTTTATAGCAAGGACGCTTTCTTTTATTTTGCTTATTTCTTGTTTTAATACATCTATTTGAGTTTGTTCTTCTTGTGTCATTTTTTACACACCATCGTTTATGATTTCTACTTCAAAGAGTTTGCCTTTTGTATGGGACATAAAGGCTTCAAGCGTATTCATGCTTTGATAAACTCCTTTTTCGTCGTATCTATTGCCTAAAAGAATACAGCCTTCAGTATCTCTTGGAAAATTACCGGCATGGACTAGGATATATCTTTTCTTTGGCACCACTTCGTTATATAAAAGTGGCAATGTTCGCTTAAATCTTGCGCTTTGATGCCAAGAGATGTGATACAGTCCTTGCGGAACTCTTCTATCTCTATTTGGCTCGGTAGTGTCTGCACCCTTTGGCTCAAGAGAGTATCCATCAAGCAAAATTTGCCCATCATTTTCTAACCTAAATTTACCAATCGTGCCATCAAAAATATTTTTAAATCTTCGTATTGTTAGTTTCATGTCTTTCCTTAAATTTCACTCTTTCTTTATGCTCGCCTTTTTTACCGACGTTAAAGCTTTCTACGGGACGGTGATAGCCCATTACACGAGTATAAACCACGCATTTAGTGCGTTTATTTTTTACTGCTTCTAAAAATTTATCTTTTGACATCGCTACTCCATCATCTTATAGTTTTCGTTCATATCAACTCTTGGAGGACGTGGGTATTCACTCTCATCATCTTCATGCTTTTTACGCCTATCAACAGTTGCACCATCAGCGCCTCCAACATAAGAATAATCTATATGATCAATATCTCCTGACAGTCTTCTATCTAAAAGCTTATTTATTTTGTGCTTAGTCCATTCAGCACCTCTCCAAGCGCAATATCCGCCTATGCCTAACGAAAATTCATCACTATTTGTTATTGGGTGAACTATGAGATAGACTATCAAACAGGTAAAAGCAGATGATGTAGAAGCGGCAATGCCTGAGAGATGAAACCTCCACCCTTTAACATTATTCATTGAAGAGTTTTTTTCATCCTTGCCTAAAAGTCCTCCTGCTATACCTATGATTGCGGCTTGCCAATAGACATGCAAATTACTAAAAAAGTTTTGTATCTCATTCATCCACACACTCCATTAGCAGCCTTTCTGCCTCTTGGTAATATTTTGCTATCTCTTTTGCACTATCTAGTCTATCTTGATCAAATTTAGGCTTCTCGGGTAGCTTAACCTCACACTTTACCGGCACATATACGTTTTGATATTCTGTGCGGGTAATGATTTCAGGCTTTGCGCTACAACCGCTTAGCAAGATCACACTTGTTAAAATGAGATAAAAGGTTATCTCTCTAGCTCTTGCCAGGATAAACTTCTTAACTCTGTAAATTAAATACGCTCTTCTTGGAGCTGTCTTTGTAGTTTTCATCTTCCTAGCTCCTTAAATAAATTTTCGTAGTAGACTAGCTTTGCTTCACATTTGCTATCTTTTGCAGGCACCTTGATAGTCCTATACTTTGTCTCTACCTCTTTTTTTATTTCAGGCTGAATGTTTTTAAGTCTTTCATTATCGATTGAAATTTGCTTTATCTCTGCGTTTTGCAAGTCGATTTTTGATTTGCAAGTTTGCAGATCTGCTTTTGAAATTTCGTGCTTTGTCTTTTCGCTTTTTATCTCTGCTTGCAACCTGGCTGTCTCTTTTATAAGGCTGTCTATTCTGCTGTCTTGTGTTTTAACTAAAATAAAAAGCCCGATTGCAACTCCTACTAATGCAGAGATGATTATTATCCACATCTTATTACCTGCTACAAATTTTAAAAGAGTTGATAAAAGATTCACTACTAGACCCCTCCATACCTAACCACATGATAAGCCCTACAACTAATGTAAAATATCCATGTCTTAATCTTAGAAACCCCAAGCTCTAGCATCATATCCTTAAGGCATGTATCAGCCCTAAGATATTCTTTAGGAGTTCTATTGCCCTCTGTCATAAAGTCATGCACTACAATAGCTGATAGGTATTCAGGTGAGTTTGGAGGGAATATACTCCAAAATATTCTAGGTATATTTGCTCCGTTTGTTTTATATCCTATGGGAATTTCTACTCCCCTATATGTATATGGTTCTACTAACTCAAACTTGTCTTTACCAACCGGCTTTAATATAGGTCGCTTTATCACTATTCAACCTTTGTTAAATCTACATCAATGGTATCTGGGAATTGGATGGCTTTTAGCGTGGTAATTGACGTTGCCTGCGAGATAGTATTTTCAATATTCCACTTGATGCCATGAATGAGAACCCCTGCGTATTCAATAGCTTTTTTGATAGAGTGAAGCTGCTCAATTGTTACCTCTTTGAAACTATCATCAAACATTCTAAACACTTTCTGAGGGTTTATCTCATAAGTGTTTATCAAAGCTTCTGCGTTGGCTATATAGTTATAGCCTCCGTCAATTACCCCAAAGCCCTTTAGATTAATCTTGCATCTATTAGTCTGCTCTTTAGCCCACTCTTTAAGCTCCTCTAGCTTAATGCTCTTAGCCATTTCAATATCAACATCGGCTATCTCTTCATTAATTATGTAAGCTTCTTCAGTCTCCTCAGTGGTTGTTTTAATGTATTGATACTTATCTTTAGGCTGTTCTGAAACTTTTATTTCCTGAATTGGAATAAGGTTAAACTCTTTTCTTTTTTTCTCTGTAAGATTATCTATAAAGAAAGTTCCATCATCTGTTATGATGTAGTTTTCCCAGATAGTCTCTTTTGTTTTTGTGTTGTAGTATTTCATTTTATATTTCCCTAATTGTAATATATTGTGATAAGCTTGAGCTTCTTATAGCCGTTTCAACCATGTCTCTCATTCCCTTTTTACAAGTTATTAAGCTTAATTTGTCACAAGAAGAAAAAGCACCTTTCTCAATAATGGTAACTAGTGGGATATTGACTTTTGCTAATCGTTTGCAACCAGAGAAAGCAAGCTCCTTTATTATATTGGCTTTTGGAAAAGATACAGTAGTTAAACTATCGCAACGTCCAAAAGATGCTCTTCCAACGAATATAACTTCCGGCAAAGTTATCGATGATAAAGCACTACAACCCCAAAATGCATTATCTTCAGCACTTCTTACTTTAGGAAGATAAACATCAACTAACCTAGAACAATTCTGAAAACAAGTCGCGCTTATAGTTTCAATGTTTGGTAACTTTACTTTTTCCAGTCTTTTACATGAACTAAAACTTGTTCCTCCAACTGAAGTTAATAAAGGAAAATCTATCTCTCTAATTGGGGAACCGTGGAAAGCACCGTATTCTACTGTTGTTAGTTTTGGGAATGATATTTCCGACAAAAAGTTACAATTGCTAAAGCAATTCTGACCGATGGAAGTTACTTCCGGGAATATAGCAGAAGTTAATGATTCGCATATATAAAATGTATTCTCCTTAAGTTCTTTCACTAGCGGAAACTTCACCTTGGTTAATTTACTGCATTGATGAAAAGCACCTCTGCCAATCTCTTTAACTTTGGGAAAATCGGCTTTGCTAATATTACTGGCATAAAAAGCATCTCCTGAAATACTTTTTATCCTTTTACCAAACATATTTTTATAAGAACTAGAATGAGCATATCTTCCGCCCGAGACAATATTTCCTCTCTCCAAAAGAGTTATAGCCCCGGAACTATCTTGATGGTATAATCCTTCTCCTTTATCTTGGGATAAAAACTCATAGTCTTTTAAGCCCGATGAAGTTTTTCTAAATGAACTTCCGTAAATCATTTTAAATTCCCCGCAAATTGTAGATAAACCTTATTATCAATAGGGCTTATAAAGTAACTAAATAAAGACTTCCCCTTAGTCTCAAAATCTTCCGGATTAAGCATCTTAAACTTAGCATCAAAGCCTGTAATAATGTTTTCTACAAAGATTAAACCGCTCTTACCGAGATTTCTTATTTGATTTTCATTAGAGCAAGTAAAAGTAATGTTGTCCTCGTTAAAGCTTTCTTTAGTGCAGATGAAATTGATACCTAGATCAAAGTCTATTTCATTGCTAGTTACGTTAGCTAGGTATTCTCCGTCAGTGTTTTTGTGATGGATATTTAGGTATGGTATAAGCTTACTAACCTGACTATAAAGACTTGCTTCCTCGCTTGGATAGCTAAAGCTCTTTATCTCGCTTGGGATTGTCTCTTTTGTTACAAAGTTAGCATCTGCTTTTTTTAGATAGTCCTCAGCAGGACTTCCGCCAAGTTTATTACTATCCTCTGCCGTTGCTGTTTTACCTAGATATACTTCATCGTGATTATGCGTGCTTGCAGCAAACTCGCTTGCGGCTCTGCCCTCAAGCAATGCACTATCTTTGGCTTGTTCGTCTTTGCCAAGCTTTGTATCGTCCGTGATCGTTATATCCTCTGTTCCGTCAAAGCTTACTTTGTTTATATTTCTAGGAGTGCTTAGCTTTGTAGCTTCAAGAACCGATTTTTCGTTATCCGCAGTATTAGATACGTTTGATATTTTTTGATTTATGCTTTGTATTGTTTGATCAAATTCTCTTTGTTTCTCGCTTAAAACCTCGGCTATCTTTTGGCTTGAATATGTTTGCGTACTTGAAGTGCTTGCGTCATTCACTACACCGCTATCAAGCACACTTTGAACATCCGTTTTTAGCTTTTCAAGCGATTTTAAAAGAGTATTTAGCCCCTCAAAATCGCTCTTAAATTTTGTGAAATCAACGTCAAAAAGCTTTTTATTTTTAGCTATTTCGTCCGCTTTTTGCAGTGTCTCGCTATGTTTTGTGTCTATTTGTGTGTATTTTTTGTTGAAGTCGCCTACCTTTTCTAAAAACTCGCTATTTTTTGTGCTAAAACTAGAAAAATCACTATCAAAACTACTCTTGTTTTGGTTGAATTCATCTATCTTTTGGGTTGTAGGCTCTATTTGCGATTCTAGCCTTTCTAATATAGGGTATTTCTCGTCAAAGTCCGCTTTTTTTGTGTCTATATCGCTTTTTGCTTCGTCTACGCTTTGTTTATTGTTAGCTACCTGCGCTGTATTTGTTTTTACATTATTTGCGCTTTGTAAAATCTCTGTTTTTATCTCTTGAAATTTTGTGTTAAATTCTAAAATTTCTTTACAAATTTGCGTAAATTCTTTATCAGCCATCTTGTTTTCCTATTATTTTATTTTTCATATACCTATCAAGTTCTCTTAAATCTTCTCTATCGGGGGTGATAAGCTTATTTTGATAATCAAAAAATAACTTTATAAACTTAGCATATGACAGATCTCTAGTCTTTGGTATGTTTGCCATGTAGTAGTCTAAATTTGAAATAAAGCCTTCGTCCCAAACATAATAGTTGTCTATAGCACTATTTATATCGTAAGGTTTTGCCCAGCCTTTTGCTCTCAAGGATGAGTCAAGATCATAACTTCGCTCGTCAAAATTATTTAACTCATAATTTATTAAAGCCTTGTTGTAGTCTTTAATATATTTTTTATATCTATTTGTATCTATACATCTTTTTAGTGCTATTCCGCAAAGCAAGGCTCTTATAAGCATTTGGTCAAAAAAATCTATCTCAAAATTATTATTATCTTCTAAATCCTTAAATTTCCTCACAAAATACTTATCGTCTATAAAATAATCCGCCTCAAAATGCTTAGTGTCTATCTCTATCTTTTCAAGTGGAGTCACGGCTATGTGTATCTCTCTTGCCACTTCGCTCGCAAGCTCGCTAAGCTCGCTAAAATCAGGGGGATTTATATCCCCTCTTGTATATAGCGTTAATTTATCTCTAAATTCGGCTAATTTCATTAACTAGCCTTTAAATTTTTTAACCAACAAAACGCAAAAGGAGTACATACTCTAAGCGTAAACTCACTGATAATCTCTTTTTTGATAGCATCATCTGTTGTTACTCTGTCTTTTGTATGCATAGCTCTCCAGTTCACCTTATATATGTCTTCAGGGCGGTAAACTATGATCTCGTTTTGCGCTAAGAACGGGTTTAGCAGTATTTTTATATTAGATCCGTAGCTTGTGTTTTTTATACTCTGCACGACGGTACCTAAGAAATTTGTATCCATAGTCGCTCTTGTTTTGCTGTCGAGCAAAGCATTGAGTCTGTCTGTCTGCTTATCTGCAAGCATCAGAATTTTATACGGCGCTCCGTTTAAGTAACCTATTTTTAAAATTTCTAATATATGCTTCCACTCAAGTTCGGCTCCGCCTGCGTCTATACTGTTTGCAGAAGTTGCAAAGCTTTTTAGCCCTCCGCACTTTCCGGCAGATAAAGATCCCGGCGTATTTACTCTAGCCTTCGCTGCTTGATCGCTTAACAATATTTTTTCTAGCGTCTTTTTATGGATATTGCTAGTTGCCTCAAGCTGCTTTGCAAGACTAGGGCTACCGTCTACATTTGTTCCCACGTCCTCACTTCCGGTTACTCCGTAAGCGTTTTTGACTATCTGAAAGTGATTTGACAAACTTCCGCCGCTAACTTTTTTTATCTCTGCCATCGCTCCGCCCTCTACGTGAGCGTTGTCAAGCTCACCGTCAGGAATTTGATCATAAAACCACTTGTGACCCAAAGCTACGTTTGAACTTCTATCACTTGGTGCAGCTGTTGATATAGTTGCCAAAAACGGCGTTTCAGCCCAGCCTATCTTCTTTATCGTATTTTCAAGCATTACGCCTTTTTTACCAAAAGCCTCTTCAGTGCTTACTAGCCCTGCTCTAATTGCTACTCCCATCTGTCTATCCTTTTTTAACTAAATTTCGCATACAAGGAGAGTGTGTCTTCGTAGCTCGCCTCTCCACTATTTATCTTGGATATAAGCTCATCCTGGCTTATTCCACCGTTTATCCCTCTACTCACGTCAAACTCATCATCAGTCTCTACGCTTTTGCCTTTAAAATGATTTAGGTATATATTCTCGATGCCTATCTCGTTAAAATACATCTGCGCGACTCCCGGGTCCTTTTCGTCCATGTCAAGAATCTTTTGGGTAATCTTTTCCATATTAAAGTCCGGGTATTTCTTTTTAAAATTAGACTCTAGATCCCTCAGCGCCTCTTGTTGTTGCATCCTCTTAAGCGCCGTATATTCATCCTGGCTTAGCCTTATGCCTTTGTCTTCAGTAGTTTTTACAGGCTCTTTCGGTGCTTTTTCCTCCGCTTTTTTTGGAGTGGTTTCACTCTGCGCAGGAGCAGCTTCTGCCTCTTGAGTATCTTCCGACTCTGCCGCATCTATTCCGTCCAACTCTTGATCATAAATATCAGGCATCTTTACTCCTTGTCCTTCTCGTTATTTTCTAAAAACTCGTCTTTAGCGCCTATAGCTGGTTTTTCGTCTTTAGCGCTATTGTCCGCTTTATCGCTCTTTTTAGCTTTGGCTTTTTTTAGTTCTTCTTCAAGCTCGGCTATTTTGTTTTTGGCCTTTGTAAGCTCATCTTTTAAATTCTCCTGGCTTCTGCTAGCCTCTTCTATCTCGACTGCTGTCTTTTCATCTTTTGGCATCGCCTCCCACTCCTCTTCTGTGATTATCATTATGGAGGTTGGCCCACCGTCAATCTCCCTAACCACCACATCGCCGATATTGCCTCCGCTGACTCTTCCCTCCTCTTTGCCCTTTTTATAAAGAGAAAGTCCGTTTGTTTCCATGGCAACGATAGTCCCCAAAAACAAAAACATAGCCTTATGTCGCATCTTTTTACTCCTTTTAAAATTTTTATAGTTATTTTATGTATGAGCGTCCTAATTTTTTTATACTTTTCGAGCACTCACACCCCTCCGTTCATTAGCGCCATCATCTCCATCTCTTCTTCGCTTGGTGGCACTTCCTCTTGTGGCGCGCCCGCCTCCGCCATAGCTTGCTCGCTGGCAACAGCCATCATCTCTTGCATGGCTATATCTATCTCTTCTATTGGTGCATTTTCACCAAGGATTAACGTTAAAATTTGTTTCAAAATTTGAGAAGTTATTGCAGGAGCATTCATTCTGTTTTGCGCAAGCACACCAAGAAGCCCGTTAAGTTGATTTATTTTTACTTCATTTGCTATCGTAGTGCCAAAATTTACACTCACATCAAAATCAAGTTTTAGTTTCTTGCGCTCGTTTAGAGTTCCGATTTTTGAGATTATCTCTACATCTTCGGTTAGTTTTATAAACTCTTCATCACTTACATATCTATATAAAAGCTCCACAAAGTGCTGAGCATAGCTTTGAAGCATTGTTTCAAGCAGGGTTTGTAGCATTGATTCTATTCTCATCGAGCTTGCGGCATTAACTGTTTGAAGCGCGCCCATAGCTCTTCTATCGCTTGGGCTGGTTTGCCCTGTCATCACGCTATTGACACCTGTTGCTATCTCATACTCTTTACTTAGCATCGCTATCTCTTCACTAAGTTGATATGTGCCGGGAACAGGCATTGGCATTATCACATCGCTTATTCTAACTCCAGTCCCAAGCTGCGTTCTCACGACTTTTTTTCTCTGCACCAGATCGCTTACTGCGATACTTCCGTCTCCGCTTGTATTAACGGCTACTGGCGGATCTATTTGATTTTCTGTTATGTCTATCTTTTGATTTCTTTTGATGTTGTATTCTTCTTGGATTTCAGCGGCAATTTCAGGCACGCATGAACCGTATACGGCGTTTTCGTTTTCACGCTCATCAAGCGCAATGCTTGGCATCGCCTCTATGCAGTATCCGAAGTGAAAAGGTAGTCTCGAGAACGTAGCCTCTCTTACAAGAACGCCATTCGCATAGCTTTTTAAATTCCACCTTACTTCGCCGTTTTCATAGCTTTTTTCATAAAGATCTTCCATCTTTACTCTGTCGCTAGCCCTTGAATTGTAAGCGAATATCAAGTCTTTGTCTTTTTGCTTGTAAAATTTGCTGCTTAACTTTTGCCTTACTTCCCTAACCGACTGATTCCACCTGTAAGCCACGTATTCTATGTCATTTATATCGCTTGCTCTTTTATCAAATGCCAAATCAGTTATTGGTATAAACCTGGTTCTTATGTCATTCATCTGCTTGTCAAAAAACAGACTCACAATCCCAAGCGGCAGATACAAAGACGACAGCACCGCCTTAGATAGCCCTATCTTGTGTTCTTTTTTCGCCCATCTGTTTTTAAGCGCAACTGTAAGAGCGTTTTGAAGTATCAGATCGCTTTCATTTCTTAGTCCGATTCTGGTTATCTCTATCGGGCAACGATCCGACATAAACGAGGTTTTAAATATTGCGTGGATGATAAATACGGTAGTTTTTACAAGCGGTATATATAGTTTTGAGCGTGAACGATCGCCTGCCTTTAGTTTAGTAGTGCGGCCTTTTTTATCCTCTTTATATTTGGCCTTAAATATCCTTTCACACTTTAAAAATCTATTCTTTTGCTCTTCAAGATTATCAAACGCTTCTTTTATAAGCTCAAGATCATAACTCATCTAAACTGCTCCAATGTTTTTAGAGTAGTTTAAAAGTGATTTTCCTAAATTTTATATATTTTATTGATTTATTTTCTAAAAAGCTGTATTATTATATGTATTATGATATGGTAAAGGAAAAACAATGACACAGGTTAAAAAGATTACCGTTACGCTTCCTGAAGGCTTAGTTCTAGGGCTTAACGACTTTTCTAAAGAGCTTGGCAGATCAAAAAGTGGGCTTATTAAAGAGGCTATCGAATACTACTTTGATATTTTGGATTTGAAGATAGCTGAACACAGAGCCTCGACAAAAGGTAAAACATACACGCTAGATGAAGTCAAGGCGTTGATAAATGAATAAATGGTCACTAGAGTTTGAAGAAAGAGCAGTAAAAGAGCTTAAAAATTTAGACAAGCCTATTGCAAATTTTATTCTCGCAGCACTTGAGGAATTCATAATAAATTTTAGCCACGACTATGAAAAGGAACTCATAAAAACAGGCAAGATAAAACATCTTAAAGGCAGTCTGTCAGGTCTTTATAGACTTCGCCTTAGAAGTTTTAGAATAGTTTATGAAAAACTAGAAGATAGACTTATTATCTATGTCTTATCAGCCGCAGATCGTAAAGATGTATATAAAAAACTAAACAAATAAATAAAAATTTTAGCTATATTTTAACGTTTTCTCCACTCCCACGGGGCGATAGGCTCTTTATCAGCCCACAGTCCAAATTTCTTTGACACTGCGTATTCTTGGAGCTTTACGTAGTCTTTTGAGTATTTTACAAACGCCCAAGCATAGCCGTTTGATACCATTTGAGCGTTTATGTCTTGTCCGCTACGATAAACTATCCCTAAAACACGTTTATATTTATCTTTGCCTTTTTCTTTGACTTCTACATTTTTGCCGGCTATCATCTCAGCTAAAAATTTTCTTGACTTCTCACCATACGCCTGCTTTCTCTCCGGCGCATCTATGCCAAAAAGTCTTACTTTTATTTGTTGTTTCTGTGAGTTTAATATAGTAATAGTATCGCCGTCAGCTACTTTGATAACTTTACCAGAAAAGGCGAAGAGAGGCAAAAGGGATAACATAAATATAAAAAAATATTTATTTATTGAATATTTTTTTCTTGATTTTTTCAAAGCAGCCTTTAATTTTATTTTTAAAATTTAAAAACCCCCAATGGCCTTCTGCATACTCCATAAATGGTATTTCCGCATCATATATTTTTTCAATAAGTATTTTATAATCACTCGCAAAAGCCTCTTCCCCTATGATTTCATATTTAAAATCATTTAAAGATAATATAAATTTTTTAAGCTCATTCTCTATGTTGTTAATCCTTATAATACTTAGATAGCACAGGTTCTCTACATTAGAGTTTAGTTCTGTATAATTAATATTAACTCTGTTTATAGCTTTTGAAAAACATTCTTTTAAAACAGATAAACATTCTTTTCTTTCATTTTCCGCCTTTAGCAACCTATCTTTAGACAATAAGTATAAAAAATTGATAGATGTAAAAAAAATTGCAATTACAGATAATATAAAAGAAGATCCATTAGACATTTTAAGCAACCGGTTTCGCGAACAGTTTAAATTTTTCTTCTAGTTTTTTGTTGTCCGTACTAAATAGCTTTACTCTTCTAAAAAACTCATTCTCACCATATTTTTCATATAAAGGCGAAAAAGCTTCTGACAAAAAAGATGGGTTAAACGATGTCTTTATGCCAGTCCCGTCTATTTCTATTACATCATACTCATCTAAAAGTTTTTTCAAAACACTTTCCCTAAACTCTTCACCAGATTTGTCCCCTAAGATTATATATCTAGGGCCAGGTGCATCTGTAAAATTTTTCACAAAATTATATATTATTTTTTCTTTCATTTTTTTACACTCCTACACTTACACCTCTTATAGACCACCTAACAAAGGTTCCTTGCATTTTGGATTTTAGCCTTATTATTGTATCGTTTTTTGTTGAATATAAAAATTCATCTGTAGCAACTTCTAGTGACGCATCCCTATTGCTGCTATTTTTTATCGTGTCTATAAAATTTTTAAAAGCTATCATGCCAAAGCCTCTGTTTTTGTTTTTATCTTTATATTTTGATAAATTTGACTTACATAGGGTTCTAAGAGTGTTTGCTTTCCCAATGCGCCTTGATAACCGATGGAAAGCTTTTGAAAATTTATTTTTTTCACTTTCTAGAGATTTAAATATACCAATCCCCGTATCATAGAATATAAATTCTAGCTCTTTTTCGTCTTTATTATACGCCCCCATAAACCAAATCTTTTTATCTCCATCAAAATCAATAAAAGCATGCTCTTTTGAGTTTGCCATAGCCTCAAAAATTGCATCATATAAACCATCTCTATAGTCATAAAGCATTTTGTCTTTGCTTGTAAAAAATTCAATAATATCATGATGAAAAATATTGTTTATACTACTTCCATCCCTATAATCAATTTTTAAATATTCAAGATCGCATTTATTTCCAAAGCACTTAGGGTTTATACACAATGCATCCCAATACCCTATAGCGTAAAGACGTTCGTTTATTGGGTCTTTAGGGGCTATTTTTTTATTTTTTATTAGCTTTTCCCCTTTAAAAATGCTATTAATACCAACTGTCATCAATAAGATAGATGTATTATCTATAGTTAACATATTTCTATGATCTATGGATATTGTATGGCTGTGGCGTTTTTTTGCATAATCTCTTAGCTCCCCAAGCTTAGAAGTTAACATTTTAAAGTCATCAGGGAAAGTCATTTTTTCAGGTATGGTTATTTTGTATGGAATTTTCTTTTTATAAAAAAAATTCTCTTTTGGCATTATAAAATGTTCTCGCCTGTCCTTTATTTTGTTTCTTTTAAAAAATTTTCTAATCTTTCTTTTTGCATTCGAGATATTCTTTGTTGAAGAAAATTTGCTAAATTTTATTATAACCCTCATTGTCCCATACTACCCTTTTTATAAACCATCCTTTATCTGTTTTATTAGCTCTTTTTCGTTTGTCATATTTTTTTACCTTAAAAATATTTATTTCTCAAAAGTCGCCGTTATAGTTTTCTGCAAATAAAATTTTTAAATTCCCCAATATAACCTTTGTAGCCATATAGGTAGTCTCCCACTCCCC
The DNA here is from genome assembly GCF_004803855.2 of Campylobacter sp. RM16192. Taxonomy (NCBI): domain Bacteria; kingdom Pseudomonadati; phylum Campylobacterota; class Epsilonproteobacteria; order Campylobacterales; family Campylobacteraceae; genus Campylobacter; species Campylobacter sp. RM16192. Next base: position 852,432 of record NZ_CP012552.1, on the reverse strand, counting down.
TTTGTCTATTTTTCTTTTTGCCGCAGCCTCCAAAGCCTCTTTGTGTTTAGGTGAATATGCGGATAGCTCTAAATTGTACTCTTGTATCATTTTTTTATATTCGCTGTCTGCAAGATAATAAAAATCATCTCTTTTCATTAAGCTTGTGCTGTCAGCCATATATTGTGTATATTTTGAAGTAGGTTTTATCTGTTTTGCTTCATAAGAGTTTAAAACAGATTTAAAAAATTCAATCTGCAACAACAAATTTGTATAGACGCCATTCTTCATAATTGCTAAAAGCTTTTTCTTGTCCTTTTGTTTATTTGCAAATTCCCAAAAATCACTATATTTTTCTTTTGTCAGTACTTCTCCTTGAGCCACGCCTATAACCAAATTTTGGAATTCTTGTGGCGTAAGTTGTTTTGCCCAGACTAAGCTTGCCATCAAAAACAATAAAAACAAAACCTTTCTCATCTGCATCTCCTTATTTTTTTAGCTTTTTTGATTTAAAATTTATTTCGTTTTATCAAAAAAATAGTAGTAATAATAATTAGTAACCAAATCGCAAAAGTTATGTACCCGTACATAGTAAGTTTGCCAATTTTAAAAAACTCAAAAACTGCATACCAAATATTATGTAAAAACCAAATTTGTGGAGCGCCGTTTAAAACCACAACTGCCAATATGGATATCAATATCGAATCATAAATTTGGTATAACCCAATTCCCGCAGCCAATCCGCCGATTAAATTCAATATAAACATAAGCATTTTCAAAAAACCTCTCAAAACACCTTCATATTGATAGAAAAATTTCGCACTCTTTCCTACCACCTTTTACTCTTCTATCTTCCGTTATTTTGGGTATTGTTGTCGCCTATTTGATTATTTCCGCCGATTATTATCGTCGATCCGCCACCACCGCCGTCTCTTTTGTTTTTATCGTTGCGCCCTCTTCTTTTCTTTTTAAAATAGTCTATTAGCGCGCACAAAGCGAACAGCCCCAAAAACAGCGCAGTTACTCTATATCCTCCCATACTAGGATCTGGGTGATTATTCAAAAGCTTCACAAAGCTCACCAGCGAATCAAGCAAAAAGGTAACTAACGATCCCATCATGTTACCAAAGCCTTCAAAAACATATTTAAGTATCTGATCCAGCACAGCTAACCTCTCTTATTTTTTTAGCATATCTCTTATTTTGTCAAATTTTGCTACAACTTAGTCTTATCTGCTTTTTTGTGTTTTATTTGCCAAGACCTTAACCCAAAGCTCTATGCAGTCCCTTTTGTCTTTTTGTTTAAATTTAGCCTCTACAATCTCCTCATACTCGACATCCAAAAACTCAAGATACTCCTCAGCCATTATCAAAGCATCAAAGCTGCATACATTACAAAGCCTATCCTGTCTAACAAAGACATACTCCTTTACTTCATAGCAATCCACCTTCACATCTTTGTCATTGATGCTTATTGCAAACTCTCTTTTTTCTTCCATCTCTATAACATTTCAAACTTCTCTTTTTCGTCTTTAAGTGTTGCTATGAAATTTTTTAGTAGCGCCTTGCTACCGTATTCGTCAAACAGCTTCACAAACTCATCCCACTCTTTGCCTCTGTTGGTTTCGTAGCCGTAATTGTTTTGAGTATTTGAGCTTCCCATCTGGTTATTTCCGCCGTTTATGATATTTATGCCGCTTTCAAGATACTCAGGCGTTACCTCAAGCCTGTTAGCTATCTCAAATAGCTTACCTTTAGGGATCTTTTTTCTATCTTTCCAAGTTCCTATTGTTGCATATGGGATATCTAAAATTTCAGACATCTGTTTATCCGTCTTTATCCCTAAAACAGCCCTTATCCTTGCAAAAATAGCTTCTAAACTTTCCATTTTTTACCGCCTTTTTAGATAAAATGAGTAATTTACTATTGACAATTTATCCAAATGAGGTTATAATTACCTCAAAATATTTAAAGTTATCGTTAAATATTTTTACATTATACCAAAATAACACTAAAGGGATTTAAGATGCAAAACAAAAAAGTCCGTTTTAAAATTTCCATATCAAGATTTCTCGTAGACGATCTTGAAGGGTTTGTAGACACCATAAAAAGAGTTGAAACGACATTTGCAGATCTTTTAGACAGATACCCGACCTCTTGGATAGGCATAACGCCTATGATTACAAATCGAACCAGCGAGGTATCGGAAAACGGCATCATCACTAGGATAAACTATTCCGACGTTTTAAAAAAGGCTCCATCTCCTCTGCCTAGATATAACCTAAGCTTTCAAATAGAGCTTAAAGACGTTTTAATCCCTGCCGGAGAAGAGATTTCTTTCTTTAATTATCTTGAGACGCTCATCTCTTCTTTATCAGACAAAAGATATATAAAAGCGACGATAGAGCCTTCTTTGTATTTGAACCAAGATAAAGATACCCCCGGCAGACTAAAAATCATTAGAAGAAACTACCCTAGTAGATTTTTTATGCCACAAGAAGAGTATGAAAAGGTAGTTAAATCCAAAATAAATTCTATCGATTTTTGCGACTATACTGATTATTCATCTGAATATAAAGACGAGAAATAAAAATGAACATCGTATATCCCGTCACTCCAAACGACCTAAGCACCCCGGGCAAAAGGCTTGATATGGCTAGGATGGCGCTTGGACTTCCAAAGGTTGAGTTGGCGGTGAGAATTTTCCGCAGCTCTATGTTTATCTATAACCAAGTTATAAAAGGCAAAGTCCTCTTCCCTCTTGAGTGGGCGTATATGCTTAAAGACTACTACGGCATCAACATGGACTGGCTCTACTACGGCAAAGGCGAAATTTATATTAAAAATTTAGGAGATGAAAATGCCTGATTTTCAAAAGCAAAAGAGCGATATAAAGCTATTTTTGCAAGCGGATATAAGTGCGAATGAGCTTGAAATTTTAAAGCTTCAAGCTCAGATAGCTAAGTGTGAGGCTCGAGTAGCAAAAGCTAAAGAGCTTCTGGAAGTAGTTGAGTCTAAAAAGAGCTTGCAAGAGGTTAAAGATCTCCTTACAAACATCTTTAGACAAAGAAAATACTCGGCTGAGAGCTTAGAGAGGTCTCTTTCTAGCTTCATTTATGAGGTCGTGGGCGAGATCGGCAAGGGGGACTAGTTCGGCCTCTCTGCCGTCCTGCTCAAAAAACTTGCCGAAAAACATGCTGACATCGGCGTTATATTTCAGCATGAGTTCTAAAATTTTTAAGTCGTTTGACACTTTGAGCTCTTCAAGAAGTTTTTCTAAGAGCTCAGTTTGTTTTTGACTATCGTTCATTGTTTTGGCTCCTTTTGGGTTAGTGTTTTGAGGACTCCATTCTATCCCAAAGGAGCTTAAAGAGTGAATTTTAAAGGAGGGCAATATGCCTGATTTCATATTTTACGGGTGGCGCTTTAATCGGTGGCATCGCATTTTATCTTTTTTCAGGGGATTAAGATGAGCCGCGAATTTATCTCGCTTAACGCCGTAGAAACCTACTTTGAGACCACCAAAAAGGACATACAAAACTTATCTTATTTGGATAAGAAAAACGGCAGGCAAGATAGATTTATCTTTAAAGACGGGCTTTTGTACGTTCATAGCAACTACAAATGCCCTCATTTTGAAGAGATTTCAGAGCTTTATTATAAAGCCCTTGAGTGTGGCGCTAGTGAGAAAGACATTGCCCGTTTTGTAGCCAAAAGAGTCGGCAAAAGCGAGCATTGCGTCTATCACTATTTTAGGAATTTTAAGTTTAAAAATCCTGATTTTGCACGCATTGTCGGCAAACTTTTAAAAATTTACATCAAGCAAAGCAGCCTATTTGCGGATGAAATTTTAGCAGAGAGTAAAAATGGATAATATATTTCAGACTATAAAACAAACCGTATCAAAAGAGCAGTTTAAAGATTTTGTTACCTCTATTTACGGCATGGAGTTTAGAGGCACAAATGCTTTTTGCCCTTTTCACGATCATAACCGGTCTACTCCAAGCCTTGGTATTACCTCAAACGGAGACGGAGCCTTTTTTAAATGTTTTGCATGCAATACAAGCGGTGATATAGTTAAATTTATAGAGCTCAAAGAGCAGCTTAGCCCAACACAGGCGGCTAAAAAGGTATGTGATTTTTTCAATATCCCAAACAACATCAACGTAAAAGCCATGAGTGAAGAAGAGCGTGCCGCTTATGAAGCGCACCAAAAGCTTATGCGCGAAGAAAACGAAGCAAGATTGGCTAAAGAGGCGGCAGAGAAAGAAAAGCGCGTTAAAAATTTAAAATTCCGCCTTGCAAAGACAGCACCGGAGCTTTTACTAGCAAGGAAAAATAACTACGATCTGTTAAAAGATAAGATTGAGGACCTTTTCCCTGCATATTTTTCGCAGACTTTTGAGGCCTATTCAAAAGAGCTTTTAGGTTACGACATGGAGCAAAAAAGCTTTGTCGTCATCATAAGAGACGAAAAAGGCGAGCCTGTAAATTTTAAATATAGACAAAAATTCAGATGGGACAAAGAGGCTAAAACCCTTACAAGCGAGAGGATGCCCGGCAAGTGGATAGGCGAAGCTGACGCAAGCGCATATCCGTTTCCTATATCCTACTTTAAAGCGCATACCGACGATAGAGTTATCATCTGCGAAGGTGAAAAAGATGCGCTAAATTTGCTAAGTTTTGATGTAAACGTGCTTACTCTAGGTGGGGTTACGGCAAGTTTTGAACCTCACAAAGAGCTTTTAAGGGACAAACATGTCTATATATGGTTTGATCATGACGAGGCAGGATATAAAAACGCTATTAAGAAATTTTATGAGCTAAAAGATATTGCAAAAAGCGTGCAGATAGTTTTGTTTTACGCCATAGCAAAAAACCTACCGCACAACTACGACATAAGCGATTTTATAGCCTCAAATATGCCAAGGCTTGCCACAAACCCTATATTTGATCTTATCGCTTTTAGCTGTTTTAAACCTACAAATGCGATACTGGATGAAATTTGCGAATACTATCCGGAGGCAAGAAAAGAATTTGAAGCGTTTAAACAAAAGAAAATCGTTAAGTATTTTGATGAAGTTACAAACGAATTTTTAGCGCGCGATGAAAACGGAAACTATATCAACATCTTCCCGGTTAAAGGCGAACTTGACGATGAATATATCGATAGTGTTTTAGATAACGCAAAAGCTCTTAAAAAATCCATAGGCAGCGAAAGATACGAATGCTTTAAAAATGAGTATCTTAAAAATTTCCTTGTAACCGAGGTAGAAGAAGAGAGGTTTGATCGTTTTGCAAAGGCGTTTGATGAAGCCTTTAAAATATCCTCAACTCTTCGCAAGAACTACCACCAAACGCATATTATAGATATGGTGGCTAGTTTTGAAAGCTCTCTTTATAAGCTAGGCTATCACTTGGCCCAATATCAAAACGAGCTTTATTTTTGGACGGGAACACACTACGCGAGGCTAAATTTGACTACGCTTAGCAACTTCTTGCAAAACGTTTGGATGAATATAGCCTACGTAGATACTAAAAAACGTAGCGTAAATAATTCAAAAGAGATTATTGAAAACCTTGTAAACAAAGCCTATGTGCTAGATCATATAAAAAGAGACGAGCAAAGACGTATCATAAATTTATTAAACGGCACGATTTTTATAAGCAAAAACGGGCATATCACCTTTAAAACGCACCACGACATAAAAGACGGAGCACTAAACATACTTGAATTTAAATATGACAAAGACGCCAAGTGTCCTAAGTGGGATAAATTTTTAAAAGATGTTATGAGCGATGAAGACGACATCAAGACGCTAATGGAATTTATCGGTTATTGCTTTTTGCCAAGTCACGATTTTGAAAGCTTTTTGTTTTTATACGGTAAAAGCGGTGCCAACGGCAAGAGTGTTATACTTGATACTATTCGCAACTTCTTCGGAGAAGACAACGTGTCAAGTCTCCAGCTGCAACAATTTGAAGGACACCAGCTATATGGGCTTGCCAATAAGCTTATAAATATAGGTAGCGAGATCGATAAAAACGGAACCGACAAGGGGCAGATGGCCAACCTTAAAGCCCTAGTCTCTACAAAAGACTCCATCATGATCAACCCGAAAAACGAAAAACCGTTTAACCTAATGCCAAACGAAAAACCAAAGCTAGCCTTTGCCGGCAACGAAAAACCGCGCCAAGGCATAGACAACGGCGTATTTAGACGTATGGTTTTGATTAGTTTTGATAAAGAGGTAAAAGATAGCCAAAAGATAAGAGGTCTATCTGAGCGCTTTAACGACGAGATGGCGGGCATTTTTAACCTTGCTCTTAGCGGTCTTAAACGCCTTATCACTCAGGGCAAATTTACACGCTCTAAACGCATGTTGGCAGAGCTTGAAGAGTATAAAGATGAAGTAAATCCTATACGCGCTTTTGTTAGAGATGCGATTGTTGCAGATGAAAACTATATGGTGCCAAACAAGTATCTATATGGAGTTTATAAAAGCTTCATAGAGGAAAAAGGCGGCACACCGCTTAAAGAGAAAAACTTCTTTAGAGCTTTGCGCGATGAGTGTCTGATTAATAACATTGTCATAAGTGGCGGACAAAAGCGGCTGCAAAAGTGCTATGTCGGGCTTACGAACGATAGACCGTATTGCACTTTCGGTATTAAGCTTAATTCAAATTTAGACTTTGACACCGTGAATTTTGGCGGTCAAGCGGTTATGATTGAAAGCATGAGTATATACCAAGCAAACGGAGCAAAAGCAGATGTTTAGGCTTGCTGTCTTGCGATTGTCTTATGATTTTTTATCCATCACGAGCCAAGCAAAAAGCGATTTTATAGGGGCTAGGTCTGCCTTGTCTTATTGTCACACGATTTTTGCCCACATATTACTTTTGAAAAATATTTTTTGTTTTTATTTTTTTATTTCTATAAGTAATATAGTAAAAATCATAAGACAGATAAAAAACTTAATAAAGAAAGTAAAGATAGTATCGTATTTAAATGCTGTCTTACGATTTTTAAACTTAAAAAGACAAGTTTTTATTAAATATCCTATTTTAGGCGTTTTAGCTGTCTTACGATTTTTTTCAAATCATAAGACAGACAAGACAAAGGGTTAAAAGATGAACGAAATTCAAAAAATCGCCTTTGAAATGTTTTTAGATAGCGCTTGCTACGAAAACGACTTTAAGCCTATAAGCGAAGAGGCTCTGGCTGAGAAATTAAAGGATCGTGGGTTAAAAGCTTCAAGCTCAAGCATAAATCGCTGGAAAGCTAAATTTAACTGGAATGAAGCGGTTAAAAACAAAGTAACTCTAGCCATGAGTGAAAACAAAGATGTAGTAGCTCTTATCACAAGAAGCTCTCTTGAAAGCGCGGTTAAAAATACCAAAGTCGACATCGAGCGAAATAATGTCTTGATAGCGGCAAGTTACGAGGCACTTGAGATTGAAGCTCTTGAAATTTTAGAGAAGAAAAAACGTGGCGAGAAATTAACCAAAGAGCAAGCAGACATGCTTAAGTTTATAAGCACTCTTAGCACTATGCGCCATGACAAGATGCTTGATCGCCAAGCCATGATGCCGCCTGAAGCGGTAAGCGCAAATGAGATTATAGAGAGATTTAATCAAATAGAAATCGAGGTAGAAGATGATGTCATTGAAGCAGAAATTAGCAGTGATGATAACTAGAGCTTTTATAGCTACCTTGGTTATAGGTTTTGTAATAGTTACGCAAATTTTAGTTAATTTATTATAAGGAGTATAAGGTGAAAAATTTTAGGGGAACCCCGCTTGCGGGGACTTTAGGTGGTTCGTCCCAAGCCAAAAGGGCGACGGTAGCGACCGAATGGAAGCTAAGGGAGCAAAGCTCCTTGCCGCAAAGCGGGCTTTTCCCGATTGAGGAATAAAAAATGAACGTAGGATATTTCAAACGTATGGAGTACGTTAATGAAAACGGCGATAAGATAGGCTATACAGGCGGGATGTTAAATTTCCCGTTTCTTAGACCGCTTCAAGTAGCTCTTTTAAGGACAAGCAAAGAGGATAAAGCCAAAAACGCGAATTTCCCTGATTATCAGATTGCGCTTCAAAAGCCTAAAGGCTACGAAGGCGCTAGGCAGATCATAGGTGCTTTATGGCACAGACAAAGCAAGGATGGGGCTAAAAACTTCATTAGCGGCTATATAGAAAGTCCGCTAATTCCCGGATATAAAGCCTATATCGCGCTTTTTAACGTAGGGCAAAACGCTAAAGAAGACATGCTTTATGATGTAGTTTGGAGCGCTCCGCAGACAAGAGAGCGCCAAGACGTGCCGCCTGCGGATGCAAATTTAGACGCTTCACCTTACGCAGAAGATGATGTTATACCGTTTTAAGGATTTAAGATGACAATAAGAGTAGACGTAGACCTAGAAGAGATATTAGAGGAGGTAAGCGAAGATGAACTCCTTGAGCGCTTTGAAACAGAGGAAATTACAAACCACTTAAAGAGACGATTTAAAGATTACGGGCATGAGGCTTGCTTAGAAACTATAGCCGACACTATAAACAATATCAGCGATCCCAATACTATTAAATCTATAGCTTTTTATTTAAAAGAAGATGTTGCAAAGCTCCTTATGCAAGGCATAAAATTTTACTACGGAGATCATGATGAAAAACGTTAAAAAGATATATGTTTGCTCGCCGTATACAGAGCTTAAGGAGATAGGAGACGGCGACGTCCGTGCCGCCGCTCTTGCCTCGATGAAAAGTGCTAGCACTTTTTACGCAGATGAGCGCGTGGAGCTTTTTAGCCCAGTACTTACAAATATGTATACCTGCGAGCACTTAAGCCACGACGAGGCTATGAAGGTATGCTTTAATCAGCTTAAAAGTTGCGATGAAATTTTTATCAGCGCAGGCGGTAACTCCATGAGAGAGATAATGTTTGCACTAGGCTCTAAAGGCATAAAGATGGAGTATGAGTTCGCCAAAGAAAACGGCATAAAAGTATCTTTCGGCGATATATATTTTAGATTTATATACGAAAAGGAGTTAGCCTATGCAAAAGCTTGAAGCCAAAATTCCGTATTTAGGCTCCTTGCCTGATCAAGATAAATTTTACGAAGTTATCAGCGTTGATTACGAGGAAGCATGGATTAGAGTTTGGACGGATGAAAGGCACACAAAGATTGCAGGCGGGGAGTTTGACCCGGCATATTGTGAACTTCGTATAGCCAAAGACGGACTGTTTGATTAAAGCGATAAAAGACTCTCAAATGCAAATTTTAGATTTATTTAGCGGTATCGGTGGTTTTTCTGTAGGTTTTGAGAGTGCAAACTACCAAGACTATGACTTTACCAAGCTACCTATAAATCAAAAATATAAAAGTGATGGTTTTTATAAAACTATCGCTTTTTGTGAAACAGACAAGAATTGCCAAAAAGTTCTTAAAAAACATTGGGCTAATGTGCCTATTTTTGAGGACGTCCATACTCTTGATAAGCCTACGCTTGATAAGTTGGGAGAAATAGACATAATTACCGGCGGCTTTCCTTGCCAAGACTTAAGCTTAGCCGGCAAAAGAGTAGGCATACAAGGAAGCAGAAGTAGTTTATTTATTGAAATTTTAAGGATAGCAAATGTCACAAAGCCAAAGTTTATTTTGTTTGAGAACACTCCCGAACTTGTCAGAAACAAACAATACTTCAAAATTTTTACGCAAGAGCTTAGGGAGCGTGGATATAGATGTAGAGCTTTTTTACTACGAGCAGATGCCTTTGGATACCCACATAAAAGACAAAGAGCGTATATTGTTGCCTACTCCGACGAAATCGGACAGTTTTGTGTTGAAACGCTTTTCGATTGCCTCTCAAATGGAAACACACAAAAACCATCAGAAGAAATTATTTCCATATATCGTCGATACCTTTGGCGAAACAAAAACGGATATAAAAACAATATCCGAGACATACGAAACGATAATGGGTTTCCCGAAAACGTGGAGCGAGTTGGAATATTAGGCAATAGCGTAGTGCCTGAAATAGTTGCGAGATTTGCAAGGTTTATAAAATACATATAAAAGGAACAAGCATGATAACCAAAAACGAGCTCAAAGATGTCGCGCTATTTTCTATCGCCTACTCTATGCTTGAGTATGACGATGGCGATGATAAGTACATCACCAAGCAAATCACCGCAGATCTTGAAAGGCTAAAAACCGAGATGCTTGACATCTTGCAAATTTATAAAAGCGAAAGCAAGCGCATTATGAACATCATAGATAAAGTTCATCACGCAGTAGCGGTTAAAAAAGGTAACTTCTGTATAACCGCTCCGCAACTTGCGCTATCTTTGCTTTGTCTATTTTTGCCGCCAAACGAGCGCAAATTTAAGAGACTTTGCGAACCGCTAACGAACTTTTGGGTAAAGAATGAAGAGCTTATCCGCTCGATTATTGTTAGAGCAAACGACGGCAAATATGAAAATTATGCCCAGGCCAGCGAGCAGATAGCCTATATCTATATAGAAAATATTTGAAGGACAAAAGATGAGAGAATTAAAATTTAGAGTGTGGAACACAATAGACAGAAAAATGCTTAAGTGGGGCGATATTTTTCACTTGCCAGCTTGGGAAATTTTTCCAGGCACGCCAGAGCAAAGAGCATTTGATATTATGCAATACACAGGGTTAAGAGACAAGAACGGCAAGGAAATTTACGAGGGGGATATTATCAAAAAAATAGGAGACATTAAAACCTACTCTATTGTTTTTGATGGTGTGTTAGCCGCCTATCTCATGGATGACGGCACGGGCGGCTACGGGTTAAATCAAATGCTACTGCGGGATTTTGAGGTTATAGGTAATATCTACGAAAACCCAGAATTATTAAAGGATAAAAAAATGAAATACAGAAAAAGACCAGTAGAGGTAGAGGCTTTTAGGCTGGGTTGTGAGCCTATGCCAGGTTGGTTTTTAAATGAGGTTAAAAAAAACAATATAAAAACTAGTACCTTTGGTTATACACCGAACGAATCCGGGGATTCGTTTTACCGTGATGAACTACAAGCACGAATAAAAACCTCAGAAGGCACAATGTATGCAGAGGACGGAGACTACATTATCAAGGGCATCAAAGGAGAAATTTACCCTTGTAAACCTGATATTTTTGAGGCAACTTATGAGAAAGTTGAGGACAGTCAATGCTAGATAAAAACACAGCTTTATCATTAAGAGCAATAATGCATAGAATCGATACAGTAAGGCACGATTTGTCAGAGATGGGTATGTCTATTCAAAAGACAAGCCTCGATGACAAAGAAAAACTAAAAATGCTTAGATCTTTAAGACACGCTCAATCAGAGTTATACGACATAAACCACGAAAAGGAGCTAAAATGAACGATACATGGATAACATCAAAGGAAGCCAGAGAATTACTAAGGCTTAAGGGGGCAAATATTTTATGGACATTGTCAAAAAAAGGGCTTATCAAGCGAAACAAAGTTAATTCCAGAGTATGTTATTATTCCAAAAACAGCATACTTGCTTATATATCAGGACAAAGCCTTGAGAGATAATCTGCCCACCACTGCATTAAAGCCGCTCGCTCTTTTAAATTTTTCGCATGATTGTAGGCGGCTTTTATCTTATTTCGCTCCGTATGGTCCAAACAGAGCTCTATTATGCGCTCGCTTAAACCATGTTCCACCATATGTTCGTGGCAAATAGTACTAAACATGGCTCTAAATCCATGCGGGGTTATCTCTTCGTTACTATACCCTAAATTTCTAAGCATTGATCTAACCGAATTATCACTTATAGGTTGTTTAGTTGTTTTTACCGAAGGGAAGATATACTCGCTTTTAAACTCAAATTTTTTAAAGTCTTTCAAAAGCTTAACAGCTTGATTTGATAACGGCACACTATGAGGCTCTTTCATCTTCATTGAATTGCCAGGAATTATCCACATTTTATTTTCTAGATCTATCTCAGACCACTTTACGGCCCTTGCGTTAAAAGGTCTTTGTGCTGTTAAAAGCCCAAAAAGAGCAGATGTTATAACCCTAACATCTCCATAATATCCTTGTATATTTTTTATTAAATTTCTAATCCCGTTTTCGTCAAGTATAGCCGCATAATGAGTCACTTTAGGTTTTTTAAAAAGAGCTTTTTTCTCTATATCAAGAGCTACATTATGTTCTAAATAATCTTTAACCAAAGCCCATTTAAATAAAGATGTGATACTGGCAAGCGCTCTATCAAGCGTTTCAAATTTTCCATCTTTATTTAACTCTTCAGTAGCCTCTATAATGTCTTTTCTTGTTATGCTTTTTACATCCTTACTTCCAAATTTGGGTATAAAAAATCTTTCATAATACCTCATATGAGTAAAGGCTTGTTTAGCACTAACCTCCTTGCGTTTATAATCAAACCACTCCTCAAAAACATCCTTAAAAGTTATGACGTTCTTATTATTTTGGACTTGAGGCTCCAGTCCACTTACTAGCATCTTTTGAAATTCAAGCCTTTTCTCTCTGGCCTTTAATAGACTCACTGCAGGGTAAGCGCCAAGACTTATGCGCTTGTATTTTCCGCTCTCTTTACTTTTGAATTCATATATAAAAGTCTTTGTTCCGCTTGGCATAACTTGGATATATAAATTATCCCCATCACTAATCTTATACCTCTTCTCTTTAGGCTTCAATCCCTTGATTTTGGTATCATTGAGCATTTTACGGACACCTACCTTTTTTTATTTCGACATTTATTAAAATGTCCGTGTTATTGTCCGCTATTTTTCCTTATGATAATATAAAATTAAAAGTGATAAAAAGTTTAAAAAAGTGATAAAAATACAGGCGAAATATCGATTTTATCGAAGCTATATATTAAAAAAGAGTGATAAAAAAAGATAAAAGATTTTTAAAAGTGTATAAAATTGGTTGCGGAGGATGGACTTGAACCACCGACCTTCGGGTTATGAGCCCGACGAGCTACCACTGCTCTACTCCGCGATAATAAAAGTGGATGGGGTAAGAGGATTCGAACCTCTGAATGTCAGGACCAAAACCTGATGCCTTACCGCTTGGCGATACCCCAATACCAAATAAGAAAACGTGATTATAGTGATTTTTTTGAATTTTGTCAAGGTTTTATCGCAAAATAGCATATTAAAATACAAAATTCAATTAGAAATTATTTTAAAAACACAATAGATTGACTTAAAGTATTTGCATATATGATGTATCATAAATTCCATCGATACGCTTTTTTACATCATCTTTCCATCGATCACTCAAGCTATCTAAACTCATAAATTTATCCATCAAAGACATATTATCTTTAGGCGAATAAAAAAGACGATTTACTTCCATTACGCTCATTCCAACTTTATCTCTTTGTATAATTTGTACTATATCGCCGGCCTTGCAATAACCATTTTCAAGAACTCTATAATACCATCCGCTAAGCCCGCTTCTAAAAATTTCTTTTGCCATTCCTGCATTCATCCAACGTTTTGATAGTTTAAAACAAGGTTTTCTAGGTTGACTTATCTGAAGCACAATTGAGCCTATTTTATGGATATCGCCGATACATACATTATTTTCATGCATTCCTGAAATCGTAAGATTTTCTCCCATTGCACCAAAAGGCAAATTTGATAAACCCAAGAACTCACTCCATGCAAGATAATTCTCATAAGAATTTGCAAATATAGCCTTTTGCTCTCCACCATGATGCTTTTTATCAGCAACCTCATCTCCATTAAAACCAAATTTATCGGCATAAATTTCATCTTTTGTCGCCACTTTAAAGATTGCGCTTTGCCAAATTTTATTTATTGAGTTAGCTGAATTTGCGTCTCCATAAGTTTGAACTTTGCCTATCAATAAAGCCTTTACAACTGCCATTATCTGCCTTTTTATAAATTGATTAAATTTTATCTACTTTACTTTTATAGCATATTGGCAAGTATCAATATACAAATATTAAGCAAATTTGCAAGCAAGAAAAGCTATAAAGGCTTTTCTAAATAAGGAATATTTTAAAAATTAGACTAATTTTTAAGCTACGTTTTGTAAATTCAGCCTTGCACCAAGCGGTTCATCATCGTCATGAAACTCAAATTTCAATGCCCTAGCCCCAAAACTTTTAGCGATAGCTTCAAGCGTATCTCGAGCGGATTTATGAATTTTACTTTGAAGTTCTGATATCAGCTTGACAGACATCTTCTCGACCTCATTTCTAGCCTCTTCTATAAGCCTATTTTTATCCTCTTCTCTAAATGTGCTTCCAAAAAAGCCGTTTAGCGAATCAGGTAACAAAAATGGGATAAATTTACCGTTTTTTTCATCGTAAAATTTCATATTTGCAATCGAAAATTTATATTTACATGGAGGCATTACTATTAGGTATTCGCTATTTGCCGTATTTATGATATCCATCTTTGGACTAGTTAGATCATATATGAAATTTATCTCAAATTCAAATATCATCGATAGCTTTTTCTCGCTTACCAGCCATCTTAAATACTCTTTACCAAAGCTTCCAAACGCGTGATCGGTCTTTGTGACTATCTCTTTGCTATAGACTTGAAAAACGGAAAGCTCACCAATAGACTTAAGCTGTAATATCTCATTGCTTATAGAAGATTTACTGGATCTATTGCTACTTGAAATTTTAACAATTTTAAACAGCATAAAAACTACAACCAATAAAAAAGCCATAAGTGCTAAAATCATATAATCAATCATATATTCTCCTTTTTTAAAGCTTTTTAGCAAAAAATAATGAATTTAGTATTAATATCACTACTTTATATTAAAAAATTTGTCTAAACTCAAATCCTGCGCCTTTTAAGCTTTTGCTAACCTGCTCTTGATGATCCTTGCCTTTTGTCTCAAGCGTTATGATAATACTTGCATCGCCATACTCAAGCTCAGTGGAGAAGCGATCGTAATCTATCTTAACGATATTGGCATTTGCGGCTTTAAGCGCATCTGTTAAGCTTAAAAGTGCGCCGGGCTTATCTATCAATGTTACTTGTATAATCATCTTGCGAGATGACTTGATAAGGCCTTTTTCTATTATTATATTTAACATCTGCACATCGATATTACCGCCACTTAAGACTATGCCTACTTTAGAGCCTTTTTTGATCTTTGCCTTACCGTGCATAACACATGCTACGCCTACGGCTCCTGCACCTTCTACGACTATCTTTTGATTTTCCAAAAGATACAAGATCGCATTAGCTATCTCTTCATCATCTACTTGCACTATCTCGTCAACGCACTCAACAATATGAGCCAAGGTTATCTCACTAGCGTCTCTAACAGCAATTCCATCGGCTATTGTACGAACCGATTTTGAGTTTATGACTTTTTTTGCGTTAAAGCTATTATACATTGCAGGTGCGCCCTTTGCGCTTACTCCGATTACTTTGATATCCGGATTTACCTGCTTAACACAGCTTGCTATGCCGCTTATTAGCCCGCCGCCGCCGACAGGAACTATTATCATATCAAGATCTGCTATCTCATCAAGCATTTCAAGCCCTACTGTTCCTTGACCAGCCATTACAAATTCATCATTAAATGGATGTATGAAGCTCATGCCGTTTTCTTTGGCATAGGACACAGCGAATTCATAAGCTTCGTCAAAATTATCTCCGCTTAGTAAAACCTCTGCACCAAGAGCCTTAGTACCGGCAACCTTTAAAAGTGGTGTAGATTCAGGCATAACGATAATAGCCTTAGCTCCAAACTCTCTAGCGCTTAAAGCGACACCTTGCGCATGATTTCCTGCACTTGCAGCAACTACACCCTTATTGCGCTCCTCTTCGCTCAAATTTGCTATCTTATTATATGCACCTCTTATTTTATAAGCTCCGGTACGTTGCAAATTCTCTTTTTTTAGATATACGCTAGCTCCGCTCATCTGGCTAAGTCTAGTGCTATATGCAAACGGAGTTTTATCTACAAATCCGCTTATGGTGCGTTTGGCTTGTATTATTTTATTTAACGATATCATTTTTAAACCTCTCTAACTCTATTTTTATACATTTATCTTCGACAAAATTTATATTATTTTCTTTAGCTATTATTTTAGCATTTTTATTTGTGATACCAAGTTGAAGCCAAAGAGTTTTAATGCCTAAATTTATGACTTCCATTATCAAATTTTCAGCAAATTCGCCTTTTCTAAACATAACGGCTATATCTATCTTTTCATCTATCTCACTTAAGTTTCTATAGACTTTGCGACCTAAAATTTCATCCTCTTTGGGATAAATTGGAAAGATATTAAATCCCTCTTTGATTAGAAATTTAGCTACCATATGGCTAGCCTTGCTCTCGTCTGGACTTAGACCTACTATAGCTATATTTTTAGATGTTTTTAATATATCATCAATTATCATTTTTGCTCCTTAAAAGCACTCCGCACTCTATATGAGTAGTATTGGCAAACTGATCAAAAATTGCGAATTTACTTACTTTATGGCTCTTGGAAAGCTCTTTTAGATTCTCTTTTAAAGTGGTCGGATTACAGGATATGTAGATTATATTTTCATAATTTTTTATAAAATTTATTACACTTGACTCAAGACCTGCGCGAGGAGGATCTACTAAGATATGAGAAAAGTTAAATTCGCTCAAATTTATTTCTTTTAAGCGATTAAATTCTCTCACACCGGCAAAAGCTTGCATAAGCTCATCTGCCGAAAGTCTAATAAATTTTATATTATCGACACCGTTTAATTCACAATTTTTAAGTGCGTTTTCAATTGACTTCTTTGAAATCTCCGTGGCTAAAATTTTATTAAATTTATCAGCCATCGGAATAGTAAAATTTCCATGTCCGCAATACATCTCAAGCATATCACGGCTATCTTTTACACAATCTTTAGCCCAACCTATCATCTTTTCATTGACGGCTCTATTTGGTTGAATAAAGGCTCCATCACCCAAGATAAATTTATACTCTCTTTGAAGTATATTCAATCTTTCTTTTAAATTTTCGCTTCCAGTTATCAGTTTTTTGCCTCTACTTCTTGCGATAACAAAAATTCCAAATTCTTGTGCCATGCCATCAAATTCGCTCTTTAAATTTGAAATATCCTTGTGGTACAAAAGCACTACCAAAAGTTCATCTTTGGTTGATATAAACTCGATTCCAAAAATTTTATCTCTTAAATTTCTATTTGTTTCTATATATCTTAAAAGAGGCGGCATAAGAACGACTATTTTAGAATCAACCTTCAAACACTCATCAATCATTACAAATTTTTGATTTTTACCGCGCATAGAGTAGCTTATCTTGTCTTTGTCGTGATAAATTCCAAACTCTGCTCTACTACGATAACAAATTGGTTCCGAAGCAAAAAATTCAAACTCTCCGGCATAAAAATCTTTAAATTCTCGCTCAATATACTCTTTTTTGAACTCTATTTGCTCGGTATAAGGTAAATTCAGAGTGCAGCTTCCGCACTCTGAAACAAATTTACAATCCAAACTCAAATTAAACTTTCTGTCCTACAAATCTAACCAATAACACTACTGCCAAAAAGCCAAGAGGAAGAGCAAGCCATATACTAAGCCCTAAAGATACAGGCATATAACCTACAAGAATACTTACTGCGCATATGCTTAGAGCATAAGGCATCTGTGTTTGAACGTGATCTATGTGATTACATCCTGCACCCATTGATGAAAGTATCGTTGTGTCTGATATCGGCGAACAGTGATCGCCAAATATGGCTCCGGTTAAAACAGCTGAGATATTTACTATCATATAGGCATGAAGTGCGTCTCCTTCAAGTCCACTATTTACTCCTACAGCATTTGCAAGAGGAATGGCAAGAGGCATTAAAATTCCCATTGTTCCATAGCTTGTACCTGTAGAAAAAGATATAAATGAACCAAGAATAAATACAGCTGCAGGAAGGACTATCTTAGGCGTAGAGGCAGATAGCATATCGACAAGATATCTTGATGTGCCAAGCTCTTTTATAACAGAGCTTAAGCTCCAAGCAAGAAGCAAGATAACAATCGTTACTATCATTGTTTTCCAGCCTTTAACCCATGTCTCGATAGCCTCTTTTACGCTAAATATTTTTCTATATATACCTAAAAAGATTGCAACTATAGTCGCTAAAAGCGCGGATTGGAATAGAGCAACGGACGCATCGGCGTTACCAAATGTCTCTCTAAACGTTTCAAACGTAAACGGATTTGCCGTGGCTTTTTCAAGAGCCTCTCCTTGCAAGGCATTTAATCCGCTGAAATAAAAGCTAACAAATGCGCCTATTATAAGGACTAAAAGTGGAATAACAGCATTTGAACTTTGAAGCTTTATACCCTCCTTTGGCTCAAGAGTCTTATCTTCGACATCCACCATTCTTGACTTGGTTGAGTGAAGCTCTCCTGTGCGAGCTCTCCTTTCAGCCTTTAACATACCTCCGAATTCTCGCCCCATAAAAGCGGTACAAACTATAAAAAAGAGCATAAATAAATTGTAAAATCTATAAGGAATTGTCTCGACAAATATTCCAAAGGCATTGATATCTGTTACTCCTATTAGTTCATAACCGTTTTTAATAAGTGAGATTTCAAGCCCCACCCATGTAGAAATGATAGCAATACCGGCTATAGGAGCAGCGGTAGCGTCTATAATGAACGCTAATTTTTCACGACTAACTTTAAATTTATCCGTTATAGGGCGCATAATTGGACCTACGATCAAAGCATTTGCATAGTCGTCAAAAAACACAAATAGACCCATAACCCAGGTTGAAATCTGTGCCGAAATTCCAGTCTTTGCTCTTTTGCTAAGCCATAAAGCTACAGCCTTTGTGCCGCCCATTTTTGTAATTAAGGCAACAACACCTCCGATACAAAGAACTTGAAGAATAATACCGGCATTCCAACTATCTGCCATTGAGCCTACTATGCGTTGAACTATACTTATAAAGCCCTTTACAAAAGAGGTAAAAACACCGTTATTTGCAATACTTATCAAATAAGTTCCACTAAAAACACCTATGAAAAGCGATAAAATAACATCTTTTGTTATAAAAGCCAAAACTATAGCCACTATAGGTGGTACAAGCGTCCAAATACCAAACGTCTGAGCGTTTTTTGCCGCTACTTCAGGATCTACAGCAAAAGCTAAGATAGGTAATAAAAATAAGAATAAAAACCTCTGCACTCTCTTTCCTTTGTATTAAATTTAATTTTTCTCCACATGAAGCCCAGCCCATGTCTGAGCAGTAGCCATCAACTCTATAACATTTATATTAACATGCTTTGGCATATTTATACAATTTACCACAATAGTTGCTATATCCTGAGAGGTTATAGGCTCAAAGCCGGCATAAACCTCATTAGCACGCTCTATATCGCCCTTAAACCTAACCTCGCTGAATTCGGTCTTGCAAATACCAGGCGCAATCTCTGTAACGCGAATACCACTACCTTTTAAATCATTTCTTATATTTCTACTAAACTGTTTTACAAAAGCCTTAGAAGCACCGTAAACATGACTTCCAGGATATGGCCAAGCGCCGGCAGTAGATCCTAAGTTAAATACATATCCGCTCTTTCTGGCAGCCATGATAGGCAAAATGGCTTTAGTAGAATATAAAAGTCCTTTTATATTGGTATCCACCATAGTTTCAAGATCTTCTACATTTGTTTGCAATATGCCTTCCACTCCAAGCGCAAGACCTGCATTATTAACTAAAATTTCAATATCCCTATAAGATTCCGGAATATTTTTTACAGCCTCAAAAACAGCATCTTTATCCCTGATATCACACTCTATTATATGAGTATTTTTTAGCTCCTGAGCCAATTTTTTCAATCTATCAATTCGGCGACCTATAGCGATTATTTTATACCCCTCTTTTGATAGTCTTCTGGCTATCGCATCGCCAAATCCAGATGTGGCTCCGGTTATAAAAGCCGTTCCTTTCACTAGCAACTCCTTCTAATTATCAAAATTTGACTTTAAGCCAAGAGCTTTTAGATACTGTAAATTCGCCTCTTTTTTACCCATTATCGCATAATCAAAAGCATTAAATCCAGCATCATCTACAGCATTTAAATCGACACCTATGGCTATTAAAAATTTTAAAATTTCAACATCGCTTTTACGAGCGGCTTCCATAAAAATAGTCCTTGAAGTATGTTCAAAATCACAAGGTTTTATATAGCTTGGCAAAACCTCACCTAAATTTGAAGTATAAGCAAGCTTTGTATTTATATCAATCGTCCTCTTACTCACATCAGCTCCGTGATCAACAAGTAGCTTTACTAGATTAATATCGTTTAGTCCTACGGCTCTAAAAAGAGGGGTTTGTCCAAGTAAATTGGAATAATTTACATCAGCTCCATTTTCAAGTAAAAGCTCAACACTCTTTAAATTATTAAGAGCGAAAAAAAGAGGACTCTCATATCCGCTATTAATATCTACTCCTATTTGTATAAATTCTTTAAGAATATCTATATTTTTATCATAAAGAAGTGCAGTTTCAAAAGCTTTTTGCAATGAATCTTTAGAAATTTTTCCAGAATATAAAAGCTCATTTATATCATGCTTTGAGAATTGAGGATCGCTTACGCGTTTTTGCACCTCGCTAATATCTGGAATATTGGCTAAGAAATTCTCTTTTTGTATTGCAATCGCAAATTTTAAAAACTCATTTACAATCTTTGTGGCATAGTAAATAGCACTGCCTTCATCCATTCTAAAGCTACCCATATAGTGCTTTATCATGGGAGCAAGAGCTTCATTGTAGTTTTTATTAAATGCTTTAAACAGTAAAAAATTTGAAAGAGTTTGATGCCCCCAATATCTAAAAAATGCTCTATTTTGCTCAAGCTCTTTTTCGTATTGTTCAGCTTCACTAAGTGTTTTTGCATAAATTTCAGGCACAATTCCGGCTTTTAAAAGCATAAATTTAAAATTATTTAAATTTATATCCGCAATTTTGCCTACACAAGAACGACTCTCTGATCTTATTTTGCTTGATATATCAAGCAAATTCTCTATATGTTTTAAATTTAAAAGAGAGCTTGAACACTTAAAGTCAATATCCGTTAATCCAGCCGCTTGAAGATTGAAATTATCAAAAAAAACGCGAGATTTATTTGCTAAAATTTCATCGCAATCAAGCCTGCCGTCATCTAATATACTTCCGAAAGCAAGGGGTACAAAAAATAAAAATAACAAGATAGCCTTGATGGCAGATCTCATTTTGCAACTCCTCTTTTTAAGAATTAGATTAAATCCGAGCCAATCACTCTCATTTTTATAAAATTTTTAAAACAAAATTTTAGTTATGAGATTCTACAAAATTTCGTTTTATACTTTCATAAAGTCCGATTATATAACAATATTTTTTAAATGAGAATGGCTTTTTGCAATATTTAGATAAAACATCTTAAAGAATTTAAATTATTTCTATATTTTACTCAAATTTAACACTTTCAAAAGCATTTTTCAGATTCTCATATAGCGGATGAAAAGGCACTCCATTGACTCTTAGATCGGCAATAGATGTTATAAAATTAGTATCTCTCTCCCATCTTGGCACCAGATGATAATGCACATGCTCAGCTATCCCTGCTCCTGCGGCTTTTCCTAAATTCATACCGATATTTACACCCATTGCGCCAAGCTCTTTTTTTAAAATTTCCACACCTTTTCTTACAAATCTGCTCATCTCAATCCAAGTTTCATCATTTAGGCTTTCAATTTTTTCGACATGCTCGTAAGGTATGACCATAAAATGTCCTGGAGTATATGGATAGAGGTTCATTACACCAAAGCAATATTTAGCACGAAACAAAACTCCGGTTTTTGCGTCATTTTCAGGATGCTTTACAACATCGCAAAATACACATCCGGACATTTTCTTGCTAAAATATTCACTTCTCCAAGGCGCACAAAGATGCTCCATCTCACCCCTCCTTTATGGTTTTAACCGCTTTTACAATATCATCTTGTCTCATAAAATGCTCTCCGATCAAGAAAGCATCGACACCTATTTTATTTAAATTTACAAGTTGTTCGTGATCAAATAGTCCGCTTTCAGCCACTATGATTTTATTGTGAGGCAAAAGCGGTATAAGACGCTCACATAAACTCATATCCATTTCAAAAGTTTGCAGGTTTCTATGATTTATTCCTATTATATTCGCTCCAGCAAAAATCGCCTTAGCGATATCTTCCTTATCGTGCGTCTCCACAAGAACCTCAAGCCCAAGATGATGAGCATATTCAAGAAGCTCTTTTAGCCTAACCCTGCTTAGAGCCTTAGCTATCAAAAGTATAAAATCGGCCCCATAAACAAGAGCCTCAACTATCTGATATTTATCTATGATAAAATCTTTTCTAAGTAGAGGAGTTGCCGTATATCTTCTAATCTGAGTTAAAAACTCCAAATTTCCCTTAAAGTAATGAGGCTCAGTTAAAACAGAGATCGCATTAGCTCCACCATCTTCATAGTTTTTGGCTATAAAAATAGGCTCAAATTCACTTCTAATAATACCTTTACTGGGGCTAGCTTTTTTAACCTCAGCGATTATTTTAAGAGGCTCATTTTCATTAGACTTTAATACGCTCATAACATCTCTAGGCGCATAAGGATTATAAGCAAGACTTCTACCTAGCCACTCAAGAGGAAATTTGGCCTTTCTTTGCTCTAAATCCTCTTTTGTTCGCTCTATGATCTGATCAAGTATCATTTTTTATTCTTCTGCAAACACTCTTTTATCATTCTTATATGATCTTTTGCTTCATCGCTTTCTATAAAATCACTATCATGCATAACTCCTTGCATAAGCTCATCGGCTTTCTTGCAATCTCCAAGTTTAAAGTAACCCCACGCAAGAGAGTCTATATAATATACAGATTTTGGATCTTTTTCAAGAGCTTTTTTAACGAGCTCTATGCCTTTTTTAATATCCACATCGTAATCTATAAGCAAATATCCGTAATAGTTAAAATATACAGGATTATCAAGCTTGCCTACAGACTTTTCAAAGTTATAAATGATCTCATCAAGGCTTTTTTTAGTCATTTTTTTAGAATCGCGCTCGTATTGATATATTGCCATTTTAACCTGATATTCTATATTAAAGCTCTTGTCAAAAATCTCTTTTGCCTTATTATACGCACCATCAAAATCTCCTGTCATAGCATAAATTTCCATCAAAGCATCATTGTTATGATTATATTTTTTTAGAAATTTAATAGCATCTTCATAGTTTTTTTGATAAACATAAATTCCAAGAGCCTTATTTAGAAAATCTTTTTCCTTTGTAATTTCATACAAATTTTCGTAGATTTCAATCGTATTATTAAACTGTTGCATATGGATATAAAAGTCTATCAAAGTCATGCACGCATGCACGCTACAACCATTGATTCTTCTTGATGTCTCAAGATAGCTTATCGCCTCTTGATTTCTACCCATCTTATTATAAAGAAAATCAGCAATCCTGATCAAATTCTCGTCGCTTTTTTCTATATCATAAGCTTTTTGAAACTGAGCCAGCGCCTCTTCATTCTTATGCTGCATAGAAAAAAGAGAGCCAAGCATTATATGACTTCTAGGCTTAGGATCTTTCTTGACCAAATTTTCCAATACCTCTTTAGCCTCTTCAAATCTGTTTTGTCCCATTAGTTTTGCGCCTTTGATGCGCAAAAAATCAGGATCGTCTTTTAAATTTTGCTCAGCAAGTTTTAAAATTTCATTAAAATCAGAGCTATTTGAAACAAATGCGAATTTCAAAGCCTCTTTTAAATAGGTTGTTTTATTAGTTTTTTTAAAAAGCTCTTTATAGATACCAACGGCATCTTCGTGTTTAGAATTATCAACCGCCATAAGCGCTTCAAGTATATAGAGATTTTCATCAAATTTTTTATCTTCGTTAGCCGCTCCTATGCAAAACATGGAAAATATTAATAAAATTCCTACAATCGCCTTATTCCCACGCATTCTCTCTCCAATTCATCAAAATGATTTTTAAAATAATCCCAAAAAGGAAAACTCATACACTGTTTTGGCCTAAACTCGTAAATAGAGCAATTTTTTTCGCTCTCATTAAAAAATATACAGGCATAGCCATCGTTATAATTTTTCTCTTTTATACTAAATTTATAACCATGCTTTTCTAAAAATTTGCTTCTAAATTCGCCTTCATCAAGACTAAGATATCCAGCAAGAGCTGAAATTTCATTTGGACTTATCCATATATATCCACTTTCGCCCGTGCAACACCTACCGCCACACTCAGAGCACTTAGTAGAGTCAAATTCGTAATCAAATCCATCTTGTCTTAGCAATCAAAATCCTCACTAAGAGTATTTGCTCTAGCAAAAATTTCACTAGCAACCTCACTATATCTATCATTTTCAAAAACAAAAACAGGGGGCAATATCTTCATTAGCGCCTTTGAACTCTTTTTCGCCTCTATCATAACTAAATTTGCTTCAATAGTTGCTTTGGGATGAATAAAGCATAGCCTTGAGGGCGTAAATTTATACTTTTTTAAACATATTAAAATTTCACTAAGCTGCTTTGCATCATAACAAAACACAAAAGCTCCATGAGGTTTTAGAAGCGAATTTGACGACTTGATCAAATTTTCAAGAGGCAAAAATTCATTATATCTACTAATTTTTATATGTTCATTCTCGCTTTTTTTGGACCCATCGTGATAAAAAGGCGGATTTGAGACTATAAGATCATATCTTTTATCGCTTTTAAAATTAGAAAAATCGGCTGTAATAAAATTTGCCTCAATAGAGTTTGTGTCGGCATTTTGTTTTGCCAAATTTATATTTGACTCCTGAATATCAAGCATATCAATATTAATACTAGCAAAATCACGTTTTAACAAAAGCCCCAATATACCACATCCGCATCCTACATCAAGGACTTTGCCTTTTGGCTTTATTTTTGACACAAAGTCATAGAGCATCATTGTATCGGAGTTGTACCGATACCCTGTTTTAGGCTGCATGAGCCTCATCGATACACCTTTATAACAAAACCCTGCTTATTATCTGATGTTATTATTTCATTACTATAAGATATGCGAGAAAAGTCTCCAAATTCATCTTTTATAAGCTCTCCGGCAGTTTTTGCCCTCTCTCTTCCTATACCAAAATTCGCATATAAATTTATCTTTTCAAGCTCGTTTTTTGGTATCAGTTGAGCTACTTTAGAGGTAGCTATAAAATTTCCATGACTAACTATAGGTATAATCTCAAAAAAATAGTTTGAATTATAGCGCTGAATAAACTCACTTACTCTATTTTTACACATTGTAGTTGGCTTATCTGAGCCTATAACCATATCATCGCACTCTATAGATGCTATAAAAACCACTTTTTTAGGTACTTCAGCCTTAAAATTTAGCTGAATTATCTTTTTTAAATTATCATTTTCGTTACTTAGATATTCGCTCTCTTGCATAAGCTGTGAAATCTTGGTTTTAAGCTCGGATACTTCCAACGAGAGTGGATTTTGATTATTTTTTAAACTCTGCGTCAATGTTTCATTTTTTTTGGTTTGAATTTCAAGGCTGTTTTTTATTTTTTCTAGCCTTAAATTTATCTCACTTATCTCTTTATCTTTAAGAGCAAGAGTAGAATTTAGCTCATCAATGGTTTTTTTATGAATTTCTACGGCAATTTCCGCATTATCTACTCGTTTTTTCGCCTCCTTGCTTATAATTGCATTACCTTGTATTAAAGATGTGATCTTATCGTTTAATATTTTGTAGTTTTGAATATTTTTTTTATTTGCAAATATCTCACTCTCAAGCCTCTCTTTTTGAGTGGCTAACATTGCATTAAGAGAGGTTATATTTGACTCGCTTTGAATTATCTGTTCATCTTTTTTTAAATTTTGCTCTTTTAATTTAGTTATCTCTTTCTCAAGCTCATCTTTTGTATTTTGCAAATTTGAGCTTAATTCATTAAGCTGTTTTTTAAGTTTTTCAACCTCTTTTTTATGCAAGCTCCACATCCCGGCAACTTCCTTCTCAAAACCACTTCTTTCAATCTGAAGTCTTGACTTAAGATTTTCTATCGTGGCATTTTGCTCTTTATTTAAAGATATAAATTTATCATTTTTTTCGTTTATTAAATTTAACTCCGCAAGCTTTTTCTCAAGCTCTTTTGACTTTAAATCAAGCGATTCTTTAAGCAAATTTTGCTCTCTTTTAAGAGCCTCTATTTCATTAAGTTTTGATTTTATATCTTTTTCGTATTCATTTTTTTTGACTTCAAATTCCTTATTTAAAGTATTTATCATATCTTGACTTGCAGCCTGTATCTTTAAGACCTTATCCTTTTGCTCGGTTTCTACTCTTTTAAATTCAAACTCTTTTAAACTTAATGAATCGGTCATTCTAGCATTTTCATCTTTTATCTTAGAGAGCTCGCCGGTGATCTTTAAAAGCTCTTTTTCAAGTCTTAGCTTTTCATCCATCTGAGTCTTTAGATTTTTGCTCATTTCGTCACTATTTTTTGAGATTAGCTGAGCCTTATCCCCTTCAAACTGATTAAGCCTATTAACCATTTCGTTTCTTAAAGAATCAATCTCATTTTGAAGCTTGACAATCTTTTGAGATGAAATTTTAGAGCTTTGCAAATTTTCGTTTTGGCTCTCCTCTAGTTTTTTCGTAAGATCATTTATTGTCTCCAAATACTTCTCAGAGTCCATTATCATTCTTAAATTTATATTTTTATATGATAGGCTTGCATCTTTAGAACTTAGTAAATTTGCTATCTCTAAATTTTTACTCACTAAATCTATATTGTCATCATAAAGTATCTTGTTTTGAACTCTTAGGTCGCTTACTTGACGTTTTAATTCCTCTAAATCACTAGGTATAGGCTCGTTTATGCTGCTAATTTTTAAATTTTTCTCATAGCTTTTTGGCGTTAGAAATTTACCGTAAGTATCAAGATTATCTTTTTTAACATATTTTTCCTGCTCGTTTCTAGGAAGCTCATCAAAGCTTAAAACATGGATAGCAACCTCATTTTGATCTTGCCTAGGATTATATTTTTTACCGGTATTTATATATACAAAATATAAGCTAAGTGCAAGTAAAATGCCAAACAGTGCAAATAGAGTTAAATTTACAATTTTAAGCCTATTCAATTAGATATTGCCTTTATCCTTAATGCTTTGTATTACTTTATGCGCGTGATTTAAAGCTAAAACTATAGAACCGCCATGTTTTAGCACTATATCACCACCTATATAAAGCCCTTTTACACTACTTTCATAGTCATCATCTACGATTGGATCCTTATCGGCATCTAGCTTTACACCGCATTTTTGTAAAAAATCAACGGGAGTAGAGCCACCTATAGCATATATTATACGATCAAAGATCTCACTTGTTCCATCAGTAAAAATGACTTTTACCTTTCCAGACTCATTTTCAAGCCCTTCAATATCTACGCCAAGCTTTAAATTTAACTTATTGGCATTAAAAAGTGCCATAACAGCAGCCTCATTTATATCGTTTAATCTGGTAAATTTATCTTTTCTATAATTTAGAGTTACATCGTTTCTTTCGCTAAGATCTACCGCATATTCTGCAGCAGAGTTTCCTCCGCCCACTACAATTATTTTTTCATTGCTAGAGCAAGAATCAAGGTTAAAATTTACAACAGAATTTAAAGATGGCGGAATTTTGTAGCTAGGTTTATTAGGACGCCCCATTTTGCCTATTGAAATTACCACATTTTTAGCTCCGTATCCTGCTGTTGATGTAGTTATATGAAATATGCCGCTATCTTCTTTTTTAACACTCTCAACCTCTGAATTAAACGCGGTATCAATCTCATTGTTATCAAGCAACTCATCAAAATAATCAAGCGTGCTCTCTTTAGTGCCATCATCGAAACCAACTATTCCGTGAATAGTGCTATCTTGACCCTTGTAGCTTTTATCTACACGTTTATTGTCTTTATAAAATTTCCTTATCGTTTGACTATGATTATCGCCTTTTTCCAGTAATAAAACGTTTTTAAATCCATTTGCTTTGGCCTCCACAACGGTAGCGATTCCACATGGACCTCCGCCTATTACAACTATATCATATACACATCTCATATACTTTCTCCATTATTTAATAATTTTTATTGATAATTTAGCAAAATTTCTATTAAAAGTTAAGTAAATTTATAAAATTTTAAAATATTTAAAGTATGAAGCTTGGTAATTGTTATCTTTAAATACCAAAACAGCCAATATGACTGCCTTGGTATTAAATAATAAGTATATTAGTTTTTCTTTACAAAATCAGCTATTAAGAAAGCAAGTTCAAGAGCCTGATCAGCATTTAGCCTTGGATCACACTGAGTCTCATAGCGATTTTCTAAGCTCTTTTCGGTTATATTAAACGCGCCGCCCACGCACTCTGTTACATCTTGACCGGTCATCTCCAGATGAACTCCGCTAGCATAAGTGCCTTCAGCCTTATGAATTTCAAAGAAGCTCTTAACTTCCGATAAAATTTTATTAAATTCACGAGTTTTGTAGTTATTTGACGCTTTTACGGTATTTCCGTGCATAGGATCTATGCTGTATAGTATATTTAGCCCCTCTTTTTTAGTCTCTCTAAGTATCAAAGGAAGCCTATCTCCTATCTTATCAGCACCCATTCTAACGATGATATTTAGTCTTCCCGCTTCGTTGTTTGGATTTAGCTTTTGACTTAGTTTTATTACATCTTCTCCGGTTGTATTAGGTCCGATTTTAACTCCGACTGGATTATGAACTCCACTTAAAAAATGCACATGAGCATCATTTAGTCCTCTTGTTCTTTCGCCTATCCAAAGCATATGTGCTGAGCAGTCATACCAATCTCCGGTCAAGCTATCCTCTCTGGTTAAAGCCTCTTCATAAGGTAGAAGCAAAGCCTCGTGAGAGGTATAAACTACTGTCTGATTTATCTCTTGGGTATTTTGAGAATTTATACCGCAAGCCTCCATGAAAGCAAGCGCTTGACTAAGTTGCCCAGCTAGTTCGTCATATCTTTTTCCAAGCTCGGCTTTTTTAATAAAGCCCAAATTCCATCTATTCACCTCGTGAAGATCGGCTAAACCTCCACGCGCAAAGGCACGAAGCAGGTTCATCGTGGAAGCTGATTGATAATAAGCCTCTATCATCCTCTTTGGATCAGGAACTCTGGCGGCTTCGTTAAATTCAAAACCGTTTATGATATCGCCTCGGTAACTTGGCAACTTTACACCATCAACCTCTTCAAAATCGCTACTTCTAGGCTTTGCAAACTGTCCTGCAACTCGCCCTACTTTTACGACCGGGCAACGTCCGGCAAAAGTAAGAACAATGGCCATTTGAAGCAGAACCTTAAACATATCTCTAATATTATTTGCATTAAAATTTGAAAAGCTCTCGGCGCAATCTCCACCTTGAAGCAAAAAAGCATCACCGGCGCAAACCTTAGCCAAATCTCTTTTTAGATTTCTAGCTTCACCGGCAAAAACAAGAGGAGGAAGTGATTTTAATTTATCTTCTACGCTTTTTAACTCTTGCGAATCAGGATATACTGGCTGCTGTAAAATATTATATTCTCTCCAAGAGCTTCTAGTCCAATTCATATCATACCTTTTAAAAATAAGCTAGATTCTAGCCAAAAAGAACTTTTATTACAAATAAAAACAGCTTTTGAACCAAATTTGGCTCTATCAAGTAACATTTTTCGCTCTCTCAGTTTTGATTAATTACACAAAGAATAAAATGCACCTTAAAAAATAAAAAAGTAAATTTTATGAAAAACTACGAAAACGAAACAAAATCAGGGATGATATATGGTCTTAGCGCATTTTTGCTATGGGGGCTATTTCCAATATATTTCAAACAACTATATGAGCTAAATTTTGCCGAGATAGTATCTCACCGCATTATTTGGTCGGTAGTGTTTTTGTATATCTTGCTAAAATTTGGCAAAAAGCTTTTGCAAACTAAGGCTCTGTTTTTAAATAAAAAAACAGCAATTTTATTATTTGTAAGCGGAATTCTTATAGCACTAAACTGGTCTATCTATATTTACGCCGTGAATATAAACAAAATAGTAGACGCCAGTCTTGGTTATTTCATAAATCCGCTATTAACTATGCTTCTTGGCGTAATAGTATTAAAAGAGAAAATTTCAAACGCAGGAAAAATTGCGATATTGATTGTTTTTATCGCTATTTCTATCCAAATTTATGATGTGGGCGGACTTCCTTTTATATCTATTATCTTGCCACTATCATTTGCTGTATATTCGCTTGTTAGAAAACAAATTAAGATCCCTTCATTAGAAGGATTGTTTGTAGAGACTACTATGGTAGCACCAATAGCACTTATAGCCCTGTCTTTCATCGGTGCAAGCGGAGATGGACACTTTGGCTTTTCGTGGTTTGGGATTTTTATAACACTTTGCGGACCACTTACTGTGATACCTCTTCTACTCTTTAATTCAGCCACACTAAGACTGAATTTAAGCACAATTGGTTATATGCAGTATATCTCTCCGACTATGCAACTTTTAATAGCAATATTTTTTTATAACGAGCAGATAAATAACGCCAAAATTATATCTTTTATACTTATTTGGATTGCCCTTGCTATAGTTAGCGTATCTTCAGTGTATGCGAATAAAAAAGCAAAAATTTAGTATAATCTGGCTTTAAATTTAGGTAAAGGAAATTTATGGATATTTTTACTATGACTATTATAGTCTCTCTTGCGGTAGTTGCAATTATTTATATGCAAATTCAAAAAATAACACAAAATATCGATGCAAGCGGAGTAGTAGCAAATAATTCTCCTGAAAATTTAAGACAAATTTCTGTAGATAAATATAAGAAATTTTGCGAGCTGATTAACAATGAACTAAGAGAACTTAAAAATATGGCACTTTATGACGATGCCTTAAAAAGCGATGATTTAAAAGACAAATTTTTAGAAAGTCTGAGCGAAATGAGTAAGAAATTAACTTTTATAGAGACTATGAATGCCAATAAAGATAGTGAAAAATGGGAAGCGGAGCTATTTGAAATTCTAAACAAACTTGATACTTTAATAGATGAAAATTTAAAAGACAGTGAGAGAATCAATGATGAAATCAGAGATAGACTCAAGAGCGAATTTGATAGGATTTAAGGCTAAAATATTAAAAATTAAGTAAATTTGGTGTAGTATTGCTTTTTTGATTTAACAGTCAAAAAAAAGGAACCACATATGAGCTACACCAAAAAAGACCTCATAACAACTTCAAATTTAACCAAAGATGAGATTTACCACTTCTTAAATTTAGCCAAAGAGTTTAAAGCTCTAAACAATTCAGACGTGAAAAAAGCAAAATCTCTTTACGGCAAAACGACGGTAAATGCGTTTTTTGAAAACTCCACGCGCACAAGAACCAGCTTTGAAATCGCAGCCAAACGCCTTGGAGCGGACGCCATAAATTTTAGCTCTTCGCAAAGCAGTACTAAAAAAGGCGAAACTCTAATTGACACTATAAACAACATAGTTGCGATGAAAACCGATATCGTGGTAGTTAGGCACTATAGCTCAGGCGCTGCGAAATTTGTCGCGGCAAACACTGACGCTCACGTGGTAAATGCAGGCGACGGACTAAACGAACATCCAAGTCAAGCCCTGCTTGATCTTTTTACCATACTTGAACACAGAGGAAATTTAGAAAATTTAACCGTAGCCATAATCGGAGATATATTTCACAGCCGCGTAGCTCGCTCAAACATCTACGCCATGCAAACTCTTGGTATAAAGGTTAAGCTGTTTGGACCGCCTATGATGCTAACTGGCATGGAGGCTTTTGGTTGCAGGATTTGCAAAAGCATGCAAGAAGCTCTTGAAGATACCGACGTAATCATCATGCTAAGGATCCAGCTTGAGCGCCAAGATGACGAGGTTACCTTCCCATCCGTGCGCGAATACTCAAATTTCTTTGGCCTTACCAGAGCCAAGATGAAATTTGCCAAAGATGACGTGATGATACTTCACCCGGGACCTATCAACCGCGGAGTAGAGATAAACTCGGACGTTGCCGACGATCCGCGCTACACTCACATACTAAATCAAGTCGAAAACGGAGTTGCCGTAAGAATGGCGATCCTTCACACTCTAATCTCAAACAAACAAGGCTAAAGATGACAACGCTTATAAAAAACGCAACTATAGTAAATTTTAACGAAACCAAAAAAGCAAATATTCTAATAGAAAGCGAAATGATCGCTGATATCACCACCGATGAGCCAAAGACGGACACTATCATAGACGCAAATGGCAAGCTTGTGATGCCTGGACTCATCGACATGCACGTGCATTTTCGCGATCCCGGGCTTGAATATAAAGACGATATAAACTCAGGTAGCGAAAGCGCGGTCGCCGGAGGTGTCACAACCTGCCTTCCTATGGCAAATACAAACCCGATCAACGATAATGCCGTAATCACTCGCGATATGATCGCCAAAGCAAAGGCAAGAGGGCTTATCGACCTGCTTCCGATAGGTGCTATCACAAAGAGCATGGACGGAAACAAAGTCGTAGAAATGGGCGATATGATAAACGCAGGCGCAGTTGCCTTTAGCGATGACGGCTTACCCGTAGCAAGCAGCGACGTGATGAGATATGCGCTTGAATACTCCAAGCACTTTGGCTCGTTTGTGATAAACCACTCGCAAGACTGCTCGCTGTGCCACGGCGGACATATGAACGAGGGGCGAGTCTCGGCGATTTTGGGTATAAAAGGCATGCCAAGAGAGCAAGAGGAGATCATGGTATCGCGCGACCTGCTTCTTGCAAAGCTAACAGGCGGACATATCCACATAGCCCACGTCAGCTCAGAGTGGTCGCTAAAGCTCATTAAACAAGCTCGCGATGAGGGCATAAACGTCACTTGCGAGGTTACGCCGCACCACTTTACATACACCGAAGATGAGCTTATGAACTACGATACAAATTTCAAGATGTCACCACCGCTTCGAACCAAAAGCGACGTAACAGCCGTAAGGGAAGCCATCGCAAACGGCCTAGTGGACGTTATCGTAACTGATCATGCCCCGCACCATGACGATGAGAAATTTATAGAATTTGATAAGGCTCCGTTTGGAATTTTAGGGCTTCAGACTTTAATACCGCTAACATTAAATTTAGTAAGAGACGGGCTCATAAGCTATGAAAAAATGGTCGAGCTAACCTCTACAAACGCAGCTAAAATGCTAAATTTAAAAGATAAAGGTGTGATAGCCAAAGGAATGCTTGCTGATCTTGTCATAGTAGATCCTGATATGGAGTATGTCTACGATAAAAATTTAAATAAATCCAAATCAAGCAACTCTCCGCTCATAGGCAAAACCCTAAAAGGCGCTGCCGTAAAGACAATAAAAAGCGGAAAAGTGGTGTTTGATTTCCCTAATGTAGTGGCGTGAAGTTAAAATAAAAACCAAGCTTACAAGCTAAGCAAATTTAAAGCTTGGCTTGTAAATTCTGCTCTACCACTAAATTTAATCCTGTTGCCACGCGCGCAATGGAACAAAATTTTCTCAGTCAAAGTTGTAGATTAGGTAGTTGATATTTTTATACTATAAAGCAAAAGGATAAAGCTCAAATTTTTCCTATTGAGTTGGCAAAATAAGCTAACTACTAATATATTCAAAAATTTAAGCCAAAATTTCAGTAAAATTTGCAAGCCCAAAATAATCGGGCCTGCAAATCAAATTTTATTTGCCGTTAAGCATATAAACCGAGCGTAAAAATACATCCACGCCGGCCAGCAAGGCATTTTCATCAAAGTCAAAGCAGCAGTTATGATGACCTGCAGCAAGGTTTGTGCCTATCATGAGATAGCCGCTCTTGCCGCCCGCTTTTTGCACCGCTTGCATGAAGTGCGCGAAGTCCTCGCAAGCTCCGAAGTCAAATTCTTTCACGATAAGCTCATTTTTGATATATGGCGACTCTAGAGCAGCCTTTTCATAAAGCTCAGTCACTTCTTTGCTACTATCTCCGCCGCTTGTGCCGCCTGTTAGCTTCACGTCATACTCAACGCCATGCATGATGCTAACGCCTTTTATGATATCCATACATCGTTGATACATAAACTCATTTAGCTCGGTTGTTTCGCCGCGAGTTTCGCAGGCTATGTAGCCGTTTGGCGCGATTACGTTTCTGCCCTCGCCAGCTCTTAAAACACCAACGTTTATGCGAGTTACTCCATCGGCGTGACGCGTGATAGCATGCATATTTATAGCAGCCTCGGCAGCTGCAAGTAGTGCATTAGCTCCCTCTTGTGGTGCACCTGCTGCGTGAGCCGATCTGCCTTTAAAATTTACGTCAAATTTTGATGTGGCTAGAAGTTTGTTTGTGCCGCAAATTATGCTGCCACTCTTTTTTGCCTGAAAGCCGATATGCCCGCCAAGTAAATAATCAATCCCTTCAAGTATACCGGTTGGCTCCATTCCGACAGCACCTCTTGTGCCCTCTTCTGCGGTTTGAAAGATAAACCTAAATTTGCCGTTAAAGTCATCTAAATTTTCGCTTATGATCCTAGCAAGCGCAAGCCCGATCGTGATATGTCCGTCATGTCCGCAAGCGTGCATAATGCCGTCTATATCGGCTCCAAAGCCATCTTTGCTCGCTCTATGTGAAGCCTCTCTACTCTCGGTAACATCTACACCGTCTATGTCAAATCTAAACGCAGTAGTAAGACCTGCTCTTCCGGTATCTATCTCGGCCACAAGCCCGGTTAAGCCGTCTTCCATCACAGGCAAAAACTCCTGCTCCTCTTTGCTTAGCAAGCTTTTTGCTCTTTCTAGATACTTTTGCATGGCTTCTTTTGTGCCAAGCCCTTGTCTGGCTTCAGGTTTTACTACTTCGCGACCCATTTTTAGACTATATCCGTAGCCTTTCATTATGGAAGCGATCTTTGCGGTAGTAAAAAATGTAAACCAACCAGTTTCCGGATGAGAGTGGAAAAATCGCCTGTTTGCAATCATCTCTTCTTTTAAATTTTCAACTTTAGTTTGAATATGATCCATATTTTCGCTCCTTATATTAAATTAGAAATCTTAATTGAATATTATAACTCAAATTTAATTCTAAAAACTTAAAAATCAAATTAAATTTAATAAATCGTATTTAAAAATAACTATTTTTTAATCAAATATTTAAAAGTTTATTTAAGTTCAGATTTTAGCTTAATTATGCGATCATAAGACTCTTCTATGCGCTCTTTTTTGATCTTTTTGGAATTTATGGCATCGACAATCACTTGAGTAATATACTCGCTAGTTCTGCGCTCTCCTATCATAAATTCGCTAAATAGCAGTATATCTCCACCGGCATTTATGAAATTTACAACTTTTTGCGTCATGCTAAAACCATTCAGTCCGCCCATCAACATATCATCGCTTATAACTACACCATCAAATTTCAAATCTTTTCTAAGTAAATTGCCTATAATATCATTCGACATAGAGGCAGGAAACTGCGTATCTCTATCTAACAAATAGACATGAGATATCATTATTAGCTTGGACTTATCCCTTTTAATCGCATCATAATAAGGTTTAAGCTCGCTATAATCAAAATTTTCTATCACTGTCTTTTCTATATGTGAATCTGTTTTTGCCGAACCATGACCCGGAAAATGCTTAAGAGTCGTTAAAACTCCAACCTCACTAAAGGCATCTAAAAATTCATTAGCGTATAAAGAAACCTCATCTATATTTTTACTAAACGCTCTATTTTTTGAGGCAATTATCGGAGAATTTGTATTTAGCAGATCAACAACGGGAGCAAAATTTAAATTTATACCAAGATCTTTTAGCTGCTTTGCCATCTTTTTATATAGCTCGTTGGCACCGTTTAAATCAAGAGTCTTGGCAACCTCGCTGGCAGAGATAAAGGTATTAAATCCTTTTTTATCCTTAAATCTAGTGACATTCCCACCCTCTTCATCAATTGCAATAAAAATTCCACTTTGAGCTGATTTTAATGCAGAAGTTATCTTTTTTAAATTGTCTTTTGTGCTTATATTTTTTCCGAATACAATAACTCCGCCAAAACGTTGATATTTTGCATCTGATACTACGGACATGGTATCATTTAAGCTTGAGCCATTAAAGCCAACCATTATCATCTGAGCTATCATTTTGCGAAGCGTAGGTCTCTCTTCCGCAAAGGAAATACAACTAAAAAACGTAAAACAAAGAAATAAATTTAAAATTTTTTTCAAATTTTATCCTTTCATAGGAGGCTTTAAGCCAAATTTGAATTAGAAGTTAGTGAAATTATGCCTTCTATTCAGAAGATCGTTTAAGCTTTTTTGAATCTCTTTTCCATTTAGCATTGCAGCTACTTCATTTACAATAGGAGTATAAATTCCCTCTTTTTTAGCAATTTTTTCTATGGCATAAGATGTATCTATACCTTCAGCCACTTCTCCTAAATCGTTTAGTATCTTATTTAGGCTCTCATTTTTGGCAAGTCCTAAACCAACTCTATAATTGCGAGAAAGAACGCTTGAAGCGGTTAAAAATAGATCTCCAGCCCCGCTAAGTCCTAAAAATGTCTCATCTTTAGCTCCAAAATATTTGCCAAATCTAGCCATTTCCACAAGCCCTCTGGATATAAGGCTGGCTCTGGCATTATTTCCAAGTCCAAGCCCATCGCAAACTCCACCGGCTATAGCTATGACATTTTTATAAGCTCCGCAAATTTCAGCTCCTATAACGTCATCTGAAACATAAGCTTTCATATATTTTGGAAATAGTTTTGAAATCTCACTTGCAAGCTCTAAATTTGTAGAATTTACAACAAGAGCACAAGGCATTTCATTTTGGACCTCTTTTGAGAAAGTTGGTCCTGAAAGAAAAGCTAAGTTTTCTTTTTCTGTATGTTCTTCATAGATTTCGTTTAGAAATTTTGAACTTTTAGTCTCTATTCCTTTAGATGCTACTAAAATTTTTTGATTGTAATTTTTAAAATTTGCCTTTAGCCAATCACTTGTAGCTTGAGTAGGGATGGTTATAACCAATAATTCAGCCTTCATAGCCTCATCAACACTCACAAAATGTGAAATTTCACGAGCAGTACGAGAGCTTATTATACACTGATTGTTTCTAGAAAGGGCATGAAATAGTGCGCTTCCCCATTTTCCAGCCCCAATGACAGCTATTTTCATCTTAAAGCTTTGTTTTTAAGAGCTCGTTTACTTTTGCTGGATTAAATGCACCCTTGCCCTCTTTCATAATCTGTCCTACGAAGAAGCCAAAGAGCTTATCCTTGCCACTTTTATACTCGGCAACCTTATCAGCATTAGCATTTAAAACAGAGTCTATTATAGACAATATAGCTCCGTCATCGCTTACTTGTTTAAGTCCTAATTTTTCTATGGTATCATCTACGCTTATATCGTTTTCCATAAGAAAATCAAGAACATCTTTAGCAGCCTTTCCGCTTATAGTGCCGTCCTCTATTCTATTTAAAAGAGTTGCCATTTTAGCACTATTAACTGGGGAATTTTCAATAGTAACTCCGTTTTTAAGTCTGCCAAGAAGCTCAACCAATACCCATGTGACACATAATTTAGGAGAGATTTTAGCCTCTATTAGATCCTCAAAATATCTGGCCGTCTCGACGGTGCTTACAAGATTATTGGCATCATCTTCTTTAATTCCATAATCTTTAATATATCTAGCTACTTTTTGCTCCGCAAGCTCAGGAATCTTAATCGCTTCATTATACATATCATCAGGAATTTCTACAGGAAGCAGGTCGGGATCTGGAAAATATCTGTATTCAGCACTATCCTCTTTACCTCTCATGGATCTAGTTACTAAATTTACAGTATCAAAAAGGCGTGTTTCTTGGCAAACTTCCTTACTGTAAGTGCCGTCTTCCCACGCTATACTTTGACGTTCTACCTCATAATCAATTGCTTTTTGAATAAATCTAAAAGAATTTAGATTTTTAATCTCAACTCTTGTATAAAGCTTAGTGTCGCCTTTTGGTCTAATGCTTACGTTAGCATCGCAACGAAAGCTTCCTTCTTGCATATTTGCATCACTGATATTTAAAAATCTTAAAATAGAGTGAAGCTTTTTAAGGTATGCTACGGCTTCGTCACTGCTTCTCATGTCAGGCTCGCTTACTATCTCAAGCAGAGGAGTTCCGGCGCGATTTAAATCCACAAAACTCACACTTCCTTCGTGAACGTTTTTGCCAGCATCTTCTTCAAGATGCGCACGGTTTATGCCTATTCTTTTTTTCTTTCCATCTACATCTATATATAGTTCGCCTTTTTCTACGATAGGAACTTCAAATTGAGAAATTTGATAAGCCTTTGGAAGATCCGGATAAAAATAGTTTTTTCTATTAAAAATCGATCTTTTATTAATAGTTGCATTTATAGCGGTTCCGAAACTAATGGCCTTTTTTACAACCTCTTTATTTAGTACTGGTAAAGCTCCAGGCAGAGCTAAGCATATAGGACAAACATGAGTATTTGGCTCATCTCCAAAACTTGTAGAGCAAGAACAGAAAATTTTAGTCTTCGTATTGAGCTGGGTATGAACCTCAAGACCAATTACAACTTCAAACATAATTAACCTTTGTATTTCTTAAATTTTGGAAAATATTTTATCAATTATTTCTTTTAACTTATCTAAAATTCGTTATTTTGAGTTGATTTTATAAGTTGCAATAGAGATAGTAGTGTTTAAAAAAGAAAAAATACCGCCTAAATTTAGGCGGTATAAGTTTAAAATCAGTGTTCTTCTGTTGCCAATGCACCAGCAAGATACACAAAGGTAAGCATCATAAAAATAAATGTTTGGAGAATTGCCATAAGTGTCAAAAGTGCGTATGCAGGAAGTGGCGCTATAAAAGGTGCCAAAGCAAGCATAACAAGCAAGAATAAATCGTCTCCTTTGATATTTCCAAAAAGACGGAAAGATAAAGATACTATACGTGATAGATGCGATATAATCTCAACGAAAAACATAAGAGGAGCAAGAGCCTTGCTAGGCCCCATAAAATGAGCAAAATACTTAATAACTCCGTTTTTCTTAATACCCTCAAAATGATAAAACACAAATACAATCAAAGCCAAAGTAAGAGTCATATTTAAACTAGCAGTTGGCGACTCAAAACCAGGAATTATACCCATTACGTTGCTTGTAAAGATTATTAATCCTATAGTAGCAACAAGAGGAAGATATTTTCTAGCTAAACTCTCGCTTCCCAACACATCTTTACCCATAGATATAACAGCTTCCAAATATGCCTCTAAAACATTTTGAGTACCGCGCGGAACAAGTTGCATGTTTTTAACCGCAAGTTTAGAAAAAGCTATAACTATAACAGCAGCCAACAAAAAGTGCATTGCATAAGTAAACATGTGCATAACGTGCTTATCGCTTGTAAATTGAGAAGCGATTACATTAGAGAATAAAAATAAATTTTCTTCCATGTGCTAACCTTAAATTTATAAATTTTCAGGTGATTTTAGCAAAATTATTGTTAAAAGTTTTTTAAGATTTTTGAGTTTTGTCTCTATGTTTAGGCGATTTCGTTAAATTATAAATTTCACTCTAAAAAGTAAGAGTAAAAAAGCTTCAAAATAGTAGCCCCTACCACAATCAAAAACATGGTTTTAATAAATTTAACTTCTTTTTTAATAACCAAATTTGATCCTATAAATGCTCCAAAAATTTGCCCTACTCCCATTAAGATTCCAACTATCCAGAGCATATTTCCAGAAATAATAAATACGCCCAAAGAGACTACATTGCTAATAAAATTTAAAAGCTTAGTATGGGCAACAGCCTTTTTCATATTAAGACCTATTAAAGCAACCATTGCAAATGTCCAAAACGATCCTGCTCCTGGTCCGAAAAAGCCATCATAAAATCCCAAAATAAGTCCAAAAGCAACATAAAAAACCTTATAATTCATTCTAGAAGCCTTATCGCTATCTCCTATTTTGGGCATAAAAATAGTATATATAAAGATTGCTATCAATAAAAATGGTATCACGATTTGTAAAAATTTTGGATTCAAAAACAATATCAAAGTAGCACCGGTAGCCGCTCCAATAAAAGTAAAAATAATACCCAAAAAGGCTTCTTTATAATTAATCATTCCCTTTCTAGTAAAATTTAAAGTCGCAGTAAAGCTTCCAAATGTGCCTTGAAGCTTATTTGTGGCAAGTGCCATATGAGGAGGAACTCCCATAGCCATAATAGCAGGAAGAGTGATAAGCCCACCACCTCCTGCAATAGCATCTATAAAACCGCCCAAAAATGCCGCTCCGAAAAAAATGCAGTAAGCCAAGAAATCAAATTCCATAAATTTCCCATATTATAAAGTTAATGGCAAAATAGTATTATAAATTTTAAAAATTTTTAATTAAATCACGATTGAAAGAAAGAAAAAATATAATAGTTATAAAGAAGAAGCAGATATCGATCAAAATGACCGATATCCTTAAATTTTATAAAAATTAGTTGATAACACCGCAAACTAATCTAGGACCGCCACCGCCCAATGGCTTTGGATGATCGTGGTGATTGTCTCCGCCAACATGAACCATTAAAGAGTGTCCTTTAAGCTCGTCAAGTTTTTTGATCTTAGGAGCTAGTACAGGATAAACTGCATTGCCGTCGTGGTCAGCAAAAAGTGCAGGCAAATCACCTTTGTGTCCTTTATCGTCCCATGGAAATGAGTGTTTTTTCGCATCTGTTGGATCCCAGTGTCCGCCAGCTTTCATACCTAGACCTTTTTCTGTTGCTCCACAATCTGGGTTAACATGAATATGAAATCCATGCATTCCGGCGTCAATACCTTTTAAATTTGGGAAAAATGCTATACCATAATTTGTCTCTATAGCAACCACCTCTCCTACTTTAATATTGCCCTTCTCGCTTAGTTGCTCCATAGGGATAACTATATGTTTTTGAGCCTTTGGATCAAAATGACCCTCGTGCGCAAAAAGCATGCTGCTTAAAACAGCACTTGCCAATAATAATTTTTTCATTTACTCTCCTTTGAAAAATTTAATGTAAATATATCACAAGATTGTAAATAATTTTTGATAAAAAGTATCGATTTTAAATTATTTTATATATTTTTATTTATATTAATTTTTTAAAAATATTTTATCTATTTCGCCGCTTTGTCCGATTCTATACAGAGCAAAATCATATTTAATAGGATCAAGATTGTCAAATTCTCGAAGTTTGTTTGTTAGCTCCAAAACAGCATTAAAATCATAACTCTTTCTATCTATAAGTCCAAGTCTTAAAGATACTCTGTGAGTATGAACATCAAGC
Source organism: Campylobacter sp. RM16192 (assembly GCF_004803855.2). Classification (NCBI taxonomy): domain Bacteria; kingdom Pseudomonadati; phylum Campylobacterota; class Epsilonproteobacteria; order Campylobacterales; family Campylobacteraceae; genus Campylobacter; species Campylobacter sp. RM16192. The sequence goes on along the minus strand of NZ_CP012552.1, from coordinate 811,056 downwards.
GGCATCAAAAGCTCGCTCTTAGGTAAATTTTTAAAAATTCCAAGATCAATATCGGTATCTCTTACCATCCAGCGCATAAACATATTGTAGCGCTTATAAGGAGAAATCGGCTTGCCATCAAAGGCTCTGCCAAAGAAAAATTCATACCCATCAGAACGGTAAGAATTTAAAGAATATATAAATTTTACAAGTTCGTTTATCCCATCTATCATGAGCCCGCTTTTATCAAAGCCGCTTTTAATGATAGCCTCTATATCACCCTCTTTTTTAAGCCGGCAAAAAGTTATAAAAATTTGCCTCACATCCTCTATATTCTGGAAGCGATATTTAAAATTTTGCAAATTTTCACAGATGTTTTTTTCACTCTCATCAAGAAGGCTAAAATTTAAAGACTTTAAAAATTTAACTATCTGTTTAGCACTGCCGTATCCAAACAATGCACAAATCAATGCAATATTTGGCTCTTTGTAAATAGTTGCCACCTGAAGCGGATCATCTGCATTATAAAGCCCGTCCTTGGTGTTTTTACTAAGAACGTGGCTATCAAGAAGCTCTTTTAAATCCGTCATCATTGTTTAAGAGTAAGTAGAGTATCCAGCATCTTCTCTACCGTAGTTATTACTTTGGCTGCAGCACCATAGCTTGACTGAAATCGGATCAAATTCGTAAGCTCTTCATTTAAATTTACTCCGCTAATTGACTGATGTTCGCTCATAGCAATCTTATTTATAGCGGTATTCGCATCATTTAGCTCATTTGTAGCCTGAGTTTCGCTTGCAATATCTGTTGTAACAAATCTATAAAATCCCTCTATGGTTTCGATTTTATCGGCATGCTTGTTAGAATAAAAATATATCTTATTATATTGAAGCTGAACCATTTCATTTGCTACATCATTATTACCAGGAGTTGGGTTTGAATAGGCTTTAAGCTTATGAGGGTTACTGGCAAGCTCACTTTTTACGCTCATATCCCTTGCATCTGTGCCCTCAAAAAATCTATTTATACCGATAATTCCCGGGAAATTTGTTCCATTGTCAATAAATGCGATACTATACTCACCCGAATGTCTAATAGGAGAAACTCCAAACATTCCTTTATTAGACACTGGATCATATTGATAATAAGCTTTAAAATAATCATTAACGTCGTTTAATATGTTATTGTCGTTGTTATCGTCGGTATCCGCATTAAACTCTTTTACTATAGAAGGTCCTCTCGTAGGATCGTTCATAGTAGTAGAAGCATCTATTTTTATACTCTTTCTAGCAACCTCTTGCCCTTGATTGTTATAAACCACTACATCAAAGCTTCCGTGTTTTATATCGTCATTAAAGTTCATTAGAGTTCTGGATGGATCTAAAAACGATAATTCATCGGTATTGATGCCCTCTACAGCAGATTTTGAATAGATATTATTGGTTTCGTTTATTATGCCTTTGGCAAGAGTATTTAGATTATCGATATACTTTTGTATAATTCCATCCTGAAATTCGCCACTATCATCGATATATCTTCCTCTTAGATCCAAGGCTGCACCAAGTTTACCTCCGGTTATCTTACCAGCCATATCTACTCGCTTGCCATCTTCTCTTTCGTAATAGATATTGTTAAAGTCAAATTTATTAGCCGAGCTATCTAGAGCAAGAGGATGAAATGTCACACCATCTACTATAGTAAATCCAGAAATATTTAGATTATATTTTGCGCCTGTATCGGTAACAGTAGGATCTATATCTGCTCTGCCTTGAAGCTCGCCTTTAAACGCAGTCGCGTTTACAAGCCTTGAGATTGCAAGCTCAAGCTGATCCCTTTTATCTCTAAGGTCATTGGCTCTAGTTGTTCCTATTAATTCTACGCGCATTATCTGCTTATTTATCTCAGATATCTCTTTTGCGTATTTATTTATCTCATTTACAGTAACTTCTATTTGAGAATTCACGTCTTGTTGTATTTTATATAGCATCTTTACGCTATCTTGAATACTCTTTGATAGAGTTGAGGCTGAATTTAATAGATGTATCTTTTGAGAAGCTTCAGTAGGATTTGAAGCAAATTTATTCCATGCATCAAAATAATTTTGTATATCGCGACCTATTCCTACGCTTTGCAAATCGGGAAATCTCTTTGAAATTTCCTCAAGCATTCTCTTTTTGTATTCGGAAAATTCAAGATTACTTCCGGCACTTCTTAGCCTAGTAAATGTAAATTCGTCATGAACTCTTATTATAGTATCTACCTGAGTTCCTCTGCCGACATCTCCTGGGATGCTATGTTCTGGCTCTCTAGCCGACTGAACCACACGTTGCCTTGTGTAGTGCTCATTATCTGCATTTGTTATATTGTGACCTGTTGTTGTTATCTGCATTTGAGCAGCATCAAGCCCACTTATACCTATATGTAAAGATGAAAAAATACTACCGGCCATCTTTTAAACCCTTGCTTTAAATAGACTTTCAGGAGTCGGCTGACTCTTAAAATATCCATTGCTATCGTTTTTATTTTGAAACATATTAGAAACCAAGCTATCAAAAAACTCTTTAACAACCACAACATATTTTGCGTATTCTTTGTTTTTTTCGTGAAGCTCTTCGAGTTTGCCACGCATTTTTACCAAATTTGACTTTATGTCATCGTCTAAAATACTTGCCAAATCGGTGCTATTATGTTCCTTTGAAACTCTTACAAGCTCTTTATCAAGCATTGATTTTGTAGCTTCAAATTTTTTTACGAGTTGATTTTTTTTACTTACACTCTCTTCTACAGTTGAGTGCTTGGCTTCTTTTATGTTTTTTATATCTTGCGTAGTTATAGCTATAAGCTCATCAAGCACGCCTATAGCCTCTTGTAAATATTTTTTAAGCATTTTGTCCCTTCTGTTTTTACATCAAGGACAAAAGCTTATCAGATAATCTCATCTGCAATAGCGCGTGCAGTTTTCGATAGATCTATCTTGTAAGTTCCATTAGCGATAGATTCGGCTATTTTAGCTACTTTGCTCTCGCTCTTATCCTGAATGTTCTCTTTGTTTTCGTTCTTTTTAATTTCACTGTTAGGTGAAAGTTGGCTCGGGCTAACCCCAGCTTTTACGCCGATTGAACCTAGCATTTTCATACCTTTAAATATATTTATTGCTAAATCGGCATATTTTTTAAATACTTAAGTCCTCTCTTTTAAAAAATTAAATAGCAATTCACTAAATCCTAAATTTCCGCTCAAAGCTCTACTCATAGTATCGTTATACATAGACGAGTAAATTTTATCTCCGGCATCTTTTGGAAATAGAGGATTTTCGTCCTTTAAGGCAATATCTAACACGCTTTTAACTAAAAACGCTTCAAAGGCATCGGTTTGCTCTTTTAAAAGCTTATCGTTTTCGCTTTTGCTTCTATTTGTGATCGAATTTGTAGCTATATTATTATATGCGTTTATAGCCAACTGGTTGTCTATATTCATTATATTATCTCCAAATCAACGTGTATTGCACCAACTCTTTTTAAATTTTCTATTATTGCTATTATGTCGCTCGGACTAGCTCCTAGCTTGCTTAGAGCCCTTGCTATGCTTGCTATAGTTGTGCGCTCGCCACTAACCTTTAGCATATTTGCATTTGCATCCAAAGCCATTCCGTCTTGCAAGTCAATCGCTGCATTTCCGGCATCATAATAAGAATTTGGCTCAATTTTTATAGTAATTTCTTTATGTGTTATCACAACAGGATCAACCGTAACATTTACTCCGCTTACTATAGTGCCTGTTTTTTCGTCTATTATGACCTTGTCAAGCGCCTTATATTCGACGTCAATATTTAAAACTTGAGCCAAAAATTCAACCATGCTAACGCCATTTGGTCTATTTATCTTAACAGTTCTTGGATCAATTGCTATTGCGGTTTCACCGCCTACTTTTAAATTTATAGCGTTTTGTATATTTGAAGCGGTACTAAAATTTGACTCTTTAAGGCTTAAAAATATAGCCTCTTGATTATATATATCATAGGTTATCTCACGCTCCACAAAAGCTCCACCAAAGATAGTTCCAGCCGTTGCGTGATTTCCAGAACCCCTACCCTGACTCTTGCCGCCTATTGTAAGAGAGCCTTGAGCCAGAGCGTATATATCTCCATCGACACCCTTTAAAGGAGTCATCAGAAGAGTTCCGCCTTGCAAGCTTTTAGCATCACCGATAGATGATATAGTTACATCCAGCTTATCGCCTTGCCTTGCAAAAGCGGGCAATTTTGCCGTTACTATTACGGCTGCTGTATTTTTAGATTTTATATCATCAGGACTTATCTTTACGTTTACTGTTTGAAGCATATTTGAAAGCGATTGAATCGTAAATTCCGAGCTTGAACCATCTCCTGAACCATTAAGCCCTACCACTAATCCATAGCCTATGAGTTGGTTCTCTCTTACTCCTACGACATTTGCTATATCTTTAATCTGCGCAGCATTTGCAAAAGCACCGAGAGATAAAGCAAGCAACATCGATGAAATTAGCTTCATAGCAATCCTTTTTTATTTTAAAAGGATAAAAGCAATAAATATTCCAAAATTTATGAATAATACGTAAGAGTTGTATTTCCGAATTTTTTTGATTTTTGAAGAGTAAATTTTCCAATGTCTTCAGGAAATTGATAGCTGCTAATATGCTCTATTACGACCATATAAATTCGTTTTTTGTCTAAATTTCTTATCAAATTTATACACTTTTCATAAATTTGACCAAATCCCTCCCTAATATCAAATGGTGGGTCAAGATATAAGATAACATCTTTTAAATCTCGTCTATTTAAAATTTCAAGAGTAAGCTCAAAGGTGTCTCCATTAAGAATCTCCAAATTTGACTCATCTATATTTTTTGCATTCTCTCGCGCTATCTTAAAAGCATTTTTATCAAGTTCTATTGCGATTGCGCTTTTGGCATCATTACTAAGCGCTTCAGCCGCCATAAGAGCGCTTCCACCAAATGCCTCTATAAAAATTTTACTTCTTAAATCATACCTCATGCTATCAAAAAAAGAGCCCTTGACTATACTTTTAGTGCTTCTTGTAGTATCAAGAGATGGCAAAAGAAGCTTTTTGCCTTTAAATTTACCGCTTGAAATTGTACTAAAAAGTTTTTTCATCTATAAAGCTTTATAAGATTGATGAGATCTTTTTTAAATTTATCTATAAGGATGCTAATTTCATGCTCAATATCTAAATTTTGAGCCATTTGCTTAGTGCCGACATTTGGGATTTGAATGGCTGAGTAAAATTCCTCAAGTGTATTTAAAAGCATCTCTTTAGTAAATGGGATTTTTAAATGAGCAGAATTCGAAGATATAATAAATACGGGTTTTTTGCTCTCGATCTTTCTATCCGATATTATAAAATCACAATCCTTTTTATGCGCTACATAATCTTTCAAAAATAATTTAAGCGAATTTTCAAGCAAAATACAATCACAGTCAAATGAAATTTTCATATACATTCCTTATAAATTAAGCAAAATCTTAACAAATTTAAGCGTAAATTTTAATTAACTATATAGTATAAAGAAATTTTAGATATAGCCGATATAACAAAGTAGTATATTTATAAGGAGAAAATATGGAAATTTTCAAAGTTGCAAGTCAGCCGATAAATACGGCTCTATCAACAAGCAACACACATTCACAGCCTCAAACAAGGGAAGTTGAGCAAACACAAATTCAACCAAATATTGTCGAAAATCAAACAGAGCAAAACAATGAAGATCTAGTCAAAAAGCTAAACGAAGCCACGGAAAAACTAAATAGACAGATGGAAGCGCTGGATACAAATATACGTTTTGCTTACAATGACAAGATAAATTTTCTTTACGTTAACGTAATGGAGATGAAAACAGGCGAAATAATAAGAAAAATTCCAAGCGAGCAAGTAATGAAACTTAGTGAATATTTTAGAGAGGCAGTCGGAGTACTATTCGATAAGGAGAGCTAAGATGGGGTTTGGCAAAATTTCTTCTCTTGGGCTTGGAAGTAACGTTTTAACTCAAGATGTTATAGACAAACTAAAATCGGCAGATAGGGCGGGTATAATAAACCCTATCACACAAAATATGGAGAAAAACGTAACAAAGCAAAAAGATCTATCTGCAATTAAAACACTAATAAGTTCGTTTAAATTATCTGTTTCTGCACTTAGCGATGAGGCTATGTTCTTAAAAAGAAGTGTTAATACCAATGGTAAAAGTGCGGATCTAAGCGTAAGTTCTGGTGTTGGCTTGCAAGATATAGATATAGATGTGAAACAACTTGCGGCAAGAGATATATATCAAAGTAAAAAATTTATAAGCCCTGAATCGTTTGCGGCTAGAGAGGGTTCTTTTGTAATCAAATTCAATAATATAGATTATAAAATAGATCTTAAACAATCTACATCCTACGAAGAGTTGGCAGCAAAAATAACAGATGCCACTGGTGGCTATGTTCAAGCTAAAATTCTAAAAGTCGGAGGAGATAGACCGTATCAGCTAATTTTGCAATCAAAAGACACCGGAGCCAGCAATAAAATAGAGTTTTCTACCCAAGATTCAAGTGGAAACGAACTAAATAATGCAAATTATATATTAGAAGCCCTAGGTTGGGATAGTGCAAATGTAAATAGCAACAAAATATCTACAGCACAAGACTCCGAATTTACATATAATGGCATAACGGTAAAAAGAGACTCTAACAACATTAAAGATCTATCAATAGGCTTGCATTTGACACTAAAAGAAGTGGGAAAAACAACTTTTAGTGTCAAAGAAGATACTTCTGATATAAAAAAAGAGATAGAAAACTTAGTAAAAACATATAATAGTCTAGTAAACAATCTTGATATAGCAACCGACTACAACAGCGATACAAATAATGCAGGAACTTTTCAGGGAATTAACGAGATAACAAGCATAAAATCTACTATAAATAGACTTTTATTCACTACAAAAACGATAGGAGAACAAGACAATATATCTATGCGCTCTATGCACGATTCAGGATCTTTTGCGGTAGCTATAAAATCAAAAAGCAGCAACCTTAATATAACTGATTTTGGCATAACATTAACCAAAGATGGACTGCTGGAACTTAATAGCCTAAAATTAAGCTCAAAGCTATCCGAAAGTTTAGATGATGCTAAAAAGCTATTCGCAAAATCTAGTATGTATAGCACTATACAAACAGCGAGCAGTAAAGCCATAAATAGCGGTGCAATAAGTGTATCAAACGATGATTTTATAATTAACGGAAACAAAATAACCTTAACCACTCCTAGTACAAATACATCAAAAGAAAACGCCTTAGCACTTTTGAAGGCTATAAACGAAGCTAGTATTGTAGGTATCCAAGCCACTTTGAATAAAGCTGAAGACAGAATCGTTTTAAAAAGCACAGACGGAACAGCTATAAATATTCAAGGCAAAGCTGATGTGCTTGAGAGCTTTGGTTTAAGCGCTATGAATTTAACGTCAAAAGAGACAAGGACTGATGGGGTATTCTCGTCTTTAAATTCAAAACTAGATAATATAGTGGGTAAAAATGGAACATTGACTATATACAATCAAAATTTAATAGAAGAAAAAAAGAAGCTTGAAAAAGATAGGCTAAAAGCGACACAAGATCTTGATACTAAATACGACATGATGGCTCAAAGATTTTTAGCCTATGACAATATGATCAATAAGCTTCAAAATCAGTTTTCTACATTGCAATCAATGATAGATGCCGAGCTAAAATCTAAAAAATAAGAATGGAAAAATAATGATGAATAGCGCAGCTTACGCAGCATACTCTCAAAACGCAGTCGGAGGCATAGAGTCTCCGCATAAACTAATAGAGATGCTATATGAAGGAATTTTAAGATTTATTTTTAGAGCTAGACAATCTATGCAAAATAAAGATGTCGAGAAAAAAGTATACTTTATAAACAGAGCAAATGCGATTTTTGTTGAGCTTTTAAATTCGCTTGACTACTCTCAAGGAAACGTTGCTCATTATCTTAGCGGAATTTACACTAGACAAATTCAGCTACTTTCACAAGCAAATATAACAAACGATGAAAAAAATCTGGATGAGGTAGTAAGTGTAGTAAAGCAACTTCTTGAGGCTTGGAAAGAAAGCAATGCCTGAGACTATATGGCTAAACGAGTTTAAGATAGCGGTCTTAAACGAAGATGAGGAGTCTATAGAAAGACTTATCCAAAATGCTCCATTGATTTTTGACAGCATAGAAGAGCTAGAAGAAGTTGCGACACTAACTAAAGATGCAGAAGAAATCATACAAAAAAGATTAGAAAAACTGAGTCTAGAACTAAAAAAATTAAAAGACGCTAGAAACTACATATCTCAATATATCAATGAATAAAGCTTCACAAAATAGCCTAGAATTCTAGGCTATTTTCTTATAAATTTACACAAATATAAAAAGGCACGGCGATAAGCCGAGTTCTGTCGTGAGTGATTATTTATCTAATCCAAATTTCGCAATTTGGCTCTAGCGAAGGGTTTAACATAAGACTAAAACCATCCCTTCTTGCTGCAAGTCGGGTTTATATAGCCGCCATGCTTTCGCGTGGCGCTGGTGGGCTCTTACCCCGCCGTTTCACCATCACCGCCGAAGCGGCAGTCTGCTTTCTGTTACACTATCCCTTAGGTTTCCCTAGCCATCCGTTAGATGGGACTTTGTCTTATAGCAGCTCGGACTTTCCTCTTTTAAACCGAAATTTAAAAGCAATCACTTGCCGTGCCGATGAGATTATAGCGACTTTGCGCTTAAAATAACCGCTTCTTCACCTCGAATTAAAATCGCTTCGGAGTTATTTATCGCTTTTAGATCTATTTTCTCGCCAAATTTTGCGATTATATTATTACATGCTTCTTCAAACGGAAATTCGCCCAAGTGAGGCAAGGTATAAAAACTCACCAAATTTAAGCCGCTAAGATCTTTTAGCTCTACTAAATTTTCATCCATTAGGCCTATATACTCGATATCAGGCGATGTTATTATGCCGCCTGCCGATTCGCCGATATAAATTTTGCCGCTGTTTACAAGACTCTTTAACTCGCTTATAACTCCTGATTTTTTAAACTCACTTAAGAGATAAAATGTATTTCCGCCACATACATAGATGAAGTCGTTTTGGCTAAATTTCTTCAAAATTTCCGTCTTGTCGCTTACCGAGATATCAAGCTCATCGACTTTCACGTCCGCATTTTTAAAGCACTCTTTTACCTCATCTACGTAGAAATTCACCTCTTCAAATTTGCCAGCCGTTGATATGAAGCAAACACTCTTTCCCTCGCAGTCAAATTTATCTGCAAAGAGCTCAAAGACTCCTGCAAAATAAGAGCACAAAAAGATATTTTTCACGATTTTCCTTTTTGGTTGCTTTTTGATTTTTTAAAGTTTTCTTGCTCTTCCTTGATCTCGCAAGGATCTTTTATGTATTCGATATTGCCCTCAAGCTCGCTTTCCCACTCAAGCTTACCGTCTTTGTTTTTATCAAATTTTTTAAACTCCGCTTTGCTAAAATCTCCAAATTTAACTCTAAAATTCTCCATACTCTTTACATTTTTCCACTCGCTCATATCAAGTACGCCGTCTAAATCCATATCATTTTCATAGACGAAAGCTTCCGCAGCAGGAGGCGACTCACAAGCAAAAGCCGGGTTAAAAGCGAGTACAATACACGCCAAAGCACTCAAACATCGCATATTCTCTCCTTATTCGAAAATATCCTTATGCAAAATTTCTTCCAAAACCACAGTCGCATACGAGCCCTTTTGCAAAGTAAAATTTATGCCAAAATGCGCTTTTTCAGCGTTATAGCTAAAGCTAACATCTTCAAGATAACTCCATGCAAATCGCCTACTTCCGCTCATCTTGGCTTCAAATTTACTTGCCTCGCCAAGGATCTCATCTTCTATCACCTTTGCTAAGCCCTCGCTCTTATACGCCCTACTTCCCGCGATAAGCCCGCAACTTGTGATATCTCTAGCGTTAAAGCGCGCAACCTCAGCATCCAAATCCTCGCAGTTAAAGCACTTACCAAAAGGATAGTGCCCAAGCACCTCGCCGCGGATCAGCTTAAAAAACTGCTTTTGGTTTTTAAGCTCTTTTAGCTCTTTCTCGTTTGCGAATTTATAAATTTCAGCCAGCTCCTTTAGGCTAAACTCACTTGCAAAGCGTGAAATTTCAACGCGCTTGCTAAGCCAGCGGTTAAAAAGATCACTCTGATAAGCCGAGATCAAAAACTCACTCATTTTTGGATTTTTAAGCTTCTTACCGTTTACCGTGCCCTCTTTTAGCAGTTCAAGACCACTTGCCGCATTATCGCCAAATTTACCAAACCTTTGGTAGCCAAAGTAGTTGGCATACCCAATTTTATCAATACTGCTTATAGCCTGCTCAAGCTTTGTAGCTTCGCTAGGAAGCACTTTTTTAAGACGGATAAAAAAGCTGTTGCCCTTTAAGTGCCCTATTCTTAGCTTATTGTTGTGAGCTGCAGTGCTTAAAATTTTCATCTTCTCGTGGCTAAAATTTGCTAAATTTTGCTCAAATTTACGCGGCATAGAGATAAACTGAGTTGTCATTCCTTGCTTATCTTTTAGCCCCGCATATCCAAATTCTTTGATTTTAACTCCACTAAAGTCGCTTAACGCCTTTAAAGCTTCTTGCGTCGTCATATCCTTTTTTTGAATTTGGATTATCAAATGTTCGCCATCGCCGCTAAATTCATAAAGCGGCACCTCGCGCACGACAAAATCATCCGAATTCTTACTGAAATAAGCGTTTATAGGCGTGTGTGTAAGTGCGTAAAGCGGCTTAAAAGTGGTGGTGTTTTGCATGAGTTTTGTATCTTCCTTTTGTGATTTTTCCGATTATATTTATTTTGACGCGGGCTTTTTTGGCTTCATTTTCTATCCTACGTAGGTTTTTTGCGCTAAAAGTAAATAGCATTTCATACTCTTCCCCGCTTTTTAGCTCGTTTTTATTGGGCTTTTTGCTAAATTTTACCCCTTTTTTGCTGGCTTTTGCAAGTCTGGCAAGATCGGTTTCAAGTCCATCAGAGATATCCATGGCTGAGTTTATAAATTTAGCCGCCGAATAGAAGAATTTAGCCCTTAACTTAGGCTTTTTAAAGCGCGAATTTTTTCCTGTCTTAGCGCCTCTCATCAAGCTTTTTAGCCCCTTTAAACTCTCTCCAAGCTTACCTGTATAAGCTATAAGATCGCCTGCTTTTGCGCTGTTTCGATAAACCGCCTTGCCTGATAAATGCGAGATAATCGTAACGCTTATAAAAATTTTATCCGAGCTTATCGTATCGCCGCCTATTATCGTTATGCCAAACTCATCGCAGGCTCGCTTAAATCCTTCGTGCAAAAGCGAAATTTCAGCTTCACTCATCTTTTTTGGCAAGCCAAGCCCTAAAAGAGCGTATTTAGGCACGGCATTCATAGCGATAGCATCGGAGATATTTACGATCATCGCCTTATAAGCGATCTCATCAAGCTTAAGCCAACCAAGCCCGAAGTGGCTGTCCTGTGCAAATAGATCCTTGCTATAGACCCATTTGCCCACAACCGCGCCGTCATCTCCTATAAAAGAATTGCTAAATTTATCGATTATTCGCTGCTCTTTATCCATGCCACATTTTATAAAATTTGACGTTAAAATCTACTTCAAACGTTAGTTAAGCTAGAATTTTATAAACTACGAAAAAGCATTTAAGGACTAGCATGCTTGAGGTAAAAATTTTTAGATTTAACGCCAAAAACGATGTTTTAAGATATTATAAGCCATATTTTTTTGATAGCTGCCACTTTATGGGTGTCGCCGAGCTACTTTGCGAGATCAAAAAAAACGATCCTTATTTTGACTACGATGGATGTGAATTTGTAAAGATAAACGGCGTAGTCACGGCACTTGCTGCAAGGATGGATAGGGTTTTGGCTCGCTTTGGAGCAAATTTGACTATAGAGCCGCTTAGCACGAAAAGAGCGACCAAAGATCTGCTTATAGATGATAGTAATTTTTGGGCGAAATTTGAGCCGTTTAGCAAATTTGCCTCAAAGGATGATAAAGCTTACTACGCGAGTTTAAAGCCATATTTTTATGCGGGATTTATGAGTGAATTTGAGCCAAATTTCATAGGTTCAAGTGCCATTATCTTTGCTAAATTTTTATGCGAAAAGTATCCAGATAAAAAAAATCAAATTTTAGCCCTTGTAGATAACTCGAAATTTGGAGTTTGGATCGCTTGCGGCTTAGAAAATTTTATCTTTGAAGGAGCTACTGAGCTTGCAAATGCCATTAGCTACGTAAAATCAAATTTAAAAGGGCTATTACGAAAACTGCCAAAGATAAAAGACGAAAATGCACTAACTAAACTAAACGCCAAACATGATTTTAAAGAGTTTACTATCGCCACTTACGGAGAAATTTTGCCTGAAATCAAAACCTTAAAAGCGAAATTTATCACGCTTGAAAGCGCAAATTTACCTTGCGGGTTTGATCTGCTTGGATTAAATGACGATCTTGCCTTTAAGCTTGCTAGCGAAATTTTATTTGAATCCTTTGATAGCGGAGCTGATTTTTTACTGGTTAGTCACGAAAAAGCGTTTTATATGTTTGATACATTATCAAAAGAAATTGAAAAGTTTAAAGGTAGAAAATTAAATAATTTTTATATATTAAGAGAGAGCGAGCTAATCGCTATTGCAAACAAAGAGACTACGAATAGCATAAAAGATCACAGGTTAAAAGTTCATCTAATTTAGCCTTTGTTTGTAATATTGTTACTGAAAAATCGTAGCGATGATAGTAGCATAAACAGAAAAAAGGATAAGCGATGGATAGACGAAATTTCTTTAAATTTAGCGCTGTTTCTGCGCTTGGAGCAACTGCTATAGAGGCTAAAGCCTTACCCGATAAACAAATAGCCAGCATAATAGACGTAGATCTTTGCGACGGTTGTGTAAACGAGACCATGCCTCTATGCGTAAAAGCCTGTAAAATCAAAAATGAGCCTATATTTCCGGTTCCAAAAGATCCAATCATGAACTATTGGCCTCAAACTAAGCATGAGGACTACTCAAAACAAAAGAATAATATCTCAAGACTTACTCCATATAACTTCACATATATAGAAAAGCTTGAAGTAGACGGCAAAATGCTTCATATTCCTAGACGCTGTATGCACTGCGATCATCCTCCCTGTCAAAAAATATGCCCTTTTGGCGTTATAAGCAAGAGTGAAGAAGGTGCAGTAGATATAAATAAAGATTTTTGCGTGGGCGGCGCGAAATGTAGAGATGCTTGTCCGTGGGGAGTACCTCAAAGGCAAGCGGGAGTAGGAATATATCTAAAGGTGATGCCAAAACTTGCAGGTGGAGGTGTGATGTTTAAATGCGATATGTGTAAGGATCTGCTAGAGCAGAACAAAAAACCGGCATGCGAGGTCGCCTGTCCTAAAAACGCTATAAAATTTGGAAAGCGAGATGAAATTTTCGCTATTGCAAATGAGATGAAGAAAACTCGCTTTATATACGGCATGGACGAAAATGGTGGCACATCAACCATCTATGTAAGCTCTATTGATTTTAATAAAATTGATAGTGCAATATCCAAAAAATATGAGAACAAGCCAAAAATGGGAATAATGGATATGAAAAATCATCCAAATCCTATGGAAAAATCCGAATTTTTAGCTACTGCGACTCTAGTAACTCCTCTCGCCGCGATAGGTGCTGCAAGTATAGCCGTTATTAAGAGTATAAAGGATAAAAAATGATATCAAATACTAATGAAACAAAACAAAAAATAAAAAGACAGAGCCTGCAAAACCGCGTTATACATTGGGGTATAGCTATAAGTATATTTGGACTGATAGCGACTGGTATTTTACAAATGCCGGTAGCAAAGAGATACAATATAACTAAAATTTTTGAGTGGAGCGGAGAGTATTATTTCACGCTAAGCCTGCACTATGTATTCTCCGTGGCGCTTATATTTTTTGCTTTCTATCACGTTGTATACCATACCATGAAGCGCGAATTTGATATATTTCCAAGAAAAGGAGATGTCAAAAACAGCTTTCTTTTAATTAAAGCGATGATTACAGACTCAGAAGAGCCGGCAAGCGATAAATATCTACCTGAACAGCGTATAGCTTATCTTGGCGGAGTGCTCATAATAGCGCTTTTGATAGTTACAGGAATGATAAAATCGTATAAAAATATACTTGGATTTGATATCTCAAACGATCTTTATATGTGGGCTGCACTGCTTCATAATTTAGGGATGGTTTTAATAATTTTATTTATAATAGCTCATCTAATGGCTTTCGTTCCAAAAGCCAATCGCCCTCTTTTAAGCGGCATGTTTAGCGGTAAAATAGATGCGAAATACGCCAAACATAGACATAGTCTATGGAAAGACATTAAAGATGAGTCTAATTTTTCTTAGACACTATTTTACTTTGCCAAATTTATATACTTAATGTTCAATTTTGCAAATTCTTTTTGAAAAAATTTATTTAAATCCCTTAAGCTATCATCATTCATCTCGATTAGCTTAAGGCGATTTTTCTTATAAATTTTAATCTTCTTTTTCTTACGCTTAAGATAAGCGGGCGTTTCAAGTCCCCAAAATTCGATATAGACATCATATTTAACCAGATAAAAGTCGCTGATCACTCTCTGGATGGCATTTACCTTTTTCTCATAGACAAACTCAAATCCGCGATAAAAGAGCCAATTTGCTATTATAAGCTCCGCCCTACTCTTTACCATGTCGCCACTATCGCTTTTATAGCGAGTTTGCTTGATCTTGGTTTTCTTTGAAAGCTTTATCAAAAGAGCTATCAGCACCAAAACAAGCAGCGAGATAACCGCTAAATCAAGGTCTATTTGCAAGAAATTTCTTTAAATTTACAGATGTTTTTAAGCGCCAAGATACTTTCGCCTGATCTCGTCGTTGCCTATCATATCTTTTGCAACGCCTTGCATAGCGATCTTTCCGTTTTCTAAAACATAGGCATAATCGCTTATCTTAAGTGCCGCAAAGGCGTTTTGCTCGACTAAAAGTATGGTTATACCCTCCTCTTTTAGCCTAACTATGGTATTAAAAACCTCTCCGACGATCTTAGGTGCAAGACCAAGGCTAGGCTCATCAAGCATCAGCAGTTTTGGCTCGCTCATTAGCGCGCGTGAGATGGCTAGCATCTGAGCCTCTCCACCGCTTAAAGTGCCTGCAAGCTGGCTCTTTTTATCAGCCAAACGAGGAAAGAGTCTATACATCTGAGAGCGTAGGTGTTCGTAGTTTTCGTCGTTATTAAAGGCTCCCATACGCAAATTTTCATCAACCGTTAGATTTATGAACACTCTTCTGCCCTCAGGCACAAGAGATATGCCGTGTCTAACGAGGGTGTGGGTTTTGTGCCTTCTGGTATCATAGCCTAAGAAATTTATCTCGCCTGTTTTTTTAACACTATTTAAAAGAGCGTTTAAGGTCGAGGTTTTACCCGCGCCGTTTGAACCGATAAGAGAGACGATATCGCCTGTTTTAACCTCAAAATCTATCCCCTTAACAGCTTCTATAAGTCCGTAATAAACGTGCAAATCTTTAACGCTAATCATTGAATAAAATCTCCCAAATAAGCAGATACGACCTTTTCGTTACGCACGGCGTCGCTTGGCTCACCCTCAAAAATTACCTTACCGTAATCAAGCACCAAAACGCGCTCGCAAAGGCGGTTTACAAATTTCATATCATGCTCTATAAGCAAAATACTAAGCTTGTATTTTTCCCTAAGCATAAAGATAAGCTCGGCAAGATCCTCGGTCTCTATAGGATTCATGCCGGCTGCCGGCTCATCCAGAAGCAAAAGCTTTGGATTTGTAGCTATGGCTCTGGCTATCTCTACCTTTCTTTGAACGCCGTAGCTTAGGCTGGTAGCGGGCTCGTTTGCATACCGGCTTAAATTTAGCTCATCAAGTATACGCATAGCTTTTTCGCGCGCTGCAAGCTCTTCTTTATGAAAGCGTCCCATGTGTAAAATGCTCTCGATAAAGCCATATTTTATATGCCCGTCAAGTCCGATAAGAACGTTTTCAAGCACGCTCATAGAGCTAAAAAGGCGGATGTTTTGAAATGTCCTTGCGATGCCGTGCTTGACGATGACGTTTGGCTTTTTGCCGTTTAGCGTAACACCTCTAAATTTTATCTCGCCGCCGCTTGGCTCGTAGTTGCCCGTGATAATGTTAAAGATAGTCGTCTTTCCGGCACCGTTTGGTCCGATAAGTCCAAAAATTTCACTTTCGTTTACATGAAAGCTTGTGTCGTTTATAGCGGTTACTCCACCAAATTTCTTGCTGATATTTTTTAGCTCTAAAATCATCGTTTAAGCCTTTTGCCAAACCATCTAAAAGTATCGGTCAGTTCGCGCTTGCCAAAAATTCCCTCTCTTGCAAACAGCATAACAAGTATAAGTATGACCGAAAACACAATCATTCTAAGACCAGGCATCGCATCAAATGTATGCCCAAACAGACTTATCGGCTCATCTAAAAATCTAAGCCACTCTCCGCCTCCTATCACCAAGATAGTGCCTAAAATAGCTCCCGTCATAGAGCCAAGCCCGCCAAGGACGATGATAATAAGCAGCTGGAAAGTGAGGTAAAAATCAAATTCATTCGGCACGATAGAGGCAAACGAGCACGCCCAAAGCCCTCCTCCGACACCTTCTAAAAACGCCGACGTGCTAAAAGCGGTAGTCTTAACGGCAAATGTATTTACACCCATGGCAAGCGCCGCATCCTCGTCATCTCTTACGGCTTTCATCGCGCGACCGAATTTTGAATAAACTATATTTAGCACCATAATAACGCTAATAATAGCAATCCCGCCCGTATAATAAAGCGTAGCGTGCTGAGGTATAGAGCTAAGTCCAAGCGAGCCGTTCGTGATGGACGGATAGTTGATAGCTAAAATTTTAATAATAAAACCAAAGCCAAGCGTAACAATAGCTAGATAATCTCCCCTTACGCGAAATACCGGAAAGGAAAGAACTAAAGCAAGTATAGTAGCACAAACTCCTGCGGCAAGCAGTGCCAGCAAGAAATTTGAGGAGTGAAGCCAGAGTATAAAGGCTGACGGACTCTCAAGATCAAACTGATAGTTTTTAGCGTCCGCATCAAGTAAGATAAGAGCCGCTACATAAGCGCCAACCGCGACAAAGCCGTTTGGCTCGAGCGAAAACTGCCCTGTAACACCATTTATAAGGTTGTAACTAACGGCCAAAATGATAAAAATGGCGATATTGTTTAAAACTCTCAAAGAATAATCATCAAAAATGTAGTGAGAGGCAACCAAAAATCCTACAGCCAAAGCAAAAAATATGATATGCGTAATCTTTGGAACTCTCATCTAAAACCTACTTTTCTCAAAGTTATAGCCTAAAATTCCGGTAGGCTTAAATATAAGAATAAGAATTAAAAATATAAAGGCAAAAGCATCTTTAAAGCCTGAAAATTCAGGACTTAAAGATACCACAACAACTTCGGTAAATCCGATAATAAACCCGCCAAGCACAGCTCCGCCAACAGAGCCTATACCGCCAAGAACGGCTGCGGCAAAGGCTTTAAGCCCTATCAAAACTCCCATCATAGGCTCGATAGAAGGATAGTTTAGCGACCAAAACACGCCTCCTATAGCTGCAAGCATGGATCCAAGCGCAAATACTATCGCGATGATCAAATTTGCGTCTATCCCCATTAAATTTACGGTATGTATATCAAAGGCAAGCGCTCTTATCGCCATGCCGTATTTTGTTCGGTAGAGTATAAAAAGCGTGATAGCAAGTAAAATAAGAGTGATGATAGGCACTAGCACCGCACTTATAGCAACCGTGACATCGCCAAAGGTTAAGACTGTTTGCAGATATTCAGGCACGATAAAGGCTTTAGGCTCGCTACCGAAAATCACATTAAAGAGATTTTCAAGTAAAAAACTAATGCCAATCGCGGTAATCAGTAGCGAAATTCTAGGCGCTTTACGAAGCGGCTTATAAGCTATCGTGTCTGTTATGATACCAAGGGCTGCACATATGGTTACAGCAAAGACAACCGCCGCGATAAATGGCAAATTTAAAGAAACCATGCCAAAAAAGCAGACATAAGCTCCAACCATCATGATATCGCCGTGAGCGAAATTTATAAGCCTTAAAACCCCATAAACCATAGTATAGCCTATGGCAATAAGCGCATACATACTGCCAAGGCTAAAACCGTTCACCATATTTTGTAAAAATAGTGAAAATTCCATCATCACTCCGAGTTTAAAGTATTTAAATTTTAAGGATTAACGTTTGCTTTAAACGTCGGTTTGCCGCCAACTATCTCTTTCATTACGACAGAGCGGATAGCATTTCCCTTAGAGTCTATACTAATTACACCCGAAACGCCTGAAAATTCTTTAGTTTGGTGAATTTGATCGTTTATACAAACGCTGTCACTTGGATCTGCACACTTATCCATAGCCTCAACCATTACAAAATAAGCGTCCGCTCCAAGAGCCGTAAAGCCCGCTATATCTCTTGTGCCTTTATCTTTTTCATACTCGTCTAAAAATTTCTTTGAAAGCTCTGTAGGAGGGTTTGAAGCGTCAAATGAATCGCTAAAGATAAATCCATTTACAGCGTCTCCGCCAAGCTCGATAAAGGTCGGATTTGCCACGCCGTCAGATCCGACCATAGGTTTGTTTAAATTTATCTGCTTAGCTTGGCGAGCTAAAAGCGACGCTTCAGGATGATACGTAGGCACATATACGAAGTCTGGATTTTTGCTCTTTATCTGCGATACTATGGCTTTGAAATCCTTGTCACCTGAGCTTATTTTAAGCTTTGATAGAACCTTGCCGCCGTTTTTTACAAATTCACTTTCAAAGGTCTTAGCAAGCCCAAGAGAGTAAACCTGCGCTTGATCCACTACGATAACAGCAGTTTTATATCCAAGCTCTTTTGCAGTAAATTCGGCCGCAGCCTTGCCTTGAAACGAATCCATAAAGCAAACTCTGCTACCAAATTTCACATTATCAAGAAGTTTATCTGATGTAGCGGCAGGTGCGACGACAGGAATTTTGCTTTTATCTGCGATAGCCATTACCTGCATGGTGTTTGCGGTAATAAGCTCACCGATGATACCTACGGCTTTATTTTGAGAGATAGCTCTTGTGGTGGCGTTTGAAGTCTCAACCTTTTCGCCTCTGGTATCAAGCAAAACAACCTTGATCGTATCACCGTTTTTTAGAGTCGGGCGCATTTTATTTGCCAAAGTTACACCCTCGTAAGCTGTCTGTCCATACGCAGCGACAGGTCCTGTTACAGGCATAACGGCTGCTATGGTTATCTCTTTTGCAAAACCAAATGAGCTGATAGCCGCTAAAGATAGCGCTAAAGTCGTGATCTTTTTCATTTATACTCCTTAATAATTTATGTGTTACATTATATTACATTTCTAAGAGTAAATGGGTATTTTTGGATTAATTAGTATGATTTTAAATGTTGATTAGTTTAGAATTTACTCAACTATATACAAAAATGATAACTTTTAGTAACATTTTATAGTGTATTTAAAATTTTAAATATAAAATTTGCTTAAACCAGCCTTGCTTTAAAACCGGTTTAAGCGATACAGACTATCCAAATATCTCAAATTTATTAAATAGCTTCTCATCATTTTCAACGATACCGCGCTCGATGAGACTATTTACAACTTCGCGTGTGCAGTCAGTTTGTTTTGGCCACTCTCTTGTGTAGCCGTCAAGCTTACTTTTTGGCGTTGCGTCTATACATATAACTCCGCTTTTTGTATAGTAGATGTCACGCTGTGCATCGATATTATTTGTGACTCGCCAAACAAGCATGTAAGGATTTTCAAGATAGTTTTCCATACCAACAAACACAAGTAGCTTAAAGTGCTCTTTAAGCGCAAGTAGCTCTTCAAAAGCAAGCTTTACGTGGCGATTTTTAGCGTATTTGATAACACAAATCGGGCATTTTGTATGCGTCATAAACTGCCTTAGCTCAAGCACATCTTTGTCCATGTCTTTAAATTTAGTAAGCAACTCCTCATCGCCTATGAGATTTATCTCGCCTTCGCTAAAATCTTCAGTCGCGTCTATGCCAAGCTTGCCGCCAAAGCAAGAGTTAGGGCTAGCGTGATCAAGCTGGTCACAAACTCCTTCGGTTATAAGAAGGCTTTTTACTCCAAGGCGGTTTAGTACAAATTCGCTAAATTTTGCGTAGTCGGTAAGCTTTGGCGCGCTCTCATCAACAAACACCGCATGCTTAACGAAACTCATCTGCCCAACTCCCCAAAACGCATGCATAGCCTGCTTAGCATGTCCTGGATAGAGCACTTCAAGCTTAGCTAAGATAAGGTTGTGAAAGACGCCATTTTCAGGCATATCATAGTCAATTAGCTCAGGCACGGTAGTTTTAAGAAGCGGAAGGAAAATTCGTCCCGTAGCCCAGCCCATGTATTTATCTTCAAGAGGGGGCTTGCCGACAACTGTCGCATGGAAAATCGGCTCACGTTTGTGCGTAATAGCCGTAACTTCCATCACAGGGAATGGTTCAATCGGCGTATAAAAGCCGGTATGATCGCCAAATGGACCTTCAAGCTCGGTCTTGTCGGTATCCACAAAACCCTCTATCACAAAATCGGCATCATGTGGAACGTAAATTTCATTAGTAATAGATTTAACGAGTTTTGCAGGTGATTTGCGGATAAAACCGTAAAGAAGTAGCTCAAAAATTCCCTTTGGGAGCGGAGTCTGACCGCACCAGATATAAAGCGGATCGCCACCGATAGCCACAGACACAGGCATTTTCTTGCCAGCGCGCTTATACTCGTTAAAGAAATTTGCGCCGTCTTTGTGGATCTGCCAGTGCATGCCAAGGCGATTTTTATCATAAATTTGCAAGCGATACATGCCTAAATTTTGAAGCTCTCCATCAAGGCTTTGAGTATAAACCTGCCCCATGGTTATAAACGCGCCTCCGTCAAGCTCCCAAGTCTTAAGCACAGGCAGACTAAAAAGATCAGCCTCATCGCCTTTAAACTTAACTTGCTGGCACTCGCCCTCACCGCTTAATCTTTTGGTAAAAATTTTTCTCATCCCAAAAAGATAGCTGGCAAAATTTAGCTTTTCTGAGAAATTTTTAGGTTTTTTTGGCTTTAGCAAAGCTGAAATTTCATCCGCCACCGCGTCAGGCTCCACGCCAAAAATAAGCTTCGTAGCCTCAAAACTGCCAAATATATTAGTAAGCACGGGAGCAAATTTGCGTCCTGATTTTTTACAAACCGGATTTGTAAAAAGCAGTGCCTTGCTATCATCTTTTTTTACCTCAATATAACTGGCGTGCGCTATCTCAAGGTCGATATCTACGGGCTTATCGATGATTTTTAGGAGATTATGTTGTTTTAACAGATCGATGTATTTTTGCATAAATTTCCTTTTTAATAACTATTATATATTTCGTATATAGAACAGCATATTAATATAATAAAAACTTCAAAATAGATTTTGCTTGCTTAAAATTTATGATATTATAGCAGAAAAATTTTTTTGACCACAGGACAAATATTATGAAAAAAAAGTATATATCTTACTGTTTAACTGCAATATTTTTTATAGTATCAATGATATTTATACTTAATTATAAAGAAACTGTTTTTGCTATGTTTTTTGGATTATTGCAATTTATGATTTTATTTTTTACTATGCTTTCAATTAGTGGACAATGGCTAAGAAGCTTAAATTTTGCATCAATTATTATGTTTGTATTATTTATGATAAACCGTTTAAGCCTCTATTTTTATAGAAAAGCACTCTTTGCAAATGATTTTTTAGTCTATCTTAATTATGAAAACTGGGATATCTTGATAGACTTTAAAGAGATTGCATTAGCTGTTTTTGTAATTATATCAATAATTGTATTTGGTATACTTGCCTACTCAGAACACAAAAAGTTAAATTTTAAGTTTAGAATTGCAAGTTTGTCAATAATAGCAATATTATTATTTACACACAATCAATTAACAACTTCAGAAAAAGTAAAAAATGCTTGGCTTAATACATTTCCAGAACTCAAAGCAACATATATGAATATATCAATGACTATAGGAAAAGGAACAGAATTAAAATACACAAGTCCAACATTTGAAAATAGTTATCATATTTTTAAAGAAAAATTACAATCTGTTTCTGAATATAAATATTCTAACTTAAAACCAAATATCATTTTATGGCTAGCCGAAAGCACTATTGACGCCTCTTTTTATAAGGGTGGACTAAGCCAACCTGATATGTTTAAAGGAGATTTTAAATTTAAAACAATGAATAGAGTTCACACATTTGGTGGCAAAACTTGGAAATCTGAATTTGAAGTTCTTACAGGGCTAAGTCCTGATGAATTTAGTGCAAATTCATCCTTGGTCTTTCAATATGTTGCACCACATATAGAATACTCTCTACCAAAAATTCTAAAAGATCACGGATACTATAACGTAGCATTAAATCCATATCCAGGTAGCGCTTACAACTCAAAAAATGCGTATGATAATTTTGGAATAGATGAGTATGTTCATCCTAGTCAATTGGGATGTGATGGAGCTGGCAACAAGATAAAAAAACTAAAAAACATATCATCTATACAGATGGGAGACTGTGTAAAAAAACTATTTGAAAAATACAAAGATAAGCAACCTCTTTTTATATATATGCTAACTATAGATGAACACGCGCCTTACAATAGAGCAAAAAAAGTTGATTTTGATCTTGAAAAGTTTTACAATAGTTCTCAATCTTTAAAACTAACAGATTACTATCAAAGGCAATTAAGACTCAGTAAGGCTGTAATAAGTTTTGATGATTTTATGAAAGAGACAAATCATCCTTATATATTTGCATATTTTGGAGACCACCAGGGAAACATGGGTTTAAACAGCAATGATTTAAACTTGAATTTTAAAGACCCGATGACAGTCACTGGTTTTTATGTAAAAGCAAGCAATGATATAGATAATATAAATAGTAATTTTGAATATGACCTAGGTGAGTTATCTTTAATGCCGAGCGTATTGTTAGAGCTTGCACAAATCAAACCAAATGAGTTTTTTAAAGCAAATTATGCAATGAGAAAAATTTGCGGTAATGTGGACGATTGTAAAGACAAAAACCTTATAAAAAGTTACAAAAGTTATATTTATGATTATCTAAAGGCGGCAAGCAAAGAGTAAATTATAATAGTTGATGGCAAATTATATATTTGCCATCTCCTCAGCGCGCTTTAAAAGCTCTTTTGCACCGCGAGCGATAAATTCACGCGCAAGCTCTTTGCCCACATTTGCAAATTCGCTCTTTTGCACGCTTAAACTCTTTTGCAAAACCTCGCTTCCATCAGGAAGTCCCACAATAGCATTTATATGGATTTGCTCTTTATCAAGCTTTGCGTTTATGCCGATAGGCACCTGACACCCGCCTTCAAGCAACGTCACGAAGTCACGCTCCACTGTTGTTTCTATAACGGCTCTTTCATCACGCAAGAACTCTATCGATTTTAAAATTTCTTCGCTATCAACAGCCTCTATCCCAAGCGCACCCTGCCCCATCGCGGGTATCATTTGATCTAGCTCAAAAGGATAGATAAATTTAACCTCATCTTTTAAATTTAGACGGTTTATGCCTGCCATAGCTAGGATGATCGCGTCAAATTCGCCCTCTCTTAGCTTTCTTAGCCTAGTTTGGACGTTTCCTCTAAGCGAGATGATCTCAAGATCCGGTCTCATCCTTAAAAGCTGCATCTTACGTCTAAGGCTCGTGGTTCCTACTTTGGCACCCTTAGGCAGATCTTCAAATTTAGCAAATTTTTCGCTTATCATAGCGTCGCGCACATCTTCACGGGAGCAGATTGCAGCAAGCACAAGCCCATCGGGAAAAGCCACAGGCACATCTTTTAGGCTATGAACCGCGATATGAGTTTCGCCTTTTAGCATGCTATCTTCAAGCTCTTTGGTAAAAAGCCCCTTGCCGCCGATCTTGGCAAGCGGAGTATCAAGTATAACATCACCCTTTGTCTTCATGCCGACAAGCTCTACATCTATATCTTTATGAAATTCTAAAATTTTAGCCTTGATATGCTCGCTTTGCCACATAGCTAGGATACTTTTTCTTGTCGCTATTTTTAAATTTTTCATTATTCGCCTTTAATAATTTTTTATAGTTTTACTCTCTTCAACAATTTCAACATCTATAATATCGATATTTTCGCTATTTTTGGTCTCTTTGCTTCTTGATTTAAATTCACTATAATTTTTAGTATTATTCAAATTTTTAAAAATCGTAAACATAGATAAAATTAATATAGCTATACCCAAAAAATCGCTCACAAGTCCAGGAATAAGTATAAAAAATCCACCTATAGCTATCCCTAAAGCTCCGAAAATATCACTAACTCTTATAAACATAGCTCTTGAAAAAAACTGAACAAATCCTACTCTAAACATAATAACAGAGCCTAAAATTGCAGTCAATATAACTTCTAAAACAAAGTTAAAAAAACCGTATTTATTGACAAAAAGGTATAATGCAAACATCTCAATAATGATATATGGCAAAAACAATCTTCTTAGCATAAAACCTCTCTAATAGCGTCTAAGATTTTATCTTTATTAACTACTGTCTTTTCTAACCCGTCTCGTTTTATCATCTCAACTTCGCCGTTTTCAAGTCCTTTGCCAACAACTACAGCATAAGGAATTCCTATAAGCTCATAGTCATTCATCTTGACACCAAATCTCTCGTTTCTATCATCAAGTAAAGCTGAAATTCCAAAGCTTCTAAGCTCATTATAAAGCTCATTTGCAAATTTCACCCCAGCTTCATCTTTTAAATTGGAGATTATGATCTCTACTTCAAAAGGCGCTGTTTGTTTATTCCAAATAATTCCTTTTTCATCATAACTAGCCTCACACATAACGGCTACCAAGCGGCTAACTCCGATACCATAACACCCCATATAAAACGGCTTTGCTTTACCATTTTCATCAAGGAAAGTTGCATTCATCGCGGCTGAATACTTCTGTCCAAGCTGAAAGATGTGTCCAACTTCAATGCCTTTGCTAACGCTGAGTTTTCCAGCGCAGTGCGGACATCTATCACCCTCTTTTACCGCAACAAGGTCTTTAAAGCGGTCGCTATTAAAGTTGCTAACGCTAACTCCTACGAAGTGGTAGTCTTTCTCGTTTGCACCGCATATCATCTGAGTTTCGCCCTCAAGCTCTCTATCGATAAAAAACTCAACACCATGAAGCCCAACCGGTCCGCAAAATCCAGTCACAAGACCGACTTTGCTTATCTCTTCTTCACTAGCATCCGTTATCTCAAGCGCGCCGCATGCATTGGTCGCCTTCACCTCTTGAAGCTCGTCATCGCCGCGAATGAAAAAGACCACAACCTTTTCTTCATCTTTATAAATAGCCTTTTTTATCACCGCTTTTATGGTATAAAATTCGCTAACCCTAAAAAACTCAGCTATGTCCTTTATGGTTGTTGCGTTAGGAGTATAAAATTTGCTCGCATCGGCTTCAGGCCTTTCGGTATCGCTAGTTCGCTTTTGTCTTTTAGCAGCTTCTATATTTGCTGCGTATTTACAGCAAGAGCACACCAATATATCATCCTCTCCGTTATCTGCTAGAACCATAAATTCCTTGCTTCCGCTTCCTCCGATAGCTCCGCTATCTGCCTCAACCGCACGGAAATTTAGCCCCAAACGGGTAAAAATTCTAGAATATGTCTCTTCCATGAGATCAAATTCGCGCTTTAAATCCTCTTCGTTAGCGTGGAAGCTATAAGCATCTTTCATCAAAAATTCTCGCCCTCTAAGCAGTCCAAAGCGCGGTCTGGCCTCATCTCTAAATTTAGTATTAATCTGATACAAATTTAGCGGCAGCTGCTTGTAGCTAGTAATTTTGCCGCGCACAAGAGCCACTACAGCCTCTTCGTTGGTAGGACTTATTACAAAATCATTGTCTTTACGATCTTTAAATCTCAAAAGCTCCTTACCAAACACATCAAATCGTCCACTCTCTTTCCATAGTTCACCAGCAGTAACAACACTCATCGTTACCTCTTGAGCTCCGGCGTTATCCATCTCATCTTTTACTACGTTTCTTATCTTATCAAGCACGATTTTACCAAGTGGCAAAAAGTTATAAAGCCCACTTCCGGTTTGCTCTATAAATCCCGCTCTTAACAAAAATTTATGACTCGGCAAGCTAGCATCCTTTGGAGCCTCTTTCAAAGTCGGTACATAAAGTCTAGAAAATCTCACTACTCACTCTCCCATTCAAATTCGCCATCCTCAATATGTGTGTGGTTCTTTATATCAAAGACATTTTTTGTAAATTTTATTATATTTTCGGAGTTGCTATCATCTGCCAAAGATTTTAATTTCATAGTAGGCGCATGTAAAAATGCCTTAAAAACTTGATGAATCAGCTTATATGCTTCATCATGATCGCTATGCTTTAAATAGCCCTTTTTAATAGCCTTTTCAAGCTCTTTTTGAGCGCACTCTTTAGCCTGCTCTCTAATACCTTTTATAACAGGAGTGATAGCAAGCTCTCTAAGGTGTCTAAAGAAGTGTGTCGTATTTCTTCCTACGATAGTATAAGCTATCTGCGCCTGTTCCTCTCTGAGAGCTAAATTTCTACTCACGATCTCCTTTAGATCATCGACTGCATAAATTTTAATATTTTCACTAGGAGTTACAGCTATATCTCTAGGTACCGCGATATCAAAAAAATATCTATCAAACTCTCTTTTTTCTATCATCGAATCAAGTATTACAGGATATGGCGAAGCCGTAGCAGAAAATATAAGCTGATATTTATTGATATAATCTTTTAAATTTTCAATAGAATCATATTCGTTATTATCGCCTAATGACATAGATAAAACTTTTGCTTTGGCGATATTCCTACCAAGGATTATTACTCTGGCACCGCTACTTATGATATGCTTTGCGGCAAGCTCTGCCATCTCTCCTGCGCCTACTATTACGGCAACCATTCCATTAATATTACCGTCAAACATCTCTTTTGCTTTTTGAGCCGCCACGCTTGAAACAGATACTGGATTTTTAGAAATTTCAGTCTTATTTCTAACCTCTGCAGCACACTTAAAAGCCGCTTCTATGGCTCTACCAAGCTTCATTCCGCAATTTCCGTTTGCGTAAGCGAATTTAAAAGCCTCTTTTAATTGTCCTGCTATCTGAGTCTCGCCTATAACTAAGCTATCAAGAGAGCTTGCTACGGCGAATAAATGGTGAATAGCCCCGTTATCTTCATATATATCGGCTCTAGTGTAAAGCTCCTCATAATCTATACCGCAAAGCAGAGATATACAGGATATTATATGCTTACTAGCTCCCTCTATCTCCTTTACGCTAGCGATAATTTCGACTCTATTGCAGGTATTTAAAACCATACATTCATTAATATTTTGGCTTGAATTTAAGAGCCTTAAAATTTCTGTCTTTCTCTCTATATTAGAAAACGAAAGCCTCTCTCTAACTGAAATATCAGTATTTTTATGTGTAAAACTTACGCTTGTATAATGCATTAAAATTCCCTATCGATCATACTGCTAACCATATGATCAAGTTCACTAATATTATATTGAGCTATGCTTTCTAAAGCCTTTTTACCAAGCTCTTTGGCCTCTTTTATCGAGCGTTCTATAGAGCTGGTTCTAGACATTTTAGATTTCACCCAATCAATTTGAGCAGTGTTTAGCTCCGCTTTAAAAAGATTCATAAGCCTTCCTCTATCCTCATCACCTAAATTTTCATAAAGATAGATATATGGAAGAGTTACTTTGCCCTCTTTTAAATCACTTAGATTAGGCTTACCCAAAGTTTGAGCATCTTGAGTAATATCTAAAATATCATCGACTAGCTGAAAAGCTAATCCCAAATTTTTACCATAATTTCTAAATTTTTCCTCATCAAGCCCGGTCAAATTTGCACCTACCGCAGCAGTAGCCTCTATAAGCACTGCGGTTTTATAGTAAATCATGGTGCGATAAGCCTCTTTATCGGTATTAAAATCTCTAGATAGCTCCACATCCATCATCTCGCCTATACTTAGTTTGCAGACTGCATCTGAGATATTTTGAGCTATTTTTGGGTCAAATTTGGATAGTTCGTAAAAACCTTTAGAATATAGTATATCGCCTAGCATTATGGCTCTTTTTGTACCAAAAGTAGCATTTATACTAGGCTTGCCTCGCCTTGTATCAGAATTGTCTATCACATCATCGTGAAGCAAGCTTGCAAGGTGTATAAGCTCTATTATAGCGCACAACCTCAGGCTCTCCTCACTCTCTCCGGCAATTTTTAAAAGCAACTTTGATCTAAGCTTTTTACCTGAGCTAACATTCCTAAAAATTTCACTAGCTCGGTCATATCCAAGATCATCTATAAATTGATACATTATTTCATCAATTTTATCCATACTAACTACCTCTTTACAGGATCTAAAAATTCTACATCAAGACGTTTTTTATCATCTTTTATATAAACTTTAAAAAAACCTTTGCCATCTTTAAAATTTTCAAATTCAAGATATAGCCATGCAATATCCATCGGAGGCTGTCTAAAATCCGGTATTAAGCTCTGTTTATACAGACTCAAACCACGCCTAAGAGACATAACAAGCTGACGAGGATAGTTGCGATATCTGGTGTGAAGAATTATATTTGTGTTATCGAACAAAGTCCATCGAAATTCAAAGCTATCTCGATCCTGTGCGCCTTTTTCTGTCACAAAAACTCTCGCCCACTCATCCTTTTTAAGCTCAAACAAATGTTGTTCGCTAAAGCCTAAATCAACGGCATTTGCAAAGGCTAAAAAAAACATAAAAAAAACAGAGAGTATTTTACTCATTTTGACTTAAAATATCCCCACTAAGTCCGATGTAAATATCATTTAAGCCTTCATGAATTTCAGTTTGATTTTGCGCTATGAATGCGTTTTGCTGAATTTCATCAAATCCGTTACGCTCGCAATATATGCTCATAGCCACAAATCTTTCAAGTAGTTTTTCAGTCTCGTTCTCTACTAAATTTCTGTTTGCGTTAAATAAAATATCAAAAAATTTATCTCTTGGATTTTGAGCAAAGATATCATAATCCATAAATTTCCTTTAAATAAATTTTAAATTTATTATAGCCAAACAAACTTTCATTTTGATTATAAAAGACGCTTTTTTATTATGTATATATTTAAATAAAATAATATTAAATAATAATTTTATATAAATACGAATTAGAAATTTGCAAGCTGATTTTTTGTATTTTTAAAAAGTGCCAGAGCAAATATTAATATTAAATAGATTGACAAAAATGATATGACAAGTTAAAATAACAATACAAATATTTTTAATATCGGCTTGAGCTATAAAATGAATCTTGCAAGAAGAAAAATATATATCGGTAAAATACCAGCGATTTTATGGGGTCAGTCATGCGAAAAAATATGCATCTACATACACGGACAATACGGCAACAAAGAAGAAGCGGAATTGTTTTCAAAAATAGTATGCAAACACGGCTGGCAAGTTATTAGCGTTGACTTGCCTGAACACGGCGAAAGAGTGTATGAAAAAGATAAGTTTAATCCTTTAAATGTGGTTGCGGAATTAAAATCACTTATGAATTTTATCAAAAATAGATGGTCTAAAATATCTCTGTATGCAACCAGTATAGGCGCTTATTTTAGCATACTGGCATATAAAAATGATAAAATTTATTCTTGCTTATTTGTATCTCCAATTTTAGACATGAAGAAGTTGATTTTAGATATGATGTCCTACGCCAATGTAACAGCTACTCAACTAGAACAATGCAAAATTATCAAAACAGATTTTGGACAAATCCTTTCTTGGGAATATTTTAAATATGTTTTAGACAATCCTATTGAAAAATGGGATTTACCTACCGAAATACTATATGGCAAAAAAGATGAGATGGTTAAAATAGATACCATAATTAAATTCGCCAGTAATTTTAATTGTTCTGTGACGATATGCAATGAAGCAGAACACTGGTTTCATACAGAAAAACAGTTAAGATATTTGAAAATTTGGATATTGGAAAAATTTTGTAAAGACAAGAACTTTTCCTGAAGAAATTTGGAGTGAAATTTTAAAGTTATAAAAAGATAAAAATTAAAATTTGGCTTAATTTTAATATATTTTAAGCTAAATTTATATGTAAAATAATGAGTATTTTTATATGTATTATTTTATGTAGTTACTACAAAGACTCTATATATTGCCATGCTTTTTGGGTATCGTATATATTTATAGCATCATTACTCTTAGCTCCAAACCCCCAACATACGTTTATATAATCCACCTTAGCATTGATAGCGGCAAGCTCATCTTTATAACTATCCCCCACAAACAAAACCTTACCAAAACCACTCATATCCTTAAGCAAATTTATCATAGTCGGATCAGGCTTTTGCGGTACATCTTTACTGGCTCCAATGATATGATTAAAATATTTATAAATATTATTTTTTACTAAAATATCGTTTAGGGTTTCTTGCGGTGCATTACTGGCAAGTGCTACAAAATAGTTTGCCTCCACGCACTTTTTAAGCAGCTCTTCTACGCCCTCATAAGCCCTTGCGTATCTGTCGTAATTTATCTTAAATTTAGTCTCAAAACCATCTCTTAGCTTTGAATTTATGACGTTTAGTCCGTAAAATTCTTTGCCGAGATCTCGCCCAATTTCATTTATCGCTTTAACTATAAAATCCTCAGCCAAATCGCTATCAAACCCAAGCTCTCTGCGAACCTCATTAACCGTCACGCAAATCGCTTTTGAGCTATCTATGAGAGTGCCGTCCATATCAAAAATTATCGTTTTCAATCTTCATCCTTGTATCTATTTTTATGCTTATCTTTTTTATATGTTTTAGAGTTTTTTAGCTTCTCAAGCGAATTTGCAGCGTCTAAAAGCTCGTTTCTGTCATTATTTGCTATGATTAAATTTACAAATTTTTCAAGCGCTTTTGAATATGCCGAGTCAAGATATACAGGCTCGATTTTAGCTAAAATTTCAGCATTCTTAGCAACTCTTACTCTAAACTGCTCCTCGTCATAATCCTCTCTTTTAAGCCCGTTTATGGCTGATTTTGCAAATTTTTCAAGTCCGCGCAGATATTTTACGCGCTTAAATTTATCATATCCTACAGTGTTCATCTTACTCTCCAAATCAAAGTACAATTATACCCTACTTTTGTCTTTCGAATTTCAAGCTAAATTTTAGTGCTTAAAGCCGCTACGTTAATAAAATGTAACCTTTTTATCTGTATAATACCGAAATTTAAATTTATCATAAAGGCAAACAATGAAACAAGAAACCATTGCCACGCACTTTGGCTACGACACCAAAATCGGCACAGGCTCGATGGCGGTACCTCTTTACCAAACTACGGCTTATGATTTTGGCACTGCCGAGACTGCGGCAAATCGTTTTGCACTAGCCGAACTTGGACCGATTTACACAAGACTAAACAACCCTACGACAGATATTTTTGAAGCTAGACTTGCAGCTCTTGAAAACGGCGCGGCTGCTATAGCTACGGCAAGCGGACAGGCTGCTATATTTTACGCGGTTGCAAACATCGCAGAAGCAGGCGAAAACATCATCGTAGCTAAGAAAATTTACGGCGGCTCAAACACTTTGTTTCACCACACGCTAAAAAGATTTGGCATAGAAGCAAGAGCCTTTGATAGCGACAGCGCGGACGATCTTGAAAATTTGATAGACGGCAAAACTAGGGCGATATTTTTTGAAACGCTCTCAAATCCGCAAATCGCCATCCCAAATATCGAAAAAATAGTCGCTATCGCAAATAAACACGGCATCATAACCATAGCCGATAACACCGTGCCTACACCGATCCTGCTTCGCCCTATAGAGCACGGCGTGGATGTCGTAGTGCATAGCGCAAGCAAATACATGAGCGGTCAAGGGCTAAGCATAGCAGGTGCTGTGATAGCTAGTAAAGACCTTAATAAAAAAATCATAAATAGTTCAAGATATGTTCATTTTAAAGAGCCTGATGATAGCTACCATGGACTTGTATATGCCAAACTTACGGACAATTTTGATATATACACTCTTAGAATGAGGCTTTCTTTAATAAGAGATATCGGAGCAACTATTTCACCATTTAACTCTTGGCAGCTGATACAAGGACTTGAAACACTTGCTCTTCGTATGAAAAAACACTCCGATAACACACTAAAAATTGCTGAATTTTTAAATTCTCACAAAGCAGTTAAAAGTGTCACATATCCAGGATTAAAAAGCGACAAAGGATATGAAAGAGCTCAAAAATACTTCGACAGTGGCATGGCAAGCGGTCTGCTTTGCTTTGAAGTTGATAGTTTTGAAGTAGCGAAAAAAGTGCTTGATAGAGTTAAAATTTTTAGCATCGTTGTTAATATCGGTGATTCAAAATCGATCATCACTCACCCTGCTTCAACTACGCATCAGCAAATTCCAGCTAAAGAACTAGAAAAAATTGGCGTTCCAGCGGGTCTGATTCGACTAAGCATTGGCTTAGAAGATGCTGATGATTTGATTGAAGATTTAAAACAGGCTTTAGAGGGATAAAATCTCTCTAAAGCTTTAATTTTGAGGTATAAAATATTGCTTTAAAATTTCATTATATTTCTTTTCATCTTCACATTGAATGAGTAGCAAATCACCCTCTTCAAATACTGATGAACCTGTAGGCTTTATGTATTCACCCTTGCGTTTGATAAGCAAGATTAAAAAATCGCTTGGCAACTCAAGCTCTGCTAGGTTTTTTTCGATGATTTCAGAGCCAAAATGTATAGTGTATTGCCTTAATGTATGATAGAAAATTGGTAGGTTTGATGCCTCTGCTTCTTTAACCTCATCATCGTCTTTAACTCCACATTTTACCGCTGAAAATTCAAGAGTGGCACCTTGAACAGCTAAGGATATCAAGACTACGAAAAAGATAGTATTAAATATTAAATTTGAATTTGGCAAATTACTTCCATAAGGATATGTCGCAAGCACTATAGGCACGACTCCTCTAAGGCCTACCCATGAGATAAAAATTTTCTCTTTGATATTATATTTTGAAAATAGAAGGGATATAAATACGCCTACAGGTCTTGCAACAAACATCAACCATAAGGCTATTATAAAGCCCATAAATGCAACAGATGGAAGTTCTGATGGAAATACAAGCAACCCTAGTGTCAAAAACACAACAATCTGCATAGTCCAAGCAATACCATCGTGAAATCCGACAAGACTCTTTTTATGGGCGAATTCCTTTTTGTTTATAAAAATTCCGGCTATATACACAGCCAAAAATCCGTTTCCACCAACCTTTGTAACAATAGTGTAAATAAGCAAAGCCCAAGCTATCGAAAATACCGAATAAAGTCCAGAATACTCGAGTCTTAATCTATTAAATATAGATGGCAATAAAAATCCAAATATATAGCCTAATATGCCACCTATTAAAAACTGCTCCGCAAGTAT
Organism: Campylobacter sp. RM16192; assembly: GCF_004803855.2. NCBI lineage: Bacteria > Pseudomonadati > Campylobacterota > Epsilonproteobacteria > Campylobacterales > Campylobacteraceae > Campylobacter > Campylobacter sp. RM16192. Next base: position 777,376 of record NZ_CP012552.1, on the reverse strand, counting down.
AAGTGCTATATTTGCCGGTGTCGGGGTGGTTGATAAAGATATCATTTGGATCATGGTCATAGTAAGAAAGATTGCCATAGGATCGTTTGAACCAGATTCTAGTTCAAGAAGAGGCCCTAAATTGTTTTTAAGTGAAATTCCTTTAGCTCTTAAGATAGCAAATACCGCTGCTGCATCAGTAGATGAGATAATAGAACCTAATAAAAATGCTTCCATCCAGCTAAAATTTAAAAGGTATCTTGCTAAAATGGCAACAGTGCCTGCGGTTAACACAACCCCGATAGTAGCTAAAACTATACCGCTTACCATTACAGGTCTAACTGATTTAAAATTTGTATCAAGACCACCGGCATACAATATAAATATAAGAGCTATAGTACCGATCTCTTGAGCCACTCTGTGATTTGTGAAGTCAATTCCTAAAAGTCCGTCAGATCCGGCTAGCATACCTACAGCCAAAAAGACAATAAGGGATGGGATACCAAATTTATCAGAAACTTTACTAAAAACAATGCTTGCTATCAATAAAATAGCAAAAAATAGTAAAAAATTTTCCAAATCATACCCCGCAATAAGCCGATAATTAAAGTTAAATTTTAATTATCTATATTGAAAATTATATCAAAAACAACCTTATTTTAATAAATAAAAATTAGCCTTTATCTTTATGTTCATAAAAAATAAGATCAAAACTATTCTTACGTTTAACAAGGGCTTTTTTAGATGGAATAGTGCCTGTATTGTTAAGCCTATCCACTTCACTTCTTAACTCATCTATAGTTTGCTCAAACTGATCAAGTTGCTCTTTTAGCTGCAATATCACATCAACTCCAGCCAAATTTACACCCAAATCACGAGTCAGACGAAGTATCATCTTGATACGATCCAGATCTTTCTCAGAATATAGCCTCATACGACCATCGGTTCTTGACGGCTCAACAAGACCTTCTCGCTCATATTGACGCAAGGTTTGAGGGTGGATGCTAAGCACTTTAGCAACGACACTTATAAGATAAACAGGCTCATCATATCCACGCATTTTATCTCTCCGGAAGTTTTTCTTTCATAATTTTTATCAAATCATCATCAAGCGAATTTGTATCCGGCAATGCAACTTTGATCTTAAGATACAAATCTCCATAAAGTCCACTTTTTCTATTTTTGACACCATAGCCTTTAATTCTTATCTTTTGTCCTGATTTTGAATTCTCGGCAATCTTTATAGTAACATCTTTTTGCAAGGTAGATATAGTTACCTTTCCACCAAAAAGCATTGTTCTAAGCGGAATTTCAGCCTCCTTATACAAATCATCGCCATCTCTTTCATACTCACTGCTCGGTTCTATATTTACAGTCAGTATCAAATCGCCCGCCTCGCCACTTCTAGCGCTCTTACCTTTGCCTTTTATACGAAGCTTCTCCTCATTGTTTATACCGTTTGGAATTTTTATCTTTAGACTATCTCCATTAAAATTTATCCTATGCTCACCACCCAAAATAGCAACCTCAAAAGGTATATTTACTCTGGCTCTTATATCTAAATCTTGTGCAAATCCACTAAATCCATCATCAAATCCGGAATTTGAAAAGCCACTAAAGCCATTTCTGGAAAATCCGCTAAATCCACCGCTTGAAAATCCTCCAAAGCCTCCACCAAAGATATTTTTTAATATCTCGTTAAGATCACCCATATTGGCTGAACTGCTGGCAAAATCATGGAAATTTTGTCCTCCAAACATAGCATCGCCATATTGATCATATTGAGCCCTTTTCTTATCATCACTTAAAATTTCATAAGCAGCATTTATCTCTTTAAATTTATCTTCTGCGCCAGGCTCTTTATTTATATCCGGATGATATTTTCTTGCCAATCTGCGATATGCCTTTTTAATCTCATCGCCAGTTGCGCCTTTTGAAATGCCCAAAGTATCATAAAGACTATTACTCATTTCATATCCTTAAAGCAATTTATTTTATAATTATTGTAGCACAAAGCTTTAGTCTATGTCAATCAAGTATATAAAATTTATATATTTACAATAGGCTAAAAAACATTAACTTTGCGTTAAGTGGGATGCTTTATAATCCTTTTTGAGAATACTAATTATAAAAGGATTAATAATAATGAAAAAAATAGTTGCGATATCGCTTGTTGCGGCTTGTTCTATTTTTGCGGCAACAATAAATTTTAATGAAGCAAAAGATGAATTTACAAGAGTAAATCCAGAGCAGTCAAAAGGAGTCGTTCTATCTTATAATAGCTCTATTGCAGAAGCTAAAAAATCTGTAGTAAATATATCTACTACAAAGACTACTACTACAGGTAGCGGATTTGACCAGATGTTTAACGATCCTTTTTTTAGAGATTTTTTTGGATTCAACTTTAAAGTCCCTCAGGATAAGCAAAAAAGTACATCTTTAGGTTCTGGAGTAATAATATCAAGCGATGGTTATATAGTCACTAACAACCACGTAATAGAAGATAGCGATGAAATTTTAGTAACATTACTAGAGAGCGAAAAAGAGTATAAAGCAAAGATTATAGGCACTGATCCAAAAACCGATCTTGCAATAATCAAAATAGAAGCAACCGACTTAAAAGCAATCAAGATCGCAGACTCATCTAAAATAATGGAAGGCGATATTGTATTTGCTATAGGAAACCCTTTTGGAGTTGGCGGTAGCATAACTCAAGGTATTATTTCAGGACTAAATAAAGATAATATCGGACTAAATCAATATGAAAATTTCATCCAGACTGACGCATCTATAAATCCTGGCAATTCAGGTGGAGCGCTTGTAGATAGTCGCGGTGCATTAGTCGGCATAAACTCAGCGATCTTATCAAGAAGCGGAGGCAATAATGGTATAGGATTTGCGATCCCTTCAAACATGACTAAAGAGATAGCCAAAAAGCTTATAGAAGACGGTAAAATAGAGCGCGGATATATAGGCGTTATGATATCAAATTTAACAACCGAGCAAAAAGAAATTTATAAAAATAAAGACGGAGCGCTAATAAGTAGTGTAGAAAAAGGTCTTCCTGCCGATATAGCCGGACTTAAAAGAGGAGATTTGATAATACAGATAGATGATAAGCAGATAAAAAATGCAAATGATCTTAAAAATACTATAGGCTCTCTTACTCCGAATAAAGAGATAAGTCTAACGTATGAGCGCTCAGGAAAAATAGAAACCACAAAAATAAAGCTAGCAAATATGCAACAACCTAATCTAGGAATGAGAGATGGCTCTGCCATAAGCGGATTAAGCGTTACTCCTATAAACGATGAAGCAAGATATAGATATAAAATTCCTCAAGATATAGTAGGCGTGTTGGTAACGGACGTAAAGCCAAACTCAAATGCGGATAAATTCGGCTTTCAAAAAGGCGATATCATAATACAAATCGGAGAAGAGAATATAGTAAATATGAACGACTTCAACAAAGCTCTTTTAAATTCTAAAAGCAAGAAAACCCTCGTTTGGGTAAATAGAGGCGGAGTTATCCAAGGACTTGTTATTAAATAAATTTAAGGGCGTAAGATTGCGCCCAACTTTTTTCTTTATATAGTTTTATAAATTTTCTGTTATAATCGGTATCAACTTAAAATAAATTTTGGAAATATGGTATGATAAACATTTTGATGATAGAAGATGATTTTGAACTAGCTGAAATTTTAAGTGAGTACCTTGAAAACTATGATTTTAAGGTTACTATCGCAGAAGAGCCTTATATAGGTCTATCCACTTTAAATACGGGCAAATTTGATCTTGTAATACTTGATCTTACACTGCCTGGCATTGATGGGCTTGAAGTATGCAAAGAGATTAGAAAAAGGCATAATATTCCTATCATAATCTCAAGCGCAAGGCATGATATTACCGATAAAGTAAATGCACTTGATAATGGAGCGGATGATTATTTGCCTAAACCTTACGATCCTCAAGAGCTACTAGCTCGTATCAAAAGTCATCTAAGACGCCAAAATGTAACTATAGTAGAAGAAAAAAAACATAAAAATAAAGATCTTGTTTTAAATGAATTTGAGCATATTATCACTCTTAAAAATGAGCCATTAAATTTAACTGCTGCAGAATTTGACATCTTAAAATATTTGATTAAAAAAGAAGGTGGAGCTATCACAAGAGAAGAGCTCATATATAACTGCAAAAGCATTAACGAGGACTCATCAAATAAAAGCATAGATGTGATAATAGGCAGAATCAGAGCCAAACTTGGCGAAAATCCAAAAGAACCTACATATATACATGCGATTAGAGGGATAGGATACAAGCTTGTTCAATAAAATTAGCCTAAAATGAAGCGTTCGTCAGTTTTTTATACTATTACTTTTATATTTATACTTGCGGCTACAAGTATCTTTCTGGCATTTTTATGGCTAATGGAATATGATAAGCAAAACTACACAAGAGAATTAAATGCAAAATATTCAACAATAGCCAGAAATACGCTATTTTATATGAGTGGAATTATAAATGACAAAGAGTATGAACGACAAGTTGAAGGTATCAAAATGCCTGAGGTTATAGATCAGGAAGAAAAAGATAAAATTTTAAAAAATGCTACGATTTTAGAAGAAATTTCAGCTGATATTGGCTCAGGTGCCATTATGATATATGAAAAACACCATTATTTAAAAGTCCAACATATAGATAAAATTCTGCTTTTAAAAGATAACGAATATCAGCCGTATAGATATGATATTATAAAGATTATTTTTTCCATAGTTGCGATTATCTTGCTCGCTGCTTATGTCTTTGTCATTAGAAAATTAAAGCCGTTAAGAAAATTAAAAAGACAGATAGATATATTTGCCAGAGGAGACATTGACAAAGTAAAAGACGTAAGCAGTGGCAATGATGAGATTTCAGAAGTTTCAGAGGCATTTTATAATGCAGTTTGTCAGATTAGACACTTAAATAATTCAAGAAAGTTATTTTTAAGAAACATTATGCATGAGCTTAAAACCCCTATTACAAAGGGAAGAATAACTGCTGAAATGATACAAAAAGACAAAAATCAAGAAAGGCTCGTGTCTGTATTTGTAAAACTTGAAAGTCTTATAAACGAATTTGCCGCTGTCGAACAAGTAACATCAAGCACCACTCTAAATAACACAAAAATTTGCTTAATAGACGATGTAATAGACGAGGCTCTGGATATAGCAATGGTAGAAAAAGATAGCGTAAGCATAGATAAGGCAAAAGATATTAGCATAAATATTGATTTTAAACTATTTGCAATAGCTATTAAAAATATGATAGACAATGGCTTAAAATACTCAACCTATAAACATGTCAATATGGATATTGGTGATAAATCCATCAAATTTATAAGCAAAGGTGAAAAGCTATCAAAAGACTTAAAGTACTATATAGAGCCATTTACCAAAGGTGAAGATGCTCAAAAAAGCTTTGGCTTGGGACTTTATATAGTAGATAGCATACTTAAGGCGCACAAACTAAATTTAGCATATGAGCACAAAAACGGATTTAATATATTTAGCTTTGAAAATTTAGAAAATATAGTAGTTAAAAAATAGCACTATTCATTTCTTAATGTTTCAAGCACATTTATCTGAGCTGCTTTTTTAGCAGGATAGTATGACGAAAACGCCACTATTACAATAGCTCCAACAAGTATCAAAGATAAATCGATTAAGGATAACTCCATCGGCAGTTTAGCGCTTCCATATACGTCCGCAGGTAAATTTATAATATCAAAACTTCCTAAAAGCCAAACTCCAAATAGTCCTAGCATAAGCCCAAACAATATCCCACTTCCACCTATAGTAGCACCTAAGGCAAAAAAGCTCTTTTTTATCTCTCCTTTACTTGCACCAAGAGAGAGTAGAAGCGCTATCTCGTGACGGCGGTTCATGACAGTCATCAGAAGTGAGCTAACTATATTTAAAGAGGCAACCAAAATAATCAGCATTAAAACTATAAAAAGCGCACGCTTTTCTAATGCAAGAGCCGAAAAGAAATTTCCGTTTTGTTGCCACCAGCCAATCGCTCTTAAAGAGAGCGGAAGTTGAGCCGAAATCTTACTTATATCATCAAATGGACTATCCGAATATACGTGAATTCCGTCATATCTGCCCTCTTCGTAATCTAAAATTTTACGCAAAGCTTCTACAGAAGTATATAGATAACTCTTATCATACGCCACAAGTCCGGAATCAAAACTAGATATCACATCAAAGCGCTTCATTTTTGGTATCAAAGCAAATCCTCCTGGATCGCCTTTTGTAAATATCAATGTTAGCTTCTCTTCTCCGCTAAGCACGAAATCATTTTTAATAGCACTCCCAACTAGTAGTTCATATCCACTTATTTCCTTATCTTTAAGCCCCTCTTTAACAACAGAATTTATCATCTTTTCATCTGCCGAATTTATTCCAAAGAGCATTCCGCCATCTAAGCCATTATTACTCTTTATGATAACCTGAGTCATAATATAAGGGCTAAATTTAAGATTTGGAAATTTGGCTTTTAAATCGTTTACATCGGCATCCTCTATACTTGCGCGTATGCTTGAAAGGATAGTTATGGGATAATTCATCGTAAATAGCTTACGTTCAAATTCCTTATCAAATCCATTCATTATGGCCATTGCCACTATAAGCACCATAAGTCCTATACTAACTCCCAAAAAAGCCAAAATAGCCGAGAGAGTGATAAAAGGCTGGCTCTTATCAAAGCGTAAATATTTAAATAAAAGATACTTAACCAAACTCATCTACGCGAACATTCCCTTTTTAGGACCGCTTTTACCACAACACTCCTTGTATTTTTTGCCACTTCCGCAAGGGCATGGCTCATTGCGAGGTATTTTTTTTGCCCTTACCTCATTTGTTGCGGTGTCTTTGTTTTCTTCGTTTGAGTATTTAAGCCCTCTATTTTGCTCTTCTTGCATCTTTTGCATAAGCCTTTGCTCGGCGTCAACCTCTTCTTGACTCTTAAATCTAACAGCCTGAAGCATCTTAATGCCTTCAAATTTGATACGAGATACAAGCTCCATAAATAGATTAAAGCTCTCTTTTTTATATTCTGTTAACGGATCTTTTTGATTATATCCTCTAAGTCCAATTCCTGTTTTTAATATATCCATCTGATAGAGGTGCTCTCTCCACGCATTATCAACCACTTGAAGGCAAAGCACTTTCTCTAAATACCTTCTTTGGTCATCGGCTATAACACTCATCTTTTCTTCGTATTCAGACTCTAAAACTCCCTCTATCTTTTGAGCTAAATCATTAAAATCGAGCTCTTTTAGTTCGTCTGCATTTATTGCCAATCCGTTTTCAGAAAGTATTGAGACAAGTTTATCTATGTCAAATTCACTTCTAACACCGCCTGCAAAAATTTCAGCCTGCTCAAGCAAATTTATTACATATTCGCCTCTATTTTGTTTGATTTTTTCACCGATATCAAATTCAGGATCAAGCAGTTCGTTTCTAAATTTATATACGGTCTTTCTCTGTTCATTTGCAACATCATCATACTCTAGGATATGTTTCCTGGCCTCAAAGTGCAGACTCTCGACTTTCTTTTGAGCATTCTCTACCGCTCTTGTAACCATTTTAGAGTCGATACTCTCGCCTTCATCTATTCCAAGCCTATCCATTATACTTTTTATGCGGTCGCTTCCAAAAATTCTTAAAAGATTATCCTCTAAGCTTAAGTAAAATCTACTCATTCCAGGATCTCCTTGACGACCCGAACGACCTCTTAGCTGATTATCGATGCGTCTACTCTCATGTCTTTCCGTACCTATGATATATAGCCCTCCAAGATCTCTTACTTCGTCATTTATCTTGATATCTACACCACGTCCAGCCATATTAGTAGCTATGGTAACAGCTCCTTTGGCACCTGCTTCAGCTATGATTTGAGCCTCTTTTTCGTGATTTTTAGCATTTAATACGGAGTGTGGGATCTTTTCTTTTACAAGCAGTTCATGCAAAAGCTCGCTTCTTTCAATGGAAGCCGTACCTACAAGCACAGGCTGGCCTTTATCGTGAGCTCTTTTTATCTCGTCTATTACGGCCTTAAATTTCTCTTTTTGAGTCTTATAGATAAGGTCGTTGTGATCAATCCTTATTGTAGGCACGTTTGTAGGTATCGAAATAACATCTAATTTATAAATTTGAGAAAACTCTGTCGCTTCCGTCTGTGCAGTTCCTGTCATACCGGAAAGTTTATTATAGAGCCTAAAGTAATTTTGAAATGTAATATCTGCAAGCGTTTGGCTTTCTTCCTTTATCTGCACGCCCTCTTTGGCCTCAAGCGCTTGATGAAGCCCCTCACTAAAACGTCTTCCCTCGCTCAATCTACCAGTAAATTCATCAACTATCACTACTTCATTATCTCTTACGACATAGTGCACATCTCTTTCAAATAAATTTCTAGCCTTTAAAGCTTGATCTAAATGGTGACTTAAGATCGCATTTTCAAGGTTGTATAAATTTTCTACGCCAAATAGCCTCTCAGCCTTGCTTATACCCTCTTCGGTTATGGCTATGGTTCTATTTTTCTCATCCACTACAAAATCACCAGTAGCCTTATCCTGAGGAGTTGCAGGCGCCTCTCCTATTATCATTTGACCGGCTACTTCGTTTGCTTTTATATATCCATCAAGAGTACGGTTGGTAGGTCCAGAGATAATAAGCGGAGTTCTGGCTTCATCTATCAAAATACTATCTACCTCATCCACTATTACGAAGTTATGCTCTCTTTGAACCTTGTCCTTAAACTCCATCTTCATATTATCACGCAGATAGTCAAAGCCAAATTCGTTATTGGTGCCATAGGTTATATCGCTAGCATAAGCGGCTTTTCTAACCTCGTCATCATATTCGCCGCCCAAAACAACACCTACGCTAAGTCCAAGAAAGTTATAAATTTCACCCATTTGTGTTGCATCACGCTTGGCTAGGTAGTCATTTACCGTAACTACATGCACACCCTTACCAGTCATTGCGTTTAATACAACAGGAAGACTTGCCACTAGCGTCTTTCCTTCACCTGTCTTCATCTCAGCTATTCTTCCGTCATTTAGCACCATGCCGCCTATTAGCTGGACATCAAAATGACGCATATTTAGAGTTCTTTTACTAGTCTCCCTAACAATAGCAAACACATCGTTTAATACATCATCAAGTGTTTTTGAGCCATCTTGAATAGCCGATCTAAGCTCGTTAAAGCTACCTTTTAGCTCCTCATCGTTCATGGCTTGATATTTTGACTCAAGCGCATTGATATCTTTGACTCGTTTTGCGTATTTTTTTACCTCTCGATCATTCTTTGTGCCAAAAATTTTCTGCATAATACCAACTATCATCTATCCGCCTTATTTTAGTTATTTTATAAACCTAAGATTTTACCATTTATTTAATTAAACTTAGCTACAATTCGCACTTAAAAGGAAAATTAATGAAAAAATTTATACTATTTTTATCCCTTTATATAGCCTCTTTTGCATCCAATCTCGACTTCAATACAATTCAAGGTGATTTCACACAAACAGTTACAAGCAATAAGACTTCAATAGACTATAGCGGTAAATTTTATCTCAGAAAAGACAACAATGCACTTTGGATATACACTAGACCAACGGCAAAAAAAATATATTTTGACAATAAAAAAGTAGTAGTTTTAGAAGAAACTTTGGAGCAAGCCATAATTTCAAGAGTAAAAAATATGCCAAATTTGGGAGATATTTTAAAAGAGGCGAAGAAAATCAAAGAAGGTCTATACAAGGCCGATTTTGACGATACCGAATATTTTTTGACTATGAAGGGTATCTATCCAACTAGAATTGACTATGAAGACAGACTTGGAAACAAGATAAAAATAATATTTCAAAACGTAGTCAAAAACTACGAAATAACTAATGAGTTTTTAACTCCGGTTATCCCGTCACACTACGATGTGATAAATCACTAAACCTATTCGCCAAAATCTTTGCCGAAATTTTTAATTGAATTTAGATCAAGAGGCTTTAATTCTATCTTGCCATCTTTTTTTATGATTATATCATCCTCATCATTTTTGCCTTTATCCTTATTTTTCGTTAGATAATTTCCCTGCTCTCTTATGATCTGTAAAATTTCTTCAAGTTTTGGCTCTCGCAATATCTTAAGCGAGATTATCAGCACTTCATCTATATCTACAGAGTGTTTTTTGGCAGTATATTTGGCAAAGGTCTCTTTGAATTTTTCCTTGCCCATAGAAGTAAGAAGATCTTCTACATAAAAGCTTCCTATCACTACATTAAGCCCGTCAAACACATAAGCCTCATTATCGTTAATGTCTCTACCAGAAACACGAAGACTAACTGTTATTTTTTTTATTGAATTTTGACTATCCTTTGAGTATAGATCGGCTTCAAAATTTTCTATATTAAGCACATCCGAATATGCAAAAACTATTAAAAATAGTGATAAAAAGAGCTTTTTCATATCTCCTCCTTAATATTCTCAAAGATATTTTCCCTATAAAATTTATCAACCTCTTCATCAATTTTAACAACACTTCTTAAATAATCCCTAAAATTTTGCCCTCTTTGGTATATCAGCTTTAGCTTTTTAGGATCTGTAGCCCTAGATAGTGCAACATAAAGCTGTCCGTTTGCAAAAATATGATTTAGATCGCAAACTAAGCTACCTATACTCATTCCTTGCGATTTATGAATAGTAAGAGCATAGGCTAGTTTAAACGGAAACTGCAAAAAAGAAGCCCTGACTCTTTGCTCTATATTATCATCAACTAGCTCAAATTCTGTAAGCTCAAACCTACTTGGCATCACCTCGATTATCTCGCCATTTGTCTTTTGCACTATGACGCTTTCTATATTATTGCTATCTTTTAAAATTTGCATTATAACTCCGCGCTCACCGTTATAATATTCACCCCATTTGTTAGTGACAAAAATTACTCTGGCACCAACTTTGATGTGCAAAATTTCAGGCACGCTAAGACTATTTATCCAGTTTTCAAGACTCTTTTCGTGTAATTTTCCATCGTGAATTTCAACCAAGGCATTTGATATTTCAAGTTTACTGTCAAGCTTTTCAAGCATTGCAGAATTTAGTCTATCAGCCTCATAGTTTCTACCAAAAAGCACACTAGTGTTATCATCTATATCAAATTTATCTACGCATAAATTTTCAATATATTTTATAACTTTCTCATCTAATCTACCCACTCTTAAATTAGATAAAATTTCATAAAACTCTAGATCTTTTGTCCGTTTTGATTTTACTAACTCTATGTTTTTAAGACCGAATTCACTCCACGCATAGGAGCTAAATGCATAAACAAATTGAAATAAAGAATTTTGATTAGTCTCTTTTTTCTGCACCGGAGGAAGCTGATAAAAATCCCCGACAAGCATTATTCTGCCTACAAATTTAGAGTTTATAAGTCTATAGTAAATCATCTCCATAAGCCCGGCGCTAACCATAGATATCTCATCTATCACAAGCAGATCACAGCTATCAAGAACCGCCTTTACTTTGCTTAGTTGCGACTTTTGTTTTTTATCAAGTCCTCTTAACTCCTCCAAATTCGAGCAAATTCCGAATTTAAAAAAACTATGCACACTAACCCCGCCTACACTAACTGCACTTATTCCAGTACTTCCCAATACTACTACATTTTTAAGCTCATTTTTATAGTGTTTTATGACAGAAGTCGTTATGTAGCTCTTACCTACCCCGCCTCTACCGGTTAAGAATAAGTTTGATCTCTCCAAAATCTTTAAAATATGATTTAACAATGATTTTCCTAATTTTTTGTAAAATTATAGCCTAAAACAAAGGAGATAAATTTGAAACAGATAGCTTTTTTAATTTTTATAGCTATATTTTTTACTTCATGTTCAAAAAATGCTTTGACACCCAAAAACGATGCTGAAAAATCACTTAATAAAGAGAGTATGGGTAGAATCTCCTATCTAAATTTAGATATAGAACAAGACGAACTATCACTTCCTACAAACCAAAAAAACCTCAAATTTGACGCAGAAGCTCTACTGAAAAAACGCTTCGGAGTGCTTTATCTAAAAAAGCCACCTGTTAGTAAAAAAGAGGCTTTTTGGGCTATAAATTTATACAAAAACTCTAAAAACAGACAGTATTACGGACTAAATTTCAAGCCTATTAAAGATGAGTGGTTTTACAATCTTCAAACTAGCGCAAACACTCCAGCCTTTGGCACACTTTCTCTTCCGGCAATTACGACAGCTAACACTAGCCTTAGAAATCTCCCGACGGATGAGCCTATCTTTATAAATCCTGCACGCGCAGGAGAAGGCTATCCATTTGATTATTTGCAGCTTTCAACTATATCTATAGGAACTCCGGTTTTGCTCTCGCACTACTCGCTAGATAGGGCTTGGGCGTTTGTGGGAAGCGATAACGCCTGGGCATGGATTAAGGCTAACGACATTCAAATTTTAAGCCATCAAGAGGTAAAAGAGCTAACAAACTCAAATTTTATAACTATAACAAAAGACAAATCTCCAGTTTATAATGCAAATGGAAATTTCTTGTTTTTTGCCCGAGTAGGTGCGATTTTGCCATTTATAAAACAGGATGAATATAAATTTTACGGGGAAATTTACACCAGAAGTGGGGTAAAAAAATATGAAATTTCAAAGCAAATTTCAGCCACATATCCGCTTATTTTTAACGATCAAAATATTAAAAAACTAGCTTCTGGTATGCTAGAGCAACCTTACGGTTGGGGAGGTTTTGGAGATAACCGAGACTGCTCTTTATTTACACAAGATTTCCTAGGAGAGTTTGGAATCTGGCTTCCTAGAAATTCACTAGCCCAAAGTAAAATAGGAAAACAAATTTCGCTAGAAAATCTATCAAACGAGGAAAAGATAAAAAAGATAAAAGATGAAGCCTTGCCATATCTAACTCTGCTTCATTTACCCGGACACATAATGCTCTATGCCGGGATAAAAGACGGTACGCCAATCGTTATTCATGATATGTGGGGACTAAAAACCAAAAATGACGGAAGAGCTTTAGTGGGAGGGGTGGCAATAACCTCGCTTGAAATCGGACAAGATAGAGAGGATATAGATAGTAAAAATTTGTTAATTTCCAAGATAGACTCTATGAATATCTTAGTGCCAAAACCGACACTTCAAGATATAATAGCCAAAGCCTATGATGTAAATATAAGTGAAAATTCAGTGATTTTTAAAGACGGCACTACTGAAATTTTTGATGACAAAAAAGCAAAAAACAAAGAAGAATTACTAAATAGTGCGGACATAGAGGATATTTTTGCGGACGAATATCCATTATTTAAGCCACTAACCTTACCTATAAACGATGCTGGCAGATATAGAAACTACGCACTTTTAGATAAAATTTACGGAGCCGATGAAAAAAGCATAAGGGCAAATTTAGTAGATGTAATATGGCTTAAAAACCATGTAAATAAAAAGTTTAAATTTAACTCTAAAAACGGTGCCGCAAAGGCTCTTGAGGCAGTTTCAAAAGAGCTTGATGAGCTTATTGGCAAAGAGCCTGAGATGATTAAATTTTTAGACAATCCATCAGGAACATTTAACTACCGACTGATTGCTAAAACAAATCGTAAAAGTGCGCACGCTTACGGCATAGCAATAGATATAAATACCGATAAGAGCGATTATTGGCAGTGGAGCAAGGATGGCGTATATAAAAATCAAATTCCAGAATCAATAGTCAAAATATTTGAAAAACATGGATTTATCTGGGGCGGTCGCTGGATCAGCTTTGACACAATGCATTTTGAATACCGCCCAGAATTTTTATATAGGTGGTAATCTTATAAAATTCCAGCCTCTTTTTTTATCTTATCTGCATACATCTGCCTTAAAATAGGTACATACTTGCCTATTTTGCCTCCATTTATAAGCTTTCCGTCAGCTTTAATGACAGGCAGAAGCAAAAGTGTAGCAGCAGATATAAAAACTTCATCAGCGCTATATACATCGTTCATTGTAAATGCGCGTTGCTCGACTTTAAGACCGGCTTTACCAGCAAATTCCAAAATGTTTTTTCTGCGAATTCCTGGTAAAATTTCATTTGAAAGAGGCTTGGTTATCAAAACACCGTCTTTTATAATAAATGCGCTAGAGCTTGTAGCTTCGGTTACGAAGCCATCTTCTACCATAAACCCTTCATAAGCACCTCTTTTTACCGCTTGCTCTTTTGCGTAACATTGAGCCAGAAGTGAGATAGACTTGATATCTCGACGCTTCCAGCGTATGTCTTCGACACCTACTATCTCTATGCCTGTTTTTGAATCTGGATTTTCGATAATCTTTTGTTCGTAGCAAAATACAAAAATAGTAGGCTTAAGTCCCTTTAGAAACTTAAAATTTCTCTCTGCCACTCCACGGGTTATCTGCATATATACCCCGCCTTCTTGCAAGCTATTTTTGCTTATAACCTCTTTTAATATATCTTCAAATTCGCTCTTTGAGCAAGGCAAATTTAATTCAATGGCCGCTAAGCTATTATCAAATCTATGCCAAAAATCCTCTCTATCTACAAGCTTTCCATTAAGAACCGGCACAACTTCGTATATTCCGTCTCCAAATATAAATCCTCTGTCAAAAGCACTTACTTTAGCCTCATCAGCTTTTACAAATTCTCCATTTATATATACAATTCCGTTCATCACATATCCTTTGATTTAAATTGTGTAATTTTAACTTAGAGATCATAAAAAAGCCCATAAATATAAATTTGATAAGCCTTAAGTCGCTTATTAAAATTTTTTTTGATATAATTAAAAGAAATTTACGAAAAAGTATGAGAAAATGAGAGATAGTGAGCTTAAAAAAATAATTTTAGAAAATATTTTTGTAGTGTCAAAGAAGCCTGTATTATTTCGTGATCTGCTTGAGGCAAACTGCCTTTTTAACGAGGGAATGCTTATTGATCCGGCTAAGTTAAATTTCAAATTTAGATATTTTAAAACATATCTTGTCTATGGAATAATATGTATTTTGATAGTAGGGACACTTTTGACATTGACTCACAATCTATTCACAAGGCTTGATTTTCACCTATCTATAATAAGCTGTATTATATCCACAGCTCTTGTATTTATTGGATTTGATATGTTTAAAATTTGGGCAAGAAAGGCCATCAGTAAAGAACTTATAAAAAAGGCTTGGGCTATACATTTTCCATATTTTCCTTATGAGAAATACTCCACTAGAGTTGAAATGATATATAACGAAGCTACTAAGAATGAAATTCCAAGAAAAGATTTAGAAAAATATGTATTGGAAAGATTGGTAGCGCAGTCTGAAACAGGGATAAAATAACTTATTTTAAATTTAGCTGATCAGAGATCTGGTGCTTATATTTGATCTGTTCAACTCTTAGCCTAAGATCTCTATTCTCCTCTAAAAGCACATCTCTCTTACCGCTTAAATCAGCTATCTCACGGCTTGTATAGTAAATTTGATTTGTTATGTAAATTTTAGGCAAAAATATTGCAAAAGCTATAAGCATAGCTATATAGACAACCAAAAGAGTATTGAAATTTAAATTTTGCTCTACTTTTTGGCTCTCTTCATGAAGAGCCAGTAAATCCTCTTTATCTTGCATTATTGCCTCTTAAAATTTTAAACACCCTCATCTTTGCACAGCTACTTCTTGGGTTTTCTTTTATCTCTTTAGAGGATGCCATTATAGCTTTTTTTGTTATTATTTTGCCTTTTGAGTGATTATTTCCGCAAGTACAGCGCATTGCGGAATCATCACAGATACAACTTTTGACCCACTTTTTAAATCTTGTTTTTACTATCCTGTCTTCAAGCGAGTGAAAGCTTATTATAGCCACTACACAGTTATCAATATCTGAATTTTCTATAGCGTCAAGTAGAGTCTCAAGCTCTGCTAATTCGTTATTGACTTCTATTCTAATTGCCTGAAAAGCCAAGGTAGCAGGACTTATGCTTCTATTTTTTAAAAATTTAGTTCCTATTATATTTGCAAGCTCACTAGCGCTCTTTATCTCACCATTTTTTCTTGCCAAAATTATCTTTGAAGCAATCTGCTTTGCATTTGTAAGCTCACCGTAATCTCTAAAAATTTGAGCCAATCTATCTTCGTCGTAAAAATTTACAACATCAAAGGCTGAAATTTGAGAATCTCTATCCATTCTCATATCCAAATTTTCACTTTTTAGACTAAAACCTCGATCATCTTTGTCAAGTTGAAGAGATGAGACTCCAATATCTGCTAAAATTCCGCGAACCTCTTTTGTATCGATTTTATTTAAAATTTCAGAAAATCTACTCTTGTAAATTTTAACTCTACCGGCAAATTCTTTAAGTCTGCAAGATGAAAAATTAATAGCCTCATCATCTCTATCGCAAGCTATTAAATTTACATTTTTATTGTTAGCCAAAATAGCACTAGAATGACCCGCGTAACCAAGAGTACAATCCACGACACTTCCATTTTTAATATCATCAAAAGCTGACAAAACTTCCTCTAACAAAACGGGAATATGTGGCGATTCCAAAGTTATCCTTGCAAAATATATTTTTTATGTATAATAACAAAAAACAAATTCATCAAAGGTTAAGTCATGGATTTAAAATATTCAGCCGAACAGATAAGTAAAATTTCACTCTCTATGTTTAGGAAGAATTTTTTAGGTATTTTTCATGGCTCAATATCTGCCAGAATAGAGTTTGAACAGTTTTTGATAAATAAAAAAAATGCTATTTTTGATAATCTTAAAGAGGAAGATTTAGTCCTTTTAAATTCCAAAAAAGACTATAGATGGAATGATGCGAGCTTAGATGCTGACATACACATAAATATTTACAAAAACATAAATGAGGCCAAATATGTCTGTTATGCGATGCCTCCTTATTTAACCGCATATACTTTAAATCACACTTTTATCAAACCAAAAGATTATTTTGGATACATGAAACATCATGAAATTCCAATATACGATCCAAAACAATTTGACGATTGGTACGAAAGAGCGGATACTGAAATTTATCGTTATATGAAAGAAAATAAAACAAACATGATCATCATAAAAGGTTATGGGGTGTATGTCTATAACAGAACTGCGTATCAGCTCGCAAAAGACGTTGCAATTCTTGAAAATACGTGCAAATTACTTCATATAGCACACTCATACGAAATATAGATAACTAACAGTGTTAAAATGTTAGTAAATTTATAAATTTTACATATTATAAAGTGCGAATTTAAGGTTACATTCACATAAATTCGGTAAAATAAAATCTAAATTTTAATTGTTAGTTTAAAGGGAACTTAATGATAACTTGGATGCAAAAGCATAAAAAATACTTAGTGGTCACTATTTGGATAAGCACTATAGCATTCGTCGGAGCAGGCTTTGTCGGATGGGGAGCTTATA
Organism: Campylobacter sp. RM16192; assembly: GCF_004803855.2. Taxonomy (NCBI): domain Bacteria; kingdom Pseudomonadati; phylum Campylobacterota; class Epsilonproteobacteria; order Campylobacterales; family Campylobacteraceae; genus Campylobacter; species Campylobacter sp. RM16192. The sequence continues at coordinate 759,913 of NZ_CP012552.1, read as the reverse complement.
GCATGAACACCGAAAAATCTACTTCGATAGCCAAAGTCGGACATAGAGCGATAAGTGTCCAAGAATTTAAAAATAAATATGGCGAACTATACTCTTATTACAATCAACTGCTTGATGGAAAACTAACAGAAGAAAAGGCCAAAGAGATGGGGATTGAAAATTTGGCTATAGAGTCTTTGGTGCAAGAAAATTTGTTGTTAAACTTCGCTGATGATCTAGGGCTTGGCGTAAATGATGACGACATAGTTAAATACATAGTTGCCGATCAAAATTTTCAAATTGACGGCAAATTTAGTAAAGACCTTTACAATGACGTTTTAAAAAGAGCCAGAATAAATCCTGCAGATTATGAAAAAAATCTAAAAAGAGCAGTATTGCTTGACAAATTAAGACATGCAATAAATTTACCTACAAACAAAAACGACATAGACATGATGACATCTAGCTTCTTGATGCAAGATAGAGTTTCTTTGCAAGTTGTAAAAGCGGCAGAAAATGAGATAACCATAGATGAAGACGGAGTAAAAAAACTATGGGAAGAAAGCAAGGGAAACTATAAAACAAAAACAGAATATAACCTAGAAACAAGCTTTATACCTGCGATAAGTGCCGATGTGAACGTAACAGAATTAAAAGAATTTTACAATGAAAATAAAAATTCATACAAAAACAACGAAGATAAAATTCAAGAATTTGAGACAGTCAAAAATGATGTCTTAAAAGATTATAACTTCAAAATCAGTAAAAAAATAGCGCTTGAAGAGTATCTTTTAGTAAAAAAAGGCGAGAAAAAACTTAGCGACAAACAAAAAATATTAGAGGATGACTTCAGCTTCCCTATAATAGACGAACTAAAAAGCTTAAAAGCTGGCGACATGATAAAACCTTTTGAATTTTCCAAAGAGAATCAAGATGGTTATATGATAGCAAAATTAGTAGAGGTTAAAAAACCAGAAATAATGAGCTACAAGCAAGCTAGAGAGCAAGTATTGTCTGTATACAAAGATAGGAAAGAGAAAGAATTAGTAGAGCAAAAGGCTAAAAAATTACTAAATGATGGCTTTAAAGGTAAGGATATAGGCTTTATAAGTAGAGATTCTGATTTGAATATAGAAGATCTAAGCAGCACAGAATTTAACGCTTTTGTTAGTAACTTGTTTGATAGCAATAACAAACAAGGATATGTGTTATTAGACAATAAAGCCGTTGTATACGAAATTTTGGAACAAAAGTTGCTTAATAATAAAAAGGAAAATGAGTATAAAGATATAGTAACACAAAATGTTAGTTATCTTAAAAATAGCGAACTCATTAAAGACCTAACAAGTGCGTTACAAAAACGTTATCAAGTAGAATATTATTACAAAAGGTAGTGGATCTTGAGCACTAAAATTCTAGGCATTGATGTCGGCTCCATAGAAGTATGTGCCGTAATAGCTCAGCATGACGAAAATGGACTTAAAATAATCGGCATCGGAACAGCAAAAACACAGGGTATAAAAAAAGGGATAATCACAAATATTGAGCTAGCTTCAAAATCTATAAAAAACGCTTTAATGGATGCTCAAAGAATAGCTGGAACCTATTACGAAAAGGTTGTAGTATCAATTTCTGGCGCGTATACAAAAAGTGTAGATAGTAACGGAGTTGTAAATATACCAAATCATGAAATAGGAATTAAAGAGATAAATCGCTCAATGTTTGAATCAGATAGAAGAGCTTTAATTCATAATGATTATGAAAAGCTTCACATACTTCCTTACAACTTTAAAGTAGATGATCAAGAGCACATAGAAGATCCTTTAGGAATGAACGGAAGTAGACTTGAGGTCCAAACCCATATAATAACAGCGCAAAAATCTTCACTTAGCAATCTAAGAAAAGCTTTAAATTTAGCTGGAGTCGAGCCTGATAATATAGTTCTTTCAAGCTATGCCTCAGCCATAGCCACTCTAAATCAAGATGAAAAAGATCTAGGTGTAGCGCTTATAGATATGGGAGGCGCCACTTGCGATATGATAGTACATTCCGGAAATTCTATAAGATATAACGAATTTTTAGGAGTCGGCTCTGCTAATATCACAAACGATCTTTCAGCAGCGCTTCATACTCCACTTTTAAAAGCCGAAGAGATAAAGATAAACTATGGCTCACTTATAAATAGAGCCAATGAGCTGGTTGAAATTCCACCTATAAATGATGATGGAAAAGTTCAAGAAGTCTCACTTGATGTCATATCAAACGTTATTTACGCAAGAGCCGAAGAGACTCTTATGATACTTGCAAAAATGCTAGAAGATAGTGGCTACAAAAACTCCATTGCAGCAGGAGTCGTTCTAACAGGAGGCATGATAAAGCTTGAAGGTATAAGAGATCTGGCATCTGCCATCTTTGATAACATGCCTATTAGAATAGCAAAACCAAGAGAAACAGAGGGGCTTTATGAGATCATGAGGGATCCTGCTAACTCTTGTGCTATCGGTCTTTGTATGTATGGCGCAGGATATTTTACTCCATACGAAATAGATTCTGAGAAGAAGATGAGATATAAAGATGAGTCTATCGTAAAAAATAAAAATTTGAAAAACATAGTTCAAGATCCGAAGAATCAAAATACAAATACACAAAATGATGCTAATAACAAAATGTTTCAAGGAAGTGTTTTGGATGATGAATTTGATCCAGAAGACTTAAAAATAGAAGACAAACACGAATTAGCTGATATTGTGAATATTAACAAAGAGAAAAAAGATAGTTGGCTTTCGCAAGCTTGGCAAAAAATGACACAACTATTTTAACTAGGAGATTATATATGAGTGGCTTTACTGTAGAGGAGAAAAAAAGCACTTACGGCGCTAAGATTAAAGTCGTAGGTGTTGGCGGTGGCGGCGGAAATATGATAAATCATATGATAAGAGAGAGTGGCGGAAATATAGACATTGATCTAATTGTAGCCAATACTGATGTCAAAGCTCTTGAAAACTCTTTAGCATATACCAAGCTTCAATTAGGAGAGAAAAAAACTAAAGGTCTTGGCGCAGGAATGATGCCTGAAGTAGGACGAGAGGCCGCCCAAGAAAGCTACGAAGAGATAAAAAGCACACTCGAATACTCAGACATTGTATTTATAGCTTCAGGTCTTGGCGGAGGTACAGGCACAGGAGCTGCTCCTATAATAGCGCAGGTGGCTAAAGAAGTTGGAGCTCTAACAATAGCCGTAGTCACAACTCCATTTCCTTTTGAGGGTAAGAAACGTAAAAAATTAGCAGATATGGGTCTTGAAGAGCTCAGAAAAGAGAGTGACTCAATAGTTGTTATTCCAAATAACAAGCTGCTAACACTTATAGACAAAAAAGCAGGCATTAAAGATAGCTTTAAGATAGTAGATGATGTATTAGCACGTGCGGTAAGCGGAATGAGTACAATAGTACTTGGCTCAGGAAAGAGCGATATAAATCTTGACTTTGCGGATGTTAAAAAAGTAATGGAGCATAGAGGAATGGCTCTAATGGGGGTTGGCGAAGCTGAAGGCGAAGAAGCAGCTCAAGAGGCTATCAAAAACGCTATCCAATCTCCACTTCTTGATGATGTCTCCATAAATGGTGCAATGGGTGTATTGGTTCACTTTAAAATTCACCCAGAATGTCCAATGTCTGATATAGACGAGGCCATGACTATCATAAATGATGCAGCAGACGAGTATGCTGATATAATTTTTGGCACAACTTCAGATGACAACATAGAAAACAATAAGGTTCAAGTTACAATAGTAGCCACAGGCTTTAAGAGCAAAGAGGAGAAAACAACTACCACAGAACAACCTATTCAAAATTGTTCAAGTAATCCATTTTTAAACCAAAGACTACACAAACTAAAAGTAAGCGGCGGATATGATAGTGAAGAGGCTCAAGCTATACTTGAACTGCCTACATACATCAGACATCAAATGGACTAACAAATCCTCAAATTTTAGATCCGTACAAGCCACTCTGCGGATCTAACCTCAAAATTTAAGTAAATTTATATTAATTTATTTAAGCAAACTTCAAGCTCCAAGAGCTGCTTTTACCTCATCGCTTGCCATAGAGATATTCCAAGCCGGTTCCCAAACCAAATTTATATCGCATTCATTTACCCCTTCAACACTTAAAGTTGCCTCTTTAACCCAACATAAAATGAGCTCATGAAGCGGGCAAGAACGAGTTGAAAGCGTCATCGTAACAACCGCCCTGCCATCATTTTCCTTAACATCATATATAAACCCCAAAGACACTATGTCAAATCCCACTTCGGGATCGACTATATTTGAAAGCGCTTTGTAAATTTTATCCTTCATTTTTAACTCCGAATTTAGTATATTTAAAAAAGTTTATCACATTAACCACAACTAGCACCACACTTAACACAAGGCAAATTTGACTTAGCAAATTTAAACCGCCAAAATAAGCCGCAACCGAAACCGTCTGGAGCGCCAAAGACAAATTTGCGACCCATTTTATCATCATATCATCAAGCAAAGGCACCTTAGTCTTGCCTACAAATTTCGCCACATAATGATACCAGATCAAAAACGGCATTATCTTATAAAGATGTCCGACTATAAAGGCATACAAAAAGCCAAAAGTAAGCATAAATACGGCAAATTCTATTTTATTAAGAGCTATAAAAACTATGCAAACAAGTAGCCAAAGAAGAGCAAAAAAGACATTTAAATTCCAGTAGTCATAAGCCTTTCTAACTCTTTTTTTAAGTATCAAAAGCGCTTCAATAAAAAAGCAAATCACACTCAAAGATATCAAAGTAAAAGCCAGCTCAAGGCTAAATTTAAGCGCCACGCCGCCAGCTAAAAATAGTGCTATAGATAGTTTGCTAAGATAAAATTTAAGATCATGCACAAGAGCAAACATAGGCAAAAGCACGCTTGCGACACCCACTATGATCAAAAATACAAAGCCAAGCACAAAGTAGATGTGGTAGTGTAAAACGAGTTCAAAATCAAGCGCGAATTTGCCAGACAGTATCAAGATAAGCATGAAGCCAAGCACGACTCCGACAAGCAAAAATAGAGCCGAGATAAGTAGCGCTATGACAGCCAAGCCGCCCTTTTTAGCGCCTAAAAAGCTAAGTGCGTAAGTAACGGCAAAAAATAGTAGCGCGATAAATAAAATCCCGCCTCCCGCATGGATAAGCGCCATCTTTTCAAGATACATCCCAAGGCTTAGCACTAAAACGCCAACCGAATATAAAAGCAAATTTAAAAAAGCAAATTTTATAGTAGAAAAAGCCTTTTCAAGGATGACGGAAGTAAGCTGATAGAGCGCTCCGATGATGATACTCATGACAAATCCCACGAGATAGACGTGGAAAAGCCCGGCTGTTTTTAGACTTGTAAGTGCGCTTAAATCAACTCCGAAAAAGACAAACACGCTTGCAAGCAAAAACAAAATCCCAACAATAAAATATCCGCCTACCAGACTAAATGGCGGAGCAAATGTGTTTAGCAGCATTTAGCCACCGCATTTTACGTTTGTGTCTAGTGTCTGCGCGCTTGCGCCCTCTTTTAGGCTGATTATCACTTTTACCTCTTCACCTTGAAGCTTTTCGTGGGTGATATCGTAGCTATGCTCGATCTTTGGGATGAGAGCGACGGGATAGTGGTGATTTATCATCATGACTTTGGCTTTGCTATCTGCTATCAAATTTAAAGCTACAAGAGCATTTACCATAGGCTCAGGCGGCACACACTTGCGTGAATCAAACCCGATATACTCAACTCCCCCTTCGCTAAATTTATAAAAAGGCAGCGTCGCACCTTCAACTTTGATCTGTGTAGCGTTTTTGAAAAATTCGTTCATTTTTATCCTTTTTTGAAATTTAGGATAATTATACTCTGATATTTTGTGTGAAAATCTTGATTTAGTTCAAGATGTATTTGATTTTTAAAAGTAGATATTGAATTTCATGGAGCAAATTTAAGCCAAATTTCTTTGTCAAGGTAGCTTAAATTTGCTAATTTATTTAATTCTTAATGCAAGAAGTGTCTAACTCCGGTAAAGTATAGCGCCATTCCATGGTCGTTTGCAGCCTGCACAACCTCATCATCACGGATACTACCGCCCGGCTCTATGATGGCTTTTACGCCTACTTCAGAAGCGATATCTATACTATCTCTAAACGGGAAAAACGCCTCGCTGGCAAGCGCGCATCCGTTTAGATCGATGCCTAGATCACGAGCTTTATTTACAGCAGCCCTTGCAGCATCCACACGACTTGTCATACCCATACCGATAGCTACCATGGCTGAATTTTTCACATAAACCACGCAGTTGCTCTTAGTAAGTGCAGCCACTTTCCAAGCTATCTCAAGGTCTTTTAACTCATCTTTGCTCGCCTCGCTCGTTGTTTGTAGCTTCATATTTTCAAGCTCGCTAGGCTTAACCTCGTCGCTTTCTTGAAAGACAAATCCGCCGTCAACATGCTTAAAATCGTATTTGTCGTTTGCTCTTGTTAAGAATTTATTGCCTTGAGAGAAAATTTTGATACGTTTTTTTGACTCAAACACTCCAAGCGCTTCTTCATCGACATTTGCAGCTATTATCACTTCGACAAAAATTTCATTTATCTTTTCAGCCAAAGCCTTATCAAGCGTGCCGTTTATCGCCACAACTCCGCCGTAAGCCGAGATAGGATCGCATTTTAGCGCTTCGGTGTAGCTTTCAAGCAGGCTTGATTTCACCGCAAAGCCGCAAGCGTTTGCGTGCTTGACGATAGCTACCGCAGGTGCTTCATCAAAGCTACTTGCAAGCATCAAAGCCGCGTTTATATCAGTCATATTATTAAAACTTGCTTCGCCCTTTAATGCTTTAAAGTTATTGCTAAAGAAATAATCAAACTCATACAAAGCGCCTTTTTGGTGCGGGTTTTCTCCATATCTAGTGTCAAACACCTTGCTAGCGGAGATAAACTTCATCTCGCCAAAACCACCGTTAAATCGCTCGTTCATATAGTTTGCTATCATCGAGTCGTAAGCCGCTGTATGCTCATACGCTTTTATCATTAGCGCGCGTCTAAACTCCTGTGCGCACTCGCCGCTTTTTAAATTTTCAAGCACAGCTTCATAGTCAAGCGGACTAGTTACGATATATACGTCTTTAAAATTTTTAGCCGCACTTCGCACCATCGCAGGTCCGCCTATATCGATATTTTCAATGATCTCCTCAAAATCATCGGTGCGTATAGTAGTCTCTTTAAAAGGATACAAATTTACACAAACAAGATCAATCCCTCCGATAGAGTTTTTCTCGGCTTGCGCTACGTGGTTTTTATCATCTCTTTTATGCAAAATTCCGCCGTGAATTTTAGGATGAAGAGTCTTTACCCTACCCTCAAACATCTCTGGACTCTTTGTGTACTCGCTCACTTCAAGCGAATTTATGCCGCTTTGCACAAGCAACTTATGCGTCCCGCCCGTTGAAAGTATCTCAAAGCCAAGCGAAGCAAGCCCCTTGGCAAACTCCACAACCCCTTCTTTATCGCTCACACTGATTAACGCTCTCATTTCCTCTCCTCTTTTTGATATATCTTAAAATTTCAAGTTCGTTTAGCTCTTCATATCGCCTCGGCTCAAAGCTATAGTCTAGCTTGAAGCCAAATTTTTCATACATCTTAACCGCTATCTCAAGCTCTTTGTTTGTATATAGATAAATTTCATCAAAATTTTCATCACAAAATTTAATCGCCTCTTTTAAAAGCTCTCTTCCAATGCCTTGGTTTTGAAATTTTTCATCAACCATAAGCCACCTAAGCAAAGCTGCGTTTTCACTCTCATCAACGGCTATACAACCGACCAAAGCGCCGTCTTTTAGGCAAGTAAATAGCTCTCGCTTGCCTCTTCCAAGACTTGCTACAAATTCGGCTATATCTTTAGCTATTTTTGTTTCAAAAACCTTGCCAAAATCAAATCTCTTTGCATAATATTTCGCATTAAGCGAGATTATATCGCCCACGCAGCCGCTTGTGTAGCCTTTAGTTATTTGCACTGCTAGCCTTTATCTCCTCGTAAGCTTCATTAATCTCTTGAAGCTTTCTGGTTGAGCGCTCGATAATCTCCTCACTCTCGCCCCTGCCCATCAAGATATCCGGATGATACTTTTTCACAAGCTCGCGGTAGCGCTTTTTAACATCGCTAAACGCTGCATTTTCACGAAGCCCTAGCACTCTATACGGACTCTTTTTATAATATGAGTCATCTTTTCTTTGCTCATATCTTTTTTGATCATAAAATCTATCAAATTTATCAAATATCTCTTCCAATACTCTATCCGATATATTAAAGGCATCGGCTATTTGAGAAATTACAATTCTTTCCGCATTTAAAATTCTGCCGTCTATATAAGCTAAATTTATAAGAAACGAAACCTTAGCAATAGCGTCATTTTTACTTAGCTTAAATTTTTCATAATACTCTCTAGCAACGTCATAAACATTATTTAAATCCTCTTTTTGAGTGTTATAAATTTGCTTTAATTCATCTCTTTTTCTTGTATCACCACCTAACATAGAGGTTATATCGTCAAGTATCTCGCTTACTAGCTGAGCTTCCAGCTCACTTACCCTTCCATCGCTTTTAGCAACTTTTGCAAGCAAGCTTACTATATATTTAGCCTCTTCAAATAGGATTTTTTTTCTTGAGTTTTTAACGTTTTGCATCATATTTTGAGGATTCTTACCAAAATCAAAGGCAAGCAGATATATGGCAAGAACAATAAGTATAACAATAAAAAAATTACCCACTATTGCGCCTATTTTACCAAAGATGATAAATAGTATTTTTTAACTTGCCGTTAACAAGCTCGTTCTTGCGCCATGAGCTCTCATCATTCATGACGTTCCAGCGGCGCTCATCAGGACGATAAAACCAGTCTTTATCTATCTGATAATATATCTGCTTGCCGTTTGCTTCGATGATGTTTGCGATGTTGTTATCATGATAGCTGTTTTCATCAAAGTCCGTAAACGCCCTTTGCCCCATCTCTGAATAAAGCAAAGTAAGCTCTTGAAGCATCTCATTTAGCTCATCATCCATCTTTTTTACATGAAGCCCGATCTCTTCGGCTTCGCGAAATAGTATCGGATACTCATGCGCAGGATAATCGCTATTTAGCCGCTCCGAAATTTTTTGAATTTTTTCATCGTCATTGATGTGATAACGCAAAATTTCACGACAAATTTTAAGCGAAAGCGAGCTGGCGCGATCTACTGCACCGAATACAAGCGGATGAATGTACTCATATAGGGATTTATACGGGTTTTCATCCTTATCTTTTTCGTTTGTTTTCCATAGTTTTATCACGCGGCTTAGCTCGTCCATCGACACGCTTACAAGCTCGTTATTTTTATTTGTAGGGCTTAGTTCGTGCTTAAGCGAAGTATCAACGGGAGTTAGATACGCAAGCGGACCCATAACGATCTCATTTGCGCCAAGAGCCATCATAGTTGCAGCCGACGCGCAGTTTGCAGGCACAAGAGCGGTTATATTCTTGCAGTAGTTTCTAAGCGTACTTATGATACGAAGCGAGGCGATACCGCTACCGCCGTCACTTTTGATAAACAAAAAGGCGTTTTCTATCTTTTTACCCTTTAAAATTTCATACATCGCACTTGCGTCGTTTCCGCATACGCTACCTGCGTTTGAGTTGTAGTAGGTGATGAGCGAACCGCCAAGCTTCGCCTCGATCGCCTTGATAAGCTGCTGCGTTTCGTTAAATAAAATAGGCGGCTTGGCTACGTTTCTTTGATTCATCTTCTGCTCTCTTATCTCCTCTTTTTCCTCAGTCTTCTTGTTTAATAACTCTAGCAAACTCATTAAAGTAAACCTCGCTTATATCTTTTAAATTTTCGCTCACGCCATCTATTTCAAATTTGCTTCCGCCCGTTACGCCTATTTTGCTTACTTTAAGCCCGAATTTGCTTGCTAATTCACTAAATTTCGCCTCATCCTTTACGCCAACAACGGCTCGCGAAAAGCTCTCGTCAAATATCCATCTGCTATCGCCAAATTTACACTCACATCTTGCGCCTATCTCGCTCATGCAAGCCATTTTAACTAGCGTCATAGCTACTCCGCCCGTGCCAACCGAGTTTGCAAATTCCAAAACTCCTTCTTTATTTGCCTCTATCACAAGATCCCAAAGCGCTCTTTCTTTTTTATAATCAATCTCTTTTAGTTCGCCGCTAACCGAGTTGTATAAATTTTTCATATAAAGGCTTGCAGCAAATTCGCCTGTAGTTTCGCCTATCAGATATATCGGTGTCCCTTCTTTTACAAAGACGCTCGGTAAATTTTTATGAGCGCTTTCATTTACGCCTACACTTACGATAGCAGGTGTCGGATACACACTTACGCCGTCCGTGTCGTTATAAAGGCTCACATTTCCGCTTACAACGGGAGTCATTAGCTCTCGGCACGCCTCTTTTATACCATCACAACCCTGCGCGAACTGCCACATAACTTCGGGATTTTCAGGATTTCCGTAGTTTAAGCAGTCGGTTATAGCAAGCGGCATAGCGCCACTCATAGCCACCTTTCGTCCGCTTGATGCAACCGCCATAGCTGCGCCTATCTTTGGATCTACGTAGTTGTGGCGAGGAGAGCACTCCATGCCCATAGCTATAGCTTTGCCGCTCTGCCTTACTCTAATCACGCTTGCACCTAAATTTCCTGGCTGCTTGATCGTGTTTGTCTGGATATTTGCATCGTATTGATCATAGATCAAAGATTTATTTAAGATATGCGGATCGTAAAGAAGCTTACCAAAAGCAGTTTTGTTATCAACCTTTTCAAATTTATCCAAATTTATATCTTTTATCTCGTCAAGATACGCCGGCTTTTTCGTAGGACGATCAAGCACCGGAGCTGCCTGAGCAACAGGATCTATCGGAATTTCGCCTGCAAGCTCGCCGTGCCAATAAAGCTGCATCTTGCCGGTATCGGTTACCTCTCCTATGATCTCGGCGTCCAAGTCCCACTTCTTAAATATCTCTACAACCTTTTGCTCGTAGCCTTTTTTGGCACATATCAGCATTCTTTCTTGGCTTTCGCTAAGCATAAGCTCATAAGGCGTCATACCGCTTTCTCTCATCGGAACGCGGTCAAGATACATCTTCATACCGCTTCCGCTTCGTCCGGCCATCTCAAAGCTACTTGAAGTAAGGCCTGCTGCGCCCATATCCTGAATGCCTATGATGTAATCTTTCTTAAATAGTTCCAGACACGCCTCAAGAAGAAGCTTTTCGGCAAACGGATCGCCTACCTGAACGGTCGGACGAAGTGATTTATTTTCATCGTTAAAGCTATCGCTTGCCATAACGGCTCCGCCAAGCCCATCGCGACCTGTCTTGCTTCCTACGTATATAACGGGATTTCCTATGCCCTCAGCCTTGCCGTAGAAAATTTCATCGCTTTTGCAAAGTCCAAGAGCGAAGGCATTTACAAGGATGTTTCCATTAAAGCTCTCATCAAAGCTCACTTCGCCTCCGACAGTCGGGATGCCCATGCAGTTGCCGTAGTGAGAAATTCCAGCCACCACACCTTTTACAAGATATCTTTGGTGGCGCGCTACGCTTGAGCTACCGCTAATTTGTCCAAATCTAAGCGAGTTCATGTTCGCCACGACTCTTGCACCCATGGTAAATACATCGCGCAAAATTCCACCCACACCGGTGGCTGCACCCTGATAAGGCTCGATAAAGCTTGGATGGTTATGACTCTCCATCTTAAATACGGCAGCAATTCCATCGCCCACATCTATAACGCCTGCGTTTTCGCCGGGACCTTGCAAGACCCAAGGAGCTTTGGTCGGAAAACCGCTTAGGTATTTTTTGCTTGACTTGTAGCTGCAATGCTCGCTCCACATCGCAGAAAATATCCCCAGCTCAAGCAAATTCGGCTCACGCCCTAAAATTTTAAGAATATTTTCATACTCGCCGTCGCTAATTTTATGCGCTTTTATCGTAGCCTTATCCATTTTTTGCACCTTTGTAAAATTTCTTCTTATTCTACTTAAATAAGCATAAAAAAAGGGTAAAAATATAGTTAAAAATTTATGATTTTAAGCGGATAAATTTCACTTGCCTAAGCAAAAATTAGAAAACATCTGATCTAAAATTTCAGCTCTTTCAAAAGGTCTTGTAATAGATGATATGTTAAAAATAGCAGAATTTATCTCGTATGCAAATAATTCAAGCTCGCTTTCGTTTAACAAATTTAAAGCTCTTTTTATAGCAAAACTAGCATTTTTACAACACTCAATCTGACGTGTAGAGTTTAATAAAATCTCATTTACATCCTGACTATCAAGATAAATTTCAAGGGCTTTTATTATCTCGCTTGCTCCATTTTTGGCTGAAATTTTAAGCACATGAGCTAAATCCAAACTATTAAATTTTAACTCTAAGTCACATTTATTCAGTATATAAAATATCTTTTTTTGAAGATCTTTAAGCAAATTAATTATCTCAAAATCCTGTTCATCGGCAATATTTGAGCTATCAAAAACAGCAAGAATTATATCGGCTTCTTCTATGGCCTTAAGCGAATGCGTTATGCCTATTTGCTCTATCCTGCCCGCATCTTTACGAATACCTGCAGTATCAATAATCCTAACTAGATGAGTGCCGATATTTATGCTCTCTTCTATGCGGTCTCTAGTAGTGCCGGCCTCATCACTGATAATAGCCCTTTCATAGTTTAAAAGAGCGTTTAAAATAGAGCTTTTGCCCACATTTGGTTTGCCTATTATAGCTACTTTAAAGCCTTCTATAAGCCCTTTGCGACTTCTGCTCATACCGACTATACGATCTAGCTTTTCATGGTTTGTGGCAAGCATATTTTTTATTTCAGTCATCAAATTTAAAGGCAGGTCATCGTCTGCATAATCTATACTAGTCTCAACAAAAGCAAGAGTTTTAACAAGCTCATCTCTAATCTCGTCTACAAATTTACCAAGATCGCCCTTCATGGCTCTAGCTATGATTTTAGCGGCACTTTCACTTCTTGCATTGATTAAATTTTGTATGCTTTCGGCTTTACTTAAATCCATCTTTCCATTTAAAAACGCACGCTTGCTAAATTCGCCAGGTTTAGCCAATCTTGCGCCCAACCTAATAAGTTCTGAAAGTATTAAATTCGCCACCGCAAATCCGCCGTGAGTTTGAAACTCAACTACATCTTCGCCAGTAAAACTCGCAGGAGATTTAAAATATATAACTATTCCCTCATCGATAAATTCATCATTTGAATAAATCTTAGCAAGAGTAGCAAAACGTGGTTTGAGAGTTTGAAGTTTTGTGAGTTTAAAAGCTAGACCAAGGGCATTTTCGCCACTTAGTCTTACTATGCATATAGATCCTACGCCGTGAGCCGTAGCAATAGCTACTATTGTATCATTCATGCTTTTTTACAAAATCATTAACCACTACGAATTGCTTATCCCCATCGCTTTTTATGCCTACATATTTATCTGGAAATTGCTCGCGTAGTTTTTCTAGTGCGATTTTGACTAAAATTCCATCAAGTGGCTTGGTTTTGGCTTTTTTAGATGAGTTAACCCTCTCTATTATGCCTTTTAAATACTCATCCATGGCCGCCTCTTGATTTTTTAAGAACTCAGCTATCTCAAGACGAACTGAAATATTATATTTAGACCCTATCCAATTATAGACAAGGTATGAAATCGCCTTATATCTATACCCTTCTTTGCCTATAAGAAGTGCTGCATCCTCACCGTCAAGCTCTATTAATATAGTATCGTCATTAAATTTACTAACCTCTATCCTATCTATTTTAAAGCAACTAGCATTTAAAAGATTTGTCAAATTTTCTCTTATCTCAGGCAAAACTTTCTCTATATCAGCTCTTGGCTTTTGCTCTTTTGCTTTATTTTCGTTAGTTTTATCCTCTTTATCATCGAATTTATCATCGAAGTCACTTTTATTAAAGGTATCAATGATCGAATTATCAAGAATATTTTTACAACTCTCTTTATTCGCTTTTGGCTTTTGCTCGACTTCTTGACTAGGCTCTACATATAAATGAGTTTGTTCAGATTCATCAAATTTAAAAGCATTATCGGATATATTAGCGGATGTGGTTTTTGAAGGCTCTTCTTTTTTGTCCGCTTTTGTGAAATTTCCGTTTAAGGCCTGTTTTTCATCCCTGTTTTCATGATTTCTTTTTTTATTTCTATTGCGTTTTTTATCGTTTGATCTTTCAGATTTTTGAGAATTTTTGCTATCTTTTTTATTTTCAACATGATCACTGCAATTTTCAGAGCTATGTTCTTTATTTTCGACTCTATCTTTTTTATGTTTTTTTTCGAATTTGGAGCCGTTTTTTGAACCCTCTTTGTCTTTTTTCTCTTTATTTTCTCTATAAGCCTCTATTATTGCCGTTTTTTTAAAAAAGCCCAAAAATCCAGAGCTTGGATTTTGAATAATCTTAATATCAAGCTCAGTAACAGAGCAATTAAGTTCAGCGGCAGCCTTCTGAAAGGCCTCTTGTAAATTATTAGCCTCTATACGCATTATGCCTTTACCTCCACTTTTTTGTGTTTTTCAAAGAGCTTATTTACAAAAATTTGTTGAATAACCGAGCAAACGTTATTTACGAACCAATAAAGAGTAAGTCCTGCAGGGAATGTCACAAAGAAGAATGTAAAAATCAAAGGCAGGAATTTCATAATCTTCTCTTGCATAGGATCTGCAAATGTCGTAGGCGTAAGCTTTTGTTGTAAAAACATTGTAATACCCATAAGTATAGGCAAAACGAAATATGGATCCATAACAGCTAGATCTTGTATCCAAAGTATCCATGGAGCAGCTTTTAGCTCTATAGCATTTAATAAAACCCTATAAATTGCGAAAAATATCGGAATCTGCATAAGTATAGGCAAGCAACCTCCCATAGGATTCGCACCGTGTTTTTTATAAAGCTCCATCATATGAGCGTTTAGCTTTTGCGGATCTCCTTTGTACTTAGCCTGAAGCTCCTTAATTTTTGGAGAAAGCTCTTTAAGCTTATTCATAGATAGCATTCCCTTGTATGTAAGAGGGAATAGCACAAGTCTTATAATCAATGTAAGCACTACTATAGCCCAACCCCAGTTTCCTATATATCCATAAAGTAAATTTAAAAACCCAAACATAGGCTTAGCTATAAATGTAAACCATCCATACTCTATGACATCTGTTAATCTGGCGTCTATAGACTCCAATGTCTTATGATCTTTAGCTCCTATATACCCGCTAGTCTTAAAATCTCCTGTATTTTTAATAAAAACTATGGCATTATCGGCTGTATCTTTAGACATCACTACATTTAAAGGCTTATCAAAAGAGTAAAATAAAGCAGTATAGTATCTATCGCTATCGGCTGCTACATTCACATCATCAAATTTTTCAGTGCCCTCTAAATCGCCATCTTCTAGTATAGTTAACTTCTCATCCGCATGACGTATAAGTGCTCCATGAACAGTATAATTATCCACAACCACACTTGGTCTAAATCCAGGAGTTATAAAATACTCTCCGTTGCTAACCGAAACTTCCAAATCATAGTTACCACTAGGATAGAAAGTAATGTTTTTAACTACTTTAGATCCATTTAAATTTTGAGTTAAAACCAAAGTTTGCTTTGAGCTCGTAACGTCTATCTGACTAAGATTGCTTACATAGTCTGTTTTAAACGCCTGCTCGTTTAAATTTGTATCGCTAAATCTAATTTCAAGCGGAAGAAGGGTTTTAGAAGTTAGCTCTATCCTGCCTCCATCTTCATTTTTGTATTTATCTTCATTTAAATAAAATTTTGAAATTCTGCCTAAATTATCAATTTGCGCTTCAAAATAAGCACCTTTGATAGTAGCTATTGTCTTGGTTTGACTTGCGCTCATATCAGGTACAGAAGCGGTGGAATTTGAAGTTGTAACAGGTGCTTGTTTTACTTGTGTTTCTTGAACACCCACTGTTATATTTTGATCTATTGGCAAATTTTTAGGGATAAAAAAATAATCATATACTATAAAAAAAATAAAAGAGATGACCGTAGCCAAAACAACTCTCTTTTGAACAGATAGTTTATCTAACACTATTTTTCCTTTAACGAATCTAAGACTTTTATAACATAAAATTTATTCTCTTTATATCGGATAAACCAAAAATTTATATTAGGTCTAACGTTTTGGTAAAAAATTGAAAAAGAGCTAAATTTTTTATAAATAACAGGGTAATCTATACCACCTCTAAATAGCTGATTGCAACGAAGAATTCTAATAATAGTAGCCAAAAAAGCTAAAAAAAAATTATTGTTTTGAAACTGCCAAACGGCATATTCTGAGCATGTAGGATAGTATCGGCATGACTTTGGAGTAAATTTAGAAATATAACGCTGATAAAATTTGATTAAAGATATCATTGCCTCTCTCATCGTTATTTTTATTGCTTCAAGCATCCAAGCTTTTTTAAAGCCCAGGATATATTTTTCTGAATCTTTAAATAAGGGATCTGCTCAAGTCCCGCCTTAACAATAACCACATAAACACCGTCTTCAAGCTCATTATGAATTTGATTAAAAACTGCTCGCAATAGCCTTTTGCAACGATTACGAACTACAGCTTTGCCAACTTTTTTGCTAGCTACTATGGCTAGTTTAGGCTCGCTTGAAGGTTTATAAAAAATAGTGCAGCAATCGCAATACCACTTGCTTGCCTCTTTATAAACCGTCAAAAATTCCTTTGATTCGCTTATGGAACCAAATTTACTTAAGCCGCCAATATTCTTCTACCTTTTGCACGTCTTGCATTTATAATTTTGCGTCCATTTTTTGTTTTCATTCTTTGGCGAAAACCATGAGTGCGTTTTTTAGGCGTTTTATGAGGCTGATAAGTCCTTTTCATAACTTTTTCCTTGTATTAAATTTTATGATAAAGTCGTGATTTTAACAACAAATTACTTAAAATCCATTGAATAAAATTTATAAAGCTTATAAGAGATAGTCAAAATAAAAATTTTCTAAAATAGGCTTTTAAAAATTTTATTTAGTTTTAACTGGCAATTTGATAGTATTTTTTAATGATTTATGCAAACAAAATTGAAATTTTAAGACAACTTCACTACTTAAAAGCATTTGGGTACAGATATATAAATCCGTCCTTTGGATCACAGATAAAAAACGATGTCTCAAGCGATATAAAAGAGCTTGAAGAGCAGATTAAAAACTGTAACTTATGCGAGCTTTGCAAGAGCAGAAATAACGCTTTAGTAGGAAGCGGGCGATTAGATTCCAAGATAATGTTTATAAGTGATGCGCCAAGCGTTAGCGAGGATATCAGCGGAAAGTTTTTAGAAGGCTCTATTGGAGAGAAATTTTGCAAGGTAATATATGAAATTTTAGGCCTTAATAGGCATGAATTTTACATGACAAGCATAATAAAGTGTAAAATTCACCAAAACAACTTAGCCATAAATCTTAGCTACGAACTTTGTAAGCCATATTTAATGTCTCAAATAGATATAATTTCACCAAAGATTATAGTCGCTCTTGGCGAAAACGTATTTTTAAATTTAATCAATGATTTGGAGCGAACAAATAGCTTTGAATCCATCAGAGGAAATGTTTTAAGATTTAAAAATTCCTATCTTATGGCCACTTATTCGCCAGCATGGGTGCTAAAAAATCCAAGCAAAGAGCAGGCCTTAATAGATGATTTAAATAAAATCAAAGGGTTGTTATGAGAAAAATTCTTTTAGTTTTTTTAATTATACAAATTTCACTTTTTGCTAAGAGTGATAAGCTTTCAGATATTCCGCCTGCGTATGAAATTTACATAAATTTAGAACCATTTAAATGCGACGATACCTGTCTTTTAAATTTAGTTAAAGACGGTCTTTTGCATAGTTTTTTGGCAAGATATGAAAGAAGTGACAATGCAGAAGTTATTCAAGCTTTTAGAACTATCAAAGGAGAGATATCAACAGAGAAAGTATTTATACCAAGCACTAATGCAGAGTTTAAAATCGCTATTATAATACCCCAAGATAGTATCAAAAGCTACGCCGCAGTAGTGTCAAATTCTGCTATCGCATACATGATAAGACAAAATGCGAATATAGATATTAAATTTTACAACATCGGTAACGAATCTACGAATAGTATAAGCAATGCCTTAACAAGAGCCAAAGCTGAAAACATAAGCTATCTGATAACTCCATTTACTCAAGTTGGAGTAGCGCATCTAAATAATCTGTTAGAAGATTCTATGCTCGCTTATATACCTACACTCCACTCTTCAACTCTGCCTAATTTAAAAGTAAATTTGATATTTGGCGGAATTGATTATAAAGAGCAGATTGTAAGACTTTTGGATTTTTCAAATGGCAAAAATGCTGCATTTTCGGACGGTAGCCTATTAGGAAGCACATTAAATAAATACTCAGAAGAGCTTAGCGGAGGTCTTGTATATCAAAACGAAATAGGAAATCAAACCGATCTTAAAAATTTCGTAGATAGAAACAGCAAGATAAACGAAGCTTCAATATTTTTAAATATTCCTATTTTAAAGACATCGCTATTAAGCTCGCAACTTAGAGTATACGACATAAATGCAACTAATCTATTAAGCACGCAGATAAACTATACTCCAAGCATATTTAAACTAACTCAACCGCAGGATAGAGAGTTAATTTATATAGCAAATTCCCTCTCTGCTGTAGATAGTAGCCTCGATTCAAATAATAAAATTTTAGGACAAGATATTAACTTTAACTGGGTAGGATACTCTACGGCTGTGGGGTTAGATTATATATATACGACATATTTAAACCAAAACGCCCAGAGTCTGTTTGGCGAACGCATTGAAAATTCGCAGGTTATTTATAATACTAAAATTTTAAAAGCCGGGGAATTTAGTTTCAAAGAGGCTCTGCCTTAAATGTGAGATGATAAAAATTTGATTATATCATCACTCATCTTAGCGGGCTTATCCTCTCTCATAAATGCTACAGTAATATCCGCACTAAAAAGCAGCTCTTCTTCGCACTGCTCTTTTAGCTTGCCAACTCTATAAATTTGCTGATTTATAGTCACGCAAACTTTTTTGAGCTCGGATACCTTTGTTCTAACTTCAATTAGATCCCCCAAAAGCGCCGGCTTAATAAATTTGGCATTTATTGCGCTAACGACGAAATAGCCATCTTTACTAAAAGGCTTTATGTCCGAATTAAAAAACATCTCGCTTCTAGCTCTCTCGCAAAATTTAATATAGTTGGCATGATACACTATACCTGCCGCATCGGTATCTTCGTAATAGACTCTAAATTTCATCTCTCTTCCCTTTTACTTTTCAAATCGCATCTTACGCCTCTAGTTACCATCAAAGATTGCTCGTAAAATATCAAAAGCGTGACAGAAACCCCTACTCCAAGCGCAATAGATATCGTCATAGTAGTAATTGCATTATCAAAAAAGAGCATTAGATACATTGTCTTTTGCTCTATCTCAACACTTTTGGTATAGGATAAAATCGCTAAAATACTCTTATATGCATAAATTCCAGGAACCATAGGCAAAAGTGCCGGAAAGGCTATAATCTCAGCCGGAACCTTTAGTCTTTTTGCAAAAAACATACCTAAAATTCCTATCATAAAAGAGGCTATAAGAGTAGCTAGGGCTATGCTTAAAAGTCCTGTTTGAAGCATCAAAAATCTAAAAGAGTGAGCCACAGCTGCAAGTAAAGCCGAATAAAGCAGAGTTCTTTTAGGAGGAGAGCTCACATAGGCAAACCCCAATCCGGCAATAGCGGCAAACATAGCATCAACGACTACTGATACCATTAGATCAACCATTTAAAAGCCCTATATTTGATATAGCCAGAGTCATATAGACCCCTATCGCTATACAGATGATCAAAAGCCCTGTATTTAAGCCTCTACTTATGCCCACTAGCATATTTTCATTGAGTATATCAAACACCGAATTTATAAGTAAAACTCCCGGCATTAAAAATAAAATACTAGCTCCTATGGCCACATCAGGAGTGTTTGATACTCCAAAATGAACGCCAAGATAAGCTATAAACGAGGCTAAAAAAGAGATGATGATGTATTGAACCTTTAAATTTATCCTATACTTTGTGAGCAGATGCCTCAAATAAAACCCTATAAAAGTCGCTACAAATACCGACAAGATAGAGCCCAAATCGCCCTCAAAAAGCTTACAAAATGCGGCATTAGCAAAGCTCATAAATAAAAGAGTCTTTTTAAAATCCCTATTTTCGGCAGATACAATGCCTGTAAAAAATTTCTTCGCCATAGCAATAGAAATCTTCTCATCATAAATTTGCCAGCTAAGTGCGCTAAGCTCTGATATTAGATTAAAGCTAATAGGCGCTGCCATGCTTGTTTTTACATAGGTTCGGCGCATTGAGTTATCATCAGGATCAAGCACGCTTATAATAAAGTGCTTTACAAAAATAGTCAAACTTACATCATAGCCGTAAGCATTGGCTATCCTATAGACGCAGCGCTCGATCCTAGCCGTATAAGTGCCTATGCTTAGCATCTTTAGCGCATACTCTACTAAAAAATCAGTAACCTCTTGAATATCCGGCTTTGTATTCATATTTCCACTTTAAGCCCTAGCCTGCCTTGGAAATTTGATAAAAAATAGCAAAATTTGAGCAAACATCATAATTTTCATCACAAGCTCACTAGCCTTATGAACTTGCACAAATTCAGCTGTAGTAGTGCCAGATACCCCTAGCTTTTGAGCATCCAAGATGTATGGAGTGAAATAAAAGACAAATGCGGCAGCCAAAGCTAAATTTATAAAAGATAGGGCAAAAGAGCTAAATTTAAGTGCAAAGTGGCTATTTTTCTCAAATTTGGCAGCAAAAATTTCATAAACAATAGCCATAATACTAATAAATAAAAGCACGTAGTTAAATTTTACAAAAATATTTGTCATCAAAAGTCCGCTTTGAAAATGCGTTAAAACGCCCTGTCCTAATATATTTTGAGGATAAAAAATCGTAGGTGCCACAAAAGCCCCTATTGATGCCTCTATGCCGATTAAAGCGGCAAGTAAAAGTAAGTAAAGCGCCTTCAAAATTATCTCCTTTTAAATTTTATTTTTATAGTTTTAATCGAGCCACAAAACCTCTATCAAAACCGGCTAGATCTTGATAGAATTTTGCCTCATAGCCACTGAGGTTTAATGTATCGCTTAATGATGCCTTTTGATCATAACCCATCTCGCAGGCGATAAATTTTATCTTCCTCTTTTTGGCAATCAAGATTATGTTTTTTAAAATCTCATCGCCTATATCTCCGCCAAAAAGTGCCTCTTTTGGCTCATTTAATACGAATTTGTCAAGATTATATGAGTTTTTGATATATGGAGGGTTTGATACTATCATATCAAATTCGCCCAAAACACTATCCATATATGAACAGCAAACAAACTCTATCCTGTCCGCAACTCCAAATTTAACGGCATTTTCGTATGCTAACTGCAAAGCTTTTTCATTTATATCTGTTGCCGTAATTATAGCATCTGTTTTCAGTGCCAAACAAATGCTTATAATGCCTGAACCTGCGCCTATCTCACATACTTTTGATTTTTTAAATTTTTTTAAAATTTCAAGTGATTTATCCACTAAAATTTCGGTTTCCGGGCGTGGTATCAAGACCCCTTTTCTTGTATTAAACTCCAGCCCATAAAAGCTAGATACTCCGGTTATATATTCAAGCGGCTCATATGATTTAAATCTTGATATAAGATCAAAATATTCGCTTTTCTTTTCAAGTTCTTTTTTTAAATTTAAAAAAACCCACTCAATATTAACATTTAAATGATGCATCAGTAAAATTTTAGCCACTCTAGCGGGATTTTCACAAACCCCAACTAGAGTGAAAGTTGCTTCTTGTAAAGCCTCATCTATGGTCATCTAGTTCTCTTATGCGCTCATATAGACTTGGATGTGAGTGATAAATAGCAGCATATATAGGATGTGATTTTGGAAATGCACGATTTTCACTACCAAGTTTTTTTAGGGCGCTTATCATATCTTCTCTACTTTTCATATTAGAGCCAAATTGATCCGCGCCAAATTCATTTTGACGGCTAAAATATGAGATAATCGGGCTAAAAAGAAAGCTATAAACTGGTGAAAAAAGCAACATAAATACTATTATAGCTCCTCCGCTTTTATCTAATCCAAGCGCACTATAGGCCGAATTTGGAATATTTCCAAAAACTAAAAACATAACAAAAAGCATAATAGCGCTCAAGGCTATCATTTTAAGTATGTCTTTATGCTTAAAGTGTCCTAACTCGTGACCCAAAACAGCTATAATCTCATCAATACTAAGTTTTTGTATCAAAGTATCAAATAGCACTACTCTTTTGGTTGCTCCAAAACCACCAAAATAAGCATTTAAGCGGTTATCGCGCTTGCTTGCGTCCATTGTAAATACTCCACTGCTTTTAAAGCCACACTTTTGCATAAGATCTTCGATAGATCCTTTTAGCTCGCCATCTTGTAGAGGTTTTACCTTATTAAAAATAGGCGCTATAAGAGTTGGATATATCAAATTTATAATCAAAATTATCACAAAGCTTAAAACAAAAGCCCAAAACCACCATAGTTTGCCTAAAAAATCTATACATAACAAAATAAGCCATACAAATAAGGAGCCAAATACTATTGTAAGCGCAAGAGTTTTAAATGTATCTACAATAAAAAGCTTTGGTGTCATATTGGAAAATCCATGCTTTTTATCCTTTACAAATGTCTCGTAGATACTAAATGGAAGCTCCAAAATAGTAGATATTATTAAAAAACTCATTACAAATATAATATTTTCACCAACAGAGCCGCTTTTAATAATAGTGTCTGCTAAAAATTTAAGTCCAAAAGTAGCCCACATTATAAAGACTAAAGAGTGATACAAAAGAGTAATAATCTCAAATTTTTGATTAGTTATCTTGATATTTGCAGCGCTTTTATATTCGATTTCATTAAGAACTACAGCTGGCTTTAGACTCTCTTTTTGCACGAAATTTATCTCTAAATTAGCCAAAACTATTTTAATTAAAATATATGCCAAATATAAAGTTATTAAAAAATAAAACATCTCATTCCTTTCTAAAATTCTAAAATATTACCCTTGTTTTGTAAATTTATTTCAAGAAATTATCATAAAAGCTACTGACAAATACGACTAAGATTATAAAAGGAATAATGTACTTTACGTATAAAAACCAAAAATTTATTACTTTTGTATAATTTTGACTACCTTGTGAAATTTCAGCCTTTGCCTCATCTTTTAAAACCCAGCCTACAAATATAGCGCATCCAAGAGAGGTAAGTACGAAAAATATGGTTGCACTTATGGCATCGTAAGCATCAAAAATGTTTTTACCAAAAATAGCAATATCAGAAAGTAAATTAGTAGCCATCAAAGACGGTAAATTTCCTATTAAAAATATCAGACCAAGCACTAAAAGTATAGTTTTTTTGCGAGCTACGCCCATCTTTTCTTGTAAAGTAGTTATCAAAACCTCGTATATAGGCAAAGAAGTCGTAAGCGCGGCTATCATAAGCAGAGTAAAAAACGCAATAGCAAAAAAGCTTCCAAAAGGCATATGAGAAAACACTATCGGCAAGCTCTTAAATACAAGGCTAGGACCGGCATCTGGCTCAATTCCAAATGTAAAAAGAGATGGAAATATCATAAATCCTGCCAGCACAGCTATAAGAGTATTTAAAATACCGGTTATAATTGAAATTTTAACCAACTCCTCATCTTTTTTCACAAAACTTGAGAGAGTAATCATCACACCAAAACCTAAAGATAGCGCAAAAAACACTTGTCCAAGCACATCTATAAAAA
Organism: Campylobacter sp. RM16192; assembly: GCF_004803855.2. Classification (NCBI taxonomy): domain Bacteria; kingdom Pseudomonadati; phylum Campylobacterota; class Epsilonproteobacteria; order Campylobacterales; family Campylobacteraceae; genus Campylobacter; species Campylobacter sp. RM16192. The sequence continues at coordinate 735,967 of NZ_CP012552.1, read as the reverse complement.
GCTTCATATTAATCTTTGAAAAATCAGGAGTCAGATAAAATTTAATTCCATTTACAGCACCATCAAGCGTGATATTTTTAATTACCATAATAATCATAAGTAAAAATAAGATAGGCATAAGGTATTTTGCAGCTTTTTCTATACCGTTAACAGCGCCTTGGACCAAGATTATATAATTAACAAGTACAAAAACGAAAGTAGCCAAACCGATAGCTAATGGATTATTTATGATATTTTTATCATAAAAGGCACTTGTGGTCTTTAAATCTATAATATTTGACAGATCAAGAGTACCAGATATTATTTGTGTTATATAGTTTAATACCCAGCCGCCTATAACCATATAATAAGCCATGATCCCAAAGGCACCGATAAGGCCCATTGCACCGACTATTTTCCAGTATTTTGATATATTTTTTCCATTTACGCTACCGCCAAACGCATCTACTGCATTTACTTTAAGCCTTCTTCCAATAGCGTTTTCAACAAGTATCATAGGTATGCCTATAACTATCATTGCCAAGCAAAAAATGAGCACATAAGCTCCGCCTCCATTTTGTCCTACAAGATATGGAAAACGCCAAGTTGCGCCAAATCCAACCGTAGCACCTGCAACTGCTAATATATATGTAAGTCTTGAACTCCAAGATCCTCTATTTTTCATAATCACCCTTAAAAAAATTATGATTATATAAAAATTTGCATAAATTTCAGCCTATGGCTTTGCAGTAAAAAACTATAAAGCATTCAAAAAATCCTAAAATACAATATATTTGCCTACGCCTACTACAAAAAATATCAAAACAGAAGTACTTTTTAAATTTATTTTTATCTTTTAAAATTTTCCAAAAAAAGCTTAACAATAATTTTTATTAATTAAGAAATATTTTATTTTAAATAAGTATAATTCTGAAATAATAAATTTTATTAAAAGGAAAAAATTATGAGACAACTAACAACTACTTCAGGCAATCCAATCGCCGACAACCAAAACTCGCTAACGGCAGGTGCTCGTGGCGGCGTTATGATGCAAGATTATCAACTAATCGAAAAACTTGCTCACCAAAACAGAGAGAGAATCCCTGAAAGAACGGTTCACGCTAAAGGTAGCGGCGCATACGGCGTACTTGAGATAACTAACGACATATCTAAATATACAAAGGCTAAAGTTCTTCAAAAAGGCGAGAAAACAAAGCTATTTTTACGCTTTTCGACAGTTGCAGGCGAAGCGGGAGCTGCTGATGCAGAGCGCGATGTAAGAGGATTTGCAATTAAATTTTATACAAAAGAAGGTAACTGGGACTTAGTAGGAAACAACACTCCTGTATTTTTCTTAAGAGATGCTTACAAATTTCCTGATTTCATCCATACTCAAAAGAGAGATCCTCGCACACACCTACGCTCAAACGAAGCGGCATGGGATTTTTGGAGCTTAAGCCCTGAAACACTTCACCAAGTAACGATCCTAATGAGCGATAGAGGAATTCCTGCAAGCTACAGAACTATGCACGGATTTGGAAGCCATACTTATAGCTTAATTAATAAAGACGGCGAGAGATTTTGGGTGAAATTCCACTTCAAATCACGCCAAGGAATTAAAAATTTAACTAACAAAGAAGCGGCTGATATCGTTGCAAACGACAGAGAGAGCCACCAAAGAGATCTATACGAAAATATAGAAAAAGGCAATTTCCCAAGCTGGGATTTCAAGATCCAAATCATGACTGACGAGCAAGCTAAAAAACTACCTTTTAGCCCGTTTGACCTAACTAAAACATGGTCTCATAAGGATTTCCCACTGATTGAAGTAGGTGTTATGACTCTAAATGAAAACCCTAAAAACTACTTCAACGAAGTTGAGCAAGCGGCATTTAGCCCGTCAAACATAGTTCCCGGCATCAGCTTTAGCCCTGATAAGATGCTTCAAGCTAGAATTTTCAGCTATCCTGACGCTCAAAGATACAGAATCGGAACTCACTATGCGCAGCTTAAAGTTAATCAACCTATAAACGAGATAGGCACTTACACGGTTGGCGGCGCTATGAATAACGGCATGTATGATATAGAAGACAAGGCTTACTATGAGCCAAACAGCTTTGGCGGTGCTAAAGAAAACAAAGACTTCCTAGAGCCTGACATCGCTCTTGAAGGAGTAATGCAAAGACACGATCATAGAGCCGAAGATAGCGATTACTACAGCCAACCAAGAGATCTGTTTAACCTAATGAACGACTCTCAAAAATCTCAGCTATTTAACAACATAGCAGAGAGTATGTGCGGAGTAAGCGACTTCATAGTTGAGCGCGCACTTGGACATTTTGAGAAAATTTCACCGGCTTATGCAGCAGGCGTTAAAGCTGCACTTAAGAAATAAGCTATGAACGATCAAAATTTAGAGATTAGCAAAGAAGAAGAGGCAAGGTATAACGAACTTTGCCTCATGGCGCTTGATTTTGCAAGAAAAGATGAAGTTAGCGAGCTTGAAAAGATGATAAAAGCGGGACTAAATGTGAATTTAAAATCCGCTAAAGGCGATACGCTCTTAATGCTTGCAAGCTATAATAACTCCATAAATACCGTAAAAATGCTAATAGCAAACGGCGCACTGGTAGATGAAAGAAACGACAGAGGGCAAACTCCCCTTGCGGGAGCTGCATTTAAGGGATACTTAGATGTGGTAAAGGCTCTAGTTGAAGCGGGTGCGGACATAAACGCAAACAACGGCATGGGAGCTACGCCTCACACTTTTGCCGTGATGTTTGGTAGAAGCGAAGTGGCAAAATACCTGCTAAGCGTAAATAAAAAGCCAAGCCTGCTAGCTAAGATAAGCTCAAATTTGCTATCTCTTTTTAGCAAGAAAGCTTCATAGTATTCCAAATTTAAGAGAGTTTCGGTTCTCTTAAAATTTATATGCTTAAAAACTTAGATTATAAAACATTTTTAAAGATTAGTTAAAAAATATAATATTTATAATAAGATTGTGTAATTTTAGTAAAATTACATATCCTTTTGATATAGTTAAGATAGTTTTATAAAATTTTAAAGATCATTTTAATTATAATCTCTCTAAATTCTAAGCAAAAGGAGATTGTATGAACTCTTTAATCCTCATGTTTATAGGCTTTGCAGCCTTTATAGCTGGATTTTTTATATATTCGAAATTTATAGCCGAAAAGATATTAAGGCTAGATCCGAATTTCAAAACACCTTCACACGAATTTGAAGACGGAGTAGATTATGTTCCGACGAACAAATTTGTGCTTTGGGGACATCACTTTACTTCTGTTGCGGGTGCTGCACCTATAGTGGGTCCTGCGATCGCGGTTATTTGGGGGTGGGCACCTGCGTTTTTATGGGTTATATTAGGAACTGTATTTTTTGCAGGAGTTCATGATATGAGTGCAATTTGGGCAAGTGTTAGAAATAAAGGCTACTCAATAGGCACAATCTCCGGACAAATTTTAAGCAAACGCGCCAGAAGCCTTATGATGGTGGTGATCTTCTTGCTTTTACTTATGGTAAATGCCGTATTTGCCGTTGTTATCGCAGGCATGATGATAAAAACTCCATCATCAGTAGTTCCAGTATGGGGTGCTTTGGTGGTTGCATTTTTTATAGGACAGGCGATATACAAATTTAAATTAAATTTGCCTTTGGTTTCTTTAATAGGTGTTATTGCACTATATTTTCTGATATATATAGGACCTAGTATGCCGATATCGTTGCCTGATAATGTGCTTGGACTTGATGCTAACGCAGCATGGATAGTGATATTATTTATCTATGCGGCAGTTGCTTCCATGCTTCCGGTTTGGATGCTGCTTCAACCAAGAGATTACATAAACGGCCTTCAGCTATTTGTAGGACTTATAGCTCTTTATCTATCTTTTATTGTAGTATCTCCTGATATAGTCGCTCCGGCATTTAATTCAAATTTACCTGCCGGAACTCCATCTATGTTCCCTCTACTTTTTGTAACTATAGCTTGTGGTGCGATTTCAGGATTTCATGGCTTAGTCTCAACAGGAACTACGGCAAAACAAATAAAGAGCGAACCTGATGCTAGATTTGTAGGATACTTCGGAGCCATAGGAGAAGGATTACTAGCACTCGCCGCCATCCTTGCAGTAACAGCAGGGTTTGCTAGCTTAAGCGAATGGGAAGCCGTATATAGCGCATTTGGTAAGGGTGGAATAGGTGCATTTATAGATGGAGGCGGTAAGATTATGAGTATGGGCATAGGACTAAGTCCTGAGCTCTCGGCTACTATGCTAACAGTTATGGCGGCTTTATTTGCCGGAACTACTATGGATACTGGAGTTAGGCTTCAAAGATATATCTTTCAAGAGTGGGGAGAGGTGTATAATATAAACATATTTAAAAACGGAAATATAGCTACTCTTTTTGCGGTAGGATCTTGCTTGCTTCTTGCATTTGGAGCGGGCGGAATCGATGGTAAAGGAGGTATGATAATATGGCCGTTATTTGGTACTACAAACCAACTTATGGCAGGGCTTACTCTGCTAATTATCACAGTTATGGTAATGAGACAAAGAAGCGCTATAAGATACACTCTGATACCTTTAGTATTCTTGCTTTTTGTTACAATAGCGGGACTACTATTGCAGCTTGTAAGTTTTTACAATAAAGGAAATTGGCTTTTAATCTTCCTTGATTGTATTATATTAATCGCTACTATAATGGTCTGCTTAGAGAGCTTTGCTATCCTCAAGAAAGAATTTGTAAAAAAATGATAGAGAAAATAAAATCTTTTTTAGAAGGGCTTGATGAACACTATCAAGCCCCTTATAGAAGTGCGCTAACAAAGAGTTATCAAGAAGAAAATGATTTTTTTATGCTTATGGCTTTTGCTGAAAGCTTAGGCGTACAAAATCCTGCTAGCTTTTATACGATGGAGCTTTTGCCATTTTTACTGGAAGAATTTCACGCATGGCATAAAAGAATGGGCATGCAGCACTCCCTGATAGAGCATTTCGGATGCTGCTAGAGTCTATCACGCCTATAATCTTTGTCGGTGGAAAAGGCGGCGTAGGCAAAACCACCATATCATCATCTATAGCTTCTAAACTAGCAAATTTAGGTAAAAAAACTCTTATCATATCAACAGATCCGGCACATAGTCTATCTGACGCACTAAACGTAAAACTTGGCAGCAAAATAGTAAATGTAAGCTCAAATTTGGATGCCATAGAACTTAATCCAGACGAAATAGTAAATGAGCATTTTAAAAACATAGAGGATACCTTAAAAAGCTACGCGAAGCCGGAGATGTTTCCTAAAATAAAAGAGCATTTAGAACTATCAAAAGAGACTCCGGGAGCGCAAGAAGCAGCTCTTTTAGAAAAGATTTGCTCTCTTTTAGTTGAAAGAAAAGATTATGAGCATATAATCTTTGATACTGCGCCTACGGGGCATACAATTAGACTTTTAGCTATGCCCAGCGTGATGTCAGCTTGGACCGAAGGACTCATGAAACATCAAAAAAAGCGCGACGAAATAGCAGACGCAGCCAAGGTATTTTGGAAAAATAAACCAGAATATGAATTTAACCCATTTGCTCCAAGCAAAGAGATGAGATGGAAAAAGGCTATAGCAAAACTAGAAGAGAGAAAAAGCCTATTTTTAAGAGCAAATAAAATTTTACAAGATATAAATTTAACATCAATATATCTTGTGATGATACCAGAAGCATTGCCGCTTTATGAGACTTTAAGGGCTCACGAGACTCTTAAAAAATTTTCTATCAATGTGGGTGGAATTTTTATAAATCAAATAATACCAAAAGAACAAAATAGCGATTTTTGGCAAAATAGAGTTGATAGACAGATTGAAATTTTATCTCAACTAAATAAAAATCTTCCGAATACAAAAAAGATACAAGTAAAACTAAATTCAAAAGATTTAAGAGGAATAGAAGAGCTTAAAAATATAAATTTTGAATTTTAAAGAGATTAGCCGCACCTATTTGGCACGGCTAATATTTATTACCAGTCAGCTGGATCTAATGGCTCGTTTGGAGTAAATGTACATTCTTTACCTTTGCATTTTACTGCCGCATCGATATATAGGCCTTTTTCAAAGCCTCCCTTTTTAGCTTTTCCATAAGCCTCAAGAGAGCGTCCACCTGCAGAGCAGTGGAATATCACATATGTATCAGGAAGTTTTGATAAAAATGTTTTTGTATCATTTTCTTCGATTGACACATGTAAAGAGCCAGGTACAAATCCAGCAGCTCTCTCATCACTTCTTCTTACGTCAACTATTGTTACACCGGCTGGGAGTTTTTTATAATTTTCTACAAACCAAGCGCCATCTACAGAACCCTCATCTAATCCCTTTTTAACAGGCCCCATAAACGGTTTACTTAATTTTGTTACAGCTCCACTGGCAGCAACTTTCTCCTCTCCGCCTTTAGTAGTCTTTAGTCCGGCTTGCTTCCACGCAGGAACGCCAGCTGAATAGTTAGACACCTTTGTATATCCCAATGAAATCAATTTTTGGGCTACTACGTGAGATTTTTTGCAATCATATCCTTGGCAAAATGTTATGATAGGTGTATTTTTATCTGTTGGAAAACGTCCCATAAGAGTAGGAATGTCTGTATCATTTACAGAGATAGCTCCAGGTATAGACTCGGCTAAAAATTTAGCATAAGGTCTAGCATCTATCAAGAATGCACCATTAGCATCAAATGCGTTTTTAACTACAGCTGTACCAACCTCTATATAATCTTTTTTAGACCACTCAGGATAGCCTGCTTGATACAGTTTTACATTTTTATATCCAGCCTCTTTTAACATCGCTGCTACTTTAGGACTCTTTGCACAATCCCAGCCTTGGCAAAATACTATTATCTCTTTATCTTTTGGAGTGCCGTCTATTCTCTTTACGTGATCTTTAAAGTCTGTATCATGAATTTGGATACTAGAAGGTATTGTTCCAGCATTATAGTGTCTATCAGGTCTTGCGTCTATAAATAAAGCCTCGGTTGCACCTCTCATACCGCTGCCTAATTTACTTCTGGCATATTTATAATCTACCACCTCAAGCTTATGCTTGTTTATTAAAGATTGTACAGCCTCTGTAGGCTTAGTAGCTATAGCTTGTGCAGCCGCAGAAGATGACATAGTCGATGTGCCAGTTGCACAACCGGTTAACAATAAAGCGGCGCCAAGCGCAATAGCACCAACAAATTTTAAACGCATATATTCTCCTTTTTCAAAATAATATTTTTATATTTTAATTTATTTAAATTCTTCCCGGAAGCATTCCGTGATATATCATTGGTTTCATTAGGTAAACTTTAAGTAGCCACATTAACCAACGTTCCTGCGTAGGATCAAGCGGGAATGAAGGTGCAGGCTTACCAGACCAATCAAATTCCGCAAACATAACAGTGCCTATGCTTGTTATAAATGGGCAAACAGTATATCCGTCATAAGCTGCAGGAAGTTTATCTTTTTTCTCCATTACGGCTATTAAATTATCAACAACAACGTGATATTGTTTTCTAGCGCTTCCGCCTGTCTTTCCTAGAGGAACCGCAGCGCAATCTCCTATCGCAAATACATTTGGATATTTTATATGTTGAAGCGTCTCTTTATGCGCAGGAACCCAACTAGCAGGTGAACCTAGTGGAGATTTGCCTACAGCATCAGGAGCTTTTTGAGGCGGTACTATATGTAGGAAATGAAATTTCTTAGTGATTCTCTCACTTTTTTTGATCATCTCATACTCTTCTAAATCTTTATCCCACTCGCCTTTTTCCATCCATGTCTTCTCAAGAGTTGCGACTCTATTTTCTACATCAACTGACACAAGTCTTGTTTTAAATTCCCATTTAAAATCACGCTCTTTGTACTGTTTTTCAATCGCTTGAGCATACTCTGGAACACTAAATAATTTATCGCTATTTGTATAAAATAGCATCTCTACCTTATCTCTAACTCCAGCTTTTTTGATTAGATCGTGAGCGATATACATTATTTTTTTAGGAGCGCCACCGCATTTAATGGCTGTAGGAGAGTCTGTAAATATAAGCTGTAGCTTCTCGTCTCCTTTGATTTCTTTAGCTTTTTTTATGATATCCTGGATTCCTTCGTAAGTATCCACAGAACCATCTGCAAAATAAAGAGAATATACACCATTTTTACCTATTTTTTTGCGAACAACATCGCTATTGCCCAGAGTTGTTATCTCGCCTTCCAATCCTTCAATAGCACCATAATTAAGAGTAACACCCATAGCCACAACAAGATAGTCGTATGAAACTTCACTACCATCCTCTAAAATTACTTTGTTGTTATCTGGATCAAAATTTTTAGCAGCTTTTTGTATCCACTTAGCGTCTTTTGGTATATAATCTTTTGTCTGATATATAATGTCTTCTTTCTTATAAACACCTGCGGAAATAAGAGTCTGTCCAGCCTGATAAGATACCGAAATAGGATTAGGCTCTATAATAGTTACGTCTGGATTCTTTAGCTTTTTGCAAAGCTTTGCAGCCGTAGCAATTCCTGACAATCCACCTCCAACTATTACGATTTTACCTGTTGCAGAAGAAGAAGCTTCGGCATTAATAGGGGCTACCGTATTTGCAAACACACCAGCAGCTATAGGGGACATCGCTATAAGTTTCATCGCATCACGACGACTTATCTTATGACCCTCTTTCTCAATTTCTTCAAGAACCTCATCAATAATCTTGTTTGAGTCCATAAAGCGCTCCTTTGAGTCAATATTTATTGTAAATTCTTATCTTTTAAAATTTTAGATTACACTAATATTTTAAGAAAGTGTAAAATTGTATCATTATGTGATTTGATTAATATGTGACTATATCACATATTATTTACAGAATATAAGATATGATTTCATACTCAAAAATTTAAGTTTTTATCTTAGCATAAACAACTAAAATATATTTAAGGAGAAAATATGTTCTTAAACAAAAAAGCATCAGCTTCAATGTTGACAAAGTTTGCATCTATATCATTTGCTGCACTAGTTGGTCTAAGCTTAACAGTAAGTAGCGCTTCAGCCGATCACGCACGCGGACAAAAACTATATCTTAAATTTATGAAAGACGCTACCGGCATAAAAGGTGATGCGTTCGCAGCTCAGCATACTATGGCAGAGTGGAAAAATCTTTGCTCAAACGAAGGTGCAGGATTTATAGATGAATATTCTAAAAAATATCCAGGCGCAGCAGACTTCTTAAAAGGTCCTCAGTTTAAGAAATTTCAACCTGACATCTGCGACTTTGTGATCCACTATGCAAAAGATAGTGGCAACGTACCTTCTTGCTAATTTAAATTTAGGAGCGAAGCTAAGCGCTCCTTTTTTAACTATCCAAATTTTCAGCGATTTCTAAAACTTCAAAATACTCTTCTTCTAAAATTTCAAGCTCTTTTTTAGCCGCTTCAAGCTCTTCATAAAGCTTTGTTAGTCCTATCTTTTGATAGACATTTGGATCGCTAAGCCCTTCGTTTAGCTTTGAAATTTGAGCTTCTAAAGCAGCGATTTTATCCGGGTGATTTTGTAAAATTTGATTTTCTTTATAGCTTAGTTTTTTGCTTTTACTCTTTTGTTTTTCGGCTGAATTTTCGTTATCCGCACTCATCTGAGCTTCAAATTTATTAAGCTCGTTAAGCTCGTCTTCAAGTTCAAGATAGACGCTGTATTCTTGATGCACCACTTCGATTTTAGTGCCCTCAAAAGCCCAAAGTTTGGATGAAATTTTATCCACAAAATACCTATCGTGACTAACCAGCAAGATAGCACCTTCAAAGCTTTGCAAGTAGTCTTCTAAGATATTTATAGTAGCTATATCAAGGTCGTTTGTCGGCTCATCAAGCACGAGCACATCGTATTCGCCTGTAAAAAGTAGCGCTAACGCGACGCGGTTTTTCTCGCCACCGCTTAGCACGCCGATAGGCTTATCCAAAAACTCCTTTGGAAATAAAAAATTTTTAAGATAGCCGTAAACATGCATATTTCTACCGCGCACCTGCACTCTATCGCCGCCGTTTGGGCAAAAGACTTCAATCAGGCTCTTTTCATCGCTTAAAGCGCTTCTTGATTGATCAAAATAGCCTATCCTTACATCGCCTCTTTTTATCTCACCCACGCTTTGCTTTTCTAGTCCAAGCAAAATTTTAAGCAAGGTGCTCTTGCCACTTCCGTTTCGTCCGACTATAGCTATGCGCTCGCCTTGCAAAACCCTAGCGTCAAATTTCTCAAACAGCACCTTATCGCCAACACTTTTACCTAAATTTTTAATCTCAAACAGCATTTTCTTGCGGTTTGTCGAGTGAGCTTGGTTGAAATTTTTACTCGCTCGCTCAAGCTCAAGTCTTACTCTTCGTATGACGCCCGGATTTTTCTTAGCCTCCTCACGCATCTGCATTACGCGCTCTTTGCGCCCTTCGTTGCGCTTTAGCCTTGCTTTGACACCTCGCCTTAACCACTCCTCTTCGCTTTTAAGCTGTTTTAGCAAGGTCTCGTGAGATTTGGCCAAAGAGAGTAAAATTTCCTCTTTTTTGGCTAGATAGTTAGCATATCCGCCCTCAAAACTACGAAGCTTACCCTCCTCAACTTCAACGCTTCTGGTCGCCAAAGCATCGATAAAATAGCGATCGTGGCTTATAAATACGATAGTTTGCTTCGAGCTTTTAAGCATCTCTTCAAGAAAGCGCACCATATAGACATCAAGGTGGTTTGTCGGTTCATCAAGCAAGAGCACATCGGGCTTTTTAAGTATGAGCGCACCGAGTGCCACACGGCGAATTTCGCCACCGCTAAGGCTAGAAACCGCCCTATCCTCATACTCTTTTAACTTAAATTCGATCAAAACCTGCTCGATCTTTCGCTCGATCTGCCAGCCGTCTTTTGCCTCGATAAATTTTATGAGCTCATCTTGTCTAGCGTGAAGCTCTTTATCATTTGGATCATTTGCGAGTTTTTCAAGGACTGCGGCGTACTCGTCTCTAGCGTCAAATATCTCTTTAAGCTCCAAATTTAGCGTCTCTTTTACGCTTGCGCCTTCGCTGAAATTTGGATTTTGCGCGAGCATCTCAACCTTTATGCCGTTTTGCACTATGCGCCTACCAACATCAGGCTCATAAGTTCCTGCTACAAGCTTCATTAGCGTACTTTTTCCGCTTCCGTTTTTACCTATGATAGCGATTATCTCGCGCTCATTTACGCTAAAATTTACTTGATTTAATATCTCGTTTGGACCAAATTTTTTACTTACATCTATTAGATCAACTAACGCCACAAAAAGCCTTGATTAAAATGAAATTTGCTTACTAAGCGCAATTATACAAAGTGTAAGAGCCATCGGCACATAAACATATCTACCTATGTTATACCAAAGATCGCACTGCTTCCTAGCTGCGCCCATGTTTATCTCATCCATAATCTCATCTTTTTTTATTACCCAAAACCAAGATACAGCTCCGATAACCGCTCCAATTGGGATAATGTAGATAGAGACAAAATCCATCCAAGGCCCCCAGCTTGATATAGCCTCCATATTTACGCCTATTCCAAAACATATAACACAAAGAGCTATTAGCATAGGAGCGCGTTTTATGCTAGGAAATTTGTGTATTATGGACTCCGCTACCGCTTCAAACATATTTTGAAGAGAGCTGATACCTCCAAAAATTACAGCAGTAAATAAAATAATTGCAAAAATTTGTCCGCCAGGCATATCTTGTAAAATTTTAGGAAGTGTCACAAAAAGTAATCCAGGTCCTGCCGCAGGATCCATTTTGTAAGCAAAAACAGCAGGTATCATCACAAGCGCTGCAACAAGTGCGGCGATAGTATCAAAAATAGCCGTCTTTTTAGCAGAATCTACAACATCCTCTTGTTTAGAAAGATAAGCGCCATAAACTATCATTCCAGAACCCGTAATAGAAAGCGAGAAAAATGCTTGTCCCATCGCTGCAACCCAAACCATAGGATCGCCTAGCTTAGCCCAATCGCCTTTAAATATAAATTTATACCCCTCAAAAGCACCGTCAAACATAGCTACTCTAATCGCCAAAATAAAAAATAGGATAAAAAATAGAGGCATCATAATCTTGTTTGTTTTTTCTATACTTTTGGCTCCAAAAAATAAGGTAAAAAGCGTGCCTGCAACAACTATGAAGTGAAACGGGATAACCGAATAGCTACTTAACGCAAAGGATTCAAACCAAGTATTTGTATCGACACTCATCAAAGAGCCTGTTACGGCTTGAAACAGTGCTTTTAAAACATAAGCGATGATTACGGCATAACCTATGGCTATACACATGGATCCTGCAAGCGGTATCCAGCCTACGATCTTTCCAATCTTACCAAGCCCGCGAGTGTTAAAGGCAAATTCATAAGAGCCTAGAGTACCGGTTTTTGCGCGTCTTCCTATAGCATACTCAGCAGAAAGACCGACATAAGAAAATATGGCAACAAAGAATAGATATATGAGCAAAAACGCTCCACCGCCATTTGTGCCGACCTTATAAGGGAACCCCCATACATTGGCCATACCTACAGCAGATCCGACGCAGGCTATGATGAAAGCCCAGCGAGAGGTGAAACTTTTCTTTTCCATTTTTACATCCATTAAGTTGAAAATTTTAAAAATTATACTTAAGTAAACTAATAAGAAAATTATACTAGCTATTGTTATAAGATATTTAAAAAAGGCTATAAGCAAGGCTTTTGTCTTAAATTTGTGAAATATAAATTCTATTAAATTTATATTCTGATATAATCAACAGTTATTTTTAGAAATCTTGCATTGATATATTAAAGGTGAAAAATTTATGAACCTGTCGCTTAGAAAGCTCGCACTTCCCATATTTTTAGATATGTTTTTACATTTTGTAACACTTATTATAAATACATATATGGTTACAAAAGTAAGCATTCATCTAGTGGGTGCGATGGGTGCAGGAAATCAAGTCATGGATCTTTTCATGACCATATTTAGCTTTTTAAGCGTTGGTTGCTCTGTAGTAGCAGCTCAAGCCTTGGGCGCAAAGAATAAAAATTTAGCTACAAGAATAGTGCATGCAAGCATTACATTTAATACGATTTTTGGGATAGTTGCGGCTACATTTTTATATTTTCAGGGATACTTGGTGCTTGAAATATTAAGAGTGCCTGAAAATTTACTCGATGAGAGCTACAGCTACCTACATATTTTAGGTTTTGCACTATTTATCGACGGAATGGGTATGGTGCTGGCGGCTGTTTTAAGAGTGTATAATTTCGCAACAGCGGTTATGTTTGTATCGTTACTAATGAACATTATTACGCTTATTGGAAACGCTATTGCGCTATTTGGCTGGTTTGGACTACCAAACTACGGTCTTTACGGAGTAGGAATTTCTACGCTCATGGGCCGACTAGCAGGCGTTGTCGTGCTATTTATAATTTTAATCAAAATAGCAAAGGTAAGAATTTATATAAAAATGCTTCTAACATTGCCATTTAATATCCTGCGCAAAATTCTATCTATCGGGGTTCCAAGTGCTGGCGAAAATCTATTATGGATGGCGCAATATATGGTCGCATTTGGCTTTGTAGCAAGCATGGGAGAGGCTAGTCTAAACGTGCAAACAATATACTTTCAAATAACTCTACTAATACTTCTATGCGGAGCCAGCATTAGCGTAGCAAACGAGGTTATCGTCGGACATTTAGTAGGCGCAATGAGATTTGAAGAGGCTTATATAAGGGCTTTTAGGGCTTTAAAACTTGGTTTTATAGCAACCTTAGCCGTTGTTTTAATAACATATTTTGCAAAAGATGAGATTATGAACAGGCTAAATTTAACAGACGAGCTAAAACAGATAATGCTTCCGCTATTTACACTATCGATAATTCTTGAAACAGGACGAACTTTTAATATAGTGATAGTAAATGCTCTTAGGGCAAGCGGAGATGCGAAATTTCCACTAATCACGGGAGCTATATTTATGTGGGGTGTTAGTTTGCCACTTGGATACTATTTAGGAATCATGCAAAATATGGGCATAATAGGAGTCTGGATAGGGTTTGTAGCCGATGAGTGGCTAAGAGGACTTGTAAATACATGGCGATGGAAGAGTAGAAAATGGCAGTCAAAACGACTTGTATAAAATTTGATAAATTTGATGTTACGCTCAATTTTAAAAGAATAAAATCAATTCGCATTAAAATTTCAAAAACAGGTAAAATTTCGCTCTCATTACCGTATTTTTGCACCCAAAAGCAGGCATTTGAAATACTGAATAAAAATACAGAGTGGATAGAAAAAACTCACTCCAAAATTTTAGAAAATTTGCCAAACAGTGATGAATTTAGGTTACTTGGTAAGGCTTATAAGCTCAAATTTGATGAAAATATAAAAAACATAAAAATAGTTGATAAAGAAATTTGGACTCCGAGCTTAAAAAGGCTCGAAAAGTATAAAAAAGATGAGGCCAAAAAGATTTTTTATGGGCTGATAGAGAAATTTAGGCCATTCGTTGGTAAAGATATAAACAGAATCGTAATCAGAAATATGCAAACCAGATGGGGTAGCTGTAACTCTCGCAAAGGCTATATAAACCTAAATCTAAATTTGATAGAAAAACCAATAGAATTAATCGAATATGTAGTGCTTCATGAGCTCACGCATCTAATATATCCACATCATAAAAAGAGTTTTTATGATTTTATCGCTTCAATTATGCCAAATTTTAGAGATCTTGAAAAAGCCTTAAACAATAAAAATTTATAAATACCCAAATATGCGTTTTAAGCACAATAGTAACAAAATATGTTAAAATAGCATATTATTAAATTTAAAGGATTTTTATGAAAAAAATTTTAGCATTTGCACTGCTATCCTTAAGTGTTTTCGCAGGTGATTTTGAAGACGGTTTAGCTGCATACAAAAATGCCGATTATGCAAGTGCATTTGAAAAATTTAACACAGCTTGTATGAATAAAAACGCTGCAGGTTGCGAGCAAGTAGCGTTGATGTATCATACAGGCAAAAGCGTTAAAAAAGATGTCAGTAAAGCATTTTCATTATATCTTCAGGCTTGCGAAGCAGGACAAAAGCATAGTTGCTCAATGGCTGGCGGAATGCAAGATATGGGAGAAGGAACAAAGATTGATAAAGAAAATGCAATGAAACTATTAGTAAAAGCTTGCGATCTTAACGATGCTCACTCTTGTGCCGTAGTCGGTTCTTTTCATCTTGAAAAACAAACGCCTGACAGTTTAAAAACGGCAAAAAATCTCTTTCAAAAAGCTTGCGATCTAGGCGACCGCTTGGGATGTATGTGGGCCGAGGATCTAAGTAGATCAAAGAAAATATAATATCAGTTACGGCGTTAAATTTGCGCCGTAACTTTAGATTTATCTCTACTTAATAGGACTGTTTATACCTATTATCATATTATCTTCTTTTAGGTATAGCTTAGCTGCATTTTTGATATCCTCATTTGTTATCATGCTAACAAATTTCTCATACTCATCCAGACTAAATATCTCATTATCATATATCTTGCTTGATACCAACTCATTTAGCCAAAAACCGGATTGCTCATATTTTTGTTTTAGCTTTAAAATAGTAGATTTTTTATAGCTTTGAATATATCTATCAAGCGCACCTTTACTCTTTAAATTTGATATCGTCTTTTTTATTCCATCAAGAACGCTATCAAGTTTTTGAGGAGAAGTCGTAAACGATATTTCTACTCTTGAATGAATATAAGGATGTTTATTTAGTCTAGTACTCAAAGAGATTCCGTAAGTCTCACCTTTTTCTTCGCGTATATTCTCTCTAAGCGCCATTTTAAGCACCTCTCCAAGAGCAGAAATTTTTATTAAATCAAATTTAGAATACTCATTTTGAACGTTTTTCATCTTTACTATCACATCGCTACGATTTGAAGTCTGATAAAATCGCTCAAATATATGAACTCCATCTAAACCCCTTACGCCGTCATCTATAAAATTTTCGCTATTAAATTTAGCAGGCAAGGTAGCTATGTATTTTTTAATAAACGGCTCCATATCGGTCTCTTTGAAATCTCCGACAAAAATAAATGTATAAGATGAAGCGTTAGTAAATTTATCATTTACTATATCTTTTAAGTCATTAAATTTAACCGCCTCTATATCGCTTCTGCTAAAATGCTTTTTACGCTCATTGCCGTTGTAATAAAATTCGCTAAACTCTTTAGAAAATTTATAGCTCGGCAAAGACTCTCTTTTAGCAAGATCTTCTATTCTTTTAGTCTTAATCTTTTTTAGCATATCATCATCAACTCTTGGGGAATTAAACTCAAGATATATGGCTTCCACTAAAGACTCTATATCGCTAGTGCTACTCTTGCCGTAAAACCCATGAGATAAAGAGCTTATTTGCTTTTGATAACTTAAGTATTTTCCGTTTAAAATTTTACTTATCTGGTAGTTATTAAACTCTCCCGCCCCACTTTCATTTGAAAGTGTAGTTGCAAACTCTCCTAGCTGAGGTCTGGTAAGGTTTGAGACACCTCCTTTACTAACAGCCGCGAAAGATATTAAATTTTTCTCATTTTTAAGAGTTTTTAGAATCACAGTAGCATTATTTTCAAGAGTATAACTCCAAATTTTATGCTTTTCATCAAATTTTTTTGAGATAATTTTGCCTGGTTTTATCTCTTTATTTATCAGTTTTGAAGGCAATTTAAAGCTTTTAAGATGAGATGTATATGGCTTTATATCATTTGCAAGCTGTTCAAATTTCTCCTTACCAAGCCTATATCCTTTAGAACTAAATATACTGACGCTCTTTTCATCAAGGCTCAAGATTCGTCTAAATTCAGCATTAACCTCATCAAGAGTTAATTCGTTTAAAATTTTAAGACTTACATTTTTGCTATCAATATCGCTTAAAATCACATTTCCAAGCTCAAGGGCATAGACTATATCTCTTAGATAATCGGCTGATTTTTTACTCTTTGATTGCAGATATCTATTATTGATAATGTTGATTAAATTTCTCTTCTCATCATCAAAGTCGCTTTGGCTAAATCCATGAATTTTTATGCCGTTAATAACGCTTAACATATCTTTTATAGAGTCCTCTTGATCATCTCCTATGATTTTCATATCAAAGCTATACATTGTCTTTTGCGCCTGAATCGGCATATTTGTAAAAACCGCTCTTTGAATAGAATTTTCTCTATTTGTTTTCTCTTCATAAAGCGTATTTATCAAATTTGAAATATATAGATTTATAATCGCTTTGCGAATTTGCGATTCAGTTTGTCTTGGTGAAAATTTATCAAAAAATGAAATTTTAATAGAATTTTCAGCGGTTTCATTTGAATCATAGTTGTAGATATTAAGTCCGTTTTTAGCAGGTATAGTTCTGTTTTCTTTAGTATCATAATTCGTATTTTTAACAGAAGAAAAACTATCTTTTATACAGTTTAGAATTTCATCTTTTTTAAAGTCTCCTACAGCTACAAATTCCATAAGTCTAGGCTGATACATCCTATTATAAAAGTCTTTCATCTGGCTTACGCTAACATTTCTTACTATATTCATATCACCTATCGGGTCTCTACTAGCATAGATACTCCCTTCCATTAAATCATCCCAATGTAGTTTATAAAGCCTATATTCAGGAGTATTTCTAGATCTCTCTTCCTCTATAATTACCCCGCGCTCCTTATCAAGCTCATCTTTATCGAAGTTAATTCCATCCATCCAGTTATGAAAAACCAAAAAAACATCTTTTAAATTTCGCTCGTTTACCTCTATATTTAGCATGTAAGCCGTTGAGTCATAAGTCGTATAAGCGTTCAAATCAGCGCCAAATGCCACGCCTAAACTCTCAAGTTTTTGTATCAACTCGTTTTTACTAAAGTCCCTACTCCCATTAAATGCCATATGTTCAACAAAATGCGCTAAACCAAGCTCGCTTGGCTTTTCATCCGCAGAGCCTGCGCGTACAACAAGCTGAAAATATGCCTTATTTTCCGGCAATCTATTTTCTTTAATATAATATTTTAGTCCGTTTTCAAGAGCTCCTGAAGTCAAATTTGCATCTTGAGAAAGAGCAAAAAGACTAATGGCGGTAATTAAAAATAGTAAAATTTTTCTCATATCTTCCCTTTTAAAATTTAATCTATCAAAATCATCTTATCAAGCCGTTTTAGATGCCTCTCTATCCTTTCTAATTCGGCTTTGTTACTAATTTTAACATCAGAATAATAATAATCTATGGTTTGAATTGAGTATTCAATTAAATTTAGCCTTTCAAGCTCTGATTTTAGTTTATTTACAGTCCCTTCATTGCCATCTATAAATTTTATATTTGGTGGCAAAATTTCTCTTAAAGTATCTTTAAAATAATTAAAATGTGTGCATCCAAGAACAAGCGAAGAGTAATTAATGAGATCAAATTTTAGCAGTTCATTTTTTAAATATTCACACACTCTTTGAGAGCAAAACTCCTCGTTTTCTGCAAATTCAACAAGCTTAGGCAAGGCAACTAAATCTATTAAACTCTTATTGTCAAAACGATCTATGAGATCTTTTAACTTTTTACCTTTTACCGTTACTGGAGTTGCGATTATGATTGTACGTGAGTTTTTAAACATATCTGCAGCCTTTTTAACAGCAGGCTCCATCCCTATAATAGGTATAGCAAACTCCTCTCTTAGCTCGTTTATAGCTGCACTAGTGGCGGTATTACAAGCTACAACTACCGCTTTTACGTCTTTTTCTTGCATAAATTTAAAAGCATGAGTAGTGTAAGATAAAATTTGCTCTTTTGTTTTTAATCCATAAGGAACATTTTGCCTGTCCGCGTAATATAAAAACTGCTCGTTAGGCAATTTTTTAATAGCCTCATTTAATACGCTAAGCCCGCCAAGCCCTGAGTCAAAAATGGCTATCTTCATAATATTTCTAATCTAATCACTAAACAAATCATAATCTTTTTTATAATCCTTAGTTTTTACACCAAAATACCCGAGTAGCGAACTAAAAACATTATCATGCGATAAATTATTGTAGGCTTTATCATTAAAGCTTTTAAATATTAAATCATTATTTGAAAAAAGCACCATAGGAACATGCTTTTGGTAATCTGGAGCAACAAGATAAGGCATCCCGTGCAAATAAAGACCATCTTCGCCAAGACTCTCTCCATGATCTGAAACATACCAAAGCGTGCTATCTTTAATACCTTTGTCTTTAACTATATTAATTATCTCGTTTAAGAAATAATCTGTATACAACAAAGTATTATCATACGTATTTCTTATAGACTCAGGAGAACATTTACCAAGCTCATTTGTATCACATGTAGGCTTAAATTTATCAAATTCCTTTGGATATCTTTGATAGTAAGTTGGTCCATGAGAGCCTTGCAAATGCACAATAATGATTCTATCTTTAGTTGTTTCATTTATACTATTTTTTATATCATCAAGCATATCCGCATCAAATCCACCACCAAAATACTTCACACCTTGCTTATCAAGCCTATCACAAACTCCTTTACAGCCGCCTGTATTATTACCAAGCCATATAGTATCAACACCTACTCTTTTTAAAACATCAAGTGCATTTTCTTGATACTGAGTGTCACTAAATTCGCTTCTGGTTGATTTAGAAAACATACAAGGAACAGAGATAGCAGTAGATGTACCACAAGAATAAACATTAGAAAAATATGTCAAATTTTCTACATTTTTAAGGTAAAAATTCGTTTCATTGCCTTTGTAACCGCCAAGTGAGTAATTGGCTGCTCTAGCCGTTTCACCTATTACAAAAACCATAAGCTTAGTATCGGCATTTAGTGCTTTTATGGCGTCTGTTGCGATTAGTTCTAACTTCTTTTTGCTTATAATATATTTTTTTACAAAATATTTTCTGACAGAGTAAATTTGATAAAATGGAGTGTGATATGATTTTATTTTATTATGATTTCTAGCAAAAGGGATCATAGTGTTTGTTTGCAAAAACAAAAATATCCCCGCCACAGCCAAACATAAAAATACAAAACCAAATTTTACAGCCAAATGCCTTTTAAAAGATCCGTAATCTATCCTGACAATGAATATAAACAAACAAGGAAGTATAACAAAAAACAAAATCCAAGCTATAAATTTTAAATTTATAAAACTCAAAGCCTCTTTTGTATCAGTTTCAAATAAATTATTTATCATATCACTATCTATAATAACACCATAAAAATACATAAAATAAAGAGACAGTGATGACACAGATATAATAATAATACTTATAATTTTAGTTAAATACGGTAAATATAAGATAGATAAAATACTAGCCCAAATACAAAAGCACATAATAGGAAGTGTAATAGTCATAAAAATATTATTAATTACATCCAAATTTGAATAGATATATCTAAACAAGGTAAAGTTACAAAGAAAAACTATAAAAGTATTTAAAATTACAAATTTAAACCAAGAAATTTTAAATTTATTCATATTTAATAACCCTAAAATAAAAAATATTATTATTCTAAAATAAACACAATTAATAAAAAATTAAAAAATCTTAATTTAAAAACTATGTATTTTTCTTATTTGTAATCCACTGATATGCAAAAACAAGTCCGTAAATACCTACTCCGATAGCATAAGATAAATATTCGTTTGGAATAGCGGCTATATATTTAACGCACATATTTGGAACCAAGACAAGAGGCACTACCGCAAGCAGTAAAACTCTCTCCCAAATTTGCACTCTTGTTACAAAAAAACCTTGAAGCGCAGAAGAAAATGCAAACATACCTATAAGTGCGGTTGAAAATATGAGTAACATCTCAAGAGTATTTGTTATCCATACAATACCTTTGGCATCATTTGGGGCGGCAGGATTTATACTGTCTATCAATAAAAGTTTATTATTAAATACAAAAGCAAAAGGTAAAACCGTAGTTCTTAGATCGTAAAAGAAGCCTTGTACACCAACTGTTACAGGGTTTGCTTTGGCAATACCGGCAGCAGCATAAGCGGCAATTCCTACAGGAGGTGTATCGTCAGCCAAAATTCCAAAATAAAATACAAATAGATGCACTGCAATAGCAGGGATTAAAAATCCGTTTTTATAAGCTAAAAATAAAATTACAGGTGCAACAAGAGATGAGACCACTATATAGTTAGCCGTAGTTGGAAGACCCATACCAAGTATCAAAGACATAACCGCTGTTAAAAATAGTATAAGCAATATATTATTACCTGCTATAATCTCAACCACTTCAGATAAAACCTGACCAATGCCCGTAAGAGATATGGAGCCTACTATAATTCCGGCTAAACCTGTGGCTATAGCTATAGTAGTCATGTTTCTAGCGGCAGTTACCATAGCCCAGAAAATATCAGCAAAACCTATAATGAAATCGTTTTTATTTACCTTTTCTCCCATAGCCATTTTTTTAATAGGCTCTTGAAAGATAATTATTAAAAATAAAACATTTATAGCGTTAAAAGCTGCGGATATCGGCGACTCTTTGGCTATCAAAAGAGTATAAAGCATAACTAATATAGGTATTAGATAGTGAAGTCCACTAAAGAAAATTTTAAACTTAGAAACACTTTTGTCTTGTTTCATTCCTTTTAAGCCAAGCTTGCAAGACTCCAGATGCACTATAAAAAATAAGGATGCATAGCAGACAAAGGCAGGAATTACAGCAGCTATCATTACATTAGTATAGCTCATGCCTAAAAATTCAGCTATTATAAATGCAGCCGCACCCATAATAGGTGGCATAAGCTGTCCGTTTACACCAGCTGCTACTTCGATAGCACCGGCTTTTGTACTAGTCAGCCCGGCTTTTTTCATAAGAGGAATAGTAAATGTTCCAACAGTTACAACGTTTGCTGTAGAGCTACCAGAAACCATACCTGTTAAACCGCTAGCTATAACAGAAGCCTTAGCAGGACCTCCTCTAAATCTGCCAAGCATGGCAAAGGCTAAATTTATAAAATACTGCCCCGCTCCCGCTCTTTCAAGAAGTGAACCAAACAAAACAAAAAGATAGATAAAGCTCACACTAACACCAAGCGGCACTCCAAATACACCCTCGGTAGTTAGATACATATGTCCTGCGAGTTTATTTAGGCTGGCACCTTGGTGAGCTATGATATCTGGCATATACTGTCCAAAATAGTCATAACACAAAAATATAGCAGCAATAATGCCTAAAGCAGGTCCTATCACACGCCTGCCAGCCTCAAATAGTATAAGTACGGCAGCACTTGATATCAAAACATCAAATTTAGTATAGTCTCCTGGTCTTTGGGCAAGAGAATAAAACTCTACAAAAGGATAAAGTGCTGCTATAACACCCACTACACAAAGTAAGATGTCATAAATCGGCACGCTAGTTTGAGCTTTTTTGTGAAATTTCACAGGATAAAGCAAGAATACAAGCGCTATCGCAAAAGAGAGGTGAATGGAGCGCGACATAGTGGTATTCATAGGAAAATACGCGATATATAGCTGGAAAACTGACCAAGCAAAACAAATTATACTTGTTAAATAGATATAAAAATTCGAGTTTATCTCTCTTGTTTTTACTTCTACAAACTCCTCTTTTTCTTGAGGCATTGCATTTTGCACATCATCTTGCTCTTCTATATCCGTGTTTATATCCTTGTTTTTTAAATCACCATTTTTGCCGTTTAGCTCCATTAACCCACCCTTAAAATTATTTTATTATTCCATGTTTTTTAAACTCAGCTTCAGCAGCAGGATGAAGCGGAGCTGAAAGTCCTTGAACAAGAGACTCTTTAGTAACCGCACCAAGTGCCGGATGAAGAGTTTTGTACTCATCAAAGTTATCTAAAATTGCTTTTACAACAGCACCTACTGCTTTATCACTCATATCTTTAGTGGTTACTAAAACAGCTTTAACACCGATACTTTCCACATCATGACTTACGCCTTCATAAGTGCCTTTTGGTATTACACCCTTTGCAAAATAAGGGAATTCTTTAAGCATCTTATCTATATTTTCACCTTTTATATTTACGATATCTATAGGCATAGAGTTAGCCGCATCTGTAATATTTGCTGTAGGGTGACCTACCATATAAAAATATCCGTCGATTTTCTTATCTTTAAGCGCATGAGGGCACTCTTGAGCTGTTAAAACGCCGTGATGTTTTAATTTTTTTGCATCAAATCCATAAGCGTTAAACACAGTAAGTGCTGTCATCTCATTACCGCTACCAGGATTTCCTACGTTGATGCTTTTACCAGCAAGATCATTTATTGAAGCAATTCCGCTTGCTTTTGATACAACAAATGCCAAAAGTTCAGGATAGATAGAGACTACGGCACGTAAATTTTTATCTCCCATATCCTTAAATTTGCCTACGCCGTTATATTTATCATACACTACGTCGCTTTGAACAAAGCCAAAATTTAGCTCTTTTTTAAGAACGTTATTTACATTATATATAGAACCGCCAGTTGATTGAACGGAACATTTTATCTGAGGATCTTTATTGGCAAGTCTGCATATAGCTCCACCAACAGGATAATAAGTTCCAGTCATTCCACCTGTTCCGATAGAAATGAACTCTTTTGCGCTAAGTGTTGAAGCCAAAAGCAGTCCAGCCAAAGCCAAAGATGTTTTTTTCATAGTCAATCCTTTATAAAAATTTGATTTTCTATCGTATCACAAATTCTATTTTTGCCAGAAATTTATTTGAGATTTTTTGAGACTAATTCTAAAATTTTTCACAATTTTACACATTTTAGGCTTAAAAAATAATTTTCTTAAGTTTTAATTTATATTATTTTTATAATGATATTTTTATTTAAGTCTTATGTAGAGAAAATTATGTAAATTCTTAAGCCTGCTCTGTGCAAAGCTTAAGAATTTAAAATGTATAAATTTAATCGATAAAACGCTTTGTTAAATTTTGATATTCATCTATCCTACGATCTCTAAGAAATGGCCAAATTCTACGTACTTCTTCGCTTCTTTTCATATCAACATCTACTATATAGCACTCTTCGCTCTCACTATCAGCTCTAAATAGCTCCTCGCCTTGAGCGCCAAATACAAAGCTATTGCCCCAGAATTTTATTCCGTCCATGACACCGCTATCATCCTCTTCAAAGCCTACACGATTTACAGATACCACAGGCAAACCATTTGCGACAGCATGTCCTCTTTGAACCGCCACCCAAGCCTCTAGCTGACGTGATTTCTCTTCGCTACTATCAGATTCAAACCAACCTATAGCAGTAGGATAAATCAAAATTTTAGCACCGCGCAGAGCCATGAGTCTAGCAGCTTCAGGGTACCACTGATCCCAGCAAACAAGAAGTCCGAGTTTGCCTACGCTTGTTTCAATCGGCTCAAATCCCAAATCTCCCGGGGTAAAGTAAAATTTCTCATAAAATCCTGGATCGTCAGGAATATGCATTTTGCGGTATTTTCCAGCGATACTGCCATCTTTTTCATATACAAAAGCGGTGTTATGATAAAGTCCGTCAGCTCGCTTTTCAAAGAGTGAAGTAACCAAAACCACACCCTTTTGTTTAGCTACATGCCCCCAAAACTTGACATCCTCTTCCCACTCGTTAGCAAGATCAAAGAATTTAGTATCTTCGCTTTGACAAAAATACTGAGTTTGATGAAGCTCTTGACAGACTACAAGCTCAGCCCCACCCTCAGCCGCCTCTCTTATTAGCTCTATAGTTCTTTGATTCGTAGCCTCTTTTGAGCCATGAAATTTTTGTTGAATTAGCGCTACTTTCATAAAATTACCTCAAATTAAATTTTCAAAAAATTATATCACACAAAGCTTTTAAGCCAAATTTCTATCATCATATGGATCTAGGTGGGTTGTTATCTCCCATCTAAATTCACTAAATTTATCCCTTATTTCATATTCGATTTGGTTGGAAATCTCATGCGCCTTAACAAGTAAAATTTCCTTATCAAATACCAAATGAACGACCATATAGCAGATATCAGAGCTCTTTCTGGTTGTCAATCCATGAAAGCTATTTATCTCTTTTTTGGATTTTATAATATCTTCTATTTGACTTACTATTGTGGACTCAAGAGCCTTGTCTAACAGCACTCCTAGGCTCTCTTTCATCAAAGATATGGCTGAATTTACAATATATCCGCTAATTACGATACCAAAGATTGCATCTATTATCGTAAATCCTGTAAATTTGATAACAACTAAAGCTAAAATTATGCCAAAATTAGTAAAAAAATCGCTTTTATAATGAAGCGCATCGGCCTTGATTATCAAATTTTTTGTCTTCTTTGCTACAAAATTTAAAAACGCAACAAGAGCACCAGTAACCGCAAAAGAAAATACCATAACATATAGGCTCAAATCGACATTCAGCTCTACTTCGTAGGCTCTAAATTTAAGTATACTTTCATAAAAAATAAAAACTCCTATACCTACGATTAAAATCCCTTCAAACATCGCAGCTATGGCTTCTAGTTTGGTATAACCAAAGTTAAATTTATCGTTTGGTTTGGCTTGAGATTTTCTAAGTGCAAAAAAGTTTAAGGCAGATACCAAAAGGTCAAGCATAGAATCAATCGCGGAGCTAAGCACCGAAACAGAACCGCTTGCTATACCTGCGATAAATTTAATAACCGCAAGTAAAAAAGCCGTAGCTCCAGCGACTATTACGGCTAATCTTTGTAAATTTTTATTTTCTATCCGATCCATCTCTTCTTAAAAACCTATTTTGACTTGAGCAGTGAAGCGAACCGTTTTGACGCACAAAAACGAGCGAATTTACGCCTATGATTTTGTGATCAGGAAGTGCCTTTGCAAGCCTTTCAAGCACGATTTTATCGTTTGGATCGTTATACGTAGGCACGATCAAAGCGCCATTTACAAAGATAAAATTTGCATATGTGCACCCTAGCCTCTTGCCTTCATAAAATTTAGCTTTTGGAAGCGGCAGCTCAAGTAGTTTAAATCCCGTAGTCTCAAGCTCTTGCTTCATCTTTTTAAGCTCTTCATAGTGCTCATCGTCTTTATCATCCGTGCAAGCATAAGCGATCGTATCAGACGAGATAAACCTAGCCAAGGTATCAACGTGAGAGTCGGTATCATCGCCCTTTATAAAGCCATGCTTTAACCAGATAACGCGTTTTAAGCCAAAAAGCTCTTTTAGCTTGGCTTCTATCTGCTCTTTATTAAATTTTGAATTTCGGTTATCGTTTAAAAGGCAAGTTTCGGTAGTTAGTAAAGTGCCCTGCCCATCAAATTCGATACTTCCGCCCTCTAATATAAAATCAACTTCGCGCAGATCGCTTTTAAAATGCTTGGCAAGCTCTAAATTTACGGCATTATCTTTTGAACTCTCAAATTTCCCGCCCCAAGCGTTAAATTTAAAATCATAGCTTAAAATTTTATCGCCATTTTCAATGTCAATCATCCCGTAATCGCGTATCCAAGTATCATCTGTGTCGATCTTTATAAACTCTACATTATCAAATTTAGCAAATCTTGAGTTAAAAATTTCCTCATCGGGACAAATCAAAACTACCTTTTGAAAAGGCACGATAGCCGCCACAAGCTCTTCATAGCTATCTAAAATTTCATTTAAATATGGCTTCCAGTCGCTGTTTTCATGAGGAAGCGATAAAAATATCAACTCTTGTTTTTCCCACTCTGCATAAGCTCTCAAGATTTACTCCTTAACTTCTCTTTTATCTTTATAAATTTTAAAAATTCCATATAGTGTTATAAAAATCCAAAATACTTCTATCAAAAATGAACCTAAATTAAAATGTACGAAAAGCGAGATGATAAGCAGTATAGCTCCTGCTAAATTTATGAACTGATAGCTTAAATCAGCGCTTGTCATCTTGCCAATCTGGAGAAAAAAATATGCAAGCACGATGCAAATCATGCCTAAAAATCCGATAAATTGAAAAATATCCATAAAATCTCTCTGCTCAAAATCAAAACTAATTGTAACATATTAAAAAAATTCTAGTTTTAAAAATTAAATATTATTTACAATAAATTTGTGTAATATTCCAAAAATATATTTTAAATAAAATTTAAATAATTTTTATTATAAGGAGATTTTATGAAGAATAGTTTTCTACTCATGGCTGTGCCGTTTGTGCTAACAAGCTCTTTTGCATTTGATGCAGCAAAAGACAAGGCTAAGGGTGCCTATCCATTTGAGGTTAAAGTTCAGGAATTTAAGCTTCCTGTGGGAATTGACGAAAACGGCGTAATAGACGAAGCTAAACTTGGTGACTCTCCTTATGCAAAAACCGTTATATTTGGCTCAAAGCTATTAAACGAAACTTCAAGATACCTTGGCCCTATGGCAAAAGATGAGAAAAAGCGCTTTGCTGGCAACAATCTATCCTGTTCAAGTTGTCACTCAAAAGGCGGAGTTGAGCCAGGGCACTCTCCTTTCGTAGGAATTACAGCTAGATTTCCTCAATACAACTCAAGAGCAGATCAGGTCGTAACTCTTCAAGACCGCATAAACGGCTGCTTCCAACGCTCAATGTCAGGCAAGCCGATCCCTGCAAACTCAAAAGAGATGCGCGCGATGGTAACTTACATGCACTGGCTATCAACAGGATACGAAGTGGGCGCAAAGGTTAAAGGTCAAGGACTAGTTAAGGCTGAGTATATAGACCGCGCCGCCGATCCTAAAAAAGGTAAAGAAATTTACGCCGCTAGATGTGCTGCGTGCCACGGAGAAAACGGCGAAGGTATGGTAAATCCTGACTTTGCAAACGGCGGAGATTATTATGTATTCCCAGCTCTTTGGGGTAAAGATAGCTATAACACTGGAGCTGGCATGTACCGCCTCATAAAAGGCGCTCAGTATGTCAAATCAACGATGCCTCAAGGCGATGCGACCCTAACTTGGGAAGAGGCTTACGACGTGACAGCCTATATGAACTCACACGAAAGACCGATCAAACAAGGCCGCGAGAAAGACTTCCCTGATCTTGATATCAAACCTATGGATATGGACGTAGGACCTTACAACGACGGATTTGACGAGAACGCTCATAGATTTGGACCTTACAAACCTATGCTTAAAAAATAAATTTTTCTTTGAATAGCTGTATTAATACTAATTTTGTCTTTAAATTTAGTATTAATACGCTAAAATCTCGCAAAAATTTTAAAAAACTAGGCTAAAAATTTTATGGATTTTGAATTTATAGCTGAATTCTATCCTATGTACATAAAGGCTGGGATTCTAACACTAAAGCTCGCATTTTACGGTATTTTAATCTCTATTATTATAGGGATTTTATGTATGGCGACTAAATTTTATAAGATCAAATTTTTAAATCCTATAGTAGACGGATACGTAGAGCTTAGTCGAAATACACCGTTACTTATTCAGCTATTTTTCCTTTATTACGGACTGCCAAAACTTGGAATTAGCCTAAGTTCATTTTCTTGTGCTGTCATAGGACTTGCCTTTCTTGGAGGAAGCTATATGGCAGAAAGTTTTAGATTGGGATTTGAATCGGTAAAACGATCTCAGCTTGAAGCCGGGCTTAGCGTAGGACTAAATCAAAATCAACTTCTTATGTACGTTATATTGCCTCAAGCATTTGGAGTTGCTCTTCCTAGCATAAGCGCAAACATCATCTTTCTACTAAAAGAGACATCAATAGTTAGCATAGTAGCACTTGCTGACCTTGTATATGTAGCAAAAGATATAATAGGCTTATACTACATGACCGACGAAGCGCTATTTATGCTAGTTATCAGCTATCTTATAATTATTTTGCCAACTTCACTTCTTTTAACTTGGCTTGAAAAAAGGATGAAGCGTGCAAGGAGCTAGCATCTTATTTGACGTGCAAAATTTAATGCGCCTTGGCGGAGGACTTATAGTAAGCCTTGAAATCTCTATAATATCGATAGTTATTTCTGTATTTGGCGGTTTATTTATGGGCGTTTTAATGAGTTCAAAAAATAAATTTATATATTGGATTTGCAAAATTTGCCTTGAAATAGTCCGTATTATGCCTACTATAGTATGGTTGTTTATATTTTACTTCGGAGTAAGCAGAGCTTTAGGGCTTCATATCAGTGCATTTGCGGCTTCGCTTTTAGTATTTAGCGTTTGGGGAGTATTTGAGATGATGGATATAGTGCGAGGTGCGATAACTTCAATACCTAAGCATCAATTTGAAAGCGCATCATCACTCGGACTGAATAAGGCTCAAATTTACATATATGTCATCATCCCTCTTGCTATGCGCCGTCTGGTACCTGGAGCCGTAAATTTACTAAGCAGGATGATAAAAACAACCTCAATAGTAGTATTAATAGGAGTCGTTGAAGTCGTCAAAGTCGGCCAGCAGATTATAGAAAATCACGTATTTACAAATAATATGGCGCCGTTTTGGATATACGGCTTTATATTTTTTCTATATTTTATTATATGTTATCCTATTTCAAAGCTTTCAAAGCGACTTGAAGAGAGATGGGGCTAGGAATTTAAATGGACAAATATATCTTACAACTCAAAAATTTGGATAAATTTTACGGACAGACTAAGGCACTTAAAAATATAAATTTAAATGTAAAAAGTGGCGAAGTTGTCGTTATCTTAGGACCTTCAGGTTGTGGCAAAAGCACTACGCTTAGATGCATAAACGGTTTAGAACATATTGAAAATGGAGAGATAATAATCCACAATCAAGTAATCACAAAAGACTTTAAGGACTGGACTAAAATTAGGCAATATGTAGGCATGGTCTTTCAAAGCTATGAATTATTTGACCATATGAACGTAATAGATAATATCCTACTAGGGCCGATAAAGGCACAAAAAAGAGATAAAAAAGAGGTAGAAAAAGAAGCTGACATGTGGCTAGCAAAAGTTGGCTTAAGCAGTAAAAAATACTCATATCCCAAGGAGTTAAGCGGTGGTCAAAAACAAAGAATAGCAATAGTAAGAGCGCTTTGTATGAACCCAGACCTAATGCTATTTGATGAGGTTACGGCAGCCCTTGATCCTGAAATTGTACGTGAAGTACTAGACGTAATAATAAATTTAGCCAAAGATGGCATGACAATGCTAATTGTAACTCATGAAATGGAATTTGCTCGTGCCGTTGCAGACCGCATAATATTTATGGATGCCGGTGAAATAGTAGAAGAAAATACACCTAACGAATTTTTTACAAGTCCAAAAACGGAACGTGCAAAGAAATTTCTAAATCTATTTTCATTTTAATTAAGTATTTGTTAGTCAAATTTATTGCATAATTTATCTTATTTCAATCAAAGGAAAAAGAATGAGAAAATTTATGCTTTCATTTTTGGCAATCTTCGCCACTGTATTTTTAACAGCTCACGTAGCCGAAGCAAACGACACTTTAGCCAAAATAAAAGAGCGCGGATACGTGCGCATAGGAGTTTTTAGCGACAAACCTCCATTTGGATATGTCGATAAAAATGGCAAAAATCAGGGATATGATATCTACTTTGCAAAACGTATAGCAAAAGATCTGCTTGGCGACGAAAGCAAGGTAAAATTTGAGCTTGTAGAGGCTGCTAGTAGGGTTGAATTTTTAGTTGCTGACAAAGTTGATATTATTCTAGCCAATTTTACACATACAAAAGAGCGCGCTAGAGTAGTTGATTTCGCACTTCCCTATATGAAAGTATCACTTGGCATAGTTAGTCCTGAAGGTAAAGTCATAAAAGACATAAACGAGCTAAAAGGCAAAAAATTGATCGTAAATAAAGGAACTACAGCTGATGCGTACTTCACAAAAAAACATCCTGATATTGAGCTTTTAAAATATGATCAAAATACAGAGACATTTGGCGCACTATTAGATAAAAGAGGTGTAGCCCTAGCTCACGATAATGCCCTACTTTTCGCATGGGCTAAAGAAAATCCTGGCTTTGTAGTAGGTATAGAGTCGCTTGGCGATGTAGATGCAATAGCACCTGCAGTCAAAAAAGGCAACAAAGCTCTACTTGAGTGGATAAATAATGAAATAATCGAACTTGGAAAAGAAAATTTCTTTCACAAAGCATACGATGCCACACTTAAACCAATATATGGTGATAGTGTAAATCCGAAATCTCTTGTAGTAGAAGGTGGAAAATTATAACTTTTTAAGAGAAGAATATATAAATTGATTCCCCTTTGCTTGTTTACAAAGGGGGATTTTATTACTGGCAGCTTACATCATTCCGCCCATGCCACCCATTCCGCCCATATCAGGCATTGCTGGCATTGTAGGCTTATCCTCTTTTAATTCGCTTATAGTAGCCTCAGTTGTAAGAAGAAGGCTTGAAACGCTAACCGCATTTTGAAGTGCTACACGCTCAACCTTAACAGGGTCAATGATGCCTGCTTCAAACATATTTACATACTCGCCTGTAGCAGCGTTAAAGCCGAAATTTGCATCTTTACTTGTGCTAACTGCATTTGCAACAACACCTGCGTCAAAGCCTGCGTTTTCAGCTATTTGGCGAAGTGGAGCAGTTAAAGCGCGTCTTACGATAGCCGCACCGATTGCCTCATCGCCACTTAGATCAAGCTTTACTCTTGCGCTTGCTTGGATAAATGCAGCACCACCGCCGATTACGATGCCCTCTTCTACGGCAGCTTTTGTAGCGCTTAGTGCGTCATCTACGCGGTCTTTTTTCTCTTTCATCTCAGTTTCGGTTGCGGCACCTACTTTAATAACAGCCACGCCGCCACTTAGTTTTGCAAGACGCTCTTGAAGTTTTTCTTTATCATAGTCACTTGTAGTCTCTGCGATTTGAGCTTTGATCTGAGTGATTCTAGCATCGATTCCCGCCTTGTCACCTGCACCGTTTACGATCGTAGTGTTGTCTTTATCTATAACAACAGTTGAAGCTTGTCCTAGGTCATTAAGTGTAGCTCCATCAAGAGTTCTACCAAGCTCTTCGCTAATCACTTGACCGCCTGTTAGAATGGCGATATCCTCAAGCATCGCTTTTCTTCTGTCGCCAAAGCCAGGAGCCTTAACAGCAGAGATGTTTAGCACACCGCGAAGTTTGTTTACAACAAGTGTAGCAAGAGCTTCACCCTCGATATCTTCAGCGATGATTAAAAGTGGCTTGCCTGTCTTTTGAATTTGCTCTAATATAGGCAAAAGCTCTTTTAAATTTGTAATCTTCTTATCAAAAAGCAATATATAAGGATTGCTTAGTTCTACTTGCATTTTCTCGGCATTTGTGATGAAATACGGACTTAGATATCCGCGGTCAAACTGCATACCTTCAACCACATTTAGCTCATCGTGGATTGATTTAGCCTCTTCTACTGTTATAACGCCGTCTTTGCCTACTTTTTCCATAGCATCAGCGATTAGATTACCGATAGTAGAGTCTGAATTTGCAGAGATTGTAGCTACTTGAGCGATCTCTTTTTTATCAGTTACTTTTCTTGCCATAGCTTTTAGCTCAGCTATGATAGCAGCTGCTTCTTTATCCATACCGCGTTTTACTTCGATCGGATTTGCACCAGCAGTGATGTTTCTAAGACCCTCTTTAAAGATAGCGTTTGCAAGAACGGTTGCTGTAGTAGTGCCGTCTCCAGCCTCATCGGCAGTCTTGCTAGCTACTTCGCGCACTAAACCTGCACCCATATTTTCAAGCGCATCTTTTAACTCAACCTCTTTAGCTACGCTTACACCGTCTTTTGTGATAGCAGGAGCGCCGAAACTCTTTTGTATAAGCACGTTTCTGCCGCGTGGCCCCATTGTCACTTTTACAGCGTCATTTAGCTTTCTTACACCCTCATATAGCCTATTTCTAGCCTCATCTGAAAAAAATATCTCTTTTGCCATTTCTTATCCTTAATATTTGATTTTAACTTATTTTATAACGCCCAAAACATCATCTAAATTTAGTACAAGATATGTTTTTGCTTCAAGTGTGATCTCTGTTCCAGCATATTTTCCAAACACTACTTCATCGCCCGCTTTTACGCACTCAACTTCGCTGCCCACAGCTAAAACTTTGCCACTTAAAGGTTTTTCTTTAGCATTGTCAGGTATAATAATACCTGTTGCTGTTGTTTTAACGTCCTCAAGGCGTTCAACTAATACACGCTTGCCTAATGGTTGAAAATTCATAATTCATCCTTTTGGTTAATTTTCATTTTTAGCACTCTTTTATTTTGAGTGATGAAAGTATATGATATTTTTTTGAATTTGTCAATAAATTAGTCAAATTCCTTAGTAAAGTTTAGTCTATATAACTAAACTTCCATGAATGTATAAATTAAATGTAAAGGAAAACTATGCGAATCCTAGCTGTCATACTTGGACTTATTATATTGTTGCTTTTTGGCTCTTATATCATCGCTTTTACTGATTTTGGAAACGGGATCGTAAAGCCTTATGTCGAAAATATTATTAAAGAAAAAAGCGGATTTAACGTCAAATTTGACAAATTTCAGATAAGGCCTACAACTATTGATATAGCAACAAATATAAATAGCGAAATAAACGCCAAAGTGGCCGGAGGACTATCGGTGTTTGGTCAAACTCTTGATCTTAAATATGACGTAGTAGTGGATAATCTAGTCTCTCTTGGCGTTGAGCTTAAAGAAAAGATGTTATTTTCAGGAACAGCCAAAGGAAAATTTAACGATTTTAATGCAGATGGAGCGGGAAATTTACTTGGTTCTAGTCTAAAATTTGCAGCAAATTTAAAGGATTATAAACCGCTTGCGCTTATTTTAGATGCGAAAAACATAGAGGTTGATAAGGCTCTGGCTTTAGCAAGTCAGCCGATATACGCTAACGGCAAAATAGATATTGTAGCAAATATAGCGGATGAGAACGGCAAACCAAACGGAACAGCAAATATCGATGTTTTAAACATTAAAACTAATAATGCTTTAATCGCAAAAGACTTTAATATCACATTGCCTTCAAATTTCAATGCAAATGGAGCAATAAAAGCCAACATAAAAGATTGGCTAGTAAATGCCAAAACAGCCTTTGTGACGCCTATAGTTGTAGCAGGAAGCGAAAATACCATGTACGATATCAACTCACAAACACTAAGCAGTGATTTTAGAGTGATGATAGATGATTTGACCAAATTTGAACCTATAATAAAACAAAAAGTCGTAGGTGCACTAAACATTAAAGGAAACACAATCGTAACCAAAAACCAGCTAAAAAACCTTGAAGCTGATATAAATGGATTTGGGGGTAGCGTTAAGGCTGTGCTAAACAACGATAAGCTAACAGCTAAAATAAACTCATTAAAGCTTGAAGAGCTTATCAAGGTTGCGGCACTTCCAGGCTTCGCAAGCGGAGTTGTAAACGGTGACGCTGTACTTAATGATATAAAAAATACAAAAAATATCTCAGGCGGTATTAAACTGACAGCCAGCAACGGCAAATTAAATCCAAGCGAATTTAAAAAGCTTACAAATTTAGATATTGCTAATGGTGTAAATTTTAATCTTAACGCAAATGCTGATGTTAAAAATGGAGAAGCGAAATTTGACGTAAACTTTCTTTCTAATTTGCTAAATTTAAAAGACCTAAAAGGCACCTATGATATTGATAAAAAAGCCCTTACAAGCAAATTTAGTCTAAACTTAGAAGACCTTGCAAAACTTGAGAGCATAGTTGGGCAAAAACTATCCGGAAAAGTCGATATAAACGCAGATGTAAGCGCAATAAACAATCAATTAAAAAGCTTAAATATCGACGGAAACGCGCTTGGCGGAAATATCAAAGCAAATTTAAAAGATGAAAAACTAACAGCAAGTCTAAATTCGCTTCTGCTCAAAGATATTTTTATACTAATAGGCTCTAAGTCTTTAGCAAACGCAACAATAAATGCTGATGTGAATCTAAACGGACTTGATATGAAAAATATAAACGGAACAGCAAAAGTAAACATTAAAGACGGACTGATATACGAGGCTGAAATGGGCAAGATACTAGAAAAAAAGCTTCCATCTGGACTTAAATTTAGTGCCAATACAGATGTAAATATACAAAAAAGCATAGCAAATTTTGACGTAATAGCAAATTTGCTAGCAAATAACGGCAAAAATCTTATTGAAGTAAAAAATACTAAAGGTAGCTTTGATATAAATCAAAACAGCCTAAAAAGCGTATTTGAACTTGATATACCAGAACTTAAAAATATAAGCTTTTTAACAGATCGCGTTCTATACGGACCGATAAATTTAAAAGGAGATGCTCAAAAGCAAGGTGAGAATTTGAGTGCAAATATAAGCTCCAAGCTATTTAATGGAGATCTTAACGCAAATCTCAAAGACAATAAACTTGTAGTAAATTTAACTAAATTTACAGCCAAAGGGCTAACTGATATGTTAGGTTTTGACAATATTTATAACGGAATCGGCGATATGGCTGCAGATTACAACCTTGCCACACAAATCGGTAAATTTAATGTTTTAGTAGATGAAGGAAGACTTGTCAAAAATAATTTTACTCAGACTATAGCGACTTTTACAGGTAGAGATATTACCGATGAAATTTACAGAAACAGCAAAATTTACGGAACTATAGATAAAAATTTAATAGACTTCAATGC
Source organism: Campylobacter sp. RM16192 (assembly GCF_004803855.2). Classification (NCBI taxonomy): domain Bacteria; kingdom Pseudomonadati; phylum Campylobacterota; class Epsilonproteobacteria; order Campylobacterales; family Campylobacteraceae; genus Campylobacter; species Campylobacter sp. RM16192. Next base: position 700,352 of record NZ_CP012552.1, on the reverse strand, counting down.
CGATATGAATGCTACAAGAAGTCAAATAAACGTCACAAACGGTAAATTTAATACCGTAACAAAAGCTATAAATGTACCAGTAAAGATGAATTATGAAAAAACAGATATAGCTATCAATATAACTGGAGCAAGCGATAATCCTAAGTACAATATTAGCTCTGATTATATCAAAGGCAAGGCACTAAAAGAGCTAGATAGATTTTTAGATAAAAAGCTTGGCAAGTCAAAGAGTGACAGCAATGAAACAAATTCTACCGGCGGAATAAATAAAAATGATGTGATAAAAGATCTTATAAAAGGACTCTTTTAATTAATTATAAATTTGAGTGAAATGAACTTTCACTCAAATTTTACTTATATATTATTTTAGTGAATTAACGTTGTTACAAGCTTGTTCGTTGCCGTATTTGCAACCTTTTGATAAGAGATCTTTGGCTTTTTGCAAATCTTTAGCTACCTTATCCATGCCTTTGCTGTATATAAGACCGCCTTTTAAGCAAGAAACATCATCTCCGTACTCGCAACCTTTTTCATAAACATCAATAGCTATTTTTAAATCTTTTTTGATAGATTTAGTGCCGTTTTCATATAGTCTACCTACAGCACCGCATCCAAAGCCTAATTTATTTTCACAGCTCTTTTTATAAATTTCAAGAGCTTTTTTCTCATCTTTGAGTACTCCTCTGCCATTTTCGTAAAAACTGGCTAGATTGTAGCAGTTAAACATGTGTCCTTTTTCACAAGATTGCTCAAAAGCTTTCGCTGATTTTTCATACTCTCCAGCCAAAACAGCCTCGTCTAAAACAGGACCTACATGACTATCAGAACCCATAGAAAAGGCAAACGAACAGGCTGCCGCCAAACAAAATATAGTTTTTTTCATCCACTCTCCTTGTAATTTATTAAATTTTATTCTAAATCTATATTTTAATAATACAAGCTTGATTTTAGCAGAGATTTTATAAATTTAAAAGTAATTTTATAAGTTTTGCCTAGAAATATTAATTATATTAATGATTTAAATTTACTATAACAAAAATAAATCATTAATGTCTATCTTTTAAACTTATCAAAAAACCACATAAATGCAAATAACAATCCAGCGGCCTTTACTCTATTTTGATCATACATAAAATCTCTAGCCTTATTTACATCTATATAGACAAGCTCGATATTTTCACCATCTATGCCGCCACCTTCACTTACTTTCATACTATCGTTTATAGTGGCATAAAACATGGTTTGAGAATTTCCACCAAATCCAAGCGCTCCATGAGTAACTACTATTTTTTCTGCATCTTTTATCTTAAACCCAACTTCTTCCGCAACCTCTTCTATGATTGTCTCTTTTTCGCTAATCCCTTTATCCATAAGTCCTGCACAAAGCTCGTATGTATAGCCCATTTCATCATAGCTCCTACCCTCTTTTTGCAAGTTGTACCACACAGCCGGACGAAACTGCTTAACTAACAAAAATGCATCCTTTTCCTCGTGATACAATAAAATAGACACGCTATTATGCACTTTTACACAATCCCAATATTTTCGCACTCCATCCATAGAGTACCCAAGTCGATAAGGCTTTATAAAATCAGATTCCTCTAGGTTTAAAACTTCAATATCTTTTATAATAGTATCCATTTGGCAAGTCCTAAAAAGCTAAAAAATCCAACAACGTCGGTAACAGTAGTAAGCAAGACACTTGAGCCGACAGCCGGATCTATATTAAATCTCTTCAAAGTTAAAGGTATTACAGTTCCAAAAAAACCGGCAAAAAAGAAATTCATGAGCATAGCGGCACCTATAACCACGCCAAGCATTGGTCTATTAAACCAAAACGAAGCTACAATACCTATTAAAATAGCAAAAATGATACCGTTTGTGAAAGCTATGCCAAGCTCACGTTTTAAGGCGTGTTTTGCATTTTTAAACTCAATTTCACCTAAAGTCAAACGCCTAACTGTAACAGTAAGCGCTTGGGTGCCAGTATTTCCGCCCATTGAAGCAACTATAGGCATCAAAATAGCTAGAGCTACATAGCTTGCAATAGTATCGTCAAAAAGACCTATTATACTAGATGATACAATTGCTGTAAATAAATTGATAAGCAACCAAATACCGCGAGATCTGGTAGCCTTAAGCAGGCTCTCATCCTCTTCTTCATCCGCATCACCAACGTTTGCAAGGTTATAAATTTGCTCCGTTGCGCTATCTTCTATAAAGTCATGCACATCATCTGTCGTAATACGTCCTAAAAGCACGCCCTTGCTATCAACTACAGGTATAGAGTTTAAGTCATAGTTTTGAACTCTATCTACGACATCCTCTATAGGCTCATTATCCATGGCTACATGAGGTTTATACCTATCTTCTTCGCTTTTTTGAATAATCTCTTTAAGAGTTTTATTAAAATCAAACAGGATTAAATCTTCAAGAGGAATGGCAAATTTTAAAATTTGTTCATCATCTATAATAAAAAGCTGAGAGACGTTTTCTAGTTCGCCATTTTCTTTCTGCTCTCTTAGTCTATTAACGGCTACTTGCAATTTTTCTTTTAGGTTTGCGCTAAAAAGCTCGGTTTGCATATATGCGCCGGCTTCGTTTTCATCATAGCTTCTAATCCTTAAAATTTCCTCTTGATCATCTCTGTCAAGACTATCAAAAACCTCTTTAGCTTTTTTTTCGTCAATATCTTCTATGTATTCTAAAAGCTCGGCAGCGTCGTCACTCTCTAGCTCTTCTATAGCCTCTATAATCTTATCCGTAGGCAGAGTTTCGATGACATCCTTAAGCATATGATCAGGAAGCTCTATCGCAACATCACCTAAAATTTCAGGTTCAAGCTTCTCTATATACTCGGCAAATAGATCTTCGTCATGTTGCCTTACAGTCTTTAGATGCTGGGCTATGTCAGCGGGGCTAAGTTCTTCTTCAATAGTATCGTTTAAATGCGAATCTATGAGCTCTTTGGCTTCGGCTAATTGATCGTTTTCATTCATCTTAATCCTTAAAATTCCACAAAGTTATCAAACGACTCTTCTTTTTCCGAAGTTAATTCTTTATCTAAATATTTTTTTATTTTCGAGTCATTTTCAGCCATAATCTTTTTAAATTCAGCATTTACAGAGCTATCCACGCTACTCTTTTTAATTTTTAGCATACTTTCTGGGTTTATAGCTTTTTGATTTTTATATAAGCCAAAATGCAGATGTGGACCAGTACTCATACCAGTATTTCCAACATATGCCACGAGTTGATTTTGTTTAACTTTAAGACCTGATTTAATGCCTTTTGCAAAGCCGTTTAGGTGCGCATACAAAGTTTCATATCCGCCACTATGTCTTACTATAATTACCTTACCGTAACCGCCCTTTCTGCCTACAAATTTTACCGTTCCATCACCTGCAGATTTTATAGGAGTACCCTTGGGTGCGCCATAATCAACTCCAAGATGAGCCTTGTATCTTTTTAATACTGGATGATATCTTTTGAGCGTGAAGCGTGAGGTTATGCGTGCATTTGCTATAGGTCTTATGAGAAAAAATTTATCATTTTGCTTACCGCTTTTATCATAAAATTTATTCTCCATCCTATATACAAAATGCTGTTTTTTATTCACTTCAATCATTGCAGAGTGAATTTCTGGCATACCAAATACTCGGCCAAGCCTTCTTTTTTGAGTATAAACAATAATCAGCCTATCGTCTTTTTTTATCCTTCTAAAATCCACCTGTCCATTCATGGCAATGCTAAAGGCATTTGCAAGTGCCACACTGCCAGTATGATCTAAAATATCTTGATATGGAGAGACATTTACCTTGATACTTAATACCATATCTTCTACTTGGTATGATATAGGTGTTAGTTGAACTTTAAATTTGTCATGCTCGTCTTTATATATTTGAATTTGAAGCTCTTCATTTATAGGGATTAAAACCTGCTTTATGCTACTATCTTTATCTCTTAAAATTTGATATCTTACGCCCGCCATTATCTCACTTACAGCCTCTTTATCCTCTCTATCCAAATTATAATAAATAGATAAGGGAATGGAATTGCTTTCAAGGAAGGTTAAAAATGTAGCGCCATTTGGCCATATAAGCTCTTCTACACTAGGTTTTGTGGCAAACAGCTGTAAAAAAAATGTCGTAAGAATAAATATTTTTTTTACCATAAGCTCCCCTAGACAAAGAATAGTTGTAATTGTACTTTAAACTTACTTATATTTTGCAAAACTAAAGCGGTTTTAGGCTATAATCCTTTGAAATCTTAAAAATTTAGGAGAGAAATTTGAAAAAGATAGTAACATTTTTAGTTATTTTTATATCATCTTGTTTTGCGGCGGAATTTAGCATGAACGAATACAACACTCCGCTAATAGAAGCAAAAGACGGATACGGCACAATAATAGACAGCCCTGATATAGTTGTAGGATCAAGCGGTATAGTAATGCACAATTTCGGTCCGTCAAAAAGATCAATAATAGCTCGTGCAAGCGTAACAGAAAAAAGCGGAGGATTTGCCAAAGTTCGTTTTGAAGTATTCGACTCATTAGAACAAAAAGCAATGCCAATACCTGGAATTCTTCCCGCAAGAGGTGACACTATCATATTAAACTACTTATATAGCCGTTCTTTAATAGTGGTTCCAAATAAAGAAATTTATAATGAAATAGTAAGTTCTTTTAAAAACATGGAGTTTATACATCCTGATATTGTAGGTTCGTATTTAAGCTACGAATATAAGCCAAATCCAAGCCGTAATGATTTTCGCAAAATGTGTTCTCAAAGTGCAGCGGGACTAATATTTATAGCAATGAACAACGAAGCGTTATTTGCAGATTGCCAAAGCTTTGAAGTTTTAAAGAGATTTAAAAGCGGTTCAGTAAGCTACTATCAACTACCGTTTTATACTCGCGTTAAAGATATAGATACCGTATTTTGGAAATTTGGTTCAAGCAAAATAAGCGACTTTGATCGCCACTACAAATCACTTTTGAAAGACAAATAATGGAAAAAAGACATATAGATTTTTTTACTAAGCTACTAAATCAAGATAACGCCTATTTTGACAAGGCTCATCTTTTAGCCTATAGCTACGATGCAACAAGAAAACGCCATTTGCCTGATGGCGTGCTTTTTCCAAGAGATGAAAGTGATGTAAGCGCTATTTTAAAATACTGCAATGAAAATAAGATACCTATAATCGCGCGTGGAGCCGGAAGTGGCTTTACAGGGGGCTCTTTGGCTATAGAGGGCGGTATAATTTTGGCCTTTGAAAAACATATGAATAAAATTCTTGAAATAGATATGCAAAACATGGTTGCAGTAGTGCAGCCTGGCTGTATAAATATGGATTTACAGCGAGCGGTAGAGGCAAAAGGGCTATTTTATCCGCCAGATCCTGCTAGTCAGGACTACTCTACCATAGGTGGCAACGTAAGTGAAAACGCAGGCGGCATGAGAGCGGCCAAATATGGTATTACCAAAGACTATGTAATGGCGCTTAGAGCCATTCTTCCAAACGGAGAGGTTGTAAGAGCGGGTAAGCGCACTATAAAAGATGTCGCAGGATATAATATTGCTGGTATTTTAATAGCCTCAGAGGGCACACTTGCTGTAATAACCGAAATTACTCTAAAGCTAATCGCAAAGCCAAAATTTAGAAAAACCGCTATGGGTGTATTTGACAGTGTAAATTCAGCTATGAATGCCGTATATAAGACCATGGCTGCTGGAGTAACGCCTGTGGCGATGGAGTTTTTGGACAACTTAAGCATACGCGCGGTCGAGGAGAAATTTAATAAAGGCTTGCCTACAAATGCTGGCGCGATTTTAATAAGCGATGTTGACGGCGATATCGAGGCCGGCTTAGTGCAAGATCTAGAGATAATACAAAAAGTATTTAAGGAAAACGGGGCTAGCGATTTTAAAATTGCACGAGATGAGGCCGAGAGAAATGATATATGGTTTGCGCGCAGAAACTGCTCTCAAGCGATAAACATATATGGAACCTTGAAGCTAAACGAAGATATTACAGTGCCTAGATCAAAGCTTCCTGAACTGTTGGAAAAAATTAGCGAAGTAGCGGCTAAATACGGAGTGCAAGTACCTTGCTTTGGGCATACCGGAGACGGAAACGTACATACAAACGTAATGGTGGTAGACAAAACCGATCCTGCGCAGGTAGAAAACGGACACAAGGCGATAGAGGAAATTTTTAAAATCACCGTTGATCTTGGAGGCACACTTAGCGGCGAACATGGCATAGGTATAAGCAAGGCCGAATTTATGCCGCTTGCATTTACAGATGCGGAGATGACTCTATTTAAAGAGATAAAAAAAGCTTTTGATCCAAATAATATTTTAAATCCGAACAAGATGGGGCTGTAAAACAAATTGAAATTTACAAAAGACGACTTAAAAGCATATATTAAAATCGCATTTAGTATCAAAGATAAGCAGCTGCTTCACTACGCTTCAAGCCTTAGCTTTCATACTATGCTTTCGATTATACCTGTGCTTTTAATCTCGTTTTCGATATTTACTCAAATGCCCAGCTTTAGCGTATACTACGGCAAGATAAAAGAATTTATATTCTCATCTTTGTTGCCTTCAAATCAAGAAATGATAACAGAACACATAGAGACCTTTTTACAAAACAGCTCGGCCTTAGGAGTGCTTGGTCTTGGCGCTATTATCTTTACTTCGATAATGTTTTTTATGGATTACGAATATGTGATCAATAAAATCATGAAGAGCGAAGGAAGAAATTTTTGGAGCTCTCTAAGTGTATATTGGACGCTTATTACACTAGCTCCCATAGGGCTTGGGCTTAGTTTTTATCTATCCAATATGCTTCAAAATTTATTAAATTCAAACTCATACACAAATTGGATAAATTTCTTAAGCATATTTCCATATCTAATCATTTGGGCGATTTTTTGCATCACATATCTCATATCAGTAAGCCGGCCTATAGCTATAAGAAACGCTCTTTTTAGCTCCTTTATAGCCTCTCTTATCTGGTATTTTGGTAAAAACATATTTGTATTTTATGCGGTTAATAACAAGACCTATCTTAGTATCTACGGCTCATTTTCTGTCGTTCTTTTGTTCTTCTTGTGGGTTTATGTCTCTTGGATCATATTCTTATACGGAGTTAAACTTTGTAGCTTTTTAGAGCAAAGAGATAAAGCAAAAGAGATTGGAAAAAACGAGCAAGAGGGCTAAATTTCTGTTTTTTATACTAATTAAACTTAAAATATTATAGATTAAAAAGATATATAAATTTATATCCAAATTTACGCTGTCCGTCCTTAACTCTAAAAACCAAATTAAATTTTCATCGAAAATCCCGCCTAAATTTAGTAGATGAAGCACCAAACCAAGAGGGTAAAAAATCACAAAAATTAAACTTAAAGGCAACACGGCAAACTGCTGAAAGCTAATCAGAGGGAAAAAGTATAAAATCGGGATTATCATAGCCAAATACACCCATAAATTTAGCAAGATAACATGAGCGAGATTTGAAAATTTATCACCAAAATGATGCAGATAAAGATAGATATAAAATACTCCTGCGCAAGAGAGATAAAAGCCGATACTAAACAGTAAAGAGGGCATAAAACTAACCGCAAAAGCTATCAAAATAAACAGAGCTTCAAAACTAATAATTCGCACATTTCTACTAAGCATATAAAAAATAAGCAAGCTCATCAAAAATGCCCGCAAAAAAGACGGCACAAAGTCTATCAGCATAAGATAGCCAAATAAAAATATAAAAATAACTATACTTAGATCAAATTTCTCACTTCTAAAAGGAAAAAATCTAGCCTGAAAATAGCGATAAATATGGTGCAATATAAAATACAAAAACCCAAAAATAATCCCTAAATGATAGCCGCTGATGGCTATTAGATGGGCTATTGCAAAGTGATTTACATCGCTTCTTAACTCCTTTGATATCGGAGTGGCTAAAAATAGCGCAGTATATAGCTCTTTTGCCTTTGATATGTCGTGTTGATTGGATATAAAATCATAGATTTTTTCTCTAAATTTATCCAGATATTTGCTATTTTCACTATATCTTATCTCTAAAATTCCAAAATTTGGCAGATAAAAACTACGGCTTAAATAATCGATAAAAGTAAGTTTATTTTTAATGGGACGAAGCAAAATTTTAGAATTTATCTCGGGCTCGAAATCCGCTTTAGTGGTTGTATACAGTATAAAATTTCCTGTTTTTAGCCTTAAAACTCGGTAAGTTTTACCTTTTTCATTTGTTTTTAGATAGCTTTGAAGCACCTTGGCTTGCAAAATTTCATACCTGTCTGCCTTAAAGCCTTTAAATTCATAAAATTTGATAGCTAAATTAAAGGCTAAAACAAAAAGACAAAAAAGGCAAAACAGCCCTATTTCACGCTTGCTTTCAAAAACTTTATTACTATACATAAAGTGTTAAATTGCAAATTTAGCAAACGACCAAAACCCCATCAACCGGTAAATTCGGCCATATGAATTGCGCCAAAACTCTTATCGACAAAGCGGGTAAATTCTTTTTGAAATATTACATCAACCGTGCCGACAGGTCCGTTTCTGTTCTTGCCGATTATTATCTCTGCATCCTCTTCGATCTTGTTTGGTATAAATTTAGGCACATACTCTTTACCTTCGACCTTGGCTCGCTTCTCGCGCTCCTTCTCCTCCTGCTCGAGATAGACCTCATCACGGTAGACGAAAAGTATCATATCCGCATCCTGTTCGATCGCTCCCGATTCTCTTAAATCACTTAGCATCGGACGCTTATTTGCACGCGCTTCAAGGCTTCGGTTTAGCTGAGATAGAGCGATTATCGGCATATCAAGCTCACGCGCAAGAAGCTTTAATCCGCGCGAAATTTCAGCGATCTGCAAGTGGCGATCGGCATAGTTTGAAGTAGCCATCATAAGTCCGATGTAATCAATCACGCAAAGCGAAATTTCAGGATGGCTCGACTTTAGCTTACGCATCTGAGTTCTGATCTGATGGATATTTACATATCCGCTATCATATACGAAAAACTTCTTATTAGACATATCCTCACAAGCATCGCTCATCCTGCTCCACTCCTCATCATCCATCTTTGCCGTCATTATGTTTTGAAGTGGGATTGAGGTTTTAGCAGAAAGCATCCTTAGCATAATCTGCTCGGCAGGCATCTCAAGCGAGAAAAAGACAACTCCGTTACCCCGCTGTAAAACATTACTCATTAAATTTAGACATATAGTGGTCTTGCCCATGCCCGGACGAGCGGCAATAATGATAAGATCGCCGTTTTTAAAGCCTTTTGTTTTTTCATTTAATTCTTTAAATCCGGTATCTATTCCTACTATATCCTGGTTTTCAAGCATCTTTTGCTTCTCAAGATGAGCTAAGACATCTACTATGATCTCTTTGCTTTCCTTTATGACTCCAGCCGCCGAGCCCTCCACAAGTGAATAAAAGCTCTGGCTTAGCTCATCGACCATATCGCGGCTTGGCTTATCCTCGCTTACTTTGTTTGGGATCTGGTGAGCTATCTTTACAAGCGAGCGCTTTATCGACTTTTCGCGCAGCTCGGTTGCGTATTTTTTGATATCAAGTATTGAGTTTGTACCTACAACGCTAGCTAAAATTTCCTCATCAAATTTGGCTCCCAGCTTGGTCTTTAAAAAGCTAGTTTCTATCGGCAAATCGGCATTCATACACTCAACCATCGCCGTATATATGTCCGCATGGCCTTTGAGGTAAAAGTCGCCTGAAGAGACGATGTCAAAAATTTGAACCAAATTTTCGCCGCTATAAATGATGGAGCTTAGGATAGAACGCTCCATGTCAAGGTCGTATAGGTTGTGCATGTTTATTTCGTTATTTTTAGCCACGAGATTTTATCTCCTCGTCAAGTTCGAGCAAAAATCTATCCACCAGCTCGCTCTCTTTCAGTCTTGCCACAACTTCGCCGCGGCGCATTATAAGCCCGCTTTCCTTGCCAAATGCTATCGCTACGTCAGCGCCTTTGGCTTCTCCGATCGCGTTTACCACGCAGCCCATGACCGATACGTTAAGCGGCTCTTTGATATGCTTGGTTTTTTCTTCCACTATCTTTATCGCGGCCATCAAATCGCTTTGAAGACGCCCGCACGTAGGGCATGAGATGATGTTTATACCCTCTTTTTGGCGTCCGCTATCTTTTAAAATAGCCTTTGCGACTTTTATCTCCTCTTCAAGCTCGCCTGTAATGCTCACTCTCATCGTATCGCCGATACCTTCAAGCAAAAGCCCCCCAAGCGCAATAGACGATTTTATAGTCGCGTGAAAGGTGGTGCCAGCCTCCGTAACGCCCAAGTGAAACGGATACTCAACCTTTGGACGCAAGGCACGGTAAGCAGCCATGGTTCGCTCAACATCGCTTGATTTTAGTGAAATTTTGATATCGGTGAAGTCAAAATCCTCAAGCAAATTTATGTTATAAATCGCAGAAGCCACCATAGCCTCAACCGTTCTACCATATTTATTCTCAAACTGCTCCTCTAGCGAGCCTGAATTTACACCGATTCTTATAGGTAAATTTCTTTGCTTGCATGCATCCACAACTGCTTTTATGCGCTCTTTTGAGCCGATATTGCCCGGATTTATCCGTACAGCATCTACAAATTCACTAACTATAAGTGCATATCGGTAGTTGAAGTGTATATCAGCTACCACAGGAAGCGGACTTTGCCTTACTATTTCGCGCAGAGCTGCAGCGTCCTCTTTGTCAAGTACCGCACAACGCACTATATCGCATCCCGCGAAATAGAGTCTATTTATCTGCTCTAGCGTGCCTTTTATATCCCTTGTCTTAGAAAATGTCATCGACTGCACCGAGATGGGAGCATCACCCCCTATTAAAACATCACGAATTTTTATCTGTTTAGTTGGATATCTTTGCAAAATTTGCCTTTTAATTTTTTTGGTAATTATAAGAAATTTTCACTTTCAAAAGGCTCAAATTTAAATTATAAACCAAATTAAATTTAAACTGACACAAAACATCTAAGCATACATGCAATTTAATACTTATTAAGCTTAAAGTATATAAAATTAACAGCTGTTTTACTATTTATAAAACTTGATCAGGAGCTTAATATGAACTCGAAATTAGCAAGAAGTGTTACGATTTTAATCTCATTTTTACTAGTAATAGCACTAAGTATATTCTCTTTTGTCTCGTTTAATATAACAAAACAAGAGACAAAGACACTTATATCCTCATCTCAATACAGTATAGTAAAAGATGCGATAGAGTATATGCAAAACTACATGGATTCAAAGCTAAGCATAGTAAAATCAGTAGCTTCTTATATAGAGAGTTCGGAGTATAACGAAGATAATTTTGAGCAGATATTAAAGGTAGGTAGCCAATCTGGTAAATTTGTATCTTTATATGCAGGTTTTGAAAAAGACGGCAGGATGCTACGATCAAATGGAAACCACCAATACCCAAGCCTAAATGGATACGACCCAAGAGCAAGAGGATGGTACAAGCAAGTCGTGTCAGCTAAAGATGCCGTTATCACAGATCCATATATCTCGACTAAAGATCAAAAACTAACTATATCATTCGCAGCCCCTATTAAAAAAGGCGGCAAACTATCAGGAGTTGTATCATCAGATATTACTCTTGAAAGATTGAGCGATGTCATATCAAATATGAAACACTATCAGGATGATTATATTCTTCTTATAGATAAAAATGCGAAAAGCATCATAAATCCAAACAAAGAGCTTCTCATGAAAGAGTCTGAGGTAAATAAAAATTTACTCAACTTCTTTAAGGATAGTTCTACAAAATCAATAACATACGCATTTAACGATAATAACAATGATATGGTTGCAGCGTGCCTAAAAGATGATATTACTGGTTGGTTACTATGCTCTGTCACCACAGCAAAAACATACAATCAAAGCATAGACAATCTATTCATCTATCAGCTGATTCTCTCAATATGCTCTATACTATTTATAGTTACGGCTTTGGTGGTAGTGCTAAATTTAAAACTAAAACCTCTATCCAAGATTAAAGAGGGGCTGTTTGAATTTTTTGCATATCTAAACGATAGCTCTAGGGAGTGCAAGCAAATAACAGTAAAATCAGACGATGAATTCAAACAAATGGCGGATCTTATCAACGAGAATATTAAAAATATAGCAGACGGTCTAAAAAAAGACACTAAAATGATAAATGATGCTAAGATGGTCTTTAAATCGGCATCTACAGGCGATCTGGGTCAAAATATAAATCAAACGCCTAATAATAGAAATTTGGAGGAGTTAAAAGACCTAATTAATAATTTTGTAAATACATTAAAAAACGATATTCACGGAGTAGTTGAAATTTTAGGGCTATATACGAATAATGATTTTACGGCAAGAATTGATATCGGAGACTCCAAAAGCGATAAAAGAAAGCTAGGAGAGGGTATAAATTTCTTAGGCGAAGAGATGAGCAATATCCTTAGAAATTCACTTGAACAAAACAAAATGCTAGAAGAGAAATCTCAGGTGCTAAATTCATTTGTTAACAACCTATCCGAAGGCACAAACAAGCAAGCGGAATCTGTCCAAGAGAGCGTGCTAGCTATCGAAGAGATCAATAATTCCATGCACTCGATAAATGATAAAGCTAACCAAATCATAAATCAAAGCAATGACATAAAAAATATCGTTGGTATCATAAGAGATATAGCCGATCAGACAAATTTACTAGCCCTTAATGCGGCGATCGAGGCGGCGCGTGCAGGAGAGCATGGGCGCGGATTTGCCGTAGTAGCGGACGAGGTAAGAAATCTAGCCGAAAGAACGCAAAAATCACTATCAGAGATCGAGGCAAATATCAATATGCTATCTCAAGGCATAAACGATATGAGCCATAGCATATTTGAGCAGACCAAAGGCATAGATCAGATCAATCAGGCCATAGTCGAGATAGATAATGTAACAAGAGAAAATATTAAGATAGCAAAAAATACTAACGAAATTGCCTCACAGGTAAACGAAGCGGCAAAAATCGCTACGCAGGATGTGCGTAAAAAGAAATTTTAATTTTATTTGCAGGATCCGATTAGGAGAAATTCATCGGATCCATATCCACATCAAAGCCGAAATTTGAGCAAATTTTACCCGCTTTAATAAGAGCTATATGAGAATTTGACCTTAGTAGTATCTCGTATCTATACTTGCCGGAAATCATCTCTATAGCGCATTTTCCATGTCCTACTATCTGCAAATTTGATTCCTCGCTAGCTAGATTATTTAGCTCTTTTAGACACTCATTTAGTCTATCTTTAGCTAAATTTTCATTTTTATCGCTTATAACCGCTCGCAAAAGTCTAGCAAAAGGTGGATATAAGCCATCTCTATAGGACATCTCGTCAACTAAAAACGAATCATAATCCTCTATATAACTTTGAAAAAATTCTTTTTGCAGACTTTGTATCACGACCCTGCCATGCCCTACTCTACCAGCCCTACCAGCAACCTGCATAGCCAGAGCCAAAGTCCTCTCGCGTGCTCTAAAATCAGGGAAATTTAAAAGCTCATCTACACCCATTATTACGGCTAAATCTACATTGTGATAGTCATGTCCTTTGCTTAGCATCTGAGTTCCGACTAAAATTTGCACTTCGCCGTCATTAAATGCTTTTAGACTCTTTTCTAGCTTATTTTGTGTGGTTATCTCATCTCTATCAAATTTAGCTATTTTAATACCTCCAAAAGCCTCCTGAAGCTTCGCCACAAGCTCATCCGTGCCAATCTTTTTGGCCTCTATCATCTCGCTTTCACACTTTTCGCAAGTTTTTAAAACAGGCATCGTAAAAGCGCAGTATTGGCACTTTAGCATATTATACTTTTTATAAAAGCTCATTCCCACACTACAAAACGGACACTTTATCGTATGTCCACAATCCCTGCAAACAAGATATTTAAAATTCGCTCTCGTAGGCACGAATACCACAGCTTGTTTGCCGGCATTTATACTTTTTTCAAGCTCTGATAAAATTATTTGACTTAAGCCGGTCTCACTCTCATCGTATATAAACTCTTTTTCACTCTTATAAAATGTTCCCTTTAGCCTAAAATTTGGCTGCTTAGAGTAAGTTACAAGACTTGGAGTTGCAGAGCCTAAAAGCACTTTTATGTCAAATTTATTAGCTAAAAACAGAGCCAAATCCCTAGCGTTGTAATGCGGATTTTGAGTCGATTTATAGCTCTCATCGTGCTCTTCATCTACTACTATCAAGCCTAAATTCGTAAATGGCAAAAATAGAGCCGATCTTGCACCGGCAATTAACTTTATCTCACCGCTTAAAAATTTAGCCAAAATTTCACTGCGTTTTTTTGAGGTAATCTTAGAATGCCAAAGACCGAATTTATCACCAAAATATCTCTTAAGCCGCTTTTGCATCTGAGGAGTGAGTGAAATTTCAGGCATTAGAAACAAAACTTGCTTGCCTTTATTTAAATACTCTTTGATCAAAGATATATACACTTCACTCTTACCGCTTCCAGTATCGCCAAAAAGCAGGCTAGTTTTATGCTCTTTGGCAAATTTAAGAGCTTCTTTTTGATTATCGCTTAAATTTGGCTCTTTATCAAATTTATTATCATCTAAAATAGGCTTTATGTTATCGTTAAAAGGAGTAAAAAGTCCTATGCTAACACATAAATTTGAAATATAGTAGTATGAGATGAAATTTAGAAGCGAAATTTGAATATCGGTTAGCTTAGCAGGTAAAACTTCTAAAATTTCAAGAGTTTTAAACTCTGGTTTTGATGTTTTTTTAAACACATAGCCAAAAGTTTTTTTGTTTTTTATATTTATAAGAACTTGCTGATAAGGAGCGATTTCATAGCTACTATGATATGTAAGTGGCCTATAGTTTAAGACACTTGGTATTATCTCGTAGTAATTCATTACTCCGTTAGTTGTTTGCAAAGGGAATTATTTGGCTCATTTTCAGCACATCCAAAATAGCCTGTTTTTTTATCATATGAAAATTTTGTAGTTTTTCCAGATAAAGTAAAAACATATTCAAGACCACTCTTGCTCCAACCGGAAGTATCTTTATCTCCCTTTTTCTTAATACCGCCTGATAAAACGTTATCGAATAGTTTAGTACTGGTAGCACTTTTTTCAAGATCAGGATATGTAAAAGTTCCGGATAGCATATTCGTATTTTTTATATTTACTATAGCGCTTCTAATAGATGAGATATCAGCTCTGGCTCTAACAAGTATAGCATCATCTCTTGAGGTAAAAAATCTAGGAACTGCAATAGCAGATAAAACACCTATAATAACTATAACTAACACAAGTTCAACCATTGTAAAAGCTCGCTTCATGGTAGTCCCTTTATAAAATTTATCATATTATATCATCTATAAGCTTATAAATTTAATGGTTTTAAGGGTAAAAAAGATATAAATTTAAAAAGCCCAAGACTTAAAGTCCTAGGCTTATAATATCAACTAATTTTAGTAATTAAAACTTAATTGTTGTAGTGCTTCCTATAGCAATACCTGCTTCTTGTGAAATTGTAGGAGTGCCTCCAGTAGTAGAAGAAGGTGTAACTTTTGAATATGTTCTAGTCATAAGCTCTTTTACAGCACCATTAGCAAGAACTCTTGGACATATATTGCTATCACCCTCTGCACCTTTTGAAAAAGTAATAACTGGTGGATTATCTGCAGTTCCTGCAGTAGCAGTAACTTGCACACATTGTGTGCCAGCGGTATCCATCTGTCCGGTTAATCCTGTTTGATTACCTACAAATTTAACTCCAGTCATATCTTTAAGATTTGTAGCTAGTGCGGCTTGAGAAACATAATATGAACTAATATCACTAACTAAAACACTCATAGCTCTAGCAGTCTTAACAGCCTCTGCATCATCTCTAGAAGCAGCAAGTCTTGGAATAGCTATAGCAGCCAAAATACCTAAAATAACGATCACGAAGATCAACTCAATCATTGTAAAACCTTTTCTCATGTGAGACTCCTTGAATGAATTATACATACATTTATGTATTTTTATGAAATTATAAGTATATAATGCTTAAATAAATATAAATTTTATAAAAATAAAAAGTAAAATTTTAGTTTATCTCTTGGCTGAGTTTTTTAGCAAGATTTTCCAGATCACGTTCTTGCTGGTAGTTTTCGTAGCATTTTTGCACAAAGGCGCTTAACAGCTCTTTCACATCAAGATATTTTTTGCCGCCTAAAAATACCTCCCAGTCGCGCTCAAAGCTCCTAGCAAAGTCATCTTCAAGGCTTATGGTATAGTCTCTTGATGCGATTGTAACTGTTATTTTTTTCATTATTTACCTAAAACGGCTTCGATTTTGCGGACTATATCGTCAGATTCTATATTTTTATTTTTGAGTTCATCTTCAAGGCGTAAAATCTGATTTGTTTTGGCTTCGTTTTGAGCTTTTAGCGCTATAAGCTCATTGCGTAGTGATTCGTTCTCATCGCAAATTTCATTATATTTTACAAGCAGGTCGTTTACTTTATCCGTAAGAGTATTTAATACTTTTTCGTTTTCAAACATAAGATCCCTTTATTTGGTATAATTTCCTCGAATTGTAACATAAAATAAGCTGTTTTTTAAAGAGGACAAATGAAAAATTTTGAAATTTCATCCAAATTTAGCCCAAGTCCCGATCAGGCAAACGCCATAGATGGTATAGTAGAGTCTATCAGATCAGGCTCTAGCTATCAGACCCTGCTTGGAGTTACGGGTTCGGGCAAGACCTTTACTATGGCAAATGTAATAGCAAAGCTAAATATGCCGACTCTCGTAATGACACATAATAAATCTCTTGCAGCGCAGCTTTATAGCGAATTTAAGGGCTTTTTCCCAAATAATCACGTGGAGTATTTTATAAGCTACTATGATTACTATCAGCCTGAGGCATACATACCAAGAAGCGACCTGTATATAGAGAAAGATAGTTCGGTAAATGAAGAGCTTGAGCGGCTTAGGCTCTCTGCTACGGCAAGCTTGCTAAGCTTTGACGATGTGATCACGATAGCTTCGGTATCTGCAAATTATGGCTTAGGAAATCCTAGCGAATATCAAGGGATGGTGCTATATCTAAAGGTAGGAGAAGCCTTAAATCAACGCAAACTGCTTAGTAAACTCGTGGATATGGGATACAAAAGAAACGATGCTTATTTCGATAGAGGAGATTTTCGCGTAAATGGCGATGTAGTAGATATATATCCTGCATATTATAACGACGAGGCACTTAGGATAGAGTTTTTCGGAGACGAGATAGATGAGATGTATCATTTTGATGTTTTGGACAATAAAAGGCTTAAAAGCATAAGCAAATTCACGCTTTACGCAACTAGTCAATTTATAGTCGGAGAGGATAGGCTAAAAATCGCGATTAAGCAGATTGAAGCGGAATTAGACGAGAGGCTAAAGGAATTTAACGAACAAGGCAAGCTTGTAGAGGCTCAGAGGCTAAAACAAAGGGTTGAATTTGATCTGGAGATGCTAAATTCTACCGGAATGTGCAAAGGTGTAGAAAACTATGCTAGACATTTAACGGGACAATCTCCGGGAGAGACGCCATACAGCCTATTTGACTACTACGAAATAAGCGGCAAGGACTATCTAGTGATAGTAGATGAGAGCCACGTGAGCCTGCCGCAGTTTCGCGGAATGTATGCAGGCGATAAAAGCCGTAAAGAGGTGCTGGTAGAGTATGGATTTCGTCTGCCGTCCGCACTTGATAACCGTCCTTTGAAATTTGATGAATTTATCAATAAAAGAGCTAAATTTCTCTTTGTATCGGCCACTCCAAACGAGCTTGAGCTTGAGCTCTCAAAGGGGCATGTGTATGAGCAAATTTTGCGCCCTACTGGACTTCTTGATCCGCAAATAGAAATAAAAGATAGCGACAATCAGGTTGAAATTTTGTTTGATGAGGCAAAGCGAGTGATAGAGCGTGGTGAGCGCGTTTTAGTAACGGTGCTAACTAAAAAAATGGCGGAGGAGCTAAGCAGATATTACACAGAACTTGGCATAAAAGTAAAGTATATGCACTCCGATATCGATGCAATAGAGCGAAACGAGATAATAAGAGGGCTTAGAGGCGGTGACTTTGATATGCTTATAGGCATAAACTTGCTTCGCGAGGGGCTTGATCTGCCGGAAGTCAGCCTAATAGCCATAATGGATGCCGATAAAGAGGGCTTTTTACGCTCTACTACAAGCTTAATTCAAACAATGGGGCGTGCTGCCAGAAACGTAAACGGCAAAGTGATGATGTTTGCCAAAAAGATCACCAAATCCATGCAAGAGGCGATGGATACGACAAATTCTCGTCGCAAACTACAAGAAGAGTACAATAAGGCTAATAATATCACTCCAAAGAGTGCAAGCAGAAATATCGAAGAGAGCCTTCACATAGAGGACGAGGGCGAACTATATAGAAAAAATAAGAATTTAGAAAAGATGCCGGCTGCAGAGCGCGCTAAAATCGTAAAAGAGCTAAGAAAACAGATGCTTGAGGCAGCCAGCAAGCTTGAATTTGAAAAAGCGGCAGCTTTGCGAGATGAGATAGCAAAGCTAAGAAAATTGTAAATTTAAATTTGGGCTTAAATTTAAGCCCAAATTTTAGCTCTCTTTGAGTAGTTTTGAAGCTATATGCTCTCTTTTTGCATTATCATTGTCTTTTTTGGTGGTTTTATAAATTTTGCTTACATACTCCTCAAAAATCTCTTGAGAATTTATGATATTTTCGCCCTCTTTTGCCTTTGTTTTATAATACTCTCCGTCCTTGTGAAGCTCGAATGCAAGCTCGTTATCGCTTAGTTGGATTCTTAAAAACTCTAGCAGTCTATCTTGTAAATTTTGCTCATAAATAGGTGTCATAAGCTCTAATCTGCGCTCCAAATTTCTAGGCATCCAATCCGCACTAGAGATATAAATCTGCGGTATAGCGTGCTTAAAGTATAAAATTCTAGCATGCTCTAAGTACTTGCCGATGATTGAGCGAACGCGGATATTTTCGCTAACACCATTTATGCCTGGTCTTATGCAGCAAATCCCTCTAACGATAAGATCTATACTAACCCCTGCAGCGCTAGCCTCGCTTAAGGCGTTTATAATATCGCTATCTACAAGCGCGTTCATTTTGGCTATTATCTGGCCATCTTTGCCTTTTTTGGTCTCATTTTTTATCATCTCCAAGACTCGCTCTTTAATCTGCATCGGAGACATCGAGAGAGTATTGAGTCTGCGATTTTTAGAAAATCCGGATAAGATATGAAAAAACGTAGTGCTATCGTGAGCAAACTCTGTTTTGCTTGTAAAATAGCTTACATCGGTATAAATTTTAGCCGAACCGCCGTTATAATTACCTGTGCCAAAGTGCATATAAAACTTAAGCTTGTCTCCTACTTGACGGATTACTTGGCTAACTTTGGCATGAACCTTAAAGCCTGCGATTCCATATATCACGTGAGCGCCGGCATCCTCAAGAGCCTTAGCCCAGTGAAGGTTGTTTTCTTCATCAAATCTAGCTTTAAGCTCTACCATCACAGTTACTTGCTTGCCGTCACTTGCGGCATCTATTAAAGACTGAATTATAGGTGAGTTTTTATCCACCCTATAAAGAGTCATTCGTATCGAAATAACCTTAGGATCCTTACTAGCCTCTTTTATAAATTTGACAACAGGATCAAAACTCTCATAAGGGTGCAAAATCAACACATCTTCTTTGTCTATCGCATCAAAAATAGGCATATGCTCACTAAAAGGCAAAAGAGTTCTAGGTGTATATGGCGGAAGTGCAAGATGAGAAAATTCCTTATTTCCCACTATCTGCCAGAGCGAATTTAACGTGAGTGGAACCGTGTACTCATAGATATCTTTGTAAAAAATCTTCATGTGAGTGTTTAGAAACTCGACTATATCGTTATCAGCATCTTTTTGAATCTGCATACGAACAAAGGCGCCTTTTCTGCGAAGTTTAAGCCCTTGCTCTAGTATCATCATAAAGTCGTCAGCCTCTTCTTCTTCGATTATAATGTCAGCATTTCTGGTGACTCTAAACGCCGCAGAGCTAATGAGTCTATACCCCGGGAAAATTTCTTCGGCATGCTCGTGGACTATAGTTTCAATAGGCACATAGACATTGTCCTGCGCTTGATAAAATCTTGGCAACACTCTAGAAATTCTTATCATTCCATATTTTAAAATCTCAGGATGTTCGCTGTCTGCAAGCTTAACAGCCAGCGAAAAGCTAAGATTATTTAAGTGAGGGAACGGATGGGTCGCATCTACTGCGATTGGGACTATTACGGGAAGAATATTTGAAAAGAAATAGTCATCGCATTTTTTTCTAAGAGACTCCGGAATTTCACTATAGTTTTTAATAAATAAATTTTGCTCTCCAAGCTCTTTTAAGGCATCTTTATAGTGTTTTTCCACTATATTAAGCTCATCTTTTATATTTTTTCTAATCTCTCTTAACTGCTCTAACGGTGTCATTTCATCACTTCCGCTTGCAACTATGCCTGCGGCAAAAAGCTGCTTAAGTCCGGCTATCCTGATCATATAAAATTCATCTAAATTTGTCATATAGATAGCTATAAATTTAAGCTTCTCAAGCGGTGGGATAGGTTTTTCACACTGAGCTAGAACACGAGAGTTAAAACGTAGCCAACTAAGCTCTCTATTTATAAAAATACTTTCTTTATCATTCATCATTAATCCTTTTGAATAATATTAATTTTATACAAATTTAATTTTATTCAAGCTTTAATACTAATATTTTTAATAATTTTATTTTTTATTGTGTATAATTATTTTGAGTCAAGTTACCACAAGGAATAAAGATGAACGAATATGTTCTGGCAATCGGACTTTTAATAGCTGTTATGATAGTTTTTTATATTCTCAAGAAGATATCGATAGATTAAAATTTAAAAACCCTGCCTCAAATTTAAACAATTAAGGCAGGGTTTGGTAGATTAGAGTCCTTTTTCTTTTTTATACTCCAAAATCATAGCATAGGCTTCATCTTTTAGTCTTAGTTTTTCGCGTTTCATCTCTTCAATGCGAATGTGATCCAAGTGACTTCTGCCCTCTTCGGCATCTATGATTTTTTGATCCAAATCATTATGCTTATCAAAAATCGAAGCAAATCTCGCATTTGAGACTTTTAGCTCAGTGATTATATCCCTGTATTCGTGTAACATCTACCCTCCTTGAAATATTTATATAATTTTAGCAACTTAACTCTAATAAATGGTTTAAGAGCGATAGTCTGCGTTAATACTTACGTATTTATGACTCAGATCGCAACCGTAAGCACTAAATTGTGCATTTCCAACATTTAGATTGCAACTTATCGTATAGCTTGGTTTTTTCATTACCTGATGAGCTGCGAGTTCTCTTTTTTCATCAAGCTCTTTATGAAATTTATCATAAACCAAGACATCATCGTAATAAATTTCAAGCTTATCTTCATCGCACTCTACTCCGCTTGCGCCTATAGTGGATGCGATTCTACCCCAGTTTGGATCCTCTCCGAAGATAGCGGTTTTAACCAAAAGTGAATTTGAAAGAGCCTTTGCGGCATGCTCCGCCTCTTTTAAATTAAGTGCACCGCTTATATTAAATTCGACCACCTTAGTAGCTCCTTCTCCATCTTTAACAAGCATTAAAGCCAGCTCTTTAGTAATTAGTTTTAAAGCCTCTTTAAAAGCCTCTTTATCATAGACCACGCTCTTTCTTGAGGTTAAAAGCATAACGGTATCATTAGTGGATGTATCGCCATCTACGCTTACGGCATTAAAACTACTCTCGCAAGCCTCTTTTAACAGCTCATCCATATCGGGTTTTGAGATATTGGCATCCGTTAAAATAAAACATAGCATAGTAGCAAGAGACGGATTTATCATACCTGCACCCTTACAGATAGCGGCGATTTTAAACTCTTTTTTATCATCAAATTTCACGCTTACGGCTATCTCTTTTTTAAAGCTATCCGTCGTCATTATGGCACCGACAACTCCATTGGAATCTCTTGAATCAAAATCGAATTTATCAAATGCGGATATAATTTTTTCTTTTTTAAGGCGATATCCTATGACTCCCGTAGAGCTCATAACGGGATTTACTAAATTTATATTTTTACTCAAATTTTTAAAAATTTCATCTATATCGTTTATGCCCGCCTCTCCTGTCATTGCATTTGCGTTTTTAGAGTTTAGCAAGATGAAATTTGTTCTAAAATTCTGCCTTTTTTTTAAAAAATGCCTAATCGGGGCGGCTTTAAATTTATTGTTTGTAAAAACAGCACTTATATCAACAGGCTCACTTGATCTTATAAATCCAAGATCATTACCCTCTTTTTTAAAGCCCGAATTTACCCCGCCAAAATAAAATCCATCTATATTCTCAAGTCCATTTTCAAGACGCTTTATCTCATACATATTTACACTCCTCAGGCTTATGCTTGCTTTTTACTACTTTTTTGGTCATTCGTATAGATTCTGCGGTGCCTATGACAAGCAGCTTCGTGCCTGTACCTATCAAGGTGTCTCCTCTTGGCATAGGAATAAATTTATTATTCATATCCCTTATGCCGACAACATCCGCATTTGTAATATTTCTTAAATTGGTCTCCTTAAGACGCTTAAATCTTATCCAAGAGTAATCAGGCACACTGATCTCTTCGATATCTATAGGGGAGTCCTTTTTGTATAAAAATTGCTCCAATAAATTTTCCATATCCGGGCGCACACTCATCGCACTTAAACGTTGTGCTACTAGTTTGGAAGGGCTTACGACATTATCTGCACCCAATTTTTTAAGGCGCTCTGTATCATCATCATTATCAGAATTTGTCATTATAAAATATGGTTTTTTTCTACCTATCTCTTTTTCATACAGTCTAACAGTGGCGATGAGAGCGATATTATCAGCGATATTTGGACTAAGAGTAATAAGCCCTTTGGCGCTTGAAAGATGAGTTTTTAAAAGTGCGATTTGAGTATGAGGCTGAGACATTATATAATAAGGATATTTATATTTTTCGGCTATCTCGTGCATATCTTCGCGCGGATCAACGACAACAAAAGGGATATGATTATCTCTAAACTGCTTACTAAGTTCTATCGTATATAGACTATGATAACAAATTACAAAGTGATTTTTGAGTCTAGCGATCTTATAGAGCATTCGCCTCTCCTTTAGAATATTTATCAAAGAGCCTTTTTTTAAAACTTCCACTAGAATACCGATAGAAAATGTAAAAACGCAAAATCCAAGCAGAATAAAAGTGATAGTAAAAAGGCGACCGGCGGGTGAAATTGGAGCAACTTCAGTAAAACCTACCGTAGTAAAGGTCATTCCGGCCTGATATATAGCATCAATAAGACTGAAATTATCTATAGCAACATAGCCCAAAGCACCGACCATCATCATTAAAACGACTAGGATAAGCGGTAGGCGAAATGGGCGAAGTTGTTCGTATAGTTCTGTATTTAAATTTATTTCCGGTTTAGAGAAGCTAGACCAGTTGAGGAATTTTTGGATCTTTTTTATAAAAGACATAATCCCTCTTTATTTATAAAGCTTGCAAATTATGAACGCGATTGCTTTCTCATGGTTCTAAGCGTAGAAGCGGCTACCTTAATTCTTCTCGTTGTTCCATCTTCGAGCATTACTCTAATAGTTCTAAGATTTGGCAAAAATCTTCTCTTGGTTCTATTTTTAGCGTGGCTTACATTGTTTCCAACCATAGGGCCTTTGCCTGTGATATCGCATATTTTTGACATATTTTTCCTTCAAAACAAAAATTTCTGCTGATTCTATCCAAAAAAAGCAAAATATTAACTTAAATAAATTTTAGAATATAGGTTATCTTAAAATTATTATATGCAATATTTAAACTCATTTTATGAATATAAAGGATAGAATATTAAAAGATTATTTTTACAAAATTGGCAGATAGATACGATAATGATAAAACAAGAAAGTATGGATGAGTTAATCGCTCAAATACCTGCGATTCCGGCTATTTTAAAATCATGTGAAAATACTCTTGCTTCCGGAGATTTAGCCAAAGCAGCTGCTATTGCCAAAAACGATTTGGCATTAGTAGAATATATGCGCTCTATCATCAACAAGCCGATTTTTGGATTCAAAAAAGAGATCGAAGATATATCTCAAATCTTTTCCGCTCTTGGCGCAGATAGAACTACCGATATTTTATACTCTTATTACGTATTACTAACAACACCTAAAAAATGGAAAATTTTCAATCTAGACACACAAAAATTTGCAAATTTGCAAGCCAATTTTATGATCGATTGGGGAAAGATATTAAAAGAAATAAAGGTAGATAATAAGGATATTTTTAAATCCATAACAATAATACCATCAAGCATATCCGTATGTGAAAAAATATTCTCGGAAAACGCAGAAAATTTAAAATACGTATTAAGAACTAGCGGACTTAGCTACAATACGATTTTAAAGAGAGAAATAGGTTTTGATATATTTGAAATATGTTGCAAGATAGCTGAAAAATGGCAATTAAGTAATATTGTCGTAGATATTTTTAAAAATTTATCCAAAAAAGATGAGCAAACAGCAATAACTAAATATATACATCTACTAATATCTTACGAGCTGTCAAAAACGGAATTTTCAAATTCTGGCTTCGCAGAGATGTTTGAGTTTAATTGCAACGCCTCTCCTGCAGAGCTTGCAACATTTATGAAAGCGATAGAATATGAAACCAAAAATTAAAGATAGTGTAGCAATATTCTATCCTCACGGCTTTTTAGACGGAGACGCATCAAAGTATGAAATATACTTGGCCACTAAGGAGTTAGTCCTTTCAAAAAAAATAGAATGCATACTAATATCCCTTAAAAAAGTTGTATATTTTAATAAAAGAGGCATCAATTCTATCTCTCTGGTAATGTCTGAAATAGCAAAAAAAGTAGACGCTAACGTAGCATTTTGTGACTATGACGAGACAAAATTTAAGGCGCTAAGAGAGATGTCACCTCAAAGCTTAAATTTATCATTTTTTGATAGCGAAGAGGTAGCTATGCTATTTTTTGGAAATACCGAAAAATCAACCAAAGAAAAAAAGATAATCCTATTTCACGAAAATCAAGAGCAAAAAAATCAAATTTCACTAAAGCTTGTCGGAAGAGGCTACATAGTCTATACAGCAAAAGATGTAAACGAGTTTAAAAACTCAGCTAAAAACTATAATATCAAAATTAATTTAACACATATCAATATAAATGAAAAAACCATAGCCGTACAAGTAAGAGAAAATGTCGTTATTTATAAACTTACGGGCTTTATAGACTCAAATTTTGCCGAAAATTTCGATATGTCAGCTCACAATAATTCTCTTAAGATAGGATTTAAATTTTTCGTATTTGACGCTACTAGAGCAAGATCTGCCAATATACACGGAGTTAGTTTTTTGGCTAGACTGTCTACATCAAGCGCGGAATATGGTGCCACTATTGCCATTTGCGGACTTAGCGGCTCAAATACATCCGAAACTCTTAGAAACGACTTAGAGGATTCTGGAATTTTACTATACAATAGCGTCGAAGATTTTTTCAATGATGACGGAAGTATAAGTGGCGGTCCTGGAATGAAAGAGTCAATGCCACATAACATCACTAGAAATTTGGTTCAATTCTTGCCTCTTATTTTAAAAACAACCATAGATACTTTATCCTCTATGGCAAAAATTAAAGTGGAGCGCGGTAAAATTTTTGTTAAAACATTTGACATGAACCAAAAAGTGCTGACAGGATGTATAGCTTTTTACGGAGATATTGACGCTAAAATTTTACTATCTCTTGATAAAAGTATAGTACAAAAGGCTTGTGCTATATTTCTACAAGATGATAAAGAGGCGTCGCTTAACAGCGCTTTTGGTAATTTTATGGTAATAATAGGAAACAAAATTTTATCCATATTAGAGTCAAAAAAGATAAAAGTTGATATAACGATGCCAAATGTTTTTGAAAACTATATTCAAGACGGTGATACCGTTAGTAAAGGCGCTTTTGTTGAGCTTGTTAGCAATGGGACAAAAGGCGCGCTATTTTTAAGTAGATAACAAAGGATTTATATGTACGTTGCTCCGAGTATTTTATCGGCTGATTTTGGAAATTTAAGGGCTGAGATAGAGGCGATCTGCGAGGCCGGGTGTGATCTTATACACATTGACGTTATGGACGGGCATTTTGTGCCAAATTTAAC
Source organism: Campylobacter sp. RM16192 (assembly GCF_004803855.2). Taxonomy (NCBI): domain Bacteria; kingdom Pseudomonadati; phylum Campylobacterota; class Epsilonproteobacteria; order Campylobacterales; family Campylobacteraceae; genus Campylobacter; species Campylobacter sp. RM16192. Next base: position 674,018 of record NZ_CP012552.1, on the reverse strand, counting down.
TATCGGACCGCTTGTAGTAAATGCCGTCGCAAAAGCTGCTACAAAGCCACTTGATATACATTTGATGGTACAAAACAATACGTTTTTTGCCGATCTTTTCTTGCCGCTTAAGCCGAAATTTTTAAGCTTTCATATCGAAGAAGAAAAGCACCCGTTAAGACTCATAGATCACATCAGAAAAAACGGCGTAGGACCTGCTATCACGCTAAATCCTCATACACCGATCGAAACTCTTGAGTACATCATAAACGAAGTTGATATGGTGCTTTTAATGAGTGTAAATCCAGGATTTGGCGGGCAAAAATTTATCCCTTCAGTGCTTGATAAAGCTCGCAAACTGCGCGAGATGATAGAGCGCAAAAACGCAAAATGCATGATAGAAGTTGACGGCGGAGTTACGGGACTAAATGTAGCTGAGCTTGACGAAGCGGGCGTTGATATCGTGGTTGCAGGCAATTATATATTTTCATCAAACTCTTATGCCGAGTCTATAAGAGCGCTAAAGCTTGAGTTTTGAACCAAAAGCTAGAAAATCTCATAAACCTACTCTGCAAGCAAAATTTAAGCTACTACGAATTCATAGCAAAAGCAAGCCAAATAGAGGAATTTAGCTCTATCTTTGACGTGCGAGATCTTGCTATGTGGCAAATTTTAGGGCTTGACATCAGACGAAACGGCTCAAACGAGATAGAGCTAAATACAAGAAAAAGAAACATAGACGAGCAGATATTTTGTATTGTGGATATCGAAACGAGCGGCGGCATAAACAGCGGACAGATCATAGAGATAGGCGCGCTTAAAATGCAAAACGGCGAAGAGATAGAGCGCTTTGAAACGCTTGTGCACGCTACCTTTATACCAGAAAACATCTCTGCGCTTACAGGTATACGAGTAGAGGATCTGCAGGGCGCTCCAAGTCTTGCAAGCGTGCTTGAAAAATTTAGACTTTTTCTTGCCGATAGTGTTTTTGTCGCGCATAATGTCAAATTTGACTATGGATTTGTTAGTGCTAGCTTTGAGAAATTCGGGCTTGGTGTTATGCTAAACCGCAAAATTTGCACCATAGATCTAGCGCGCCGAACTATCCCGTCGCTTAAATACGGACTTGGCGCGCTAAAAGAGGTTTTGGGCATACAAAACACTCATCATAGAGCGATGAACGACGCTATAGCCGCAGCTGAAATTTTTAAAGCCGCAGTTAAAAATACTCCAAGTGTAGTAAGATACACGGAAGATCTTATAGAGTTTAGCAAAACCGCAAATACGGTCAAAAGACCGACAGTTAGCGCTCAAACTGTGATAAATTTTGAAGAGTCAATTTTACAGCTCTACTCGCTTTGAATTAATTTAAAATTTATAGAAGAGTAAAATTTAGAGCTTGTAAAATTTAGCTCTCGATTCTCTCGCCGTTTATTCTCACAACTCTAGCAGGTATGCCAACAACGGTTGCGTTATCAGGCACATCTTTAAGCACGACTGAATTTGCACCGATTTTTGAATTTTCTCCTATCGTTATAGCTCCAAGCACCTTTGCACCTGCTGCTATGACAACACCGTTTTTAACGGTCGGGTGACGCTTGCCAACCTCTTTACCTGTACCTCCAAGTGTCACTTGATGATACATCGTAACATCATCTCCTATCTCAGCCGTTTCTCCGATAACTACCCCCATGCCGTGATCGATAAAGAGCCTTGAGCCGATCTTTGCACCCGGATGTATCTCAATGCCCGTTATAAATCTTGAAATTTGAGAGATAAATCGAGCAATAAAAAAGAATTTCTTCACGTATAAAAAATGCGAAAATCTATGAAAAACCACCGCATGAATGCCCGGAGTATTTATAAGCACCGCCCAAAAGCAGCATCCGTTTGCGGCGGGATCTTTCTCACCGACAGTGGCAACCAGCTCTTTTATCTCTTCAATTATCTTCAAATTTTAAGCCTCGTAAAGTGGCGTGCTTAAATATCTCTCACCATTATCAGGTGCGATAAAAAGCACCTTTTTGCCCTCGCCTAGTCTTTTTGCCGTGCGGATAGCTACTGCAAGAGCGGCACCTCCGGAGATCCCAAGCAAAATTCCCTCGCTTTTTGCCAAGACCCTAGCCACCTCAAAAGCCTCTTCATTACTAACTAGCTCTATTGTGTCGATTAAAGAGGTATCAAGTGTATCAGGGATAAATCCCGCTCCTATGCCTTGAATTTTATGTGCGCCTGCCGTATTTCCGGAAATCACGGCGGAATCCTTTGGCTCAACTGCGATTATCTGTGTGTTGTAGCCATTTTCTTTAAGCACCTTAGAAACGCCGCTTAGCGTCCCGCCCGTGCCGACACCGGCTACAAAAGCGTCAAGCTGCTTAAAATCACTCATTATCTCAACTGCGGTAGTCTTTACGTGAGCTTGCGGGTTATAGGCGTTTTCGAACTGACTTAGCATCATATATCCTGGCTGCTTTGCAAGCTCATTTGCCTTTTCGATGGCGCCTTTCATACCCTTTGTGCCCTCGGTTAGCACAAGTCTAGCCCCATAAGCGGCTAAAATTTTACGCCTTTCTATACTCATAGTTTCAGGCATGGTTAGCACGACCTCATACCCAAGCGCGCTTGCCGTCATGGCTATGCCGATGCCCGTGTTTCCGCTTGTGGGCTCTACTATGATATCACCATTTTTCAACGCACCGTCTTTTTGCATCTCAAGGATCATGTTTACAGCGATCCTATCCTTAACCGAACCGCCGGGGTTAAAAAACTCAAGCTTAGCGTAAATTTCAGCCACGCCTGGTTGTTTTAGGCTGTTTAATTTTACTACCGGCGTCTTTCCGATCGTTTGAATTATATTTTCGTATATCATTTAGACTTCCTTTTAAAAAAACATACAATAACAACTTCTTTTTCTATAAAATCCAAAAAAAATTATTATTTAAGTCTCAAATTTGCCCCATACTCTCTATAATTTTTAGTGTTTTTAGGCTATCATTCACATCTGCTCCAGTACTTTGTTCGCTATTCAATAAGCACAAAAAGTCTTCTATCTCGCTTGTTAGCGAGTCAGTTCTTTTGACAAAGATGTTTTGTGTTTTATAAGAGTTCATATTAAATTCACTAAATTTTACGAGGCTCTGATTTAGTAAATCAGCCTCATAAACAACCCCTTTACATGTAACCTCGACCGTTCTTTTTCGCCTATATGAAAGCCAACTGGTAGTGATTAGAGCCATTATATCTCCATCTAGCTCAAACGACAAAACCGCGTTATCTTCAAACTTATCATGGATTTTGCGAGAACTCTTTATATCGGCACTTTTTATCTCTTTACCACTTATAAATCTAATAAGATCAATATCATGTACGGCCAGATCTGTTAGTATGCCTACGTCTGCAATGCGCTGTGGAAATGGAGCATTTCTAGTTACTTGAATACTATAAATTTCCTCGTTTTCAAGCTCTTTTTTTAGCGCCACAATCGCTGGATTAAAGCGTTCAATGTACCCAACAGCTACTTTTATGTTTCGCTCAATAGCCTCCATAAGTAAAATTTTAGCGTCATTGACGTTTGAGCAAACTGGTTTTTCTATGAGTAAATTCAAACCCTTTTCCATGCATTTTAACGCAGCCTCTTTGTGCAAAGAAGTTGGGGTGGCAATGATAGCTGCGTCTAAATTTTCGCTTATTAGCATCTCATCAAGATCAGAATAAATTTTATGTGCAAAATTTTCCTTAATAAAAGGATCGCAAAGAGAGACTATTTTCACACCTGCAACATTTTTTATGGCGCGGTAGTGATTTTTACCCATCACACCGAGACCAACAATAGCAAATTTAAGCATTATTAATAACCTCTATGACATAGTCCTGCTCTTCTTCAGTAACGAATGCTGACATCGGCAATGCCATTATATCTTTCGCCACTGTCTCGCTCACGACAAAGTCACCAGGTTTATATCCAAGACCCATAAAGACTTCCTGCAAATGTAATGGTACGGGATAATAAACCCCTATTGGTACGCCTTTTTGCTCACAGATCTCTAGCATCTTCGCTCTATCTTTCACACGGATACAGTACTGTGCCCATGCCGAAACATTACCTTCTGCAATGCAAGGCACCACAACACCATTTAACTCGTCAAAGTATTTATTGGCAATCTCTTGACGTTTTGCAATTTCAGCATCAAGGTATTTTAGCTTGACATTTAAAATGCCAGCTTGAATAGCATCGAGTCTGCCGTTTATGCCGACGTATTTATGAATATATCGTTTTGATTGTCCATGATTTAATAGTATGCGCATCTTTTCGTTTAGGGCGTCGTCATTAGTAAATATCGCACCACCGTCACCATAGCAACCAAGTGGCTTAGCCGGAAAAAAAGAGGTCGTAGCTATATGAGACAAATTACAAGATTTTATACCGTTTTGACTCGCACCAAAGCTTTGTGCAGCGTCCTCAATAACAGCTATGCCATGCTTTTGTGCGATTGCATTTATTGCTGTCATATCAGCCACTTGCCCAAAAAGAGAAACAGGCACTATAGCTTTGGTTTTTGACGTAACCTTTGCCTCAATTAAATTTGGATCTATGTTATACGTTCTCTCGTCAATATCGACAAATACTGGCTTTGCGCCTAAAAAAGCTATCATCTCAGCTGTCGCGATAAAAGTAAAAGGTGTGGTAATAATCTCATCACCTGGCTTTATATCAAGTGCCATAAATGCAAGTAAAAGCGCGTCGGTGCCGCTACTGCAAGCAATTGCATGTTTAGCACCGCTAAATTTGGCTAAATTTTCTTCCAGCTCTCCAACCTTGCCACCAATATAAACCGAACTATCCAATACTTCTTTTATTTGCTCGTCAATCTCAATTTTGTATTTTTGATACTGAGCCTGTAAATTTATAAAATTTACTTTCATTTTTCCTCCTATTTTATGTATTTTAGTATTTCCTCACCAGCCTCGTCAAATCTTTTGCTATTCAAATGAGCTTTGCCAAACTCAACTATCTTGCCGTGATAGCGAGCAAAAATTTGACTCAGGCTAAGCTCTCTGCCATAAGCTTTACAAACCGCGCTTGTATCGATATCTTCAAACCACTCGCGCGCCTCTTCGTAGCTTTCAAATTCATATCCGAAATGAGCCAAAATCCTAAGCGCGTAGCTATCCACGCACATCACTTCGCGCTCACAAGCATAGCAAAGTATCGCGTCGCAAGTCTCGGCACCTATGCCTCTAATGCCAAGAAGCCACTCTCTGCTAACATCTTGCTTAAAGCTCTCAAAGCTGCCAAATTCCTCGTATATCGCCTTGCAAAGCGAACTTAATCTCTTTGCTTTAGTGTTGTAAAAGCCGCTTGGTTTAATCATAACAGCAATGCTTACCGTGTCTAAATTCGCTAAACGTTCAAGAGTTAAATTTCCGCTATTTTTTAGATTATCAAGCGCTTTTTGAGCGTTTTTCCATGCCGTATTTTGCACCAAAATCGCTCCGACAATCACTTCAAAGCTACGCGAATTTGGCCACCAAAGCTCATCTTGTAAATCCGCTTTAATTCCAGCGTTTAAAAACGTTATTAATAGTTCTTCGCTTCTCAAATTTTACCTACTTATCAAATTTAAGTGCGTTTTGCACCTGCATCTCATCTATGCCGTCTATGACTCTAACTTTAAAAGCGTCTATACACCTGCCCTCTTCGCACTCAAAAACTATCATCTGAAATATCCGCCTGCACCTTTCATTTACCTTAAAAGAGTGCTTAAAGCCCGTTAAAAACGTCTTAATAGGCGCTTCTTTGTCCATACCGATAACTCCGTCAAAGGCTCCGCTTAAACCCACATCGCTTGCATAAGCGGTATGATTTAAAATTTGCAAATCATCAGTGCCAACGTGAGTATGCGTGCCAAATATCGCGCTAACCTGTCCGTTTAGATAGCCAAATATCGCGTTTTTCTCGCTCGTGGCTTCCGCGTGAAAATCAATGAGCACGTTTTGGCTCTCGCACTCCTTTAGCGCGTTTTGCACCTCTAAAAAGGCGTTATTTGTATGAGGCATAGCGTAATGACCCATCAAATTTATGACACTCAAGCTTACTTCGCCTCTTTTTAAATTTATCACGCCTTTGCCAGCAGTTCCTGCGAAGTGATTATACGGACGAATGATCGGCAAGCTATCCATAAGCGAGCCGATCTCTTTTTTATCAAAGCTGTGATTGCCACCGGTTATAGCGTCTATACCGCACTCTAGCAGCTCGGCTGCGTTTTGAGCGCTTAGTCCAAAGCCTCCACTTGCATTTTCACAGTTTGCAATGACGAAATCAAGCCCAAATTTATCCCGCATCTTTTTAACGTTTTCAGAGACGATCTTACGACCGGCTCGCCCTACGATATCACCTATAAATCCCGCTCTCACAAAAGCTTCTCTTTATAAGATAGATAAAACTGCTTTGCGGTTCGGCCTGATCTGCTCGCTCTAAGCGCAGAGTAGTTTTTAGCAAGCTCGTGAAGCATCTGCCTATCGCCCGTGTAGTCTTTAAAATAAAAATCCACGATCTTAAGATACTCGGTAAAGCTTCCCTGATAGAAACTTATCCAAAGACCGAAGCGATCAGATAGCGAAATTTTCTCATCCACACTTTCTGCATAGTGGATCTCGTCGCTAGTTACGCTTGTGCCTTCGTTGTCGCTTTTTAGCTCGCTGATTAGATGTCGGCGGTTTGAAGTGGCGTAGATAAGTACGTTTTTAGGGGCTTTTTCTATCGAGCCTTCTAAAATCGGCTTTAAAAATTTATAGTTCGTATCTCCCGCTTCAAAGCTTAGATCATCGCAGTAGATGATGAATTTGTAATTCGTTCTTCTAACCTCATCGATGATATCAACGATAAATTCAAGTTCATCGCTTCTAAGCTCTATGAGTCTTAAGCTCTCGTTATGAAATTTAGTAAAAACAGCCTTTACCAAGCTGCTCTTGCCGCACCCTCTTGCACCCCACAAAATCGCATGATTAGCACTATTATTTTCAATAAAATTTCTTGTATTATTAACAAGCTGTTCTTTTTGTATATCAATGCCTATAAGCTCATCTATATTCACAAAATCCACATCCTCTACAGCTCTTAAGCTACCATTTTTGCGTCTAAAAACAGCTGCATAGGTTAAGTTCCAATCAATCATCACTTAATCTTTCTTAAAAACACTAAAATTTCCTCGATTATATCGTCATCATCTCTGCTCTTTGATTTAAGCACAGTTTTCTCATCTTTTAAATTTGTCAAAACTATATTTTGGCCGCTGTTTGAAATCAATTTAAAATCAGATTTTGCTGCTAAAATTTTAATAATAATTAACTCCAAAAACTGCTTTGTATATCTATCAATTTTACCAAATCTATCCTCAAGCTCACTCTCTATCTCATAAACTCCACTTACATCCTCGCACTTGCTAAGGCGGCGATAGAGCTCCAGTCTAAGCCTGTCTTCACTTATAAATTCAGGATTTAAAAAGGCATTTATACTAAGTTTTAGATCAACTTTTTTACTTTTAAAGCTTTCGTTGTTTAAAAGATTATTTATCTCCTCTTCAAGCATCTTAATATATAGCGAATATCCTATGGCTTCAATGTGACCACTTTGAGCCTCACCTATGAGATTTCCACCACCTCTAATCTCCAAATCATGATAGGCAAGAACTGCACCAGAGCCCAAAAACGAGTTGCTCTCAAGCGCTACAAGCCGCTTTAAGGCTTCTGGTGTAAGCTCATTTTTATCCTCGACCAAGAAGTAGCAATACGCCTGCTTATCACTTCTTCCAACTCTACCTCTTAACTGATGAAGGTCTGCCATACCGAATTTATTAGCACTTTCTACTATAATAGTATTTACATTTGGAAGATGTATTCCGCTTTCTACGATACTTGTGCATAAGAGTAGATCGTATTCGCCTCTTTCAAATTTCATCATCTCATCTTCGGTAGTCTTAGCATCTATCTTGGAGTGAAGAGTCAAAATTCTCAAATTTGAAAGAATGGATTTTAGCTCCTTTTTAGTCTGCTCCATAGTAGCTATATGATTATGAATATAAAATACCTGTCCGCCCCTTCTAAGCTCCCTTAAAATCGCTTCTTTAAGAGCTTTTTCATCCCACTCTCTTACACTTGTTCTGACATCCAGCCTTGAGCTAGGAGGAGTTTGCAAAACCGAATAGGTCTTTACCTTACTAAGCGCCATATTTAGGCTTCTTGGAATCGGCGTTGCGCTCATTGACAAGATATGAGAAGCGCTTGAAATTTCCTTTAGCTTCTCTTTTTGCTTGACGCCGAATTTATGCTCCTCATCTATTATGATAAGTCCCAAATTTGAAGCTTTCATGCTTAAAAGCGAGTGGGTTCCTACACATATGCAAGGCTCTCCATCATTTAAAGCCTTTGTTAAAACCGATTTTTCTTTTGTAGAAGTAAAGCGATCAAGCCTAAAAACTTTGATGTCAAATTTACTAAATCGCTCTTTTAGGCTCTTGTAATGCTGGGCTGAGAGCAAAGTCGTAGGAACGAAAAATAAAGCTTGAAAGCCTGATTTTACGCATTTAAATATAGCATTCATGGCAACTTCTGTTTTGCCAAATCCCACATCGCCACTTAAGAGTCTATCCATAACTTTTCCGCTTGCAAGATCGCTTGAGATATCGTTTACGGCGCGCTCTTGATCCTTTGTATATTCAAAACCGGCATTTTGCAAAAAAGTAAGATACTCCATATCATCTTTTTTAATGATTTCACCACGTATTAACTCTCTTTGGGCGGCTAAATTTATGATCTTTGATGCGATTACAAATAATTTTTGACGAACTTTTTCTTTGATCTTTGCGAAACTAGCCTTACCAAGCCTGTCAAGTACCGCAATTGAGCCATTTTGCGCTATATATCTATCTATAAGATTTAAATGCTCCACAGGCAAAAGAAGCTTATCCTCATTTTGATAGGCTATGACTACAAATTCCCTTGTAGCGCCTAAAACAGTGATCTTTTCAAGTCCTAGAAATCTACCTATTCCATACTCTTCATGAACTACATAATCATTTATCTTTAATTCGTCTATTACGATACTTGCACGTTTGGCACGCTTTTTTTTCTCAAATTTATTAAGTGAAATAATAATTTCATTGGCAGATGTTAAATTTAAAACCGCCTCACTTTTTATAAAATTTACATTTTTGTATTCGCTTAAATTTAAAGCGTTAAAAAGCCCTTCATTGCGCGCTAAAACCTTAATATTTTTATTAGAATTTAGATCAAAAAAATCTTTATTCGGAGTTACAAAAAGCTCTTTATATTTTTTTGCTTCCGGTAAAATAGGCAAATTTTGAAGCTTTGATGTGTCTCTTTCAAAAAGTTCAAAATCAAATTTTTTAACTAAAGCCGTTTTAAATTCGCTTACATAATCAATAAAATCATCTATCGCCCAAAATCCGAGAGAATTTAGACTGCCTATCAATACATCGGATTGCAAATTCTCTATTTTTTGGCTCACGCTTTCGAATTCACTCTTGCTAAGTCCTGCTATAAACGGCAAAATTTCAACACTATCAAGCTCTGTTTTGTTTGAAATTTGAGTTTGAGGCGAATAGTGGCGTATGCTTTCAATCTCTTGATCAAAAAGTAAAATTCTACAGGGCTCCTCACTACCAACGCAAAAAATATCTACTATTTCGCCTCTTATGCAAAACTCTCCTTCGCTCTCCACGATATCTACAGGCTCATATCCAAATCGTATAAGCTCGTCTGCAAATTCTTGCTGATTTAAAGTGTCGGCAAAATTTAATATACGTTTTTGAAGATGTTTTTTACCGGGCAATTTATTTAATATAGTTAAAATCGGACTTATTAAAACTTTTTTCTTGTTAAATTCATAAAATTTAGACAAAACCGAAGATATTTCAAAAAGTTCACTACTAAAAGAGCGAAGATCATCTCCAAAATTCGCCCTAAAATCAGGCAATCTAAAGGCCTTTATATCGGTGAAATTTAAAGCGTTCTCTATCATTAAAGCTTCTTTGTCATCCTCACATACAAGAAGCTCTATCTCACTTGGATTTAAAAAATACTCATAAATTTTTGCTTGCATTAAAACGCCTTAAAAAAGCTTCGACAAGATAAAAAGAGCCGAAAGCCAGATATAACTCATCTTTATTTTCGTGTAAATTGTCAATATTTGCTAAAAAATCTCTATGCTCTATATTTAACTCATTAAGAGTTTTTCTGATTTCATCGGTAGCTAGCTCACGTTCGCCGCTCTCATATTGATAAATTTCAACTCTTTTTATTATGGGTTTAAGAGTCTTTAATACCGATCTATAGTCCTTATCGGCAAAAGAGTTATATATCAAAACAAGCTTTTTGCCGATAAATTTTTGAGCTATGGCTAGTGCGGCAAGCTCGTTATGACCAACATCCACATATATATTTTCAGCTACTTTTTCGCATCTTCCGCGCAGATTCAGCTCGTCTAAATTTGTTATATCAATCTTATTAATAAGTCTTTTTGAGGCTGCGACTGCAAGAGATAAATTTGATATCAAAAAATATGGAAGCGAAAATTTAATAGCGTATTTTTTGATGTTTTCTATATCATCTTTCTCTAAAATTTCACTTGCAAAATTCACTCTTACTCTTTTAGAAGCTGCTATCAAAAATGCCACATGAGTACTTATGCTATTCATCTCGTCATTTAGTATAGCTTGGGAATTTTCTTGCATAGCTTTAAATTTAGTAGTTGAAATTTGCTCTATTGTGTCTCCTAAAACAGCAGTATGATCAAGCCCAATCGGAGTAAAAACACTTAAAATTTTATCAAAGACGTTTGTAGCATCAAGCTCTCCGCCCATACCGCATTCACAAACAAAATAGTCGCATTCGCTAAAAAGCACAGCCGCAAGTAAGGTAGCATACTCAAAATAGCTAGTTTTGACTTTCAATTCATCGCTAAGCATAGTTTGCAAACGCTCATGAGCCGACTCTAAAATTTGACTACCTACAACATCTCCATTTAGCCAAAATCTCTCACTAAATTCAAATATATGAGGGCTTGTATAGTGCCCAACGCTCTTACCACTTAATCTTAAAATTTGAGCTAAAAATCGTCCGGTTGAGCCTTTACCGTTAGTACCTATAATATGAATGATTTTAAAATGCTTTAAATTATTCTTTATACTATCCCAAGCCCTTGGCATACGAGTATAATCAATCTCTTTGTAAAAAAATGGTTTGTGGCTTAAAAATTCATCCAGCTTCATATCATATTTGGCACAACTTGATTTCTACCGTTTTGTTTAGCTATATAAAGCATCTTATCGGCATATTCAAGAGTTGAGGATGAACTTTTATTAGAGCTTCTTATGGTTACTCCACAACTTATAGTAACATCTATTCGCTCATCTTTATACATAAATTTTGAATTTTCTATAATATCGCGAATTTTGTTTGCAAAATTAACACTATCTACTAAAGAACTTTGAGGAAGTAACATTACAAACTCCTCTCCGCCATATCTTGCTACGAAATCAACTTTTCTTGAGTATTTTTTTAATATCTTTCCAATACTTGCTATTATAACATCTCCTGCGTCATGACCATATGTATCGTTAATCTTTTTAAAATAATCTATATCAAAGAAGCATAAAGAATAGTCGATATTGTATCTCCTATATTTATCTTCCATTCGATCCAACTCTTCCATCAAGGCTCTTTTTGTGGCAGTTTTTGTTAAAAAATCCTCCTTGCTCTCAGCCTTAACCATTGCCAATTCACCCTCAAGACTGCTAATTCTATCTTGAAGCTCTTTTATCCTTTTTTGATCGCTACTTACTTGTAAAGAAAATTGCTCTGTCTCATTGCCTAAAGATTCAGCTATGATAATAAGCTTATCTCTAATACTCTCAAAACCATCTTCTTTTAGATTGATGGAATTTAAATCTTTTTTAATATCTTGCATTTTAGCTCCACTAGTAGAAGAGCTACTCATCATATTTAAAAGCCTTGTATTTATGCCTTCAAGAACATCATTTAAAACAGAAACTTTGCTTGAAATTTCAGCCCTGTCAAGTTCTATACGTCTTTTGATAAGTTTTTGTATATTGTCCTGAGTCTCGTCAGCTTCTAGTAGCTTAGGGTCATTCTTTAAACTAAGTTCAAAACCTGCAATTTCAGCATTCATGCTTTCAGATATAGAAGGGGCAAGAGCACATACTATAATATGTACTATCTTCTGACACAGATGAATAGTGTCACCTGATCTTATAGAAGCATTATCAAGTTCTGTAACAGCCGCTTGTAAATCATCAAAACTTTTAACACCATAAAAACCAAGTCTTCTAATAAATAGATCATCATAATCCGTTAAAAACTCAAACCACTTATCTCTAATTAGATCAATAGATGATATATCAAGTTTTTTACTAAGAGTATCGATACTTAATTCTGCTAATTTTTTAGCTTCTTTATTATGAAGAACAGTCACTGCTTGAAGTATTCTTTTACTCATAAAAACAAGTGAGTGTATAAGCCTGGTTAATTCATTTATATTTGATGAGTTTAATTTAGCCGACATAAATGCAAATAATTCGTCTATATTTTTAACTCTTTTTTGTTTTAGTTGATCTACAAGATCTTCATTTAGCCTAGAAAGATACTTTTCAAGCTTTTGGCAATCAGGACTTACATAGCCATTTTTTTTCGCTACTTCACAAAAAACTTCTGTGTAGTTATCAGGAGTAAGTATTAAATTTCTCTCTTTAATCGTACTAATAGTATCTCTTATAATTTTAGTAATTGTTGATGACATTTTTAAACCCTTTTACTGCAAGCACCGCTAAATACTCTTCAAAAGCCTCCTTTGAAGCCTCCTTTATTGCATTATATCTATCTGTTTCACTGATTACGCTATCTGCATAGCGAATATCCTTTATTTTTTTAGAAATAGTAAAATCATACTCGCCAGTAGTTATACTCTTATGGCTTTTCCCATTTTCCAATTTAGTATCAAATTCCATTTTTAAAACAGCTTTATATAAGGATACATAACCATCTTCATCATAAAGAAGTGCTTGTAAATTTACAGATTTTACAGATGCTATTATCTTTGTTTTTGCATTTTTATCGCCACTAAGTTTTCTATTTAGTCTTGATACTATGCCCTCTTTTATGCTGTCTGCTATCCATACACTGCTTTTTGGATCGGCTCTGTCTATAACCACATGTACATAAACATCTTCGCCCATAATATCTTTTGTAATTTTTGAAAGAGGCTTATACCCGCACCCGATTAAAAAAACAGCGATAAAAATTGCGGCTACAAATCTCATATCTAACCTTTTACCACCAAATTTACAAGCTTTCCTTGCACATAAATTTCTTTTACGAGCTCTTTTCCTTCAAGCCATTTAGATACGGCTTCTTTGGCCGATTTTAAAATTTCAGCTTCGCTAGCGTCGCTTGGCACTTCAACCTCGCCTCTTCTTTTGCCATTTACCGTAATGGCTAAATTTAGGCTATCTTTTTCAAACACCTCTTCTTTTATCTCAATAGTGCCAAAATTTGCTCTGGTAAATAAATTTTCGCTTAACTCGTTTGCGATATGAGGCACGATCGGCTCAAGCAAATTTAGTATGATAAAAAACGCTTCAGTAGTTACATCTTCGTTGTTTTGCGCGTTTACCGCGTTTAAAGCCTCCATGCACGCAGCTATGAGAGTATTAAAAGTAAAGCTTTGAGTATATACCTCTTGAGATTTCTTAAGCGACTCATAGACTTTCGCGCGAGCATATTTTTCTTCTTTATTAAGTTCAGAGTGATTAATGTCAGGAATTTTAGAGCACTTTTTAACGCTTCCTGCTTTATCATAAAGCCTATTTAAAAATCTAAACGCACCTTCAACCGCGCTATCGTTCCATTCAAGCTCTTTTTGAGGAGGTGCAGCAAAGAGTATAAACAGCCTTGCAGTATCGGCTCCGTAGTTTTTAATGATATCGTCAGGATCTACGACATTGCCCTTACTCTTACTCATCTTTTTACCGTCTTTTAACACCATTCCTTGAGTAAGCAACCTCTCAAAAGGCTCATCATCACGCAAATACCCAAGATCTCTGAGCGCCTTTTGGAAAAATCTCGCATATAAAAGATGCAGTATCGCATGCTCTATTCCGCCGATATACTGATCGACGTTCATCCAGTAATTTACGCTCTTTTCATCAAAGGCTTTTTCATTCCAAGTCTTATGATCGCTTGCATATCTGGCGAAATACCAGCTACTCTCAAAAAACGTATCCATAGTATCGGTCTCACGAATTGCATCACCGCCACATTTTGGACACTTAGCATGCTTCCATCTTGGATGCTTATCAAGTGGATTTCCTTCGCCAGTTATCTCAACATCATCAGGTAAGGCTACGGGCAAATTTTTAATATCTTCACAAACTACCCCACACTTATCACAATGAATCATAGGAATAGGCGCACCCCAATATCTTTGGCGAGAAATTCCCCAGTCGCGAATTTTAAAATTTACAACTCTTTTTCCGATCTTTTCGCTTTCAAATTTTTCTATGATCTTAAGCTTTGCCTCTTCATTATTTAGCCCATTTATAAGTGGCGAATTTATACAAATTCCGCTTTCGGTAAATGCTTTTGAGCTGTCCGCTTCGCTATCAATAGGCTTAATTACCCATTTAATAGGCAAGCTAAATTTACTAGCGAATTCAAAATCCCTCTCATCATGCGCAGGAACCGCCATAACAGCCCCGCTTCCATAGTCGGCCAAAACAAAATTCGCCACCCAAACAGGCACTTTATCGCCCGTTAAAGGATGAATTACGTAAATTCCTAAAAAGACACCGTCTTTTTCGCTTGCTTGGCGCTCTCTTGGGCTTTGATTTAGCATAGCTTTTATTTTCTCATTTGCCTCATCGCTTAAATTTCCGCTCTCAAGCAGCTTTTTGACTATCTTGTGTTCAGGAGCAAGTGCAGTATAGCTAACTCCGTAAATCGTATCAGGACGAGTAGTAAAAACCTCAAATCCTTGAATTTCTCCGCCTAAAAGCTCTTTTGAAGCCTCATCAAGGCTAAATTTAAACTCAAGACCAAAGCTCTTGCCGATCCAGTTTTCCTGCATTGTGATTACTTGATTTGGCCACTTGTCTTTTAGCTTTTCAAGATCGGCCAAAAGCTCCTCGGCATAATCGGTTATCTTTAGATAATACCCCGGTAATTCGCGCTGGATCACGCTATTTCCGCATCTCCAGCAGCAGCCATCCTCAACCTGTTCGTTTGCAAGAACGGTTTGATCGTGCTCGCACCAATTTACCACAGCATTTTTGCGGTAAACAAGCCCTTTTTCATACATTTTGATGAAAAATTCCTGCTCAAATTTCGTATAAAGCGGATCGGATGTCGCAAATTCTCTATTTTTAGAAAATGAAAAACCGAGTGACAAAAGCTCAGCTCTCATATAATCGATATTTTCATAAGTCCAAATTTTAGGATGAATTTTATGTTGTATAGCCGCATTTTCGGCAGGCATGCCAAAGCTGTCAAATCCTATCGGATGAAGCACGTTATAGCCTTGCTTTCTGTAATATCTTGCCAGTACGTCGCCTATTGAGTAGTTTCTTACGTGTCCCATGTGGATACGTCCGCTCGGGTATGGAAACATGCTTAAGATATATTTTTTAGGCAGGTTATAATCATCTTTTGGTTCAAATTCTTCGTTTTTTAACCAAATTTCTTGCCATTTTTTCTCAATTTTTAAGGCATCATACTTCAAATTTTCAGCCATTTTATCTCCTAAAATTCTTCTTGGGTCTTACTTGCTTCAACTAAAACAAGCGAAAGTGAAAAAAAGTTTGCGATAGCAGCACCGATTGCAAGCGAGTAAACAACGGTCATATTTCCGGTTGTTTGAAGCACTACAAATGCAGGTATAAGGTGCAAATCAGCAACAAGTGAGCTAGCAAAAAGCTCGGCTGACAAAATATTTTTAACACCGATTTTAAGTAGCGTAGAGACTAAATTTACACTCGCAGCTACAAATAGCGCTATCTCATTTTTATCATACAAAAAACCCGCCGTAGTCGTTAGACTCATCAGCGCAAAAAAGATATAAACAACCTTACCCCAGTTCATAAATCCTCCTTACACCAAGCCTTTTTCAAACATAGCTCTTTGTCTTTCGCGCTCTTTTTTCGCTTTCATCTTTTCAGCCTCTTTTGCTCTATATTTCTCCACGCTAAATTTAAACCAAAGAAGCATCGGAGAAGCTATGTAGATAGAGCTTAGAGTTCCTCCGACTATACCCACTAAAAGCACCAAAGAAAAGCCGTGTATCATATCTCCACCATATAAAAATAGTGTCAAAACAACCATTAAAGTAGTTACAGATGTAAGAATAGTTCTTGAAAGTGTCGCGGAGACAGATTCGTTTATAATCATCTCAAGAGCCGAATTCTTACTTGTGTTTATGCTCTCTCTAATCCTATCAAAGATAATAATCTTATCATTTAAAGAATAGCCTATGATCGTTAAAACCGCAGCCAAAATATCCAAATTTACATCAATCCTAAATAAGCAAATGGCGCCCAAGGCTATTACAACATCATAAGCCTCAGCAAATATCGCAGCCATCGCGAACCTCCATTCAAATCTAAATGCGACATAAATTAAGATACCCAAAAGAGACATAGCTATCGCCATCATTCCTTTTTGTCTAAGCTCATCTCCTACTTTAGGTCCAACCACATCAACACGTCGAACCTCGAAACTACCGGTATCTTTCAACAGTTGAGACACGCTAGTGCCGATATCGCTACCCAAATTTGAGCTTGAGCCAGAAAAACGTATAGTTATCTCTTCTTCTGAGCCAAATTCAGTCACAGAGGCATTTTTTAAAGTCTCATCCTTATACAAAGCTTCTCTAATCTTATCAAGAGGTGCTTTTGTATCATACTTTATCTGAATAAGCGTTCCGCCCGAGAAATCAATACCGTAATTTAGCCCTTTAGTAGCAAGTAAGAATATCGAGCCAAAAAACAAAATAGCAGATATAGCAAGAGCGATATAGCGCTTACCCATAAAATCATAAACATGTGCTTTTGAAAAAATTTGCATTATTATCCTCTCTTGTATCCAAACCAAATTCTGGTATTGCCGCTCTTTTCTATCTTATCCATTATAGTGTCAAACATACCGCGAGTACCTAAAATAGCAGTTAGCATAGATGCTGCTATACCAATACTCATAGTCACGGCAAAACCCTTAACAGGACCTGTTCCATAAGCATAAAGAACAACAGAAGTAATAATAGAGGTTAAATTTGCATCCACAATCGCACTCATTGCGTTTTCGTAGCCTTTTCTCACGCTTAAGGCTACGCCCTGCCCATCTCTTAAAAACTCTCTTATACGTTCGTTTATAATTACGTTCGCATCCACGGCCATACCTACGGTAAGTACTATACCAGCCATTCCAGGCAGAGTTAAAGTAGCTCCAAACATAGCCATAACAGCTATAAGAATAAATATATTTGCCACAAGTGCAATATTTGCTAAAACTCCAGAAAATCCGTAATATGCAACCATAAACACGACAATTAAAATAGAAGCGCCAATAAGAGCCATCATACTCTTATTTATACTATCAGCACCAAGGCTTGGACCTATGCTTCTTTTTTCAAGCATCTTTACAGGTGCTAAAAGCGCACCGCTTCTAAGTGCGATAGCAAGGTCGTGAGCTTCTTCTACGCTAAAGCCTCCGCTTATCTGACCGCTTCCGCCACCTATACGCTCATTTATCACAGGTGCTGAATACACTCTACCATCAAGCACTATAGCAAGTCTTTTGCCTACATTTGCTCCTGTAAAATCTCCAAATATCCTAGCGCCTTCAGCATTTAAAGTAAAATTTATAATTGGAGCGTTGGTTCGCTGATCAAAGGCTACTCTAGCATCCGTTAGCATTGATCCGTCAAGTACCGGGATATTTTTTACAGCATATTTTTGTTGCTCATTTTTAACGTCTGGATATATGATCACTCCATAGCTCTCAGCCTCAGCTCTACTCATCGAATTTGCTTGAGATTGCCTTTTATCATCAAGCGCCATTAATTGCAGATGAGCCGCTTTTGCGATTAGCTCGCGAGCACGCTGCTCGTCAGCCTGAGTCTTTACTCCAGGAAGCTCAACCAGGATATTTTCTTTGCCTTGTCTTGCCACTGTTGGTTCAGCCAAACCAAACTGATCAAGCCTGTTTCTGATAGTCTCAACAGCTTGATTTATCGCATACTCAATAGTTTGCACTTGCTCTGCTTCGGTTAGCCTGATACTATATTTAAGTCCATCTTTTTGAATATCAAGCCCCTGAATCTCTTTTAGCATTCCATCTATCTTATTTTGATCATCGCTATCTAAAAGCTCAAAGCTAACATGCTCTTCTTTTATTTTAAAGTTATCTATCAAGATATCTTCTTTGCCAGCATAGTAATTTATACCTGATGCCACGGACTTTATCTTAGAATGTATAGCCTCTTGAGTTTCTACACCAAGAAGCATATATAAGCCACCTTGAAGGTCAAGTCCTAAATTGATCTTAGATCCGCCTTGTGTCTGCAAAAAAGATGGCATAGAAAACCCTATGCCAAAAATTAGAGCTATTAAAAAGATAACGAGTCTATATGTTACCTTAGCACTACGCATTGACTTTAGTCTCGATTTTTCTGGCAACAAAGTCACGGCTTATACGCACTATTACATCATCGTTAAGTTTAACTTTGATAAAATCATCTTCTGGTTTGATAACCTCGCAGTAAAGTCCGCCAGAAGTAATGATCTTATCACCTTTTTCTAGGGCTGCAAGCATCTTTTGATGCTCTTTTTGCTGTTTTTGCTGCGGTCTAATAACCAAAAAGTAAAAAATCGCGAAAAGCACGATCAGAGGTAGTAATGAAGCTAAAAAATTGCCTTCTTGCATTGTATTCCTTAATGAAAAAATTTTTAATTAAATATTTTAGCACTAAAATTATAAGAAAAGCCTTTTTTAGTGCTTTTTTGATATCAAATTTTATATTTGTATCGATTTTTGACTTAGCAATACTAAATTTCATATCCCCTTTTCTTGCCATTTACGGATTTTATACGCTTCTTAAATTTAACAAATATGAATTTTTTACGACAGGATTTTTTGTAGGAATTTTATGGTTTTATTGGATTAGTTTTAGCCTTGCGTATTACGGATTTGGCTATCTTATTCCGCTTGAAATTTTATTTATCGGCATTGTGTATGGATTTATGTTTTTTATCGCGGCAATTCCTCCTCAAATTTGGCTTAGAGCTATTTTGCTCATTTTAATTTCAAATTTGCATCCTTTTAATTTCAACTGGCTAAATTTTGAGGCGATATTTGTGGTTGGAATTTTTAAGCCAAATTTATACGGTTTTGTCTTTATTTTTGCTGCGATTTTATCGCTATTTTACATAAAAACAAAGCTTAAATTTTTAGCTTTTATCACACTTTTGCTTTTTGCGGTTCAGTATAACGATACTAAGGCTAAAATTTTGCCTTTTGAAGTTGCTCTTGCAAATACAAACGTACCTCAAGCTTTAAAGTGGGAAAAATCGCTTAAAAATGAGTTTATAAACCAAAATTTAAAGATGATAGATGAAGCGATAAACGAAGGCAAAAGAATTATAATCATGCCCGAAAGCGTATTTCCTACATTTATGACGCACGAGCGAAATTTAGTAGCCGAGCTTAAAGAAAAATCTCAAAAGATCGCTATCGTTGTAGGAGCTTTGGCTTATGAAAACGGGCAAAGTTACAACTCGACTTTTTTATTTGATAAAGGCGAGATGAAGCGATTTGATAAATTTGTGCTAGTACCATTCGGTGAAGAGATTCCACTTCCAAATTTGATGAAAAATTTGATAAACGAGCTATTTTTTGACGGTAGCAAGGATTTCAAAAAGGCAAATTCAGTTAGCGATTACGAGATAGACGGAGTTAAAATTCGCAATGCAATCTGCTATGAAGCTACGCGATACGAGCTATTTAAGGGCGAATTTGACGTGATGATAGCTATCACAAACAACGGTTGGTTTGTGCCCTCAACCGAGCCAAATTTACAACGCCTTTTGATTAAATATTACGCCACTAAATATAATAAAACAATTTACCACAGCGTAAACGGCTCAAAAAGCGAGATCATAACCCCAAAAGAAAGTTTGATAAAGAAAATTTTTAGAAGTGATTTATTAAAATTTCTTGCCCGTAGCTAGGACCAAGCAAGAAATTTTGTTTTAAATATTATTTATTTAGATACAAGTGATTTGAAAATTTCTACGGAGTCTAGCTTCTCCCACGGATATTTGGCATTTCCGACTTGACCTTTAGCGGCAACTTTTGCATATAAAAACGTATCCTTACCAGGCTTATCAAGTCCAAATTTTTGAGTTATCCATCTTGGAGTTAGAGGGAAATTTTCCATAACAAAATGCGATAAAACATCATCATTAATGCCATTTATATGTGTTCCCATGGTATCAACACTAACAGAAGTTGGTTTTGCAACACCTATAGCATAGCTTAGCTGCACAATGCACTTTTTAGCAAGTCCTGCTGCAACTATGTTTTTAGCTATATATCTAGCCGCATAAAGTCCGCTACGATCGACTTTAGTGTAGTCTTTTGAACTTTGAGCACCGCCACCTATAGGGGCATATCCGCCAAAACTATCTACTATTAGCTTGCGACCTGTTAATCCGCTGTCATGAAGAGAGCTGTGATTTACATATCTGCCGGTTGGGTTTATATAAATTATTGTCTTGTCTTTATTATATAGCTCTTTTGGAAGACCGGTATCGTCTATAAGCTCTTGAATAAGAGATCTAAGCTCCTCTATCTTCATACTCTCCACACAAGGAGCCGAAACAACAATAGTATGAATATTTTGCGGTCTGCAATTTTCAAAATTATCTTTCGTATCATAATCAATTGTAACTTGAGTCTTTATATCGACACCAAGCTTGTCTGGATTTACTTTAGCAAATTTATACACTTTATCGCAAAGCATTCTTGCGTAAGTAATGGCAGCTGGCATAAATTCCTTAGCTTCGCAACTAGCAAAACCAAACATTATACCTTGATCGCCTGCGCCTATTTCGCCATCAGCCTGATCTACACCTTGATTTATATCGCTACTTTGCTGATTGATACAAACTTTTACCTCTATATCATCAGGATGTAGGCACTGCTCTTTTGTAAAATTTGACTTGCCGTCATAACCGATTTTAGCCAAAGCATTTTTAACTATACCCTCATAATCTTTAAAGCTAAGCTTAACCTTCGAGTTTATCTCGCCACCGATTATAATGTTTTTACCGGCAACAAAAACCTCACTAGCAACCCTACCATTTGGATCCTGCATTAAAATACTATCTACTATACTATCAGCGATAATATCGGCACATTTATCGGGATGACCAGGACTTACTACTTCAGACGTAAATAGGTACATATTTTTCCTTAAATTTTATATTAAATTGCAAAATTGTAGCATTTCATAATAAAATTTATATTAATTTTTTGTTAAATTTTAAAATTTTTCAGAATCTTTTGGCTATACTTAAACCCAAATTTTCAATTTATAAAGGTGTAAAAATGAGTGGATTTAGCAAGATTGCTAAGCGTTTTGCCGATGGAAACCTGATTGTTCAAATCCTAATCGGTATCATTGTTGGTGCTATTTTTGGCTTTTGGGGAAATGCAAGCGGAAGCGAATTTGCAGACAAAATTCTAAACGGCATTTCCGTTCTTGGTAATTTATTCGTAGGTGCTTTAAAGGCTGTTGCTCCTATTTTGGTTTTTGTATTGGTTGCAACCTCGATCATTACTAAAGAATTCGGCGAAGCAAAAGGCATGTCAAAAGTCGTTACGCTATATCTAATTGGAACTTTTTTGGCAGCTGTAGTTGCAGTTGCGGCTAGCTTTATGTTTCCAGTTGAGCTCGTTTTAAAAGGTGTGGAAACAGCGACCATGAGTGCGCCTCAAAATGTAATAGATGTATTAAAAGATCTTATTTTTAAAATGGTTCAAAATCCTGTGCAAGCCCTAAGCACAGGCAACTATATAGGCATTATTACTTGGGCTGTAGGCGGTGGTATAGCCATGAGAGGCTGCTCGAGCGAGACCAAAAAAGTATTTGTGGACGTAAGTGAAGGTGTGACTAAAATAGTTAGATTTGTAATCCGCCTAGCTCCATTTGGAATTTTTGGCCTTGTTGCCATCAGTATCCACGAGACAGGATTTGCGGCTCTAGCTGGATATATGAAACT
Organism: Campylobacter sp. RM16192; assembly: GCF_004803855.2. Classification (NCBI taxonomy): domain Bacteria; kingdom Pseudomonadati; phylum Campylobacterota; class Epsilonproteobacteria; order Campylobacterales; family Campylobacteraceae; genus Campylobacter; species Campylobacter sp. RM16192. The sequence goes on along the minus strand of NZ_CP012552.1, from coordinate 651,672 downwards.
AATTGCGGTTTTAGTAGGCGCAATGCTATTTGTAGCATTTGTTGTAAACCCTATGATCGTATTTGTAGTAACTAAGAAAAACCCTTATGCACTCATAATGACTTGTGTAAGAGAGAGTGCCGTAACAGCGTTCTTTACAAGAAGTTCAGCTGCGAACATACCTGTAAATATGGCGCTTTGTAAAAAATTAGGGCTTAGAGAGGAACTTTATTCTATATCTATACCTTTAGGTGCTACTATAAATATGGCAGGAGCTGCCGTAACCATCAGCGTTTTAGCCCTTGCTGCAGTAAATTCTATAGATCATATAACTGTTACTTTTGCAGATGCCTTACTCCTTAGCTTTATCTCTGCCATAGGCGCTTGCGGAGCTTCAGGAGTTGCCGGTGGATCGCTGCTTTTAGTTCCTCTTGCTTGCGCTCTTTTTGGAATAAATAACGACATAGCCATGCAAGTTGTTGCAGTAGGTTTTATAATAGGCGTTATTCAAGACTCTGTAGAAACTGCGGTAAACAGCTCTTCAGACGTTGTATTTACAGCGATAGCTTCAGAAACAATGAAATAAAACATAAATTTAGTGTCCATTATTTGGACACTAAATTTGATAATCTCTTTCTAAAAATTTTAAATTTCATTATATTTTGTGTAAAATATCCTAAAAAATTTTAAGGATAAAAATGACAACATGGGATTTAACTCCGCTTTTTAAAAACGAAAAAGAGCTTGAAAAAAGTGCATTAAGCTTAAAAAATGAGTGTGAAAAATTTGAAAAAAAATATTTAGAAGATTTTTTAAATTTAAGCACAGATCAATTTTTAGCGGCATTTAATGAGTATGAACAGCTACTTTCTAAAATTTCAAAGGTTACAACTTATGCATTTTTAGTATTTGCAAAAGATACAAGCAAAGGTGCTTTTTATGCCAAATTTGAAGAGATTGCCACAAAAGCTCATGAAAATTTACTATTTTTTGAACTCAAATTTAATGAATTTGATGACAAAAAGCAAAAAGATATCATTAATACCTCTAAAAACAATGGATACTATCTAAGCAATGTAGCCAAAACTAAAGCACATCAACTAAGCCTAAAAGAGGAGCAAGTTTTACTTCGTACTGCAAACACTCGAGCGGATGGATTTGCAAGGCTATTTGATGAGACGATGAGTAATATGAAGTTTAAATTTCAAGGCAAGCTTTTAAGCGAGGAGGAAATTTTAAGCAAACTTCACGACAAAGATAGAAATATAAGAAAAGCAGCCGCCAAAAGCCTTAGCAGTGAGCTATCTCGTCACCAGCATCTGCTTGGATACATATACAATATGATAAAAACTGATCTAAAAACAAGTTGCGAGCTAAGAAATTTTAGCTCTCCTGAAGAGCCAAGACACGAAAGCAATCAGATCAGCAAAAAAAGTGTAGATGCACTTATTAAAACAACAGAGGCGAATTTCTCTTTAGTTAGTAAATTTTATGACAAAAAACGCAAAATTTTAGGCTTTAAAAAACTATATGACTATGATAGATATGCACCGCTTGATGAGGGTAGAAAATATGAATTTAACGAGTGTAAGGAGATAGTTTTAAAGGCATTTAACGATTTTAGTCCAAAATTTGGCAAAATAGCCCAAAAAGCTTTTGATGAAGGCTGGATAGATGCCTATCCTACGGCCAATAAAAGAGGCGGGGCATTTTCACACTCAGGCTCATTAGATGCTCATCCTTACGTGCTTTTAAACCATGCGGACGGAAGAAGAGACCTGTTTACTCTTGCTCACGAGCTAGGTCATGCGATGCATCAAAATTTGGCATATAGTGTAGGTTATCTTAATTCCGACACTCCGCTTACTACGGCTGAAACAGCTTCAGTATTTTGCGAGATGCTTGTATTTGACTACATTAAAAAAGATCTTTCAAACAAAGAGAAAATATCTTTATTGGCAGGCAAGATAGAAGATATTTTTGCGACTCTTTATAGGCAAATAAACTTCACTACATTTGAACGCCAAGTTCATGCTCACGACGGAGAGATATCGCTTGATGAACTAAACAAAATTTGGCTCAAAGAGAGCGTAAAGATGTTTGGAAAAAGCGTTACTCTAAATGATTATTATAAAATTTGGTGGAGCTACATCCCTCATTTTATCCATACTCCATTTTATTGCTACGCATACTCCTATGCTCAGCTTTTAGTATTGGCTCTTTTTGGGTTATACAAAAGCGGAAAATGTAAGGATTTTGTAAAAATTTACACCGAATTTCTAAGCCTTGGAGGAAGTAAATCGCCAAAGGATATGGTCGCAAAATTTGGGTTTGATATAGAGGACTCGAAATTTTGGAATATAGGCATAAACGAAGTTAAAAAATTAGTCAAAGAATTTGAGGAGTTATAATGCTTGATGAAATTTTAGACGATGAAAAATTCTCACTGCTGATGAAGATGCATGTTTACGAATGTATAGACTACCTGCTTCAAAACAGTCGTCCGTTTTCTGTAATGGCGAACTCGGACTTAGTAAAATTCGAGCCGGAGCTTCCAAAGAGTATAAGCTCTACCTTTACATCTCCGGTGATTCTTTTTACTCTTGATGGATATACATTCTCTAGTGCTAAATTGATGCAAGACAGTCTTAGTTTCGAGGCAGGATTTGGAAGTGATGATTTTGCTTCTCTTGTCAGCTTTCCGCTTGGAGCAGTAGTTCAAATTTTAGTAGAAAATAGCCCGATTTTGATCAATTTTTCTATTCACAAAGAAAAAGAGGCTAAAAGTAAAACTCAAAAATCAATGTCAATCTTTATGTCAAATCCAAAAAATAAAGATTTTTTCAATAAATAAAAACACTTTTGCAGACATAGAATCACTATGTCTGCTATAAAATTCTAGAAATTGAAGCTATTTTTTATCTTTAAAAAGCTATTTAATAGATCTTCATTCTCTTTAAGTGCCGCTACATAAACTGAACGAGTAAGCTTTATTCTATTGATTTTTATTTCAAAAAGTCTCTCATTTTTTAGATGATCTTCAATTAAAAATTTAGGTAAAAAGGCGACATAATCTTCGGCAAAATTATTTAAAATTGCTCTTTTTACCATTATTGAGCCCTCTAGCACATAAGCACTTTTTAAATCATTATAATTTATTCCATATTTTACGAAAATATCATTTAGATAGTACTTCGTGCGATCTTTTATCAATTTGTATTTATACAGATCTTCTGGCTTAATAGAATCGGCTAGTTTTTTATTAGAAACCAAAACAATCTCATAATCAAAAAGCTTTTTTACTATAAGATTTTCATCATAAGATTGATCTAAAACTATTGCAATATCACTTCTTCTATCCTTTAAGTGCGGGATTAGATCGTTTTGCTCTTTTATTCTTATATCAAGCTCCGCATTGGCAGTTTGTGAAATTTTATCAAGTAATAACGGCATAAAAGTTTCTCCGATAAGCTGAGTAGTTGATATTATAAGTGGGGCTTTATCGTTTTTGATATGAGAAATTTCATCTTTAAATCTAAACATTGCACTTTCAAATCTAAGGCAAAGCTTATAAAATTTTTCACCCTCTCTAGTTAAAATTATTCCATTTTTTTTACGCATTATCAGGGTTGCTTGTAAAATTTCTTCCAATTTTTTTATTTGAAGCGTAACAGCCGGCTGAGATATACCAAGAGTCTTTGAAGCCTTAGAAAAGCTTCTCTCTTTAACTATCTCCATAAAGGTGTAAATTTTGCTAAAGTCATTAATCATTTTTATTCTCTCCTTGATAAAGTAATCTATATATTACTTTAAGTTATAAATTATAGCGGACATAATTATATTAATATATACTAAAATTTCACTGAAAGCGAAACAGCGTTAGAAATTAATATAAGCGGCGATTTTTAAGCTTATTGTGTTAAAATCTATAAATAATATATTTTTGGAATTTTAATGCGAGATATCCTAGATAGTTTAAACGAAGAACAAAAAAAAGCCGCTACTCATTTAGATGGGGCAATGCTGATTTTAGCTGGTGCCGGAAGCGGAAAGACAAAGACAATAACTACAAGACTTGCCTATCTTATTAGTGAGGTTGGCATAGATCCTTCTAGTACACTTACTCTTACTTTTACAAATAAAGCCGCTAATGAAATGCGAACCAGAGCCATTAATATGCTATCTGAAAATAACAAAAATTTTACTCCACTGCTCTGCACTTTTCATAAATTTGGACTTTTGTTTTTAAAATTTTATATAGATAGACTCTCTCGTAAAAACAGCTTTGTCATAATCGACACCGATGATAAAAAAAGAATACTAAAAAGCTTTGAAAGCTCAATCGCTACGCCAATACTATCAAGTGAAATATCAAATTTCAAAAACTCCCTTTTAAGCGTAGAAGATGTTATCTCGAGCACCAATTTATTTGGCAATAACGAAAAACACAAAGATGGTTATTACACTAAAATAGCAAACATATACAAACAGTATGAAGAGTATTTAAGCGCAAATAATTTAGTGGATTTTGACGACCTCCTATCTCTGACTTATAAAATTTTGGATAAAAACGAAGGACTGGCAGATGAAATTTCACAAAGATATCGCTATATAATGGTAGATGAGTATCAAGACACCAATGATTTGCAATATAAACTCCTTAAAAAGCTTTGCAAAACCCATGAAAATATCTGCGTAGTAGGTGATGATGATCAGAGTATATATGGCTGGAGAGGCGCAAAGATAGAAAATATCTTAAATTTTAAAAATCAATTTAAAGATACAAAAATAATCAGACTGGAGCATAATTATCGCTCGACAAATTCTATCCTCAAAGCCGCAAATGAGCTGATAGATCACAATAGAAACCGCCTAGGCAAAAAGCTAATAGGCACCAAAGACGGCGGTGAGGATATAGTATTTATGGAGTCAGTTGACGAAACTATGGAGTCTGGCAAGATAGCAAAAAGCATCAAAGAGCTACTTGCAAAAGGCGTAGATGCAAGCCAAATAGCCATATTATACCGTATAAACGCACTCTCTCGCTCCCTTGAAGAGGGTCTTAATAAGGAAAAAATACCGTATAAGATGGTTGGCGGTGTAAAATTTTATGAAAGAGCGGAAGTAAAAGATGTTATTAGCTATCTTAGGCTAGTCGCCAACGAAAACGATGACTTTTCGTTAAAACGCATAATAAACCGTCCAAAACGCGGTCTTGGTAAAGTAAGCATAACCAAGATCGAGAAGATAGCTTATGAAAATAAAATTTCTCTATTTGAGTCAATATCTACTCTGGATGAAAAAGATGAAGCCTTTAGCAAAAAAACAATATCTGCTCTAAACGATTTTACAAGCGGTATAAAAGAGCTAAAGGAATGCGGCTCTTTATATGAACTAATTGATAAGCTAGAGTCTAAATTCGGTATTAAAAAATATTACGAGAGTCTTCCTGACGGTGCTGAAAGAGTAGCAAATATCGATGAATTTTACGCGATGATCAAAGATCAAATCAAGCAAAATCCGGAATTTGAACTAGAAGAGTTCTTAAACGAACTTGCTTTAGCCAGCGAACAAGACGCCATAAGCGATAAGGCTATCTCTATAATGAGTATTCACGCAAGCAAAGGGCTTGAATTTGATCATCTTTTTGTAATCGGGCTTGAAGAGGGATTTTTCCCGCTAATAGGAGACGGAAGCGATATAGAAGAGGAGAGAAGATTGGCTTACGTGGCAATAACAAGGGCTAAAAAAACTCTTGTTCTAAGCTACGTAAATTCAAGATTTTATAAAGGACAAAGAACAAGACTTGAAAGAAGCAGATTTTTAAGCGAGGCCGGAATATGCACGGGAAGCCTAATAATCCAACCTCAAACTACAAGCGAATACAAAAAAGGTGATTTGGTAAAACATAAGATATTTGGCATAGGACGAGTTACGGGCGTAAGTAAAATCAAAAAAGATCTAAAGCTAACTATAAATTTTGGCGGTATAGAGCGCGATATAATGTCAAATTTTGTAGAAAAAGTCGTATGAACGCTCTATTTGTAGCGAATAAACCGATCGCAATCAGCTCAAATCACTTTCTAAATCGTATCAAAAGAAAATATCCAACTAAAAAAGCAGGCTTTTCAGGCACTTTAGATCCTTTTGCCAGCGGTTGCCTGATAATAGCTCTTGGTAACTATACAAAGCTGTTTAATTACATCAGCAAATCTCCTAAAATTTATGAAGCCACGATGTGGATAGGGGCAAAAAGCGAGAGCGGGGACAATGAAAATATAAGCGAAATTGAAATTTTAAATCCTCTTGATTTAAAAACAATTGAGCTTGCTAAAAATTCCTTGCTTGGTAAAATAAGCTATACTCCGCCAAAATTTAGCGCAAAAAACATAGACGGAACAAGAGCTTACAAGCTAGCTAGAGCGGGAGTTGAATTCGAGCTTAAAAAAGAAGAAATGGAAATTTTTAGCTGCGAAATAATGCACTACCGTCATCCGTTTTTAACATTTAAAATTAGCGTAGATGAGGGATCATACATAAGGTCATACGCTCAAATTTTAGCCAAAAAACTGGGAGTAAATGCGACTCTTAGTTCGTTAAAAAGATTAAGCGAAGGCAAATTTAAATTTGAAAATGAAAAGTTTTTAAATCCGCTTGATTTTATAGATCTAAAAACTAATGAGTATTTGGGCGATTTAAAAGATATCGAATTTGGTAAAAAACTTGAATATACAAGTTTTAAAAAGTATGAAGATGGAATATATTTAATAAAATTTGATAAATTTTTTAGTATTATTGAGATAAAAGATCAAACGGTTTCGTACCGATTAAATAAGGTTGAATTATGCTGATACTTTCGCGTAAAGAGGGTGAGAGTATATTGCTTGGAAACAATATAAAAATCACTATCGCAGGGATTTCAAAAAGTGGAGTTAAAGTGGGCATAGATGCTCCTAAAAATATGATGATATTGCGCTCCGAGCTTGCAGAAGAAGTGGCCAACGAAAACAAACAGGCTATAAATTTAGCCGACGAGATAGAGCTTATCGAGCTTAGCCAAAAAATAAAAAAATGAAAAGCTTTGCAAAAATAAATATATTTCTTAAGATAGTCGGAACCCGCGCAAACTATCACGAGCTGATCTCGCGCTTTATTTTAGTAGATGAAATTTACGATGAAATTTGGTTTGAAAAGAGTGAAAAATTCAAGCTTGTTTGCGATAGTGTGGATATAAAAGACAATATTGTATTAAAGGCCAAAAAAGCACTTGAAGACGCTGGATTCAAAAATGAACTTGATAATTTTTTCAGATCGCATAAAATAGTTTTAAAGAAAAATATCCCTATGGGGGCGGGGCTTGGCGGAGGAAGCTCTAATGCGGCCGCTTTTTTAAATTTAGCAAATAGCGAGCTAAATTTAAAAATTTCAAAAGAACGCCTTTATAAGATAGCAAAGAGCATAGGTGCCGATGTGGCGTTTTTCGTAAGCAGATTTAAAAGTGCAAACGTGAGTGGTATAGGCGAGATTGTAAAAGAATTTGATGATGAAATTCCTAAAATTAAAATTTTTACGCCTGATGTTTTTTGCTCCACTCCAGAAGTTTATAAAGAATTTAGAAGAAATTTTATGGATAAAATAGATACAAATTTGGCAAATAAGATGCAACATATAAAAAGTAGCGAGTTGCTCGCAACTTACAAAAATGATGTGTTAAACGATCTTTATGCGCCTTGTTTTAAAATTTATAACGATATGAAAGAGTATAAAGATATGTTTTTAAGCGGAAGTGGAAGCACTGTTTTTAAGGTAATAAATGGGTAAAGATTTAGCAAAAAACAAAAAAGCTCTGCATGATTTTAGTATAATAGAAACTTACGAGGCTGGAGTTGTGCTAAAAGGAAGCGAAGTAAAGGCACTTCGTGCAGGACGGGCAAATTTAAAAGATAGCTTTGTGAGAATTATAAAAGGCGAGATGTTTTTACTAAATGCGCACATAAGCCATCTTAGTACGACACATTCGACATTTCGCCCTGATGAAAGAGCTCCAAGAAAACTACTTATGCACAGAAAGCAGATAGATAAACTCTTTGGAGCGGCAACACAAGAAGGTCTTACTTTAGTTGTGCTAGTGCTTTATCTAAACGATAAAAATATCGTAAAGGCTAAAATCGCACTGGCTAAGGGTAAGAATTTGCACGATAAACGCGAGAGTTTAAAGAAGCGAGAGGCTGACAAAGAGGCTCGCGTGGCAATGAAAAGATATATATAAATTTAAAGGAATAAGATGAAAAAAATATTTTTAGCAATTCTTTGTGTAATTTTTCTAGTTGGTTGCGGTAAAGAGGACGAGACTGCCAAAGCCCCTGCTAAGATAGAAGGATATAAAACAGGCGAAGAGATAAAGCTTGCAAGTGTTTTTGGCAAGGAGCTAACACTTCTTAGGACAGAGGGTGGATTTGTCATAAAGGGCGATGAGAGCAAGGTGATAATGTTTGATATCTTTGGTACATTTTGCCCTCCATGTCAAAAAGAGGCACCCGAGCTAATGGATTTTCAACTAAAAAATGATAAAGATTTTATAATAATTGCACTAACACATTTTGAAAATGTAACAAACCAGCACGTAATAGAAAATTTTGCACAAAAATATAATGCATATTATTTTATCTCAAATAATACTCCTGTAAACGATAAGCTTAGCGCTCAAATTCTAGAAGATATCAAATATCCGCATCTTGAGTCTGTGCCTATAAAAATGGTGCTTAAAAACGGAATCTATCAACCACTAACAGATATTGCCAGCGGAAAATTTGGAGTACATTACTATCTGGGCGGGATTCACTTAGACAAATTGACTCAGGATTTTGAGAGAATTAAAAATGTCAACTAAAACTAGCGAAAGAACGTTGGAAAATACGAGTCTAAAAGAAAAGATTAAATTTCCTAAGAAATTTAAAGTTATTTTATTAAACGATGATGTTACAAGCATGGATTTTGTTGTAGATGTTTTGACACAAATTTTTCATCATAGCGCACAAAGCGCTATTACGTTGATGTTAAAAGTACACAACGAAGGAAGTGCTGTATGTGGGGTTTATATCAAAGAAATTGCTCTTAGCAAACAAAATGAAGTTAGAAAAGTAGCTATCAGCGCTGGATATCCGCTAAGAGTAAATATAGAGGAGGAGTGATGCTGGATGCAAATTTAAGCTATTTTTTGGAAAAAGCAGGACAGTTCGCATACTCAAATTCGCACGAATATTTAACAAGTGAGCATATATTATTTGTATTAATAAATCTAAATGAAGAGAGTAGAGATATGCTTACTCGTGCAGGACTTAAAGATATTGAAGGATTAAGAAACGATCTTAAAAACTATCTTGCACAAAATAACGAACAAGTTACACAAAACAAACAACCTAAAATGACACTACTGCTTGAGCAAATTTTCAAAGAACTTACAGATGAAACAAAGGCGCAGAATAAAAATATAGGAATCAAAGAGCTTTTGTATAAAATTGCGGTCAGCAAAGATAGCTTTTGCTCACAAATTTTAGATTTTTATGGGGTAGATGCACAAAAGATAAAAGAGGAAACAACGGCTGAGAGCGATAAATTTGAAAATTTAAGTAAATTTTCAATAAATCTAACAGCTCTTGCAAAAGAGGGAAAGATTGATCCAATTATAGGCAGAACTCATGAGCTAGAAAGGCTTATGCAGACCCTAAGTCGCCGCAAGAAAAATAATCCTTTATTAGTCGGTGAGGCTGGAGTAGGAAAAACCGCAATAGTAGAAGGATTAGCGCTAAAAATTTCTCAAGATGAAGTGCCCGACAAACTCAAAGGGTCTCAAATTTTCGCCCTTGATCTAGGGGCTATGATAGCTGGCACAAAATATCGCGGTGATTTTGAAAAACGACTAAAAGATGTCATAGATGAGGCTAGTAATCACGAAAATGCGGTACTTTTCATAGATGAGATTCATACAATAATAGGAGCAGGTGCCACAAGTGGTGGAAGTCTTGATATGTCAAATTTACTAAAACCAGCCCTTTCCAACGGCTCACTTAGATGTATAGGCGCAACCACATATACTGAGTATAGAAATTTTTTTGAAAAGGAGAAGGCTCTATCAAGACGCTTTGCCAAAATAGACGTGGAGGAGCCAAGCATAGAGGATAGCTGTGAAATTTTAAAAGGACTTCGTACTAAATACGAGAAATTTCACAGCGTTAAATATAGTGACGAGATTTTAAAACTAAGTGTAGAGCTAGCTAAAAAATATATCAATGATCGCTTTTTGCCAGATAGTGCGATAGACCTTATAGATGAGGCAGGAGCAAGGTTGGCATTAAAAGAGAAAAAAAATGTAAAAGTTAAAAAAAGCGATATAAGCGAAGTTTTAAGCAAGATTGCAAATATTCCTAACACAACCGATGTAAAGACTAATGACATTTCATTTTTAAAAGATCTTGAGAAGAATTTAAAATATGAAATTTTCGGACAAGACGATGCCGTTAAAACTCTAGCCGATGCAATAAAGCGCTCGTATGCAGGACTTAAAAATCCTACTTCACCTATAGGAGTATTTTTATTTACAGGCTCAAGCGGTGTAGGTAAAAGCGAGCTGGCAATATCACTGGCTAGAAATTTAAACATCAATTTTGAGCGCTTCGACATGAGCGAATATATGGAAAAACATAGCGTATCGAGACTAATTGGAGCGCCTCCCGGATATGTGGGCTTTGAAGGTGGGGGTATGCTTACAAATGCGATCAAAAAGCATCCTTATAGCGTAATTTTGTTTGACGAGATAGAAAAAGCGAATGACGAGCTTGTGAATGTCTTTTTACAAATTTTTGATAGTGCTAGTTTAACTGACAACACCGGCGCAAAGAGTGATTTTAGAAATACTATCATCATAATGACATCAAATTTAGGCTCAAAAGAAGCTCCTAAAATGGGCTTTAGCAAAGATGAAAGCAGTCGAAGCGATAGTGCTGTAAAAAGTTTTTTTAGCCCTGAATTTAGAAATAGAATTGATGCAGTAGTTCATTTTAACGATCTTAACGAGGATATTTTAGTTCGAATAACCCAAAAAATAATAGATGAATTAAACCTCAACCTAAAAGAGAAAAAAGTTACAATCAAAGCCGATACAAAAGCCAAAGAATATCTTTACAAAAAAGGCTATAGCAACGAATTTGGAGCTAGAAATTTAAAACGCATAATACAAGATGAAATTTCAACTAAAATCAGTGATGAAATTTTATTTGGAACCCTTAAAAATGGAGGCGTAGTCAATATTGGCATAAAATATGACAAATTAGCGTTTAAATTTGAAAAAATGCAATAGATAATTGAGCCTGGCGAGATAAAGTTGCAAAATAATTTTAAAAGAATTTATCACTTCCCAAACACCCGCCTAGCTCCTGCAAATTTTCCTCTTTGTATGGGTGGTGATTTAAGCGTGGAAGCCTTAACTCAGGCATACGAAAAAGGAATTTTCCCTTGGTTTTTACCACACGAGCCAATTTATTGGTGGTGCCCGGATCCTCGTGCAGTTTTGTTTCCAAAAGAAGTTAGAATCCAAAAAAGCATAAGATCATCTCTTAAAAAATTTATCGTTAAATTTGACTATGACTTTGCAGGATTTTTAAAAATTTGCAAAAACGAACGAGCTGGCAAAGAAGAGACTTGGCTAAGCGACGATATTGTAAATGCTTATATTGCAATGTTTGAAGCGGGATTTGCTCATAGCGTTGAAGTATACGAAGATGGTGAGCTAATAGGAGGACTTTACGGACTCATTTTTGGCAAAGTTTTTTGCGGAGAGAGTATGATAAGCCTAAAAACAGGCGCTTCAAAAGTAGCTCTTATAAGACTTTGCGAAGTTTTGGCTAAATTTGATTTCTTAATAGATTGTCAGGTTATGAATGATCATCTGAAATTTATGGGTGCTGTTAATATGCCAAGAGATGAATTTTTAGATAAATTTGAAATATTAAAAAATAATGATTCCGGATTTAAAAACTTCAAAGATTTAGAGAAATTTTTATAATTTTAGGAACAATATTTGCTTATATCTATAGTGAATTTTAAATAAAAGGCTAAAGATGTTTGCAGGAATTTCAAGCTCTAAATCAAAACAACTTGTAGAAAGCGCACTGGGTAGTAGAAATTTACGCCAACAATTAATCTCAAGCAATATGGCAAATATCGATACTCCGTTTTATAAGGCCAGAGATATTGCATTTGAACAAGCGTTAAGCGAAAGAGCGGCTGAAATTTACGGAAACAAAAAAAATCAGATCTTGCAGCTTGCTCAAACAGATAAAGCACATCTACCAAGAGTTGAATTTCCTAGCTCAAATATGGCTAAAATTTTCTTAAGAGATGGTCATATGGCCAGAAACGACGCAAATACAGTTGATCTTGATGTAGAAACGACAGAGATTAGTAAAAACGCTCTAATGATAACAGCGCTTGATAATGCAATGAAAAGAGATAGCGCGAATTTTAAAAGCGTAATCGAAGCAAGTAGTAAAATTTAAAAGGTAAAAAGATGTCATACTTAAGCGATTTTGATATAAGTGGATACGGACTTAGTGCACAAAGATTCAGGATGAATGTCATTAGCTCAAATATAGCCAATGCACATACCACCAGAACTGCTGAAGGCGGACCGTATCGTCGCAGAGAAGTTATATTTAAGGCTGTGGATTTTGATAGCACACTAAACGAAGAAATAGCTAAAAAAAATAGTATGCTAGAGTATGAAAACCCGCTTGATGACAGCTTTTGGCAAAAAGAAGCAAAACCTGCTATAATGAGCGTTGTAGTTGATAAAGTAGTTCGTGATGATAAGGATTTCAAACTAAAATATGATCCATCTCATCCGGATGCCAATGCAAAAGGTTATGTAGCATATCCTAATATAAATCCAGTCATTGAAATGGCTGATCTAATTGAGGCTACAAGAGCCTATCAGGCAAATGTTTCTGCGTTTCAGAGTGCTAAAGCTATCGCTCAAAGTGCAATAGAACTATTAAGAGGTTGATAATGACAAATATAGATAAAATCGGCTCGGTTGCTTCACCTTTTAAAAAAGAAAGTCTTAATTCTACACAAAATATAGGTGAAAATGACTTTGCAGCCATGCTTGATAACTCACTTAAAGAGCTGAACGAGGTTCAAGTAAATGCCGATAAGGCTATTGCGGATTTAGCTACCGGAGAGGTAAAAGACCTGCATCAAGCTGCTATCGCTATCGGAAAAGCAGAGACCGGCATGAAGTTAATGCTAGAAATTCGCAATAAAGCTCTTAGTGCATACAAAGAGATATCAAGGACACAAATTTAGCCTTAAATGAACTCTAGAAAATCAAAAACTCTAATTTTATTTTCTCTAATCGTATTTGGCATTATCATATTTTTAATCGTAATATTTTATAGAGCCAACATAGAAAGACGCCTGCCAAAACTTGAAACAAGTGATATAAACACGGCTTTAAGAGGAAATATTATCACTAAAGATGGATTTAGTATAGCAAGTAGCCAAAAACTATATAAAGCTATGGTAGATACAAGAAATATCGATCCTGATAAGAAAGATATGTTTATCAAACTTTATTCTTTATATAGTGGCGACAATCCAAAAAGAGTTAAAAAGATACTAGACGGAGCAAAAGGCATAGTAACCTTATCTTACAAGATTGATGCTAAGGGTGCTGCTTACTTAAAAGAATTAACTAGAAAACTATATAGAAAAAAAATTTTTATCCCTTATGAAGATCCAAACACAGGCGTTGCCAGTCTAAGAGGCATGAGCATAATCGAAAGTGGCGAAAGCAGACAATACATTTCAAAAGACGCCCTAACCCCACTTATCGGATATGTTAGAAAAGTAGAAAAAGATAACATTACAAAAGTTGAAGGCGTAAAAGGAGTTGAAAAATCCTATGAATACTACATCTCAGCCATTCAAGATGCAAAACTAATAGGACCAAAAGATATAGGCAATAATATAATTTTGACAAGTGATTCAAATCTTGCAAATAGAGTCAATGGATACGATACGATCTTAAGTATATCGCTTAAATTTCAAACAATGCTTGAAAAAATCATTGACGAGAGGAAGGAATTTCTAAACGCAAAAGAGATAATAGTAGGCGTTATGGATTCAAAAACAGGAGAGATGTTAGCACTTGCTACAACTTCAAGATATGATCCGTCAAACATAAGAAAGCAAGATTATAAGGCACTAAATTCAAGTGCTACGGAATACGCATACGAGGCCGGTTCTGTCTTTAAACCTTTTATGTTCTCAGTTTTGCTAGCCAATAATAAAATAAATCCATTAGAAATGATAAACACATATAACGGAAAATACCAGCTAGGAAAACGAATAATAAGAGATACCCACCCGGAAGCCTATATGACGGCAGAGGATATTATAGTGCACTCATCAAACATAGGCATGATTCAGATCGCTCAAAGACTTGATGGGCATCAAATTTACTCAGGACTTTTAAAATTTGGCTTCACTCAAAAGACAGGAATTGACATGCCTTATGAGCAAACTGGAAATATGCCACCTGTAGCCAAGATGAATTCGCAAATTTATAAGGCTACTATCAGTTACGGATATGGTCTTCAGGCAACTTTTATACAGCTTTTAAAAGCCTATAATGTATTTAATAATAAAGGTATTATGGTAACCCCAAAAGTAGTTAGCTCACTTTATAAAAACGGTAAATTTTATATTGTCAATAAGCCTGAACCAGTAGAAGTTTTAACACAAGATGTGGCAAAAAGAATGAAGCGAATCCTAATAAAGGCCGTTGAAAACGGAACAGGGAAAAAGACAAAAACTGTCGGACTTGAAATAGGCGGCAAAACCGGAACGGCACATATCGCATCAAAAGATGGCGGATACGCCAATAACTACAACGGGTCTTTTTTCGGTTTTGTTAATGATTCGGAAGGAAACAGCTACACCATAGGAGTGCTAGCTAGAGAACCTAAAAAACCATACTACTACTTTGGTGCTCAAAGCGCACTTCCAGTATTCAAACAAACCGTTGATCTAATGGTGGATGAAGGATTTTTAAAGCCTAGCGATATAAACAGAACCAACGAAAATATCGTAAAATCCGCCACTCAAAAACAAAAATTATAATTTTTGCAGGATAGAGCTAAGAGGAGAACCGTTTTGGCTAGCCGATGATAATCTTTGTTGTTTTTGCAATAAAAAGTTATTTTGTAAACTTGCCAGCAGATCCTTTTTAAACTGCTCTAATAGATCTTCAAGTATATTTTTTAGTTCTAAAATTTCATCTTTGCCTTTATTTTTTAAGCCCTCTTCATCAAGCCCCAAGGTCTTTATCAGCTCCTCTTTTTTAGCAACTATTTTCTCTTCGATTTTTGATTGATTTAATTGACTTAAAAATGCCGCAGCGCCTAGATTTATCAAATTTTGTTTAAATTTGTCTAAATCCATACTAATTTTTGAATTTATATTGTCAAAATTTGAGTTGGTATCTTTTAAATACTTTTCAAAATCATCATTATGACTTGATGAGCTTTTGCCTAAATTTAAACGTTTTGCTAAATTTTTTAAAGATAAAAGATATGAATCTATATTTTTAGACTCCATTTGCTTTCCTTATAAATAATTTTATAAAGGGAAAGCAAATTTTATTCCGTTTAAGTTCTAGTTTACAGTGTTGTTGTTTATATAACTTAAGCCGGTTTGAAATATAAATTTGGCAAATTCTTCACTGTCATTAAGACAAGGAACTACGTCGTAATACTCGAATTTAAGCTCATTGGCAACATCCTTATACTCTTTTACGAGCTCAAAAACAGTCTCTGAGTTGTCGATGCAAAACGATATGGGATAAACTAAAGCCTTTTTGTTTTTAATGCCTGTTAAGGCATCGCCTAAAGAAGGCTCCAGCCATTTTACCGGTCCGAGTCTTGATTGATAAGCTAAGCTAATATCCGCGAATTTAATCTCTTTATTGATTAAATTTGAGAGTATTTCTACATGAGATCTTATATGTTTTTCGTAAAGATCACCATTATCTATTGTTTTTTGCGGAAGAGAGTGAGCTGAAAATATCAAGGTAATATCATCAGTGTTGATACCTTTTACACTATTTTTTATACTGTTTAAAACCGCATCATTATATGTTTGATTTTCAAAAAATGGCTCCACAATTTTTACTTTTGACTTCAAATTAAGCTCATTAAACGCCAGATTAAAGTCATCTATACTCGATGAAATAGTTGTCGCAGAGTGATGAGGATATAGTGGAAAAACTACAATTTCATCAAAATTTTCATATTTTTTTAACACTTCTTTGGCAAATGGAGGCGTGTAATTCATCGCGAAATCAACCGCATCAAACTCACTGCTCAAATTTGAAATTTTAGAGCATAAACTAGCTGTTATTTCACAAAGAGGTGACTTGCCTCCGATTTGATTATAGTTGCTTTTGGCAGCCTTTAGTCGTCCTTTTGCGATCATAAAACCAACAAATTTACGTAAAATTTTATTTTTGATACCAAGAATATACGGGTCATTAAACATATTTTTTAAAAAAACTTCAACCTCTTCTATATTGTTTGGGCCACCCATATTTAATAGCAAAAGCAATCTTTTCATACGCATATTTCATATACCTTCAAAGCATCATCAAGCGATGCCAAATTATTAATTTTATTATTTTTACAAAGTTCAAAAAATTCTAAATGAGCCTTTTTAATAGGCGAAATATCACTATCTACTTTTAAATTTTGCTGTCCATAATCAGTGTATTTATTTAATTTCATTCCTATTAAATCTCCAAAATATATCCCGCTATTTGCCGAAACTTCGATTATAAAACGATCTATAGGATAATTTATGGAGTTATGTATGCTCACTAAAGTTTGATTTTTCATTTTTAGCTGACAAAGAGTATTTGTTGGATTCTTTTTATCCTCTTTATGAACTTCAAATTTAGAAAATTGCGCTATATCACTAGCCGCTACAAATCTTGCTAGATCAATATTTTGCAAGATTTCTAAATTTAAATTCCTGCTTAAACAAAAGCCTCTTGTAATATTTATCGAATAAATCTTCTCTTCTCTCTCAAGAGATTTTTTTAAAGATACTATCACAGGATTAAACCTATCAAAAAATCCAGCGACACTCATAACTCCACTTAGATTAGAGTAATATTTCATCTCATGAATTGCACCTGTATTTTTAGCTATAGGATGATGGATAAATATATGTTTGCAGGTTTTCACACACTTTGAAAAAAGCTCAAGATACTGTATTCCATCTGTTATTATAATAGCTTCCGGATCTGCGGATTCAAACAGCTCGTTTAGATCGCTATAAATTTTTATACGCCCAAAAGATTCGCTATTTTTTTGACAATACACACCGACAAGATCGAATTCATCGGACCTTCTAAGTTCATTGCAATGAAACTTTCCGACATCATTAAACCCTATGATAGCAAGCCGTTTTTTCATAAAATTTTTCCGAATTTATCTTTTTTATAGCGATTATAATACAAATTGGTAATTATATAATTAACTTACTTGAAAATTACAAAACACTCTCAATTTAATATTATAATTTTCCACATATTGCACAGTATACAGGTGTCTTAGAATTTATAATTTTTATGCTAAAATCAGAACTATTTTATAAATTTTAAATAGGAAAATTAATGAAAAATTACGATACAAATATTTTTGATGTCAGAGAAGCTTTTTTAAATTTTTTCAGCTCAAAGGGACACGAAATAATACCTTCCGCTCCACTTGTTCCAAATGATGCAACACTGCTTTTTACAAACGCTGGAATGGTGCCTTTTAAAAATATTTTTACAGGTGAGATTCCACGCCCTACCCCGCCGATTCGCACAAGCTGTCAAACTTGCATAAGAGCGGGCGGTAAACATAACGATCTTGATAACGTGGGCTATACAGCACGCCACCACACTTTTTTTGAAATGCTTGGAAATTTTAGCTTCGGAGAATACTTTAAAAAAGATGCGATAGCTTACGGATGGGAATTTGTAACAGAGATATTGAAACTACCAAAAGATCGCCTTTACGTAACAGTTCACGAGAGTGATGATGAAGCGTATGAGATGTGGCAAGAGCATATAAGCAAGGATAGAATTTATAAATTTGGAGATAAAGACAACTTCTGGCAGATGGGTGATACAGGACCTTGCGGACCTTGTTCTGAGATATTTTATGATCAAGGAGCAGAAAATTTTAACTCCGATGAAGACTACATGGGTGGAGACGGAGATAGATTTCTTGAAATTTGGAATCTTGTATTTATGCAGTATGAAAGAGGCATGGACGGAAAGCTAAGCCCTCTTCCAAAACCTTCAATAGATACAGGCATGGGACTTGAACGTGTAACGGCAATAAAAGAGGGGAAATTTAGTAACTACGATAGCTCTCTTTTTATGCCTTATATAAATGAGGTTGCAAGGCTTTGTAAAAAACCTTACGAGTATTCAACCGGAGCAAGCTACCGCGTAATCAGCGATCATATTCGCTCGGTTACTTTTTTGTTAGCTCAAGGAGTAAATTTTGATAAAGAGGGTAGAGGATACGTTCTGCGACGAATTTTACGCCGCGCTGTTCGCCACGGATACTTACTGGGTATAAAAGAGCCTTTTATGTATAAGCTAGTTGATAAGGTATGCGAACTAATGGGCGGACACTACGCTTATCTAAATGATAAAAAAGAGGCGGTTAAAGAGCAGATTAGATTAGAAGAAGAGAGATTTTTTGCAACTATAGCATCGGGTCTTGAGCTATTTAACAGCGAGCTTAAAAATACTAAAGATGTCTTTAGTGGAGAGATCGCGTTTAAGCTTTATGATACTTACGGCTTCCCACTTGATCTTACAGCCGATATGCTAAGGGATAAAAATCTAAAAGTAGATGAAGCAAAATTTGAAGAGCTGATGAATGAGCAAAAAACTCGTGCAAAGGCCGCTTGGAAAGGAAGCGGAGATAAGAGTGCAAAAGGAGATTTTAAAGAGCTTTTAGAAGAATTTGGAGAGAATGAGTTTATAGGATATGAAATTTTGAGCTCAAAAAGCAAAATTTTAGCCTTGCTTGATGAGGATTTTAAAAGGGTTATGAGCTTAAAAGCCGGACAAAACGGTTGGGTAATGCTTAATAAAACTCCTTTTTATGCACAAAGCGGCGGACAATGCGGAGATACTGGAGATATTTTAAATTTTGCAAAAGTGGTTGATACGCAGAAATTTCACGGATTAAACCTATCATCTATAGAGCTAAAAGCAAATTTAAGCGCAGGAGATGAGGTTGAAGTAAAAGTAAGCGACGAAAGAAGCGAAATAGCTCGCCACCATAGTGCAACACACCTACTTCATTCGGCACTTAGAAGCATTCTTGGAACACATGTGGCACAAGCAGGATCAAGCGTAGAAGCTACCAAGCTTAGATTTGACTTCTCTCATCCTAAGGCTCTTACAAGCGAAGAGATAAACAAAATAGAAAATTTTGTAAATAACGCCATAGCCAACGGAGCCGCTGCAAAAACCGAGATAATGGATATAGAAAGCGCTAAAAACAGCGGTGCTATAGCTCTTTTTGGTGAAAAATACGACGATAATGTAAGAGTGCTAAGTTTTGGCGATGTTAGCAAAGAGCTTTGCGGAGGAACTCACGTAAAAAATATTAACGAAATTGGAGTGTTTTTTATAACAAAAGAGAGTGGCGTTAGCGCTGGAGTACGTAGAATAGAGGCAATATGCTCAAAGGCTGCTCTAAATTTCGCAAAAAATTTAAGAGAAGAACTTGAAGAGATAAGAACCGAGCTAAAAAGCATAGAGCCAATGAGTGCAATTAAAAAGCTAAAAAGCGAGATAAAAAATTTAAAAGATGAACTTAAAAACGCCGGCGGATCAAAGGCTATAAACCTAAGTGATATTAGCGGAGTAAAAGTCTGTGTAGAAATTTTAGAAAGCGGAAATATAAAAACTGCAATAGATGAGATAAAAAACTCAAACGAACGAGTTGCGGCTCTATTTATACAGGTTAAAGATGAAAAAATATCTATCGCGGCAGGTGTTAAAAACGCAAACATAAAGGCCGGAGAGTGGGTCAAAATGACGGCTCAAATTTTAGGTGGAAATGGCGGTGGCAAAGATGATTTTGCAACTGCAGGCGGAAAAGATATAAGTCAGTTAGATAGAGCCAAAAAAGAGGCTTTTGAATTTATTAAAGGAAAATTAGCTTAATGCCTGAATTTAACATAGCTTTTGCAAAACTTAGTCATATTTTGCCATTTTTGCATACGGTCGCTACTATAGTATTTGTAGGTTTTCAAGCCAGCTTTTGGTTTATGGCTAAATTTTTTATGAAAGATATTGCGAACAATCATAAAAGATATATTCTAGTAATTTCTGCGCTCAAATACCTCGGATGTGCAGTTTATATATCCTTAGCAGTGATTGTGGCAACTAGTATATTAATAGGCGAAGATGACTACTCTAAAGTTGCAGATCCTATGCTAAATACGATTCTAACTACTAAATGGACCGTGTTTAGCTTCTTGCTAATTAACGTAATATATGTGACTTATAGAATTAATAGAGCGGTAAAATCTATGAAAAAAGGCGAATATATAGAGCTTCACGAAAATTTGATAGTAGTTATATATTACTTTATACCGCTAAATGTCGTATTTGCGCTGTTTGCAACCTATCTTGGCATAGCCTACAGGGCGTTTTGATGATAAATCTAGCATCAAGCTCTATCACAAGAGCTAAAATTTTAGAAGAAAATGGAGTTAAATTCAAGCAATTTTCTTTTGATTTTGACGAAAGCGGAGTTGATAGAAATTTAAAACCCGCAAGTTATGTTTTAAAAGTAGTTCAAGCTAAAAAAGAGCAATTTTTAAAAGAGTATCCAAATTTAAAAAATCTCCTTTTTGCAGATAGTGCAGTCGTATGTAATGGTAAAATCTTAGGTAAGGCAAAAGATAAACAAGAGGCTTTATATATGCTAAATTTACAAAGCGACAATGAAGCTAAAATTATAACAGCCATGATATTTTTAGGTGAAGAATTTGAACTTATTAATATAAGCTCTACAATATATCAATTTGCCAAATTTAGCCAAGATGATTTAAACGAATACATAAAAAGTAACGAATGGCAAGGAAAAGCTGGCGCAATGATGATAGAGGGATTTAATAAAAAATATATATTAAAAAAGATAGGCAACGAAAGCACAGCTAGAGGCTTAAATGTCGAGCAATTAAAGGCCTTTTTATGATTAGATTTTTATCTTCGCTTTTTTTTATAATTTTTATCTCAAGCGGCGCAGCCTTTATATACCTATATTCTCAAATCCAGCCCGATATAAGTGGAATAATAGAATATAAACCAAAGCTTACTACACAAATTTATGACAAAAACGGAAATCTGATAGCAAATCTTTTTGAAGAAAATAGAATTTATGCCAATTACGATGAAATTCCATTTCGAGTAATAGAAGCTTTAGTAGCGATAGAAGATACTAGCTTCTTTGAACACGGCGGAGTAAATCCCGAAGCCATAACAAGAGCAATTATAAAAGATATAAAGGCTGGCAAACTTGTAGAGGGTGCTAGCACAATCACTCAACAACTAGTAAAAAATATGATCTTAACCAGAGAAAAAAAATTTACTAGAAAAATACAAGAGATGATTGTGGCAATGAAACTTGAAAAAGAGCTTACCAAGGAGCAAATTTTAGAAAGATACCTTAATCAAGTATATTTGGGCCACGGATATTACGGCATAAAAGCTGCGGCTAAAGGATATTTTAGAAAAGAACTAAACGAGCTAACCATGAAAGAGATAGCTATTTTAGTAGGCTTACCAAAGGCTCCAAGCGCCTACGATCCTACAAAACACCTTGACCTATCTCTTGGCAGGGCAAATAATGTAATTTGGCGTATGAATATGCTTGGTTGGATAAACGAGGATGAGTATAAAAAAGCCATAGCTGAACAACCTGTAGTATATGATGATACTTTAACTCAAAACGTCTCTCCTTATGTGGTAGATGAAGTTATTAAAGAGGCTTCAAAGATATTTAGTGATATTAGAGTTGGCGGATATACGATAGAGACCAATATCGACCTAAAAGTTCAAAAGATGGCAGAAGATGCACTAAAATTTGGCTATAGTGAAATTTTAAAGCGCGATAAAGACGCCAATGCCTCGGTTTTAAATGGAGCCATCGTAGTAACGGCACCAAAAAGCGGTGAAATTTTGGCCCTAGTTGGCGGAGTTGATTATGCCAAAAGCAGCTACAATAGAGCTACTCAGAGCATGAGGCAGCCGGGATCTAGCTTTAAACCATTTATATACCAAATTGCGCTTGATCTAGGCTATTCTCCGATGAGTAAAGTAGCCGACATATCAAGAGTTTTTAGTTCTGGAAATGAGCAAGACTGGAAGCCAAAAAATTATAGTGGCGGATTTCAAGGCTATATAACGCTAAAAAATGCATTAAGACAGTCAAGAAACCTCGCGACTATAAATTTGCTTAACGAAATTGGACTTGATACGACATATAAGTTCATTAGCGATATGGAATTTAAAAATATATCCAAAGATCTATCTATGGCGCTTGGAAGCTTTGGCATATCGCCTTTGGAATTTGCCAAATTTTAC
Source organism: Campylobacter sp. RM16192 (assembly GCF_004803855.2). Lineage (NCBI taxonomy): Bacteria > Pseudomonadati > Campylobacterota > Epsilonproteobacteria > Campylobacterales > Campylobacteraceae > Campylobacter > Campylobacter sp. RM16192. The sequence goes on along the minus strand of NZ_CP012552.1, from coordinate 628,967 downwards.
TCTATGTTTCCAAATAGCGGAGAGATAGTTGAACCTCAACTTATACGAAAGATTATAAATCCGCAAAATTTAGAGACAGTATTTGAGCCAAGGCGAATTCAAGCAACACAGCCAGAGCAAGCATATCTAATGGTAGATATACTAAAAACGGTTGTAAATAGCGGTACAGGACAAAACGCAAGAGTAAAAGGCATTCAAATAGCAGGCAAGACAGGCACTACAAACAACAACATAGACGCTTGGTTTTGCGGCTTTACTCCAGAAGTGGAAGTTGTGATATGGTATGGAAATGACAATAATACGCCTATGAGAAAAATAGAGGGCGGAGGAAGAACGGCTGCACCTGTATTTAAGGCTTTTATAGAAGAATATATAAAAGAATTTCCCGAAACAAAGAGAAATTTTATTGAGCCTGAAGGAATATTTCACACAATGTATGAAGGAAAAGATGAGCTATATACCAAAACTTCTCCGCTTCCTAAACAAGACGCACAGGATAATCTAATCAAGCAAGATAATGAAGGAATGATATTTTAGCCTACTCTACGAGCTTAATCTGCTCGGAGCATAGGCTTTTCCAAGAGCTTTCAAAATTTAGCCCGACGCACTCCTCTAGATATGGCTTAGCATCTTGTGGACGTTTTTGCTTAATGTAAATTTCTGAAATTTGTGCTAGTGCCCTTACTCTATCAACAGGCTCAAGCTTAGTTTCTAAAATACTTTTTAAATTATTAAGAGCCTCATCCAATCTATCAAGCCTATTAAGAGCGTTTATATAATCAAATTCCACTTTCGGACTAAAAGTATTGATATTTAGTCTTTTTTGCATATCTATTGCCTTCTTGGCATAGATTACAGTATTTAAAAAGTCTTTGTTCTTTTGTGTGATTTCAGACATCTTTGCATACACTTCAATAATCCTAAAGTCATTTTCCCTCAAATCCTCTATAGCCTTTATCGTGGCCATTGCATCAGGTATTCTATCCAGCTTTATAAGCGCATCAAAGCGGTCGAAAAATACAGGAGATACATCAGCATACTCCTCATTTGCAGCTATTGCCAAGGCTTCATCGGCAACACGAACCACATCTTTATATTTTTGCATTTTAAGCAATACAGAACTTAAATTTACAAGCCACTCAACCCTATCTAACATATCTGGCGATGCTATATTCTCTTTAGCTAGCTCATAAGCACTCTGATGTCTAGACATCCTCATAAAGCAGTTAAATAGCTTAAATTTAGCCTCTATATCAGCTCTTATCTCATAGCCTTCCACTAAATCCACTGCGGCCTTGCAGTTATCCTTTCTTATCATGTCATTCGCCAAAGCAAGAGCTGCGAGGTTTAAATTTTTATCATTTTCAGTGTCGTTTATATCTCTTACGACGTTTGTATATCGTAATACATCATTAAATTTTTTCTCTTTCAGGTATAGAGCAACTTGCTCTTTTAGAGCCTTTTGACCTATATCGTTTTTGCCGTATTTATCCATAAGCAGATCATAGTGTTGATGAAGCTTTGTGGAGTTTATTTCATTTAGCTCAAAAAATAGCCTATCCATACCCTGCTCGACTTGAGCTATATATCCACCCTCTCTAAACTCATTTTGATATTTTTGCAGATATTTATAAGCCTTCTCTACATCTTTTGTGCCGACAAGGCTAAGAGCTAAATTTTTAAGAGCTATCTCATATCTATCATCACTCTTTTTTAAATTTAAGACCAAAATTTCATATATCTTAGAGGCTACGTCATTGATATTTTTATCTCGAAAAATTCCAGCCAAATCCATTGATTTTGAGATATCGTTTAGCAAGTAATTTGGATTGGCGTTTAAAATTTTTAGCATATATCCTTTGGCAATCTCAAATTGAGAATCGTCTATGCTACTATTTACTAAGCTCAAAGACGCTCTACTTGCCACATCAATATTATTAGACGAATAGAGCACATCTTCGTACATCCTAATCGCATCTTGTCGCTTTCCTGTGTTATATATCCTGTCGGCAAACTCCAAGATCGCACTTTTAGTCCAGCTAGAGTCCTTATGCTCATTCATCAATATATCAAGTATATAGTTTGCATCACTTGTCATATCCTGCTTGAGATATGATTTCATGACTAAATAAAGCACTTCAGGATAGTTTTCATCTGAGGCGAATAGCTTCATCCAAGCCCTACCCTCATCTACCATATTTGCGGGCGATAAATTTTCATGGCTATCTTTTGTATCAAAAATTTTATCAAGCGCCCTTAATCTATATAGCATAAATTCGCTTGTAAAAATGCTGTTTTGATGCTTTCTAAGCGCGGATTCGCTGCTGATTATAACATAATCATAATGTTTGCTTTCATACTCTTTTTTAATGCTAAGATATGAATTTATATCGTGACCATCTGGATTTTCGATAGGTGCTTTATTTAGATCAAGAGCTCCTACACTCGGATATTTCATATCTTTAAATGTCGGAGCGAAATTTATTCCGTCTTTTTTTGTCTTATCAAATTCGCTAAAAAGTGGGTCTATGATGATAGAGTAGTGTTTGGATAAATTTTGATCCACCATTATTACACTATCTGTCTTAAATAGTGGTTCTTGATATGCGATTAGCCTTGAGTTGGCTCTTGGCACTATGGTTATCTTTGTTGAGTTTAAATCCTGAGTAAAGTTAATCTCGACCAAAGAGAGAATTTTATCGTCTATCTTTGGTATCGCTTTATCTTTTATCTCGCATGTATAAATTTTATTATCGTAGACTAAAATTTCCTCTTTGCAAGCAAATTCACTATCGTCTTTTAGGTGAAGAATGCTATATGTCACTCCGCCCTCTTTGCCGGAATTTAATACCAAAGAAAAGGCGAAAGCAAGTATCGGAGAAAATAAGAGTAAAAATGTTTTTTTCATATTGACATTATAAAATTTTTAAATTTAAAAACCACTTGCGATCACGAAACTTGCGATAAATTCAAGTAATGAGTCTATCATAAATATAGCTCCTATAGTAGTTATCGCAGCAAACCCTACAATAGCTTTAAGCGCGCCAGATGTATTTGCGATATATAGGTTTTTATCGCTTACAATAGGCTCTTTTAAAAACATCACGACAACCAGCTTTAAATAGTAATATATCGCTATAGCGCTATTTAAAGCCATTATAACAGCCAAAACTACATGATCTCCTGCAATAGCTGAAGAAATCAGATACATCTTGCCCCAAAATACGCTAAAGGGCGGAATTCCGGCTAAAGCAACCATAAAAATCGCCATTATCACCGCATAGTTTGGAAGTGTTTTAATAAGTCCTGCAAATTTCTCGTAAGGATGTTTAAACCTTTTATCCCAGCAGACCGTATCATCGCATCTTGCAACCCAAAGCATAGAAAATGCACCCAAATTTGCAAACAAAAACATAATCCAATAGAAAAATAAAGATACATTTGCTTGAGAAGTTCCTATGACTATGGCACAAAGCACAAATCCGGCATGCGCAATAGAGCTAAACGCAAGCATCCTCTTAACATCTCTTTGAACTAAAGCCATAATATTAGCAAGAGTCATTGTCAAAATGGCAGAAATATATAGCATATAATGCACCCAATATATATCCGAATGAGCAAGCGCCTCAAATAGCCTTAAAGCCACTATAAATCCAGCCACTTTTGGCACTACAGACATATATCCAGCCAAAGGCGAATTGGCACCCTCATAGACATCCGGAACCCATGTATGAAAAGGTATTAAAGAGAGTTTAAATCCAATAGCGCCAAACATAAATACACATCCAAGAGTTGCTATCATACTGCTTTGTAATCCGGACTGCTTTATCGCATCGGCTATTAAATTTATCTCGACACTTCCTGTTGCCATATAAAACATAGCAGCGCCAAATACAAAAAATCCGGAACCAAGCGCCCCCATAGTAAAGTACTTTATCGCAGCCTCTATTGACTTTATTTTATTGTGAAGCGCAATTAGCGTATAAAGCGCCAAAGAAGATGTTTCAAGTCCTATAAATATCAAAATAAGATTATTGCTGCTAACCATAAATTCAAATCCAGCTATCATAAATAAAAATAGCGCATAAAATTCACTTATCTCATATTCAAAAAATCTCTTCGTACTAAGCGAAAGCGGGATAAATAAAGATGAAGCTATCAGAATAATAATCTGAGACAAAACGGATATGCCATCAACTAATAACAGATCAAAAAAACCTTTTGATAGTATATTATGATCTATTACTATTCCGAGGTTTAGCATAATGGCTATCAGACAAAGCACTGTATAAAAGGTCTTTGATAGATCTTTTTTAAATGTGCTTATACATAAAATTAAAAGAGCAAAAAAGATCAAAGAGAGCATTGAGGCGACTGAGGATATATTTAGCCCTGCTAGGCTTATGAATGCCAGCTCATTCATTGTCCGCCTCCTATTCTATTGGAATTTGCAATAAACTCTTTAGTCTCACTTTTTAAGGATTTATTATACATCTTGACCATCATTTGATTTACGCTCATATCTATAGGCTTTAACATAATATTTGGACTAACCCCAAGATAGATAACAAGCAGACAAAGAGGTACAAGGGTGACAAGCTCTCTTAAATTTAGATCATTTAGCTTTAAATTTTCTTCTTTGTCGCATACTCCGTAAAAAACCTTTCTAAAGAGATTTAGCATATATATTGCACCGACTATTATGCCTATGCCGCCTAAGAGAGCGTATATGAAATTTGCTTTAAAAATTCCAACTAGACTTAGAAATTCGCCCACAAATCCTATTGTAAGTGGAAGCCCTATGCTGCCAAGCATAACTACACAAAAAATCAAAGCATATCTTGGCATAACATTAGCAAGCCCTCCAAATTCTGCTATCATCTTAGTATGCCTTCGCTCGTATATCACGCCAACTAGCAAAAACAAAGCTCCACTGACTATACCGTGGCTAATCATCATAAATATAGCTCCACCAATACCCTCTATGTTCATAGCAAAAATTCCAAGCACTATAATACCCATATGTGAAATAGAGCTATAGGCTATAACCTGCTTCATATCGTCTTGAACATAAGCTATTAAGGCTGTATAGATAACCATAACAATGGCCAAAATTGCTACTATATTAAATAGCTCAACACTAGCGTCCGGAAACATAGGAAGAGAAAACCTTACAAAGCCGTAAGTTCCCATCTTAAGCAAGACCGCAGCAAGTAAAACTGAACCTATGGTAGGAGCTTGACCGTGAGCGTAAGGAAGCCAGGTATGAAACGGAAACATAGGAGTTTTTACCGCAAAGGCAATAAAAAATGCTAAAAATAGCCAAATTTGAGTATTTAAAGGAAGTTTTAAATTTTGCCAATCAACTATAGAAAAGCTCCAAAATCCATTTGTCCTATAGTGCAGATATGCCATCGCCAAAATCGCTACAAGCATAAAAACAGAGCCAAAAAAGGTATATATGAAAAATTTAACCGCGGCATAAATTCTATTTCCGCTTCCCCAAGCGCCTATTATATATAACATAGGAAGCAGGCTAAGCTCCCAAAATATATAGAATAAAACCGCGTCAAGGGCCAAAAAGACTCCCATCATAGTCATCTCTAAAAATAGAATCGATATGACAAGGTGCTTTAAATTTCCCTTTAAATTTAAAGATATAAGCCCGATAAAAGTCGTAAATGAGCTTAAAATAACTAAAAATAGAGAAATTCCATCAACACCTACAGTATAGTTTACATTTAAAAACCCAACCAAAGAGAGATGATTTATAAGGCTAAATTCCTCAATGCTTCCACTAAAGCTAAACCACATAAAAAGAGTCAACAAAAACTCTATAAAGGCTATACAAACCCCATAAACCTTAATGCTCTTCTCGTCTATCAAAAAGCCAAGCATTGCAGCAAAAGCCGGAAAAAATATTATCAAACTAAGCATTTATGGCCTTTGTAAACAAAAATGCAAGGGTTAGCAAGATGGCAAATCCAAGCACCATCAATCTAAGCATGACACTTAGATCTCCGCTTTGCATATTGTCTGAAAATTTAGCAAAAGAGTGGATCGTTTTTGCGATAAAATCGACACTTCTATCTATTATGGCTTCATCAAAATTCCTACATATTTTTGCTACCGCCTTATACCCTCTTATAAAAATTCTCTCATAAATTTGAGGTATATAGTATTGTTGCTCTAAAATTTTATAAACCCAAAGCCCTCTAATTTCCTCTTTAAAAATTCCTCTTTTATAGGCAAATATAGCAAAGGCTGTTGAAGCAAATACTATTAAAAGAGTAAAAATCACCATTAAATTTCTAGTACTATCTTTAATATCAAATACATAATCTGGTAAAACTATGGTTGAAATAATCTCGAATTTATGTTCCAAAAAGCCCACCACAAAAGACATTATCACAAGAGGCGCAAGAGAGATTATGCCAGATCTACTTGCCTCATGCGGATGATGCTCAAATTTGCTATCCGTAAAAAACACAAGCATTATTAGTCTAAAGCTATAAAATGCCGTCATAGCAGCTCCTGCTAAAAGCATAGCGTATATGATAAAACTGCCTTCGTTAAATGCCACTTCTAAAATTTTATCCTTAGAGAAAAATCCTGCAAATGGATAAAATCCAGCCAATGCAACAGAGCCAATAACCATAAATATAGCGGTTATCTTCATAAATTTATAAAGTCCGCCCATCTTTTTGATATCAAGCTCATCATTCATCGCGTGCATTACGTTACCGGCGCATAAAAACAATAACGACTTAAAAAAAGCGTGAGTGGTAAGGTGAAATAGCGCTATCCAGTAAGCTCCAAGCCCTGCGGCTACAAACATATAACCAAGCTGAGATAGCGTAGAATAAGCTATTATCTTTTTTAGATCTCTATTTACAAGGGCCATCGATGCCGCAAATATCGCTACAAAAGCTCCAAGATAGGCTATAAAGCTACTAATCTCTGGAGTTATAGCAAAAATTTCATTGGCTCTAATGACAAGATAAACTCCGGCTGTTACCATCGTAGCGGCATGGATTAGAGCCGATACCGGAGTTGGTCCCTCCATAGCATCTGCAAGCCAGGTATGAAATGGAAATTGAGCACTCTTGCCCATCGCACCCACAAATAAACAAGCCGCAATTAGTATTATCAGATAAGAATCGGTACTTGAGACCATATTAAAAACCTCATCATATCTTATGCTTCCAAACTCTTGATATATCAGAAATATTCCTATTAGCATAGCCAGATCCGCTACCCTATTCATTATAAAGGCTTCATTTGCCGCCCAGCTTGCACTCTGCTTTTTATACCAAAAGCCAATTAGCAACCAAGAGCATAATCCTACGCACTCCCAGCCTATAAACAGTCCGATAAAATTATCGCTCATTACAAGTATTAGCATAGAGAAGACAAACAGCCCAAGATAGCTAAAAAATCTATTAAATCCGGCATCATTATGCATATAGCTTATAGAATATATATGCACTACACTTGCTACTATACCAACAACAGACATCATTATGACGCTTACTTCATCTATAATAAAGCTAAATTCGCTCTCGAATCCACCCGCTACGATAAAATCCTTAAGATAAATCTCAATCTCTCCGCCAACTATTACCAAATTTAAAAATATCAACGAAGATACCGTGCTTAAAGTTATAAGAGCAGAGCATATTACTCCCACAAAATTCATCTGTCTTGAGTGTGAAAAGACACCGGCAAATATTGCGGATACAAGCGGTAAAAATAGCGAAGCTAGAAATAAAACAGCTTGATTCACGACTCTCTCCTCATGCTCTTCATGCTTGAAATCTCTATAGAACCTGTCTTTTTATACCAAAGCACTAAGAGTCCAAGCCCTACCGCTACCTCGCTAGCGGCAACAGCTATAATAAAAAAGGCAAAAATTTGCCCTGTCATATCTCCGCTAAATTTAGATATCGCAGCCAAAGCTACATTTGCTGAGTTTAATAAAATTTCAGTAGAAAAAAATAGCATTATTAGGTTAGTTCTTTTTATGATGCCAAAAATACCGAGTCCAAACATAATCGCCGAAACTATCAAATAGTGACTAAGCGTTATCATCGCTATCTCCCATATCCATATCTTTGTGAGCGAGCACTATAGCGCTTACCATAGCAACAAGTAGCATTACAGCCGCCAATTCAAACACAATTAGATATTTTGTAAATAGCAAAATTCCTATCATCTCAACATTACCGACATTTTCTACGATAGGATATTGAGCGTTTAAATTTGATGAGACGATCGGAGCTGCAAATATAAGCACCAAAATAAGAGCAGATAATACGCTAAGAGTGTATATTAGCCTATTTGCTGCCTTGCTTCTATTTTCTACTACATCTTTGCTGACATCAAAAAACATCATCGAAAATGCATACAGAACCATTATTGCTCCAGTATAAACAATTATTTGTACAACTCCTAAAAATTCAGCCCCAAGCAAAAAGAAAAATCCGGAAATAAAGATCATTCCGCCAGCTAGTGCGCTCATAGCATAAAGAACATTTTTACTAAATACGCTTATACCAAAGCATGCTATAGAGGTAGCGGCGAAAAAATAAAAGGCTACTACTTCAAACATCTTTATTTTCCTTTGAAATTTCACTCTGTTTTTGTAGCTCACTAGAAATTTCATCTATATTTATATATGCATTTGGAGTTGCTTTGACAAATTTATCCGCATCCTCTCTTAAGCTACCATATCCAGGAAATTCCACCTGTTCACAAAGCTTATCTCTTGGAGTTAAAAGATCCTCTTTAAAGCCAAAATAAGCTCTTTGCTCGCTTGCGTTTTCATATTCGCTTCCATGCACTATGGCAATTTCCGGACAAACATCGGCGCAAAGCCCGCAATATACACACCGACCATAGTTTATAGAGTAGTTTACAACCCTCTTTCGTCCATTCTCATCAAGCTTAGTTTCCATAGCGATACAGTTACTGACACAAATTTTCTCACAGAGCCCGCATCCTATACATCGTTCGTTTTCACTCTCTACAAATTTCATAAGCTTATGCACGGCCCTATATCTAGGGCTAAGCTGCATCTTTTCAAGAGGATATAAAAGAGTATGCGACTTACCGTTAATCATCTCTTTTAGAACTATCCAAAGCCCCTTAAAAAGCTCAAGTTTAAAGGTTCGCCTTACTAGCCTTTTAAATTTATCAATATTAGAGATCGCTGCATCATCTGTTTTTATAAAAATATAATCTTTCATCTCACACCAACACTAAACCGGTTATCAGGATATTTAAGACAGCCAAAGGCATCAAAACCTTCCAACAAAGCCCCATAAGCTGATCAACTCTGACATGAGGCCATGCAGCCCTACTCCAAAGAAATAAGAAAAATATAAAACTAACCTTTAAAAGTATCATCAGTCCGCCAGGCAAAAACCAAACAGGATTAAATCCGCCTAAAAACACAAGACTTACTAAAAATGAAGCCGTTATCATATTAGCATACTCACCTATAAAAAACATAGCCCAGCGCATACCGGAATACTCTGTGCCATAGCCGGCGATTAGCTCCGTCTCATTCTCGGTCATACAAAACGGAGTTCTATTGGTCTCTACAAACGCCGATATCAAAAATAGTACAAAAGCTAGCGGCTGCTTAAAAATAAGCCAGCCTCCAAGACCTGTATTTTGGTAGTTGTTGATATCTATTAAAGACAAAGAGCCAACCATCATAATCACGCTTAAAAGAGAAAGTCCAGTTACCACTTCAAAGCTAATAAGCTGCATAGAAGCTCTTGCCGCGGCTATAAGCGCATATTTATTGTGGCTTGAAAGTCCAGCAAGAAGCGGGGATAGCACGCAAACCCCTCCAACTCCAAGCACATAAAGCACTCCGACGCCCACATCTGCTAAAATCGGCCTAATTGTGCGTCCAAAAAGTGTAAATTCCGGAAAAAACGGTACTACAGCAAGTGCTGCAAAGGCTCCAACAGCAGAAATAATAGGCGCTATCATAAAGATAGGCTTGTTTGCAAACTGAGGGATGATATCCTCTTTGGTAAAAAGCTTTATCATATCCGCAACAAGCTGTAAAATGCCTCCAGGACCTACCATACTTGGTCCTATTCTACGCTGCATATAGGCTAAAACCTTTCGCTCGGCATAAGTTCCAAGTCCAGCAAGAGTGGCAAAAACAGATATTACAATTAAAGATTTTACGATAGTTTCGACTATAAAAAACCCATCCATCTTATGCCCTCTCTATCTTTAAATTTGCGTATCTGCTGACAAAAAACGGCTCTATATCAATATGATCGTCAAAATCTCCAATATATGCAGCAACACCTTCTAAATCGCTATCCAGTTTTAGCCTAATAGCTAAAGTTAAATTTTCATTTTTTAAATTTACTATCTCGCTATCCTTAAAGCCGTTTTCGTCTAAAAATCCGCTTGATACATACAAGGCTCCAGCCTCATTAAGCTGCGAGGCTAGGTTTGTAAATTTTGAAAATTGATGAATAGGATTTGCTCTATAAATGTTAAATTCAACTTCTTCGCTCTTTAAATTTTTAATATCAAGCCTTGCTTCACTCTTTATTTTTTGAGATTTTAAAAGATATCCTCTTTTGCAGGCTCCCGAATTTTCATAAAAATTATCAAGCTCATCAAATTCCACACTCTCAAATTCAGCAATCTGACCAAGCTTTGGCGTATAGTCAATCGTCCATTTAGACCTGATTCCAAGCTCGTTTGCCAAATCGTTTAGAGTATAGCCTTCATATTTTAAGGCCGCATTTGTAGGTACAACTCGCTTATCATAATTGCTAAATGTCCCCTCCTGCTGGGTAAGTGCCGATGCATCTATATCTCCTTCAAATAGACTCATGCTAAAATCGGCCTTTTCGTTATAGCCAAAGCTAAATCCACTCTGTTCTTCTGATAGCCTACAAATTTTAGCAACCCCTAAAGAATTTGTTCTAGGCGGAATCAAAATCACCTTAAATTTAGTAAATTTGGCTATAAGACCTACAAGAGCTGCTAAAGCGGTGGCATTTTCGTGATAATAAAAATCTTCTCCGATAATTAGCGCAAAACTTTGCTTTTTATCGGTTAAAGACTTTGCCCTATCTTCATCAATTCCTAAATTTAGAGCAAATTTTGAAACCTCTACACTTATCTCCTGCTCTTTTTTCTCATTTATCTGCTTTTTAATAACCTCTTTAATCTCTTTTGTTTCGCCGTTTTCATAGGTAACTTTTTTAATCACCTCTTCTTCTATCTCTTTTGGCTCTAAGATTTCTACTATTTTTTTAGAAGTGATTAAATTTTCTCTCAAAAACCCATCAAGATCACTCTCTAAATTTTCTGCAAAATTTTGCAAAATCCAAAGCAGTATATCAGCTTCTAATCCCGCTTTATGGTGAATAAAAAGTAGATTTTTAGAGTAGTTTTTAATAACCCTATCTACTATAGGATGAAAATAGATTGCCGAGGATTTATTTATTTTAAGTGCGTTATTTAGAGCATAGCTTATATTGGGACTGTCATATCTTAAAAGAGTTCCTACACTTATAATAAAATCCGTTTTATTTAAGCTTTCTACATCGCCGTTATATAGGCTCTCGCCGCCAAACTTAGCAAATTCGTTTAAAAAGTCCTGATATTTTTTAGCCTCGCTATTTACTAAATTTAACCCGAATTTTCGCCTTAAATGCTCTAAAATTAAGGCCTCTTCATTTGTGATAAAGCTATTAAATTTTATATTTTTTACTTCACCGTTTTTAAATCTATCGGCTATCTCTTTAAATTTAATCTCGTCTTTTTTAGCATTTTCATTGGCAAAATCATATCCGTATCTAGCTGCCGTATTTAAAGTAGTAAATTGAAAGTCGTTACTAACTCTATAAATTCTTTTTTTGCGATTTTCTATCCCACTCTCTTTGATGTCGTAATACATCAATTCACAATCGCTTGAATGCGGATTTGAAGCAGGTATCCTGGTTAATTCCCATGTGTTTGAGCTGTATTGAAACTCACTTCCCACAAGAGCTCCGACAGGACATACACTAGTACACTCACCGCAAAACGAGCAGTCTAAATTTGCCGCCACACTAGGCGCTATAAGGCTCTTTTGGAATTTGTTCCAAACAGCAAAAGCATCTTTTGGCATACTGTCTTTTAACTCCTTGGCAGGTTGATCGCCACCTCTTGGAGTGGTTTTTAGCGCACTTTCGCCAATCTTATCAGAACATACGGTAACACACCTCTCGCAAACTATGCAAAGAGATGGATCGTAGTTTATCTTACCCCAATTTTTATGAGGTTTATGAGTATCTTTGATGGCGTATTTTTGACTGTTTACTCCCATGAGCGTAGTAAAATTTTGTAACTCGCATTCTCCGCTTTGATCGCATACTCCACACTCAAGAGGGTGATTTATACAATAAGTTTGCATAATAGCATTACGCTCTACGCTAATTTCATCGGTATTTGTAACTACATTCATACCCTCTTTGACTTTCGTATTGCAGGCATATACTCTCTTTCCATCAGCCTCCACCATACATAATCTGCAGGCTAAAGTCGCCGAACATCCGGTAAGATAGCAGATTGCAGGGATAAATATCCCGTTTTTTCTTGCGGTGCCAAGTATATACTCACCTTCATATGCTTTGCATTCTATGCCGTCTATAAAGAGGGTGATTTGCTCACTCATATTATAATCTCATCCTAAATTGCTAATTTTTGCTACTTTGAAGTTGTAGCCATTAATTTGACTATGTTTAAATATTGCCACAGTTCCTTTCATAGAACTATTTAGTCTAAATTTTCTCTCTATATCAAGTCCATTGGCCTTTATTTTAACCTCATCTCCATCTTTTATTTTGGCCGCAATAGCAAAGCTAGAAGATCCTACAAGCTCACGGCTATCTCCGACAAGCCCGAAGACAACGCTTCCATCAAAGCTCTCAAGTTCCTTTAACTCATCTAAATTTCCGTAAGTCTTAATTTCTTTAATCTTACTATCCGCGACAATAGTATTTAAATTTAGCAAATTTAAACATTCAAATATCATCTTGGAGTCTGGATGTGAGAAGAAAGTGCTGTCTATTATCATATTTTCGCAATCCTTCATAAAAATAGCCAGATCCTCAAACTCCTCTTCTCCGATATTGCACTCTCCGCTTAAAAAGCCTTCATCAAGCTCATCAAAATACTCTTTGACGTCGCTTTCAAATTTTGAAAAATCAAGGCAGTATTTGCAAAGAAGAGCCAAAACATAGCTAATAGATCCTATTTCGCAACGAATTAGATTTTCACTACCCAAAACTTCATCTTCAAAGCAAGAGATATATACAAAATCTTGATTTTTTAGCTCATTTGCCAAGGTCAAATTTTGCAAACTCAGCAAACTAGCAAGACTTAATGTTTTTGCGCCTTTAAACTCTTTAAATTTCATATCTGCCCTTTAATTTTCTTAACGACTATGGTCCAATCCACCTGATTAAATTTAAGCGAATTCATAAGCTCACAGCCCTCTTCTCGTATCAAATTTACGCTTTTTTCGATATTGTCAAACTCTACAGGCTCAAAGAGAAATATACAGACCTCACCGTCATTTAATCTCTTAGCCTGATTGCTTAACTCGCTTAAAAATTCACCCCTTAAATGTCTTAAATCAACTCTTTTCATCTATCGATTTCACCTAAAATTATATTGCTACTTCCTATTATAGTAACCACGTCAGCCACATATTGACCCACTAAAAGCTCTTCGTAAAGCGCACAGTGAAAAAAACTTGGAGCACGAATTTTCAAGCGATATGGACTACTCTCTGCAGTAGAGTAAATATAAAATCCAAGCTCTCCCTTTGGCGACTCGGTAGGATGATAAATCTCTCCGCGCTTTGCCTTAAGCCCTTGAGTAACCAGCACAAAATGCTGCATCAAAGAGTAGTTTTGTGTCATTATCTGCTCTTTGCTGGCACTTACAAATTGAGGCGAATTAGCTAAAATTTCAGGTCCTGAAGTGCTATAAAGCTTCTCGCATTGAAGCAGTATTTTTACACTCTGCCTCATCTCCTCCATATAAAGCTTATATCTTGCATAACAATCACCGGTATTTGAGTATGGCACTTCAAAATCAATCTCGTTATATACCAAATACGGCTCAGCCTTTCTAATATCAAATTCTACACCGCTAGCTCTTAGCATAACTCCTGAACATCCCCAGCTAAGAGCCTTTTCACGGCTTAAAACACCAACTCCCTCAAGTCTCATACGCCAAATTCTATTCTCGCTTAAAAGTCCCTCATAAGTGGCTATATCGCTTGGAAATTTATTACAAAACGCCAGCAGTTCCTCAGTCCAGCCGCTAGGTAGATCAAGAAATACTCCGCCTATCTTAATGCTTGAGTGCGTAAGTCTGGCGCCACAATATTTTTCAATCAAATCTAAAATATATTCACGCTCTCTAAAGGCGTATAAAAATACGGTCATTGCGCCTACATCAAGTGCGTGGGTGGCTAAAAATAAAAGATGCGAGCTTATACGGTTTAACTCCAAAAGCATAGTTCTTATTATCTGAGCTCTTCTTGGAACCTCGATATCACAAAGCTTCTCAACCGCCGCGCACAAGGCATAGTTATTAGCACTTGAAGCTATATAATCAATTCTATCAGTTACCGGCAAAAACTCTTGAAAGGTCATATTTTCAGCCATCTTTTCAACGCCTCTATGCATGAAGCCAATCTCAGGCATAGCGCGCACAACCTTTTCACCGTCAAGCTCAAGCACTAGCTTTAGTTGCCCGTGCGCAGAAGGGTGCTGAGGGCCGAAATTTAGTATCATTTTTCCATTGTTTTCTTCGAATTCTATATTTTCAAAAAACGGTCTAAGTTTGCTAGGATTTTGCATTCTAAGGTCTTTTTTCTAAAATTTTACTTTTATTGCGTTTTACGCGCTTAACAAAGGCTACGCCACCATCTTCTTGATACTCTTGTAAAATTTTCTCGTCTCTTGGCTCAGCTCCACGCTCAACCTCGTGATAAATTCGCCCAAAGTTAAAAGTATCTTTGCTGTCTATTTTGGCACTATCTCTATTCTCAGGACCTATTATCTCGCGATATTCACGACCGAAAATTTTATCAACCTCATACCATCTGGCATGCTCATCTCCATGCAACGGATAGCTCTTTAAAAGAGGGTGCGAATGCCAATCATCAGGCATTATAAGACGTTTTAAATTAGGATGGTTTTGTATAAAAATTCCAAACATATCATACATCTCTCGCTCCGACCAATTGGCACTTTTATAAATTTCAACCACACTTTTAAGCATCTCGCCCTTTTTTACAAAGCACTTTACTCGAGCTCTCTTTTTGTTTGATATCGATAAGAGCTGATAAAAAACCTCAAATCCACCCTTTTTAGATACAAAATCAACAGCCGAAATTTCAGATAAAACCTCGTATCCAAGAGATTTAAATATCCTAAGGGCTTTTAAATTTTCACTACTTTTTACATAGACTACAAATTGACCAAGTTCTATATATGAGTCTAAAATTTCTAAATTTTCAGAGTTTAAAGCCTCTAAATCCTCATTAAATTCACTCTCTTGCGCATTAAATTTCTTAGTTTGCTCGGCAACATAAAATGAATCCTTGTAGTAGTGCTTTTTCTGAGCATTCTTTCTATCTTGATACTCTCTCATCATACTAACCTTTTTGGAGCTTGAGCTCTAAACGAACTCTCTTTGCGAATCTTTTTTTGAAGTATCATTAACGCATATTGAAGAGTTTCTGGCCTAGGCGCACATCCTGGCAGATATATATCAACTGGAATTATACGGTCCACTCCTTGCACAGTTGAATAGGTATTAAACATGCCTCCTGTATTTGCGCAGCTTCCCATCGATATGACCCATTTTGGCTCAGCCATCTGATCGTATAGCCTACGTGTAAATTCGGCATGCTTTTTAGTAAGAGTTCCGGCTATTATCATTACCTCAGAGTGTCTAGGAGAGGCTCTAAAAATCGTTCCAAACCTATCAAAGTCATATCTACTGGCTCCACTTGCCATCATCTCTATCGCACAACACGCAAGCCCATAGCTAAGTGCCCAAAGCGAGTTGCTCCTACCCCATTGTACAAGCTTATCAACCGTAGTAAGCACTACCGGCAAACCGCCATTTTGTGCATAATTTATCTGATGTCTTGCCACGTAAACGCTCCTTTGCCCCACGCATAGATAAATCCTATCGATAAAAGTATGATGAAAAATGCCATCTCAATAAATCCAAATAATCCTAAAATTTTAAAATCCACAGCCCAAGGAAACATAAATATAACCTCAACATCGAAAAGCACAAACAAGATAGCGTATAAAAAGTAGTGAATATTTATCCTGTTTGGCTGCTTGACAACCTCTGGTCCGCACTCATAAATAGATAGTTTTAGACGCTCCGAGTTTTTATTTGCCATTCTGCTACCTATTTTGCTTGATAAAAACACAATTAAGCTAAATACTATAATTGACAAAATAAGTATTACAAAAGCACCAAAATACGAGCTTGCGAATTCAAAATGAGACATCTAATGCCTTTTAAAATTTGTATTAATATAGATTTTATAGAAATTTGTTTTAATAGGCGTTTAAATGTAGATGTTAAAAGCGGTAAGTAAGCTAGCTAGTATAAAATATCTATTTCTCAAGACTAAATTTCACTGCAGCCTTAGCAAGCTCAAGAGTCGCATCAACAAATTTATCTTTTTTCTTTGCATAAGGCAAAAACAGCGGTATTTCGGTACAAGCAGCTATATAAACATCGGCTTGAATTTGATCTATAGTGTCATTAAAAAGCTCGACATACTCTTTTAGCTTATTTGCTTTCGCGCCTTTATAGATACAATCCATTATATTTTCAAGTAAATTTTCTGGGATTTGCACACACTCAAAGCCGTTTTCTACAAGCTTGTTCTCGTAAATTTTAGCCTTTGTAGTTCCTGTTGTCGCTATAACGGCTATTTTTTTAGCATTTGGATACTCTTTTTTAATCGCATCTACGGCAATGCCTGCTATATGAAGTAGATTAATCCCCGTATCTTCTACAAGCCTATCTGCAAAATAGTGAGCCGTATTGCACGCCATGCAAACCGCTTCACATCCTGCGTTTTTAAGCCTTAAAGCAGCCTCTTTCATAAAAGGAAACGGATCTTGCCCACCGTGAAGTATATAGGCGGTTCTATCAGGAATTTGTGGATAATTATCGATGATTATAGGTATATTGTCTTGATCTTTTTTAGCATCTGTAAGTTCAACCATTTTAGCGTATAAATCTATTGTAGCAAGTGGTCCCATTCCGCCTAAAATTCCAACTCTTTTCATCTTATTATCCTTTTAAAATTTAAAAAAGCCAAGAGAGTGTCTCTTGGCTAAATTTATTTTGTTCTTATAGAAGAACAGGAGCTATTAAAAATCCTAGTGCAACAGAGATCGCAACCATGATTGTACCAGGAATAAAGAATGAATGGTTAAATACAAATTTACCAACTTTTGTAGTTCCTGTATCATCCATCGCGATAGCACCTAGTGTTGTAGGATATGTAGGTAGAACGAATAGTCCTGAAACGGCTGCAAATGAAGCAACTAGAATCCAAACGTTTTGTGAATTTTCAGGGCTTGTCATACCAAGAGCAACTGCAATAGCAGGCATCATAACACGAGTTGTAGCAGCTTGAGAGTATAGCAAGGAACTTAGGAAGTAAAGCGCCACAGCCAAAATAAATGGATACTGAGTAACCACGTTTTTAGCTACATCTTTAATGCCTTCAAGGTGACCGTTAACAAATGTTGTTCCAAGCCATGCGATACCGATAACGCAGATGATTGCGTTCATACCGCTTTGGAATGTGCTTGTTGAAAGTAGTTTACCTGTATCAACCTTGCAAAGTACAACAATCATAAAGCCTATTGTTAGCATAAAGCTGATAATTGCGTTATCTCTTGTTAGGATTGGGTTTTGAATCAGTCCTAAACTTTTTGAAATAAGCAATGCATAAGCAACAACTATTAAAACGCCTATACCAAATATTGCAACAGATTTCTTCGCATATGGTTTAAGCTCTTTATACTCAGCATCTTTAACCTCTTCTACTAGACCTTTTGCAAGTCTCTCTTGGTAGATTGGGTCTTTTGAAAGATCTAAATCGTAAAATTTATTTACAAAAAACGCAGTTGCAAGCATAGCAACAAATGTTGTAGAGACGCATATAAATAGTAGCATCGGATAGCTAACACCAAGTGGCTCGACAACACCTGTCATAGCAACGAAAGCAGCTGAAATCGGGCTGGCAGTAATCGCAACCTGAGATGAAACAACAGAAAGTGCAAGAGGTGCTGAGGGCTTAATGTTTTGTCCTTTGGCAACCTCTGTAATAACAGGAAGCATTGAAAAAGCTGTGTGACCTGTTCCTGCAAACATTGTTAGCATATAAGTAACAGTAGGGGCCAAGTAGTTGATTTGTTTTGGATTTTTGCGTAAAATTTTAGATGCAACCTGAACAAGATAGTCAAGACCACCGGCAACTTGCATAGCTGTAATAGCAGATATAACAGAAGCGATGATAAGGACAACATCAATAGGAATACCTTTCATCTCCACCTTCATACCAAGTATCGCTAAAACAACGACACCAAGACCACCTGCGTAGCCAACAGCCATACCACCTAGCTTAACACCTAGGTAGATACCTCCGAATAGGACTATAATCTGCAAAATCAGCATTATATCCATAAAAACTCCTTTATAAAGATTTATTTCAAAACACAAATTTTAAACATAACAAATTTATTTTGGTATGTTTAATGAAGTTTATTTACCCATATGAGGGTTTAGCATATTTTTAGGCTCTAAAATTTTATCGATCTCTTCTTTGCTTAGATAGCCTCTCTCCAAGCAGATATCGCCAACAGCTTTACCTGTTTGAAGAGCTTCTTTGGCAATACTTGCTGATTTTTCATATCCTATATAAGGATTAAATGCCGTAACTATACCGACTGATCCAAGAACTGATTTCAAGCAAGCTTCAGGATTTGCGGTTAGTTTTCTAATAGCTTTCTCAGCTAGAGTTTTCATAGCATTTTCTAGGATAAATATAGAGTTAAATAGCGCATAAGCGATTCCTGGTTCAAACGCATTTAGCTCAAATTCTCCTCTTTCTGAGCAAAGCATAATAGTAACGTCATTTCCGATTACCTCATAGCAAGCCTCACCTACAACTTCAGCTATAACAGGGTTTACTTTACCAGGCATAATTGAACTTCCTGGTTGCATTTGTGGTAAATTTATCTCACCTAAACCGCATCTTGGACCAGAGTTCATTAAGCGAAGGTCGTTTGCGATTTTGCTTAAGCGAACTGCAGCTGTTTTTAATGCGCCACTTACATGAACGAAATCCGCAGTATCTTGAGTAGCAGCTATGAAGTCGTCTGCTGGTTTAAAGTTTACACCTGTAATTTGGCTTAGAATTTTATGAACAGAAGCTTTATAATCTGGATGGCAGTTAATGCCTGTTCCGATAGCAGTAGCGCCCATATTTAGATATGTCATCGATTCACGAGCAGCTGTGATTTTTTCTATATCGCTTTTAATATAGCTCGCAAATGCATTAAATGTATTTCCAAGTGTTGTAGGAACAGCATCCTCAAGCTCAGTTCTACCCATTTTTATAATATCTTTAAAATCTTTTGCTTTTACTTCAAGTTCTGTTTTAAGAAGTTCCATAGCCTTTAAAAGATCTGTTAGTTTTGCATAAGCGGCTACTTTGATAGAGCTTGGGTATGTGTCGTTTGTACTTTGACCTAGGTTTGTATGGTCATTTGGATGAAGGTATTGATATTCGCCTTTTTTATGTCCCATGCTTTCAAGTGCAATATTTGTAATAACTTCGTTTGAATTCATATTTGTAGAAGTTCCAGCACCACCTTGAATCATATCAACAACGAATTGATCTTGAAATTCTCCTGCAATCAATCTATCGCAAGCTTTTGCTATAGCCTCGGCTTTAGCGCCATCAAGTACGCCAACTTCTTTATTGGCTAGCGCAGCAGCTTTTTTAATTTGAGCGAAAGCTTTTATAAAATAAGGATAGTCACTAAGTTTTCTTCCACTCATGTGGAAGTTCTCAAGTGCTCTGAAAGTTTGAACACCATAATAAACGTCGTTAGAGATCTCAAGCTCACCTATGAAATCATGTTCTTTTCTAAAACCCATAACGGTCTCCTTTAAAAAAATTTTGATTACTGAAACTATACTACAAATTTTATAATTTTTAAATTAAACTATTAATTTTTTCTTTATTTTTATTTTTAAAAATATTTATAATTATTAGAAAATAAGCTCATTAATATTAAATAAAGCTTTAAAAAGATTAAATATATTTTGGTTGATTATGACAAACAGACGCTGTGCTAACATTTTTTTGATAATTCATCTATATAATAGCATTTCATGGTAATTACACTTTGAAAATATTTTTAAAATATAATTAAAAATAAAGTATATTTACGTCAACATCGATAATATTATTAATATTAATTTAAAATAAAATATTAGTCTATTTAAAATAGAAATATATAATAATACTTCTTCAATTTGCGATACAATATCAAAATATATGAATATATTGTTAAGATTATTGCAAAGTAACGGATAAGTAACTCTATAAAAATGAAATTTTCATTTCAAAAATGATATAAAAAGTAACCTTTATAACAGTTAAAAATAAAATTTAAAAATTTGAATATTGGTAATTTCATAGTTATGTAGCATAATGAATAATATTTTTTGTAGCAAAAAACCAATATAAAATATTTTGTTTTATATTAATATAAAAAGTTCTTTTTATTAATTAAGTAGTTTAATTTAAAATATAAATAAAAGAGTAGAGGTGAAATTTATAAATTTCACCATTTTTCAAAAAACAATAAATTTTACTTTTTAAGCTCCCTAATACGTGCAGATTTACCGCGTCTATCGCGAAGGTAGAATAGTTTCGCACGTCTTACGCGACCGCGTCTTAACACAGTTATACTCTCAAGGCTGTCGCTGTAGATTGGGAAAATTCTCTCAACGCCAACACTGTTTGCACCGATTTTTCTGATCATAAATGTTTCACCGGTTCCCCTTCCGCGTCTAGCTATACAGACACCTTCAAAGTTTTGAACTCTAGTTTTATCGCCTTCTTTAATGCGAATAGCTACACGAAGTGTATCGCCGGCACGAAATTCAGGCACAGACTTGCTTGCTATTTGAGCATTTTCAAATGCTTCAATATACTTATTTCTCATCTTTTATCCTTCATCAGCGGCTTGTATTTTCGGTATAAATCAGGACGGAAAAACCTAGTTTTGAAGCACGCCATATCATTTTTTAAAGCCTTGATTTTAGCATGATTTCCCTTTAAAAAGTCTGAAACAACATTTAAATTTTCATATATATTTGGCCTGGTAAAAGCCGGAGATTCTAAAAGTCCTTGCTCAAAACTCTCTTCACTTAAACTCTCTTCATTGCCCAAAACTCCGCTTATATTCCTAGATATAGCATCACTCATACAAAGGGCCGGCAACTCTCCACCGGTAAGCACAAAATCGCCTATGCAAAAAACTTCATCTACGTATCTTTCGACAATTCTCTCATCAACCCCTTCGTATCTTCCGCAAATAAAGCAAATATGCTTTTTTTTAGACAGCCTTTTTGCATCTTCTTGTTCAAATTTCTTTGCGGCAGGAGTTAAAAAAACAATATGAGTATTTAAGTTTTTGTCTTTTACAGATTTTATCGCATCTTCAAGAGGCTGAACGCTCATAAGAAGTCCTGCTCCCCCTCCTATCATATAATCATCAACTTTTTTATGCTTATCTTTACTAAAATTTCTTGGATTTACAAACTCAAGCTTTATTAGTCCTTCGTTAGTTGCGCGACCTAAGATAGAGTCCGTAAAATAAGGCTTGATTAAATTTTCAAAAAGCGTGATAAATGTGAATTTAATCATGAATTTTCTAAGATCAAAAAAGCGTTTTTGGTATAAATTATCTTGTTTTGTATATCTATTTTTTCTACGTAGGCGCTTATATATGGTATGTAAAAATTCTTAGCAAGTCCTTTTTGCACAAGCTCATTATCAGTCTTAATATAAAAAAGATGATTTGCACTGCCGTCTTCTATATCCTCAACTACTCCTAAATTTTGCTCATTTTCGTAAATTTTACATCCCAAAATGTCAAAATAAAAAAACTCATCTTTTTTTAGCTTGCAAGTTTGACGAGTAAGTTCTTTAGTGGTATATATAGTGCGATTTGTAAGAGTTTTAGCTAAATCGACATCTTCAAAATCATAAAAAAGGATAGAGCTATTTGCGCTATTAAAGCTTTTTACAACTAGCTCGTTACCGTCTTTATCTATAAATTTCGCATCTTTTTTAAATTGCTTAGGAAAATCGCTTTTGTCGTGAAGCTTAAGAAACCCTTTTAAGCCGACGCTTTTACCAAGTATGCCGACTTCTACCAGATCACTCTTCAAGCGGCTTTACCGTAACCCTATATGAAGTCGCATCTTTTGCCTTGCAACCTATTATTACAGTTTTTATAGCATTTATCATTCTGCCGTCTTTTCCTATGAGTTTACCGGTATCTACCTTATCGGCATAGACTATCACTTCGGCGAAATTTTCTCCCAACTCTACTCTTTCGACTTTTACTTTGTCGGGAAAATCTGCTATAAGTTTTGCGTATTCGCGTAAAAAATCTTCAACCATTGTTATTATTTGCTAGTTATTTTTGCAACTCTATCGCTAAGTTGTGCACCAACACCCTTCCAATAAGCAAGGCGCTCAGCATCAAATTTAACAACTTCAGGCTCAACCATTGGATTATAATATCCTATAGACTCTATCCAGCCGCCGTCTCTTCTTTTTCTGCTGTCTGTTACAACTATACGATAAAATGGTCTTTTCTTGCGTCCCATTCTTGTTAGTCTTACTACTGTTGCCATATCTTGTTTCTCCTTCTAAATTTTTAAATAAGGCTTAAATTTAGGCACAATTATACCCAAATTTAAGCCCATTTTTAACTAGGGCGATTTATCTTGGCTTGAGAGAGTAAATTTCCAAGTCCTCTCATACCATCTTTTCCTGAAAATTTCTTAGCGATTTTTGAAGCGTTTGTAAATTGTTTAAGAAATCTATTAACTTCTACCTGACTAAGACCCGCGCCTTGCGCCAAACGTCTTTTTCTGCTATTGTTTAAAAGATCGGGGTTTTCACGCTCTTTTAAAGTCATAGAATTTATCATGGCTCTTATATGAATTATCTCTTTTGAGTTATCCAAATCTATATCTTTTATCTGATTTGCCACGCCTGAAAGGCCAGGGATCATGCCTATGAGCGATTTCATATTTCCAAGCTTTTTAACACTTTCCATCTGTTCCAAAAAGTCGTTAAAATTAAACTGTCCTTTTTTTATCTTTTTATTAAGTCTTTTTGCCTCTTTTTCATCGATAATAGCGCTTGTTTTTTCAGCCAAAGTCGCCAAGTCGCCCTCACCCATAATCCTGCTTACTATGCGATCAGGTATAAAACTCTCCAAATCAGCTGTTTTTTCGCCAATTCCAACGAATCTAAGCGGTATATTTAGCTGCTTTGCTATTCCTATAGCAACACCACCTTTGCTGTCTGAGTCAAATTTAGATAGCACTACGCCTGTTATCGACAAAGCGTCATTAAAACCCGCTGCGGATTTTATACCGTCCTGCCCGCTCATCGCATCGGCAACATAGAAAATTTCATGCGGATTAAGCTCTGCTTTTATACTTTTTATCTCGCTCATCAAAGCTTCATCTATCGCAAGACGTCCCGCGGTATCAACCAAAAGCACGTCATAAAGTCCGCTTTTTGCCTTTTCAAGTGCCGCTTTTGCTACTTTTATCGGGTTTGTTTCGTTTTCTATACTAAAAAGCTCTATCTCATTAGCTTCGCAAAGTTGGCGAAGTTGCTCAACGGCTGCAAGTCTTTGAAGGTCGCAGGCCGCCACTAAAACTTTCTTTTTTCTAAGCTTTAAATAGCTTGCAAGCTTTACTGTCGTGGTTGTCTTACCGCTACCTTGAAGTCCCGCCATCAAAACCACAGTTGGGGCGACAGGTGCATAGACAAATCCTTGATTTCCAGGAGCCGTTAAAATTTTAGTCAAATTTGATTTTATAGAGTCTAAAAACTGCTTTTGCCCTATACTGCTTTGTTTCAAATCAGCCTCAATCAGCGCCAGCAAATCTTTAGTAACTTTGTGATGAACGTCGGCTTTTAAAAGAGCCTTTTTAAGCACATCAAGAGCGTTTTTTAACGCTTTTTCATCATCAACAAATCTGATTTTACTAACGGCCAAACGAAAAGATTCACTGATTTGTTCAAACACAACTTTACCTTTTTAAATTTATTTGCTAGCCAAATATGGCTTTTGGCTTATCCTAGGCACTTTAAAACACCTAAAATTTTGCCTGTTTATAATTAATTTAAATACATAAGGGACGCATTTTACTAAATTTTAGCTTTATCACTCTTTAAACTTCAAAATTCTTGCCTATCTCAAAGCCAAAATCATTAAAATCACTTCCCAAATTAGCGCTGAATTTATATCCTAAAATTTCTATTTTATACGCATGCAAATACATTCGCTTTGATCTGTTTTTAGCATATTTTTCATCGCCGACTATACCAAATCCGATATGATTTAGGTGCACTCTTATCTGATGAGTTCTGCCTGTTGGGATTTCAACTCTCACCAAGCTTTTTTTGCCCGCCACCATGACAGGTGAAATTATAGAAACAGCCTCTTTCCCATCTTTTGAAATTTTCGAATACGCTCCGCCTTTATTTTTAAGAGTGATTATAGGTTCATCAACTCTCACATCTTCACTTAAAATTCCTTTAACCATCGCGATATACTCTTTTTTCACTCGGTGATGTTTAAATTCCTCAATGGCTTTTTTTTGAAATTCCTCATTTTTAACAAGCAAAAGCACTCCACTAGTCTCTTTATCAAGACGGTGTAAAAGCGGAAATTTGTAAATTTGACTTACTTTTTCGGATGTCAAAAACGCAGGCTTATTGATAGCGATTAAATTTTCATCTTCAAATATCACGCTAGGCTTTGGCATCTTCTGCACGCTAAATTTAGTAGTAACACTCATCATTGCTCTTGCAACTACGATTTTTTGACCCCTTGCGCTTACTAATCCGCTATCTATGAGCTCCTTTGCTTCGTTGTTTGAAATTCCCTCTTGCAAAGCAAGGAGTTTATAAGCTTTTTCCTCTTTCACAACTATCCTTAATGTCTTTTATGATTTCATCCGCACTTCCAAGCGAACGGATTTTACTCTTTTTCAGCTCTTTTTTAAGTAAATCGCCGATATACTCGGCTTTAGTAAATACCACATCATCAACCTGTTCAAAAAGAGCCTTTTGGTTAAATATAAACTCGCCCGTAATTATACTATTTTCAAACTGAACCGCCTCGATCGGATTGTGTCCGCCGACATTTGGCACAAAACTGCCACCCAAAATCACGATGTCTGATATCGCATAGATATTTACAAGCTCGCCCATGGTATCAACAAGAACGCATTTGGCGCTAAAATTTTGAGATTTTGAAAATCTCTCAAAACTAAAGCCGTGATTGCGGGCAAATTTAGCCAAAATTTCACCCGCTTCATCAAATCTCTCAGGGTGGCGCGGAACCAAAATAAGCTTATCGCTTTCTCTTAAATTTATATGATTTAAAAGCAGCTCTTCTTCCCCTTTATGAGTGCTTGCAAGCACTATAATGCGCTCTTTTGGCTTGGTGTAAGCTTTACTAATGCTAGGTAAAAAGGCCGATTTGATATTTCCGTTTATGACTACGTTTTTTGCGCCAAGACTGATTAATCTTTGTTTATCAAGCTCGCTTTGCGCATAAATTTTATCTATAAATTTAAAAAATTCATTATAAAAAAACTTAAATTTCAAGTATCTTTTATAGCTTCTATCTGAAATTCTAGCATTTATCAAAATAACTCTTGAGCCTTTAAATTTAGCCCAAAACACAAGCATAAGCCAAAGTTCTGCTTCAAAGATAACTAAAATTTTAGATCTTTTAAGCCAAAAAGGGATAAAAATTTCAAACGGCAAAAATCTTGTGTTTGGCGTTATCTTTTTAGCTTCGTCAAATCCTGTTTTTGTTATCACGCTTACGGCCATACTCTCAAATTTCTTTAAAAGTGGCGCAATAGAGCGAATTTCACCAAACGAGCAAGCATGAAAATGAATGTCTGCTTCATTAAATTTGGGATTGTTAAAAAGAAAAAATCTAGCGGGAATCGAGCGGTGATATTTTGTTTTAAAAGCGATAAAAAGAAGCGGTAAAGCCCCGATCGCAAATGCAATCAGAGCTAAAATATAATATATTATTACCAAATTTTAGGGCTATTCAGCCGTCTCTTTATATAAAATTCTTCCGCAATGTGGGCAAGTAACGACATCTTCGCCCTTTATAACCGCAGAATAAGTTTTATCATTTATCTGCATGAAACAGCCATAGCATGCTTGTTTTTTTACAGGTACTACGGCGGTGTTGTGAGCCCATTTGCGAATTTTCTCGTAAAATGTAAGAATTTTTTGATTCATATCGCCGATCAGCTTATCTTTTTTTGCATAAATTTCAGCTCTTTCTTTTTCTATCGCACTTACCTCTTGAGCGATGTCGGCTTCAATTTTTTGCAGGCTTGTTGTAAGCTCGGCACTTTTAGCTTCAAGCTCGGTTTTTAGATCGTTTTTATTTGCGATTATCTTTTCAAGCCTTTCAATCTCATCATTCGCAGCCTCAAGTTGCTCTCTGGCAAGCTCATCTTCAAGCTGAAGAGCCTTGATCTCTTTTTCGGTTTTTGCTGCCGAGCTTTTCTTTGAGACATCTTTAATCTTGGCAGAAAATTCAGCGATATGAGCGTTGGTTTGCGATTTTTGAAATTTTAACTCGGCTACGGCTTCGTCAATATTTGAAATTTGCTCGGCAATGCCTGCTTGCTCATCTTTTGTCGCTCTTAAAACACGCTCGACTTTTTCTAGTCTAGGTCCAAATCCGTCAATCTCTTTATCGATTTGGGCAAGATCGACAAGCTGCTCTAAATATTTATTCATAACTTTCCTTTTTGTTTAGCGGTATACAAATGGGTTTTTTGAGTTAGTTATTATAATGAAAACTCCCAAATTTTGCAAATATTTTGCCAAGGATTCCCCAAAATAGCGCTCTGTTTCAAAATGCCCTATGTCTATCAAATTTAATCCGTTCATCTTAGCTTCAAGCGCTTGATGATATTTAAAGTCCCCGCTCAAAAATGCGTCGGCTTTAACTTTTGATATAAGATCTCCGCCGCTTCCAGTGCAGAGTGCAAGACGGCGAATTCTATTTTCGTTAGTAGTTTTTGCAACTCTTAAAGTTTGCAGGCTAAATTTATCCTTTATAAAATCACAAAGCTCTTCAAAGCTAAAATTCACATCCATATAAAGCAAAAATTCATCTTTTTCATACTCTTTAAAACCCAAAATTTCGCTTGCTACATATTCGTTTAGATGGCTTAAATCGTAATTCGTATGAAGGCTTATTAATGAAATTTCTTTTTTTATCATTTGCGTTATGAGCGAGCTTGGATAAAGACTTGAATTTATGCTTTTTAGTCCTTTAAATATCAGCGGATGGTGAGTAATGATAAGCGAATTTGGCTTAACTTTGCTCAAAAGCTCAAAATCAATATCAAGGCTTAGATAAATTTGACTCACTTCATCGTGGGGCGAGCCGATTATAAGCCCGCTATTATCCCAGCTTTCTTGATTTTCAAATGGGCTTAGCTCATTTAAAAATTTATAAATTTCAGCTATTTTCATTTACGAATTCGCCTCTTGCTCATCTATGCTAGCCTTGTAAGTTAGCGCGCACTCTTTGGCCAGCTCGCGAATTTTCAGGATATAATCTTGTCTTTGAGTTACGGAAATCGCTCCACGCGCGTCAAGCACGTTAAAAGTATGTGCCGCAAGCATGCAATAATCATACGCAGGAAGTGAAATTTTAGCCTCTAAGCAGTTTTTGCACTCATTAAAGGCGTTTTCAAACTGATTAAAAAGCATCTTCGTATCGGCAACTTCGAAGTTATATTTACTCCACTCATACTCGCCTTGCTTATGCACATCGCCGTAAGTTACGACATTGCCGCCATTATCGTCCCAAACGATGTCATATACGCTATCAACATCTTGCAGATACATAGCAAGGCGCTCAAGCCCGTATGTTATCTCGGCACTTATTAGATCGCAAGTGATGCCGCCCACCTGCTGAAAATACGTAAATTGCGTCACTTCCATACCGTCAAGCCAAACTTCCCAACCAAGCCCCCATGCGCCAAGTGTTGGACTCTCCCAGTTATCCTCGACAAAGCGGATATCATGCTTTTTAAGATCAAAACCAAGTTTTTCAAGGCTTTTTAGATAAAGCTCTTGGATGTTTTCAGGGCTTGGTTTGATTAAAACTTGAAACTGATAATACGCTCCCAAGCGGTTTGGATTTTCTCCGTATCTACCGTCAGTCGGACGGCGAGATGGCGCTACATAAGCTGTCGCCCAAGGCTTTTTGCCAAGACTTCTTAAAAATGTCGCTTGATGGTATGTTCCTGCGCCTGCGGGCATATCGTATGGCTGAAGTATCACACAGCCAAGCTCTTGCCAGTAGTTTTGCAGTGTTAAAATAATTTGTGAAAATGTCATTTTTATCCTTAATTTGTAGATACATAAATTTCTATTTTGTCTTTTAAATACTTTTCAAAGTCCGTCACGTAGGCTCTTTTTAAATTCGAGTTTTCAAAAAACTCCCAAATTTCACGCCAAAGCTCTGTCACGGCTTTCTCATCGGTGCCTTCTTTGCTAAATACGGCATATTTGCCAACTTCTACGGTAACTTTTTCATAAACTCCGCGCGGCGAGCCTTTGGTGCCAACAAGTAAAGAGTAAGAGCCGTTTACGTCGCTTTCATACTCATGATAAACGGCATAAATTTCATCCGTTCCGTTATAGCTGGAGTTTAAAAATTCTCTCCATAAATCAGCTATTTTACCGCCGCCGTTCATTTCGCTAGCGTTATCCGTACGAATTTTTAGTCCGCAAATTTCAAAGCTTTCTTTTTGCTCTACAATTTGCACTAGCTATCCTTGAAATTTTCCACAGCTTTATTCCACATGAGCTTATATTTACGCTTTAAGAACTCTATCTCTTCGTTAGCCTTTTTAAGCTGTTCGTTAAGCGTATCTATAGTCTTTCTATCATCATCGTAAAGCTCTTGCATAGAAAAAAGCGCCTCTTTTAAAAATTTATTCTCATTTCTTAGAGCATCAAGCGTTTCGTCCTTAGCGTCAAGCACCTTTTCGTGCAAATTTAGGATGGTTCCTATCGTCTTTTCAACGAAGCTAAACCCTTCGCTTGGCTTGCTTGTTATGCTTAAATTTGCGCTTACGCTTGGAACTACGCTCATCGTGCCTTCGTTTGCCTCTATGTAAATTTTGCCGTCTTGCTCTTTTGTATTTAGCACTCCGCGCTTTATCATGCCTTCTATCACTTCACGATCCAAATGCACAAGCTTGCAAAATTCATCGATGCTTAAATAAGTCTGCATTTTTGCTCCTTTTACGCGAGTAAGACCTCCACTTTTTTCGAGTCTTCCTCGACCGCTTTTGCCTTAGCGTCTCTATCGGCTCTTAATCTCTCATCAAGCGAGCTATCATTAAGCGCTAAAATTTGAAGCGCAAGATAGGCCGCATTTACCGCTCCGGCCTTGCCGATGGCAACTGTTCCAACTGGCATGCCCGCAGGCATTTGCACCGTAGAATAAAGCGCATCAACGCCGCTTAATGAGCTTCCGCCCATCGGTATGCCGATAACGGGGCGAGTTGTATTTGCAGCGATCGCTCCTGCCAAGTGAGCCGCCATGCCTGCTGCTGCGATAAACACCTGAGCTCCTCTGCTTTCCGCGCTTGATACATATTCGCTGGTTCTCTTTGGGCTTCTATGCGCCGAAGAGATGATAAGCTCATAGCTTACTTCAAATTTTTCTAAAACTTTCGCCGCTTCGTTTACTATCTCGTAATCGCTCTTGCTTCCCATTATGATCGAAACAAATTTCATCTTATCTCCTCTCTTAAAAAGCTAAATTCAGGCAACTTCACGCCTAAATTCACCTCATTTTCATTTCCGCTATGAATTTCGCTCATCTCTTTGCCTTTTTTCGTGATGAGCTTCTTCAACTCTATAAATTTCTTGCCATCTTTGGAGTAAATTTTACAAATTTCATTTTCCGTTTCGCTTACGTCTTTGCCGATTGGCATTACAAGCTCGTAAGGTCTGTTTAAAACTATCTTAAATTTGCACTTAAAGAACTCTCCATCCTCGCTTATGGCGTTTACTTGATGAGTGCCCTCTTCTAGGCTACTGAAGTGATTTTGCGTACTTGGTCTTTCAAAGGGTCTATGCACTAAGTATCCATCGGTAAAGCCGCGATTTTTAAGCGTATTTAGCTCCGCGTCATAAATTTGCGCGTCAAATTTACCCGCCATAGCGTCATCTATCGCCATTTTATAAGCTCTTGCTGTGCAAGCTGCGTAGTATTCGCTTTTGGTGCGCCCTTCTATCTTAAAGCTATCAACTACGCCTGATTTTATGATATCTTCTATGTGAGCGGCGAGCTTTAAATCCTTTGAATTCATGATATGAGTGCCGTTTTCATCCTCTTCAAGGCGAAATAGCACTCCGCTTTCATCGTTTTTGGCGTAAAGCTCGTATTTAAAGCGACAGTCATTCGCACAGCTTCCGCGATTTGCCATACGACCGCTTTGAACGGAGCTTACCAAACACCGCCCCGAATACGCAAAACACATTGAGCCGTGTACGAAAATTTCGATATCGAGCGTAGGAATTGCCTCTTTTATCTTGATCACATCTTTTAAATTCATCTCGCGAGCCACGACTATACGCTTTGCACCCATATCGTGATAAATTTTAGCATCCAAGAAATTTAGCACGTTTGCTTGCGTAGAGAGGTGAACCTCTATCTCAGGCGCTATCTCTTTGGCTAGACCCATAACGCCCGGCGTTGCGATGATGAAAGCATCCGGCTTCATCGCCGAAATCGTCTTTAAATGGCGCTTTAAAGGCTCTATTTGCGAGTTAAAAGGAAAGGCATTGACGGTAGCGTAAAATTTCTTGCCCTTTGAATGAGTATAATCTATCGCCTCTTCAAAGGTTTGCAAGTTAAATTCTCTAGCCGAGCGGGTTCTAAGCGAGAAACTTGCTACACTTGCATATACGGCGTCCGCTCCGTATTCAAGCGCGATTTTTAGTTTGGTTAAATTTCCTGCAGGACTTAATAACTCGGGTCTTTTCACTTCTTACCCAAACTTTCGATCAAGGCTTCGATATCATCATTACTTACCAAATTTTCAGTAGTCGTATCGCCTGCAATATGTACCGCAGATCCTACGCGCTTTTCATCATCGATCTTGCCCTCAAACAGACTGCTCATATATTTGCTAAGCGCGCGCATCACGTTTATAACGCGCTCTATCTTTTGGCGGTGGATGTCTTGATACTGCATCATATCCATGGTCATCATCACTTCATCTTCGCCCATTTGGATATTTCCTATCACATCCTCAATAGAGTTTAAAAGCTCGGTATTTTTATCAATTGCCTCTTGGAAAGCTCTAATATTAGGGAATTTTTCATGAAGTTTGTTAAAAATTTCTATGTTGTATTTGATACCGTCTTTTACAGTATTGCATCCTCCCTCGGCAGCCATAAAAAAATTATTGATAGCATCAAGCTTATCAAGCATCTGAGTAGCCTTTTCTTCGCTATCTTTAGTTACGTCATCAAGTTGATGAACCATTTTGTGATCATCAGTTGGTGGAGGTGGAGGCCAAGCTATATTTGCCGATACACGGTAGTCTTTGGCGTAGTTTTCGTTACTAAATGAATCATTAATCTCTTGCTTTGTATCTTTGATTTCTATCTCTTTATCTTCTTCTGCTAAAATTTCATCACTATCGTCAAGTCCGCCTGCCATCAGGGCGTCTAACTCTGCTTGTGTCATAAAATCTCCTTAAAATTTAAGCTGATTATATTAAAATTTATCGAAATATTAGTTTAAAAAAGCCAAAATTAACTTTTAAATCATTTTTATCTTTTTTATTTTTAAGGAAATTTATGAAAGTCAATCTGCACAACCACACTCCGCTTTGCAAACACGCAGTTGATGAGCCAAGAGAGTACGTTTTAGAAGCTATCAAATCAGGAACTAAATTTTTCGGCTTTTCAGATCATGCTCCAATGAGATATGATGAAGCATATAGAATGGGCTTTGACGAGATGGATGCATATGAAAATATAGTCTTAAATTTACGTAGTGACTTTAGCAATGAAATTGAAATTTTGCTTGGTTATGAGGTTGATTTTTTAGAGGGCTTTATGGATGATAGAATTTTTACTAGAAAGGTTGATTATCTAATCGGTTCGGTGCATTTTTTGGGCGGCTGGGGATTTGATAATCCCGAATTCATAGGCGAATACAAAAATAAAGATATAGATAAAATTTGGGAAGACTATTTTTATTGCATAGAAAAAATGGCAAAGTGTGGGAAATTTGATATCGTGGGACATCTTGACTTGATAAAAGTCTTTAAATTTTTGCCTAAAAAAGATGTTAGATTAATAGCAAAAAATGCTATAAAAGAAATAAAAAAAGCAAATTTAACAGTAGAAATAAATGCGGCCGGATTTAGAAAACCTATCGGAGAACAATATCCGTCAAATTTGCTACTTGAAGAGATTGTAAGTAACGGCATTACACTTACTTTTGGCTCAGATGCTCACGCAAAAAATCAGGTTGGACTAAACGGACAAAAGTGTGAAGATATAGCTAAAAATTTAGGGATAAACAAATGTGCTTGTTTTAAAAATAGGGATAAATTTTTAGTAGAAATTTGATCATTTTTCAATAGGGTAAAGAATTAGTATTAAATTAAACTTAAATACAATTAAATATGATAAAATTACGAGATTAAATTTTAAGGAGATATAAAAATGGGTAAATTTGTAAAGAGTATCGATCACTTTTTTGAATTTTGCAAAGAAAATGAAGTCAAATTTATAGATTTTAGATACACCGACATAAACGGCGCATGGCACAGCCTAACTTATAATGTAAAGGCGGTTGAAAAAGATCATTTTATCAACGGAATTCCTTTTGACGCTAGCTCTACAGGCGGTTGGCAACCTATTGATAAATCGGATATGATTTTAAAACTTGAGGCAGAAAGTGCGTTTTTAGATCCATTTACAGCAGATATTACCGCTGTAGTATTTTGCGATGTATTTGATATTTATAAAGATCAAATGTATGAAAAATGTCCGCGTTCAATCGCAAAAAAAGCAATGTCATATGTAAAAGAAAGTGGCATGGGGGATGTGGCGTACTTTGGACCAGAAAATGAATTTTTCGTATTTGATAACGTTAAAATCATAGATCAGCCAAACTGTGCAATGTTTGAAGTGGACACTGAAGAGGGAGTCTGGAACGATGCAAGAGACTTTAAAGATAGCTATAATACAGGTCATCGTCCTCGCACAAAGGGAGGATATCTAGCAACCCAGCCTATAGACAGCATGGTAGATTTGCGTGCAGAGATGGTTCAGGTGCTTGAGCAAGTTGGACTTGAAACTTTTGTCGTACATCACGAAGTGGCTCAAGGACAAGGCGAGATAGGCGTGAAATTTGGCACTTTAGTTGAAGCTGCCGATAACGTGCAAATTTATAAATACGTAGTTAAAATGGTAGCCCACCTAAACGGAAAGACTGCTACATTTATGCCAAAACCGCTTTATGGCGATAACGGAAGCGGTATGCACGTACATCAATCAGTTTGGAAAGACGGCAAAAATTTATTTTATGGCAAAGGAAATTACGCAAATTTAAGTGATTTTGCACGCTGGTATATCGGTGGAATTTTACATCACGCAAGAAGCGTGGCGGCATTTACAAATCCAAGCACAAATAGCTATAAACGCTTAATTCCAGGCTTTGAAGCTCCTTCAATACTAACATACTCAAGCCAAAACCGCTCGGCTTCTGTTAGAATCCCTTACGGTTCTGGTGAAAAATCTGTTCGTGCAGAAATTCGCTTTCCAGATAGCACAGCAAATCCATATCTAGCATTTTCAGCTATGCTTATGGCAGGACTTGACGGAGTAAAAAATAAATTTGAGCCTGTTGGGCCTATGGATGAGAACTTATTTAAACTACATCTTGACGAAATTCGTGAAAAAGGTATAGAGCAGTTACCGCATACCCTAAGAGGAAGCCTTGAAGCTCTAATTCGCGACAATGAATACTTAAGTCCTATTATGACAGATGTATTTATAGATGCATTCCAGCACTATAAATTTGAGACGCAAGTTTGGCCTTATGAGGCAAGACCTACAGCATATGAGTTTAAAACTTGCTATTCTTGCTAGAACAAGGGGTAATTCCCTTGTTTAAATTTATAAAATTTAGTGTGTTTTTCGATATTTCTTCATATATTCTTGACAAATAAGTTGTTTTTGCGTATAATCACACTTCATTTTTAAAAAATTGTCTTGTTAGCTCAGTAGGTAGAGCATTTCACTTTTAATGAAGGGGTCGCTGGTTCGAATCCAGCACAGGACACCATTTTAGGTCGCTTAGCTCAGTTGGTAGAGCGCCACCCTTACAAGGTGGATGTCATAAGTTCGAGTCTTATAGCGACCACCATTTATTTTGGTTGCGGCGGTAGTTCAGCTGGTTAGAATATCGGCCTGTCACGCCGGAGGTCGCGGGTTCGAGCCCCGTCCGCCGCGCCATTTTCGTTTTTATTTTTAAGTCTTGTTAGCTCAGTAGGTAGAGCATTTCACTTTTAATGAAGGGGTCGCTGGTTCGAGTCCAGCACAGGACACCATTTTTATTAGGGTTATGACCCTTTCGTCTAGTGGCCCAGGACTCTACTCTCTCAGTGTAGCAACAGAGGTTCGAATCCTCTAAGGGTCGCCACCAAAGGCTAAATTTTAGCTTTTTGTTATTTAATTTAGGTCGCTTA
Source organism: Campylobacter sp. RM16192 (assembly GCF_004803855.2). Lineage (NCBI taxonomy): Bacteria > Pseudomonadati > Campylobacterota > Epsilonproteobacteria > Campylobacterales > Campylobacteraceae > Campylobacter > Campylobacter sp. RM16192. The sequence goes on along the minus strand of NZ_CP012552.1, from coordinate 593,747 downwards.
GCTCAGTTGGTAGAGCGCCACCCTTACAAGGTGGATGTCATAAGTTCGAGTCTTATAGCGACCACCATTTATTTTGGTTGCGGCGGTAGTTCAGTTGGTTAGAATATCGGCCTGTCACGCCGGAGGTCGCGGGTTCGAGCCCCGTCCGCCGCGCCATTTTAAAATCTTAGTGTGTGCCTCGTTAGCTCAGCTGGTAGAGCATATCACTCTTAATGATGGGGTCGTAGGTTCGAACCCTACACGGGGCACCATTTTTCTACTGTTTATCCAATTTGGCCCATTCGTCTAGCGGTTAGGACACCAGCCTCTCACGTTGGTAACACGAGTTCGAGTCTCGTATGGGTCACCATTTGTTACTTTTTTAAAGTAACGTTATTAATACTATATATAAATAGTCCCAATTTGTCGGACTTTAGAAAAAATTATATCATAAAGACTTATCTACTTCGGTAGGATAAGTGTAATAATTTATGTAATAATTTTTTCGCTCGTAAAACATTATTACATTTTACGAGTTTGCATTAACATAACAAACCTAAATTTAATTTTTTAAATTAAATACAAAGGTAATGTTATGAAACATAATTCTAACACAAAAAGACCGTTAAACAAAGATCCTGAGGCTTTTTTGAACAATCTGGAATACTACGGTAATGGTAAAGCCGTTAGAGTCGTATTCCTAATAGTACAAATGGACTTTTGGTTGAGGTGCTACCTAGTGGCCGAAAAACTATAAAGTATAGATATACTTCTATAGGTGGCTACAATGTAATTCGTAGCATAGGAGAATGGGGTGTAATTACTCTTGCAGAAGCCGAAGAGAAATGTAGAACCCTAATTAATTCCCATAAGCGTGGCGAATTTGTCTCAAAAGCCCCTGATATATCATTCGCACAAGCTTGTGAAAAAGCATTGACGTGGTACTCATCGGTTAATAATGTCAAGCCTAAAACAGTTGAAACTCATAGAAAAAGACTTCGTGAAAACTCTATATCTCAATTAGGCAATAAAAAGCTATCCGAAATTAACGAAAAAGACATACATAATATATGTAAATCTTGAACATCAAAGAAAGCTAGCCACACTTAAGAGAATTCATCAGCTATTTCGCATGATCTTTGATTATGCCATCAAACACGAACTAATAGAAAATTCTCCTATGGATAAAGTTAGATATGATGACTTTTAATATTCACAAGCACTTTAAAACGCTCTTTCTAATTTTTTCATTGTTGTCATGGATATATTTCCTATCAAAGACTCTAGCTCCAAATAAGACAAAACAAGCTTATGGTTAGAATTTAACAGCTCATTTTGTATGCGAAAAACCTTTGCTTGAGCGTCAAAAAGATCAACTATATCCTTTAGTCCATCGCCGTATGCCTGCTGGACAAAATCTCTATAAACTAATGAATTTTCTAGAGAGGACTTGGTTAATTCTACCTCATCAATTAAATTTAAAAATTCGCTCACAGCTTTTTCTGAATCTACTTGTATCTTGTTTTGCGAATTTTTTGACGCTCTATATTTGACAAATTTAGTAAACGCGCCTCTTCTATTCTCTCAGCAGTCTGACCTCCGGTAAATAAAGGCAACACAAAGCTTATCGTGCTTTGCAATTTATTATTTTCATCTAGTGGGAATTTGCGATCCATGTATCTATCGTTGTAGTAACCCAAATTTAAATTTACGCTAGGCAGATGTTCGCTTTTACGTTTTTTAAGCTCTTCTTCTGATATTTGTGCTAGTATCTCGCTTTGTTTGTACTGCAAATTTTTTGTTATATCATTAAATTGCTCTAATGCGATATTTTTGAAAAAATTCAGATCTAAATTTGAGAGCTTCTCATTTACTTCGATCTGCTTGCCTATAATGCTTGCAAGCTCAAGGCTAGCTATTTGAATTTGTTGTTTGGTTTTATTTATATTTAGCTTTGCTTCATCAAGCCTTACTTTTGATTCCAGCATATCCATTTTATTGCTTAATCCAAATTCTAGCGACTTTTGAATTTTTTTAAACCTCACCTTAGTGACCTCTTCGTACTGCTTGGCAAATTCTAAAGAGCTTAGAGCGTAAGAGTAGTCAAAATATGCTTTTGCCACTTTCTTGGCTAGATCTTGCTCTACAGCCCCACATTTATGAGGTCGCTTCCAAATTCTCTTAGCTTGTCTTGATTAAGCTCATACCAACTAGCCGGCCTAAAAATGATTTGATTTACACTAAGTCCGTATCTTATATAGCTCTCATCTATCTTAAGGTGGTTTTTCTTGTACTTTTGTCCGTTGTAAGACATACCAAAGCTAAGGCTAGAAAAAAACGATGCCAATGTCTGCTTTGTTCTTTCTTTTGTAGCAAAGCCTTCGTATATGTTTTGTTTTAAAGTATGGTCATTACTAAGAGCCATTTCATAAGCTCGAGAGAGGCTAGTATCTTGCGCAAAAACGGTTAAATAACAAAATATAGATAATAGAATTTTACTCTTCATTAAAGACCTTAACAAACATTTCCGAAAAAGGTTTTATCATATAGCTTAGTATCGTTCTCTCGCCTGTTTTAGCAACTACTTCAGCAGGCATTCCAGGAAGCAAGAAGAAGTTATTATCTTCCATCGATTTAAGCCCCTCTGGAGTTATTTCGGCTTTTATCTCATAGTATGCAAAATCTCTTTTATCTACTAAGCTATCAGCTGAAATATATATGATTTTACCTTCCACAACTTTGCTTTGAGATGTGTGAAATGCGCTAAATCTGATATCGGCATTAAGCCCCACCGATACATTATCGATATCAGAAATTCCAAGCTTTGCATCTATGATATTGTCATCATTTTTATGTATTAATAAATATATGCAAAGCTATAGAGTATATTGTTAATATATTTGTTTCTAATAAATTGTGCTTTTACACTTAGTTGTCATAATGACCTTTACAAGCAATAATGCAAATATCGTTATCTTCCATTAAATAGACTAGACGATATTCGCTATCTATACGCCTACTCCAGAACCCTGATAAATTTCCTTTTAATCCTTCAGGTTTTCCAATTCCATCAAAAGGATTTCTGCTTATATCTTTTATAAGCATATTTATACGTTTTAATATACTCTTGTCTTCTTTTTGCCAATACAAATAATCGCTCCATGCATCAGCAGTCCATTTTATAGTTTTTGCCGGCATATTACTCTTCTATTAACTCGTTTTCTATAAATTTTAACTTCCCTGATTTATACTCAGCCATTTTTTCTTCTAAATAAAGCATATTACTTCTTGAGTAAAAAGGATCGGAAACTGATACTTCAAACGGTATCCTCTTTTCTGTTCCTAATTTTTTAAGAAATATATTAATTGCTGTGGACATAGATAGACCAATCTCTTCGCAAACTTTTTCAGCATTCTTTTTAACGTTATCATCTATTCTTAAGCTTATTTGAGCCATATTATTCCTTTTTTTGTTTTATTATAGCATAAGTATATTATTTGTAAAGCAAAAATACAAAATATATTGAGTAAATATATTTTATAATAGTAATTTTATAAAATCAATGCTATCATTTTAAGTGCTAATACATTATACGATAATTGCAATAGTTTTCTTTTCTATTGTATTTTATAGTAATATTAGGATGGCGCAGGAAAACTATTTGTACTCTTTTTTCAAGAGCCCATATCATCTAATAAAAGCTTACTATGCTATTTATTAATATTTTTTACAAATGCGACAAAGAAAATTCTTCTCTCAAGATCGTTTAAACAAACTAGGTTTTATTTTACAAGATACACTTTAAAGAGAATAACTGCTACTCTATGGATGTAGGAGCTGTATTATTTGACAACTTATCCATAATGGAGGTGAAGAGCAAGGAAGTGTTTGCTCTTGAATAAACGAGATTTATATGTTATGAATATCATCTATAGCTTTTCTAATAATATAGGTATAAATATTTATTTATAAAAACTAGAAAATTCATACTATAATTAATTTCTATATTAATAACATATAAAATTTAAGTTATTTTATTTAATAAATCACAAGAGAGTAGTAATGAAAAAAACGTTAATATTTTTTATGTTAATTGCAGTAAGCTTTGGTTATGCAAAAAATACAATTGAAGACAATAAACTTTATAAAGAAAAAATCAAAAGAGAAGAAGCAATAATATCATTCAAGAATCACTTACAAAAAGAGTATGGATTGGATAAAAATACTATATGGTTTGTAGATAACAATAGAAATGATTTGTATAAAAAATTTCCAAGCAAAAACTCTAAAATATCATTAGAGTACAATAAAGAGGAAAAAAATCTATTTGATATGCTAGAAGATGGAATTAGAAAAAGTGATAGCGAGATAGGATATATAGTATTTTACACTGAAGAATTTGATGGAGGGTGTTTGGTATATCCTTATAAATACTATGATGATGATTTAATTAAAGATATATATGAAGATATAACTCTTGATAAACATATAGAACCTAAGCCTAGTAAACCTATTCTATTTTTTAATGCAACTAAAACATCAGAGCGAAAGATAACAAACGAAAAAGAATTTGAAATTTTTTACTATCTTATAAATGTACTTGCTATAAATAGTGATGATAAGATAAGTAATCAAATATCAAAACTACCATTTATAAACCCTGTAACAATATCTAAAGCAGATGGTGAAGATTTAACAGAACAAGAAAAAACTATTTCAAAGAATACATAGAAAGTAGCTCCAAGATAATATCCCAATGAATACAAGAGCATAAAAAGGCTAGAGACATATAGTAATAGTAGCAATAATGTATTTAGTTTAATGTATAAATTAGTTTATATTAAAACAAGTTATTACTTAACGATTTTATTAATATTTTATATAAAAGTCTAAATTTGCCATACTTTTCAAATTTAAGATAATTGCAAAAAATATTAGTATAAAGCTTTTTCGGCAATTATTTTAATTTCAACACATTTAAAGTTAATTTTGTTTTTAGCAAAAGCAATTTTTGTATACAAAAATATATTATAAAAAATATTACACACTAAAATATTACAAAATAATATAAATTACTTATATTTTTTAATATTAATATAATATATTTAGATTATAATTTTATTTAAATTCAATCCAAAAAGGAGTTGACAATGAAAAATATAGGTAAGATATTTTTATCTTTAGTATTTTTATCTTCATGGGTGTTGGCTGCTATCAATCTAAATACAGCCACAAAAGAAGAATTGATGAGCTTAAAAGGTATAGGCGAGGCAAAAGCTGACGCTATCATAGAATACAGAAAAACAAATACTTTAAAAAGCATAGAAGATCTAAAAAATGTAAAAGGAATAGGCGATAGAACATTTGAAAATTTAAAGCAAGATATTTCTGTGTCAGGAAAAACCAAAACATCAGAAGATAAGCTAAATAATAAAATAAAAGAATCAAAAGATACAATTAATAAAAAAATAGATATCGCAAAAGAAAAGACTAAAAATCAAAAAGAAAATATAAAAGAAAAAGCTAAAGAATCAAAATCTATGACAAAAAAATCTAATAACAAAGAAGAGAAAAAACAGCAAGCTAAAGATAAAAAGAAGCTATAAAATAATTAAATATTAATTGTGTCTGTATAATCAGACACAATTATATGTCTTTTCATCTCTACTTCTTTATTCGTCATACCCTTTCATATAAATTTAATTCTTAGCCTATCCAAATTCATTTTAACAATAAGAATTTTATAAAGTAATCATTGAACTTTCTACTCTTATAATATACACATATCTTTTAAATTCCTTATTTATATACTACATATTTCCTAGTCTGAGCATCAGAAAACTCCAGTAGTATATAGTATAAATGCACAAGATTTTATATCTTAAATCAACTAAAATTATTTCATAAATCTTAACAAAAGGTTTAATTATGGCGCTTCTTTAAAGGCTAGTGTCGAAGTGAGTAGATGTTAATATTATTTCAGCTTTTTTATTTATAAAACATTCAAAGCCAATAGGTAATATCAAGCACTATCAATGTTACATAAAACTTCAAGATGAATTATCGATTATCAATAAAGCAATAATAATATTTAAACCAAATTATAAAATAAGCTCAATATTAGTTAAAACTATAAAAACTCATCTTATTTTTCAAGAGGTGAATTAAATATAAAATTTTATAGTGTGTAAAAATAAAATCTAATAATATCAATTAAATAATAGTCCATAAAATCGTAACATCTATACCACAAAAAACGGCGAAAAAAGACTATTTATAACTATTTTATGGATAGAATTATAAAAGATAAAAAATAGGCGATAAAATGGAGCTTAGGCACTTTAAAATCGCATTTTATCGATTAGAATAATAATATCGGTCTATATGGATACGATTAAGAAAGAGGCAACGGAATACATTAAAAACTCTTGTTGAGCCTACAACCATAATAAAAGATAAAAAATAGCTTATGTATTTGACATATTTACCCCCCCCAAGCGATAACGCAATAAATGAAATAAAAAATTAAAGAGTTTTCTAATAAGTGTAAAAGATGCTTTAAAAAAAGAGATCTTTGATAGAGCAAATAGAGACATAAGGGGTTAGGATGGTTTTAAATTTAGGAGGCTTTAAATTTGATTGGATGCAAACGGATAGTATCTCTAAAGAGAGCGAATTTGGTATAAGCTCAAATGATAGAATAAATAACTATCCTTTGCTGTTTCGTGCAAATTTAGGAAGCCAAACGATAACGATAAGCGGTAAAACACTCCCTTATAGCAAAGACAGGCAAACCGGACTTAAAAGACTTTACGAACTAGCAAACGAGGCAACAAGCTATCCTTTAACAAATGGAGCTGGAAAATATTTTGGAAGATTCGTGATTATCAAAATTAGCGAGACAAGATCTATCTTTACAAAAGAAGGTCTTTTTATATCTCAAAGCTTTAGCGTAGAACTTAGGAGAGATCATGACTATATATAGAGCAAAAGATAAAGATAGGCTTGATAAGATAGTCTATAGACATTACGGACATTTAAGATTTTTTGAGCAGGTTTTAGCCCTAAATCCAAAACTAGCCCCGATCTTAAAAACAGGCGATGAAATTTTACTTCCCGATACAAAAGACGAGAAAAAAGAGCAGGCAAAGCTATGGTAAGGGTACCTAATTTTAAACTTATTGCAAGCGGCAAAGATATTACAAATATAATTAAATTAAACCTGATTAGTTTAAGTTACGAAGATAAAGAGAGTAACGAGAGTGACGAGATAAGCTTTAAGGTAAGTGGAATTTATGCTAAGCTAGTATTTGGAGACTCTCTTAGGCTTTGGCTTGGCTATGATGAAAATTTATATCTTTGTGGCTCTTTTAGCGTTCAAACAGCCTCAAGAGACTATAAGGCAAACACAACTGAAGTTAGAGCGACAGCCGTAAATTTTGCAAGCCCTCAAAAGACAAAGAAGAGAAGAAGCTGGGAGAATACTACCATATTTGACATAGCTAAGAAAATTGCTAGTGAAAATTCTCTTAGTTCAAAGTTATTAGGCTCTGATCAAAACATAGCTTCAACTCTTCAAAATGATGTTAATGATATAGAGTATTTATATGGATTATGTTTTGAATACGGCTTTTTAATGGCTATCAAAAACGATACTATTATTATTGCCACCAAAGATGCAAAAGGTGATGATACAAAAACTTCAAATACTCCAAAAAATACTAGTTTGCCAAGTTTTAGCCTGAATTTAGATGAACTATATACCCTTGAGATAACAGAAGCAAACAGAAACTCTTATACGGCAGTAGTAGTTGAGTGGCAAGATATAAGTGAAGGCAAAACAAAAAGCATAAAAGTAGGTTCTGGAGAGCAAGTGTATAAAATGCAAATATCACAGCCAAAAACTGATAATGAAGCTTATAAGATAGCAGAAGCAAAGTTAAATGAGCTTCAACGTGGCGGAATAAACGGAAGATGCGCACTGCCCGGAGCTAATATAGTAGCAGGCGGAAAAATAAAATTTAAAGACGTTATAGGGCTAGAAAGTAGTGAGTTTAGTATAAAAAGCGTGAGCCATAGCCTAAGCAGCACAAACTATTCGATAGAAATTGAGTTTGAGGGATAATAAAAGCTATTAAACAGTCTTTAAAAAGCTTTTAAAGAATAATAAAATTTACGTTAGAAATCAAAGTGAGAAAAGAGCTAATTTTAACTCACTTTGATTTTAAGCGTAAATTCACTTTGATTTGAAAAGCGGTTTTACAATACTTTTTTATAAAACTTATCTTGTATAAATATATAAATTTTGATGTTAATATTTTTTGGCTCTTTTAAAATATAGTGTTGATTATGATATTTTAGATTCCAAAAAATGTAATTAAATATTGTATAAAAGATGATAATGTCCTAAATCAACAATCGATGTCAATAGCTTCTGGATAATTTGTAGTATATCTTTGGCTTTTTAAGGATATAACGATTTAGATTAGTATTTTTGTCAAAAAGTATCAATGAAGTATTTTATAGAGCCTATTTATATAAATATTTTAATGGCTATTTAGATTAGATACTTAATGGATGTTTCAGTAAATTGTAGTGATTTAAATAAGTAGTAGCTTTGTATAAATAACAAAGCCCGCAACGACCTACTTTTCCAACATCCCAGTAAGGGAGAGTATCATCAGCCAGGACGAGCTTAGCTTCTTGGTTCGAGATGGAGCAAGGCGTTTCCTCGTCTGTATAGTCACGGGCAGTGTTAAATAAAGCTTATTGTTATAAACCTTATTTAACACTGTTAAAGTCAGCAAGAGTTTAAATAAACACTGCTTTACTCTTGTAAGGTTTTACCCTTAACAAGGAAGTGATGCTTATTAAAAGATAAGCAGACGACCTATTAGTACTGGTCAGCTAAAGGACTTTCATCCATTACACACCCAGCCTATCAAACATATAGTCTTTATGAGGTCTTAAAAGAAGATTCATCTTGGAGTTGGCTTCGAGCTTAGATGCTTTCAGCTCTTATCACATCCCAACTTAGCTACCGAGCGGTGCCCTTGGCAGGACAACTCGTACACCAGTGGTTGGTTCAACCCGGTCCTCTCGTACTAGGGTCAACTCTCCTCAATCTTCTTACGCCCACGGCAGATAGGGACCGAACTGTCTCACGACGTTCTGAACCCAGCTCGCGTACCGCTTTAAATGGCGAACAGCCATACCCTTGGGACCTGCTCCAGCCCCAGGATGCGATGAGCCGACATCGAGGTGCCAAACCTCCCCGTCGATGTGAGCTCTTGGGGGAGATCAGCCTGTTATCCCCGGGGTACCTTTTATCCTTTGAGCGATGGCCCTTCCACACAGAACCACCGGATCACTAAGACCGACTTTCGTCTCTGCTTGACATGTACGTCTCGCAGTTAAGCTGGCTTATACCTTTATACTCTACGAACGATTTCCAACCGTTCTGAGCCAACCTTTGTAAGCCTCCGTTACATTTTGGGAGGCGACCGCCCCAGTCAAACTACCCACCAGACATTGTCCTGCATGAGGATAACTCATGCCAGTTAGCTATCAGAATAAAAAAGAGTGGTATCTCAACAATGGCTCACTATAAACTGGCGTCTATAGATCAAAGCCTCCCACCTATCCTGCACATCTTTATCCCGATAGCAGTGTCAAGCTGTAGTAAAGGTCCACGGGGTCTTTCCGTCTTGCCGCGGGTAGGAGGAATTTTCACCTCCACTACAATTTCACTGGATCCCTCTTCGAGACAGCTCCCATCTCGTTACGCCATTCATGCAGGTCGGTATTTAACCGACAAGGAATTTCGCTACCTTAGGACCGTTATAGTTACGGCCGCCGTTTACTCGGGCTTCGATCAAACGCTTCGCAGAGCTAACGTCATCAATTAACCTTCGAGCACCGGGCAGGCGTCACACCCTATACATCCTCTTACGAGTTAGCAGAGTGCTGTGTTTTTGGTAAACAGTCGGGAGGGACTCTTTGTTGTAACCTTCTTTGCTTACAGAGTAAATCCTTAACAAAGTTAGGCACACCTTATACCGAAGATACGGTGCTATTTTGCAGAGTTCCTTGAAGAGAGTTCTTCCACGCGCCTTAGAATACTCATCCCACCCACCTGTGTCGGTTTACGGTACGGGCAACTATTACTAAACTTAGAAACTTTTCTTGGCTCGACAGTATCAAGGATTCACACGCTGTTCCGAAGAACTTTGTGTGCCTGTGGGGTCTCGGCTTAAAAAGATCCGGATTTGCCTGGATCTTAACCTACACCTTTCGACCAGCACTACCATCCGCTGGCTCCTCTAACTCTAAGCGTCCTTCCATCGCACATAATAGTTGGCATTGGAATATTAACCAATTTTCCATCGCATACCCCTTTCGGACTTTGCTTAGGACCCGGCTAACCCTACGATGACGAGCATCGCGTAGGAAACCTTGGGTTTACGGCGTTGGGGATTCTCACCCCAATTATCGCTACTCATGCCTGCATGCTCACTTCTATCCGCTCCAGCGCTCCTTACCGGTACACCTTCAACGCTGAATAGAACGCTCTCCTACCACTTGCACTTAATTATTTATACTATCAAATTTATACTGTAAATTTTAGTGCTTAATCTGAAATTTAAAAGAACGGATTAAGCGAAGTATTTTGAGATGGATTTAAATGTTGTGAAGTATTTTTTGATTGAGACTAGCCATATAGGCTGTTGATTGAGAAAAATACAAACTCATTTAAATACGCTCAAAAGACGAGCTAGTATAAATGATTAAGTGCAAGTCTAAAGCTTCGGTACTCATTTTAGCCCCGTTATATTTTCCGCGCAGAATCACTAGACCAGTGAGCTATTACGCTTTCTTTAAAGGATGGCTGCTTCTAAGCCAACCTCCTGGTTGTTTCAGTAACTCCACATCGTTTTCCACTTAAATGAGATTTAGGGACCTTAGCTGTTAGTCTGGGTTGTTCCCCTCTCGACGACGGATTTTATCACTCGCCGCCTGACTGCCATGATTACACACTAGGTATTCGGAGTTTGATAGGGTTTGGTACATTGGTGTATGCCCTAGCCCATTCAGTGCTCTACCCCCTAGTGTTACTACATGACGCTATACCTAAATATATTTCGGAGAGAACCAGCTATCACGATGTTTGATTGGCCTTTCACCCCTATCCACAAGTCATCCCATAGCTTTTCAACGCTAGCGGGTTCGGTCCTCCACTGGCTCTTACACCAGTTTCAACCTGCTCATGGATAGATCACATCGTTTCGGGTCTGCAACATCTGACTAAACGCCCTATTAAGACTCGCTTTCGCTACGGCTCCGGGTTTCCTTAACCTCGCCAGACATCACAACTCGCAGGCTCATTATGCAAAAGGCAGTCCATCACCCTGATAAATCATAGGGCTCTGAATGATTGTAAGCAAATGGTTTCAGGTTCTATTTCACTCTGATCACCTCAGTTCTTTTCACCTTTCCCTCACGGTACTTGTGCACTATCGGTCTAGTAGTAGTATTTAGGGTTGGATAGTGGTCTACCCGGCTTCAGACAGAATATCACGTGTTCCGCCCTACTCAGGATACTGCTAAGTAAAACATCGCTTTCATATACGGGAGTATCACCCTCTATGCTCAACCTTTCCAGATTGTTCTATTAGCTTTGCTTAGTCTATGTTGCAGTCCTACAACCCCGTTAGTAAACTAACGGTTTGCCCTCTTACGCGTTCGCTCGCCGCTACTAGCGTAATCTCGTTTGATTTCTTTTCCTGTTGGTACTAAGATGTTTCAATTCCCAACGTTCGCTCCATATAGGTAGTTAAGTTTGCACTTAACTGGGTTGCCCCATTCGGAAATACCCGGATCAAAGCCCCTTGACGGCTCCCCGAGTCTTATCGCAGCCTGGCACGTCCTTCATCGCCTCTACTAGCCAAGGCATCCACCACTTGCTCTTAGTAGCTTACCTTTTATTATATTAGATTAATATATTCTAATTCGCATCACTTCCTTGTTAAAGGTAATTTATAATTACCAAATTTAAACTCTCATCCCCAAGACGGAAAGCATTAACTGATATATAGATAAGTTTTAAACTCCATATATCTTGTGACGTTAAACTTCTGAATACTGATTATATTCAAGAGATAAGATATTTAAATCTTTAACAAGTCCTGTAAAATTGTTTTATTTAAAAACTTGCTTGTGACTCTTAACAATGATAAATAAAAGAACATTTAGACTTCTCAGTCTGACAAAGTCAGACTTGCGACAAGGAGCTTTGCTCCCTTGACCCACCTAAAGCACACCAACGCTTTAGGCGTTGCCGTATTTAGAAGATAATTCTATTTTTCAAAGTCTAAAGCAAACATTCTTTTTAGAACACTTGATTTAAACCTTGATATCTGTTTAGTTAAACTAACTTTTATTTATTTGCTAATTAATGGTGGGCCTAACAAGACTTGAACTTGTGACCTCACCCTTATCAGGGGTGCACTCTAACCAGCTGAGCTATAGGCCCTCTTGCTTGCTCTTTTGCATTCTATACTGCGTCAAAGCTTGGTCATAACTTCGTCACGTAGTGTATCTACGCTCCTTGTTACTCGGTCACTTTTCCTTGTCTAGAATAAAAATAGCTTCGCACTTAAATTTGGTGGAGAATAGCGGGATCGAACCGCTGACCTCCTGCGTGCAAAGCAGGCGCTCTCCCAGCTGAGCTAATTCCCCTTAACATCCTTACTTCGCATACTAGCAAAGCTAGTATTTACGAGCAGGAGTTTCACTCCCTGCACCCACCTAAAGCTATTAAGGATTTATTCTAAACTTCATTTATCACAAATCGCAAATTTAGGTTTTTGTCTAGGCAATTAAGGAATTAGACAAATTTATTAGCTGTCAATCTTTCAAAACTAAACAAGGATGATTGAGTAGATTAGTTTAATAAGGCTAATCTAAATTTTCCTTTGATGAATATCTTGTGAGAGAATATTCATTGTACTCTAGAAAGGAGGTGATCCAACCGCAGGTTCTCCTACGGTTACCTTGTTACGACTTCACCCCAGTCGCTGATTCCACTGTGGGCGGTAGCTAGTTTAGCATTCCGACTTCGAGTGAAATCAACTCCCATGGTGTGACGGGCGGTGAGTACAAGACCCGGGAACGTATTCACCGTAGCATGGCTGATCTACGATTACTAGCGATTCCGGCTTCATGGAGTCGAGTTGCAGACTCCAATCCGAACTGGGACATATTTTATAGATTTGCTCCATCTCGCGATATTGCGTCTCATTGTATATGCCATTGTAGCACGTGTGTCGCCCCGGACATAAGGGCCATGATGACTTGACGTCGTCCACACCTTCCTCCTCCTTACGAAGGCAGTCTATTTAGAGTGCTCGGCCTAACCGTTAGCAACTAAATACGTGGGTTGCGCTCGTTGCGGGACTTAACCCAACATCTCACGACACGAGCTGACGACAGCCGTGCAGCACCTGTCTTAACATTTCTGCAAGCAGACACTCTTCTATCTCTAGATGATTTGTTAGATATCAAGTCCGGGTAAGGTTCTTCGCGTATCTTCGAATTAAACCACATGCTCCACCGCTTGTGCGGGTCCCCGTCTATTCCTTTGAGTTTTAATCTTGCGACCGTACTCCCCAGGCGGTATACTTAATCCGTTAGGTGCATTACTGCCAAGACTAGCTTGGCAACAACTAGTATACATCGTTTAGGGCGTGGACTACCAGGGTATCTAATCCTGTTTGCTCCCCACGCTTTCACACATTAGCGTCAGTTAAGTTCCAGCAGATCGCCTTCGCAATGGGTATTCTTCTTGATCTCTACGGATTTTACCCCTACACCAAGAATTCCATCTGCCTCTCCCTTACTCTAGATTATCAGTTTCTCAAGCAGTTTAACGGTTAAGCCGTTAGATTTCACTCAAGACTTGATAATCCGCCTACGCGTCCTTTACGCCCAGTGATTCCGAGTAACGCTTGCACCCTCCGTATTACCGCGGCTGCTGGCACGGAGTTAGCCGGTGCTTATTCCTTGGGTACCGTCATAATTCTTTCCCAAGAAAAGGAGTTTACGCTCCGAAAAGTGTCATCCTCCACGCGGCGTTGCTGCTTCAGGGTTTCCCCCATTGAGCAATATTCCCTACTGCTGCCTCCCGTAGGAGTCTGGACCGTGTCTCAGTTCCAGTGTGACTGATCATCCTCTCAGACCAGTTACGCGTCATAGCCTTGGTGAGCCATTACCTCACCAACTAGCTGATACGATATAGCCTCATCCTACACCGAAAAACTTTCCCGACTTAACTTATGTAAAGAAGGAGTATAGAGTATTAGCAGTCGTTTCCAACTGTTGTCCTCTAGTGTAGGGCAGATTAGCTATACATTACTCACCCGTGCGCCACTAAGATATAAGAGCAAGCCCTCATATCTCCGTTCGACTTGCATGTATTAGGCACGCCGCCAGCGTTCACTCTGAGCCAGGATCAAACTCTCCATATAATTTATATGAAGTTTTTAATCAAAAAACTTTTAATTTTATAATCTATTATCTTTTAAATTAGCAAGCTAATTTAAAAGATGATTGTTTTTTAGTTTTTCTACATTAATTACTTTCCAAAGAAAGCCTATTAAAGTAGATGGCTCAATCGATCACTTGTTTAGATTTCAAAGATTGACTAATTAGTTTAACATTGATAAAGTTATAGAACGTAACGATAAAAAAGAAAAAGCTTTATTAACTTGAAAGAAGAAGTTAAAGGTGGTTTCTTAATTCGTGAGCTGGAATTATATAAGAGGGAAGCTTAAAAAATGTTGAAAAAATACAGAATAAATTAAAAATTGTTAATTATATTTAACCGATACAAATCCAGTTTCTGGAGCTATAGTGATTTCTGCTGATTTTTTTTGTGTAGCAAAAGTTATTTTACAGATATCTCCAAATTTCAAAATCCTATCATATCCTCTTTCAGCACCTCCTACACCTCCTCCGGTTTTTGTAGTGCTTACGGATAGCATAGGTCTTCCGAATTCATCAAAAGATATAGTCTGAACATCCTTGCATGCATCAGAAAATTTAACCTCTTGTATACCAAAAGTTTTTCCTATATTAAATTTAGGAGTGATATTTTTACAATAAGATTCACCTCCACTCCAACCTGCGCTCATATATTTAATCGGATTCTGTGGATCTTTTGCAACTTCGTTTTCAGAATTCAAATTTCCACTTACACTTTTATCTATATATATACTATATCTCCATTCTTTAGAACCGCAAACATTTACTTCATTGAATGCTATACTCCATCTTTTTTTATGCCAATCTTTTTCGCTAGGATCAAATTTATTATCCTGCATAGCAAGATGTTGAGTGTATCTTATATGAGATACTATTTGATCAACGGCTTCGGCGAGATTGTCACGCTCAAGTCTTGGTATTGCCATAACAGCCAAAATTCCTATTACAATAATAACAATAACCAGCTCAAGCATAGTAAAAGCTTTTCTCATATATCTTCCTGAATGAGTTTAAATTTAGCAATAGGTTTGCCAAATTTTTCCATAGCTATATTAGCATAATTATCTTTTAAATCTAAATTTATAAGTTTTGTTTTACCATGTTCTATTCCATAAAATTTAAGCCTAAGTGCCAATTTTTCATCGGTTTGAACATTTTTAATATCCATTTCTTTGAG
The DNA here is from genome assembly GCF_004803855.2 of Campylobacter sp. RM16192. Taxonomy (NCBI): domain Bacteria; kingdom Pseudomonadati; phylum Campylobacterota; class Epsilonproteobacteria; order Campylobacterales; family Campylobacteraceae; genus Campylobacter; species Campylobacter sp. RM16192. Next base: position 578,049 of record NZ_CP012552.1, on the reverse strand, counting down.
CTTTATTGAAAGTTCTTTTGCAATATGATACTTATAAGCAAAATGTTTTTTAGGATTTTTGGCATATATATAAAAAATTTCATTAAACAATACAAAAACAAAGCTCGCAATCAAAGAAAAAGCAACAAATGAGGTCATAAATTTATAGCTTTTTCTAAAAATTGGTAGCCTAACTCGATATGAGTTTAAAAAAACTCTTACCATAAGAGGAGTTGCTATTACACAAAAAGGTAAAAAATCTTCAATCTCAAGTCTTTGCCTTATAGATGCAACAAGACACAGACAAAAAGACGTTATCACAACAAACCAAAGCAAATTTTTTTGCTCTTTAACCCAAATTCTATACGTGCAATATACAAAATATATAAATACAAACGGCGAAAATACGGCAGCAAATATACTTATTGTATCTAGAAAATATCCTCTTGGCTTGCCACCTGTATCAAAGCCGTATATAGATAAACATACACTAAACAAAATAGCCGATAGCCACGCAATCTGGCCATCTTTTGTATAAATTCCATATATAAAAAGAGCAATAAAATATACAAGGAAAGAGTCGCTAGCAAAAGCAAGCAAAACCAAAACAAGATAAAACGCTACAGTTTGCTTGATCTGATAAAGATATATACCAAGCAATGCAAGCATTATAACTATGCCTGCATCATTTACAAGTATTGCGGATGCAGTTACTCCTGGTAAAAATATAAAGATCAAAACACTTATTACTCGATCAAATTTGCGTTTTAATATAGATTTTGAAATTTTATAAAGTAAAACTATACTGATTATATGAGAAATCAGAAAAGGCAATCTTAAGGCGTAGTCATTTTGACCAAAAACAGATACAAAAAATCTAGATAAAACTCCAGCCATTGAACCGGAGTTATAAAAAATCTCAGCCTCATAGTAGCTAATGCTAAGAGTTGAGACCGCAAAGAGTAAACAACATAGACTAAAACAGCATATAAGAGATATCAAGAAAGATTCTGAATATAAAAAACCTTGTTTTTGCACTATGTTTTACTTTAACAACAATTATATATGAACATCCCAGAAAAATTCAACCCACTCATGCGCCTCTTTTATCTTAAAATCAGGCAACAACAGAGCCTTTGTTTTATAAAACACTGATGCGATTTTAATATCTATATGAGGATAAATTTTTAAGAGCTGCCTCTTAATCTCAACTATACTCTCACCAGTATCTATAATATCGTCAACTAGCAAAATTTTAGTAAATTTAGAAAGGTCAGGGATATTGAAAATTTCAATCGTATCAAGCTTTTTCGTATCCTCGTAATGGATAGAATTTAAAGTGAAAAGATTGCGTTTATTAAGAGCAACAGCCAAAGAGTGTCCTAATGTAAGACCACCTCTAGCAATAGCCAAAATTACATCCGGATTAAATTCATCCCTTACCTCTTTTGCCAAAGCCTTAATATCTTTTTCAAATTCCTCATATCCGTAATATATCATACAAAAACTCCTTAATGAACTAAAAATACTATCAAACCAATAAGAGCAAGGACTATAACACCGAAGTTAATTTGATCAAACTCACGTCTTAAAAGCCTAACCATCAAATACGCTATAAATCCTGCAGATAAACCGCTTGTAATAGAATATGTAAGAGGCATTAAAATTACTATAAAAAATGCCGAAATACCGATTGCTGGATCTTTGAAATTGACATTAGCAAGTTCGCTAAACATAAGCACTCCAACCATTACAAGCACAGGATATACCGCGTTTGAAGGTATCGATTTAAAGAGAGGAAGCATAAATACTGTAAGCAAAAATAAACATCCGCAAAATACCGCCGTAAGGCCAGTTCTTCCGCCCTCTTCCACACCACTTGCGCTTTCTACAAAAGCCGTGGTGGTACTAACTCCTACCAAAGAGCCTGCAACTGTCGCTATAGCATCTGCCTCAAGAGTCTTTTCTAGTTTTCTCATACCTTGCCGATTACTTTCATCAAATATTCCAGCCCTATTACCAACTCCAGCCAATGTACCAACTGAGTCAAAAAGATCGGTAACGAAGAAAGTAACTATAACAGGTAATAAAGCCAATGAAAAAGCACCTACAATATCAAGTTCTAAAAACATCGGAGAAATAGATGCCGGAAGCGAAAAAAACTCGGTCGGATAAGGCGAAATATCAAATATCCAAGCAATAGCAGATGTGGCTATAATGGATAATATAAATGCTCCTTTAATCTTCCATATCCAAAAAGATACAACAAAAAGAAGTCCTATCAGTCCCAAAATTACATTCATATCTTTTAAATTTCCAAGCCCGACTAAGACAGCGTCATTTTTAACTATGATGCCCATCTGCTGAAGCCCGATAAAGCTTATAAAAGTTCCTATTCCGGCACTTATTGCACGTCTAAGATCAAGCGGAATAGACTTAATGACCCAGACTCTAAAATTTGAAAAAGATAGTATAAAAAATATAATTCCAGATATAAAAACCACACCAAGAGCCGTCTGCCACGGCATATTCATGCCAATAACAAGACCGAATGTAAAATAAGCATTTAATCCCATTCCCACACTCATTGCCACAGGTGTATTTGCCCATATTCCGTTAAATACAGTAGCAAAGAATGTAATAAGTGCAGTCGCAGTTATAAGCGCATCTATAGGCATACCAGCCTGACTCATAATAATAGCGTTTACAGGCACGATATACATCATCGTCAAAAATGTCGTAAGACCGGCGCTAAACTCTTTTTTAACGTCGGTATTATTTTCTTTTAACCTAAAATAATCCACCTTTCTCTCCTTAAATTTTTAATATACTTTTATCTCGTTATACATACTATCTCTCTCTACCGGAGTTAGTCCTGAGCTTCGGATAAGATCTATAAAGTTTGTCATGTCCATTCCGCTCGCACTTTTTGCTCCTGCAGCACTCTGAATGCTCTCTTTTTGTATAGTTCCGTCCAGATCATCAGCTCCAAATTCTTGAGCAACCATGGCTAAATTTATAGTAGAAGTCGCCCAGTATGCCTTAATATGAGGCACATTATCAAGAACCAAACGCGATATCGCCATAGTCTTTAAAATTTCGACAGAGCCCATAAATTTGCTAACTTTTATGAAATTATTATCCTTTTGATACACAAGCGGAATAAACGCATTAAATCCATTTGTCATATCTTGCAAATCACGAATTCTAAGCATATGATCTATCCTATGTTTAGGCTCTTCTATGTGGCCAAATAGCATAGTAGCGTTACTTAGCCTACCTCTTTCGTGCCACTTTTTATGAATTTCGAGCCAATTTTTAGAGCCTACCTTGCCTTTGCAAATTTTAGCCCGAATGTCCTCATCAAATATCTCAGCTCCACCGCCAGGCATGCTATCTACGCCGTACTCTATCATCTTGTCTATAACCTCATCGTAGCTTAGTCCATGATGACGAGACAAGAAATCAACCTCTGCGGCCGTTAAAGCCTTAACGTGCAAATTTGGATATATCTCTTTTATCTTTTTAAAAATTTCTAGATACCATTGCCAAGATGTATTTGGATTGTGAGCCGATACTATATGTATCTCTTTTGCTCCATTTTCTACGCTTTTTTCTACTATTTGCATAATCTCATCATGGCTCATTATATATGGATTTGGATTTTTCCTGTGAGATGAGAAAGCGCAAAATTTACATACATCCGCACAGATATTTGTCGGATTAATATGACGATTTAGATTAAAAAAGGCCTTTTTACCATGCAGTTTTTGGCGCTTTAAATTTGCAAATTTACCCAATATAAAAAGATCAAGGTCGTATAGCTTAAAGCATTCACTGGCTTCAAGCCTATCGCCACTTTGTAATTTTTCTATTAAATTTATCAATTTTATAGCCCGTTTTGAATTAGATATTGGCGATTATAGATAAAAAAAGCTTTGTTTTTGCAAAATTTTAGTATTATTTATAAATTTAACTTTTAAAAAGGTTGGCAGAAGGTGGCTTTAAGAAGAGAGAGAGTTAATTTTTTAGAGCTAGAAAACATACGCAAAAAACATCAAAAAAATCTAAAAACAGAAATTTTAAAATTGCAAGGAAAAGGGTTTGCAAATTTTATAGCCAAAGATAGCGATGAACTCATAAAACTATTTACAAATGCTGTGCTTAGCGATATTTTTAGAGATTTTTTACCGGACATAGATCATATCCCACTTTGCGTCATAGCAACCGAAAAATACGGACAAAGTCTCATAAGCCCAAATTCCGTCTTTGAAGTTTTAATCGTATATAAAAATATAGATGGATTTAACATACGCCAAATTTTAAAACTTTTACATCAGGCATTAGAAGACTGCGGGCTAAATTTAAACATAAAGACAATTCAGCTTAATGAAATTTTCGAAAATTTTAAAAACGACTTTAAGGCAAAGGCTTCAATTAGTAAAATTCGCTATATATCCGGCTCAAAAAATATGTACAAACTTGCCAGAAGCGAAATTTATAAAACTAGAGAATTTAATCAAAAAGAGAATTTAAAATACTACATAAAATCTCTTGGAGCTTTTAAGGATATTAAAAATTTAAAGCAAGAGCCGGATCTTAAGAGTGACTTTGGCGGAACAAACGATATTTACTATCTAAATTGCGCATTAAACGGCTTTGATAACGAAATAAGCTTTAGAACGCAGGCACTTAATTTTATAGATGAAAAAGAGCTAAGCGTATTAAATTTAGCGATAGATTTTATATTGTGTATAAAAACAGCTCAAAATTTATCCACGGGCTCTGATATATTTAGCTCCGCTTATATCGACGAAATCACCAATCTAATGCAAACAAAGTCTAAAAAAACTCAAGAAACAGACAGTATAATCTCTCAAAAGTTGCTATCTTGCATGCATACCGTGGCTCTTTATTCAAGGTATCTTACCGCTTCTTTTTATAGATCGAATTTTAAAAGCGAGATGAGTTTTAAGCAGCTAAAAATAGCAAGGCTAAAAAATGGATTTTATAGAATAAAAGATACTCTTTATACTCCGCTTCATAAAAAATCAAAAGGATTAAATGATGTGCTGGTAGAACTTTTAGAACTTAATGATATGGATTATAAATTTGACACAGGAGCTATCTTTTATATAAAAAGAGCTGAAGTTTTAAAAAGCGAGCTTGAAATATATCTAGCGAATTTCAAAAAAATTTTAGAAAGAAAAAATAGCTACTGCCTGCTTAAAGCTCTGCTTGATGCTGAAATTTTGCCAATTTTAGTTAAGCCTATGGAGCACACAAGCCATCTTGCGGTATTTGACGGATATCATAAATTTACGGTTGACGAGCATTGCTTGCTTACAGTAAAACATCTAGAAAACATCAAGGATAAATTTATAAAGAACCTATATGACGAGCTTTGCGGCGAAGGCAAAATAATGCTAAAGCTTGTGGCCTTGCTTCACGATGTAGGCAAAGGACTAACAGGCGATCACAGCGTAGTTGGCTCAAATATCTTTAGGGCTTATGCTGCCAAACTTGAGTTAAGCCAAAAAGCGGTAAATACAGGGGTTGTCTTGGTTAGATACCATACTCTTATGAGCGATGTTGCAAACCGCGAGGATATCTACTCTCAGCAGACTATTTTTAGCTTTATATCAAAGCTTGGCGATAAAAATGTCTTAAAACTTCTGTATATCATTACTTATTGCGTTATCAACGCAACTAACGATAAATTTTATACAGCTTATCTTGCTAAACTTTTACGCGAATTATATCTGATATCTCTTGAAAGCTTTGATGACGAAAATCTACTTGACGAAGCCACAAGAAGAGCAAAAAAAGAGCATAGTCTAAAGAGAAATAGTGAATTTATAGGATTGGACGAGAATTTAAAGGAAAAAATCTTTAAAATTCCGGCAAATTTATTATTTATAAAATATCAGCCCTTAGATATAGTAAATATCGCCTCTTTAGCGCAAAATACGCAAATTTTAGATATAAACACTAAAAATCATCCAAGCTTTATTATCCAAATAGTCTCAAAATTCTATCCGAATCTAGCTATACTTTTATCAAATTTAGCTCATCTTGACCTTGCTTATATGGAAATTTTTGAGCTATTTGACGATAAATTTTATATCAAACTTGATTTTAATAAAAATGTCAAAAATAGCGAGTTAGAGACCATTAGAAATCTGATAGAAATTTCACTTAAAAGCATAGATAAAGCTAGCATTGATAAGCCACTGATTTTAAAAGATGAGCTAAATTTTGATACGAATCATTCAAAAGATTATGCTAAACTTTCGATAAATGCCAAAGATCAGCGTGGACTCATGGCTTATGTGATGGGGGTTTTGGAAAATCTAGACATAAAAATCACTAGTGCGAGAATTCAAACCATAAAAAATCGCACACGCAATCTATTTTTGATAGAAAAAAGCCAAAAGCTATATGCAAACGAGAGTGAAATTTTAAATTTATTGATAAGCGAGTAAAAATGTGTGGAATAGTAGGCTACATAGGTAGCGGTGAAAAAAGAGATATTATTTTAAACGGACTAAAAGAGCTTGAATACCGCGGATACGACAGTGCCGGTATGGCGGTAATGAGCGAAAACGAGATAAATTATTTTAAAGCGGTTGGAAAACTTGAAAATTTGGCTCAAAAGACAAAGGACTTTAGCTCTATAGGCAAAGGCGTAGCCATAGGGCACACTCGCTGGGCTACCCATGGGAAACCAACAGAAATAAACGCTCATCCACATTTTGGCGAGCACTCTTTCGTAGTGCATAACGGAATTATAGAAAATTATAAAGAGATTAAAGATGAGCTTGAGGCTAAAGGCATAAAATTCTTAAGCCAAACAGATACCGAGGTCATAGTTCATCTATTTGAAGCCAATTTAAAAGAGCTTGATGACCTATTTAAGGCGTATGAAAAGACAATATCAAGACTTCAAGGAGCCTACGCGACTCTGCTTATCACAAAGCTTGCTCCTAATAAGATATTTTTTGCTAAAGACGCTGCGCCTATGGCTATAGCAAAAGGCGAAAATAACGAGCTATTTTTCGCATCTTCTGATGCCGCACTAATAGGAATAGCAAAAGAGGTGATGTATTTAGATGACAAAAACTACGGATTTATAAGCATTGATGAGATAAAAATATATAAGCATGCCCAAGCTATCTCACCTGCTTTCGTGCCACTTCCAAGAGACAAGAGCTATGCTCAAAAAGAGGGGTATAGATTCTTTATGGAAAAAGAAATTTACGAACAAAGCACCGTAGTTGCAGAGTGCATGATGGGACGAATCAAAAACAAAAATATAGAGCTTGAAGGACTTAGTAACGAATATCTGGCAAATATCGATGATATAGTGCTTTGTGCATGCGGAACAAGCTATCATGCAGCACTTACGGCCAGCTATCTCTTTGAGCGATTGGCCGACTTAAGAGCAAAAGTAGAAATAGCCAGCGAATTTCGCTACCGTAAGCCAAAGCTAAATAAAAATTCTCTATTTATAGTAATAAGCCAAAGCGGAGAGACGGCAGACACCCTAGAAGCGTTAAAAATCGCAAAAGATACCGGGCTAAAGACTCTGGCGATATGCAACGTCGATAACTCATCCATAGTTCGCTTGGCAGATACTACCTTACTAACTCGCGCCGGTATAGAAAAAGGCGTAGCCAGCACAAAGGCTTTTGCAACCCAACTAATACTTCTATGGATGCTTGCATTACAAAGCGCAAACGCTAGAAAAAGCATAACAAAAGAAGATCTTGAAAGCGAAATAAACGCCCTGCTTCATGTGCCTACCATACTAAATATCAGTACAAATTTACAGGAAAAAATCCGCCGCTTATCTAAACATTATCTTCATGGGCACGGATTTTTCTTTATTGGACGCGATATTTTCTATCCGCTTGCACTTGAGGGTGCTTTAAAACTAAAAGAAATTTCATATCTGCACGCAGAAGGCTATCCGTCAGGCGAAATGAAACACGGACCTATCGCGCTTGCGGACGAGAGATTATTCACTATAGCACTCATGCCAAAAAATAGCCTATACGAAAAGACAAAGAGTAATGTCGAAGAGCTTGCCGCAAGAGATGCCTACATCCTAGCAATTAGTCCGCAAGAATTTGAATTAAGCGATGATTTTATAAAAACAAGCGAACAATCTCATGTTATGAGCGAATTTTTTGAGATGATGATAATACTTCAAATTTTTGCTCTCGAAATCGCCGTTAGACTAGGCAATGATGTGGATATGCCAAGAAATCTTGCCAAAAGCGTTACTGTTGAATAAATTTAATAAAATTGGGAATTTTAGACTATAAAATTCCCGACTAAATTAAAATTTCAGCTAACCTATCTTTTGTAACACTATTTAACTCGCAAATAGTTATAATATCGTTATCTTCGCACATATTTGCATTGATAAATTTAGCGTATTCACCAATAGCGTTTTTGTATCCGGCTCTAAGGCAAGCCCCTTTACCCTCCAAAAACCCTGCACTTCCAAGAATTAAGGATCCCAAGTCAAGCGCTATTTTAAATTTGGTCCTGCTTGCGCTCCTAATCCAACTTAAAAAAATTTCATCATGTCTTAAGCTAAGCACTCCAAGTCCATCCGGAATAATGACAATGTCATATCCATACAGACTCTCACCGTAAATTTGAGGCACTATCTTTAGTCCATGCTCATCTACTATTTCGCTCTTAAAAGCACAAATTTTAACATCGTGCTTTGTTTGTAAATTTGAAAGTAAGCTCCAAATTTCAGCCAAACTTACTAAATTTATCCTATCATACACAACTATTGCTATCTTCATGTTTATTCCTTATTACACATAGTATAGATTTAAATTGATTAAAATTCAAATTTAGATACAATCGCCTCAAAAAAGAGGTAAAAATGATATATCAAGATGAATTTATAAATATCGAGCGCGAAAATAGTGAAATACCTTGGATTAAAATTTTTACAAATACTCCTTACGTTGAACTTAGCGATTGTGATGAAGCTACTCAAAATAGGCTTTTTGAAGCAATTTTAATAGCAGAAAAAACAATGATTAAATTTTATAAACCGAAAAAAATAAATATAGCAAGCTTTGCAAACTATCTTCCAAGAGTGCATTTTCATGTAATGGCAAGATTCGAAAACGATAGCTTCTTTCCAGAGTCTATGTGGGGTAAAAAACAGCGCAAAGGATCAGTCGAGCTGCCAGATTTTAATGAGTTTAAAGAAATTTTAATAAAGAATTTAGAGAATGAATAAGAAACTAGCAATTACTTTTTCTCTAACAGGTCTAATACTATTAATATTTTTAATATTCTATTGGTTTGAATACACAAAAGAGCTAGAAACTGAAAATATAAAGAAATTTTTTGATTTCCAAACCAAAATACTAAACAAAAATATAGAAGAAGAGAAACTATCGGCAATGACAGTGGCGGTACTTTTATCAGAAAATGAGAATATCAAAAACTGCCTTTTACAAAACGATAGAGACGGTTGTCTGCAAGCTTTGGACAAATTTACAAATATATTAAAAAAAGTGCCTATATATAAAAATGTAAAATTTCATATCCATACGGCAGATATGAAAAGCTTTATAAGAAGCTGGACGCCAATGCACGATGACAATCTTTTGGGTTTTAGATACATGCTAAAAGATGTTAGAAATAAAATTGTGGCAAATATCGAGGTCGGACGAGGAGGAGTCTTCATAAGAGCTGTTGCACCAATTTTATCATCAAAAAACAGTTTTTTAGGAAGCATAGAGGTCTTGCTTGGTTTTGAACACCTAAGCGACTTTTTCAAAGATCAAGGCATAGATCTTTTTGTACTCTTAAATAAAAGCCCAAATTCTCCATACCAAAGCCAAGACGATGAAAATATGATAAATGATTTTTATATCATAAACAAAGATTATGCAAATTTGAACATTTTGCCGATTTTACAGACAATCAATTTTAATGGGCAACAGTTCCATAAATTTAACACACACAACTTTGCAATCGAGCCAATGAATGACACTATGGGCAATAAAGTAGGCTATTTTGTAATATATTTTAATTCCGATCAAAAAGAAAGAAATTTATCAAAGCTAAATGTATTGCTTAAGTAGTTAGTCTAGTATATGCTTTGAATAAGGAATAAATTTATATTTAAACACGCTACCTTTTTTGAGCTCACTCGTCACAGAGTATTCAATGCCGTTTTTTATACATATTCCTGCTACTATATTAAGCCCTAGGCCAAAGCCACCTTGCACGCCTTCATCTCTTACGTAGCGCTTCCAAATTTTATTAGCATCCTTAATGCCTTCACCAAAATCTTCTACTTCAAGCACGATCCAATCACTTTGAAGACTTAATTTTAAATTGATAATACTTCCTGTTGGGCTATATTTAATAGCATTGCTAAGATTATTATCTATAAGTCTTCCAGCCTCAATCTTATTCATAAAGACCTTCAAATCAGGCTCTACAAAGTCATAAATTTTAATATTCTTAGACATTGCAAACCCTCTCATATATCTGGCTCGCTCGAGACAAAATTCGCTCAGATTTAAAATTTCAGGTGGAAATAAAATATAACTATGCTTAATGTAATACTCCGTATCTTCGTATGTTATCTGCATCTGTTTCAAAGCCGCTTTTATACGGTTTGTGTATTTATTATCTATTCCAAGCATCTCTAAATTTATACCGATTACGCCAAGTGGAGTTTTGAGCTCATGCATGGCATCGTTAAAAAAATTATTCATATATTTTTTTGCATCTTTGTATGGCTTAATACCGCTTACAAAAGATAGATACAGCGTCACAAATACTACAATCAATGCAAATACAAGAGTTAAAACAGTTACAAATAAAATTCTGGCGCTATTTTGCTTCTTAGCTAAAATCAGATAGTAAAAATCCTGCTCTAACTGAAAATAGCTCTTGTAAAAGAGATAGCCTTTTTCTTGTAAGGTTACGAATTGAAAAGTGCTTGGCATAACCTCTAAATTTGATACTACTTTTTTCTCTTTGTATGTGTAAATTCCATATTTATATATCAAAGATGATGGAATAGTTTGATTATTTTCTAAACTATGACGTATTTTACCCTCGTATTCAAGCAATTCAAACATATTTTTGGAATATTCATCTTTGGCGCTTAAATTTATAATCTCATAGCTTTGGAAAATAAATAAAACCATTATTACCAAAGTAGAAAAAATAGGTATTTTAAGATTATTTAACATCTATTTTATAGCCGAGCCCGCGAGAGGAAACGATAAAATCAGGCTTTGTTTTTTGACGAATTTTAAGAACGTGCATTCTAATATCGGCAGAATCTATCTCTTTATCACCCCAAACTTCAGCTCTTATAGTCTCAACCCCAACGAAACTATTTTTATGATACAGCAAGCACTCTATTAGGTCAAATTCTTTCAAGCTAAGCTCTATGACTTTATCTTTAAAATGCAACTGTTTTTTAATAGTGTCAAGCTTAGAATCTTCATCTATAGTGATTAAATTTTTATCATCTTTTCCGTGATATTTACGCATTAGCTCATTAACTCTAAATTTAAGCTCAGCTAACTCGAAAGGTTTTTTTAGATATTCATTGCAACCAAGCTCGTAGCCGACGGATAAATTATCAATATCAACAAGAGAGGTCATGATCATTATTGGGGTTTGAAGACCGATGTCTTTTGCGTATTTTATAACTTCATGTCCGCTTATATGCGGAACTTTGATATCAAGTATGAGCAGGTGGTAGAAGCTTTTTGATATCTTGTCGCATGCCACCTGCCCATCAGGCGCCTCGTCAACCTCATAGCCTAAGACCTGAAGATACTCCGAGACACTCTCTCTATAATTAAAATCATCCTCTAAAAGTAGGATTCTCACCCTATCAAACTCCTGTAAATACCTGCCCTGCATATACTATATAGTATCTTAGTAAAATTACTCCAAAGATTACTACGATAGAGTTGGCTACGATATATCCTACTCTATAAGCGTGATTTTTAAGAGCGGTAGCTGCTATTAATATTGGAGTTGCAAGTCCAACGCCCACAACGCCTAGCCAGAAGATTATAGCATAATGTCCCGTTGTAAGAGCTTGTTTTGCAGCAACTGCACTTACTCCACCCTCGAAATATAGTCCTATGAAAAGTATCGCTATCAAAGGAATCTCAAACAATACTGCTCTAAGGTCTAGTACTAGTAGATATTTCACATTGTCTTTGTTTATTAAGTGCTTAAAGCATAGTAAACCTACTAAAATATTTGCCGCAACACCCGAACTAAAGCCTGATGTCAAGAATAGGATCGGCAATATAGGCGTATTCCAAAGAGGAAGCTTAGTAATCGCACTTAGCAAGAAGCCTGTATATACTCCAACTCCGATAGCTAGCAAGAACAATATAGTCTCTATAGTCTTAGCCAAAGGTGCAAACGAACGAATAATTCTTGAAACTGGTCGCAAAATACTTAAAATAGAGTGTTTTTCTATCTCTTTTTCAAATATTATAATAGCGAACAAGAATGCAAAAGGTGTATAAACCAAAAGAAGGGCAACACCTATTGACATAACAGACAAGAAGTTATACTTTAGCAAAATCCAATAAAAGCTAAGAGGCTTACCAAGGTCAAATACAAGAAGTGCTAAACCAACACAGATGGTAATAGGCGCGACAATAGCGCCAGCCTTTACCATCGCATCCCAAATAGTGTCGTTTTCTTGCTTATGATAGTTCCACTTAACTAAAAGTGCAACCATCATAGATCCAGCTGAAAGACCCGCCAAAAATAGATAGACCGCAATTGGCCACGGCCAGTAAATTTCGTTATATTGAGCAACGCTTCCCCACATATTATTCATGGCTTCCTCCTTTGCGGTTAGCAATCATGGCTAGTTTAGGTTTAGTTTTAAGCTCTGATTTTGGATAGTAATGAGCTTTTTCTCTTAAAATTTTACTTACTTCACTGTTTTTATCGTTTAAATCGCCGAATGCAAGTGCATCTGTAGGACATACGGTAACACATGCAGGCTGCTCTCCTTGAGATACTCTTGTGTCAAAACAGAAAGTACATTTATCAACTTCTCCTGTTTTTGGCTCTACATATCTAGCATCATAAGGACAAGCAAGAACACAGTATTTGCAAGATACGCAGATACTGTGATCCATCAGTGTTAGTCCGTCAGCAGTTTTAAAGCTAGCTCCGGTAGGACATACGTCTACACAAGGAGCATCTTCACACATTACACAGCTATTTCTTATAAAATCTGTTTTTAAATTTGGGAATGTTCCACTCATCTTTGCATGAACTTGAAGTCTATACACTCCGTTTGGAACGCTGTTTTCACTTCTACAAGCTACAGAACAAGCTTGACATCCAATACAAAGATTTTCATTATGAACCATAGTATATCTTTTCATCTTCTCTTCCTTATGCTTTTACTATATCAACGCCAACGTTTGTAACCATCGTGGCGCATACTGGACCAGCCGCAGGGTCAAGCAATTTGCTTTGGTTTGTCCCTACTCCATCTATTCTTTCAAGACCTGCTGAAACGTGTCCAAATCCGTGATATAAGAATAAAGTATCCTCTCTAATACCTTCTGTTACAAATATAGTTGCTTTGTCTTTTGAGAACTTGTTTTGTAAAAATACCTTATCTCCGGTTTTTACTCCATGTTTTTTAGCTGTTTTTGGATGTATCCACACAGGAGAGTCGCTCATAAGATCATTTAGGAATGGAACGTTTTGAGTATGTCCATTTGTATGAATAGGAGTTTTGCCTGTCATGATAGATAGTTCGTGTCCACCGTAAACGTCCATATCTCTAATGTTATTTTCCATATTTCCTAAACAGCCGTAAGTAGGAAATTGCGCATCAACTTTTTCACTAAACAGTTCGATTTTTCCACTCTCTGTTTTAAATTTCACTTGAGAATCCATAAGTCCGTTTTCGCCTACAAATTTCTCTGCATGAGGGAATTTTTTAACAAAGGCTTTTACGCTATCTGCTTCTCTAAACAAGATTCCAGGAACCTTCCAAGTCACATATCCATCTTTTGCAAGCTGGGCTAGCAGCTCGGCATTTCCTTTAACTTGTTGCATTCTCCACTCATCCATTGTATTATTGGCATATTTTTCATCAATTTTCATGCGTCTTGCAAGCTCTCTAAAGATATCGTAACCGTTCTTTGTATCACCAACCGGATCAATTACCTTATTTCTTATCATATATGCAGGTTTTTGACTTGATTTATCTTCGATCCCCTCATCTCTTTCAAGATAGGTGCTCTCTGGTAAAATAACGTCTGCATAGATAGAAAAGTCGTTCATATAAACGTCAGAGCTTACGATGAAGTCAAGCTTTTTAAGGCTCTCTATAGTCTTATCAGTTCCTGCAACGTTTATCATATGGTTAAATCTGATATTGAACCAACCTTTTATAGGATAAGGTTTCTCACTCATAATTGCATCAGGAATTTCCATTAAAACACCGTGACTTCTAGCTACGAATTTATTTCTTCCGTCTTCCCCTGCAGCATCAAGTCTTGGAGTTTTTGGAACTTTTATGGCCGCATCAGGATTTGTTATAGCAGGTATTAGCTCTTCGCCTACTAAAGAGTTATATTTTTTCGCGTTTTTACCACCAAATAATCCGCCCTTTTTCTCCCAGTTACCCATCATCGCATTTGCTACCATGATGGCTCTTGTTCTTATGTATTCAGCTTTAGCAGTGGTTGTTTTATGTCCAAAGTCAATGATTACTTTTGGAGCGGCTTTCCAAATTTCGCCTGCTATTCTTTCAACGGTTTTAGCAGGAATTCCTGTGATCTTTTCTTGCCACTCTGGAGTTGTATCTTGAGTGCTTTCTACAACTTTGTCAAATCCTATTGTAAATTTTTCTATAAACTCTTTATCGTAAGTTCCGTTTTTGATCCATACGTGAATAAGAGCAAGCACAAACGCTAGGTCAGTTCCTGGTTTTACAGGTAGCCACTCGTCAGCCTTAGCAGCTATAACGCTAAATCTTGGCTCAAGAACTAATAGTTTAGTATCATCTCTCTCAGCCATTTTAGCAACTTTTTTAGTATCTGATATAACGATACCTTCAAAGAGGTTATGGCCAAAATTTACGATATATTTTGCATTTCCAAAGTCTCTTTTTAATCTTCCGTCGCCATACATATGCTCACATACCATTCTGTAAGTTATCGGACAACAGGATAGGTGAGAAAAGCAGTTTGGAGATCCATAAGCGCTCGCAAAAGTCGTCATTAGTTTATGAGTTTGACTTGATTTTGCAGTGAATACAAAGCTCTCAGGTCCATATTTTTCTTTAATCTCAAGCATCTTTTTAGCCACTAGATCAAGTGCCTCATCCCAGCTAGCTTCGCGCCACTTATTTTCACCGCGCTCGCCTACTCTAATGAGAGGCTTAACAAGTCTTTGAGGATCATATAGTTGGCTGTGTCCAGCACCACCTCTTGCACAGACTGAAGTTGCAGTTCCGCTAACCTTACCGTTTCCTTGTATAAAGATGTTTTTACCATCTACTACTCTAGCCTCTATAGGACAGCGGGTAGAGCACATCTCGCAAAAGCTATAAACGGCCTTATCGCTAGCTTGTAAAGCTTTAGCTCCGACAGCGCCAAGCGTACCAGGAGCATATGTCATAGCCATTATTCCGGTCGCAGTAGAAGCTTTCAAGAAATTTCGTCTTGAACTGTTCATGTTTCCTCCTTATTAAGTTTAAGCAGAATAATAAAAGTCCTACGTAAATTATACGTAAATTAGTAATATCATCTTTTAATGATAATTGATAACTATTATCTTATACAAAGCTCGATATATTAGTAATCTTGACAAAAGTAGTATAAATTTTATATATAAGAAGTAATAAATATTATATTCTTAATTTTAAATAAATAAAATATTTATTATACTTTTTACTTTATTTTGTCATATTTAGATTATTCTCTATTTTTAATCAAATAAATAATAACAAATATTATAAATTTATAAAATAAGAACATTCTAAACCCAGATCAACAACTTTGAAACATCATTTTAATAGATATTTATTATAGTAATAGTCGTTCTAGTAATAGAATTTTATTATATAGTAACAAATATTTAAAAAAATACTGCTATAATTTTCGGCAGTTAAAATTCAAAGGATTCTAATGAGAGGCATTCAATCCCTGTTCTTGAGCATGACTTCGGCTATAGTTTTACTATTAATATTTGCTATTGCAAGTGGTGTTGCTACTATTGTAGAGACTGTTTATGATACTAAAAGTGCATGGGCTTTAATATATGGAGCTACCTGGTTTGCGCTTATTCAGTTGCTTTTGGGCATAAATTTGGCATACAATATCTATAAATACAAACTTATGGATATGAAAAAACTGCCAGTATTTATATTTCACCTAAGCTTTTTATTTATGCTACTTGGCTCTGCCATGACTAGATATCTAGGATTTGAAGCAAACATGCATATTAGAGAAAACACTACTCAAGATAGGATGTATGAGATAGGCTCAAGGCTTGAGATGAAAGCCCAAAAAGACGGTAAAGAGTATAAAGTTTCGGTTCCTAAACAGATAAATGCCGTAACTCCTAACGAATTTAATATAGATCTTGACGTTGGCGGACAAAAAGCCAATCTACAATATAAAGCATTTTATAAAAATGCAGAATTTGAATATTATGAGGCCGATAATGGAGATCCTCTTATAGAGATTGTGGTATCAGACAGTCAAAATCGTGAAGATGTAGGTCTAAAGCCTGGAGATATCAGAGAACTTGGTGGAGTAAGCTTTGCTTTTAATACTGAGCCAACTTTAGATAAATTTATTAAATTTGAATATAAAGATGGCAAATTTACAATGACTTCAAATAATAATGTAGGATATTTTATAATGGCTACAAATGAAAAAGGTGAATATGAGGCGAAAAAACCTACAGAATTTGTTCCTATGCAACTATATACTATAGGAGATATAAATTTTGCTCCTAAAAACATCCTTGAAAAAGCTCAAAGAAGACTTGTTAGCAAAGGTGGACAATTTGATGCCTTGGTTGCTGATTTAAGCTTCAATGGAGATAGTAAAGAAGTAGTTCTTTATGAAAATTACGTTATGCCGGTAGTTCAAACTATAGGAGGACAAGAATTTACTGCATCTTGGGGGGCTAGAGAAATACTTCTTCCATTTTCACTACATCTTAAAGATTTCGAACTCAAGCGATATCCAGGCTCAAATTCTCCTATGAGTTATGCAAGTGAAGTTGTAGTTAAAGACCCTAAATCTGGAGATTATGATTATAGAATTTACATGAACCATGTACTTGACCATGCAGGATATAGATTTTTCCAAAGCTCTTACGATAAAGATGAACGCGGCACAATCTTATCTGTAAACAAAGACCCTGGCAAAATTCCGACATACATAGGATATTTTTTACTTGGGCTTGGCTTGTTTTTCAACGTAGTAAATCCACATAGCAGATTTAGAAAACTGGCTAAATATATAAACGAAGACGCAATCAAAAATACAGCCAAAGCATGCATTTTAGCATTTGCATGTATTTTAGCAACTCCAAAAGCAAACGCCATGAATCTTGCTATCAAAATAGACGAAAATCACGCAAAAGAACTTTCAACTGTTATAGTTCAAAGTGCTGATGGACGTATGAAACCTTTTGATACAGTAGCAAGAGAAATTTTAAATAAAGTCTACAAAAAAGACATAATAAACGGAGCAAACGCAAACCAAGTTGCACTATCTATGATGATAGATGCTCCTTACTGGAGAGAGATGCCTATAATAGCGGTTCACAATAAAGAACTAAAAAAAATAATAGGAATAGATGAAAGCGCAAAATACGCTAAATTTAACGATTTCTTCGAATATGATCGCAATACTACAAGAAGCTCTTATAAGCTAACTAAATATGCTGAAACTGCTAGCCGCAAACGCCCTGCAGAACGTGGAACCTTTGATAAGGATGTGCAAAAAGTAGATGAAAGATTAAATATTCTTTACATGGTATTTGTAGGCGAAATTTTTACAATGTTTCCAAAGCTAGATGATCCTAACCACACTTGGTATGCACCTGCAAGCGCTATGATGTATTTTCCTAAGGAAGAGAGAGAGCCAATTAGCAGAATGTTGCAAGAATACTTTGCAGGTGTAAGCGACGCATCAAATAGTGGAAATTGGAGCGTTCCAAATAGGGTTTTGGCAGAAATTAAAACATATCAAGAAGAGCATGGTAAAGCTGTAATACCGAGTAAAGAGCGAGTAGATATGGAAATTTTATTTAATAAATATAAGATTTTCCAATCTTTGATACCTATCTATCTATTTGCTGGATTTGGACTACTATGCTTTGTCTTTATTAAGATGGCTAAGCCGAGACTAAATATAAATTGGATGTTTAAAATCGTATATTCTATAAATATCCTAGCCTTTGTAGCTCATACTGCAGGACTTGCGTTGCGTTGGTACATCTCAGGACACGCCCCTTGGAGTAATGCTTACGAATCTATGATATATATAGCTTGGGCACTTAGTCTTTCAGGTATAGTATTTTCAAACAGAAGCCCTATTTCAATGGCGCTTACCTCGATCTTGGCGGGCGTTACACTATTTGTAGCTCACCTAAGCTGGATGGATCCTCAGATTACGACACTAGTTCCTGTTCTTAAGTCATATTGGCTTACAATCCACGTTTCAGTTATTACTGCTAGCTATGGATTCTTGGGACTTTGCTCTCTTCTTGGTATGTTTGTGCTTGTCTTATTTGCTCTACAAGGCAAAAAAGAGCACAAAGAGATGTCAAGAAATATCTTAGAAGCTACTCGCATAAACGAAATGGCTATGATTTTAGGCCTTAGCCTTCTTACTCTTGGTAACTTCTTAGGTGGTATTTGGGCTAACGAGAGCTGGGGAAGATATTGGGGCTGGGACTCTAAAGAGACTTGGGCCTTGGTTTCTATACTAATATATGCTGCAGTATTACATATAAGATTTGTTCCGAAGCTAAATAATCAATACGCATTTGCCGTTACTTCAATGTTTGCTTACTGGTCTATCATAATGACATATTTTGGCGTAAACTTCTACTTAAGCGGTATGCACTCATACGCAGCCGGTGATCCTGTGCCGGTGCCTGACTTTGTATGGATGAGTGTAGTTGTAATGGTTGCGATATCAATTTTGGCATATTTTAGAAAGCCTGAAAAAATGGTAAAACTATAAGAATGGGTGAAAAATCTCTATTTATTGCAATAATATTAGTAGCAGTATTAGTCTTTATAGGCATACTGCTACTAACTTTTTTTAAACTTAAAAGCAAAAATGAAAAACCGCAAAAACAAACCGCAAAAACAAAAACAAACAATGAAGATATTACGTTTAATCAGCTTTTAGATATCATATCCAATCCAAATTCAACTAAGAACAATCTATTTAGCGCTCTTAAAATTTTTACAAATCAATTTATTATACCGCCTAAGAAAAATGGTCAATTAACAGATGAAGCAAAAACTTATCTTAAATTTGTACTTATAATGGCAAGTCACAAGAATGCCGATGCTAAACTAATAGCCTTTATGAATAATGAACTTAAGAAGAAAAATCCTGAATACGCAAGAGAGATTGAGGTCTACGAAGAACAAGGAAGATTAAGGCGAAAAAGATAATATTGGTTTTCGCCTTTTTAAATTTATCTAATAGAAATCAACCAATCTGTTCCTATTTGAAGTTTAATCAAAGCTCCATAGCACATAGCACTTAAAAGTCCTGCAAAAAAGCCTGCCAGCATATCATCACCCATTACGCCAAGCCCGCCTTTAACATCTCTATCGACTCGGCCGATAATAGAAGGCTTAGCAATATCAAAAATCCTAAAAAACAGAACAGACAGTATAAAACTAAGCCAAGAAGCAGAACTCATTGAAATAGCGAGCCAAACACCGGCTACCTCATCTATCACTATACTTTTATCGTCATGTACGCCTGTTTTTGCTTCGTAGTCGTTTATCACATTTATACTTGCCGCAAAGATCAAAATAGATGCTAAAAAAAGCGTCTGATCGGATAAAAATACAAGTATCGGATAGGCTAATACTGCGGCTACTAGACTAGCTACAGTTCCCGAAGCCTTAGGGCTAAATCCGGTATAAAAAAAGGTCAAAAAAACTTTTTGCATAGATTTCCTTTCACTATGTAAGCGACATAGTCTGATATAGTTGCATCAGCTCTTCATAAAATTCTCGCTCTGTATGTTTCTCCAAAAGTCCGTTGCTAGGAAATAGATCGTCATATAATTTTTGAAGATTTTTAAATCGATTCGGAAATAGCTCACTTAAAATCATCGAGGATATATCGCGCCTCATCAAAATAGCCGGAGGCAAAATTCCCTCATTTAGAAGAGATTTTAATGTGCTTGCGTGATATTTTATGTGATGATGCTGACCATGCGGGCAAGTTTTAGTGCTTACTATCGTTCTACACTCATTGCAATATACAAGCTCTGGCAAAATTACTATCTCAAGCTTTAAAATTTCTTTATATCGCTCAAGCACAGTATGAACCACATTATGATCATAAAACATCCCTATTCCGGCATGATTTTGACCCACTACCAGTTTATCAGCCCCAAGACTATTCGCAGCTATACATTCAAGCGTAGGATTCATATGTGCACTAAATAGATTTGAATTTTCAAAGGGCACTATCACAAGGCGATTTCTAGGTAGATAATTTTGAGCAAAATACTCCATTACTCTTTTTTTAAGATCAAATTTAAGCTGCCAATCACTACTATAGCTTTTGAGTAAAAACAATAGCACAAGATCAGCCTTGTCTATAGTCATTCTAATAAGTCTTTCATGAGCTCTATTAAATGGTTCCGCGGTCAACATTATCGCTGTAATTTTTTGTGCGTTTGATTCCTCTTTAATTCTATTTATTTCCTTTTTTACATCACTAAAAGTAGAGCTATAGATCTCAATTTCGCCACTAACAGCCAGCTCGCCACTTTGATTAACTTCGGTTTGAATCATCTCATTTGCATGAAATATATTATTAGCCTTATTCTTTTGATCAAACTTAAATATAGTATCTACAATAATATTCCCTACGACTTTATTATCTTTTATAAGCTCGATCTTATCACCACCACAAGCACTTCTTAGGCACTCTTGATTTCGCTTTCCAAATGGTGCAAATATAAAGCTATAAGGCATTGGTTCACCATTTAAAAAACCTGTTTCATAGACTTCATTAGCCTCTTTTTCGTCCATTAAGCGGTTAAATTTGCTAAAAATTTGGTTTTGTATTAGCTCAAGTGCTCCATATGCCTCATGATTTATTAAAATCGTATTATTTTTTCTTGACGACATCGTATCTCTTTCTCTTTTCCCAAAGGGATTTTCTAGAAATTCCAAGCTTTTTACTAAGCTCCGTATCAGGATAATTCTCTTGATAGTTGATGATAATATGTTTTATATAGTCATCAATTGTGAGAATTTCGTCTATCTGGAAATTTTTCTCATCAGTAGTGATATTTAAAATTTCAAAATTTGCGCTCTCATTTTGATTTGTAGAGCTTATTATAAGTTTTCTTTTCATAGCCAAATTTAATATCTTATTTTTATCTTCACTTCTTAGCATTTGAAAATTTGAAAAATAAAGAAGCGTTCTTGGATTATTTTTAGCTATAGCTTCAAAGTCAAGATTTTGATCAAGAGGGATAAATTTAAATGACAAATTCAGAGCCTTTGCATATTCAAATACGAAATTATCGGCATTTATTATCTTATTGCATTTTATAAGCATAGGTAACTTAAATTTCTTAAAATCAAAATTTAAGTTAGAAACAGCCTTAAAATGATAGTTTAGATAGTCCTGATATGTCCTTATAAAGCTTTGAAGCCTTTTAAATTCTTCAAAATGCCTTATCTTTCGCACAAGCTCCTCTATCATAAAAGGCTTTTGGATATAGTCGCTTACACCCGCTTTTATCGGATTTGAGACTGTATCATTGCTAATATAAGTAATCAATAAAATTATAATAGAGTCTTTAAATTTATTGATTATCTTATAAAAATCCTCTCCGGGAAGCGTTGCAGAAAGCAATACGACATCAAAATACTCATCTCTAAGCCCCTCTTTAACAGTCCTTGCTATCTCGCACTCATATCCAAGATCCGCAAGTTTAGTAGCCATACTTTGAGCTAGATAAATTTCATTTTCTACTATTAAAACTCTCATTTTTCCGTCCAATCATAATATTTAAGGCTAGCGGTAGCGCTTGCAGCTATCCCCTCACCTCGCCCCACAAAGCCTAATTGTTCAGTGGTTGTGGCTTTTACATTAATTCTACTTGCACTTATATTTAAAGTGTTTGCTATATTACTTGCCATTTTAAGTTTAAATTTACTTATCTTTGGCTTTTGCGCCATTATCGTGATATCAGCATTTACAAGCTCAAATCCAACACCTTGAACAAGCTTATACACTTCTTTTAAAAGCTCAATCGAATCAGCTCCTTTGTATTTAGCGTCAGTATCAGGAAAAAGCTCTCCTATATCACCTAAAGATGTAGCTCCCAAAATCGCATCGATGAGTGCATGAACTCCGACATCCCCATCAGAATGAGCTTTAAATGCAAATTCATGAGGAATTTTCTCTCCGCAGATTGTTATGAAATTTCCATCTTCAAAAGCATGCACATCAAAGCCGTTGCCTAGATAAATTTCATTTTTTGGCGCTTTTAGACAAGGAATTTTGGCCAAATCCTCTTTAAAAGTAATCTTTCTAGCGCTCTCTTCGCCTAAAACGTACCAAATTTTAGCTCCAGCAGCCCTCATAGCTGAGCTATCATCAGTATAAATTTGATCCGATTCAAGAGCTTTTCTAAGAAGAGAGGTTCTTGAAAGCTGAGGAGTTTGAACCAGCTTAACTTTTTGCCTATCGATTATATCGTCATCAAGATATACTGTATCTGCGACTTTTAGCACAGGAACAACACAATCTGCATTACAAATTCCTTCCACTATCTTTGAGAGCAAATTTGCGCTTATACAAGGTCTAGCTATATCACTAACTAACACAAATTCACTACTGACAGCCTTAAGTGCATTTTTTAAACTTTCTTGACGTGTAACTCCACCGCTCACAAAATTATACTGTGGTGCAAATTTACTCATATATTCCGCTTCATTTCCAACTATAATTATCTCTTTAAAAGGATAATGAGAGCTTAAATTTTTGACGGCAAAGAGCCACAAAGGATCACTGCCTACACGTAACCACTGCTTTTTCACGGGCATTTCAAACCTGGTTGAATTTCCGGCTCCAAGCATAACAAGCGATATATCAAACAAATTTTGTCCTTTTTTATGAAAAGTGTTACGATATTATACACCTAAAAAGCTTTTTTTTATCTTTTTTTGAGTAGTATTATTTCTATTTTACTTAGGAGTTATTATAAATGAGAAAAGAATGGATAAAAGAGCGCATAAAAGATAAAACACCGACGCAGATGTATTACGCTAAACGCGGGATAATAACAAAAGAGATGGAGTATGTAGCCAAAGTCGAAAATTTAAGTGCCGAGCTAGTGTGTAAAGAAGTAGCAAAAGGCAGCATGATCATACCCGCAAACATCAACCACACAAATTTAATCCCAATGGCAATAGGAATAGAATCCAAAACAAAAGTAAACGCCAACATCGGCAACTCAAGCCTAGCAAGCAACATAGAAGGCGAGGTAGAAAAGCTTGAAATTTGCCTAAAATACGGCGCAGATACCGTTATGGATCTCTCAACCGGCGGCGATCTGGATGCCATAAGAAGAGCCATCATAGCTAAATCAACCGTGCCTGTAGGAACCGTGCCTATGTATCAGATCATCCATAATGTGGGTAAAATCGAAAATTTAGACATTGACACCATGCTAAAAGTGATAGAAAAGCAAGCTCAGCAAGGAGTGAGCTACTTTACGATACATGCGGGATTTTTGCTTAAATTTATGCCGCTGATCGCAAAACGCAAGATGGGCATCGTAAGTCGCGGAGGAAGCCTCATGGCAAGCTGGATGATGCACTATCATAGAGAAAATCCATTCTACGAAGCGTTTGATGAAATTTGTGATATCTGCGCCAAATACGACGTAGCACTCTCGCTTGGAGATAGCCTGCGCCCAGGATGCTTATATGACGCTACCGATGAAGCGCAACTAAGCGAACTAAAAGTGCTTGGCGAGCTAACGCTTAGAGCATGGGAGAAAAACGTGCAGGTCATGGTTGAAGGTCCTGGTCATATACCTTTAAACGAAATTGAGTATAATATGAAAATAGAACAGGAGCTTTGTCACAATGCCCCGTTTTACGTGCTTGGACCGCTAGTTACCGATATCGGTGCGGGGTATGATCACATCACATCGGCTATCGGCGGGACACTTGCAGCGTATCACGGAGCTAGTATGCTATGCTACGTAACGCCTAAAGAGCATTTAGGCTTGCCAAACGCGGCAGACGTAAGAGACGGCATCATCGCTCATAAGATCGCAGCACACGCAGCAGACGTGGCTCGCGGACGAAAAGGCGCGATAGAGCGCGACCATGCGATGAGCGACGCTAGGTATAACTTTGACTGGAACAAACAGTTTGAACTGGCACTTGACCCTGATAAAGCGCACGAGCTACACGATGAGAGCTTGCCACAAGATGTCTTTAAAGAGGCTGAGTTTTGTTCTATGTGCGGGCCAAAATTTTGCGCCTATAAAATTTCAAGACAGATTGCAAAAAAAGAGTGTTAAAATTATCCAAAAGAAAAAAATAGAAATTTTGCTCCGAGTTTTTTCGGAGCAAAATTAAGTAAAAAATACTTAAAAGTAACGAGGCAAGATATAAATATTACAATTTAATTAAATTTATACGTATAACCTAAATATAAACCCATCTCACTCATATCAGCATCAGAAAATTTTGTAACTCCTAGTTTTGTTCCAAACTCAAATTGATTGTTTTCATCTACACTATAAATTCCACCGAGTTTACCGCCAAAAACAAATCCGCTAGTACTATCATTAAACAAATCACTTTTTGTATCTATTTTAACCAAAGACAATCCGCTATATATACCAAGAGCTAATTTAAAGTCATTTGTCAAACTTGGAGTAAAATCAGAGCCTAATAAAAATTGATGTGCTTTAATGTTAACTGAAACATCTTTTTCCACATCAGATAAATCAACTTTATCTGACATTTTAAAGTTATAATTATAGGCACCATAAACCCTAAAACTATCAAAGTCGTAACCCATTTTTAATCCAAGATTAGGTTTTGTATCTTTTATTTTAAAATCAACCACATCACCAGATACTGTATGTTTAGCAAATCCTCCCTCTATGCCTATAAATACACCATCAGCCATTAGCCCTGAAGCAACTAAAGAGCTAACTAGCAAGCCCTTAATAACAAATTTTTTCATGAATTCTCCTTTAGATAAAATAAGTTTCTGTAATTTTACCCCCCCCCATTAAAATAAAATTAAAAATACACATAAAATATAAAAAATTATTTTTTAATCTTTTTTAGTTGTGATATAATCTTAATTTTAAAATTGTAAGGAGATAAAAATGATAAGCAAAGATGAAATTTTAAATCGTCTCAAAGGGGTTATTTATCCCGGATTTGACAAGGATATCGTGAGTTTTGGATTTGTCAAAAACGTAGAAATCGGCGATAAAATTTTAGTCGAAGTTGAGATCGTAAGCTCAAATCCAGACATAGCAAAAGAGCTAAAAGTCGATATCGCAAGGGTTCTTGGCTCAAATGAAGCGGTTATCAACATCATCCAGCCAAAAATTCCGGACGAAAAGAGCAACAGCCAAAGCGGTAAAAATATCGCTCCTCAGATCAAAAATTTCGTCATGGTAAGCAGTGGAAAAGGTGGTGTGGGCAAATCAACTACAACTCTAAATTTAGCCATCTCTATGGCAAAACTTGGCAAAAAAGTTGGTGTTTTGGACGCTGATATCTACGGACCAAACATCCCTAGAATGCTTGGCGAGATAGGAACGCAGCCACAAGTAATTGGAAACAAGCTAAAGCCTATCTTAACTCACGGAATCGAGATGATGAGTATGGGCGTGCTTATGGATGAAGGCACGAGCCTTATCTGGCGCGGATCTATGATCATGAAAGCTATCGAACAGCTACTAAAAGACGTCATTTGGAGCGAGCTTGATGTGCTATTTTTAGATATGCCTCCAGGAACCGGTGATGCACAGCTAACTCTAGCTCAAAGCGTACCAGTAACAGCTGGAATTTGCGTAACAACCCCACAAATAGTAGCGCTTGATGATAGCAAAAGAGCGCTTGATATGTTTGAAAAACTTCATATCCCGATAGCTGGCGTCGTAGAAAATATGAGCGGATTTATCTGTCCTGAAAGTGGCAAAGAGTATGATATATTCGGCAAAGGAACAACCGAAGAGATAGCAAAAGCGTATAAGACTGAGGTTATCGCCGAAGTGCCGATCGAGCCTGCCGTGCGCGTGGGTGGCGATAGCGGAAAACCGATAAGCTTTTATGAGCCAAATTCGGTCACTGCAAAACGCTACGAAAAAGCGGCAGCTCGCCTTTGGGAGATAATCGAAAATATAAATAACGATGGCGGAGCCGATAACTCATCGATCCAGCCTGTAATGGACGGCAAGAGCGCTTGCTCGAAGTAAAAACAAAAGCTTAAATCCTCTATCTGAGGGTTTAAGCTAACCTAAAATTTCATCTTAAACAATATTTCGTTAAACTTCACAAAAATAATTTCACAAGGAGTACCGATGTCAAAAGAGTTTAAAACAGCCGATGAATTCAAAGAATTTTGCGAAAAAATTAGAGCTAAAAAAGGCTATAAAGACCCAGTTGCGTTCGCTATCGCGCGTGTTGATAGAGGCCAGCTAAATAAAGACAAAATTTTGCAAGCAAGCTACGCGGTGGTAAACTACAAAGAGAGCTTTTTATCAGCCGCAGCGCTCATCTACGCACTTGAAAAATGCGGAGTGGAAGTTGATTTCACGGATAGCGAATTTGTAGCCGAATTTACTCCAAAAGTAGCCAAGAAGGCGAGCAAACTCTTTAACGTATTTGAAAACGAGCTTGAAAAGCATAAAAACGTGCAGGTTTTACACATGATAAAGCACGCCTTTGAAGAGGATTTGGAAAACAACGAGGATAAATTTAAGATCGCTTTTATGTTTGAGGATGCTAAGCCAAAGAGTGTTGAGATCGTATATCTGAAGCTTTATCTACTCTCTTTAAACAAAGCTCCGCTTCGAAGCCTCGTACTTGACGGAGCCTTTGGAGTGCTACCAAACGTAGCATGGACAAGCCGCAACATCCCTATTGAGCTTGAGTGGCTTCGCAAAAACGAAATTTGGCTAAAGATGAGTGGCGGATATCCTGCGATCGTAAGCGTTGATAAGTTCCCGCGCTTTTTAAGCCACATCATTCCAAGCGATAACACGCGAATCTTAGACAGCGCAAAAGTTCGCTTAGGCGCTTCGATACATCCTGGCACGACTGTTATGCCTGGTGCTGCGTATGTAAATTTTAACGCCGGCACGACAGGTTCTGTTATGATAGAAGGTCGAGTAAGCAGCTCAGTCGTAGTTGGTGAAGGAAGCGACGTGGGCGGAGGTGCAAGCATCCTTGGCGTGCTAAGCGGCACAAACGGCAACCCTGTAAGCATCGGCAAAAACTGCTTGCTTGGCGCAAATTCAGTCACCGGAATTCCAATTGGCGATAAGTGCATAGTCGATGCGGGAATAGCGATATTAGAGGGCACAAAGGTGTTTATAAACGAAGCCGAGCGAGCCAAGCTAAACGAAATAAATCCAAATTTCAAATTTGATCGCGAAATTTATAAAGGCTTAGAGCTAGCAAATCTTGACGGACTTCACTTCCGCCAAAATAGCCAAACAGGACAGATCACCGCAAGCGCAAGCAAAAGAGCTATAAAACTAAACGAAGCACTTCATTAAAATTTTCTTTAACCCGCTTAGCCTAAAAGCCGGGCGGGTTAAGAGCTACCTGCTTAAAATTTCTTCTAAAATTTGCTCAAATTCGCGGTTATAAAATATATCATTATGCCCTGCTTCAATCTCGTAAAATTTATCATCGAGCTTTAAATACTTGGCTAGTTTATAGGAGTTTGATATCTCTATAAGATCGTCAAATTTGCCGTGGATTATCGATATTTGCGTATTTGTTGCCTCGTTTATGAACGAAACGGTTGGGATTTTGTACTTCACTATAAATTTTGGCACGAAAAACACCTTTGAACTAGCTAGCTCGTCAAATTTAAAATAAGGCGCTACCAAAACCAATCTAGGCACATCAAATTTGCTCGCGATATTTGACGCAAGCCCGCTTCCAAGCGAGTAGCCAACAAGCGTGATATCCTTTGCGTTAAACTCTTCAAGCACTCTTGTCATCATCGCATGAGCGTCACTCATGAGCTCGGTTTCGTTTCTTATCTCGCCGCTACTTTTGCCGTAACCTCTGTAGTCAAAAACGTAAAAATCATATCCGAGCCTTGTGTAAAACTCGCCAAATTTGCCCCAGCCTTTAAGCGAGCCTGCGTTACCATGAAAAAACAAAACCGCGCCCTTTGGCTTGCTAGCATAAAAATGAAGTCCGTTTAGCACAGCACCATCTACGCTTAATTTTATCTCTTCAAATTTGGCGTTAAATTCGAATTTAAACCCTTCATCAAGCTTGCTTGGCACAAACAAAAGTCGCTCCTGAAAAAAATAAAGAAGCGCTAAAACAAGCAGATAAACTCCAAAAAACAGAGCCAAAAACCTAAATAAAACAGCACTCATCTTAATCCTTAAAACATATCTTGTAGTTTGCCTTTTGCTCGCTTAAAATCTCCTCTAAATTCGCTGCAAGATCGGTCCAGTAAGAGTTGTCACCAAAAAGATAAATTTGCTTATAAAGGCTTAAAGATGTGGGAAATTTCGCCCCATGAAGGCTAAAATTTTATCTTTAAAAGCAGGATACAAATTTAGCCTGTGTATGCGTTGATAGCGAATGAAAAACTAGAAATTTTAGAAGGAGTGATGATGTTTTTTGTTTGAATTTTAGATATTTGCAGTATTTGCTTCTTTTTTTAGCATATTCATATCAACAGCCTCTCCTATTACGCAATTTTTGCCATTTCTTTTCCCAATATAAAGTAGCTTGTCGGCCTTTTGAATAGCTAAAATTATATCAATTTTTTCATTAATTTCAGCATGAACAAATCCAAATGTTATAGAGGTCTCAACCTCTTTTGAATTAAATTGAAACTTGTGATTAAATATTTTTTCTTTAATACGATTTAAAGCTGAATCTGATTTTTTAAAATCAGTATTCAAAAGAGCAATCAAGAACTCTTCTCCTCCCCATCTACAAACGTAATCATCTTTTCTAATACTCGTTCTTATAATATCAGAAACTACTCTTAGAACCTCATCTCCAGCTGCATGACCGAAGCTGTCATTTATATGCTTAAAATTATCCAAATCTCCTACCACCAAACTGACAAAACTACTACTGTTAATTAGTTTTTGACATACTGTATTTTCAAATGCACGCCTGTTATAAAGCCCTGTTAAAGGATCTTTATTTGCAGCCATCTGCAACTGTTCTTGTTTTTCAAGAATATCTATATACACAATTGCATTAAGAATTCTTAATAATTTTGATAAAAATATTAAAGAAATTACAATTAAAGTAAAGTTGAATATATACATAGCTTCTGATTCAAAATCCTGAACAACGATCCTATCTTTAAAATATACATACAAAAATAAATATGCAACACTCTGGGTCAGAGTAACAATATAGCCAAATAATTTATTATTTAAATTTATAAAAAATGCTATAGACACAAGTGCAAGTGTGATATTTTGAAATCCATAACCCCAACCAAGACTTAAAGTGCACATAAAAGAGTGCAAAAATATTTCTATTTGAGTAATAGTTAAAGTTAATTTTACATTTTGATATTTTTTTATGATATATACAGAATATACATACAAACCTATACTGATAATATTCATACATGCAAGATATATTTTGTCTATTAATAAAAATATAAATAAATATAGGACATGAGCTACAATAAGTCCTATTAAAGCAATATAAAATTTTTGATTAATATTTGAATTTTTCAACAACCTATTTAAATTAATACCCATATTCTTAATCCTAATTATAGGACTTGACATATCAAAATATATTTAGAATTAATAAATACGAAGCAATATTTCAATAAAAAATTACTATATTAACATTGCTTTTTTATAATTCTATCTTTTGTGTATTATCTGTATATATTATTAATACACAAAAAACAATATAATAATACATCTTTAGGACTTACATATAGAGGCAATATTTATAAAACATAATACTATACTAAATATTTACAATCTATAATTATATTTTCTAGCCGCTACAAAACCTTTGTAACAGCATACATTACAAAAAATTAAAATATAGAAAATTTTAGAAATTATTTTAAATTTTATATTTTTTATAACATCTGAACTTTTAGAATTATATCATAAAATATTAGAATTATAGCAATATAATAATCTAGCTTTATATTTTATGTTACTAAATTACAAAAAATATTTTTTAAGGTTCATTATTAATTTATATCAACTTTAAACAACTTTTTGGCAAGATATTAAATTATTTAAAATAACGAAATTTAGAGGTAAATTTATGGTTGAGATTAAAAATTTAGTTATGAGATTTAATGCGCAGCTTTTATTTGAAGATGTAAATTTAAAGCTAAATCGCCAAAATAGATACGGACTCATCGGCGCAAACGGAGCCGGCAAATCAACGTTTTTAAAGATTTTATCAGGCGAGCTTGAAGCAAACTCAGGCGACATCATCATCGAAAACGGCCTTCGCGTAGGCACACTCGGACAAGATCAGTTTGCCTTTGAAAATTTTACTATCAAAGACGCTGTTTTATACGGTAATAAGCGCCTTTACGATGCGGTTAAAGAGAAAGAAAAGCTTTATATGAGCGAGGAATTTACCGATGAGATAAATGAGCGCTTAGGCGTTTTAGAGATGATAACAGCTGAAGAAGATCCAAGCTATGAATATGAAACAAGGATAGAAAAAATTTTAAGCTCGCTTGGCTTTAGCGATTTTGATAAACTCATGAGCGAGGTTGAAAACTCCGATAAATTTAAGGTGCTTTTGGCTCAAGTACTCTTTCCAAAGCCTGATATTTTGTTTTTAGATGAGCCAACGAACAACCTTGATATCGAAAGTATAAAATGGCTTGAAAACGAACTTAATCGCCACGAAGGCACGATGGTTGTAATCAGCCACGACCGCCATTTTATAAACGCGGTTTGCACGCATATCTTGGATGTTGATTTTAAGAGGATTCGCGAATTTACAGGCAACTATGACGACTGGTATATCGCATCAACCCTCGTTGCAAAGCAGCATGAGATGGAGCGCGATAAGAAGCTTAAAGAAAAAGAGGAGCTTGAGAAATTTATCGCCAGATTTAGCGCGAACGCAAGCAAGGCTCGCCAAGCTACAAGCCGTCAAAAGCAGCTAAGCAAACTTGATATCGAAGAGATAAAAGTCTCAAGCAGACGCGATCCTAGCATACTTTTTAGAACCAAGCGCGATATAGGAAATGAAATTTTAGAGGTGCGAAGCATAAGCAAGAAATTTGATAAAACGCTTTTTGAAAATTTTAGCTTCAAGCTTGAAAAGAACGATAAAGTGGCTATCATCGGCCCAAACGGTGTTGGCAAAAGCACGCTTTGTAAGATCATCATAGGCGAGATCAAGCCCGATAACGGCGATATCCACATAGGTGCAACCATCGAGCCAAGCTACTTCGCGCAAGATACGACAAATAAAATCTCAGGCGATCTAAAGCTATACGAGTGGCTGCAAGATGAGAAAAATAAAGACTTAGATGAGATCAGAAAGTGCCTTGGCAGGATGCTATTTAGCGGTGCAGAGCAGGAAAAATCGGTAAGTGCGCTAAGCGGAGGCGAAAAGCATAGATTAATACTTAGCAAGATCATGCTTGATCGCGGAAATTTGCTGATATTAGATGAGCCAAACAACCACCTTGACCTTGAGGCGATCATCGCTCTTGGCGAGGCGCTTTATAAATTTAGCGGAAATGTTATCTGCGTAAGCCACGATAGAGAGCTTATAGACGCCTTTGCAAACCGCATTATCCACCTAAAAGGAGATGGCGAGATCGTTGATTTTAAAGGCACGTTTGAAGAGTATATGGAGCAGCTAGAGGTCGGAGTTTAAGCGCATGATAAAAGTTTTGTTCGTATGTCACGGCAATATCTGCAGAAGCACTATGGCGGAGTCTTTATTTACGCACATGATAGCGCAGCGAGATTTATCCACCAAATTTGAGATAGCCTCAGCAGGTACAAGCAGCGAAGAGATAGGCAACCCTGTTCATCACAGCACACAAACACAGCTAAAGCAAAACGGCGTAGCGGTCGTTCCTCATAGAGCCGTGCAGATGAAAAAGAGCGATATAGACTACTACGACTACATAATCGCAATGGACACGGCAAATATAAGAAATATCGAGCGTATAGCGGGACATAAAAGCGAGAAAGTTGCAAAGCTACTCTCATTTGCAGGCTCTAGTGATGATGTCGCCGATCCTTGGTACACGGGTGATTTTGAAACCACATTTAAAGATATCAAGATAGGCTTAGAAGGGTTTTTGTCCGCTTTAAAATTTTAGGCTGAATTTGCCTAGCCTTTAGCTAATGAAATTTTGAAAACCATGCACCGCCTAAAAACTGGCAGTGCATGAAATTTATCTATTTTGCTTTTTCAGCTTTGGCCTGCTCTTCAAGATACGGTATCAAGTAGCCGTAACCCTCTTTTTCCATATCCTCTTTTGGGATAAATTTAAGAGCAGCGCCGTTTATGCAGTATCTTAGCCCGCCCTTATCTCTTGGGCCGTCGTCAAAAACATGCCCAAGGTGCGAATCAGAAAGACTGGTGCGCACTTCAACCCTTCGCATGCCGTAGCTATTATCAGCCACTTCGCCAAGCAAAGAGCCGTCTATCGGCTTGGTAAAGCTTGGCCAGCCCGAGCCTGAATTGAATTTATCATAAGATGAAAATAGCGGCTGTCCGTTAGTTATATCTACAAATATCCCTTCCCTTTTTTCATCATTTAGTTCGCTCGTAAAAGGCCTTTCTGTAGCCGAGTTTTTAACTACATCATAAGACAGATCGCTAAGCTCGCTTTTAAGCTGTGCATCGTTTTTATTTTTATAGTTTTTTAGCTTATCCATATCCATTTTCGTTTCTCTTTTTTTACTGCTTAAAATAGCGTCTTTAGGCGGCAATGTCTCAAATGTCACATGGCAATATCCGTTTGGATTTTTAGTTAAGTAGTCTTGATGATACTCCTCTGCTTTGCTGATGTTTTGTAGCGGCATAACCTCGACAACTATAGGCTTGCTATACTCTTTTTGCTTTTCTTTTATAAAAGCTAAAATTTCAGCCTCGTCCTTTGGATCGGTAAAGTAAATTCCCGTTCTGTACTGAGTTCCGCGATCATTTCCCTGCTTATTTAAGCTAGTCGGATCAATCGTATAGAAAAAATACTTAAGCAAATGCGGCAAATCGATAACATACTCATCATACTCGACATATACGGCTTCGGCTGCATTTGTGTTGCCGTAGCTTACTTGCTGATAGCTTGGATTTGGCACTTTTGAATTCGCGTAAGCGACATAAGTATCTTTCACTCCTGGGAGCTGCTTAAGATAAGCCTCCGTCCCCCAGAAGCACCCTCCCGCTAAAACTATAGTTTTATTTCCCATTTCGGCTCCTTTTGCCCATGTTGATACGGCTGCGACAATCAAAGCCGCAACGATTTTTTTAATCATTTTCTCTCCTCATTTCTAATTTTATTTTGAAATGATATATTAGATTTGTAAAGCTAGTGTTAAATTTATACGACAAATTTATTTGCAAAGAGCGGCAAGGCTAGAAATTTAAACTCCTCAATCTCAAAAACATTTGCAAATTCATAAAATTTACTCATCTCTTCTTCGTTAAATTTAGCCGTCCATATCGCACCGCTACTGTTAAATTCACGCTCGAATTCGTTTAAATTTTGAGAGCTAAAAAAATGCTCAAAACGCGACATCAAAGCAAAAGGAGTATAAAATTTACACTCGTCTTTAAACTCAAATTTTTTAAGCTCCGCTTCATTTATCGCTAAATTTACGGCCGAGCTATAAGCTCTTACAAGCCCGCCTGTGCCAAGCTTGATCCCGCCGAAATAGCGCACTATAAACACGCCTACATTTATCAAATTCGCTCCTCGCAATGCGTTTAAGCTCGGAGCTCCGCTTGTGCCTTTTGGCTCGCCGTCATCGCTTTGATTTTCTACGATTTGACCGTATTTATTTAGCTCGCGGTAAGCCCAGACTATATGCACCGCCTTTGGATGCTCGGTTTTAAGTCGCTCATGGACTGATTTAAACTCGCTAAGCGGTACAAGATAGCTTAAAAATGTAGATTTTTTGATCTCGCTTTTAGCGGTGTAAATTTCAGATGTTGTCTGCATAGCGGATGAATTTCCTAAAAATTTTTAGTTGATTTTAGCAAATTTGTAAAATTTAAAGAAGTTAAAAAGAGTAAAGAGAGCGGAAAATCCGCTCAAATTTGGCAAAATTATTTGCGAGTAGTCGCATCAGGAGTAAATAAAGGCTTATTCATAAGCTTAAAGTCGGCTATGAATTTTTGCCCTTTCTCGCCTGTTATCCACTCGATAAATTTATTTGCATTTTCTACGTCGGTTTTTGCGCAGTGTTTAGGATTTACGGCGATTACGGAGTAGAAATTTTTAAGATCGTCATCGCCTTCATTTACGATTACAAGCGACGGATCGTTTTTCATGTTCGCTTCGTATTTGATATATGTGCCGCGATCGGTAAACGTAACACCTTTTTGCTCGGCAGCCGCATTTATCGTAGCTAGCATGCCTTGACCTGTTTGAGCGTACCAAGCGTCTTTCTCAGGAACTTCGCCTACAACTTTTTTCCATATACTTTTTTCTTTGTTATGAGTGCCTGATGTATCGCCGCGTGAGAAAAATTTAATGCCCTCAGCCTTAATCATCTCAAAAGAACCTTTTATGTCTTTGCCCTGAAATTTAGGCGCGATTGATTTATCGGCGATTAAAACGAAGTCGTTATACATAACAGCCTTGCGCTCAACGCCAAAGCCTTTTTCAACGAATTCTTTTTCAACCTTTGGCGAATGCACGAAAAGTATGTCGGCATCGCAGTTCTCGCCAAGCTTTAGTGCCGCTCCCGTACCTACGGCAGTCCATTTTAGATCCACTCCCGTTTCAGCCTTATAAGCAGGATAGATAGCGTCTAGCAAGCCAGTATTATCGGTACTTGTCGTAGTAGCCATCACAAGATCGCTATCAGCGGCAAAAACAGCAGATGCAACAACAAGTGAGCTTAAGATTAACTTTTTCATTTTTCTCCCTTTAAAATTTTAATAAAGATGTGCTATCATAGCAGATTTTAAATAAATTTAAATCAAATTTGGGAAATTAATTTTGGATTACATCTTAGAAGGGATAATATCCGCCTTCGGCTTGCTTTTAAATGGCGATGCAGAGACTTATTCGGCGATTAAGGCGACACTTTATACATCAAGCATATCGATCATGCTTGCTATCATCTGCGGATTTCCTATCGGCTTTGTTTTAGGATTTTACAATTTCTTCGGAAAGAAATTTCTAAGACTTCTAAGCGATACGGCTCTAGCAGTGCCGACGGTCGCTATCGGACTTATACTTTATGCTTTTATCTCAAGACACGGCCCATTTGGAGAATTTGGGCTTTTATTTACGCTAAAAGCCGTCATGCTAGGGCAGTTTGTGCTAGCCATGCCTATTGTTGTTTCGCTTACCGCAAGCGTTATAGAAAATATGGAGCGCAAGCACTATCTTACGCTAATGAGCTATCGTTTGAGCAAATTTAAGCTCATTCTAGCCGTTCTTTACGAGCTTAGATACTCGCTTCTTGTAGTATTTGCAACCGCTTACGGCAGGATAGTGGCCGAAGTGGGCGTTGCGATGATGATAGGCGGAAACATCAAGTGGTTTACCCGAACTATAACCACTGCGATATCGCTTGAAACAAATAAGGGCGAATTTTCTATGGGTATCGCTCTTGCTTTGGTGCTGATTTTTATCGCATTTGCCGTAAATTTAACCACTCACCAGCTAAAAAGACTTGACAAATGATAAAACTTAAAGACGTGCTCGTAAAATACGAAAACAACATCGTGCTTGATATAAAAAATTTAGAGCTTCAAACAAGAGGTATAACCGCACTTATGGGCAACAACGGAAGCGGTAAAAGCACGCTTATAAGAGTTGTGTCCTTTCTTCAAAAGCCAAATTCGGGTTATGTCGAAATTTGGAAAGAAAGCAAGCCTAGTCTAAAAACCCTGCGTCAAATTTCAGTGCTTTTTCCCGAGCCCATGCTTCTTAAAAGAGGTGTGAGGCAAAATTTCGAGTTTGCGTTAAAAAGTAGAAATTTAGAGCGCGAATTTAACCAAAGAGTTGGCGAAGCGCTCGAGCTTGTAGGGCTTGACGATAGCTTTTTAGATAAGAAAAATTATGAGTTAAGCTCGGGTCAAACTCAGCGCATAGCGTTTGCTCTCGTGCTTGCTTTGCGCTCAAGGCTAAATTTGCTTGACGAGCCGACAAATAGCGTAGATCTAGCCACTTCAAAGCTGTTTGGCAAAGCCGTCAAATATCAACACGAACAGTATAAAAGTGGCTTTATAATCGCAAGCCATGATGAGAAATGGCTAAGCGCAATCGCGCAAGATAGCGTGTTTTTGCATAGAGGCAAGGTGAGTGAATTTGAGATAAAAAATATATTTGAAAATCAAAACGGCTTTTTAAATTTTGGCTCCGAAGTGAAATTTACCCTGCCGCAGGCTATAAAAAACGCGAGCAAAATCGCAATCAATCCAAATAAAATAATCCTAAGCAAAGAGCCGTTTGATGGCGGATTTATCGGGCTTTTACATTCAGTTTCCATCATTTATGGCACATATCTTTTAGCCAAGGTTAAGATCGGAGACTTCTTAATAAAAGCGGTCGTTAGCAGCGATAAATTTATAGATAACAAGCTAGTGACCGGTGAAAATGTCTATTTTGGCTTTAGCGACGAGGCATTTTTAAGTATAGAGTAAATTTATAAGTTCTAAAAGCCGATAAATTTTATTTTTATCATTTTACTGATATGATAATGATTTTTAAATCAAAAAAGGTTAAAAATCAAAAATGAATCCGAAAATTTCCCTTAGTTTTGCTATGAAAATAATAGCTATGATAGTTTTAGGTGCTATATCAAGCGGCTCAAGTATGCTCATACTATTTTTTATAAACAAATACCTACTAGCTTTGACGGAAAAAAATGCTCTTGTTTTAGTTGCTTTTTTTGGACTACTTATAGCATTTCTGGCTTCATCTATCCTATCCAGAATAGCGCTTTCCACCATAGGTAACAACTTTGTTTTTGATATGCGAATGAAGATAGTAAAACGCATCCTAGATACTCCAAACCAAAAGATAGCCGCCATAGGCAAGTCAAATCTGCTAGCCTCTCTTTCAAGCGATATCACAAGCCTTACAAACGGCTTTACAAGGATTCCTGATATCATTCAAGGCTGTCTTGTGATATTTTTTGCAAGTTTTTATATAGCCTATCTGTCGTATGAAATTTTTATATTTTTGCTTATCTGGATGAGCGTTACTATATTTATCAGCAACACATCCATGAAAAATATCTACAAATACTACGGACTTCATAGGCAAAACGAAGATACGTTATATAAGGATTATCAAACCAGTATCGAAGGTCATAGAGAACTAAGTTTAAATTTGGAGCGCTCAAAAAGGCTTTATAACGATAGATTTATACCTAATGCAAAAAATCTTCGCTCAAATATCATAAAAACCGAAATTTTCTCATCATTTGCCAGCAATTGGATTAGCTCTATGATGCTTGGCGCTATCGGTGTAATTATATATGTATGCCTTGCTTATGGAGTTACAACCCTGCAAGACGCGATCACCATAGCCATAACAATACTATTTCTAAGAGCTCCGATTATGATGGTTGTTTCAAGCATTCCGAGCATATTTAAGTCAAAAATAGCCTACGAGAAGCTAAAAAAACTTGATCTGAGCCAATATGAAGCCGAATTTAACATGAGTGAGAATTTCCCGCAAACATGGGACAAACTAAGTCTAAAAAACATAAATTTCAAGTATAGTAGTGACGATGAATTTGGACTTAGCGATATTAATTTTGAGATAAATAGAGGCGAGGTTGTCTTTCTTGTTGGCAAAAACGGAAGCGGTAAATCAACTCTATTTATGATATTGGCAGGTCTGCTTGAGCCAAATAGCGGCGAAATGTATGTGGATGATACACAAATCACAAAAGAAAATTTAAAAGCCTATTCAAATACTATCAGCGCAATTTTTAGCGATTTTTATCTATTTGATGAGGTTTTAAGTGATGATGACAAGTTTATAGACGAGCTGCTTAAAAAGATGATACTGGATAAAAAAGTAAGTGTGAAAGATGATAAATTTAGCACTCTAAACCTCTCTCAAGGTCAAAGAAAAAGGCTTGCCATGGTAGCCGCACTAATAGAAAAACGTAAATTTATAATGCTTGATGAGTGGGCAGCAGATCAGGATCCACAGTTTAGAAAGATGTTTTATAATCAAATTTTAAAAGATCTTAAGCAAGATGGATATACAGTATTTGCAATCAGTCACGACGATGCTTATTTTGACTGTGCAGATAAAATTTACAGTATTGAAAATGGACATTTAAGCAGAATGAAATAGTTTTTGATTTTAATTATTAATTAATAACTAATTTGTTACTATATTGAAGATTTACTAAAATTTAAGGAGAATACATGAAAGAAAGGGCGATTGAGCATATGAACTCGGATCATCATGATACCGTAGTTGCGTTTTGCAAAAGATTTGGTTCTTTTAAAGATGTAAGCAACGTAAAACTAACTGACATGAACGAAGACGGACTTATTATCACATGTGATCAAGGTGAGGTCTTCGCACCATTTTTACAAAAAGCAAGCGACGGCAACTATAAAGATGCCATAATGACGCTTTATAGAAGTATTGATGTCGGAAACGGTCTTGAAAAGATTGAAGCAGGAATGGTTGATTTTGTAGATAGCCTAAAAACTGTTGTTATTTCAAGCGTACATCAAGATATGCAATGCGTTGGCTCTTATGCGCCATTTGTAAAAATTGATGATGCTATATACATCTGCTTAAGTTCAGTAGCTGAGCATTATCACTCAATAAAAGCAAATCCAAATAAAATTTCACTTCTATTTATAGAGGATGAAAGTACAGCAAAAACTATATTTGCGAGACATCGTCTAAGCATAAAAGGCGAGGCTAAATTTATAGAGGATGAGGCGCTTAGAAATGAAATTTTTGATAAATTAGCAGAGAAAAACCCTAAAGAATCAGCTATAAAACAACTTAGAAACATGTCTGACTTTTACATCATAAAAGTTGAGCTAAAAGACGGCAGATACGTAAAAGGATTTGGTGCAGCATACAACTCAAAGGGTCTTAAACTAAGCCAAGCAGCAGGAGAAAGTAACCCTCACAGAAAAAATCCGCACGGCCACAATCCTCACGGACATAACCCTCACAATCCACACCAAAAATAACACTAAAATATTTTCTAATCAAATAATAAAGTCGCCAAAGTTGGCGACTTACTCAATATCAAGTATTACACAAATTAAATTTATCAAATCACATATTTAAAAAATAGTCTCTTTTTATTTATACAATATTGATTTTAATTATCGATTAAGTAATAAAGTTATATCATTTTGCTCAACAAGTTAATAAAAAATAAAAATTGTATTAAAAAATAAAATTATATTAAAAACAAAGGAGTTAGAAATGGACAAAAGTTCAAAGGCGGGTAAGATAGCCATAATTGTATCTTTTGCTGTAGCAATGAATTTGCATGCTGCAGAAAACAAAAACACAAAGCTTGAAAAAACAATCATAACCTCAACAGGCTTTGAAACACAGTTAAAAGACGAGGTAAAAAACGCATATATTATAACCTCTGAAGAGATCAAGGATCGTGGTTATAAAAGTGTAACCGAAGTACTCGAAAGAGCCCCTGGAGTATATATATCAAATGCTGATATATTTGGTAGTGAAAAAATTGATATGAGAGGTCAAGGAGCATATGCGCACACTAACGTTAAAACCCTAATTAATGGAGTAAATCTAAACGTCATCAAAACAGCTCACTCAGGTATAAATACACCATTAAATTTAATAGCTGTTGAAGATATAGAAAAAATTGAGATAATACCTGGTGGTGGAGCCGTACTATACGGAGGAGGAACTGCAGGTGGTGTTGTAAACATAATCACAAAGAAAAAGCCTAGAGATTTTTATTTAAATGCATCATCAAAAATTGCATCATATAACTATAAAGATGCGGTTATAGGCATAGGAGGGCTGGTAAATGATGATCTGTTCTTAAAATTTAGTGCAAAAGCTTTTGACTCAAAAGGATACAGAAAAAAAGAAGAGACAAACGGATATTATATAAACGGCGGAATCAATTATCAAATAAGCGATAATCAAAG
The DNA here is from genome assembly GCF_004803855.2 of Campylobacter sp. RM16192. Lineage (NCBI taxonomy): Bacteria > Pseudomonadati > Campylobacterota > Epsilonproteobacteria > Campylobacterales > Campylobacteraceae > Campylobacter > Campylobacter sp. RM16192. The sequence continues at coordinate 537,218 of NZ_CP012552.1, read as the reverse complement.
CATAGCAATAACCCCTAGCTTTTATTCTCAAAAATATAAAAATCAAAGTGGTGCCCTTACAAAGAAGCAAGTTAATGAGGATCGTCGCCAATCAAGCAAATTATCAGATCCAAAAGTTTATAAAAAATTTGACATTACGCTTGATTATTCTTTAAAACTTAGCGATAGCTATGAAATCAACTTTATGCCATACTACTTATATACAAAATTTAAAAAAGAAAGTAAAAAAGAAGAAGTGTTTTCAGATAAAAAAGTAGGTGCAAATTTAAAAAATAGATTTACTTACGATAAAGGAGAGTTGATATTTGGATACAACTACGAAGATGTCTATGATAAAATACAAAACAAAGATGAATTAGGAAAAGAAATTCACTCGGTATATTTCTTTGAAAAACATAATTTTACAGATGTATTCTCTTTTAACTTTGGCGGAAGATACGAAAGAGCACTGTATGACATAAAAAGACCTTTTAGTCCAAGATTCAAAAGACCTGCCTCTAATAGTAAAAAAAATACTAACTCTTACGCATTTGAAATAACCCCTAACTTTAAATACTCAGATACAGGAAACGTCTATCTAAAATTTGAAAAAGGTTTTGTATCGCCTTCTCCTCAAGAGCTTGTAGATAATATTAAAATTGGTCCTGACAATTACGAATTTCAATTAAATAATCTAAAATCTGAGACTTTTTATACTTACGAAGTTGGCTTTAAAGATATATTTTTTGATCAATTCTTTAGCGCTGCCATATTTTATACTGATACTAAAAATATGATATATAGAAGATGGACAGATTATAATATGGCACATGGCAATTTCGAGGGAAAATGGATAAATATTGATAAAGCAAAAAGATATGGATTTGAAATTTATGCAGAACAATATCTTTTAGACAATAAGTTAAAGCTTACCGAGTCATACAGTCGCGTAAGCACAAAGGCAACATTACAAGATGGAGATAATAATACATATGAAGAAAAAACTACAAGAGGAGAGCTCACAGGAGTAGCAAAAGAAAAATTTGTATTAGGAGCTGATTACGCACCTATTAAGAATCTTAATTTATACGCTGATTTAAAATACTATTCAAAAATTTTAAATCAAAAGAGAGAAAAAATGAGTTCCAAAACATTAGTTGATATATCCGCTAAATATCATTTCACAAAAAATATTTCAGTAGTTGCCGGTATAAAAAATCTATTTGACAAAAAATACTATTCATACTACGAGACTACAGGAAAGGGTTCATACTACCCTGCTCCAGAAAGAAACTACTATTTAGAGTTTAAATATAACTACTAAATTGAAAATGCTTTCAATAAGGCATATCAAAATAAAGATATGCCTTAAAATACTGATTTTAATTATCGATTAATATTTTTGATGCTACAATTCTCACTTGAACCTAAGAAACATATAGTCAAAGAGGAAGCTCATGTATGAATATTTACAAACGGGCGGCATATTTATGTGGCCTATATTTTTCCTATGTATTTTAGCTGTTGCAGTACTACTTGAAAAGGCATTTTATTTTACTTTTATAGAGATAGATTCTACAAGTAATTTTAAAATGAAACTTAGTAACTTAATACTAGAAGGCGACACAAAAAAAATCAGGGATTTTTGTAAAAATTATAAAAACTCCCTTGCAAAAACAACTATAATGGTTCTTGATAATATAGAAAATTTAAACTCCACAAGCAAAACTCAAATAGAATATATCATAGAAGAAGCTGTAACAGTAGAGCTTTCAAATTTAGAAAAAAGAAGCTGGATACTAGGTCTTTGCGCTAGTGCAAGCCCGCAACTTGGACTTTTAGGAACTGTCGTAGGTATGATTAAGGCATTTGAAGGACTTAGCTCAAGCATAAATGCCCCACTCGTAGCCATAGGCATATCTGAAGCTCTTTATACGACAGCTGCCGGACTTATAGTCGGTATTCCATGTCTAGTTTTTCACCTTATGATAAACAAAAAGATAGATTTTATACTAAATGACTTAAACAGATTAATAAGCCTATTTGGCAGATGTTGCGAAAGGAAGTGCTGTGAAGTTTGTCCGTCGTAGTAGGCACAAAAGCGCCAGCATTTCGATGCTAAATTTGATCGACGTTATATTTGTACTGCTTTTGTTTTTTATGGTGACAACAACCTTTAACAAATTTGCACATATAGATATAGCGCTTCCTGAAACTAAATCGAATTTAGAAGACAATGAAAACGATGTAGTCCAATTATTTTATCTAATAGACGGCGGCTTAATACTAAAGATAAACGAGACTGAAAAAATATTAAATAGCGAAATTTTAAAAGATGAAATTTCAAATTTAAGCCCTGCTCATAAAAAAAATATCACTCTAAATGCAGATGAGGCCATAAACTACGGAAAAGTAGTTGATGTGATATCGGTTTTAAAAGATGCAAATGTACAAAATGTTGAATTAAACATCAAGAAAAAATAACATAACCAAAAAAAGGAGAAAATAAAAAATGTTTAGAAAGATAGCGTGTATTAGCATTGCTGCAGCAGTAGGTCTATTTGCAGCAGAGGCTCCAACAAAGCTTGACAAGACAGTCATCACAGCCACAGGATTTGAAAGTCCTCTAAAAGATGAGGTTAAAAATGTCTATATCATCACATCAGAAGAGATAGAAAGTCGCGGATATAAAGATGTAGAAGAGATATTAGAAAAAGCTCCTGGAGTAAATTTTATAAACTCTGGTCTTGGCAAAACAATTGATTTAAGAGGTCAAGGGAAAAAAGCTAATACATCTGTTAAAGTTTTATTAAATGGCATGGCTTTAAACATGCTTGACAGCTCACACCTATTTGTTCCTGTAAACTTTTTAGCTATTGAAGATATCGAACAAATCGAAATCATACCTGGTGGCGGAGCTGTTTTATACGGTAACGGAACAAGCGGTGGCGTAGTAAACATTATAACAAAACAAAAACCTAGAGATTTTTATGCAAACGTCTCAACCAAACTAGCTTCTTACTCTTATAAAGACCTAAATTTAGGCCTAGGTGGAATGGCAAACGAAAATTTATTCTTAAAAGGAAATTTCAAAGCATTTGATGAAAAAGGCTACAGAGATGGCGATAAACAAAGAGGATTTTACACAAGTCTTGGTATAAATTACCAAATTTCAGACAATCAAACACTGGCGATTAATCCAAGCTATTATAAAAATAAAATTGATACTACGGGCCCTATCACTAAAACTCAACTAGAAAAGAACAGAAAACAAGCTGGTGCACCTGAAGAACAAACAACTCATAAAAAAATTGATATTAGTGCTGAATATGCAATAGCGCTTAGTGATAAATTTAAGTTAAATTTTATGCCTTATTATCAAGAAATAAGCATGCGTGCAGCTAATAGCGATTTTACAGACAAAAAACTGGGTGCAAACTTAAAGAGTAGATATGATTACGGAAACGGTGAATTTATAGCAGGCTATGACTACCTTCAAAATAAAGGCATAAGAGAGAGAAATATAAAAATGGGTCCAGTGCTTAACACATACACGCTTATAGATCTTAAAAAACAGACTCATTCGTTTTATGTGTTTGAGAAACATGACTTTACAGATGCTTTTTCACTAACAGGCGGATATAGATTTGAAAAGGCAATGTATGATATTAACAGATATTCAAAGACTACAAATCCTCCTATGCCTCCTGAAATAGTGACAATAGTTGAAAACAAAAATATGAACAACCACGCATTTGAGATAAGCCCTAGCTTTAAATACTCAGATACAGGAAATGTTTACTTTAAATTTGAGCGTGGATATATATCTCCAACACCTACTCAACTAACCGATAAAGTAAAGGTAGCCGGGGTGCCAGAATACAAAATAAATAATCTAAAGCCTGAAATTTTTTACACTTATGAGTTTGGGTTAAGAGATCTTATCTTGGGTCAATACTTTAGTGCTACAGCATTTATCACAACTACAAAAGATGAAATTATACAAGAGAACCTTGGCAAGCACGCTGAAGCTTGGAAATTTTATAATATAGACGAGACAAGACGCTCGGGATTTGAACTTTACTCAGAGCAAAACCTATTTGACAGTCTAAAACTAAGCCAAACATTTTCATACATAGATGCCAAAATCAAAAAAGGTAAAAAAGCCGGCAAAAGAGTTCCTTACGTATCAAAAAGCAAATTTGTATTTGGTATAAACTATGAACCAATTAAAAATTTCAACATATTAACAGATCTTAAATACTACTCAAGCCAATTTGATAGTTATTACAAGACAATAGATGCTAAAACTGTAGTTGATTTTGGATTGAAATATAAACTCAAAAATGGCTTTTCAGTGGCGGGCGGAGTCAAAAATCTATTTAATGAAAAATATAATGATTCTGAAGACAAAACAAACAACAAATACGTTCCAGCAGCAGAGAGAAATTATTACGTAGAGTTTAAGTATGCTTACTAAAAACAAGATGAGTATCCTTTTTGGGATACTCACTATTATTCTTTGCATCATCTCGCTAAGCATAGGCGGAGCCGATATAAGCTACGATGATATTACAAATTTAATCCTTGGAAAAGAGATAGACGAGATCAAACAGGCTATCTTGCTAGAGCTTAGGCTTCCTAGACTTGTTATGGCGATTTTAATAGGCATGTTACTAGCAAGCTCTGGTGTCGTGGTTCAAAGCGTGTTTTTAAACCCGCTTGCAGATCCATATATCATAGGAATAGCTGCAAGTGCGACATTTGGAGCCGTTATAGCATATCTTTTAAAACTGCCGGACATATACTATGGAGTATTTGCATTTTTTAGCTCTGCTGTGCTGTCTCTAGTAATATTTAAGCTATCAAAAAGAGGAAAATCGATAGCCACACTACTTATAATAGGCATAGCATTTTCATCATTTTTAGGCGCTTTTACATCATTTGCCACATATCTAATAGGCGAAGATAGCTTTAGAATCGTAGCTTGGATGATGGGACATCTTAGCGGTGCTACTTGGCAAAGAATTGCATATATAGTAGCTCCTCTTGCTCTTTCAATGACATATTTTTACATGAAAAGATTTGAGTTAAACGTTATTTTAAGTGGAGATGAAGAGGCTCAAAGCCTTGGCGTGGACGTAGAAAAGACTAAGAAATACCTGCTTATCGTCTCATCCTTAGCCGTTGGTTTTTCAGTCGCATTTACAGGGATGATAGGTTTTGTGGGGCTAATCATACCGCACACTCTAAGGATGATATTAAGAACTTCAAGCAACGTAGTATTAATTCCTGTTTCGGCCTTTGCTGGCGGATTTTTCCTACTAGCTTGCGATACTATAGGTAAAAGCGTGCTAAATCCGGTAGAAATCCCAATCGGAGTTGTAACTGCGTTTTTTGGAGCACCGTTCTTTTTGTTTTTAGCTATTAAATCAAGGCAAGGTATAGTTTAATGAGTGTAGTTGTTGAAAATTTAAATTTTACCTATGGAACAAAAGAGATATTAAAAGACATAAGCCTAAATGCAAAAAATGGCGAATTTATAGGCATTTTAGGACCAAACGGATGTGGTAAATCAACTCTTTTAAAAAATATCCTAAGAGTGCTCGCTCCAAAAAGCGGAATAGTAAAAATAATTGACAAACCGCTTAAAGACTACTCTTTAAAAGAGCTTGCCAAAACGCTTGGCTTTGTACCTCAAAAATCGGTTCTATCCATGCCTCTTTTAGTTGAAGATATCTTACTTATGGGAAGATTTTCTCACCTTAAAAGCCAATTTTCAGGATACAGCAAGGAAGATAGACAAAAGGTCAATCAGATTATGGAGCTACTTGACATCTCTCATTTTGCAAAGCGTATCGCACACTCTCTTAGCGGGGGAGAATTTCAGCGTGTTTTACTTGCGCGTGCACTTGTAAGCGAGCCAAAAATTTTACTTTTAGATGAGCCTACATCGGCGCTTGATTTAAACTACGCCATAGAGATTATGAAAATCTGCACTAAGCTTACTAAAGAGCTAAATTTACTCTCCATAATGGTTTTGCACGATCTAAATTTGGCATCTTTGTTTTGCAATGAAGTTTTGATGCTAAAAGATGGGAAAGTAAAATATAAAGGTAGTCCAAAAGAGCTTTATACAAAGGAAATTTTAAAAGAAATTTATGGACTAAACTGCGATGTTATCGAATATAAGGACAATCCGTTTGTGATTGCATTAAAGGATTAATATGAAAAAACTGTTTTTAATTTTAGCGATATTGGCAAGTTTTTTAAATGCCAAAAAGTTGGTCGTCCTTGACCCTGCAGTAGTTGAGATCATTTATATGCTTGAGGCAGAAGATCAAATAGCGGCTATTTCAACTCTTTCTATGTCAAAAATTTGGCCTGAAGAAAAGACTTCAAAGCTAAAAAGCGTAGGCACATACACAAAGCCGAATTTAGAAAAGATAGTCGAAATAAAACCAGATCTTGTAATAGTTAGCTTTCACTCGGTAGATATACAAGATAGCCTTAAAAAATTTAATCTCCCTACACTTACTCTAAAAGCCGATAGTGTCGATGGAATCTATAGTAATATTGAAGAGATAGGCAAAATAACTGGCAAAGAGGAAAAAGCTAAAGAGGTAATAAACAATATAAAAGCTAAATTTAAAAGCTTTGAAGATCCAAGATTAAAAGGCAAAAAAGTCGTATCATTTTTCTCTTCAACTCCTATTACTACTTTTAGCTCATCAACACTACCAGGAGATATGCTAAAAAAACTAGGATTGGTAAATATAGCGGACGGATTAGAGGGTGCAACGCCTGTGGTTTCGCCTGAGTTTATACTATCTTCAAATCCTGATTTTATAGTAATCATAGGCGGAATGGGAAATGGAAGCGATATCTTAAAGACGAGTCCTGCGCTTTCAAAGACAAACGCAGCCAAAAATAATAAGATCATAACAGTTCCATCATCACTTCTACTTCGCGGGACTCCTCGCATAGGAGATGGAGTGGAGCATCTTTATAATTTATTGACAAAGTAAAACAAAGGGGCTAAAATTTATGCGCTACTTTATTATTTCTTTGATTATAAATATAGCAATACTATTTATACCGCTTCAATCAGATGAAATTCTCTCAAAAAAGATAGAGGAGCAGGTTCAAACAAAGGTTGTATTAAATTTTGTCAAAGAGGTAAAAGAGGAGCCAAAAGAGCCTACTCCGCCTATTGTGCCTGAACCTATTATTGAAGAGCCTATAAAGGAACCTGAAATAAAAGAGGTAAAAATAGAACCCGAAATCGTAAAGGTAGAAAAGCCAAAGGAGATTAAAAAACCTAAGCCAAAAAAAGTCGCAAAAAATCCTAAGAAAATTCCTGTGCAAGAACCTGTAGTAGAAGTGCCAAAGGTAGAGCCTATAGAGGTTGCTACCGTAAAAGAAGTTACAGCTCCTACGGTAAAAAAAAAGGAAGTCATTAACAAAGAGGGATTTTGCAAGGAAAATGTAGGATTTAAGATTTTAAAAGAGCCTAGGGCAGATTATCCTAAAAAAGCTTTGATGCTTAGACTTAAAGAGACATTTTACGTGGAAGTTGATTTTAAGATAATAAACGATGAAATAAAAGTTGTCGGCGTTAGAGGAAAAAATAAAATTTTTAACGATGAGGCGGAAAGACTTACAAAAGATATGCAGATAAAGGTTCTAAAAGAACTTAGCCACTGCGTGATAACAAAACCTTATGAGTTTAAGATAAAGGATTAAGTATGTTTAAAGAACGTATAAAGGGACATCATACTGGAGGAGGCGGAAGCAAGCCTGTTCCGGCAACAGAGGAAGAGCTTTTTGAATTTTTACAAGGCACTCCTGAGCGCAAAGACGGTGTGATATATTTTCATATACCGTTTTGCGATAATATCTGTTCGTTTTGCTCGATGAATAGAAGCAAACTTGAAGGAGAGCTTGATACTTATACAGAATTTTTACTAAGCGAAATTGAAAAATTCGGCAAATTTCCATATATGAAAGCCAAAAATATAGAATCTGTATATTTTGGCGGCGGAACTCCTACAGTGCTAAAGGAGAAGCATTTAGATCCGATAATAAACGCCATACATAAGAATTTTAAAATTTCTCCTACTTGCGAATTTAGCCTTGAAAGCACGTTGCACAACCTAAGTCCAAAGAAGCTCAAACTACTTGATAGTCTTGGAGTAAATCGCTTTAGTATAGGAGTGCAAACCTTTTCAGATGACGGTAGAAAACTTCTAAATAGAGTATTTGACAAAGAAGAGGCACTTAAGAGACTAAAACAAATAAGAGATAATTTTGATAAATTCGTCTGCATAGATATTATATACAACTACCCTGGTGAAACCGTAGAAGAAGTGCTTGAAGATGCAAGAATAGTAAAAGAGCTTAAAATAGATAGCGTGAGCTTTTATTCGTTAATGTTTAGTCCTGGCTCGGTTTTATCCAAAGAAATTTCACCGGACTACTACAGTCTTGAAACAGACAAAGAACTTCATCATGGTTTTGCAAATTCTCTTCTTGATAGCGGAGATTACGAGGTTTTAGAGCATACTAAAATAACAAGAAAGAATAGAGATGAGTATAAATATATTCGTCTTGGTCACAAAGGAGAGGATACTCTTCCTATAGGATTTGGAGCAGGCGGCAGGCTTGGTAACTACTCAATGTTTGCAATGAATAAAGATCGCAAAATGATCACAAAAACAAATGAAACACAAAGAAATTTCGGCAAATTTATGAGCCTATTTCAATATCCTAACGTAAAATTTAGCGATATGAGTCAATATATCAAACCTAGCACAATTGAAGAGATCAAAGATTTTCTAAAACTTTGTGAAAAACACAACTATATGAAAGTTAACGATCATGGTGCAACCTTAAATATAGATGGAGTATTTTGGGGAAATACTATGGCGGCTGAAATATCAAAGATAGCAAGAAAGGATTTTGAATGAAAAAAATTGTAGTTTATAGCTCACTAACTGGAAATACGCGCAAGGTCGGCGAAGCCATAGCAGAAGAGATCGGCTGTAAAGCGGTTAATTTTGAAGATGAATGCGTTAATGATTTAAGCGAATTTGATTTCGTGGCGGTTGGCTTTTATGTTGATAAAGGCGGCCCTGACGCACATTTTAAACGCTATATGAAAGAAAAAATTAAAAACAAAAACGTAGGTCTTTTTATAACTCTTGGAGCAGAACCTGAAAGCGAACACGGAACAAAAATGCTTGAAGTCGGTAGAGAAATTTTAGAGCAAAACGGCAATAAAATTTTGCGCGAATTTATCTGCCAAGGCGCGATTGATCCAAAACTTATCGAGCAGATGCGCGAAATGGCCGCAAAAGCTGGAGATAAAGCGCTTCATCCTATTACTCCTGAACGTGAGGCAAGATGGGCAGCTGCGGCAAGCCATCCTGATGCAAGCGATATAGCAAACGCAAAAACTGCATTTAGAGGGATTTAATCCCTCTGCTCTACTCTACGCGCTCTTCACGTCTATAAAATTTTAGCAAACTACACTCAAATTTAACCATCTTAATTTCGCATTTAGTAAGGCTTAGTTAAAATAATCTAAAAAAGGAAAATTTATGATACAAACTTGCCTTTTCCCGGCTGCCGGATATGGAACCAGATTTTTACCCGCGACAAAATCCTTGCCAAAAGAGATGCTCCCGATACTTACAAAACCGCTTATTCACTATGGAGTCGATGAGGCGCTAGAAGCTGGGATGAAAAATATGGCTTTTATCACAGGTCGTGGCAAGCGGGCGCTGGAGGATTATTTTGATATCAGCTACGAGCTTGAGCACCAAATTTCAGGCACAAACAAAGAGTATTTGCTAACCGAAATTCGCGATTTGATGGCAAAATGTACATTTTCATTTACTCGCCAAGAGAGCATGCGAGGGCTTGGAAATGCGATACATACAGGCAAAACCCTTGTAAGAGACGAGCCTTTTGGAGTTGTTTTAGCCGACGACCTATGCATAAATCAAAATGGAGTTGGTATTCTAACTCAAATGGTTAGAATTTATGAGAAATATCGTTGCTCCATAGTAGCCGTCATGGAGGTACCAAAAGAGCAAGTTAGCAGCTATGGTATAGTAAGCGGAAGATTTATAGAAGATGATTTGATAATGGTAGATGACATGGTCGAAAAACCAGATGCCAAAGAGGCTCCTACAAATTTAGCCATCATCGGTAGATATATACTGACGCCTGATATATTTTCAATTTTGGAGCAAACAAAGCCCGGCAAAAACGGAGAAGTTCAAATAACTGATGCGCTAAAAGAGCAGGCTAAAAATGGTATGGTGTTGGCATATAAATTTAAAGGTAGACGCTTTGACTGTGGAAGTGTTGCAGGATTTGTAGAGGCTACAAATTTCTTTTACGAGCTTCATAAAGATGGTAAAAAATAATCTATTCTTTGAAAAAACACCAATATCGGCTATAAAATCGTATGCAAAACGTATGAACGAAGAGCTTGAAAGTGGCGACATAGGATATTATCATCTCCCGGAACTAGGAGGTGATATATTGGCCTCAATAAGTAAGTTTGAAGATAATTTTAAAGATATAAAAAATATAGTTTTAGTTGGAATCGGAGGAAGCTCTCTTGGAGTTAAGGCCTTAAAATGCCTACTTGAATCAAGAAAAAAACCTGATAGTAAAGATCTATATTTTCTAGACAATGTTGATCCGTTTAGCTTTGAAAAAATGTTTGATAAGCTAAAATTTAACGATACTCTATTTATTATAAGCTCAAAATCAGGTACAACGATAGAGACTATTACTCTTTTTAAATGTATTCTTGACCGTTTTAAGCCTAGAAATTTAAATAAAAATTTTCTTATTATCACAGACCCAGGTTCTCCGCTTGAAACTTATGCAAAAGAAAACAATATAGTCTTTTTTAATATTCCTAAAAATGTAGGCGGTAGATTTAGCGTATTAAGTGCGATTGGACTTGTACCTTTGACGCTTTGTGGATATGATACCAAAGCTCTTCTTGATGGGGCAATTGAATGCAAAAAGCAGTTTTTGCAAGAGAACGATAATACTTTAATGTATAAAGCATATCACTATGCAACACATAAAAATGCAAAAATAAATGTAATTTTTAGCTACTCTGATAGATTTTTAGAATTTAATGACTGGTATGTTCAGCTATGGGCTGAGAGCCTTGGAAAAAAAGAAGGTTTTAAAAGATATGGACTGACACCTGTTGGGTTAATTGGTTCAAGAGATCAGCATAGCTTTTTGCAACTTATAATGGATGGCACAAAAGACAAAACCGTTACTTTTATAAAAATTTTAGATCATGACTCTACAACTACTACACCAAATCTAAATTTAAGCCATCTTGAAGAATGTAATTTCGTAAATCATCTGAAACTATCAGATCTAATAAACGCTCAATGCGATGCTACTACTCACGCTCTAATGCAAGAAGGAATAAGTGTGGATCTAATAAGCATAGACAGACTTGATGAATGGCATGCAGGATACCTGATATATTATTACGAACTCTTAACATCTGCCACAGGAATAATGCTAGGCATAAATACATACGACCAGCCAGGAGTAGAGGTGGGGAAAAGAATTTTAAAAACTATGCTTCAAAAGTAGTTTTTAAAATTTAATGCTAAATCTCATTAATAAATACTATATTAAATGTCCATTGATTAACAAATAAACTGTATAATTTAATAATTAGATATTAAACAATAATTTTTATTATTTAGAAATAATTTCTATTTAAGATTTCTTTGCTATAATTTCACTATAAAAATTAAATAAAGGAGACAATATGTCAAAAGTAATTCAACAACTAAACCAAATTCAGGCTGACGCTCATGCGTTATTTATCAAATTTCATGATTATCATTGGAATGTTAAAGGTATTCAATTTTTTAGCATTCATGAATACACAGAAAAAGCCTATAACGAATTGGCAGAACTTTTTGATGAAGTAGCAGAAAGAGCTATCCAACTAGGTGGAAAAGCCATAACAAAACCAGAAGAGCTAAACAAACTATCTCATATCAAACCTGCGGGTAAAGACAGCTATACTCCGATAGAAGTTCTAAAGGGAATTTTAGCAGAGTATCAGCACCTTCTAGCAGAATTTAAAAAGCTTGCAGAAGTTGCAGATGGTGATAGCACTACTGTAGCTATAGCTGAAGACAACATAGCAAAATATGAAAAAGCTATATGGATGCTTAACGCAACACTTGCATAATTTCTTACTCAGATAGGGCGGAAGCTTTCGCTCTATCATTTTCTTCTTACTATTTTAAATTAAATTTTATATTTTATTTGTGTATATTAGGAGTTTATTCTGAGCGAAAAAATCGCCCAGAATATTATAATAATTAGAATGAGTATTTAGCCTCAAATCTAAACTGATTAGACTTTTCTTTATCGCCATCATGGTCTTTATTGGTTAATTTTGAATACCAAGTTGCAAAGTTTAATTTTTTACTATATTTGTAAGAAGCTCTTGCTACATACTCTGTAGATTTATCTTTAACATCTTTGCCAGCTTCTTTTGTCTTAACATCTCCTTTTACATAGTCAAGACCTAGACCAAACTTATCAAAGCCGTAACCAAGTTTTGCATAGAAGAAATTACCTTTTCCTTCAAGAGTAGTATAATCAAAAGTTTGCTCACCCGCATAATTAAAGCCAGCTTGATCATCTATAGTAACAAAACCTACTCCATGATCTTTAACTTTCCAGTTTACATAACCAAGAGCTAGATCAGCACCAAAAAGACCAGTTGTAGCTTCAACTGTATATAAGTTTGTATCTCTCAACACATCCGAACCTAGCTCTTTTTTAACAAACTCTTTTCCTTTATTTTTTACATTAGAGTGTCCATATTGAGCTTGCAAACCAAAATTTATGTCATCGTTAACTTCAAAACCAACAGCTATATCTGCAGCTATAAGATCTGCTATATTTGTAAGACTAGCATACCATAATTTAAAGTCTACAGGATCATAAGAACCCATAGCACCTACTCCATATAGGTTATTTTTTACTATGCCTTGCTTGACATTAGCCATCTTTTCATCTTTGTTTTTGCCTTCAAGGTCTAATTTGTCAGCAATTAATTCGCCAAGACCATTACTTAAACCCCATCCATTTCCTCCTACTTCAAGTGCATCAAATGCAACAGCTGCAAGAGTTAATCCTTGAATATCTTTATTTAAAACTTTTAGACCAGTACCTATCAAATCATCTGTAAAAAATGAACCAATGGTTTGTTTACCAGCTGTTATAGTAGTACCTCCGACTTTATATCCTAGATATAACTCGCTAACCTCGAAAGTTTTATCTGTTACAGATTTATCACCTTCCCCTTTGTCATCAAATCCTTTAGAATTTCCTGAACCATCATTGGCATTATATCTCATGCCTAAAACACCAAAGAAATTATCATCTAAAGCAGCTTTAAATGTTGTTTTTATGGTAAATCTATGTCTAGCAGAGTTTTCTTTTGTAGAATCTGCAAATTTTTTATTCAAGTGGTCATATCTATATCTTGCAAATCCTGAAAGATCTACATTTTTAATAGCTTCTTCAAGTGGTGTTGCACTTGCAACTGTTGAAAAAGCACCTAAAGCAACTAGAGTTGCTAGACTAATTTTAGCTAATTTCATAAGAACTCCTTAAATAAAATTAAAATACCTCGTAATAATATCACAAAAAAACATTAATTAAACTTAAAAATATATGAAATTTAGGGTATAGATTACAAAAAGTTACTGATTGTTTACTAAAATTGAGTAAGAAATCTTATTTTAATATATAAAAATTAAACAACTGGATTATTTTTTGGCTACTTTTAAGTAGCCAAATTTTATTTAAGATAGCTTCCTTGCGAAGGCGCTGTTGAAATATCTGAATTTTGCTCAAAATTTGAACTATTTTTCATCGAATCTTTACCTTTTAGAAAAGTGATAATGGCGCCGAGATCATTATATGAAGTAGTCGATACGACAGGCTTCATCATATGTTTTAGCTTGCCACCGAAGTCTGGATCATTAAGATAACTTGAAAACGCCGCTTCTATATCCTCAGCACTAATCTGAGTGAGCTTTCTTGAAGTCCCGTAAGCTCTTTTTTCTCCATTTTCACCATGACAGCTTGCACAGTTTTTAGCGTATAGCTCTCTTCCTCTTTCTACGCTGTAAGATCTTTTGCTATTTACTCCTATGTTTAAAAACCCGCCGTTGTCTTCGTTTTCAGGGGCTTTTTCATAAACATTTATAGTTACATTGTCTTCTTTTGAATATTTTTCAACTAAAGCTTTTAATTCTTTAGCAAATTCTCCCTTTGCTTCAAACACATAGCTTGGCTCATTAGCATTTAAGCTAGCTAGCAACAATAAAGATGTCATAAATGATAATTTGTAAAAACGCATTCATAGCCCTTTGTTTAGATTTGATTATGAAAATTCATTTTTAGATTATAGCATATTTTAAATTTTATAAATTAGTACATAAAACAATTAAAAAAGCTAAATTTACTTGAGTGAAGAAAAGGGAGCTTTTGCCTCGCCCCCTTAAAAGGAGTTCTAACTTTGATTGCTTGAAAGAATTATAAACCACTTCGGTAAATCAACGGCTAATCAAACCTGATTTGCTCTGTTTTAGGTACTTCAGCTATCTTTTTATTGCCAAAACGCTTTATAATTGGCTTTTTTAGACTCCTGGAATCTAAATTTTTATGCGGTAGATACTTTTTTTGTATGAGAAGCATCTTTTTTATTCTATTATTTACGATAGTTGCATATATAAGATCGCCATAAGAGAACTCGTGACTATCGCCACAAAATATACCGCTTTTAAGCTTATTATTTGAAGTATCGGTGCTATTTATAGTATAACACCATCCTGATTCAGAATATACAAGATCGACTATAACACCCTTTATCATCTGCTCTTTAACAGGAAGAATGATTGGTTTTTCTACTTTTTTTAGCGGAGCAGTATTTACAGAAGTAAAAAAACTGCGAACATCCGCTAAAAAATATAGATAAAATCAGAATTAATACGATTTTAAGCCTGAACATTAAGTACATTGCCACCCAATTTAGCTATTTGCTGATCTATGGCAGCTAAAGTTTTCTCCATTGTTTGCTGGGAAATTTCAGGCAATTTATTTCCCCACATACGCTCGGCTTCTCTAAAGCCATTTAATACACCATCTTTTCCGGCTTGAAGCTTTTCAAGATCGCCTCCAGATCCATTTATCACAAAATCAGCTATTCTATTTGCTGTATTTGTGATACCAAAAAATCCATTATCGCTTATAAGATCGCTAGCTTCATTTTGCGATAAAGAGGATATATCTTTTCCAGAATAGCCGATAGTTTTATAGTCAATATTTTTTAAAATATCCTCTAAATTTTCGGGAATCCTTGACATTTGCTTAAAAAAACCAAAATCTATTGCCGATTGCACACTGAAATTTAACCCGCTTTGTTCAAAAGCTTTATTTTGAAAATCAGAAAAATAGCTATTTGTAACCTGTAAAGCACTTAAATTTGAAACTAAGTCCCTAAATTTAGAACTATTTTCGTTTTGATTTAAACCATAAAAGTTAAAATTACTTGATACGGAATTTATTTGCATAATTCCTCCTTATTATATTTCTTATCATTCTACTATATTTTTTTAAATTTACTCAGCCTCTTTTAGAATGACATTTCTTAAAAGCTCTACTCCCTTTTCTATATCGTCCCATTTTGAAAATTCTGCAGGATTGTGGCTAATTCCGTTTTTTGAAGGAATGAATATCATCGCAGTAGGGCAAATTTCAGCCATATGCATCGCATCATGCCCTGCTCCGCTTGGCATGATCTCATGGCTTAAATTTAACACCTTAGTCTCAGAGGCTATCAAATTTATAAGCCTATCATTGAGTTTGCAAGGAGTATCAAAAGCAAGCTGTTTGATCTCGCATTTTACGACACGTTCCTTTTCTACTCTTGAAATTTCAGCCAATATCTGCTCGTAAGCCTCTTCGCGAGTTTGTAAATTTATGCCTCTTAGATCAACTAGCAGCGTTGTCTCTCCCGGCACTACGTTCATCACGCCAGGTTTTACAGAGCAGTTTCCGGTAGTTGCAACTACGCTATTTTGAGCATTATCTTTTGCGATTTTTTCAACTGCTAAGATTATCTCGGCAGCTGCACAAAGTGCGTCATTGCGGTATTTCATCGCTGTTGTTCCTGAGTGCTGAGGCTGTCCGATAACTCGCACGCTAAATCTATGCGGAGCGGCGATAGCGCTAACTACGCCGATTTGGATCTTTTCATTGTCAAGAAGCGGTCCTTGCTCGATGTGAATTTCAAAAAAGCTCTTATAGTTTGGCTCTAAATTTTTAGCCTCTTCTATCCTTTTTATATCTATTCCAAATTCGCCAAAAATTTCGCCTATCTCTTGACTTCTAAAGTCTTTTACCTCTTTTAGCTTCTCATATCCAAGCTTACCACACATTACCTTGCTTCCAAGAGTTGCGATATTAAACCTGCTTGACTCCTCGCACTCAAACACGATCAGCTCAAGCGGATGTTTTGTTTTGATATTTTCATCATTAAGTGAGCAAATAACTTCGAGTCCGCCAAGCACACCTAAAATTCCATCAAATTGACCGCCATTTATAACCGTATCAAGATGAGATCCAAAGGCTATGGCAGGTAAATTTGGCTCGTTTCCTTCGCGCCTTGCAAAGATATTGCCTATCGCATCTACTCTTACACTAAGCCCAGCCTCTTTGCAGCGTTTTATAAATAGCTCGCGCGCAGCCTTATCTTGAGGAGTGTAAGCAAGACGGCTCATACCTTCACCAAAACTATCATCATTGATTGCATTAATCTCTTTAAAAAGCCCTTTTAATCTATCTAAATTGATACTCATACAAACTCCTTAAATTTAAATTTTAAGTATTTTATATAGTTTAAGTTAAATTTATCTTTATATTTTTATTTTTGTTAGAAGTTATATTAAAAAAGAAAGTTAAATTTAAGCTATTTAACTTTATGATGGATACTACCGCTATAAACTATATCTTTTGCGTGCATATCTTCGTTTGTAAGCACTTCGCTTAGCTTGCCGCTTGCCTTTAGCCTCTCTAAGTCGCCCTCCAAGTCCTCTTGATAGCTATATACCATCGCAACTCCGGCAACTCCCTCTATACGCTCCATAGCCTTAAAAGTTTCAAGCTCATGTTCAAAATTTTCTACGCTTATAAGCGCCACTATCTTTAAATTTTCATGAGCCACAACTTCGCACTCGCTCATTTTACTAAGCGAATTTAAAACATCATCCATTAAATTTTCATCTTTTATATGCACTATAACACTTGAAATATTCATCTAAATCTCCAAAATTTTACTTTTTTCTCATACGCAACGCTTATAAGCGAGCTGTCATCTATAAAACGTATGCCATTTATCGTACTTTGCATAGTTTTTAGTCTTGCCAGCACTCGTTTGCTATTTACTTCAAATACGTCTATATCGCTTAGATCATCACTCATAAATGCTCCAAGTTTGCCGTCATCACTAAGACCTACCGCATAGACTAAGAAATTTGACCTCATCATGCCGATACTACCGCCGATATAAACTCCTGCATGCCTATCCACTCCGCCTGTAATGATAGCGCCGTTTTTATACTCTATGTCATACATATTATCTTTATGAAAGCCAAGCTCGTTTAGCACTTTGCGCTCTTTAGCGTCAAATATATAAACTATCCCGCTCTCACAACCCACCGCTATTTTGCTTCTATCTTCGCTAAGTTCAAAGTCAGATAGCGACGCTATGGAAAATTTTTTGCTAAAATCTATATTGCCCGTTTCTAAATTTAAAAAATAAATTTCATTACTAAGCGAACCGATAATAGCCGTTTTAGGATTTAAAAATAGAGCTTTTTTGATCGATTCGTTATCTAAATTTATAGTTTTAGCCTCTACTCTTTTACCGTCAATCATCTCATAAACATGTAAAAGTCTTTTGCCGTAACTCGTCTCGCTTAGCACCATCAGCACGCCGTTAAGCTCATCTATGCTAAATACTTTTGCAAACTCATCATCGGTAAAATGCGTCTTTATCTTTGGTAAAACTATAGGCTCTAAAAACTCCTCGCTCTTCATATCATAAATATTTACCTGACCGCTGTCGGTACCAAGATAAAGTTTGTCGTTTAAAAGCGAGGAACTTATAACGTTAGAGTGCGCTTCTATGATCTTGTAAGGCTCTTTGATATCAAGAGAAAAAGCCAAATTTAAAAGCACTAAAAAAGCGAGTAGAATTTTCATAAAGCCTCCATTTTGATAGAATTTTTAAAACACACCTCAAGACACTGCGCACATCCCGTGCAGCGTTCGTTTATAACAGGGCGAAAAACGCCAAAAAAGTCAATCGCTCTAAATTTGCATATATCTTGGCAATTATAGCAAATCGTATTATTCCACGCTAAGCAAGAAGCCACATCTATACTAACCTTTGCCTCTATTTTGGCTGGGAATTTTAGACTTAAAACCTCTTTGCCGATCTCTTCGCAAGCTATGGCGCAATCCTTGCAGAAGTTGCAACCTAAATTTTTAAACTCAAAAATAACTCTTTGATTTTCAAATCTCAAAAGCTCGCGCCCGCAAGCCTTTACACAAGGAGCGTGACAATTCACACAATCAAATTCTCCGCAAAAATACGGCGGAGCAATAAAATTAGGCGCCTGCTCTTTGGCGCCTAAAATTTTTGTAAAAAGTCTTCTTCTTGAAAGATTGTTTGCCTCTTGCAATCTTACCTCACACCGTCATTTAGTATATCAAGCAGGTTTGACCTCTCTGCGCCGTCTTTAGTTCTAAACTCAGGTTTGAAGTTATTTTTAAACGGCACGGTCACGTTTGCTTGAGGAGCGTGGCACTGAGTACAGTTAAATCTATCATCGCTTAGCTTATCTGCTAAGTCTTTGTTGTTTCTGATACTATAAAAGTGCGATTTAGGCAGAGGCGTAGCTCCGGCGTCTTTGGCGACATCAGGCATATGGCAGGTTACGCACATATTCATATCTTTGGTAATAGGGATAAGCCCTTCTAGATCATGAGGGATCATCGGAGGAGCGTTTTCAAATGCGCGCTCTATGTTTTTAGCAGTTCCTGCAGGATCGGTTGAGTATTGATACTCCAGTAGCTTGACTGAATTTTCATCCATTACATCAGAGCTTCTTAATCCGCCCAAATCCTTTGGCTTGTTGTCCGCGACCGACGGCGCATTGCACCCTGCAAGGATGATTGCCGCAGCCATTGCACCAAGTGCAAACCTAAAAGTTTTCATTCATTTTCTCCTTAAATTTCTTATGCTAAATTTTAACGCGTCATCGCCGCAAACGTCTACACAGCGTCCGCAGCTGATACATTCGCTAGAGGTTATCAAACCGCTTTCTTTTCCGATTATTCCAAGTACTTGGCTTTCAGGGCATATCACTTTGCACTTCATGCATTTTGTGCAGTTTTGGCTATCATGCTCTACGCGGATAAACGCAAATTTGCCAATCGTCGCATAAAAAGCACCAAGAGGACAAAGCTTTGAGCATATCAGTCTATCGCCCACAAAAGCGTCTATGGCAAACACGCCAAAAGCCACAAATATCCAAAGCGTGCCGCCGTATATGATACCGCGCTGAATTATGCCGATAAAGCTTACTCCCTCAAATGCAGGCGTTTGCATAACCACGGACATAAAAAGCACAAAGGCAAGTATGTAGTAGCGAAAGCTTTTAGAAAACACGACTACTTTTTTATCTTTATCGTAGCCAAATTTGACCCTAACAAATCTTGCAAAATCTGTTATCATATTTACCGGACATACCCAAGCGCAAAATGCACGAGGCGCGATAAGAGCGTATATCAACACTACTATCAAAGCCCCGAGTGCAGCAGAGCCGGCAAGTGTAAAGCTGGCCAAAAACAGCTGCAGCACCGCAAACGGATCGCTAAGCGGGATAGTGCCAAAGATCATAGACGAGCTTAAATTTCCTTGCAAAATTTTAAGTCCGTAAAGATTGCTAACCAAAAACAGAGTCAAAATGGAAATTTGAGTTATTCTTCTAAGCAGTAAGTATTTCATCATATCTCTCCGCTATTAAGGTAGTCTTTGACTTTGTTTTGATCAAGCTTGATCTTGGTGTCTATATCTTTTAGTCTCGTATCATCGTCTTCTATCCAGCCTTTAACGTAGTTGTCATTCACTTCGCCAAGTCCGATCTCTCTTGGAAGCACGAAAATCGCCGCTTTTTTCGTTACGCAGGCGTTTTCGCATTTTCCGCAGCCCGTGCAGTAGTTTGCATCCACCACAGGAAGTAAAAACGCGTGCTTTTCGGTTCGTTCGTTTCTTTTGTATTCAAGAACAAGAGCCTTGTCTATAAGCGGACAAGCCCTATAACAGGCATCGCACTGAATTCCCGCAAATGCTATACAGCTATAAGGATCAAGCACGGCTATGCCCATGCGAGATTTGTTGATATCAAGCTTATCATCAGTGCTAACGAGTTTCACATCAAGAGCGTCCGTCGGACAGGCGACCGTACAAGGGATATCGGTACACATGTAGCAAGGTGTCTCTCTTGGCGTGAAATAAGGCGTTCCAAAGCTTATATTATCGCCAAGCTTTGCTAGGCTTAACGTATCAAAAGGACACGCCTCCACGCAAAGCCCGCATCTTATACAACTAGCCATAAAGCCCTTCTCATCCCTTGCTCCCGGCGGGCGAAGGATGAGAGTTTGAGCCTTAAGATTAGTCTGCGTACTCCAAGTAAAGCCTCCGGCGATCACTAAGCTAATCGCCTTTAAGCCAAATTTGAGTACTTCGCGCCTATCTTTCATATCTACGCCTTATAAATTTTAACCGCGCATTTTTTATAATCGGTCTCTTTTGATATCGGGCAAGTCGCATCTAGGCAGACTTTATTTATAAATACATTCTCATCGAACCAAGGCACATAAACAAGTCCTACAGGCGGCTTGTTGCGTCCTCTTAGATCTACCCTTGCTTTAACCTTACCGCGACGAGACTCAACCCAAACAATCTCGTTTTGCATTACACCAAATTTCTCGGCATCTTGTTCATGCATATAGCAAAGCGCCTCAGGTACCGCACGGTATAGCTCAGGAACGCGCATTGTCATAGTGCCTGAGTGCCAGTGCTCAAGAACACGACCTGTGCATAGCCAAAGCGGATATGTGCTATCAGGCATTTCGCACGGATCCATGTAAGGACGGAAGAAAATTTTAGCCTTGTTATGAAGTGAGAACTTTTCATCTCCGCTTGTCGCCTTAATCAGGTCTCCTCTTGGAAGTTTCGCGTCCTTGTTGCCGTAGAATGCAAATTTCGCTGTCGGGTCAGCTTTTTTCGCATAAGGGTCAAATTTAGTATTAAATCTCCACTGAGTCTCTTTACCGTCAACCACAGGCCATCTTAGTCCGCGAACTCTATGATATGTATCAAAATCAGCAAGATCGTGTCCATGTCCTAGACCAAATTTACGGTAATCTTCCCAAAGGTATTTTTGGACAAAGAATCCATATCCTTTAAATACTTTACCGTCACTTCCAACTACATTTCTATTGTCTCCAAATACTTCAGTGTTGTCATAGTCTTCCATAATAGGATCTTTTGCACCATAACTTCTTGCCTCTTTGTTTGCAAACAACACGTCAAACAATGTATCTTCCTCGCTATAGCCCATCGCTTTAGCCTCTTCTAGCACATTAGGTAATGTTAGCTTGTCATCTACTTTTTGCTCTTTCCATACCTCTTTTAGTTTAAAGCGTTTTGAAAATTCCATCATCTGCCATGTATCAGACATAGCTTCTCCCACAGGAAGAACTTGCTGTCTCCAGTGCTGAGTTCTACGCTCTGCGTTACCGTATGCGCCCCATTTTTCATATATCATCGCAGTTGGCAGGATAAGGTCTGCAACTTTAGCAGAAATTCCAGGATACGGGTCTGAAACGACGATAAAGTTATCCATCTCACGAGCCGCTTTTATCCAGTGGTTTGCATTTGCGGTGTTGTGCCATGGGTTATTTACGTGAACCCAAGCCCATTTTATCTTGCCATCTTCTAAATCACGCATGATTTGGACAAAGTGAGGCCCCGGTTTAGGATTTAGCGTGCCTTTTGGAAGCTTCCAAATTTTTTCTGAAATTTCGCGGTGTTTAGGGTTTGCTACAACCATATCCGCAGGCAAGCGGTGAGCAAACGTTCCAACCTCTCTTGCTGTTCCGCAAGCAGAAGGCTGTCCTGTTAGCGAGAATGCTCCAGAACCTGGAAGCGCTTGCTTGCCAAGCAAGAAGTGGATCATGTAAGCTTGCTCGTTTACCCATGTGCCTCTTTGGTGTTGATTCATACCCATAGTCCAGAAGCTTACGACCTTTCTTTGTTTTTCTATATATAGCTCGGCTAGAGTTTTTAACTTCGCTTTAAATTCCTCTAAATCCTCGTTCGGATCACCTTTTGCAAGTTTAGCAACGAAGTCAAGAGTATAAGGAGCAAGAGCCTTTTTAAACTCCTCAAAGCTTATCTCCCAGTGGTTTCCGGCTTTGGCGTTATTTTTATTTTCCATAACATCGCCGGCTTTTAGTCCAAGATAAGCAAGAGTTATGCCTTCATTATCACTTAGTTTTTTCTTAAGCTCTGTTTCTAATATATCTTTTTCATTTGTGTATTTCGGATGGTTAGGATTATTTCTTAAGCCATATCCTATGTCGGCAGGCCCTGTTGTAAATATACAGTGTTTTTTAACAAATTCTTCATCTATCATCTCAGGGTGGTTATAAACTATCTCACGAGCGATATAGTTAAATATCGCAAGGTCGGTTGATGGCGTAAATATGATCTCGATATCGGCTAAGTGCGAAGTTCTAGTAGAATACGTACTTAAATTTACTACTTTTACTCTTTCAGGATCGGCTAGCTTTCTATCGCTAACTCTCGCCCAAAGCACAGGGTGCATCTCCGCCATATTTGCGCCCCAGCACACTACCGTGTCGGTTAACTCGATATCGTCAAAACAGCCAGAAGGCTCATCTATACCAAATGTCTGCATAAACGCAACAACCGCAGATGCCATACAGTGGCGAGCGTTTGGATCAATGGCGTTACTTCTAAAGCCGGCCTTTATAAGTTTAACGGCTGCAACGCCTTCCATTACGGTATATTGACCCGAGCCAAACACACCTATGCCGTGAGGTCCAAGCTCGTTATAAGCTTTTTTAAACTGCTCGGTCATTACATCAAACGCTTTTTGCCAGCTTACTTGCTTAAATTTGCCCTTTTTATCAAATTCACCCTTTTCATTTACGCGAAGAAGCGGATGTGTGATACGATCCTCTCCATACATGATCTTGGCGTTAAAGTATCCTTTGATACAGTTTAAGCCTCTGTTTACAGGAGCAGCCGGATCTCCTTTAACGGCTACTATTTTGCCGTCCTTGGTTGCAACCATAATACCGCATCCCGTTCCGCAAAAGCGACATGCAGCCTTATCCCAGCGCCAACCTTTTTCGGCATTTGAATTCGCCATCAGATTGGCAGGCATCGCTATACCGGCACTAGCACAAGCGGCGCTTGCGGCGGCACTCTTAATAAAATCTCGTCGATCCATTTTTTCTCCTTAAAATTTTTTAAGTTTTTTCTTAAAATTTTATTTTATATTTTAGATATTAGCTTACAAAAGCTGAGTTTAAATTGATTAAAATCAATTAATTTATTATTTATGTTTACTTAATTAGCCTAGATAGTGAGTTGTATTATTATTTACAGTTTTTAAATAGCTCCTAAAACCTGCAATATATAATTTTTTATATTGATATTTTAATACTTATTCTAATTTTAAAAGGTAAGATATTAATTTTCATAGCTTTATAATCAGTGTATTTTGGTAACACTTTGGTTTTAAAGCTAATATTTTTCTTAGAAAATTATTAATAATTAAAAATAAATTTAGAAATAAAGCTTCATTAATTTAATTTTTTATTCTTAAATATAAAAATTAAATTATAATAAATTTAGATGAATAATATTGAAAAGTAGCTCACAAAATAAAATTTAGCGTGATTTCTCACGCTAAATTTTAAAAACCAAGCTTAACTCCCCCACCTTGATTAAGCTCATAGTTAATCTCTCTTCCTTGATCAAGTCCAATATTGTTATTTGACAGAGGTCTACAAATATCTCCTATTGAAATTTTTCCATCTTTCATCGCAGCATAAGAAATTTTTGGCGTTACACGTGAAATTTCAACACTACCCACACGCCTCTCAACTCTTCCTGTAGTCTCTTTGGTATAGGCATCTTTTAATGCTTTACCAAGAGAGAAACACTCATAAACTTCACCTACAGATAGCTTTTGTGTAAAAACAACTTCAGATGCGCTTACATCTGCAACCTTTAAAGGATATATAGCGTTTACTATATCTTTTACGATACTGTTTGCTATCTCATCTATTACAAGATTTTCTGCTATTAAACCGCTATTTTTTTGGCTAGTTTTAAAGCTTAGAGTGTTTGAAAATTTAATTTGACGAGTAGCAAAAAGAAGTACCTCATAATCAATCACAGTTTCCATATCGTTGCTAACTTTGCCTGTTAGATTGCTTGTTTTTGTTGTAGCGTCCACACCTCTTATCTCAAATAGCAAGATATAATCTGTTGCAAGAGCCTGTCCTAATTTATACTTCTCATCTTTGTGCGTATCTCTATCTCTTATGAAACTCTTTTCTAGTTCATAATAACCCTCATTTTGCCTATCGAGCAGATTAAATTTGCGACTTTCTAGCAACTTAGTTGTTATTCTTTTATGAATTAAATCTCCGATGCTTGCATACTCTATAGGAGATTTATCAAAAAGAACTACACTTCTACGACTATCGGCACTTAAGCCGGGAGCCTTATATTTTTTTGTAGTCGTAGTTTTTTTAATTTCCACAGTTGCAAAATATCTGCCTTGCATATCTTGATCAACAATTAAAACTTCATAAGAATCGGCTCTACCCTTGGTGGCTTTGTTTATTTGTTCGCTGTATGAGTCTGTTATCTTACTACCGCTATTATCGCTTATAGCGAATGTTTGAGAATTTTTTATAGAGTTTATACTAACTCCATTCATTTTGCCTATAGCTTCAATAATAGCGTTATTTACAGCTTCTTCGCGAGTTATTCCAGTACCTTCGCCAGTGCTAGTCTTTGTAGAAGTTTCTACATCTATTTTAGCATCTAAAACGGAAAATAACAAAAAGAAAATTAAGATAATTTTTTTCATGTTTTATTCCTAAAAGTCATCAAGACTATTGACCATTTTTGATTCTCTTGACTTAGAATTTGTATTTTGTTTTGTTTTTGCTGTTTTTTTCTCTTCTTTTGGCTCATTAAAAGTTGTTGCTTTTTTAGAATTTTCATAGTTTTTAAAAGAATAAAATCTAACGACACCAACTCTTTTTATTCCATGCTCATCTTTCACCGACCAGTCTGTAAGAGTTCTTATGCCTGGCAAATCTCCTTTAGCATTTGCTTTTATGTTTTTAAGAGCTTTATCTATGATTTTTTGAGGATCAAAAGTTTCTTGTTTACTTTCTCCGGTTAGCAAATTTCTTGTTTCTTTGATTGACTGCTCTGTATTTTGTCCTGTTTCACCTTCTCTTACAAGATTAATATTGGTTTTTATAAATTCTACAATTGCAGAATCAGCTTTTTGAGATGCAGTATCTTTTGCTATTTGTTCCCTTTGTGCTATAAAGTAAGCCTTGCTATTTGCAGGATATGAAAAACTCCACTGAGAGTAGCTTATAATTATAGGTGCTCCGTTTTGATCATAAACCATACGAATTCCATATTCGTTTAAGAAATCCTCATCTTTTTGTGGTAAATACTCTCTTATTTTTTTACCTTTACCTTTTATGTTTGACTTTCTATTATAAGACATATCTCTTGCAACCTGCCTTGTAATATCTGAAATAACAGCAACTATACCAACCTCATAAACATATTTACCATCATCTACTTCCCTTCTTGCAACATATGTTTTTACAGGAACTAAACCCGACATGCTCCCTGTTGCATTTGTTAGCATTTTTGCAGTAAATTTATCCGCAAATAGAATTTTCTTTCGCTCTTCTGTTAAATTAGTCGGCTCAATTCCTAAGTCCCTCAATGCTTGGTCAAGCTTAGCTCCCGCAAACTGACCTATTTTTGCGATAATTTGCTCCATTGTGCTGCCTTGCGGGAGAGGATCTATTTTGTCTACGCCTGTTGAATCATCATTGATGTATTGATTTAATTTTTGAATACCGATTTTCCCAAAATTATCTTTAATGTATTCAGATTGTAAATTTAAAAGTGCTCTATCATAGGCAATAGATAAACCCTTTGCATGATCAGTGTCACCCGGGTCAAAAGCAACTGCTTCTTTTGCTTTATAAAAAGTTTTAGAAGTGCCAGTTTCATTGTTAGTAATTACTTCTCCCCAAGTTGCATTATCATATTTGTCTGCGATTTCATTTTGAAAGTCTTTGAAAAAATCATCTACTGTTTTTGCTTTTTTTAGAATGCTTGCGTCAGAAAGAGTATTTTGTTCGTCAATATCTTTTTGTTCAATATCTGCTGACTGTTCTGAATTTACATTTATAGAAGTATTTTTAATATTTTTTTCTTGAATAGCTTCGTTTCCATACAAAACCATACTCAAAGCTAAAGCACCCAAAAATATCTTTTTCATATTTTATCCTTATTGAAAATTGAAATTAGTATTAAAACAGTTTTACCAAGTAACTGACTTACTAGAGCCTGTTTTATCTATTGTCTTTTCATCTTCCCAATAAACAAGTCCTGAGTTAAGGTCTGTTAGTCTTAACAAAAAGAAATACTCAACCTGTGTTTTTCCATTGCTAAGCTTTACGTTATCTTGACGAATTTTACCTGCCAAAGAGAAATCAGGAGCCACTAAAGCGCCTTTTTTGGCTATTGTTTTTTGATTAAATTCATCATCTTTTCTCAACTCTCTAACATCATGACTCATAGAATCAAGTGCGCCGCCAGCTGCAACTGCTGAGGTAAGTACAAATTTACCGCTTCTGCGCATTGCTTGAGTTATCTTGGCTGTTAATTTTTCAGTATCTATTCTAAGTGCTGTATCGTTTACGACTCTACCCATAGCAACCACTTTTCTAACACCAGGCTGTAAATTTACAAAAGCAGGATCGCTCAAAAGACTTTGTATCATCGTTTCGGCAGCCGCTTCAAAATCCTCTCTGTCAAGCCCTAGTGTGAGAGCATCACCTTTTTTAACTTGTGTAGCTTTGCCATCAGTATAAACTGGCTGAGAAGTAGCGCAACCTGTCATTAAAAATGCAGCTAAAACTGCCGACATTAAAATTTTGCTTTTCATTTTGTCCCCTTATTGGTAATATAAATTTTAAAAGTTTTTGCATCTTTATTTGAAGCAAGGTACTTAACAACAGCCTCTCTATTTTTATTCAAATAAATAGTTCTGTATTCATCAGTAATAGAATCTCTTAACACAAAACCACCTTCATCAAACCAAGTAAGTTTGTAAAAAATATTTTGTGTACTGGAGCTAAAAAATACTATCTCTGCCTCCAATAAACCATTTTGATTTATCCTATGGCGGACATCTCTAATAACATCCTCTGATATGCCATCTGCCTGAATCAAACTTGTTCCGCCATGTGAAGGCAAAAATATATTCTGAGTTTTTGGCGAGCAACCTAAAAACATCAACACAGCAACTAGTAATATTGAAATTTTCTTCATTTCATCCTACCTTTGAATAATTTTAATTTGTGGTGCACTTTGTGCATTAAAAGATCTTACAAAAACAATAGCATCTTTGTTTTTGTCTATCTCACCAGTTTGTAGTAACACGTTATCAGGAGTCCTTAGCTCGAATTTGCCATCATTTTTCAGAACCGCGACTTGTGCAGTCTTAGGAAGACCTGTCCAAGATCTTATATCAGATTTCGTCACATAAGCTGTTATTAAAGATACCCCTATGCTTAAAAATCCTCCTGTAGGATCATTTTTAGCTACAGCAGCATTAATAACTGTCTTTACAATACCTTGAGCTATAGTTTGAGCAATTATACCAGGAAGTTCTGTCTTAAACTCAGTTGCTATAATGTTATCAAAATTTGCAATTTCATGAGTTTGTACTCCGTTTACGCTAAGCATACCATAACTTGGCAAACGTTTTTTAAGAGTCGGAAAAGATATGCTAGTTGAGGCAAATTGATTTTTTTGAAAATCTATTAAAAATGGAATGGTCAAATTAAAAGAGTCTTTTTCTACACCCATACCATCCTCGTATATCAAGAATATGTAGTTTTCATTATTATTTTTTACAGAATTTGCTCTGCTTTTAAAAATTTTATCAATAGCTTCAAAATTTTTATCATCAGGATGAGCTATGACAATCTCTCTAAATTTATCAGCTGCATTTACATAGTCTTTGTCCATAAAGAAAAATACTGAAGCTAGATAGGTTGCATAAGGATTTGTGAAAACTTCAGAAGCGCTAAATTCTTTGAATAATGTATCATAATAAGCATTAGCCTGCTCCGCATTTTTCATATTTTGTTGATAATTAGGATCTTTTTTTGCTTTTTCAATCTCATCCCTGCTCTTTTCTATTTGAGCTGCAAAATAATCTTTGGCCTTATCCTGTCTTAAAAGAGCTCTATTAAACTCAACTCTGGCATTTTCAAAATCGTTTAAACTCATAAAATTTAGACCCTTGTAGACATTGACCATAATTCTCTCGTATAGGCTTCCATCATAGTCAAATAATGTGTCACTCAAAACTGTTCCTACAACCGTTTTACCAACTTTTGATCCAGTATCCTCTAAATCAACATCAACTTTATAAGATTCCTCTGCAGCATCAAAAAAATAGTTGCTTGCATTATAATCCCCGCAGTTTCTAGTCATAAGTCCTGCATTTACCCCTGTATAAATGACATCATCTTTTTTTTCTACTAAAGCCTTTTTTTCATTTATAATATTTTGATCGCAGACCCCTATTTCCATTGCTTTTTCATAATTCAAATTTGCAGATTTTTGACTCACGCAACCACTAAAGACCAAGACCAACAATAAACCAGATAACAAATGTTTATGATACATTTAATATTCCTTTATATTTTAAATAAATAATAAATGTATTATATCCAAAATGAGTATTAAAATATAATATAAAATTAGGATTAGTTATGTAAAATACTGATATATGTTTTAATTAATTCTAAAAAAATTTTTATAGATATATATGGTAAGTAATTATTTAAAAACTAATGATTTTTGACAATATTTTAATATTTTGTTAGTATTTTTAAATATTACATATTGTTTTGAATGCACTATATCCACAATCTTTTATTTTTTTGAAAATTGTATTTTTTACGTTTAGATATATTTTTACAAAAATCTCTTGATTGTTCCTAAATTGGTCAGAAAAAACATTGTAACAATAGTAATTAAAAACAATAATTTTTTAAAATCAAAACTCAATAAAATCATATAATAAAGTATTAGCTAGAAAAAAAGAAGATATTTAAATACAAAGAAAAATTTAAATGGTGGAGCGAGGTCACTCGAATAGTCCATCTAAATGCCATTAAATAGCTATTTAAAACTTTAAGTTTAAAAAAGTCCCTTAATTAGTCCCTTATTTACTTTTTATTTTAAAACTATGGGCTCCTTATGCTCTGTATTATAACATATTCTGGCATATATAAGGGCTAAGATTTTTATTTTATTTTCATATAAATTAGATGTATTTTTTGCAGTTATACTATTGAATTATTTGCTATTATATAGAAAATGCGTAAGTCTTTCATTATAAAAGTGCTAAAAATTCTGCTACAACTTTGAAAAAACGTTATTAATATCAAAAAGCATCGCAGATAATATAATAAATATTACTAATAAGATAATAAGGTGTAATTTTAGCTTTACATTTGCTTTGCAGATATTAGATTTTAGGAGTTAAGATTTTAAGAATAAAGGATTAAAGAGTTTTAAACTAATTACAAAAAATAGTAGACCAAGTATTATTATATACTATGGTTTTATATCATCGATTTAGGTTTTTCAAAATTTAAAACAATAAAACCTAGATTCTATACAGAACTAGCTACTTCAGTAAAATAAAGTAAATTTGAAAAGTTCTTAATAAATTTTTCATAATTACTTTAATACAATAATTTCTATATATCATACTGAAAGGTTAAATAATAAAAAAATCCATGAGCTTTATAGTTGCTGCAATGATGGTTTTAGGTATAACAGGTTGCGGTGATGAAAAGGTAAGTACGGTAGAGTTTTATGAAAAGAATGATGCCGCAAGAGAGGCAACACGGTTTTTTAAAAAGAGTCGTTTTTTTATATAAAAATCAATAAGTTATTGCAACAGAGCCAATAAGAATTTGCTATAAAATAATTTTTATAGCAACAACTAATGGCAAAAACATAACCGTAAAGTTATATTTTTGCTGACTAAAAAGCACGTATAAATTTTAAAATTATTTATCATGCTAGTGCTTTTTATCCTGTCCGGTAAAGGACCTTACAGCAAGCTCACATGAGCTTGCTAAGTAAGTATTAGCGATATAGCTATAACGCATCGGTGTGATTTACTACATGTAATTGAATTTGACACAGTCCAATCCAAAAGTCAGACTAGTTTTTTATCTCTTGCAATGACTATATTCTAAAAGTCATCATTTATATTTTCTTCAATTTTGTGTTTATAAACAAAATCAATAGTGTTTTCTTAGATGTACTTCAATTATCACTATTTTTTTGCAATGCTTGATATAAAAGAGTGATACAAAAAACCAGACACCTTTTTAATAGCATATTAGACTAATTACTTAAATTCGTCTAAAATCAAATAATCTATAGTGCAATTCCCAGTTCACTTAAAGAATTTAGATGGTCGCCATACCACTGCATTAGCCTACTCTTTTTCTCTTGTGTGCTTCTATTTCTTTCATATGACTGTTTTATAGCATTAGTCTCTTTGTGAGCTAGACACTCCTCTACCGTCTTTTCTGTTATACCAAGAGAGATAAGTTCATCATCATAAAGCGAGCAGATAGTTTTAAAAGTTGCTCTAAAGCCGTGAGCTGTAGCTACTCCATTATATTTATTTTTGTGTCCTAAATTTCCAATAGCCTTGGTAAGAGCGTCTCTATGGATATGACCATATTTAGCCACTACACTAGGAAATACGAATTGACTGTTTTTAGAGAACATATACTGCTCTTTTAAAACAGCTACTGCGTATGTGCTTAGACAGACTATATGTTCCTCTCTCATCTTCATATCAACAGATGGTATTTTCCATAGTCCTTTTTCAAGGTCAATGTCAGCCCACTTTACTGAGACAGTATTTATAGGTCGATTTGCAGTGAGAATTTGCAAATAAACTGCTCGTCTAGTTGAAAGCTCCATTTTATTATCATTTCTAAGATCTGTTAGAAATTCAGCTATTGAAACCTCATCAGATAAAGCAGGTATTCTATTATCAACTCCACTCTTTTTGTTAAACATATGAACAGTAGGAAAGTCATTATGAAGTCTATATGTAGGATCCGTAGTAATATATCCATATCTAAGTGCTGGAGCCAATATGCCTCTTATATCATTTATGATCCTATGAATGGTTTCAAGTCTAGAACTTGTCGGATTTTTTGGATTAAACAGACCAATTAAAACCTTATATAGATCTGAATATGAAATTTGCTTAACATTCATTTCGCCAAATGTCGGTAATATATAAGAATTGTGCCTATTAATCATTCTTTTAATATAGCCTTGTGTGTTTCCTTGTGCAATTTTTTATTAATAAATTCTTCAAACATAGTCTTAAATATATACTTTTTATCATTTTTTTCTAATTCTTTTAAATTTTTATTACCATTTTCCGCAAGAATTTTTAAAAATTTATTAGCGTCTCTTCTGGCTTCATTAACACTATAAATACCTCTCTAAAATCAGATAGCTTATATGCAATTTCTTTTCCAATGGAGTCCTTGTATTTTAAAAAGAAACTTTTCATCCCGCTCGGGTTAACCCAAATACAAAGCTCTTTTGGTTCTCCGACAGACTTTGTATATCTTTTTTCTTTAATATCAAGTTTCCTGATATCTTTATCCAACAAATATACTCTTGACCTGTTTGCCATATCACTCCTTTCATTAGATGACTTTTAAAAAGATGCTAGTCACTTAATGAGTAGCTAGTCACCCAATTAGTCACTTAATAATTTGGAAATGATTCTAACATAAAAACTGGTAATAAGCTACAAAAATGCATAAAATAACTTATTTTAGAGGTTTAAATAAAGTATTAAGAAATAAAACAAAACTTAAGAAATACTAGAAAATAAATAAATGGTGGAAGCGAGGGGGATCGAACCCCTGTCCAAAAACAAACCACACACAGCCTCTACACGCTTAGCAAAAGTGAAAAATTCATCTAGCAAAGCTCACTTTCCAAAACCAAAAGCTAGACTAAGACAAAATTTCAGCTTATAGTTCGTCAGACCACAAACCTACTCTATCTAGGGTTACTCGCTCACGTTTTTAGATAGTATCAAAACAAGCAAGGCTCAACTGAACTTACGCAGCTTTAGCGTAAGCAGGAGCGAATTTAACGTTATTTGCGTTTAATTTTAATTTGAGCTTTTTACGCTTTGCTCAAAGCGACGTGCCACCATGTGCGCTCTGCTCCTGTCGAAGCCAAGTCGCTCCCATAAAAGGTAACTATTGTAGTTTATTTTTATTTTTTTGTCAAATATCAAGCTTTGAAGGAATTTTTACAATCATAGGATTTAAAACACTAAAAAATTCGGCATCAGCCTCTATATCTTCGCGATATTTATTAAACTGATCGCTTACAATAAGCAACCAATCTACGAATTCATCATTAGCAGGCCCTCTTAAATCCCTTGCTTCAGAGCAAATTTCTTCACTAAGAGTAGTAAGTTTTAATATAGGATCAATCTTCATAAATGATGTAGCCGATTTAATATTGTGAAAAATTCTAAATAACTCCTCTATACTACTCTTGTATCTATCCTCCCTAGCAAGATCAATTATGAGAGGTTCCATAAGCTCGCACATCATAGAATAGTGCGTTAAAAATTCTTCAACAATATCATAAGAATAGTCAATTTCAAGATTTTTCAATATCCCCATTTTTATATCCTTAAATATTCAGAGTGATTGTAGCATTTTTTTGATAAAATTAGAAAATTTAACTAAATAAAAAGTGATATAGAAATGCTTTTAAAAGAAAAAAAAATTACAATAACCGACATCAAAAACAAAAAACTAATCCAACCTATAGTTCCCATAGTTGCGATTACAGCTTATGATGCACTTTTTGCTAGGCTTTTTGATGACTATGTTGATATTATTTTAATAGGAGATAGTCTTAATCTAAGCTTCAATGGCAAGAAAGACACATTAAGTGCTTCAACTGAGATTATGATGTATCATACAAAAGCCGTTTGTGCTGGCTCAAAACGAGCTTTTAAAGTCACGGATATGCCATTTGCAAGTTATACAGACGAAAAAATGGCTATAAAAAACGCTTCTAAATTTTTCAGGCAAACAGATGTAGATGCCGTTAAATTAGAGGGTGGACTAAGAGTAACAAAAACTATTAAAAGGCTTTGTGAGGAGGGAATAAGCGTAATGGGGCATATAGGACTTATGCCTCAGCAAGTAAGATTTGAAGGTGGATACAAAGTAAAAGGTCGCATAAGTGATGATGAAAATAGACTTATCGAAGAGGCAATGGCAATAGAGGAGGCTGGAGCATTTTCTATGGTTATTGAAGGAGTTATAGAAAGCGTGGCCGAAAAAGTAGCCAAAAGTGTTAAAATACCGGTTATAGGTATAGGTTCAGGAGTTAATGTAGACGGGCAAATTTTAGTCTGGTCAGATATGCTAGGTCTATTTGAAGAGTTTAAACCAAAATTTGCAAAGCATTATATCGATGGCTCAAATTTAGTTCGTGAAGCGGTGCAAAAATACGCGGAAGAAGTAAAAAATAGGGCATTTCCAAGTGAAGAATACAAATATAAAATTTAGGATAGATAATGAAATTTAAAATTTTAATATTATTTTTAATTTTTACAAGTCAAATTTTTGCTATGCAGAGTGAAATATCGCAGGCTAGAGATGCATTTGAAAAAAAAGATTACAAAAAAGTTAGAGAAATAGTAACTGAAATTTGCAATAAAGGCGATGGATACGGATGTGCCGTTTTAGGAGATATATATTATAAAGGACTAGGCGTAAAACAAGATCACAAAATAGCATACGAGTTTTTTAATAAGGCTTGCGAATTAAAAAATGGGACAGGATGCTTTGATCTGGCTTTAATATACAAAAAAGGCGAAATTGTAAGCAAAAATATAAAAAGAGTTTTTGAGCTTTATTCAAAGGCTTGCGAACTCAAAGAAGACAATGCTTGCACAAATTTAGGCGTTATGTATTATAACGGAGATGGTGTCGAAAAGGATCACCACAAAGCATTTGATCTATATTATAAGGCTTGCGAACTATACAACGGAGCCGCATGCTTTAATATAGCATCCATGATGTACGAAGGAGTATCTACTGAAAAAAATTATAAAAATGCCTTTAAGTTTTTTGATCGTTCATGTTATATGAAAAACGCTCTAGGATGCAATGCGCTAGGCATAATGTATGAAAACGGCTACGGAACAGATAAAAACGTATATAACGCCTATGATTCGTATGCGACAGCTTGTCACATGGGCAATGAAGATGGTTGCAACGCGCTTGGAATCAAATTTGAAAACGGCAAAATAGACGAAAAAAAATATGAAGAGTATGAGTCCATAGCGGCATCTTGCAAAATGGGTGATAAAGAAAGATGCGAGATATTAGCAAAGCTTTTGGAGAAATTTTAAGACGATCATGGATAGAATAGTCGAGATAGAAAAAGTAAGCTTTGAAAGCGAATTTGAAACCTCTTTAAGACCGAGCAAATTTGAAGACTACATCGGGCAAGAAAAGATAAAACAAAATTTAGATGTCTTCATAAAAGCTGCTAAAAAGCGCGGCGAATGCCTTGACCATGTGCTTTTTTACGGACCTCCTGGGCTTGGCAAGACCACTCTTGCGCACATCATCTCAAACGAAATGGGTGTAAGTATCAAGATGACGGCGGCTCCGATGATAGAAAAGAGCGGCGATCTAGCAGCCGTGCTTACAAATTTACAAGAAGGCGACGTGCTATTTATCGATGAAATTCACCGCCTAAGCTCGGCTATCGAAGAGGTGCTTTATCCTGCGATGGAGGACTTTAGGCTTGATATCATCATAGGCTCAGGACCTGCGGCACAAACGATTAAGATAGACCTGCCGAAATTTACGCTTATCGGTGCTACGACGCGAGCGGGTATGATTTCAGCTCCGCTTAGAGATCGCTTCGGGATGGATTTTAGACTGCAATTTTATAGCCATGAGGAGCTAGCCAGAATCGTTCAAATAGCCTCGGTAAAGCTTGGCAAAGAGTGCGAAAAAAGTGCCGCTCTTGAAGTCGCAAGAAGGGCGCGCGCAACTCCTAGAATCGCGCTTAGACTGCTAAAGCGGATTCGTGACTTTGCCGAAGTAAACGACGAACTCATCATCTCGCAAAAACGTGCCAAAGAGGCGCTTGACGCACTTGGAGTAAACGAAATCGGATTTGATGAGATGGATATAAAATATCTTGAAATTTTACTTGACGCTAAACGCAAGCCTTTGGGGCTAAACACAATTGCCGCCGCACTTAGCGAGGACGAAGGGACGATAGAAGACGTTATAGAGCCTTATTTGCTTGCAAACGGATTTATCGAGCGTACGGCAAAAGGACGTATCGCAAGCGGCAAGTGCTACGAGACGTTCAAGCTAAAATTTAAAGAAGACAAAGGACTTTTTGATGGTCAATAATAGTAGAATTTTCTTCGGGATTTTCGTATTTTTCGCAATCTCTTTGGTTATTTATCTATTTAAGCCATTTTTGCTAAATATTTTTATAGCCGCTCTGCTAGCGGTCGCGACATCTAATATAAACGTTAAATTTTTAGAACTTACCAAAAACAGCAAAACACTATCAGCAGCACTTACTACGGCAGTTTTGTTTTTACTATTCATCGCTCCTTTTATCTACGCCGTGATAGAGCTTACAAGACAAGCAGCTGGATTTAATATGAATAACGTTACAAACACTATTGATTACATCAAAAACTATGATTTCGCACTTCCTGCAAGTATAGATTTTTTAGAACCTAAATTTAAAGAGCTGATTGCGAATATAGATATAAAAGCGATCTCGACCAAAATTATTTCAAATTTGGCAAATATTGGTAAATTAAGTGCTAAATTCTTAACCGATATGGTCATAATCGTAGTTTTTGTATTTTTCTCTTTCGTTTACGGAAACGATCTTGTAAGTTATCTAAAAGAGGCTCTTCCTATGCAAAAGGAGGATACTCAATTCATACTTAGCGAAGTAGCAAATGTAATGAGCGTCGTGTTCTTTTCGATAATAGCCAATATGATCTTGCAAGGATTTTTATTTGCCATTATAACGATGATATTTGGATATAACGGCTTTTTAACAGGCATTATATTTGGTTTTTCATCTTTAATTCCAGTAGTCGGCGGGCTACTTGCATGGGGGCCTATCAGCCTATATGAATTTGCCAACGGAAATACGATGGGAGCGATAACAATAGCGCTTTATACTATAATTATGATATCAATAGTGGCAGATACTTTTTTAAAACCATTAATAATTAAATTTATAAATGATAGACTAGTTGAGATTCCAACTAAAATCAACGAGCTTCTTATATTTTTCGCGATGATAGCAGGCATCACAACATTTGGTTTTTGGGGCATAATACTTGGCCCAGCGATTGTGACATTCTTTCTCTCCACAATTAAGCTTTATGTCTTACTTAAAGAGAGATCCTTTGTCTAAATTAGTCACAACCAAAAGATAAACTAAGATTTTCAAGCTCGCTCTTTAGGGCTTTATGTCTATTTGAGAGGCTATTTAGCTGCTCTATTTTAGCCTCTTTTATCTCGCCAAATTCCATTCTAAGCTCATTTATAATTTTGTTTAAAAAGGAGCTATTTGATAGCATCTCATTTTCAAATTCATATAAATTAAGAGATATCAAAACCCTATCAAAAGTCTCTACACTAGTTGGGATAAATAGCGCAAAATGCAGCGGATCTTTTTCGTAAGCAATGGCGGAGTTTTCGATCTTATCTTTTATAAAATGCACAGCAATTTTTATAGCATTTTCATAGCTTGCAACTACTTTTAAATTTAGCTTTTCAAAAAACAAAGAGAGCTTGTGAAGCTTGTTAAATTTAACCGTTTCAAAATCTCTTAATATCAATCTATAAATTTGCCCCGCATAAGTTCTAATCGTGGCAAACTCAGTATCAGAGTGTATAGAAATCTCTTTAATTATATTTTCAAACTCGGATTTATAAATCAGAAATTCACGCTCTAAATTTTTATAAATTTCATCGATCTCAGCCTTAAGCTCATCCTCAAGTATAGATAAATTTCGCCTATAAATTCTAAAAAATTTACTAAGCTTTACATCATTATAAATAAGCTTTGAAAAAATCTCATCACTATCAAAGCTCATCATTTCATACTCTTGCCTTTCGTAAATATCACTCTTTAAAAGCGATTTTTTGGATATAAATTTATACTTTTTTTTAGGCTTTAAACTACTTAAAATTTCATCACTAATAAACTTTGAAATTTCCTTTATTTCATTAAAAGCCGTCTCTGTTTTTGGTTTAAATTTATTTTTAATTCGCTCTAAATTTGCATCAAGTTCAAAATCAAATTTAGTTACAATCTCTTTAGCTTTTTCGTAAATTTCACAAAAATACTCATGCTGATTTATACTTTGAGCCAAAATACTCTCGCATTTTTTTAATACAAATTTCTCTTTTATTTTTTCACTAATAAAGTATCTATCTATAGCATCCAAAACACTTTTGAAATTTGAAACAAGCATTAAATTTTCATCTTGATTTTTTCTAGCCAAATTAGCCTGCTTAGCAGAGATAGCAATAATCTCTTCAAAAATTCCATCAAATGTTATTTTCGCATGAGCCAATACATTTTCGAGCTCAAGATCGCTTAGTTTATCCTTTTGATTTAATACACAAATTGCTGTTTTACCAGTATTTTGCAAGAACTCTTTAAGATCATTTAATTCACTTGCGCGAGCGGCATTTTCTATAAGACTTAGCCAAATAACGCTTGAAACGGAATCCAAAACCTCTTTGGTTATGTTAGTATCCGAGCTTGATAGCGAATTAAGTCCAGGAGTATCGATAAAATTTACAAGTTTTAAAATAGGATTTGGCGCATATATACAAAGCTCCTTAACTTCATCCCCATAAACGCGCTGATCGACGAATTTAGCTATTTCATTCACATTTAGACTAAGCTCTTTGCCATTTTTATAATCCACTCTTAAAGAAAAATTTTCGCCATATTTTATGCGCGTGAGCCTCGCAGTTACCGGTGTAACTCCTGTAGGCAAAATATCAAAGCCCAAAAGAGCATTTAAAAAGGTCGATTTACCACTTGAAAACTGCCCTACAATAGCGATCTGAACAGGCTCGCTTAAAAATAGATCAAGCTTTCTAAGCTCATCTTTTAATTCACTACTAGGGTGAAATTTAGGCTCTAAAAGCGCATTTTCATAAGCTTTAAATCGCCCGTAAAAATCATCTCCGAAAATTTTAAAATATGTCATCTTGTAAGAGGATATAAATTTTTCAAGCATCTTTTAACTCCTCTAAAATAGAGCTCAAATCATCTCTTAATTTTTCAAAATGAATTAAATTTTCGGCTATTTCGCCACCTGTTTTGCTTAAAATTTCACTCTCTTTCGCAAGCCTTCTTTCATCCTCTTCAAAAATTATGCGTCTATGCTGCATTTTTGCGTTAAGCCTCTTTTCAAACTCATCTTTTTCAAACTTAATTAAATTAAATACAAAATTGGCAATCTTTTCATCTTTTAAAAACTCTTCTAAACTTGTATTTATACTATTTTCCAACTCTTTTGAATTTAAAAATTTACAAATTTTTTGCGCTACATCCATATATCCAAAACTGACACCTTGTGCGCTTAGATAATCTCCGATATTAAACACTTTCTCATCTGCATCAATCTTAAAATCTGCAAATTTTAAACTAATATTTGTGGCGCAAGATTTTATGCGTCTTAAAATCTCATTTCGTTTTATTCTAGCTGTAGCCAAAAGGCCGTCATTTAGAGATGTTTGAATGATGTATTTTATTCTATCTTCATCTATATTTTCTTTGCGCCTTTTAGCAAAATCAACTTCATTTAAAATCCTATCTTTAAGAGTTGTGCCGACTAATCTTAAGCTCATTAAAAAATCAGCATCAAGACTATTTATATCAATCTTCTCAAACTCACTAATAACCATATCTTCTATAGCCTTAAACTCTTCGGCAAGGGCGTCTTTTCTCTCTTTTAGATTTTTTAAA
Source organism: Campylobacter sp. RM16192 (assembly GCF_004803855.2). Taxonomy (NCBI): domain Bacteria; kingdom Pseudomonadati; phylum Campylobacterota; class Epsilonproteobacteria; order Campylobacterales; family Campylobacteraceae; genus Campylobacter; species Campylobacter sp. RM16192. The sequence goes on along the minus strand of NZ_CP012552.1, from coordinate 497,542 downwards.
TTTTGACTTAGCTCTAAATTTGAACCGGTTAAATGAAGCAAGCTCTCTTTAGTCTCTTCTAAAAACTCGCTTGCAACAGAGATAAGCTCTTTTTTGTATGCTTCCAATACAAGCCTTGATTTCTCGCTATGCTGTCCAAAAAATATCTCATAAAGATACTCTTTAAAGCTATCCACTCCGCTATCTTCATCACCTTCAAAAAACTTCTTGGCACTAATTGTAAAGAAATTAATCTCGCTTGAAATTTTATCAAGCCCGTTTGTTTTAAGCTCTTTTTCTAGACTTTTTTTAGTGTAGTTTATTACTTCGCTCAAATCCTGAACCTGCAACAAATCAGCATGTGTAAGAACTACTACAAGCCTAACTATATTAGAGCTTTTAAGCGAATTTATCAAAAACTCTACATCTTTTTGCGTAGCACTTTGACTTACATTCATTAAATGCACCATCAAGTCACACTCGTTCATATACCTTCGCGCAATCTCTTCACGCAAAAACACGACATCATCTATGCCTGGAGTGTCGACTATACATATCCCATCTCTTAAGAGCTCTAAATTTTTATATAGCTCTACAATTTTAACAGCCTTTGAAATTTCATTTTGAGCGGTAGTATAGCCTTTTAATTCCTCGGTTTTTATTTCAATCTCTTTGCCTGCAAAACGCTTTATATCATCATTTATATCTAAATCAAGCTCTCTTAACTCATTTTCGTTCCAAAATTTTACTCTCGCAAAAGAGCTATCAGAATGCTTTAGAATAGTTAAATTTACAGTTTCTGGCACATTTGAAGTACCTAAAACTTTGGTTCCCAAAAGAGCGTTTAATAGAGTAGATTTACCTGCGTTTACAACTCCGGTTACAACTACATTAAATGCAAGTTCGCTATTTTTTTGTTTTGCTTTTTTTAATCTATCTTCAAAATATCTTCCATTACAAAGAGATAAAAGTTTCTCGTAAATAGAATCTAAAGTACTCATCTTAGTATGAAAAAAATCTTTTTGTTCATTGTTTTTGTTTTGGTTTTTAATACCAGAGTTAGCAGATATGGAATTTATAAAATTTTCTAAATTTTCTAACTCTAAAGCAGTTATAATAGCTTCATTTTGAAGTCTTTTAAGGGTATCTAATAGACTATTTTTTGAAATTTTTGAGTTTAAAAGAGCATTTATTATGCCAACTTGAGCGCTTTGGACGCTGTATATGTTAGCTTTCAAATTTAATGCATGTAAAATATCCCTAAATTCGCCAATAGCAATAAATCTATCGTAATTTTTCTGATTGGTAGCCATCAAAACGGCCAGCAATCTCTCATCGCCGATAAGAAGTTTTTTCATATCCAAAAACAACTTATCACTACCCCAAATTTCACTTAAAATTTTATCCATAAATAGCTCTTTAGCAAAGATTATCAATATAAGATTTTAGTATATTTTCACTTAATGGTTGAGAAATAAATAGTATTGTAAATACAAGAGAGCCAAGAGGCTCTCTTAAAATTATTTTACTGTAGCTAGTTTGCGACGCATATATGCGATTTTACTTTGAAGCGGAAGGTGTTTTGGGCAGTTATCTTCACATCCTAGAAGAGTCATACATCCAAATACTCCGTCATCATCGCCTACAAGCTCATAGAAGTCCTCGTCTGTTCTTTTATCAAGCGCATCTATTTTAAATCTTGCTACGCGGTTAAGTCCAACAGCACCGATAAAATCAGGTCTCATTATGGCTGTTCCGCAAGCCGCTACGCAGATTCCGCACTCTATACATCTATCAAGCTCAAAAACCTCTTGCGCTACTTCAGGCTCAACTTTCTCTTCAAGCTTACTTATATCAGTCTCATGATCGGTGTGTATCCAGCTTTCTACGCGCTTACTCATCGCATTCATCCAGTTACCTGTATCCACACTTAGATCTTTTAGTAGCTTAAATACAGGAAGTGGCATAAGCTCTATTACACCGCTCTCATAATCTTTTGTAAGCGTTCTACAAGCAAGCTTTGGCGTACCGTTTACCAGCATTCCACAACTTCCGCAAATTCCAGCTCTACATACGAAGTCAAAGCTAAGATCCGGATCAAATTTCTCTCTAATAACATTTAACGCTATAAACAGCGACATACCCGGAGTCTCCTCCAGCTCATACGAAGCAAAATGTGGTTTTGAAATTTTGCTTAACGGATTATATTTAAATGCTCTAATTGTAATTTTTCTACTCATATCCTATACCTGCTCTTTCATTTGGCGCTTTATATTTTGGTTGTAACTCGTAAGGCATAAGCGCATTTTGAATTTCGTATCTACCCTTACCCTCTGCTTCCATTTTGGCACGAATCTCATCAACTTGTGCTTGGCGGATAGCACTATCAGGGTGCTCTATAATATTTCCTTTAGCTCCATATCCTCTAAATGCTGGTGGAATCTCCATCTTCATAATATCAAGTGGTTCATACTCTACTGTAGGCATTGTATCGCCCTCTTTCCAGCTTGTTATAGTTCTATTTAGCCAATTTAAGTCATCTCTTTTTGTATAGTCTTCTCTATAGTGAGCGCCACGGCTCTCTGTTCTAAGAAGCGCACCATAAGCTATACAAAGCGATAGTTTTAACATTTTTGGCACTCTGTAAGCTTCTTCTAGTTCAGGGTTTCCAAATAGATTTTTATTAGTTACTTTGACGTCAAGAGATTGCTTATAAAGCTCCTCAAGCTTTTTTACAGCCTTTTCAAGCCCTTCACCTGTCCTAAATATAGCTACGTGTTCCCACATAACATCTTTCATTCTATTTTTTATCTCAAATACGTTAAATTTACCCTCTTTTTCAAGGAGGCTATTCATATAATTTATCTGACCTTGAACAAATTTATAGATATTTTCAGTTCTAATATCTATATCGTGATTTGCACAATAATCTGCAAAATAATCACCTACAATCATACCTGCTACAACTGTTTCTGATACGGAATTTCCACCAAGACGGTTAAATCCGTGCATATCCCAGCAAGCAGCTTCTCCTGCACTAAATAATCCAGCTAGAGTAGGGCTCTCGCCTCTAGGATTTGTCTTAATTCCACCCATTGAGTAGTGCTGCATAGGAAGAATTGGCGCCCAACCTTTTGGACCCTCGTCAGCAGGATCTATTCCATTAAAAATTTGGCAAATTTCTTGAACGTCACGTAGGTTTTTCTCGATATGTTCGCGTCCAAGTATGCTAATATCTAGCCATACGTGCTCTCCATAAGGGCTCTTTACACCTTTTCCTGCACGAATATGCTCCATAATACGGCGACTTACGACGTCACGGCTAGCGAGCTCTTTTTTCTCAGGCTCATAATCAGGCATAAAGCGATATCCGTCCACGTCACGCAAAATTCCACCGTCACCGCGGCATCCTTCTGTTAGCAAGATTCCGCTTGGAACAATCGGAGTTGGGTGAAACTGAACCGCTTCCATATTTCCAAGTTTTGCCACACCTGTTTCAAGTGCTATCGCAGCTCCTATACCCTCGCAAACAACAGCGTTTGTAGTATGTTTATATACTCTTCCGTATCCACCTGTGGCTATCAAAGTGCCTTTTGAAACGTAAGCTATAATTTCACCTGTTACTAAATCTCTAACTATAGCTCCGTAGCAGCGGTTATTCTCATGAATTAAGGCTATAGCCTCTTTTCTGTCTTCAATCTCAACATTGTGTTTTAAAGCCTCATTTGCAACGGCAAATAGCATGGTGTGACCAGTAGCGTCAGCCGTATAACAAGTTCTCCATTTTTTTGTACCGCCGAAGTCACGAGAGTGAATTAGTCCATGAACCTCATCTTTTTCTACTATCGTTGTTTTTTGAGCATTGATAATAGCGCTTCTTTCACCTTTAGTAATTCTAGTCCAAGGTACACCCCAAGCGGCAAGCTCCCGAATAGCTTTTGGAGCTGTTTGACAAAACATTCTAGCTACATCTTGATCGCATCCCCAGTCGCTTCCTTTTACGGTATCCGCAAAGTGCACATCCTCATTATCACCCTCGCTCATCTTTGAGTTTCCAAGACTTGCTTGCATACCACCTTGTGCGGCAGCTGAGTGAGAACGTTTAACTGGGATAAGACTTAAAACTATAGTACTAAGACCTTTTTCACCGGCTGCAACAGCAGCTCTAAGTCCGGCAAGTCCTCCACCGATAACTAATGCATCACAATATTTTATATTCATTTCTAGCTCCTATCCATTAATGACTAAGGCCGATCCAGACGAAATCGGCAATTAATGCAATTAAAGCGAGCCCGCCAAAAACGGCAAAAATTATAGTTCTGGCCTTATTTCTTTTTGCTAACATCTCTTGTCTGCTAGCTCCTTCAATACTTACCCATTTAACATACAATCTATACATTCCAACGCCTGCGTGAACTACCATGAATACAAGCAAGGCAAGATAAAAAATTTCTAATCTAGCGAAATTTGCAGCAGAGCTATCAGCGGTAATGTGTCCGCCAAAAACTATATCTACTAAGTGTCCGCTTGCGGCAAAAAATAGTGCAAATCCTGTTAAAAACTGAAACCACCATAGAGTAGTATCAAGGTGTTTCATGCGTTTTTTGTGTCCTATAAACATCAAATATTGTCTAAAATTGGCAGGGAATTTTCTCATAGCCAAAAACGCATGAGCGATAAAGACAACAAAAATTACAGCGGCTATTACGTTTGTAATCCACCAAGTAGCTTCGCCAAACAAAAATTTAGCCTCCGCAAAGCCAACCACGGCATTGAATGCATCTTTACCAAGTAAAATGGTTGAAGTAAATACCATATGACATAGTATAAAACAGGCCAGAATAAATCCTGTTATACTTTGCCACCTGTCCCAGACCGCAGGACAGCGACTCTTTTTGCAGTCAGCCTGCCTTCCTAGAAACCCTTCTATAAGCCCACTCATGAGCACTCCTTAATATATTGTAATTTTTAGCTTTATACAAATTTTGATAAACCTAAAATTTGTATGCAATAATACTACACTGTAACTTTAATTCTTGTTAAATTATTTAGTATAATTTTTTTTTAAAAAGAAAAATATAAAAATTCCGCACAAAAACATTATAAATGATAATATCTGTCCCATTGAAAAATTTAAAAATACAAAACCTATTCCAAAGTCAGGCTCCCTATAAAATTCGCATATAAACCTTGCTATAGTATATAGGATGGCATACATAGCTATAAGCTCTCCATCGAATTTCTTAAACTTTCTATAAAAAAATAATATAATAAAAATGATTATGCCTTCTAGTAATGCTTCATAAATTTGAGATGGGTGTCTAAGCATACCTGCGACATAAATTCCCCAAGGAACATCCGTAGCACGACCGACAAGCTCTTGATTTAAGAAATTCCCAATACGACCGAAAAAATATCCGAGCGGAATAGAAAGAGCGCAAAGATCAAGGAGTGCAAGTGTATTTTGTTTATACTTCCTGCAAAAAGCGATCGTCGCTATCAAAAATCCAATAACCGCACCATGATAGCTCATACCTCTAATTCCTATAAATTCTCCGTTATAAAAAGGATTAAAAATTTGCCAAGGATGAGTTAGATAATAAAAGGTATTTGGATCATAAATGACTATATAGCCGATTCTTGCGCCTAAAATTACTCCAATTTCAACCCAGAAAAAGTAGTTATCAAGTAGAGAATCCGATATATTCATCTTATCAAATTTTACTATCAATTTAGCCACTCCAAGCGCAAGAATAAGAGCTAAAACATACATAATCCCATACCAATGAACGCTAAGTCCAAATATTTTAAAGGCTACCGGATCAAAATTATTATAGATGTTGTTCCACCAACTCATCTAGGAACAACTCTTATCTTAAATATTTTTCCCATTCCTTCGCTAAAATCCTCAAAAAGATAGCCCATAGAGCGATAAAATTTAGTTTTAGCCTCCTTTTGAAGCATTGGATATAACTTTTTGGAGTAAGGTAAAAAATATGAGCTTAAAAATACTCCCAAAATCTCTTCTGTTTTTTTATCGGCCTTAAGCTGCAATACAGAGGATAAAAATGAGAGCTGAGTAGACATGCTATCAATTTCGCTAAGCTTTAAATTTGGCTCAAATTTACATACTTTATAAAGACTTTCAAGTCTTTTTTTGTCACCTTCAAAGAAAAATTCCGCATTAAAATATTTTTTTAAATTTAAAAAATCCCCTTTGATCTCTTCTGCATTCTCCATCTCGATTGACTCTTTATATAGTTTCGAGCCTGTTAAGTTGGCTTCGTTATGATTTTTTATAATCCAATTTGAATTTTTTTTAATTTCATTAAAAATTTTTTCACTTGGATGGTTTGAAAAATTTAGTGCAAAAATTCTGCAAACCACAGAGTAAAATTCGCCAACTTTCATGCTCTAATCCTCTTAAATTTTAGTCATTTTATAACTATTTTAATAAAATTTAGATTTTTTTAAATCTTAGCCTTATTGAATTTAAAACAACGGTAACAGAACTAAAACTCATAGCGATAGCTCCATAAACTGGAGTTAAAACAAGCCCAAATACAGGATATAAAACTCCTGCTGCCACAGGAATAAATATAAGGTTATATATAAATGCCCAAAATAAATTTTCTTTTATCGTTTTCATCGTATGCTTAGCTAAATTTATAGACTGCAATACGCTTTTTAGATCGTTTTTAATTAGCACTATATCGCCAGCATCCTTTGCAATATCAGCCCCACTACTCATAGCTATACCGACATCGGCTTGCTTCAATGAAGGAGAGTCGTTTATACCATCCCCTACAAAAATAACTCTGGCTTCTTTTTGAAGCCTTTGTATGATTTCAAATTTTTCATTAGGCATAACTCCAGCAAAAACCTGCTCTATTCCAAGCTTGCCAGCGATATTTTTAGCCGTAAATACATTATCTCCTGTTAGCATTACCGGAGTTATATCTCTTAATTTTAGCTCATCTATTACCTCTTTAGCACTCTCTTTTAGAGTATCGCTAAGGCTTATAAAGCCTACGTATCTACCTTTAATAGCAGCTAAAACCACTCCATTTCCATCGTTTTGAGCTTTTAGTATTTTTTCCTTTTCTTCATTTGGAATTTCTACATTAAACTCTTTTAAAAATTCCTCATTTCCCACTATTATCTCGTTTTCATCAAGACTTCTAATGCCTCTTCCTGCAATATTTTCAAACCCGCTCTCATTTCCTAAAATTTTAATATCAAGTCTTGTTGCATATTCTACAATGGCCATTGAAATAGGATGTGAGCTTTTTGCCTCTATGGCTGCGATTGGGGCTAAATTTTCTTCATCTATGTCTGTAAAATTTACAGAAATTTTACCATGAGTCAGGGTTCCGGTCTTATCAAAAATAGCATATTTAGCAGTGTGAATGATCTCTATGACTTCGGGATTTTTGACCAAAATTCCATTTTTAGCACCAAGCGAAAGTGATGAGATAATAGCTATAGGAGTAGCAAGCCCTAATGCGCAAGGACAAGAGATTATAAGCACACAAATCGCACTTAATACTCCCTGAGTAGCATTTCCGGTGAAAGCAATCCAAACCAAAAAAGTAACAAAGGATATAACTATCACGGTTGGCACAAATATATTAGCCACCCTATCGGCAAAGCGACTAATAGGCATCTTTTTAGTACTAGCATCGCTTAATAAGTTTAAAATTTGAGCCAGCAAAGTTTGACTTGAAAGTTTAGTAACCTTTATATTAAGATATCCATTGGTATTTACAGTGCCTGCATTTACCTCATCGCCCATCTTTTTATATACGGGCAGACTCTCGCCGGTAAGCATAGAGGTATCTATCTCTGCTCCGCCATTTATAATAACACCATCGCAAGGAATATTGTAGCCCGTTTTTACGACTACTATATCCCCTATTTTAAGATTTGCCACTTCGGTTTCTACAGCTTGACCGTCTGGTTTAAGCACCAAGGCAACCTTTGGCGACATATCCATCAAGCTTTTTAGATAGTCGCCGGCCTTAGCTTTAGAGCGCTCCTCAAGATACTTCCCAAGAAGAACGAAAGTTATTATCATAGCTGAACCCGAAACATACATATGAAGCATATTTTCAGGTATAAGGTTAGGAGCTAAAAATACGAATACCGAATATAAAAATGCCATCGAGGTGCCAAGTGCAACGAGCACATTCATATCGAAATTTCTGTTTTTAAGTGCTCCAATAGCGTGTATAAAGAAATCTTTTCCGCATATCGCAAGAGTGATCAATGCCAAAAACAGCATTATAAAGGCTTTTGGCTCACTCATGTTTCCGCTCATCTCAAGCCACATTATTATCGCGCTAAAAATAGTGGCTGAGATAAAGTTATTTCTCAAATTTTTTATATGAGCGGCTCGTTTTTTCTCGAACTCTCCAAGATCTTTAGCGATTTCATAGCCAAGTTTTTTTATCTTTTCTTCTATTTTGGGACGAATACTCTCATCTTGCACTATAAATTCACCCGTAGCATTAGCGAAATTTACTTTAGCCTCTACTACTCCATCCATCTTTTTTACAGCTCGTTCAATAGCATTCGAGCAGTTTACACAGGTCATGCCTGCGATATTTAATTTGAGATTTTTCTGCATATTAAATTTGCTCGATTACTTTAAATCCGATCTCATCAAGCTCAGTTTTAAACCTTTCAATATCCTTATCTTCTATATCTAGGCTTACTACACGAGGCTCTACGCTTAGATCTACATCGATTTTGCCAAACTCATCCTCAAGCGATCTTTTAATAGTATTCGCACAATTTTCACAATTAATATTTGCGACTCTGAATTTTGCCACTACAACTCCTTTATCATATGGTAATATTTATGAGAATTGATAATTTTGATACAATTTTCCTTAAAACCAAATTTTTCATAAAATTCTTTCGTTTTTATTTTTTCTTCATCTACTATCAATGACACTTTTTTAATGCCTCTTTGGTTCGCTATTTCAAATATAAATTTTATCAGTTCTTTGGCTATGCCACGACCTCTAAATTTTTCATCGACAGCTATACTGTCTATATAAAATTCGTCGTCAAAGCACTCCGCTTCAACATTGGCACTTGGATCTTTTAATCTTAAATGGTTTATTATAGGTTCATCAAGGATCTTTAAATCTCCGCCAAAATACGCGCAAATAGCCCCTACAATCTGATCACTGTCTTTATAGATATATATGTTTTTGTAGCTTAATCTATTTATCTCTTGGGTAAAAAAGGAAGATAAAATTTTATCGCTTTCACTCTTATTTGTAGTGCCGCTGAGACAAAAAGCGATATCTTCCATAGCCAAATTTAGCAACTCGATGCAACGTTTAGAATCTTTTTTATTAGCTCTTATTATCATAATTCAAATTATAAATTCAAAACATAAATTTTTCACAAACAGTATTAAAACTTTAGCTTTTAAAAATGATAAAAAGATTTTTGGCTATAATTGCCAAAAAATTTTTAAGGAATTTTTATGGGAAGAGCATTTGAATATAGGCGAGCGGCTAAAGAAGCACGCTGGGACAAGATGAGTAAAGTATTTCCAAAACTTGCAAAAGCAATTACAGTGGCAGCCAAAGAGGGCGGTTCAGATCCTGATATGAATCCAAAGCTTCGCTCTGCGATAGCTGCTGCAAAAAATGAAAACATGCCAAAAGACAATATAGATGCGGCTATAAAACGTGCAAGCGGCAAAGATAGCGCCGATATTAAAACGATTTTTTACGATGGCAAGGCGGCTCACGGAGTGCAAATCACAGTAGAGTGTGCCACAGACAATCCTACAAGAACAGTAGCTAATGTAAAGGCTATTTTTAGTAAAAACGGTGGAGAAATTTTACCAAGCGGAAGCCTTAGCTTCATGTTTACCAGAAAAAGCGTTTTCGAGCTTGAAAAGCCAAATTTGGAGCTTGACGAGATTGAACTTGAATTAATAGACTTTGGACTAACCGAGCTTGAAGAGGAAGATGGAATTTTATATATTTATGGCGACTACACAAGTTTTGGCACACTTCATGACGGCATAGAAAAGCTTGGACTTGAGGCTAAAAAATCAAGTCTTCAATACATTGCAAATTCGCCTATAAATTTAAACGAAGAACAGATGGAAGAGATAGAAAAACTGCTTGATAAGCTAGAAGATGACGATGATGTCCAAGCGGTATATACAAATATTGAATAAAAACTAATAAGGAAAAATATGAGAAACGAAGAGTTAAAAGTTTACGATATAAATAAAGAAGAGTTGGCGAAATTTAAATTTGCTATTATACATACGCAAAAGGGCGACATCAAGCTTGAACTATTTGGGGAGGAAGCACCTCAAACAGTTACAAATTTCGCAACTTTAGCCAATGACGGCTTTTATAATGGACTAAATTTTCACCGCGTAATCCCAAATTTTGTTATCCAAGGCGGATGCCCATACGGTACAGGTACGGGCGGTCCGGGCTGGAGAATTAAATGCGAGTGCGTAGGTCAAAAGAGCAAACATAAACGCGGTAGTCTATCTATGGCTCACGCAGGACGCGATACCGGCGGAAGTCAATTTTTCGTATGCCATAGCGCACAGCCTCATCTTGATGGAGTTCATACTGTTTTTGGACAGGTCGTAGATGACGAAAGCCTAAAAACACTTGACTCTATAAGAGCTGGTGATAAAATAGACTCTATCGAGATAAAAGATAATTTATAAAAACTATTAAGATTAAAGCTTATAAAGCTTTAATCTTAACTATCTCATAAAATTTATTTATAAATATAACTTTTGCAATAATATTTATTTAATAATTTCTTGGATAAAATATCATTATCTTTAAAAAAAATAATTAATTTAAAGGATTATGCTTGATAGAAAAAGTTTCAAGTGAAGATTCAAAACAACCTCAAATAAAATCCCAAAAAAGTAAATTTAAAAGAATTGTTACAAGCCTTGCGTTCTGGGTAGTTTTAGGTATAGCTGCTGGTATTTTCGTAGGAGTTACCTTCCCTGATCTTGGTGTGGCTAGCAAACCGGGAATAGACTGGTTTATAAGGGCTTTAAAGGCTCTAATAGGGCCTATTATCTTCCTTACTATAGTATCTGGTATTATTGGTCTTGAAAGCATGAAGGATCTTGGCAGTATAGGACTAAAGGGCTTTATCTACTTTGAAATAGTAAGCACGATAGCTCTTGCTGTTGGAATTTTATTTGGAGAAGTATTAAAACCTGGACATGATATGCATTTGGATTGGACTACACTAGATCCAGGAAGCATAGAAAAATACACATATATAGATAAAGATGTTGGCTCCGTCTGGTCAATACTAAAAAGTGCGGTACCAAGCGATCCTATAACGCCTTTCTTGCATTCAAACACATTGCAAGTGCTTTTTATGGCGATAGTTACTGCGATTACTATTTCCTTTTTAAAGAGCGACTACAAAAAGAAAATTTTAAAACCGCTTGAGTTTGTTCAACATTACGTATTAAAGCTTCTTACTATATTAATGTTATTTAGCCCTGTTGCTGCGTTTTCTGCAATGGCATTTTTGATAGGCAAATTTGGTATAGATTCACTTTTAGGAATGATAGAGCTTCTACTAGTAATGGCAGCAGCTAGCCTATTTTTTATTTTTGTGGTTCTTGGCACTATATGCTATTTTGCCAAAGTAAATATATTTAAATTTATGCGCTTTATAGCAAAAGAAGTTTTAGTGGTATTTGCGACAAGCTCGTCAGAAACGGCTCTGGCACCACTTATGCAAAAACTAGAAAAAGCGGGCATCCATAGAGGTGCAGTGGGGCTTATAATACCTACAGGATATTCTTTTAATCTTGATTGCACCAATATATACTTAAGCCTTAGCGTTATCTTTCTGGCTCAAGCTTTTGGCATACCTCTAACTATCGAGCACCTAATACAAATTTTAGTTATATTGATGGTTACAAGCAAGGGTGCAGTAGGAGTTACCGGATCTGGATTTATAGTTTTAGCAGGCACGCTAGCGGCCCTACCTAGCGCAGGCATACCCGTAGTTACGGTAGCAGTACTGCTAGGAGTAGATAAATTTATGTCAGAAATGAGAGCGGTAGGAAATCTATGTGGTAATGCCGTTGGATGTCTAATCATCTCAATTTGGGACAAGAAAGTAAATATGGAGCAATTTCGCTACGCATTAGATCATCCTGAAGAATTTGAATTTCATGCATAATTTTAAGAGGAGAGATTAAATCTCCTCTTAAATTAAATTAGCTATTCCAAATTTCCTCATCTAGCTCACGTTCACTTTTAGCCACAAAAACTGCGCCCATCATATCTCCAACTACATTCATAGATGTTCTTCCCATGTCAAGTATGGCATCAATGCCCAAAATCATACCGTAAGCTATAGCTATCACGCTACTAGCCTCTACTTTTAAACCTACAGATTCAAGAACCATAAGAAGCATTACAGCTCCTGCTCCAGGCACACCTGCTGTTCCGATGGAGGCCAATAAAGCAGTTATTACTACTGTTAATTGCTGAGAAAAATCAAGTGGCATGCCTACTACGTTTGCAATAAATATCGCACAAACTCATAAATATATAGTTGCTCCATCCATATTGATAGTTGAACCTACAGGCAAAGTAAAACCATAAATACTTCTATGTACACCCATATCTTTTTCAGCAGTCTCCATAGAAATAGGCAAAGTGGCTCCAGAAGACCTAGTAACAAATGCAGTAATCATAGGAGGACGCACTTTTTTTATAAAAACAATCGGATTTAGTCCAACAATCAAGCACGCCACACAATAAACTAATGAAATTTGCAAAGCAAGCCCTATATATACGCTTATAGTCACATTAGCCAAAGGACCAAACGCCTCTTCTGCGCCACTTTTTGAAAATACTATAAAAATAAGAGCAAACACACCAATAGGCGCATATTGCATAACCCAACCAACAACTTTAAACATAACGCTACTTACGCCCTCAAAAAACAGATAAACATTATCAGCCGCATTTCTTACAGCCTGACTTTCACTGTCTTTGCAAAAAGCCAAAGCGATTCCAAAGAATAGACAAAAACATATAGTCGGCAAAACCTCGGCATTCGCTATAGAGCCAAATAGGTTAGTAGGAATTATATTCAATAAAATTTCAACCAATCCAGGAGATTTAGCCTCTTTGGCCACTCCTGCGATATGAGCCAACTCAAGCCCTACTCCTGGCTTAAAAATAGATCCAACAAAAAGTCCTATTACTATCGCACAAAGCGAAGTAGCCATATAAAACACTATAATTTTTACACTGACTTTTCCAAGATGTGCAGGAGAAGTACTGCTAGCTCCAACTATCAAAGTACAGACTATGACAGGGATCATAATCATCTTTAAAAGCCTTATAAAGATATCTCCAAAAGGTTTTAATATATCTATCGCGCCTGTCGCATTTTGAAATATCACGCCAAATATAGCACCCAGAATAAGACCTATTAAAATTCTAACCAATAAGTTACTTTTAAAGTAAAAATCCAAAATACTTTTTAGACTCAGTCATAAAAGCCTCCTTGATATTTGATTGCTATCTGATTTTATCCTTATTTGTCTTAAAAGGCTAATGATTTAAAGAAAAATAGAAAAAATTTGAATTTAGTGTTAAAAATAATCTATTTTTCAAAATTTAGTAGAATTTAGCTTAAAAAATATTTTTTATAAAATTTATAAATTTTATTTTAAACTTATTAATTTATTTTAATTTTTATTACACTATAATTTTATAGATTTTTAATCTAAATTTAGGAGGAATAAATGGATATAGTAGAAAGATTTTTGCAATATACAAAAATCAACACAACCACAAATAGAGAAGCTGGTGCTGCTGGTATAATGCCATCAAATCCTGTTGAAATGGAGCTCGCAAAACTTCTTGAAAGCGAGCTAAAAGAGCTTGGACTAAAAGATGTAAAAAGACGCGAAAACAGTATAACAACTGCTATTCTACCTTCAAATTCAAGCAAAAAACTTCCATCTGTAGCATTTTTTGCACACCTTGATACAAGCGCAGAGCAAAAAAACGATACTAAAGCTCAAATAGTAAGCTACAAAGGCGGAGATATAAGTCTTAATAAAGAGCTAAATATCATAATGAAAGAGAGCGAATTTCCAGAGCTTAAAAACTATGTAGGCGATGATATAATAGTAACTGACGGCACTAGCCTACTTGGAGCGGACGACAAGGCGGCAATAGCAAGCATTATGAACGCTTTACAATTTTTTGTACAAAATCCAGATGTCGAGCACGGCGATGTAGTAGCTTGCTTCTTGCCAGACGAAGAGCAAGGTCTTCGCGGAGCAAAAGCACTCAATATAAATGAGATAAATACAGATTTTGGTTACTGTTTAGATTGCTGCGGCATAGGCGAGTTCATATATGAAAACTGGAATGCTGGTGATGCGGTAGTTACCTTTACAGGACAATCCGCCCACCCAATGAACGCAAAAGGCAAACTTATAAATTCACTTCTTATGGCACATAAATTTATCTCTATGCTCCCAGGTGGAGAGGCTCCTGAATATACCGAAAACAGAGAGGGATACTACTGGGTAAAAGAGCTTAGCGGAAATAGTGCAAAAACAGTTTTAAAACTTGACGTAAGAGAATTTAACGATAAAAAATATTCTGAGAGAATGCAATTTTTACAAGATTTAACAGACTCTTGCAATAAAATTTGGGATGCCGGCAGGGTAAATATCAAGCTTTCTGATAGATATAAAAATGTTTACAACTATCTTACAGAAGGCGAAAATAGCCTTCCTATAGTAGCTGCTAAAAAAGCTTATGAAAGCTTAGGTATCACACCAAAAGTCATTCCTATGAGAGGTGGATATGACGGATCAGTAATATCCGAAAAAGGAATTCCTTGCCCAAATATCTTTACAGGTGCACACAACTTCCACTCAATATACGAATACTTGCCAGTTAAATCTCTTCATGCTTCAAGCAATGTCGTTAAAGAGATAATAAAAAATTTAGCAAAATAACAAACATAAAAGGCTGTTTAAGGCAGCCTTTTACTCATCTTAAAAACAAATACTTTAAACTTAGACATTATAAAATATATATAAAATTTGAATTTATAGATTAAGTAGTTTAAAAAAGAGGCGGGAAGGTCCGCCTCTAAAGTATAAATTTTAAAGCATAAAGAATGCTATTACTGCAACAGCTATAGCCATAGCTGGAGCGGTTCTTTTTGCAATCTCAATAGGACTTACCATTGCAAGGCCTGCACAAACGATAGCAGCACCAGCAATTGGAGATGATGAACGACCAAGAGCGCCTGCGATAGCAGCGGCCATACCAAGTTTAGTTTGCTCGAAGCCAAGATCTTGAGCATTTACTGTTATAGCACCGTTAAATGCCATAGTAGCGGCATCGCCTGAGCCTGTAACTACAGCCATTAAGTAAGGTATAAATGTTCCACCTAGTCTTACAAACTGTTCTGAGTGTTTTAGCACGTCAGTGATCGCATCTATCGCGCCGCAAGCCTTAAGACCGGCAACAAAAACACCAGCTGCTATAATAATACCGATAACTTCAGCATAAGCACTTCCCATACCTTTAAAAAACTCTTTAGTAATCTTCTCTGGGCTAGTCCATGTTACAAATACAGCTAAAATTGCACCAAGTAACATAGCCTCAGCAACACCCATCTTAGTCCAAGTTAAAAACGAAATTTTATGTAAATCTGTTCCGCCTATAACAAGAATGATAAGTGGCACTAAAGGCATAAGAGCAAATAAAACATTTACTTTAGTAGGTTCTGCTGTAGCTGCGTCTCCAAGTTTTTGTGAAAAATCTTGACCTTTTTGATAGTCTTTAAACAAAATAGCGGTAACACTTAAAACAACTAAAACGACTATAAATGCCGCCATAGCGTTGGGAAATTGAACCTTAATAACGTCAGGTATGCTTACTTTTGCCATGTTGGCAACAAAAGCATTGTGAGCCGAACCAGGGCTTAAAACTCCACCGAAAGTTCCTGCAAATACAGCAGCACCAGCCATAGCAGGACGAACACCAGAAGCCATAAGAAGAGGTATCATAGTGGCACCAACGGCAGCCGAACAACCTGCGGCAGAAGGGATAGCGATATTAACTAAATATGTAATAACAAAAGTCATAGGAACAAGCAAAAATCCTATATTTTTCATAGGTTTTGTAAGTAGAGTAACAAGGTGCTGATCACACTTAGTAACCTTCATAACATAGGCAAAACCCATACTCGCACAAATAGCCTTGATAAGATTTGCCGATGTCATTGACTTCGTAAACTGAGCAAGCGCATCAAGAGGAGTAAGACAAATCGCGCAAAGCACTAAACCGACACCTATAAGGACGGTTTTGGTCTCTCTCTTTTTAATGAGCAGATATATAACTGCAACTAAGCCTAAAACGGCACATATTAGCTTTAAAGTAGCCATCTTTAACCTTTCTTATAAATTATATAATATTTACATACTGTTTAATTATATTCATCTTAAATTTAAACAAAAATTAAAATCTGTCTAAAATGTAAAACTATCTCCTACTGCGATACTTTCTGTATCTTTTTTGTAGCGCATTTTAAGCACAGCATCATTTCCTAGTATTTTTGCACTATTACCAGATATCTTTAACCCAACTCCTTCAGGTAGAGCATAGATTATACTATCTTGATTTACTATTAAAAATTCTTCCAATCTTTCTTCTCTGCTTTCTCCATTGTGTCCAGCTATTTTTCCACTTATAAAATGAGGATTGATTTGATGAGGAAAGATATTTAGTGCATCAAAAAGTTTTGGCATTATAATAGGCATATCGTTTGTTGTCATTATAGTGCCTCCTGCTACGTTTGCGCCAGCAGACCAGCCAAAATACGGAGTTCCAGCCTCAACCTTCTCTCTTATTGCATCCACTAAATCATATTTATATAGATAATGAAGCAGAACAAAAGTATTGCCTCCGCCTATTGATATTACTTTAGCGTTTTTCACGGCTTGTTTTGGATCGCTAAATCTATGAATTGATTTTATATTTTTATTTTGAAGGCAATCTTGAACTTTAAGCTCATATTCATCGTTTGTACGTCTAACTCCGGCATAAGGAATAAAGAGTATCTCCTCATCTCGAACTCCATGCTCTGTCAAAAACTCATTAATCCAAGGTCTGCAGTGGTTTAAATAACCAGTATCCTTGTAGCCTGAACTGCTTAAAAGCAAAGCTTTTTTCATAATACTCTCCTATAATAAATATTTTAACATTGTTATATTCTAAAAATAACCTTAAATTTAAAAAAACATAAAAAATAATTTTTAAAAATTTAATTTATAAAACGATATATAAATATCGCTTAAAAAAGGGTTAAAAGCTACACTTCAGTAAATATTTTCTTAATAAAAAAATCGAATAAATTTTTAAGCAAAAAGCCATCTTAAAATCATAAATTTCAGCTATCAATTTTAAATTCTTTAAAATTTAGACAAATACTAATTACAAGCTGGCAAAGTCCTGCCGCAAAGAAAAAATATGTAAAATCCAAAAATTTATTATCATTCATAATCATAAGAAAAACAAATAAAACAAGACAAACAATGGGGCCAAAATAAAATCTCTTGTCCAGCCTTGCAAAAGCAATAAAAACCATACTTAAAATTCCAAGCAAAATACTCATGCCTTCTCCTTTATAAATCTGATACTAAGCCATGCAAACGCAAGACAAATAAAAAGGCAAGCGATCGAAATCTTAAAAATTTCAAAATTTGTAAAAGAACCATTTGCTATAGAGATCACAAAAACAACAGCAAAAATTCCGGAAGTGACGACAGAACCTAAAGAGTATCCATATTTTTTGACAAATACTGCGCCAATCAATGAAATAAACGCAAAAGCGATAAAAAAGGCATAAACTTCATATTCGTATCTAATCTCATTTTCATAAGGTATCAATTGGTTTGCAAGCAAATAAACACCAAGAGCAGTAAATAACCCTATAAAAAACGCATTATTAAATACTTTTATCGTATATATCGCAACTTTAGAGTGTTGCTTTTGACTCCATAAATAAGCCCCCGAAGCGCACATAATAAGCCCAAGGCAACCAAATACAAAAAATATAAATCTAACCAACTCTCCGCCAAAACCGCCTATATGAAAAATTCTCATAAACAGCATGACCAAATTGGCTCTAGGAATCTCTCTTTCAAAAACCTCTTCAATTTTTTCTCCGCTTACAGCATCAAAAATTTTAGCTTCAAAACTCAATCCTTTATCTGTAAATGGCTTACTAGGCACAAAATTTAGCTGTACATGAGCTGTATCTTGTACGTTTCTTTGGATAACTATACTCTCAAAATTTTCATTTGAATGTTTATCTACAATATTTTTAATTTGATTGGCGGTAGGAATAAATTTAGCTCTTCTTGCCATCATATTAGCCATAAATTCCATGCTTTTTCCAAACTGCTCTCTCATTTTTGATAAAGATTGCTCAGTGATATTTATTTCTTTATTTTGAGCAAAATTTTGCATTGCCAAAGGCTTCATATCGCTTGACTTTATATTCTGCTTGACTAAATTTTTAGATACTTCATAATCTTTGTTAATAGTTAGATTTTGCTCCGCAATCGCCTTTGCAAGCGCTCTTTGTTTTTTACGCTCCTCGTTTCTAGCCTTAGCCTTAGCATTAAAATCTTGCTGCATACTTGCCTTATTTTGATTGGCCACTTCAGAATATATGCCCTTTAGCATAAACCTCTCCACAAGATAAAGGCCTGAAATAGCAAGCATTAAAAATATTACAAATCCACTGACACTAGCTAGAATATGAGAATCCATCCAAAATGATTTTTTCTTAAATTTGAAAAAGTCTTTTAAAATTCTCTTATGTATCAAAATACCGGACAATAAAACAAAAAGCATAGTTATAGTTATATAGCCGATTATTTCACGTGCAGTTACTCTATTTATAAACCACAAATCATAATGAAGGGCACTTAGAAAGCCTCCTCCGTAAGTGCTTCTACCTCTTATAATCTCGGATGTATCCGGATCTATCTTGACTATTTTTCGGTTTCTTCTATGCTCTCTCACTCTTGCGTCATCATGCCAAGATATAGTTATATAAGGAGCAAATTCACTTGGCGGAGTTATCCTCCAAATATCGGAATTTGGATGATGCTTTTTAAGATATTTAAGAGAAGTATCTACGTATTCACTGTTTTTGTAGTTTAACTTATAGTATTCAGGCTGCATAAACAAAGTTATATCGTCTTTGTAATAAGCCAGAGTTCCACTAAAAAATATAAAAAATATCACCCAAGTAGAAGCGAGTCCAAAGTACCTATGAAAAAGCCTGAGCATTATCATATAGCAACCGCCAAAGTAGTAAATAAAGCCATAAATACAAAAACCAATCTAAGACTTACAATATAGCACAATAAAAACCAAACAGTAAAGATACTCATAAATAAAAAATTTGCGATTACTAACTTCTCATTTTGAACAATATCTAAAAAATTTGGAATTTTTACACTTAAATAATAAGATATAATAAATCCGAATACACAACAAGCAACGGTTCTAATAATAAATTCTTTAGTTCTTGAAAGCAAGAAGTATCCTTAATCTTTAAAAAATTAATTAAAGATTATAAATTAATCTGAATAAAAATCAACTTAACACAATTATGATATTTATTACTATTTTAGCTTATATTTTATTATATAGTATATATGAAAAATACTGGACTAAAACGAATTTATTTAACCAAGATCGTAACTAGTTTTTATAAAATTTTAATAAAAAATATCAATTTTCCTTGTATATAACTAATAGTGCATAGATCTTTTTTGTAAATATTTAATGGATAAAACAGCAACTATTTACACAACTTGCTTATCCAAATCAACAAGCAACTTTACTAAATTTACAGCATCTGCAATCATAGCATCATGTCCTGTATTAATCTCAGCAATATTCCAACCATACTTTTTAGCACGTTCTTTCGCCCAGTCTAGTGGATGATATATAGGATTGGTACAGATTATATAGCTACAGTTAAATCCGGCTCCTGGTTTACTGCTTAGCTTTATTTTCGTATCATAGGTTGACAATGGATGTGGCGTTAAATGTTTTTCTACAAATTCCCATTGTGATTTATCTGTTATACCAAGATTAGCCGCGGTAGGAAGCGGAAATGATAAGCCATTGCTACTTTTCTCGGCTAACTCTCTTTTTTGTTTTACTCCTTCAGCAGGAGTGCAGTCAAACATTGACTCGTTATCCTCTAATATGGCGGCATCTAGATAGATTAATTGTTTTATTTTGTCTTTTGCTAGTTCTGCCACGCCTGAGATAACGGCACCTCCAAAACTATGCCCTACTAAAATTACACTATCAAGATCTTCGTATTTGATAACATTGGCAATATCCTTGATCAATGTATCTATGGTTATTGTTTTGGATATTAGATGTTCTCTTTCGCCAAGTCCTGTCATAGTAGGTGTATATACTCTATAGCCTTTTTCCTCGAGAAGTCTTTTTACCTCTTTCCAGCACCAACCTCCATGCCATGCTCCATGCACAAGAACAAATGTAGTCATAATAAACTCCTTTTAAGAATTTGAGAATAAAGCTATATATACTATCAATATAAAATCTACAATTAAGTATAGTATAGTTTTAAAATACATAATTACTTTAAATAAAAAATTAATATAATATATTTAATAATTATAATACTAAATGTAAATTACATAAATTAAAACTTAAATGAATTTAATCGAGATATAAGCATTTATTTTTTATTTTGCCGGCGAGAGTCGGCAGAGGGATTTTTTATTTTTAAAAAAGTGCTTTGAAATTCCGTATTTTAGGGCTTAGTGGCGGACAGAAAGGGATTTGAATAATAATTAATAAACGCGCATTTATTGATATTTAAATTATTTAAAAATATAAGTGATACAGAAAGTGATACATTTTGGAATCCATATACCAAGGCGCAGTTTTTATTTTAACCATTGAATATTTTTGTTTTTAGGTTTCTCGTAGAAATATATAGATAATTATACAATAATCTAGCTATATATATTAACAACAAGCTAAAAACCAAAACTGTTTGAGTGAATATTTTAATTAGTTTTAATATTATTTTAAAACGTAAAACTATTATACGCTAACTAAGACATACATTGTAATTATTTGCTCATAAACAATTATATTTTTATCTAGACTACTTTCTATAAAAATATCTAAGTTACTAAAAAATAAGGAGAATGGGGTCTTAGGGATGCGCCCCTAACGAGTGATATTTTTGTCTAGCTTGTCGGACAAAAAGTATCCTCGCCGGCATTTATTTCAATATTATTTTCTATAAAACTATCATCTATTATTACTTTTCCGTTTCCTCTTTTGTATGAGTATACATCATTTCCCTTTTCGCCTTTTAAAGTAGCGTTGGACTTAGCGTATATAGTATCTGTATCCCCTGAAGTATAAGAGAACAAGCTCCCTATATCAGAATTAGTCATTTTTGAGCCGTCACTAAATTCCAGCTCTTCTATTGCGTTATTTACAGTAAAGAAATTTAAAACCTCAATAGTGTCATTCGTAGGTTTTATAGTTATAATTAAATTTAATTTATTTTTTCTAAACGATATATCATCTTTTAAGATATCGCTAAATTTGATCTTATCGTTTCCGCTTGTATCATTTATCTTATCGCTTCCATCTCCTTTGTTATAAATATACGTATCATTATCACCTCCGCCTTCTAGATAGTCGCTACCGGTTCCTCCAATTAACGTATCATTGCCTGAATTTCCATAAAGTTTATCATTGCCACTTCCGCCTATGAACGTATCATTTTTATTAAGACCGGTTATGGTATCATTTCCCTCTTTTCCATCCAATGTGTCTTCTTCGTTTGTTCCCACTATAGTGTCATCTCCGTTTGACACCAGAGAGTTTATAATATCACCTGGCTTTAGTTCGGTCTGATCATCAAATTTAATACTTTCTATTTGATTTTGCTCATTAAACCAGCCGGTAATTGTTATATGATTTTTATCATCCATAAAAACTTTTAAAGAGCTATTTTCTTTCATAAATTTAACTTCGTCTTTATCGATACCCTTAAGTTCTAAGCTGTCTTTGCCACTACTATCTTCTATTACATCTACACCGTCGCCTTTATTATATATAGATATCATTACCCGATCCTCCATGCAGAGTATCATTTCCTTTACCACCTTTTATGGTGTCATTTCCGCTATTTGCGAATACTTTATCGTTTCCGTCTTCAGCATCTATAGTTTGGCTTATTTCAGTAGTGTATATATCGTCATCACTATCGCTACCCATCATAGAAATCAGATCGCTTACGTTAAGAGTAGTATTATCGCTAAATTTGATTCCCTCTATCCTATTGCTAAAACTATAGAAATTCTTAATTATGATTTGATTACTCAAAAATCCTTTTGTGTTTGATTTGACAGATATATTTAGATCAACCCCGTTTGTCTTTACTATCAAATCATCTTTATTTATAGTATCATCAAATTCTATTACATCTCTTCAGTTTAAGTCATATATAACATCGACTCCATCACCTTTGCTAAATACATACCTATCGTCCCAATCACCGCCTTCTAAACGGTCGTTGCCTCTCCCTCCTATTACAGTATCGTTTCCATCTCCACCTAATATCTTATCGCTACCGTCTCCGCCGTCTAGCGTATCATCACCGCCGGCTCCTTCAAGTATATCTCTGCCGCCGTTACCGTATAGCTGATTATTTTGATTATTTCCTATCAAGTGTTCATTTTTATCATCGGACTGCAAATTGTCTTTTAAGTTTAATTCCGATGGATCTTTATAAAACACTATTTCCCTTACTCTTTTTAGTCCTTTATCGGTAAGTATTGTCTGATTTGTAGTATTATCCCCTAAGAAAGACTTTGCGTTATCATCTCCGTAAATATATAAATTTACAGTATCATCGGAGTTTTGTCTATAGTAGATATAATTATAGATTTGATCGTTTTTATCTATTTTCATATCGTGGTTTCTATCATATCCGCTCAAAAGAGCATCAAGAGTACTGACAGATATAGATTTTATTGGAGAGTTTTCATCGTTTATCGATATCAGTTCGCCTTCGTTTGTTTTTCCGTCGCTATTTTTATCTATCCATATACTCAATGTAGTATTATCATCTTTATTTATAACTCCGTCTTTGTTTGTATCAAACTCTTTTAAAAGAGAAAAACTATCGATTGATTTATCTCCAAATTTATTAAAATAGTGATTACCTAGAATTTCTCTGCCGCTATCTATCTTTCCGTTTTTATTTATATCATTTACAAGCACACCTTCATCGAGTTTAAACCAATCAATCATTCTTTCTTTAAATCCGTCATTATTCATATCAAAGTATATTTTAGACTCATTAGACGAATTTGTAGAGTATAAAGAATTTGCGAGAACAGCCGAGCCTAGACTTCTAAAGCCTGCACCTTGATTTGCAGAATTTAATTTAAATATCATTACCGAATTTAAATCAGGTTCATCAGGGCACTCTATCTGAGGGATATTAGGAAGGCTGGGTTTTGATGGGGTTGGTATATATACGCTAGAGGAGCCTCCCCATCCTCCGCCGCCTCCTGAGTGATATAAAGGAGAGCTAGGAATACTAAAATTAAGGTTAAAATTAGGACTTATAGGCTTAGGACACTCTTCTTCCGGAAAATCTACTATACTATAAGCGATGCCGCAAAAGCCGAACCAGTAGTTATTTTATTTATTGTATTTATTTTATTTGCTTTATTTGCGATACCCAAAAACATATCCAACAACCCCAAAGCTCCCGCTGCTGCTGTAGCATAATCACCTTCTATCATAGATTTACCAACTCCAAATACTTTTTCTGGATGTGTGGCAAGGAACAAGTTTGTACAAAAATTAGAATCGACTTTAATACCCATATTCAATCCTTTTACACAATGTTATTTGGTTTTTCATTGTTTCTTAAATTTATTAAAACTATTAATATAAAAAATATAAAAGATAATTTGCAGGATAGTTTAGACCACATATAAGCTATATTATTGGCTTTTTTTGAATTATTCATATTATATTTTGTGCTTAACAATGTTCCGTTTAAATCTCTTATCTCTTCAATATAATTCTCTTTGATGCCAAAAATAGTACTATTTTTATTGACGCTATAAATTTTAACCGTATTTCCTAGTTTTATATTTTTAAGGTCTATAGAATGAACTACATATCGAAAATATTCATTATTTGATTTGAGAGTAAGCATAGTAGAGCTATTAAATAGACGCTTATTAATACCACTAATTTCTCCGCTTCTAACCGTCATGTCTTGAATTTCCAAAACAGAATTTAACGACGAAAGATAAAGGTTAAATGAAACAATAAGAGCTATGATCATATATATATATATATATAAAATGCTTTACTCCATTGGCTTCTCTTCGTCTTTCCAAAAATAGGTTGCCAAATCAGCATGAGATAAAGTTTTTGCATTTAACTTACTTTGCAATAAAAATTAATATTAGAGTTTATACCCTGTTTATTGTTAATAATAGCACTACTTATAACATAATACCCAAAATCATTTGGGTCGGTTATGTTTATACTTTGAGCCGTAAGAGTAAAATACTCGCTACCTTCTTTTTGCATATCGTCCGTTATAGCTACACTATGTTTATAAGATGTCTCTCCTGCTTTTATAGTTATAGTAGTATTGTTTGGGGTATAGTCTTCGCTTGCTACGGCAGTACCGTTTGATGTATGCAAACTTAGCTCAAGATCCTCTTCAAGAGGTTTAGATAGAGTTATATCAAATACTACTTCTTGATCAGACTCGTTTACAGTGGGATTTAAGATAGAGATAAGGGGCGTATTTGGATATTCTGATATGGGAAAACCATCACTAAATAATCTATCAAATGCAAAATCAGTCCATAAAGAACCATAATAAGAACCAATAGCAGAGCCTGCAAAAATAACTAATCCTGCTATATACGGATTGGTTATTTTATACTTAACAACAAATTCAAATCCTTTACTGCCGCCCGTAATCAAACCACCGTGATATTTATCATTAAATGGTCTAGCATACACGGTGCCGTCGGGCATAGTTACTTTTAGGTAGCCGTTGGTGATGGTAATATCTTTTACTCCTAATTTTTTAGTAATATCTGAACTATCATCTCCCGATAAATATCTGTATGCTTGTTTTGTGAAATCACCTAAACTCATACCCGTAGCAGACGAGATAAAACTAGACACATATACTCCTGCTGGCCCAGCAACTACACCGCAAGCAAATCCTTGTAAAAAATCACCAGCAATACCAGATAAAAATTCTCCAAAACTTTCACCTTTTTCCGTGCTAAACATATATTCACCAGTAGTTGTAACAATTTTTATAATTTTTCCGCCAGGCAATGGTGTTTTTTGTTTTTTGCATCTAAATACATAGAATCAATTACTCCACTAAAATATGTAAGTGGTTTTTTATTATCATTTACTTTATCTATAATACCTAGATTTCTAACAGCTTGCTCTACTGCGCTTAATACTCTACTAGCTTCTACAATTCTTACTTCACTCATCCTGTCTCCTTTAAAAAAATTATTTATCATCAAGCCAAATATGGCATTCAACTTTATCAATATCAATATTTTTTTGTTTTATAAAAAATTCTCTTAGTAATTTGTAGTCATTATTGCTTTGTATAATAAAATTTATATTTTTTTCGTTTGCATAAATAACTAAATAATCATAAAATGTAAATCTAATTTCCTTTTTAAAAATTAAAAAATATAAAAATTTACAAATCCAAAAAGAAAATATCCCTACAAAAAGTATAAATACAACTTGATAATTACTCATAGAAAAATTTGTAACTAAAATCAAAAATACAGCAAAACATATTATCAAACAAGCAATTATTGTGGAATAAGGGTCATATTTTAAAGCGAATTTATAAAATATATTTTGATTTTCTAACTGTTTTCTATCACGCAAAAAATATGCTCTTTTTACATATAAAATTTCATCTAAAAAAATTGTTTTTATCGGTTTTTTATTCAAATTATTTATTATTTTTGTATTTGTTAATTTAATTAAATATTTTTTATTACGATTACGAATAAAATCAAATATAAATGGCAATCCAAAAACAGGGAAAATAATAAAAAGATGTCTAAATCTAGTTTCGTTTGGTTCGTATAAATACATATAAATCATAAAAACAAAAATACAAAATCCAAAAAATGCCATATAAAATTCTGCTTTATTCTCTACAACCAACGGCTCTTTATCATAATCTCTTTGATTATTGTTTGAATTTAAATTACCACTAGAGTTATTTAAATTATTTTCTCTAACATCTTTATTCCGGTTTTTAAAGTTTTCCAAATTTAATCCTTTCAAATTTTATAGTAAATTTAAATCCCGTCAGTATCGTTTGATAGTGAATTTACTAAATTTGCAAATTTAAACCTACTTTTATGAATTCAAAGAATTTATGCAACAAGTAAATTTAAATTTGCAAATTCATTGTGTTCGTATTTTGCTTCATTATCAAAGATATACTCTACGCTTGTTTCTATTATATTTGCACTTACTTCGAATTCTTTGTCTTCTTGTTTTATATTGTTGTCTTTCCAAGTATGGGTATATTTTTTCTCTTTATCTCCGGAGTTAAAAGTTATCTCTTTTCCGTTTACGGATAAGATTAATGTTTCATCTTTTTTCAATGCTCTATTTAAAGAGATGGTAAATTCCATACTTTGTGATTTTTCTATGGCTGTTTGATTATCAAGCCATACATCGCTAATCCTAGCCTTGTTTCCGTTTTCAAAAACGACATTTGAAATTTGTCTGTGTTCATTGCCGTTTTCATCTATGAAATCGCTGTTTTTGTAATCTAAGTTTATCTCTTTTATAAAAGCCTTCGGAGCAGTAGCGCAATAACATGCTCCAAGAATGTTCGTGATGATGATGTCATAAGCAGGAATCAAAAATAGTGTAACCATTACGACACCTCTGATCCAAATTTTCTGAGTGTATTTTACGGTGATAACTATAACTATGGTGCTAAATGCCAAGTAAGGAATAAATATTATCATGCCCATAGCATCCCCTTTGGAGATATAGTGGAGCGAGGAATGAAATTGGTGTTGGCGTGTTGCATATTAATCCTTTTAAAAAGTTATATGCAAAATTAACCTTAAAGAGCCATTACGATAATAACTAAATAATACTATTATTAATTTTAATAAAATCTTAAATTAAATAAAATAATATAAATATTTTTCTATGCTTACACCAATAGCCAAAACCAAAAACATCCTTTAACTTAGCACAATTTTTGATAAACCTTGCTTTGCCTGTAAAGCTACTCTTTAGAAATTCTTTCTATCTCCTTTAGTTTGTCTATAATAGGAAGCAGTATCTTATCGTTACCATACTCTTTAAAAAGCTCTAGGAATTCTTTAAATACTTTACTTTGTAATTTTGGATTATCGGCAGAGGATTGCAGTTGTGAATTTGTATTGTTATTTATAGTATCGGTATTTTTACTAATTATTAATAAGTATTTGTCGGGAATTTTTCTCTCTTTTCTCCATCTATGTATAGCGGAATTGCTTGTATACCCTAATTTTATAGATAGCTGGTTGTCGTTCTTAACTCCGTAATAATCATACATTTTTTGCATTTTTGTTTGAAAATCATCCATCTTATGCCACCGATACTATAAAATAATAAGTAAAATACTAATTAATTATTGACATATATACAATAAATTAGTATAATGCTAATGTAAAATGTTAAATTATACCAAAAACAAATAAAAGGACCCCCATGCGCCAAATAGGTTTTTTAAAAGATGAAGAGCTAGATAGTAAAAGCGTAAATAATAGTAGTTCAAGCGCCATCATACCTTGTGACTTTACCCATGCGGTTATCATAGGAGAGACGGGATGCGGAAAGACTACTGCTATGATATATCCTAATTTACTAGACCGTATTAAAAGAGGACATGGTGTATTTATAATAGATTATAAGGGATGCGAGCATCTAAGAGTAAAAGCTCTTGCAAAGCAAGCGGGTAGATTAAAAGACGTAGTATGTGTAGGATCAAGCATAGATACCCCTATAAATTTTATAATGGATATGAAGACAAAAGACTTCAAGCAATCTTTAACCGCAAGTATGAAAGAGAGGGATAACTCTTTTTGGAGTGAATTTGGCTCTAATATAGCTACAAATACATTTGAAGTATTAAGAGCTATTAGCCTATATCATAAGATCATAGAGTATAAGGATAGATATCTTGATTTTAACTTTTATATCAAGATAAAATCTCTTGTAAGAACCTATCATGCAAATTTTGCAACCATAGTAGATTTATCTCAAGATATAGAGCGGATGAGAGTATTTATGGATAAGTTAAAAGAGGTTATCTATACAAGAGATAAGCTAAAGCGACACGATAAGATTATGTATGACGAGTTAAAAATAGATACTATGATATTTATTAAAAAGATAAGAGCCTTTTTAAATAGCGTAAATAGGTTTAAAAAATCAGAAGGTTCGGATGACAGGGTGTTTAGTGATTTTAGAAACTACTCTATGATGATGACTCCTTTTTTATCTATGATGAATAACCCCTCTTTAAATTCCAAAGAAGGCTCCATAGCTTCAATGCTAAAACAGTCAAAGATAGTAGTGTTTAATGCAAGCTCCTGCGATAAGGGAGCGCTTAATCTGATACTGGCTAGTTTTTTACCCTCTTTAACAAATAGGGTAAGCGATACTAATAAGATAAACATATCGGTATTTCTTGACGAAGCTGCAAAGCTGCTTAATGAAGATAGCGAACTTGAAGAGAGTATATTAAGAGAAAACAAGGTAGAACTTATCATCTCTTTTCAAAACCCCTACCTAATGAAGCTAGCAATAGGAGAGATAAGATATGAGGCTCTGTTTGGAAATTTAACCAACAGATACTTTATGAAAAACAAAGTAGAGTGCAAGGTAGCAGGAAGAGATATAGAGTGTAGCGGGCTTGATAAATTTGAGTGTATAGATAATAATAGCGATAAGATAAAGCTAGATCCTATGTTTATAGATACCGTAAAAGAAGATGAAGCCCAGATGGAATACGAGAGTATAAATAATATACATCAAAGAGTATTGGGAAGAGTGTTTGAAAATTGTATCATAAAGCAAGATAGCGAACTAATAGAACGGGGTAGAGTAAAGCTTATGAATTTAAAGAACAAGAAAATTCAAGAAAAACCTCTAAGCATGCAGTTTATCAAAGAGCATTTAGATATAGAGTGGTTTGAGTTGTTGTAAATATAATAAAAGCAAAGCATCAACTTAAACGTCAGATAAAGATCATGACTTTAGTCGATACTTTAAAAGCAAGAGTGCAAGGATAAAGTATTGATAAATTTGACTATATAAAAATAGCTTTACCTATCTTTACTATAAACAACTTTATAAAACCCGTAAAGAAGAAAGAAAATAAGAAAATATTTTATAAGAATATCTTTTCCAAAGGCTTAACTATGAAAATCCTACACACTACCGATCTTCATTTTAACGAAGAGTGGTTTAGCTATATTAAATATGTAGAGCCACAGTATGATGTCATCTGTATAACGGGAGATTTACTAGACGGTCTTAATCCTAAAGGACTTGATCTTCAGATAGAGATAACTGCTAAATTCTTAAAGAGTTTAACTAAGTCGACATTTGCATGTAGCGGCAATCATGATATAAGACTGATATGGGATGAGTTCTGGTTAGATGAAATAGAAGGTATTTACTCCGATAACAGTATAGAGGAGATAGATAAGATAAAATTTGGTTGTGCCCCTTATCATAAAGCTAACTATGAGATATTTAAAGAGTGTGATATCTTGCTTTCTCATCTTCCGCCTGCTAGAACTCCTACTGCAATAGGACCAAAGGGAGATGACTATGGAAGTAGGAAGTTATATTACGTAATAGGCAAAGGCATAATATCTCCTAAATTTGTCTTATCGGGGCATATTCATAATCCTATGCAAAAAGAATACAAGCTAAAAGATACGGTTATTTATAATCCGGGGTGTGATAAAGATAGTATAAAGCCTAGGATTATAACTATAAAGATTTAAAGAGTGTATATTAGCCTCTGTATGCATCTAAAGAGTTATAAGATATACGATGAAAAGGTAAGAGTGATAGTAAATTCATACGGATATAAAACTAAAACTATGTCCGAAACTACAAATTATAAAGCAAAAGTAGTGGAAATTTAAAGAAATTTAAGCCATAGATAATATTAGTAGATGTAAAATCAATCCTACCTTTATATCTACACACAAAGAAAAACTTCCACACAAATTTAATATTATAAAAGTTAAAGGATTTAGTTGCATATATATAATATATATGCATACGGCTTTGCTTTGATCCTTGAAGGAAACGGTTATGAGCAGCAGTAACATATTTTTTACATCCGATCTTCATTTCGGGCATAAGAACGTTATGAAATTTTGTCCATGTTTTAGAGGGTTTAACTCGGTAGATGAGATGGATAATAGATTAATTGAGCTATGGAACTATACGGTAGGTGTAAATGATGAGATTTACAATTTAGGAGATTTCTCTTTTTATAAAGATATAGAGAAGTGTATATCTATACTAAAAAGATTAAACGGTAAGCATACTTTAATATTAGGTAATCACGATCTTGCAATAAGAAAGCAAAAAGATGAGCTTTTAGCTATTACTAAATTTGACGATAACAAGCTATTTGAAGAGATAGTTGATTATAAAGAGATAACTTTAAAATTTAAAGATGATAGTTATAGGCTAGTGCTGTTTCACTATCCTATACTAGAGTGGAATGCGGGGCATCACGGATCTATTTTATTATACGGACATGTTCATGACAGCATTTCACCTCTAAAAGGTAAAGCTTTAAACGTAGGATATGATTTGCACGGCAAGATACTTCATCTAAGAGATGTAATATCCTATACAAAGGATCTGCCTCCGTTTGAACATCAAGCCGATAAGAAGTTTAGTACTAACGATACAATAGCTAATAGAGAGATAAAGATAAGAGAGATATTAAGGGCAAATAATGAACGATAAGCTAAG
The DNA here is from genome assembly GCF_004803855.2 of Campylobacter sp. RM16192. NCBI lineage: Bacteria > Pseudomonadati > Campylobacterota > Epsilonproteobacteria > Campylobacterales > Campylobacteraceae > Campylobacter > Campylobacter sp. RM16192. The sequence goes on along the minus strand of NZ_CP012552.1, from coordinate 466,331 downwards.
AATAGAATATATAGATGAAGATAGATATAAAAAATATTTGTGTTTGGAGATCTACACGGCTCACTTCATCTATTTGATGAGATGATTAAAAAGATATCCTTAACCAAGGATGATCTAGTAATCATTCTTGGAGATAGCTGCGATAGAGGCAAGGACTCAATAGGGCTATATATAAGATATACCGAGATGATAAAAGATGGATATAATATAAAGCATATAATGGGCAATCATGAGTATATGTTTTTAAATCACTATCTTTTACGAGGAAGTATGACTATGCAGTGGGTAAATAACGGAGGATATAAGACTGTTAAATCGATAGAATATAGAAATTTAACCGTTAAAGATCTAAAATGGTTAATAAGCTACTTAAAAACAATGCCTCATATGATAAGCTCAAAGAGCTATATATTTGTTCATGCTTATTATAACCCCAGCTTAGATGAAACCAAACAAGATCCTGAGCATCTAATGTGGAGTAGAAGTCCTTTTTGGTTAATGAATAATACAGGCAAAGAGATATACTACGGGCATACTCCAAATAGAGACAATAAGATAAAAGTAAGAGAGAATAACTGCTACTCTATGGATGTAGGAGCCGTATTCTTTGATAACTTATCTATAATGGAGGTAAAGAGCAAGGAGGTGTTTTTGGTTGGGTGAAGGCGGTAAAGTGAAAGTTAAATTTTCAAAAGAGAGAAAAATAACATTTTAGACTAAAGTTTTATAAGACACCATACAAAATACCAAATTCATAGTTGGCATCATAAAGCACATTTTTAAATGCTATACTAAATATTTTATAGCACAAATAGCAGCTGGGTGGGCGAGGATACTTTTTGTCTGACAAGTCGGACAAAAATCTCTCGTTAGGGTAGTCCCTAAAACCCTCTTGCATTTTTAAGCAGACAATATCTTGTGTGTTTTTTGGTATAGCATGACTTAGGTCGATGTTATACCAAAAAACCTTCTTTTATAGCATTTTTATAAAGTTCATACAGGATCATGGCCTGCTTTGTAGATGGAAGAATAATTAATCCGCTTGCGACTTTTGATAAAATATCCATTTGCTTCATGGATACTTGGTGTACAATCTCGTCTTTTTTATAATACTCTAAAATCTTATCCCATTCTTTGAATCTAACAACGAATGATTGAATTTCTATACCATTGTCAAGTTTTTTATCTTTTTTTGCTTCTTTTTTTATATACTTTTCTTCCTCTGTACTAGTTAAATTTTCATCGTCAAATTCTAAACTCAATTCAATATCTTTTACGATATCCCAGCATAATTTTTTCTTGCACCATTGACCTATATTTGCATTGCCTTCTGGAGGATTTGTTATGCTGGTATAGATTTTTTCAGAGATGATTGATATTATGTTTTCTATATTACCAGATATTTTCTGTTCATCCCATATTTTAGAAAAATTTAAAAATAATCTATTTTTTTTTAAATAATAAGATAAATATGATATTGTATAAGCTACGCATTGGGCTCTATATCCGCCATTGTACCAAATGGCATTAGAAATAAGTTTTTCGGTCTGCTTAAACATTATAACTCTTGAGATCGCATCTTTAAAGTAGTTATTAGTTATACAAAGGCTATCTTTTTCTAATATTTGGGTAATATGTTTTGCAAAAGCCACAAAACTATATTGTGCGCCTTTTGATACGATTTCTGGTGACTGTTGCCAGGCAATCTCACTCTTGGCCAAAAATGTTTTATCAAGAAGTTGAGATTTTGGATTTTCTATTAAGAATTTCTTTTTATCAGCTTTACTCAGATAGGCCTGCTCATTCAGGTATTCACCTCTTACTCTTTCGTAAAACCAGTGAGTTCTTACTTGCAAACCATCAACAGCAGGAGCCAAATTCCTCTTTGAGTGCTCTTTAAAGTCCTTATGAAAAGGACTATTTGAAAAGAAGTCTGATTGATTTATCTTGTTTTGTGTATTTGCGTATTCGCTCACCTTTGATACAAATTCATCTTGTTTTTCTTCATCAGTAACTACAGACAACTTCATTTGGACATAAATTTTTGATACATCTAATTTTGAGTTTTTACTCGAGGCGTATATAGACGATATTGTCTGACCTCCATTAACTATTTGAAAATTTGATATTTTTGTGATCCTACCATCTTGCAGAACAACGTCACTAGCAGTTGCAGTTATACCATTGTTATATGCAAAAAACATTTCTGGGCTATACTCTATAGTATTCCTCAATCCCTTGTTTACATTGCCACGAAATTGCAAAAAAGTTCTGACATTTTGCTCTAAAAGCTTAGAGCCAAATTTATCATAAATACAAGCTATAGTCTCACCATCTATAACACTAAGATATGAACGGTATTTTTGTGCAGGAGCATCTACTACTAGTGTCGGCAAGTTCACTTCGACATCAAAGCTATTTTTGGAGTTATTTATAGTGTAAATTTTATACAAAAATTCAATATCTATAATACGATATTCTGAATCAATACCGGATAGTGTTTCGTTTGGAATGTTTGCTAAATTCTTAGTAATTTTTCCATCTGTTATGATGACGAATCTGATTTTTTTAACCTCATTTTTTATTAGATATAAATAAATATTATAGGCCATCGAATGATGCTCAAACCCCTCCTCTAAAGTGTCATAAAGTTTTTCACTGCTTTTTAAAAAGAAATTTTTTAACTTTTTAAATTTTGATTCGATTTGCGCTTTTGTAAGAGTTTGTATCTCATCGCTTTGAAAGAAATAGTGCACTAAAAGACTAAGTTTGCCACGCTCTTCATCAAAATCGTATCCGTTTACCTCCATATCTCTTTTATTATATTCAGCAGCCATATAGTCTTGCGATAACTCCCCTTCGCCAACAAGAGAGTCGCAGACAGACTCAAAAAATGCCTCTTGTTTACTTATGCCCCGGCTTTGGGCTTGGCTTATAATATCTTGCATAAAATCTTGATGAAAGTCCTCTAAGCTAACCATATTTTGCCTTTAAAGTTTTATTTGATCTAATAAAAATTCATTACATTTTAGTAAATTTATTGTGTATTTTACGTCATAAATTCTAGGATCTATATCTGTCGCAATAATTTTTGGAAATTTATCATCTACGTTGAAAAATAAAATTTTATCTATTTTGAATTTTTGTAGTTTCGATTTAGAATTTGCTTTGTAACCATACAAAAAAAGCTTTCTATAAAATGCCTCTACATCAGTAATCTTTGTTTCTATACTTTTTACAATATCCTCAATACTAAGTCCTTGAGAATTCACAGATAAAGCATACGCGACCAAGTACAATTTTTCTTTGCTTGTGTGAAGTTGATACGCAGATGAAATTGTTACATTTGGCGATTTTGAAGTTTTATATGTTTTTACCTCAACAGCACAATTATTAAATATAAAATCTTGTTTATCAAAACTTGCTCCAACCCAAGAATCCAATGCATATTCAAAACCAACTTGTTTAGAAGCAATATCACTTAAGAAGCTTAGCTCACCAAACAATCCCATTTGCTTTTCTATTCCAAAATCATCATCAACATTTAAAATAAAAAATTTCTTCCACTTTAAAAGTCGTCTTTCTATATTTTCTATAATGCCTTTTTCATCATTGCAAGTATTTAAAAGTGAAATAATATCACTACAAACCAATGCAAACAGCTTCCAATTAGAATTGTCATTTAGTGCTAAGTAAAACTTAGTAGCATTTTCAAAGTCTTTTCTTAGCGTGTTTAAACCAATAAATTTCATACTTTTTTTACTAGTTTTTTGACAAAAATCTAGCTCAATGCCAAAAGCATATCTTCCATCTAAATCAACCATCCAAAAAATATCATAATTACTGCTACCGCCAACTCTTCTTTTAGTGTTGTTTTGCATATCTTTCCAATGATTAATCATCTTGTTCTTCTAATTCATTAAATTCTAAAAACATCTCCTCTTGGTATACTTTATTAATTAGGTATTTAATGGTTTGAGAGTTGCTATCAACACCATCGTTAGGAAAACAAACACCGTATGCAGGTAGCACGCTGCATTCAAAGCCAATTTGATTATTTTTTGCATCTAATACATGTAGCATTAAAACTGGATTTTTGAGATTTTTTCTTAAAAAAGAAGACCTATCTCCTCTCTTTTCTTTTTTGCTTTGTTCGTAGATTTCATCATCAAGTAATACTTTTTCAGGATCTCCTGCTGATAATTTTCTATTTCCAAGCTCTATATATTTGCCCTTGTCTTGTAACTTTGAGCGTTCTTCCATATTTATCCCAATTCCTTCTGCAAATTCACCTTTGCCTCCATAAAGGACAACATCCCACATTGTATTCTTCTCTTCTAGATAAGTCTTAACAAAGTCTAACTGCATATGAGCTTTTATAACATCAAAGTTATTGATAAAATTTGATATTTTACTTTTGTCTATATTTTTATATATGATAGCACTTCCTTTTTTGTCGCCTTTATCAAGAGATTCTATTAAATTTTTCAAATTATTTAAATTCATCTCATGAAGTCGTGGGTTTTTAGCAAATCTTACGGTTTCTATTAGTTTTCCACTTAAGTCCAGTGAAACATACCTCTCTTCCGCATGTTTCATCTTATTTTTAGCTGTAATTTGTAGTTGACTATTTGGGTCTTGTCTGACAGCTAATCCAAAATTATAAGGTGTCAAACCGTCTTCCGCCATATCTTTAAATTTATACATAAGCTCATTTGTAGCCTCAATAATAAATCTAAAATAGTTTTTAATATCCTCTGGCATATAAATTTTACACAAATCCTCATAGCCTTGCCTATAGCCAAACCATCTACCCATCTGCATAAGAGTATCGTAAAATATTGTACTTCTTATAAAGTAACTTACACTAAGTCCTTCAAGGGTAAAACCACGCGATAAGCTAAGCCCTCCAACTGCAATGACATTTATTCTTTCATCAGTATTATAATCAAGTCGTTTTTTGCTATTTTGGTGAACTTCTATTACTAGAATGCTATTTGCTATTTCGGATAATTTGTTTGAAATATCTTGCCATGAAAATTCTATATTAAATTTTGCTTCAAAAATATCCTTTAAATTTGATATGAAACTACTTTGTTCTGCTGAATTTGAAAGTAAAATATAGGCACTAATATCTTTTTTAAGCGCTTTTAAGTATTCGTTTATCAGGCAAGCAATCTTTTCATGTATATCAGAAAAACGGCTAATATTAACAAGCATACTGTTGTGCTTAACTTGCCCTCTGAGATCTCTTATTGCAACATTTAACATAAATACATTTATAGCCTCAAATAAGCTGTTTGGTAATTCAGATAAAGAATAATCTTTTTTATGTTTTAAAGGAATATGTTCATCATAGTCGTTGATATCTACTAAATATTTGTCAGAACTTTCTATAAAAATTTTTTCAGCACCGAAATAATTACTTGGTGCATCAAGGGCGTAAATAAAATCTCTTGGAAACAAATCTTTCGAAATCCATTCATCCATATCTTTAATCTTTACGCTTTGCTCATCTTCTATCGTATGATCTATAAAAATATTTGCATAAGGGGTAGCAGTATATGCAACGTAGGAGCTTTTTTCAAAGAGTTCCAAGAGAGCCCTTAATTCTTTATTTATAGTAGTTGGATTATCTTCCTCTTTTGTGTTTATGGAAGCATAATCGGACTCATCATCTATTAGTAGCATGGCATGTTTTGAAATTTTACCGCTATAATGAGATTTAATCCACTTTATAACATTAGAAAGTGTGCTTGCATTTTTCTTTATTACCAAAAGTACAGGAGTATTTATATTGTCAAAATTTATACCTTGTGAATTTTTACGTGCATCTCTTGTGTTAAAATCATGTGTTTCTGTTGTTAAACTAATCGGTTGCATTTTATTTGCGTTTTGCAAGTCATTAAGCCCAACCCCGACCATCATTGTATCGTTTTTGCCGACAAAAGCCTGGTTTATACGAACTTGAGTCTGGTTTCTAAGATTGTTTTTGTCTCCAGCTACAACAACTATAAATTTATAGCCCATATCAGCAGCCTTGCATATCAAAGAAGCATAGTTTGAAGTTTTACCAGACTGAACATGTCCTACAACCATACCATATATACTAAACTTATCCTCTCTTGGATCTCCAATTTGATTCATTATAATATCTGTATCATCATCTACTGTTTTAATAACTTGTGGAGACAAGAAGCCCTTATAAAGTTTTTCCAATCTATCCCAATAAAAGTTCATGTTATTAGCTTTTGTATTGATGCTATACCAAGAAGTATTGCGTCGCTTTTGCTCATTGCCTTTTATTACTAGTCCCAAATTCATTCTAACATTAAAATATTTTTCTAAATCATCTTGTAGTCTTTTATAATCACTATCCAAAAAATTGCCATCTTGGTTAAATATATTAGTTTTAACTTCAGATTCAATAATTTTTCTTGTTTTAGTTATTTCACTTTCAATATCACCTGCTTCCAAAACCCCATTTTGTACTGAGTATTTCTCGGTTAAACGTTTTTTTGAAAACTCAAAAACCACTTCATAAAAACTATTTCCCATCAAATAACTCCTTATGTTTTTTAAAAATTTCTATTTTTTTAATCTCATCTTCACTAAGACCTATGCTCTGTAAGTATTTTAGAATTTTAACCGCTTCTTGATTTGAAATAGCATCCTCTTGTTTAAAACTATGCGGATTTTGCTGAACTTGAGCTTGTATTGCTTCGAGTGGAATGTATGCCTGAAGTGATTTTAGATACATTTGTAATATTTCTCTCGATTTTAAATCCAACAAATCCAATAGCTTTTGATACATTGGATTTTCTTTATTTATAGCAAAGTAAAGTTTATTATCCTCATAAACCAAATTCCAAAATCTTGTAATATTCTTATCGTTTATCCTGCGACCGCGGGTAGAAAAAGGCTTCATTCCATCTTTGACAGAATGCAAAGCAACTCTTTTTAATTCATCTTTTAATCCAGGGATGGGATTTGCAATAGATTTTTTTACATCTATATTCCATAGCTCATCTTGATCGTTTGAAATTTCAATTTTTATACGAACAAGTTTTGTTGCGTCACTGGATTTTAAAATTCCCCACCATTTACCATAAACAAGTAATCTGTGAGCCCTATAGAGATAGAAGCCTTGCGATTTTATATAGCCCTCACTTCCTCCATATTTTTCCCACTCAGAAACAGAAACTTTTGAGTGATGCGGCAAAATAAAGGGGGTTATTTTTATTTCCTTATCATTATATTTTATTAACTCGGTTGATTTAATAAAAGTTGCATCATGTGTTGGATTAAAAGGATTAAAAGGCAACAAAAGATTATTGTTTATATATATTTTTATTTTTTCCCCACCTATTCCTTCTAAAAATTGATGAAAAACCAAAGATAAATGATTTCTTAGTGTTTCTAAGTATTCTGAAATTTGTCCAACTTTATCTATTTCTTCCCATATTATAATAGTAGAGTTATTGTTTTCATAAAAATTATTAAAAATATCAATATTTTTATATTCGCTTAGGTCTGGTGTTAAAAGTAGCCATTTATCATTCCTGGAGATATAGTCCAAATCCCATTGCTTGGCAGAAATATCATTATTTTTCTTTGTTACAACGGTGAGTTTTTTGCACTGCGAAAATGAAGCAGTCTTAAGACCTAAGCCAAATTTACCAAGTGCAGCATTATCTCTTTCATCATCTGGATTTTTTGATGATAATCTCATTGCTTCTATTAGTTCATCGTTATTCATTCCTAAGCCATTATCTAAGACACAAAACAATGGTTTAGGATTTTGCACGGCGTAAATTTTTATATTATTTGCACCAGCAGAAATACTGTTGTCAATAATATCGGCAACTGCCACCTCAAAAGTATACCCTATATCACGAAGTGACTTAACGAAATTTGCAACGTTTGGATTAACTTCTATCGGCCGCATCTAATACTGCAACAATCTCTTTTGCAATTTTCTCAACCATTGGCACAACAACTGAATTCCCAGCTTGCCTATATAGTTGCGCTCTTGATATGCCTTCTGGAAGCATGAAGTCTTGCGGAAAGCCTTGTAGATTAAAGCATTCTTTTGGATTAAGTCGCCTTATTATTCCATTGTTTAATATTATAGGTATATTGTGTCCGCCTGCACCCATATTTGCAGTTAGAGTAGGGCAGACGTTTGATTTATTGGAGCGAACATAATAACGCCTATATTGATAGACAGTATTTTCATCTATAACACTATCCATAATTTTACGATGAATTTCGTTGTTTTGATTATTGTATATATCAGAAGGCATAATATGGTTGTCATCCAAAAACGATTTTATATTTTTGAGTGTTTTATTTGTTGGCTTTGGTATTTGAAACTTAGCAGACAGCAAATTATTTCTACTGGTTTCTAATATATTTTCTTTTATTGGTTTGTTGAAGCAGTAATCACTTTCATCCCTAAATCCAACTATATAAATCCTTTCCCTGCCTTGAGGTATGTTTGTATATTTAGACGCATTTAATACAAAAGGAATAAAAGAGTATCCTATATATTTCAACTCTTCTTTTATCGTCTGAAATGTTTTACCATTATTATGAGAAGTCAAAGTTCTAACATTTTCTAAAAAATATGCCTTTGGCTTTAACTCTTTTAGTAATCTAGAAACCTCAAAAAAAAGCTTACCGCGCTCATCTTCAAAGCCTTTACCATGACCAGCCTGCGAAAACGGTTGGCAAGGAAAACCAGCAGTGAGTATATCTATATCGTCTAAATTTTTATTGTTTATATTTCTGACATCATCTTCAATAAGATTGGTATTTTTATGATTTAGCCTATACGTTTTGCAAGCACTACGATCAATTTCGTTTGCCCATACTATATTACAGTTTGAGTTTTTAAAAGCTTGACAAACACCACCGACACCTGCAAATAAGCTACCTACTCTATAAATCACAACCGGCCTTTTATTTTTACAAATTGTATAATAAAATTTTGTTAGAATATACTATTATACTACATTGGATTTAAACTTGTCTTTCGCAATGTATCCAAACAATATTAAACTTATGAAAGTTAGTTTTAAATAGATGTTTTGCTATACTATAAATATTGCCATAAAATATTTTATAAAACATGCTTTTGTCCTTTCTGCCATACCTTCAAAGTTACTTGAATCAAACTCTATTAGGACTCCGCCTTTAAAATACTCTTGTGCAAGCCTACCTACTTCATTACCTATCTCAAATTTTGTATTATCGATATATTTATTTTCAAGGTCACGTCTAAATTTATAAAGCCATAAAGACTTAGGACACTGCAGACCTCTTGTGTATTGTGATTTAGATAGCATTTTAGTCCTTTTTGTTTTTTATAATTATAACAGGTTGGATAGACAAGAGAGTGTCTATTTATTTTATGGTATATTTATCCTACCCAAACCCAATATCACTCATATCTCTTCTTTTGGATATGTCTTTAGATCTGTTTAGCTTTAGCTTGAATAAGTTTCTAGCTTCCCTTTTAATCCAACCAACTCTTGAGATAATATCGAATGACAGTTCTCTAAGGATATCAATCTTTCTTCTAAATCTATCGATGAATTTTGAAATTCTTGTTGCATGAGAGTTTGTTCTTTGAATACTGCCTCTAAGCCGGTCAATCTCTTGTCCAAACTCCTTAATTCCAGCAATACTTGATTGAACAACTCCGTTCTCTCTTTCTCTTGCTTTTCTCTTGTATATAATTCCTCTAATAATTCCTGCTCTAGCAGTGTCATAATACATCCTTGTAGTAAAGATTTTGGTTTTATCATTTATTGTTGTTTGCCACTTATATATTGCTCTATGTAATCTTTCATCTGTTTGTTTTGATCTATTAGTATTGAATTGCTCGATTTCATCTTCCAAATTAAAACTCCTGACATTATTAACAGTATTAGCAGCGCCACTACTGATAGTTTTAATATAAAATTTACGTCTTGGCTCTCTTGAAGATTGTTCTTTAAGCCAGTTGTTTCTTTTTTGTATTTCATTGTTAAGTTTTGTTTTGAGTCTGTTAAGATCTTGATCTCTTTTTGACAGGCTTTGTTTGAATTTGATAATTCTAAATTTCTCAATTGCAACTCCTGAAAAGATGTCTCTAGGTTTGCATATTTCGTTTTCAAAGATGAAACTTCTTGGTTCTTGTTCGCCAGTATTATTTCCATCCCTTGTATCTTTAAACTCTTTTGCTCTTCTTTGTGTCTTTTCTCTGAGTTGCTCCAAGCTTGCAGTGTTGCTAAAGCTTTCATGAAACATATCTCCTTTAAATCTTTTAGCCTTTTTAGAATTAGGTAGCTTGACTGATATATAGTCTTTTCCTATTCTGGTTACTTCTATATTGCTATTTTTAAGGGCTTGTAAGATGTCATCTCTGCAAATAAATTCATTATTGATTAACTTATCTACTAGCATTTTTTCGAGTTCTAGATAATCTTTTACTGTATTTAAATCTTTTCTTGAACCTTGAAGTATATGAGATTTAGAAGGATCTTTTGGATCGGAAAGATTAAATCTTAGATTGGTGTAGTTTTGCCAAGAGTCAACTAACTTTCTATCTACTTTATCATAGTAAGGATTAAAGGCTAGTCCTGTTATTAAGTCTATCTTTGGAATAGCAAAATTTAGTTCAAGCCTTTGTTTGTCGGTATGTTCTACCCATAAGATATTGTATCTATCTTTATATTCTCCAAATAGAAGAGTTTCAAATTTATCTATTACTCTTTGTTTAGTCTTTAGATCAATATCTTTTTCTTCAAACGATAGACAGCCCATACATAGCTTTTGCTTTTTGGTTATGCCTGAAACTATATTTCTGGTTACGCTTTCACTACCTTTTATAACACAAGCGGTTTTGTCTTTTACTCTATGATTTAAAAGATAGTTGATCCCGGATATGCTTCCGCCTTGTTTATTAGAAAAGAATTTAACTAGCACTTTTTATCCTTATCTAACAAACTATTTATAGAATTAGAAATTTCTATAATATGTTTTAAAGCGATAAGGTCGATGCTTTCATTTTTATTGACATATTTGGCTACCTGACCGAGATTGCTTCCTATCCTTGAAATTTGAACTACCATAGCTTTATCGAATTTATGGATAGGGGGTTTGGAGTGAAGGATAGTATGTCTTGTAAACGCTGATTTGTTTAAACCGCACAAAGACGCTTTAGTTTCCAATAAATTCATTTCATTATCGGTTAGTCTAATGGAGATTTTGTTATCTTTGTTGTTTTTGAATTTCATTTAAATATCCTTGTTTATAAGTTTTATATTGTATTTAAAGCTTGGCATCGGCTAAGCCTTTAAAAGAATTTGGCTGCTCTTTAAGCCGTATGGCTTGCGTGTCGTTGCGGGGAAAAACTACATGACCTAGTGTCTGCTGCATGCTACTACTTGCCGTTTTATTCGTGTCGCTACTTTTAATATCATCTATGCCGCGCGCTAAATAACTGTCGTTTAGATTTATCGTAGTATCAGAGTTTAAATTTAGATTTATCGTATCGGTATTGCTTTTTGTATCGCTCTTGTTTTCCTGAGCCTTACCTATACTCTTATCATGGTAACTGTCTTGCTGAGGCGATACGGGTTTGATATTTTCATCATGTACAATAGATGCTTTTTTAGATATGATTTCTTTGTCGCCATTACAATCATCATCTTCATTTGATCTATCTTTTCTCTTTTCTACACTTTTTATAGCTACACTTGATATCTTGGTATTTTCCAAAAAGTCTCTTATATCGCTTTGTGTATAAAATATCGATGATCCCATCTTTCTAAAAGGAAGCAGTCCTTTATTTCTATACCTAGCCTGAATCCTAATGTTTATTCCCAATGCATCTTCTATATCTTTTGGAGTGTATAGAATTAAACCTGCTATCTCTATCATCTTTTGTCCTTTATAGTATTAGTATTTATTGAGGCGATAGAATTTACTTCTAAACTATTTACAAGAGCTTCTATAGAGTCTCTCTTGTAAAAAACTCTTCTTCCCAGTTTAATATATGGAAGTTTTATCCCATCTCCTTTTTTCATACGCCATTTGGCTTGAGTTTGAATAGGCACTCCATACATCAAACAGAATTGTTCTGGAGTAATTAAATTTTCAATCATATATTTCCCTTTTTTTATAATATTTTTGAGCATAGTAGCATGTTTCGTTACAAATTAAAAGGAAAAAGCATTTGAGTGAATTATTTTAAGCTTATTTAAAGCTAACTAAGAATATAATTAGTTGTTTTTAGTATATATTATCTATAATAGAATATCGGTGATAGCGTATTTTTAAATGTAAGTGTGTAATATGGTAACATATACGAAATTCTTTAAGTGATTTTATTGACTTTTTAGATTTTAAACCCAAATTCTCTCAATTTTTCATGCCAATATTCAAAAATTTCTCTTTTTCCGCTTTCGAATTTGGCCCTATGATAACTCTCATCGCTTTTAATAGTCTTTCTAAATCTATGATCTATACAAAGCGACATTACCTCTTCTGTAAATCCAAGTTTTTCAGTGTAGTTTAATTCGCTAATTATGGTTCTAAAGCTGGATCTAAATCCATGCATATCCATCTCGCCATCATATCCAAGCCTTTTAAGGCCCATTCTCATAGAGTTATCACTTATCGGAGCATTATGTTTAGCACCTCTAAATAGATAGCCTTGTTTTATAGTATAGCTTGGAATTGTTTTTAAAAGTTCTATTGCTGTATCGGTTAATGGGATAATAAATTCTTCTTTCATCTTCATATCCTCCGCTCTTATTATCCACTCTTTTTTATCTATACTAATATCTTCCCATCTAGCAAGTCTAGCATTGCTAGGCCTAAGAGCATAAAGCATGGTCCATTTCATACAGCTAAGAACATTTACATCTCCCCAATACTCATTTATACTGGATATTAGAGTCTTAAACTTATCTATATCGGTTATTGCCTTTCTTGGAACAGGGGCTACTTTTATGAAGTTCTTTTCAAAGTTTCTAGATAGTATTCTAGTGGGATTATTTTCAAGATAGCCGTTAATAACTGCAAAGTCAAAGACTTGATTCAGTCTATTAAGTAGCTACTTATAGTATAAAGGGCCAAAAAGGCTTAAAGCTGTATCACTATTCCACGGGTGGAAAAATTTTTAAACTTCGCTACATGGATCAAAAGGGTAACCATACTACAAAAACAATAGGAGCTTGGCAAGAAAAGATTTATGGCATAGCCGAAGCCATTAAGGATTCACTACCTTATCTTAAAGAGCTTAGCAAGCATAATACATTAAAGCCAAAAAGGATAAACAGCTTTTCCGAGCTTTGGAACTTATATAAAGAAGATGCTTTAAAAACTCAAACATTTAAATCGCTTCCCTCAGAGCTATCAAGATTTGAATATAATCTACTTGATCTTATTAAGAATGTTAGTATAGAGGAGATGAATAGTTCAAGAGTAGCTACTCCCATATTTTTAAACGCCTTAAAGAGTCTTCAAACAATAGGCAACCCAAAGAGCGATACGGTTAAAAAGCTTTACCGCTATCAGGAGCAATTAACGCTTTTATCTCTTTTTCGGTTCCCAAGGTAGCCATTTTTATCCTTTTTTCTGTATCACTAGCGATACATTCTTTAAGTGATACAATTAGTAATACATAATTGATGGGAAAATTATACCATATTTTAGGATTTTTTAAGGTCCAATAGAAAGTATATGATATCAAAATAGCGTATTTTAGGGATTAAAAAGAAAGATTTAGAAAAGATTGGAATTGAAATATTTAAATAATGGCGGACAGAGAGGGATTTGAACCCTCGAAGCCCGATTAAGACTTGCACCCTTAGCAGGGGTGTGGTTTCAGCCACTCACCCATCTGTCCATAAAAGAAGAAATGTGATTATATTAAATAGCTCCTGATATGCCGCTTAAATTTTGTCAATTCTAACTAATCTTTCCAGAGCCACCATTTTAGTCTATTTTTATCCGGTTTTGTAGTCCTTGCATAATAATAGATCATACGATCAACATACAAAAAAATACACTTATTACTTCCGCGATCCATTGCGATAGTTTGCCTATAACATATCCTCATGATCGGCATATCTTAGCGAAGCTATATCTGTATATCAAAGAGCTATTAGATCTGCTTCGGTAGATTTTCCGACAAATGGAATTTTTCTAAGCTCACTCATTTACAACTTCTATTTCAGATAGTATTCTTTCGCAAATTTCCCTAGGACTACTATCTTCATATATCGGTCTACCAACTACGATAAAATCGCTATTTTCTTTTTTTGCAGTTTCTAAATCAGCTACTCTGCTTTGATCGTTCGTGTCCTCATTAAAAGGACGAATTCCTGGAGTTAAAGTAAGAAAAAAACGTGATGTTGCATCTTTTATCATATTACTCTCAAATACCGAACAAACCATCCCATCAACACCCACTTCATAAGCACTAACACAAAATTTAAGAACAAAATTTTTTATATCGTCGTTATAAACTATTCTAAAACCATCTTCATTAAAACTAGTAAGAGCCGACACAGCAAGAACTAAGGGACGGTTTTTTAGTAAATTTAAGCGGTTCATGACCTCACTCATCGCCCTTTTTCCTGCACTTGCGTGCACGTTTATCATGTCAACGGGCAAGCTTGCTATCACTTCTGCGGCATCGGCCATCGTGTTTGGTATATCATGCAGCTTAAGATCTAAGAAAATTTTAAAATCATCAATCTTTTTTATATCGTCAATTATCTTAGCTCCGTCTCTTAAATAGCTTCTAAGTCCTACTTTAAGCCATACATCAAGTCCCTTTAGCTCTCTAGCCAAAGCTAAATTTTGCTCCATCGTGGCCATATCAAGCGCTACGCAAAGTTTCATATATCACTCCTTACCGCATCAAGCACACCGTTTATGAATTTCGGCGCAGAGTCGCTACCAAGTTCTTTGGCAAGCTCTATAGCCTCGTTTATCACGACCGCTTTATCGGTGTCCGTAAATTTCATCTCGTAAGCTCCAAGTCGAAGTATCGCTCTTTCTACAACGCCGATTTCGTGGATTTTATACTCTTTTAAGTGTGAGTTAAGCAACTCATCAAGAGCGGTCAAATTTTCATTTACGCCATCATAAAGCGAAGTCGTAAAATTTCTTTGCTCATTTCTTATCTTTTTTTCCTCTAAAAATTCATCCTTAAATTCACTCATCTCGCTACCCATCTCCTGAGCGTAAAGTAGCGATATTACGGCTTGTCTAACCTGATGACGAGTTGCCATTTTAAACCTTTATATTTTTATATAAATTCAAAAGCTCTATCGCGCCGCTCATCGCTTCAAAGCCTTTATTTCCGGCTTTACTGCCCGCTCGCTCAATGGCCTGCTCGATACTATCTACCGTTAGCACGCCAAATGTTACGGGCTTGCCGTATTTAAGAGTTACGTTTGCGATGCCTTTTGTAGTTTCAGCCGAAACATAGTCAAAATGAGGAGTTGAGCCTCTAATAACCGCTCCAACGCAGCATATCGCGTCCCATTTGCCGCTCTCAAGAGCCTTTTCAAGAGCCATAGGGATTTCAAATGCTCCCGGAACTAAAATAAGGCTTAAATTTTTTTCATCTCCGCCGTGGCGAAGAAACGCATCTCTAGCGCCTTCGACAAGCCTATCGGTGATGATGTGGTTAAACCTTGCATTGATAATTGCGATTTTTTCTTTTCCGCTTAGTTTTAAATTTCCTTCGATTATGTTCATAATTATCCCCTTAAAATTTCTTGTATTTTTAAAGTCTGCTCTACAACTCTATCCAGCTCGTCTAAATTTAACATATTTGGTCCATCACACATCGCTTCGCACGGATTTATATGCGTCTCGTAAAAAAACCCGTCCACACCCACACTTGCCGCCGCTCTTGCAAGATACGGCACAAATCTTGCATCTCCGCCACTCTTTTCACCAAGAGCCGAAGGCATCTGAACACTGTGCGTAGCGTCAAATATCACAGGCGCAAATTCTCTCATTAAAACCAAATTTCTCATATCAACGACCAAATTTCCATATCCAAAAGTGCTTCCGCGCTCCGTTAGCCAAATTCCATTTTGTTTAGCCACTTCATATCCATCGCCCTCTACACCGCGAGTTTCAAGCACTTTTTTTACGGAATGTTTCATCGCGCTGGCTGCTAAAAACTGCCCTTTTTTGATATTTACGACCGAATTTGTCTTGGCCGCAGCCACAAGCAAATCGGTTTGACGGCATAAAAACGCAGGAATTTGAAGCACATCCGCAACTTCAGCCACAGGCTTAGCTTGATAGCTCTCGTGAATGTCCGTTAAAATTTTAAAGCCGAATTCCTTTTTCACACGAGCTAAAATTTCACAACCCTTTTCAAGCCCGGGACCGCGAAAGCTATTTATACTCGTACGATTTGCCTTATCAAAACTTGATTTAAAATAAAACTCTATCCTATTATCTTCATTAAATTTCACAAGCCTTTTTGCCACGTCAAATACAAGCTCTTCGCTCTCGATGACGCAAGGCCCTGCGATTAGTATCATTATTTCTCCTTTACCACTATAATTCCGCTAAGAATTACTAGAATTATACCCAAAAATGCAACAGTGTTTGGCAGCCCGTCCCCCATAAAATATCCGATGATAATGGTAAAGATTACGTCGGCGTAGCTTACAGCCGCAACCGTGCCAGCCTTTTTACTTGCCGCATAAGCTTTAGTAAGATACATCTGAAAGTAAAGCCCCGCAACGCCCATTAGAAGGATCAAAAAGATATTTTTAGTATCAGGCAGGACAAATTTGGAAAACAAAAATTCAAACCCGTCTATCCGGATAAACTCCGCCAAAGCCATAAATATGATCGGAAGAGCCGTGCCAAATCCCATAAAAGAAAAGACTATAACGCGCGTGTCATAGCTTTTTTTAAGCTCCCTAACGCTCGTATAAGCCATCGCAGCCCCTACTCCGCTCCAAATTCCAAGCCAATCGGTCTTTGAGATGCCAAGCCCAGGCTGAATGATAAGCAAAATTCCGCCAAATCCGATAAATATCGCCATCCAACCGCGCGAGCTTAGCCTCTCGCCCATAAACATCGCGGCAAGCAGTGCCGTAAATATCGGGCTGGTTTTAGAAAAGGTAAACGCAGCGCCTAAATTTATATGAGCGATGTTATAAAAAAACGCAAAGAGCGCAAGCGTGCCGATAACTCCTCTAAATATGAGCAGATACGGATGTCCGCCCTTTTGATGAGCCGGGCGTTTATAAAGCGAATAAACGATCATCACAAGGCCGATCAAATTTCTAAAAAACACAACTTCGATAGATGGCATATCGGCACTTATGACCTTCGCAAGAGCGCCTGTTATCGCAAAGAGCATGCAAGCGATGATCATATAATACGTGCCCAAATGCCTCATTAGAAATTTATGTAACAACTATTAACCTTCTTTGAAATTTGAGCGTATTGTAGTGCAAAACGGCTTAATTTATAAACATTGTAAGTTAAAAATTTGTATAATAGCAAAATTTAAAGGAATACAAAGTGCAAAAAATCATACTTGTCGGAAAGCCAAACGTAGGCAAAAGCTCGCTTTTTAACCGTTTAGCAAAGAGGCGCATAGCCATCACTTCAGACGTAAGCGGAACTACTCGCGACACAAACAAAGCAGAGATAACGATTGACGATAAAAAGTGTATTTTGGTTGATAGCGGCGGACTTGACGATAGTAGTGAGCTTTTTAGAAATGTCAAAGAAAAAACGCTCAAAGAGGCTCAAAACTCAGATGCGATCATCTACATGGTAGACGGCAAAAATTTCCCTGATGACGAAGACAAGGCGATGTTTTACGCACTTTTAAGACTAGGAATTCCAACCGCACTTGTCATAAATAAAGTAGATAGCAAAAAAGACGAGCAACGAGCTTGGGAATTTGATAGCTTTGGCGCAAAGGATCTGTTTGCCATCTCAGTTACTCACAACGCCGGAGTTGATGAGCTTAGCGAGTGGATTTATAGGCATCTTAAAGATGAGATAAAACCTGATTTGGATGAAGATTTTGATGATTTTTTAGAGACTCTTGACGAAGAAGGCGAGCAAAATTTTGAAGAAAAAAACATAAGAGTTGGCATCATAGGACGTGTAAACGTGGGCAAAAGCTCGCTTTTAAACGCTTTGGTTAAAGACGCAAGAGCCGTTGTAAGCGATGTGGCAGGCACCACGATAGATCCTGTAAATGAAACTTTCGTTTATGAAGATAGAGTGATCGAATTTGTAGATACCGCCGGCATTAGAAAGCGCGGCAAGATAGAAGGCATCGAAAGATACGCGCTTAATAGAACCGAAAGCGTACTTGAAAACACAGATATCGCCCTACTCGTGCTTGATATCTCAGAGCCGCTAACCGAGCTTGATGAGCGTATCGCAGGGCTTGCTAGCAAATTTAACCTCGGCGTGATAATAGTGCTAAACAAGTGGGATAAGAGCGAAGTGGAGTTTGACGAGATGAAAAAGATCATCAAAGATAAGTTTAAATTTCTAACCTACGCTCCAATAATCAGCGTTAGCGCGCTTGGCGGCAAGAGAGTGCATAAAATTTACTCGCTCATTTTTGAAGTTTATAAAAATTTCACTCAAAAAATTCAAACCTCAAAACTAAACGAACTCATCAAAGAGGCGACCAAAATTCACCCGATACCGCGCGAAAAAGGCAAGAGCGTGAAGATTTATTATGCCGTGCAGTTTGGATTTGCACCGCCTAAGATAGCTCTTATCATGAACCGTCCGCGCGCACTTCACTTTAGCTACAAACGCTATCTTACAAACAAACTGCGCGAGAAATTTGAACTAAGCGGCGTTCCTGTCGTACTCATACCAAAAAACAGAAACAGCGATAGCGAGGAAAAAGATGAGCAATAATATAGTCTTAATCGGCTTCATGGGAGTTGGCAAAGGAACGGTAGCAAGGGAGCTTTGCAAAAAACTAAAACGACTTATGCTTGATACGGACGATCTTATCGAAAGCAGTGAAAATCTAAAAATTCGCGAAATTTTTGAGACAAAGGGCGAAGAGTATTTTAGAAAGCAAGAAAGCTTAGTCGCTAAAAATTTAGCCGCTAACGTGCAAAACTGCGTGATAGCAGGCGGCGGAGGCTTTGTAAACGTTAAAAATTTAAACAAAATCGGCACCGTGATATATCTAAAATCAAGCTTTGATGGCATAATAAAACGCATAGAAAATAGCCAAAATGCCCAGAAGAAATTTGCTAAACGTCCGCTTTTAAAAGATAGAGACAAAGCAAAAGAGCTATTTAAAACAAGAAAGAAAATTTACGAGAAAAAAGCCGATATCATAGTTGATGTCGAAGGCAAGAGCGCTAAAAATATAGTTAAAGAGATTGTAAATAAGATTAAAAAATGAACGTATGGTTTAAATTTTACGACTCAAATTTGAGAAAAATTAAAATTTAAGCTTAAAAAAGGATGAAAATTTGAGAGTACTAACAGGACTTCAACCCTCAGGCAAACTCCATCTGGGCAACTATTTCGCCTCGATAAAGCAAATGGTTGATGCGCAAGATAGCAGCGATATGTTTATGTTTATCGCAAACTACCACGCCATGACTTCGGTTAGCGAGGCGAGTAGACTTAAGCAAAATACCTTTGAAGCGGCATGTGCGTTTCTTGCGCTTGGTATTGATCCTAACAAAAGCGTGTTTTGGGTGCAAAGCGACGTAAAAGAGGTGCTTGAGCTATACTGGGTGCTAAGTCAATACACTCCGATGGGACTGCTTGAACGCGCTCACAGCTACAAAGACAAAACAGCAAAAGGCATAAGCGCAAATCATGGGCTTTTTAGCTATCCCGTGCTTATGGCTGCCGATATCTTGCTATTTAGAGCAAACGTCGTTCCTGTCGGCAAAGATCAAATTCAGCACGTTGAGATAGCCCGCGACATAGCTATTAAATTTAACAACGAACATGGAGAAATTTTTACTCTACCCGAAAGCAAAGTCGATGAAAACGTCGCAACAGTGCCTGGAACTGATGGCGCTAAAATGAGTAAAAGCTATAAAAATACGATCGATATCTTTAGCGACGCAAAAACGCTTAAAAAGCAAATTGGCTCAATAGTAACGGATAGCGCAAGCCTAGAAGAGCCAAAAGAGTGGAGAGGCTGTAACGTATATAATATCGCGAAGCTGTTTTTGGACGAGAGTGGGCAAAAAGCGCTTCAGGAGCGTTATGAGCGTGGCGGTGAAGGGCATGGACACTTTAAAATGTATCTAAACGAACTGGTGTGGGAGTATTTTGCTTCAGCAAGGCAAAAATACGAATACTACTTAAGTCATGAAAACGAGGTGAATGAGATATTGTTGGCGGGCGCAAAAAAGGCTCGCGAAGTAGCGCTTCCGCTCATTGAAAGAGTGCGTGAAGCAACGGGAATTTATAGATAGGTATTAGAATGATAAATTTAAAACTACTTGAAACAAACTACGATGAATTCGTATCAAAACTACGAGGGAAAAAGATAAAAGAAGAGGTTCTAAGCGAACTTTTAGCGACTTTTAACGAACTTAAAGCAAAACGCCAAAATTTAGAAAGCCTTCAAGCTATCCAAAACGCTAAAAGCAAGGAGCTTGGTATCAAAGCAAGAAACGGCGAGGACGTAAGCATGCTTAAAGAGGAACTAAATCTAAACAAAGTCGCGATGAATGAAGCCGAAAAAGTGGTTCGCGAGCTTGACGAAAAGCTTGACGGCATAGCGTCAGGCGTGCCAAATATCACCGATGATGACGTGCCTTTTGGAAAAGACGAGGATGATAATGTCGAGCTTAAAAAAGTGCTTGAGCCGCGCAAATTGGACTTTGAGCCAAAGGAACACTACGAGCTTGGCGAGAAGCTTGGTTGGCTTGATTTCGAGCGTGGGGCAAAGCTTGCGGGAAGCCGCTTTACGGTGCTAAAGGGAGACGGTGCAAAGCTTAGCAGAGCGCTTGTTAATTATATGATTGATTTTAACATGGCTCGTGGATTTGAGCTGGTAAACGTGCCGTTTTTGGTAAATTCACGCACGCTTTACGGCACAGGACAGCTGCCAAAATTTGAAGAAGATCTTTATAAAATTCGCGACGAAGACTTGTATCTAATCCCAACTAGCGAAGTTCCTGTTACAAATTTATATAACGACGAAATCATCGATGCCGGCAACCTACCTATAAAGATGACTTGCTACTCGGCTTGCTTTCGCCAAGAGGCGGGCTCTGCGGGCAAAGATACGCGTGGCATGATACGCCAGCACCAGTTTGAAAAGGTTGAGCTTGTAAGCATAACGACGCCTGATCAAAGCGAAAAGGTATTTGAGGACATGGTGGCGTGTGCTAGCGACCTGCTTACTTCACTTGGCTTGCCACACCGACATCTGCTTCTTTGTAGCGGAGATCTTGGCTTTAGTGCGGCAAAAACCATCGACCTTGAAGTTTGGTTGCCGGGGCAAAATAGATACCGAGAGATAAGCTCGGTCTCAAACACTCGTGATTTTCAAGCAAGAAGGGCAAAAATTCGCTTCAAAGACGGCAAGAAAAACACGCTCGTTCACACACTTAACGGCTCAAGCTTAGCGGTAGGCAGAACGCTTATAGCCATCATGGAAAACTACCAAAAAAGCGACGGCACGATAGAAATTCCAGAGGTTCTTAAAAGGTATATGTAGTGGCTGAAGAAAATGTAGTCATACTAGAGGAAGCCGACGAATCAAAAAACGAAAAACCTCAAGATGAAGGGCTTATCTCCCTTGATAGTTTGCAAGAGGAGCAAGCCAAATCAGATCAACCTGAGAAGATCGTTGTCAAAAAAAGCAAAAAAAAGCTTTTAATAATCGTCGCAATTGCATCCTTAGTATCGGCTATACTAATAGCTATAATTTTATTTTTTGTTTTCAAAGAAGATAAGAGTTCAGATATTGATCCGTCTAAACTCGCAAGAGATATCGAAGACCGCTTTGAAATACAGAAATTTGGCGCTTCAAAGATAGATGATATGATACAAAAAGCAAATTTACTCTATGAAAAGGGTAATAAATTTGAAGCGCTTAAAATTTATGAAAACATAGCAATTTTTAACGAGTCTTTATCAAACTACAACTTAGGCGTATCTCAAATGAGACAACAAAAATTTAATGATGCGCTAGAGTCATTTAAAAAAGCGATCAACAATAAAGAAAATATAGCCGTAAGTGCTATAAATGCGGCTGTATGTTCGCTAGAGCTTAATAATAAGCAAAATTTTCAATACTATATAGATTTAGCAAATTCATTTCTTCAAGATGAGTCAGATTCCCCACTTTATAACTACTACTATGCACTTATAAACTACTACAAAGGTCATTATATAGAGGCTTTGCGAGCACTTTCCCATCCTGTCAACGGACACTATAAAGACAAATATGAGTACCTTAGTGCAAAAATTTTAAGTTATTTAAATCAAAACAAAGAGGCTATAGAACTACTAGAAAAACAAAAGGAATTTGATGCAAGCTTAACCCTTGGTATGCTTTACGCTAAAGAAGGGGAATATGATAAGGCTAGAAACAAGTTAAATATCGCTCTTAAAAGCGAAAGTAACACTGATAAAATCGACTCGATACTGGCTTTAATAGACATTAAAACAAATAACTATCCAGCTGCAGCCGATGGATTAAAGATGGTATTTTTAAAAGATCCATTATTCTTAAATAATAATTTTCCGATTAAAACGATACTAAAACCTGAGCTATTTGACGTGAATTTAGCTCAAATGCATTTTAAAAACGATATATTTTTTGATAAGACCAGAAGATATGAGGTCTTGTTTTATTTCGCGCCTTACAAAGTTTTTGATCCCGGTCAAACGATAAACTATATAAGAAAAGGCGGAGTTAGTCTATTTTTAGATGATGCAAGCGCCGCAAGCAACTACCTAAATACAAGCGGAATGATATCAAAAGTGAATTTAGAAATATCAAAAGCCATAGCAAGCGCTTTAAACTACAAACTAAAAGAGGCAAATACGCATTTTGCAAAGCTTATTTCAATCTATCCGGAGCACTCAGTGCTTCACTATAACCTTGCTTTAAGTTACGCTCAACTTGGAAACTTCTCTCTTGCGGCAAAGCACTTTATTACAAGTTATCACCTTGATCCGACAAATCATCTTGCCGGAATATTTGGTGCAATATCAAACGACATAAATAGTATTAATAACACAAAATTTATTAAAGAGATAACTGAAAATTTAGCGCAAGATCCGAATATAAAAGAGGTTAATTTGTATAAGGCCCTAATGGAACTAATTTCTGGCAATCAAAATGCGTTAATAAGATGGCTTGAAGAAGAAAAGGAAGAGAGTGCTATAAATTTAGCATTTGACGCAATAATAGCTAAAATTGCAAATAGAGATGAGGACTTTATCGCAAAGAGTGAAATTTTAAAATCAAAGCTTCCAGATGACGTAATATCAAATATTTTAAGCTTTATATCAAAATTTAAAGATAGTAATATCAAAGAGTATGTGCGCCAAATTCAAATCTATTTTCACAATAAAGAGCTAAATGAAGCAGCTTTTTATCACGGCGCAAACATTATCAAAGAACAATACATCAAACTTCTTCAAATTTCAGGACTACTTAACTACGAGAGAGAAAAGCTTAAAAAACTAATCGCAAACGGTAATCAAAATGATATAAATTTACTACAAACTCTGGCATATATCGATATTTTTACTAACGATTTCGAAGAGAGCTATCAAATATATAACAAAATCATAGATGAGTTTAAGATTACTGACGCAGGAACACTGTTTCTAACATCTGTGGCTGCAATAGGCTCCAATCACTCTCAAAATGCAATCGCTCTTTTGGAACTATCCAAGCTAACCGATCCAAACGCCTTTGAAAGCAGACTAGCACTTGCACTCTTATACCAAGAGATAGGCAATATAGATGCTGCTGTAATACAATACAATCTAATAAAAGATAATAAATTTAAAAGCAAATTTTTTGATTTTACTTTAAAGCATTAACTTTAATATATTGATACAGGTTAAATTGCAATAAAAAATTTAGCAAAATTTTAAGAATTATTTGAATAAATTAATAGTTCACATCAACTAAGCCGCATGCCAAATTTAGCAAACGGCTCATATCGGTAAATTATTTACCCGTTTTAATCCTCTCCACCCAATTGCAACCCTCTTGATTGCCGGCTTGGCAAGCCTGTGTTGAAATTTGCATTAGCCACTCGCAAGCATCAACTCTATGTAATTTGCAAGCTTTGTATGCATACTCCATTGCTTTTTTGGCATCTTGTTGGCTAAGAGCAGCAGCTTCAAAACAACCGTTGCTATATCCGTATTCGCAAGCTTTATCGTAATAATACAGCATTTTTTGCGGATCATTTTTATGAGCGTTTGCCGCCATATAGCAAGAGTGCGGATCTTTGTTTTCGCAAGCTATCTCCTCACTTGCCGTTTTGCCTAGCTTTTCGCAAGCTTTACTTTTTCTGTTGTGCTTGCAAGCGATAGAAAACAGCTCAACCGCCCTTTTCTCATCCTTCATACCGTATTTGTCGGTTTCATAAAGCACGGCTAATTGAGTGCAACCGGCAGGATATTTATCTGGGCAAATTTTCTCTAAAATCTCTTTGCTCTTTTTGATATCTTGTTTCACACCTATACCATCAGCGTAAAAAAAGCCCACCGTAGGGCACATATTATACACGCCCCTTTCGCACAAGCCGTTATAGACCTCAAATGCCTTTTCATAATTCTTCTCTACACCATCACCGTAGTAATACATAGAGGCAAGATATACGCAGGATTCCTGGTCTTTGCCGATATCACAACCTTTTTTTGCATACTTAAACGACGTTTCAAAGTCTTTTTTATTATAAGCAACGACGGCTAACTTGCCGCAACTTGCAGCATCGTTTGCCTTACAACCTGCTTCGTGTTTTTCTGCAAGCTCTTTTGCGTAGCCCTTTTCGCAGCACATTTTGTCTTGATTATTTAAGTCGCAGCACATTTTGTAGAACATGACAGCTTTTTGCGGATCACTTGCTATGCCAGGTCTTCCAAAGTCATAGTGCGAGCCAAGCTGTTTGCAAGATGACCACTGCTTATCATTTACGCAAGCAGCATACTCAAAAGGAATAGACTCTACAAATTTACTGTCTATTCTTAACTCGTTTGCTATTGACGCGTTGGTTCTTGCATGAGCAGATAGTGCAAGAAGTGCGGCAAAAACGATAAAAACCAATTTTTTCATAGCGATCTCCTCGTGTGAAATTTTAATATTGCCATTATAATAGATTTTATTACCAAATATCAATATAATGTGTTATTTCTCATAAGAACATTTGCGGATTAAATATTTTCCGAAAAATTTTATTAATCTAATTTTATTATTTTATTTTTTTAGTTGTTTTTATAAAATATAAGTATTATTTTTTAACAGAGGATAATTAATGACTTTTTCCCAATCTATAAAAAATTGCTTTAGCAATTATGCAACATTTAATGGTAGAGCATCTAGGTCTGAGTATTGGTGGTTCGCGCTTTTTAACGTGCTTATATACATATTTGCAAGCATAATAGACACAACGATAAATTCTGCAATATTTTATACAATATCTGCATTAGCGCTTTTTTTACCAACCATTGCTGTTTCTGTAAGAAGATTACATGATATCAACAAAAGCGGATGGTTTTATCTTCTGTTTCTTATACCTGTTATAGGAGCCATTATACTTCTTATATGGTTTACAAAGCGTGGAACAATAGGTCCTAACCAATTTGGAGACGACCCTATTTTAGAATAATTAATTTATCTCGCAACAATATAATTTGCGAGATAAATTAATCTTAGATTATTTCTATTTGCTTAGATTCTTAATTCTAACGAAGCTATTTAACGCGCCAACATAGGCCTTTGCGCTAGCCATCATAGTATCTATATCAAGCCCATGCCCTATAACAGCGTTATTTTTATCAAATTCAACTTTAACTATAACACTAGCTAAAGCATCCTTACCTTGACTCACAGCGCTTACTTTATAATCTTTTAATACTCCATTTATCTTACTTATGCGATCAATAACCTTAAATATCGCATCTACCGTTCCGTTTCCAAGAGCCGCATCGCTAATAAATTCATCTTTATGTTTTATAGTTACAGCAGCACTTGCAAGTCCTTTATTGCAGTTATTTTGGCTTAAAGTTACCATCTCGTAAGCTTGTGGGATTTTAATAAATTCGCTAGTAACAAGCGCACGAATATCATCGTCAAATACCTCTTTTTTCTTATCTGCAAGCTCTTTAAATTTATCAAATGCTTCATTCAAGGCTTCACTGTCAAGCTCGAAACCAAGACTTATAAGCTTGTCTTTAAATGCGTGGCGTCCGGAATGCTTACCAAGAACCAAGGAATTTTTTTCAAGCCCAATACTTTCGGCTGAAATTATCTCATAAGTCTCTTTGTGTTTTAATACACCGTCTTGATGAATTCCACTTTCGTGAGCAAAGGCGTTTTTACCTACTATAGCCTTATTTGGTTGAGGCTCTATGCCTGTTATGGTCGCCACAAGGCGAGAGCTTGGATAAATTTCCTTGCAAATTATATCCGTATATAGCGGAGCAAATATATCTTGACGAGTTTTTATAGCCATTACAATCTCTTCTAAACTTGCGTTGCCCGCTCTTTCACCAAGTCCATTTAGAGTACATTCCACTTGCCTGGCTCCAGCCATGACAGCAGCTAAAGAATTGGCTGTAGCAAGCCCTAAATCGTTATGATTATGGACTGAAACTATTGCTCGCCCATTGATAAATTTTACCATCTCGCTTATCATTGCCGTAAGCTCGTTTGGTAAGCGATATCCGACAGTATCTGGCAAATTTATTGTTTTTGCACCGGCCTCTATTACGGCTTCACAAATCTCTTTCATAAATCCTAGCTCAGTCCTACCCGCATCTTCACAGCTAAACTCGACATCATCACAAAATGTTTTAGCATATTTTACAGCATCAACTGCACGGCGTATTACTTCATCTGGCTTCATCTTAAGCTTATATTCCATGTGAATCGGACTTGTAGCGATAAACGTATGAATTCTCTTTTTTTTAGCAGGAAATATAGCCTCTCCGGCAGCCTTGATATCTCTTTCTACAGCCCTTGCAAGAGAACAAACCGTAATATTTGAAGACTGCTTTGCAATCTGATTTATCGCATCAAAGTCTCCCGGACTTGCCGCAGCAAACCCGGCCTCCATCACATCCACGCCAAGACGCTCAAGCTGAAGAGCTATTCTTAATTTTTCTTCTGTATTCATTGAAGCGCCAGGACTTTGC
This sequence comes from Campylobacter sp. RM16192, assembly GCF_004803855.2. NCBI lineage: Bacteria > Pseudomonadati > Campylobacterota > Epsilonproteobacteria > Campylobacterales > Campylobacteraceae > Campylobacter > Campylobacter sp. RM16192. The sequence continues at coordinate 438,929 of NZ_CP012552.1, read as the reverse complement.
TCGCCATCTCTTAATGTAGTATCAAATATAATTATTTTATTATTATCCATTTTGTATCCTTTTTAGATTTTTTGAAATTTATAAATTTAATGAGTAAAAAAGTAAGTAATAGCTGCCTAGCGCAGCAGCAGAGCGTGTTTAATTTGAAAGAAAATTTGTACGAAATATATGCTAGAATCGATGCTCATTCGCTCTCCTTTTTAAATTTCGGATTCTTTTTGATAAACATATAAACAAATCTAACTATACCATAAAAAACATAAATAGTCATCAAAGCCGCAGGAACTTCTATAGGATATATATAGAGCAAAGAACATAAGATAGTTAAAATGATTAAAATTTTTAAGAAATTGGCCTGCTTTAAATCTATTTTTTTAAAGCTTGGATATCGTATATTACTAACCATCAGTACAGAAAGCACGGCTTGAAGTATAAGCAAAAGCCACTCAGCATTTCTAGTAAAGCTATATTCCAAGCTAAGCCCCACCCAAAAAGCGCTTACAATAGCTGCTGTAGGTATAGGAAGACCGATAAATACAGATGGCTCGTATGTGCCCGTCATGACATTAAATCTGGCAAGTCTAATAGCGCCAAAAACCACAAAAAGAGCTGACACAAGAGAGCCTAGTCTGCCAAAATGATGTCCTACTGAAAAATAAAATAGCATAGCCGGAGCTACTCCAAATGCTACAATATCTGCAAGACTATCAAACTCTACTCCAAATTTTGAAGTAGTCTTAGTAAGTCTGGCTACTCTACCGTCAAGTCCATCAAGAATAAGAGAAAATACTATATATGTTATCGCCTTAAAAAATTGTCCATTTACAGAAGCTATAATGCTAATGACACCTAAAAAAGCACTAGCTGCGGTAAATAAATTTGGAAATATATACATAAGTTGAAGTTTATCATTCTCTCTCATTTTCTATCCTCATGGTTAAAAAATCCAATCACACTACTAGTCGCCTTTACTCTATCTCCTATGGCAGCACTTATGCGTGCGCTAATAGGCAGTATCAATACAACTAGCCCATCGGTTAAAAACCCAAATTTATTACCTGATTGCAACTCTTCAAATTTCTCAACAGACAAGCTTCTACTTAAAGCACCTACTATAGTGCGTATAGAAATTTTTAAATTCCCATGCTTACATGTATATAAAGCTCTTTCGTTTAGAGAATTTGAAGACTTTATAGCACTACATAAAAACAAGCCATGTCTTTGCTTTAATTCAATAAGTTTTATATCGCAAGGTGCTTTAAGAGAGCCTGATCCAAAGACTGATTTAGAGATAATAATCTCAATGGAATCATCTCCCAAGTAAGAAATTCTTCTAATACTTTTTACTCTTCCATCAATAGGGCTTAAAATAGCGTATTCATCGCTACTTCCCTTCTCTCTTTTTGGATTTCTAAAGATAAAAAGAGTAATAATAAAAATGACAAAAAACAGAGTCCAAAGAGTGTCAAAAAACACCGACAATAAAAATAAAAGACCAAAAATCAGTATATATTTATAGCCTTGTTTAGCGACAATCTCCATATTCTACTCCGATCTAAGGCTTTGGCTCATCTTTATGCTCTTCGACAAGGCGACTAGGAAGTCCATTTTCCTCTTCATAGGCCTTTATAATCTCTCTAACCTTAGCACCCTCAATAGTCTCTTGCTCATATAAAGCCTCAACCATCTTTTCAATAGCGCCGCTATAAGTTCTAAGAGTCTGCAAAACCTCATTATATCTGGTTTCAAGAGTGCTTTTTACAAAATCATCCACCTTTTCAGCCATCTTGTCACTATAGTCTTTAATGCTTTGACCACCTGTTAAAAACGTATTTCTTTGTTTTTCAAGCACCATAAGACCGGCTACATCACTCATTCCATAAACAGACACCATAGCCTTTAGTATATCTGTAGCGCGCTCAAGGTCATTTCCTGCACCTGTTGAAATCTCTTTTATAAAGACCTCTTCAGCCGCACGTCCAGCTAAAAGAACATCAACACGAGCGATTAGCTCATGCTTTTGCATCATAAATTTATTCTCTTCAGGCGTATTTAACGTGTATCCAAGAGCAGCTAATCCACGAGGAATGATAGAAACTTTTGTTACTTTATCTGCGCCATTTGTTGTTTCAGAGATAAGCGCATGTCCGCTTTCGTGATATGCCACTATACGTTTTTCTTTTGGATTTATACGTCTTGATTTCTTTTCAAGCCCGGCGATAGCGCGTTCAACAGCCTCTACTAAATCTTTTTGCTCAACATGATCTTTATTTTTTCTGCCCGCTAAAAGCGCAGCTTCATTTATAATATTAGCCAGATCCGCTCCGGCAAGTCCTGCAGTCATCCTCGCAATCTCTTCTATATCGGCATTATGATCAAGTTTGATATCTTTCATATGCACACGTAAGATATCGATTCTTCCTTTAAAATCAGGCTTATCAACAAGCACTTGTCTATCAAATCTTCCAGGTCTTAAAAGCGCAGCATCAAGCACTTCAGGACGGTTTGTCGCAGCTAAAACTATCACAGGTGAAGCATCCGAGCTAAAGCCATCCATCTCGGCTAGAAGCTGATTTAGCGTCTGTTCTCTTTCGTCGTTTCCACCTATCATTCCGCTTGCTGCACGACTTTTACCTATGGCGTCTATCTCATCGATAAATACAATCGCAGGAGCTTCTTTTTTAGCGTTTTCAAAAAGATCGCGAACGCGACTTGCACCAACACCCACAAACATCTCTATAAAGCTTGAACCAGAAACCGAGAAAAAAGGCACATCCGCCTCGCCTGCAACAGCTTTTGCAAGAAGCGTTTTACCTGTGCCCGGAGGACCAACCAAAAGCACACCTTTTGGAATTTTAGCTCCTAAATTTATATACCTATCAGGGTGCTTTAAGAAATCAACTATCTCTTTAACTTCTTCCTTGGCCTCTTCAACGCCTGCTACATCGGTAAATTTCACTTTTGGCTTTTCGGAATTTACAAGCTTTTTGGAGCTTCCCATACCAAGTATGCCTCCGCCCATGTTTTTTTGCATTCTACTTGCAAGAAACATCCAAATTCCAAAAAATATAAATATCGGTAGAACCCAAGAAAATAGCAGTTCAGTAAACCAGTTTGTCTCACTATATGCGCCGTATGGTATGTTATTTGCTTCTAGTAGAGGTACCAAAGTAGGATCGTTTACTCTTTTTGCTATAAATACACTTCTGCCATCTCCCATATTACCAAGTGCTTTAATAGATGTTTCTGCAATTCCTACTTGAGAAATTTGCTTGTTTTTAATCATCTCTTTTAATTCAGAATAGGTTACGCTCTTAGTGGCTGCTTGACCTCCAAACGAGCCTCCTATCTCCATATTGTCGGTAAAACCTCTAAATACCAAAATAATAACGATAGCAAAAATAGCAAAAATAAAAATCGGATTCTTATTAAAAAATCCATTATTGCCATTATTATTTGAATTTCTATCTTCATCAAATCTTTTATTGTTCATTATATCCCTTAAAATTATTTTTGAAATACGAAGCTACTCCACTCATTTTGCGTGTTTAATTCAACAAGCTTAAGTGAAGAAAAGGCCTCTAAGATACGCTCTTTATACTTTTCTAGCACACCTGCTAAAATTAGATACGAGCCATCTTTGAGTAATTTTATCAAATCATTTTTTAATATTAATATAACATCAGCTATGATATTTGCCACAACAATATCGTATTTAGCGTCTAAATTTGATATTGAACCGGTCCAAATTTTATTAAATTTAACACCGTTTAACTCTGCATTCTGCTTAGAACTATAGGTAGCTTGCTCATCTGTATCACAGCCATCCACACTGCAGCCCAGTTTTGCCAATGCTATACTTAAAATACCACTTCCGCAACCCACATCAATAGCACTCATTCCATCTTTTGCATATTTTTGCAAAGAACTTATACAAGCGCTTGTGCTCTCGTGATGTCCAGAGCCAAATGCCAAGGCAGGGTCTATTATAATATTTACAAGATCTTCTCTAGGATTTTCCCAGCTTGGACGTATGTAAAATTTACCAATCTCTATAGGCTTAACATTTTTTTTATATTCATTAATCCAATCTTTATTTTCTTTAACCTGCAAATCAAGCTTAAGATCTATCTTCCTACCAAGAGATTTCTCAGCAGCTTTTACATACTCAATTAAGCCAAATTGAATCTCACTAAGATCATCTTCGTCTCTAATTATAAACCCATTTTCAATCTCTTCTATACAGGTTATTCCAAAGGCAAAAACAAGATCTAGTAATAAATCGTGAGCATTGTTAGAAACAACACTTAGCTCATAAAAATTTTCTTTCAAATGAGAATTTTGCATTAACCGATAACGTCTTCTAGCTTCTCTTTTAGAACCTGAGGTGTAAAAGGTTTAACTATATAGTTGTTTACGCCTGCTTTTAGAGCTGTTATAACTTCGGCTTTACCGCCTTCTGTAGTAACCATTATAATAGGCATATCGACATATTTTTCTTCTGCACGAACTTTTTTTACAAGCTCAAGCCCGTTCATTTCAGGCATATTCCAGTCGGTTACAAGTATGTCTATATCGCTGTTTTGAGTTAGTATCTGCCAGGCTTCAAGACCATTTTCAGCCTCTAAAATATCTTGATGTCCAAGCCTTTGTAGAGTGTTTTTTATAATTCTTCTCATCGTAGAACTATCATCTACTACTAGTATTTTCACAATCATTCCTTTTAAAATTTTGGTCTATTCTATCAAATTTTATATTCAAATTAACTTTAATTTTAAATAGTTAATTTAAGCGCCTCTTTGAGATCTATACTGCCTTCATAATAAGCTTTGCCTACTATGACGCCAAATACTTGACCGGTTTTTTGAAGAGCTATTATATCACCGATATCTTTTACTCCTCCGCTTGCTATAGTGTCTATGCCGCTGGATTTTGCTATATCAACTGTAAATTCTACATTAACACCGCTTAGCATCCCGTCTTTACTAATATCTGTACAAATTATCGCCTCTACGCCAGCGCCTGCAAATTTACACGCCAAATCAGTAGCCCTCATAGTTGATACATCAGCCCAACCTTCGGTCGCTACATATCCATCTACCGCATCTATGCCAACGGCTACTCTATATTTTTTAGCTACTTCTTTGACAAAATTAGGATCTTTTAAAGCTATTGAACCAAGAATCACTCTAGTAATACCGCTATTTATATAGCTTTTGATACGATCTTCGTTCCTTATTCCGCCGCCAAGTTCGATCTTTAAATTTGTAGCCTTTGCTATCTTTTCAACTGTTTTTAAATTTATAGCCTCTCCGGCAAAAGCGCCGTCCAAATCAACAAGATGAAGCCATTTAGCACCTAAATCCTCAAACTCCTTAGCAAGCTCTTCTGGTCTATCTGAATAAATCTTAGCACTACTCATCACACCCTTACTAAGTCTTACCGCCTTGCCCTCTTTTAAGTCTATTGCAGGAAAAATTTCCATTAAAGCCTCCCGAAATTTTCTAAAATTTTAAGCCCGACATCCTGACTCTTTTCAGGATGAGGCTGAAAGCCGTAAATATTATCTTTACAAACGGCACTTACGAATTTATGGCCATATTCGCTATATCCAAGAGCAAATTTATCATCGCAAACCACGTGATACGAGTGTACAAAGTATAGATATTCACTACGTTTTAAGTTTCTGTTTATTACCGAATTTTTACTAAAATTTATCGTATTCCAGCCAACATGGGGGATCTTTAAACTATCTCTCATTTTATTTTGATCAAATTTCTTTACTTTGCCTTCTATTATGCCAAGTCCTTTAGACAGTCCAAATTCCTCGCTATCATCAAAAAGTAGTTGCATGCCAAGGCAAATACCTAAAAAAGGCTTTCCACTAGCTGCAAATTCTATTATGGCTTGATCTAAAGACTTAGACTTTAATTTCTCCATCGCCAGTGCAAAAGCCCCAACTCCAGGCAGAATAATCTTATCAAATTTTAAAACCTCATCACAATCTTTTACTAACTTTGCATAAAATCCTAAAAATTTAAAAGCATTAATAACACTTCTTAGATTTCCGGCCTCATAATCAATTATGCCTATGCTTGCACTCATTTACTAGCCTTATTTTTTACAGATATCAGGTATATACTAAGAGCAACCATCAGCATAGCAACTCCAGCTATCAGATAAATAGCGTTTATTATGTGATCAGGAGCCGTTATTGCAAATTTAAATACTAGCATAAGAGCCTCTATGGCAAGCGCAATAATAATAGATCCAATAAATCTAACCATAGTTTTGTTATGATCGGTATCATCATTTTGATTACTTTTGCCAAGCACCTCTTCTTCAAAAATCGCCTTAACCAAGTCAAAAATAGCTAAAGCAAGAGTCAGGACTATGGTTGTTTCAAACATCTCTTCAACATTGATATTCATAAGGCTATTAGATAAAAATCTGCTCACGCCATATATAAACAAAAATGCAGAAACCATAAAAAGAGCAACTGCAAATGCAGAATATATACATTTTAAAAATTTACCAAAATACCCTTCCGCAACTCCAGGGGCAATTAGCTCTAAAACATTATCCAAAGAGATATCAACGCAAACTACAAATTTAAGCTCATTTTTCTCATCATAAATTGGCGTGGAAGCCGTGACACAAAGCTCGTTTGTCAGAGTTGAAGGGTATGGATCGCTCAATATACATCGCTTCTCTCTAACCGCTCTATAATAATATGCCTTATTGCTTCTATTTTCACCTTTGCCTGCGCAATATTCTTTGTTTAGACTCATAGAGTCTTCAATCTGTATTCCGTTGCTATCAAGCACATAAAAAGCATCGAAGCTCTCTATCTCGTGAGCTATCTTATCAAGCCCAGCTTTAATACCATCCAAACTAACGCCCGGAAGCTTATTTGGCAAATTTCTACTAAAAAGATAGCATAGATAGGCCCTTGCCTTATATCTAGCATCAGAAAATCTCTGGATATCCTTTATAAACAAATTTCAACCTTTCAAATTTAGCGCATGATTAAACTCAGGCACTATGTCTTTTAAATTTTTAGCAATATCTTCGCTGTTTAGTAGCTCATCTATCTCGATATTTAGCCTATTTATATCATAAATTTGAGAATCCGTAACAAAAATAGATTCAAATTTAGTCCTTGCATCATCTTTATTTATTAAAAGCTCCTCATATAGCTTCTCTCCCGGTCTTAATCCTACAAATTCTATACCCAAATGCTCTTTATTCGATAAAATCAGCATCTTTTTAGCAAGATCGGCTATCTTTACGGGCTCACCCATATCAAGCACGAACAGCTCTCCTCCTTCTGCTATAGAAGCAGCCTGAAGCACGAGCTGGCAGGCCTCTGAGGTGAGCATAAAGTAACGAGTAATATCAGGATGCGTAACCGTTAGAGGCAAATTTTTAGAAATTTGCTCCTTAAATTTAGGTATTACACTTCCGCTACTTCCAAGCACATTTCCAAACCTGACCGCAACTATCTCGGTATGATTTTTGATATTTGAATTTAGCGCATATAGTTCGCAAACTCTCTTGGCAGCCCCCATAATATTTGTAGGGCGCACAGCTTTGTCAGATGAGATGATGACTACTTTTTTTACACTAAATTCTATAGACATATCAACTACAAATTTAGTTCCTAAGATATTATTTACAACTGCCGCCTTAGGATTGGCTTCACAAAGCGGCACATGCTTATATGCCGCAGCGTGAATTACGATTTGAGGTCTAAACTCATCAAAAACAGCTCTTAAATCCTGCAAATCAGTGATATTTATCATCTTGCTAACGGTCTTATTAGAGCTTGTTATCTCTCCGACTATATATAGATTAAACTCACTATTATCTAGCATTATAAGCTTTTTGACGCCAAATTTCAAACACTGCTTACAAATTTCACTTCCTATGCTTCCTCCGGCACCAGTTACCAAAACAACCTTATCCTCTAAAAAACCTCTAGCCACGCTATCACTCAGGTCCTTTGGCTTTCTGGCCAAAAGATCTTCAATAGATATATCCTTAATTTCTTGCTTACCAAATAAAGAGAAAATTTTAATATCGCGTATTCCGTATCCAGTTAGCTCATCAAAAAGCTCCTGAAGCTCGTCTTGAGATAGTGCAAGAGCGATTATGGCAGTTTTTACATTGTACTCTTTGATGATATTTGAAATTTCTTTTTTAGCCTGAACTAAAAATCCATCACAATAGGTGCCCACAAGGTCGCTTCTTCCATCAACTACGCCTACAGCATAAAAATCTATATAGCCTTGTCTAAGACCTTTTAAAACATGTAAGGCCTTTGAAGTAGCGCCTATCACGATACAAGGCTCGCCTGCATCGGCTTTTTTAGAAAAATCAAGAAACATCCTTTTTGAAATTCTAAGACTTCCTACAATCAAACAAGAGATAACCGCATCTATTAAAATCACGCTTCTTGGAAACGGATTAAATACATCTGAAAATGCAAAAAATATCACCCAAAACGACAAAACGGCAGCTATATGAACTAGAAAAATTTTTCTAGCCTCGTTTAATCCAAAAAACCTCCAAGGCACCTTATAAATTTTAAAAATCCACATAAAAAATAGCTTTAAAAAGAGCACAAGAGAGCCGTTTATATATAAACTATCCTTAAAATATTCAGGTATTATGCCGCTAAATCTAAGCAAATATGCCCAATAAAACGAGGCTACAAATATAAAGATATCAAAGCTTAGAAAAAATATTAGCCTCTTTAGCTTGGTAGCTTTAAACATCTACAAATTTTCCTCCACTATTTTAACAACTAAATCCAAACTCTCATCGCTCATCGAAGTGCCGCTAGGCAGACAAATTCCACGAGAGAAGAGATCTTCGCTAGTGCCGTCTACAAAGCTGAATGCACCTTTAAACAGAGGCTGCAAATGCATAGGCTTCCATAGAGGTCGGCTCTCTATGTTTGATTTAAACAGAGCATCGATAACTTTTAAGTGATCGTTTTTACCTTTAAAAAGCGCTGTTGTAAGCCATCTATTTCCGCGAGAGTTCTTAATCTCGGGCATAAATTCAATTTCCTTTAAACTCTCTTGATACCTTTGAAAAATTTCACGCTTTTTAACTACCCTATCTTCCAAAACCTCCATTTGAGCCGTACCTATGGCACCTAAAACATTGCTAAGGCGATAATTATAGCCATACTCTTTATGCTCATAGTGCAAAAAAGGCTCTCTTGCTTGAGTCGAGTAAAACCTCGCCTTTTCGACTAAATTTTCATCTCCTACTAGCATACCGCCACCAGAGGTTGTAATGATCTTATTTCCATTAAAGCTATAAACCCCAAGCGTTCCAAACGTGCCAAGAGCTTTTTTGTCATAAAACCCGCCAAGAGCCTCTGCGGCATCTTCGACTATGGCGATATTTTCATTTTTACAAATTTCAACTATCTCATTCATCTTGCAAGCCTGACCGTAAAGATGAGTTAAAATCAAGGCTTTTGGTTTTTTAGGAAGCTCTAAAATAGCCTTTTTGAGTAGTTTTGGACTCAAATTCCAACTCTCATCGGAGTCTATAAAGACAGGAGTAGCCTTTTGATAAAGTATCGGAGAAACCGAGGCTATAAAAGTAAAGCTAGAAACCAGGACAAAATCCCCCTGTTCTACGCCTAAAACCCTAAGTGCCAGATGAAGTCCAGCTGTGCCAGAGCTAAGCGCAAGAGCGTCCTTTGCGCCCGTATAAGCCTTGACGCTATTTTCAAATTTATTTACATACTCACCAAGTGGAGCTATATAATTGCTTTTAAAAACTTCCGCTATATACTCTTGCTCTCGCCCACTCATATGTGGCGGGCTTAAAAATACTCTTTGCATTATTCCTTCTTTGTTTCTTCAAATTCTATTATTTTTTATCAAATTTTAGTCCAAATTTCTCATTTTTTTAGCAGGAATTCCGTATGCTACGACATTTTCTTCTATATCTCTTACTACAACACTGCCCGCACCGATTACCGAATTTGCACCGATTTTGATATTTTGTATGACGCTTGATCCAATTCCAACATGACTTAAATCCCCTACTTTAACGCCACCGGCCAGCGCCACATTAGGACTGATATGCGCAAACTCTCCGATAACACAGTCATGCTCTATAACAGCCGCCGTATTTATGATAGCACCCTGCTTTATGATGGCATGAGCGTTTACTACGGCTCTTGGCATGATTACGACTCCACAACAAATTTTAGCACTGCTACTTATAACCGCACTTGGATGAATCAAGCTTACGACATTAAATCCCGCCTTCTGCACGACATCTTGAAGCTTCTTTCTAGTGTTATTATCGCCTATAGCTATGATAATATCGGCCTTTTTAAGCTCTGGGCTAAATTTTAAGATATTTTTACCGTCAAATTTAAAGTCATCCAAAAACCAAATTTTCTCATACCCGCACTCTGCGGCAATATCGGCTACAACTGCGCCATTCCCGCTACATCCGTAAATATAAATTTCAGTTTGTTCCATTAAATTTCTCCGTTGTTGCATGCCCCTCTTTACTCACCCCGCTTCTGTTAAATACCTTTTTAACGGTCATCAAAGCTATTTTAACATCCATTGCAAAGCTTAAATTTTCTACATACTCAACGTCAAATTTAAACTTCTGCTCCCAGCTTATCGCATTTCTGCCATTTACCTGAGCAAGCCCCGTGATACCTGGCCTTACATTATGTCTTTTAGCCTGTCTAGCATTGTAAAGATGCAGATATTCTATAAGAAGCGGACGAGGTCCGATGAAGCTCATATCTCCTTTTAGCACGTTAAAAAGCTGAGGAAGCTCATCTAGGCTAAGGCCTCTAATTGTTTTGCCAAATTTCGTTAGCCTCTGCGCATCCGGCAAAAGCTCGCCACTTTCGTCTCTCTCCTCACTCATTGTCTTAAATTTATAAATTTTAAATATCTTTGCATTTAGTCCTGGTCTAGCTTGAGTAAAGATCACGCTTTTACTTAGTTTAAAATAGATTAAAATCGCAACCACAACCATAATAGGCAAAGCAATAATTATCAAAACAACGGAGCCTAAAATGTCTAAAAACCTTTTAAAAAACGCTTTATACATCGATAAATTTCCTATACGCCTCAATATATTTTTGGACTATATCTCTTTCGTCAAACTCTTTTTCTACTATTGCTCTGCCATTTGCACCCATTTTCTTAGCCAAATTTTCGTTATCCAATAAAATTTCAATCTTTTTGGCTAAATCTAGAGAATTTTTTACTTCGCAAAGCAAGCCGTTTATTCCGTCTATCACAGCCTCATTGCATCCGCTGACATTACTTGCAACTACCGGCACTCCCATACTCATAGCTTCCAAAACAGTCCTAGGAAAGCCCTCGCGGTAACTTGGAAGAGCAAGTAAAAAGCTAGATTTTAAAAGCTCTGCAATATCATCTCTTGCACCTAGATAAAGGACATCCCCGCTCCTTAAAAAGCTCTCATCGGCAGTGCTTTTATTGCCATCAAATCCCTCGCCGACATAGACAAATTGAGTATCGCTGCGGTGTTTTAGGATTTTTGCAGCTTCATAAAACTCTTTAACTCCCTTGTGCCACATAGCACGTCCTATCATCAAAACGACTTTTTTATCGCTTAAATTTACGCCATTTACGATATTTGGATCAAATTTTTTGCTATCCACTCCGACACTTTTAATTTTTATAATCTTTTCCGATTTGATCAAATTTCTTTCCAAAAAATATCTAGGATCAGCCTCATTTACAAATATACAAGCGTCACTTAAATTTAGAGCTCTTTTATAAAGCATCTCTATAGCTAGACGTATCAACCTTGTCTTTAAATCACTATCTACATAAAAGCTTCCAAGCCCTTCGACTAAATTTATAATATGTTTTATACCGGCTTTTTTGGCGGCAAAGGTTCCAAATACATTTGATTTATGTGCCGAAGTTTGCAGTAAATCCAAATTTAAAGTGCGTAAAATTTCGCTAAGTTTATTTGAATTATCTATCACCACAAACGGATTTAAGCTAGCGCGGTCAAGCTCATATGTAACGCAATTAAATTCATTTTCAAGCCGTTTTACATATTCGCCTTTAGGACAAATGGCAAAAACTTCATACCCAAGCTCTTTTAAAGCTCGCATTATAGGGCTTCTAAAATGATAGATGCTCATATCGGCGTGAGATAAAAAACCGATTCTAGCCATTAAAATTAACCTTTTTATTTATCAAATTTAGATTCCATACAATATTATTTCAACAATTTATAAATTTTAACCACACCGTTTAATAAAACCGGCTCAAAGAGCTCTTTATCAAAATTTTCAAATACAAAAAGCTGGATATAAGTCGAGTTTAATGCATTTTCATCAATCACCAAAAATCTCCTATAATCCTTCATATATACAACATAAACTTTCGCACTCGAATCTATCTTATAAGGCTTTACTACAAGCTTGTCTTTTTCATCGTAACTTGTCTCAAAATATGTATTTATAGGCACTATCTCGCCATTATAAATTAGCTTAGAAGCGTCATTTGACATGATAAAACCTCCGCCTATATCAACACCTTCGCTTTTTATAGCATAAGGAGCGCCTATATAAAAAAGCACATTATCATACTCCGCCCCACTAGTTAAATCAAGCCTTGAAAACTGCAAGACGACAGGAAAGATATGTATCATAGAATCCGGAAGATAAAAATATATATCTCTTGTCTTTTTAGGAAGATTAAAACTCTTGTTATTTAGCGAATTTAAAAAGGCATTTGCATTGGTAGCATTATAATCTTGCATCATCTTTGCTAAATTTGAACCAAATCTCTCGGTAAAATTACGCTCCGTATACTCCACTTCAAGACGAGCCATATTGGCTGAGCTGATTTGATTTTCTCCCAGTGCGAAGCTAACTGCGAAATTATCCCTACCAAGGTGCTTTCCGCCGTCAATTAAACTCTTAACATCGGCATAGTAGCGAATCGGATAGCCATAATCCCACCAAGCCAGAGTATAATCCTCTCTATCGGCTATAAGCTTTAGCCTGTCCAGACTCTCAACCTCCTGTCTGGAAAATACCGTAGGCACTTTATATGTATATATGTGAAGCAGGCAAGGCAGAAGCGAAATAATGGATATAGTTAAGATTATACCTCTATTTAGCCATATATTTAGTTTGAATAAATTTATAGCCCAAACAACAAAATATCCAAATCCAATCGCCATAATAGGCACTGAGTATATAGTAAATCTAAGCCCGCCTTTTACAGCTAAAAATCCTAAAAATAGCATAGGAAGAGCGAGAAGAAAAGATCTTTTTTTAAAGCACAATATAATTATTCCGACTAAAGAGGCTGTGAAAGTGATCACATGCCCGCTTATACGCTGTGCAAATACTTCAAATTCGACTATTCCTGATTCCCTTATCGTCTGATTTACGTTAAAGTAGTGAAAGGCTAGTCCGGAGCTTTCGGGAACGCTTCTAAAGACGTAAAATTTAAGTTGAAAAAGTATGGGATTTAGACCACCAGTGATAGCAAAAAGCAAAACAGCAAATAGCCCAAGCGCGGCGATGCTTCTTTGTTTCCATAAATTTGGTCTAAAATATATTAGAAGATAGATAACCAAAATAAGTGAAATTTTAATATAAAAATTTATATAAGTAAGAGCGATGATCATAAAAATAAGCGCTTCGTAATTTAGCTTATTCTTACGATCATAGATCAATGTATAGAGTAAAAACATTCCTATAGTGGCGAAATTTAGCGAGTATGAGCTAGGATACCACCAGTTATAAATCAGCATAAAAATAGGCACAAATATCAAATTTACTCGATTTTTTTGCTCTACCAAACGCACCATAGACCATATGACAAACACAGGCAAGACTATAGTAAGCATATCCGTATCGTAATATCCTGCCATAGTGCGGTTATAGTAACTATTGGCAACGCTAGCTAAAAGAGCAGCTATAAAGCCTGCTCTAGTTACGCCGTATTCGCGTGCTATCAAGATGATAGGAACTACTATCAAAGAGCTAAAAAATACACTCATATACAAAATAATAGTTTCAAATGAAAATGGCAAAATTTTAGCTATCGCATAAGTAAGAGATGATAGTGAGCTTCCGTAGTAGCTAAGGTCATTTGGCTGATGAAAGCCGGCTATCATATCGCGCGCACCTTCGGCGAAAGCATAGCCATCATTTGTGCCGATCATAAGCTGATTATTCCAAAAAAACGACTCATAATCGCTTGCCCAATAGACCCAGTAAAACCTACAGGCAACGCTAAAAATAAATGCCAAAGAGATTAATAAAAATGTCTGTTTTGAAAACTGAATACTCTTTAAACTCTTTAAAAATTCACTTATCATCTCTTCCTTCCAAATATTCAATAAGCTGCCTTGTTATCTCTGTTTTATCAAAATTTTTAATGCGATTATACGCTTTTTTTTCATATTTTTCTCTAAGTTTTTCATCATCAAGTGCTTTTTGCATCGCCTCTTGCATACTTTTTTCATCATCAACGCCTACTAAAACACCAAATTCATCATCACCCAAAAGCTCTCTTGCTCCGCTTTGATGATCTGTTGAGATTATAAATTTCTCGCACACCAAGCCCTCTAAAAGCACATTTGAAAACCCTTCAAAGCGTGAAGCGCAAACCAAACAAGAGGCATTTTTAATAAATTTAAACGGATTTTTCTGAGCTCCCAAAAGTCTAACTCTATCATTTAGTTTAAGTTCATCGATAAGATTTTGAAGCTCTTTATCTAAATTTCCCTTGCCTAAAATTGCAAGAGTGGCGCGAGGATCATCTAAATTTGAGATTATTTTAATCAACATAGCTTGATTTTTTCCACTATCAAGCCTTCCGATATTTATAAAAAACGGTTTAAAATCCTCGCTAAAAGGCTCATTTTCAAGCTCTTTTATGCTTTTTAAATCAACAGCGTTATATAGCACTCTTACCTTTTTTTCATCACAGCCAAAATTCTCAACCAAATCCCTAGCATTCCCATTCGCATTGGCTAAGATTAAATCGGCTCTATTGTAAAGAAGCTTGATAAGAAATTTATTTGCTCTCCCGCTGATTTTTTTGCCGTATATTATAGAGGGACAGCTTCTCTCGCTTATGACCATTCTCCTCTTTAAGCCAAAAATTCTAGCCATTAAAGCGATATAGCAAGGGCGGTTCATCAACACAAAGTGCCTATCTATACTTAAACTCTCGCACAATTTTTTATATTTTAAAGCCAGTTTAGGTAGAGTAAAAAATAGTCTAAATATCTTTTTTATACCGCTTTCATAGGGATTTGAGTTCTCTATGAGGTGAATTTTTACTTGAGGAGGAATTTCATAAGATATGACATCGCTCATAAGAATCAGATGCACTTCATACTCTTTGGCAAGTCCGGTAAGCAAATTTGATACTACTCTCTCAGCGCCTCCTGGCCCCATAGAGTATAGGAATACGGCTAGTTTTATCACTTGACCACTACTTCTTCCACAAAATTTTGCCACTTTTGCATGACATTATCTATCCTAAATTTATCTAAATCTTTTCTTGCGTTTTCTACAAGGGTTTGGCGTAAATTTTCATCTTTTATAAGTCTTGTTAGCTTCTTAGCCATCTCCTCTTTGTTTTCACACTTAAACAAAAGCCCGCTTACCTCATCATTTATAAGCTCTTTTCCGCCAACCGTATCGCTAGAAAGCCTTGCACAGTTAAAATTTGCAGCCTCTATCAATACATTTGAAAGCCCTTCACTACGAGAAGATGATACAAATATTTTAGAGCGCTCATAGTATGGCTCTATCTCCTCGATATGTCCTAAAAATTTGATATTCAGCCCAAGCTCATCGGCTAAATTTTTTAGCTCAGCTCCAGCAGAGCCCTCTCCTGCTATCTTTATCTCCCAACCCTCTAAAATCTCTTTATCTATCTTTGCTAGAGCCTTTAGATATAGATCATAGCCTTTTACAAATTCAAGCCTGCCCACACTTAATATGATATTTTCCTTTGCAAGCCCCTTGGAGTCCTTTAAAAAAAATGGATTATGCAGTATGACCCTATTTTTTACGAATTTATAGTAGTCGATGTCATTTTGAGTTAGCACGCTAAGTCCATCCACATTTCTATATGCGAAATCTCTGATAAATCTAAATTTCAATGCCTTAAGATGCCCGTTTTCATGGTGTTCGCTGGCTATATGTTTAAATCCGAGTCCAAAATTTGCCACCACACAAGCTACGTTAGTCCAATCTATAAAGCTTATTATGACATCTGGCGCAATCTTTTTAAAGCAGCTTCTAAGAGCTGAAATCTTTCTAAATTTATTTAGCACCCTACTTCTGCCGTAAATTTTAAGATGGTGAAAGATAACCTCGGGAGGAAATTTATAATACCCTAAATCTTCCTCAAGGACTGCTATATGCACCTCATTTTGCTTTGCAAACCCGCTAGAAACAGCGCTTAGCACACGCTCTGCACCACCATTTCTAAGTGCCGCTATAACAAACAAAATTCTCAATTCACACCGCCTCTTTAATCATATTAAGCCATTTTTCATATATATTATCCACGCTGAACTCCCAAAGCCCGGCTCTTGCGTTTTTGCAAAGCTCATCTCTTCTCGTCTCATCTTGGATCAAATTTAAAACCATCTCACTCATTATCTTATCATCGTTTATTTCGCATAAAAACCCGTCAAATCCATGCGTTATAAGCTCTTTTGCACCGCTTGTCTTAGTAGCAACCCTTGCACAATCATAGCCAATCGCCTCTATTAGCGTATTTCCAAGCCCTTCAACAATAGAGGTTGAGATTAAAATTTTAGCCCTTTTATAAAGTTTCTCAACATCTGCCACATTGCCTAAAAACTCGACTTGCGCTCCAAGCTCATTAGAAAGTAGCTGCAGTTTTTCTCTCTGCTCGCCATCTCCTGCAACTATAAATTTATAGCCAAAGTCCTTTAAATTTGCAGCCACTCTTACAAACATCGCACAGTTTTTTAGCATATTTAAGCGTCCGACAAAAATCACTAAATTTTCTTTTAAACAGCTTAGTTCATCATCATTGTTACCAAAACCAGGATTATATATAACTTCTACATTTTTACAAAATTTAGAATAATATCCTTTATCCTCTTTTGTCAGTACACTAAGCGCATCTGCAAAAGGATAAAAGATATATTTTAAAGCTTTAATAATCGGTTTTTTTGGGGCATTAAAGCTGGTATGCTCGCTGATTATAACAGGAGTTTTTAAACCCGCACTACTCATTAAAACCAAAATATTAGTACTATCCAAAAAGGATATAACAGCATCAAATTTATCATCTTTTAGCATCTTTCTTAAAGAGGCAAATTTGCTAAAACGCTTCTTTAAATTCCCTAAAAATCCAAAATCTCCTACGCCTTGATTTAAATTTGCAAGCTTTACTTTGCTATCAAGCTCGTAAAACGGCTCACCGCTATCAAATTTAGCCAGCACAACCTCATTATATTGGCTAAATTTAGAAGCGATTATTGAGCATACTCTCTCGGCTCCGCCACATCTTAGAGTTGAGATTACAAATAAGATTTTCATATCCCAAACTTCTCTTTTATCTTTACTCTAAGCTTAGACAGACTTTGTAAAAACGAGCTTGGAAGAGGACTAAGCAGCAAAAATATAAAAGCTTCTTTATTAAATTTTATTCTCAAGCTCTTAAACAAACACTCATACATAAGCGCATAATTTCCTGCTATCTTTGCATAATATGCGGCATTTTTATATTGAAGCGCTAAAAATTCAGGCGCCATTACGCTTGCTATTTCGTGGCATAAATTT
The DNA here is from genome assembly GCF_004803855.2 of Campylobacter sp. RM16192. Taxonomy (NCBI): domain Bacteria; kingdom Pseudomonadati; phylum Campylobacterota; class Epsilonproteobacteria; order Campylobacterales; family Campylobacteraceae; genus Campylobacter; species Campylobacter sp. RM16192. Next base: position 421,084 of record NZ_CP012552.1, on the reverse strand, counting down.
GCTGTTTTTAAATAGGCATTAGCAACCTTGCTAGCATATTTAGCGGCATTTACTGTAGCGCTGTCAGAGCGAGCTATCCTATATATGTAAAGAGGTTTTTTGTGATAATAGACTAAATCTTCAAAAAATCTAATATATAGCTCATTTTCTCCCCCAAAACTCTTCTCGTCCAATCGAAAATTCTCTATAAATTTACGAGAAAAAAGCTTAAAATACTCTCCGCTTATCCTGCCGCAATGATAGTCTATCTTGCTCATCTCGCAGCTTTTTTCATATGGATTTCTGCCTGAAATTTTCCCGCTTATTTTTTCATTTAGCTCACAAATACAGTCTGCAAACACAGCATTATATCCTTGTTTTATAAAGTCAAAACACTCGCTAATAGCTGTTAAATACAGCTCATCATCATCGTCAAGCAGGCAGATAAACTCTCCATTGCAATTATCAAAGCCGTTATTTTTATTTCCGTTTGGACCCTTTTCGTGAGTTTCGTTTACCACATATTTCACTCTAGGATCTTTTAAATTTTGACAAAACTCACTCGTGCCATCACTGCTCTTATCATCGGTTATTATGATCTCTAAATTTTTATAAGTTTGATTAAGAGCTGAATTTAAAGCCTTTTTTAATAGATTGATACGGTTAAACGTAGGGATTATGACACTTATTAAAGGCTCATTTATATTCACGTCTTTTCCTTAAAAATTCTCTCATAGCCCTTAAATTTAGCCTCATATCTAGTCGCTAAGATATATTTAAACGATTTAAACAAGGCTTTTAAATTTATCTTGGCATACCCGCGTTCATCACGCTCTGCATTGATATTTGAATCGCTTAGATCAATAGGATGAGCAAAAATATCGCTAAAATACATATTAAGCTTATTTGATGTCAATAGATAACTCCATAAATCGGCTGTGCAAATTGCTCTTTTGTGCGTTTCAAGCAAGGCTTTAGCACTATCTCTTGTCACTATATATGCAGCCGCCCTATAAATACTCACATAAGAGTGCTTTGAAACCAGATAAAAATCATCTTCTAGCCTCTTTCCAAAAGCCGAAAATCTACCCTCAAGTCCATCTTGGCAGCCGCAAATCAAAATTGAGTTTTTATCTATTTTATCCGCTAGTTCAAATGCGTTTTTTATACCCTCATCATCCCCTATAACATCATCTTCAAATATTAGTGCGAATTTAGCACCACTATTTAAAAACTCCTCATAAGCACTCATATGAGAGAGACTACAACCAATCTCGCCGGGACTTAAAAGTCTATTGTATGCCTTAAAGCTCCTAAGCGCGTATCCAAAATACTCCTTGGCACTCATAACCCTGCCGTCAATCGCATCGATAATATTAAATTTATCATAACTTGCAAAGCGATTTTTAAGAGTCTCTCGTCTAGCATCGTCCTTTTTAAGAGAGATTAAAAATAGGCTATTTTCCTGCATTCAAAAGCCTTTTAATTTTAAAAACAATCTTATTTATAACAATTTTTTGTTCAAACCTATTAAATATCAAAAACAAGATAACAACATATCCAAAAATCAAAAATATAACAGAATACAGAATAAATTGTGTCCAATTTTTAATATCAATAAAGCTGCTAAATATAAAAATGGCCGTAGATAAAACTATAAAAATACCTAAATTCTTAAGATATACTCCATAAAATGTCGTTACTTTTAGCTCTAAATTTAAAGCCGCATTTATAAGGTCAAAAAATAGTATGCGAACGCTATAAAAAACAGCTCCTATAATAGCCACCCCATATACTCCGTAATCGCTAAATTTTAAGATCAAAATTTGAGCGATAATGGTGCTAACACCCAAAATAGTATTTGCGATAGCCGGCCTACGAAGCTTATTGGTCGCGCTATCAAGGTTAAAAAGCGCAAAGGCATAGCTTATAAAGATAATCGGAACAAGCGTTATCATCGAAAGATTATATATTAAAGCTATCTCCTCGCTACTCTTAAACGGCAGCCAAAGGGTGTAAAACTCTCGTCCAAATACCACAAAAATAGCTGCCGGAACACTCATTACAAAGGCAATAACTCGCATTGAAAATTTAGTCTCGTTAATCAAAGCTAAAAGATTACTTTTTGAATAAAGCTCTACAAATTTAGGCGCAAAAACCCCGCTAAGCTGAGCCACAAAACTCTCTAAAATAATAGGAGCCGCCTTTGATACGGCAAGAAGTCCGGTTACGTTGGCATTTATAAAGATATTACAGATAAATAGATCCATTCCAGTCATCAACACGCGATTTAAAGCATTAAAACTATTCCAAACGCCAGAGCTTAAAAGCTCTTTTATCTTGTTAAAATCAAATTTAGATATATCAAATTTTAGCTCCGGAGTGATGCGAGCGGATATAAAAATAGTGCTTAAAAATACAAAAATAGAGGCCACAAGTGCGGAAATAGCGATATATGAGATCATCGGCTTAAAAAAATAGAAGAAAAAAACTATCAAAATAGCCAAAATTGCACTTGAAATCGCATTTCTAATAGAGAGTAGATAAAGTTTATTTTTAACAAATGCAGATACGGCAATAACCCCGTTAAATAGTCCTACGCAGAAATTTATAAAGTAAAAAACAAAGGTTAATTTAACATCATTCTCTAAATTTTCAGGCACGTTTAAAACACTACTTAAATTCATTATAAAAATCGCCGAAAACAGCACTATCAGGATAGAAAAAAATATATTTACGCTTAAAACCGAAGAGTAGTAGATATTAGCCTTGGCAATATCGCCTCTATGCCACTCGCAAGCGACAAAGCGACCACTAACCGAATTTATAGCCACAGTAACAACAGAAGCGTATGAAACTACAGCGTTAGAAAGAGCGACAAAGCCATAAGCCTCGTTGCCAAGGCTCTTTAAGATATAGGGGGTTAAAAAGAAATTTATCCCCAAGGATATTATAAAAACTACAATTGAGCTAATCAGATTGATAAGCACTATAGTCTCGCATCGGCGTCCGGATAGATATTTTTGATATCGTAAACTAGGACGTTTTTAAATTTTAGCCCCTTAAATTTATCATGCGCAACAGCGATAATCACACAGTTATAATCATTTTCGTCATAATTTTTTAACGGAGTTATGCCATACTCCCTCTTTACTTCCGCCTCATCCACCCAAGGATCGTATACATCAACTGTGCAGCCAAAATCCTTAAGCTCATCTATCACATCTATAACACGAGAATTCCTAATGTCAGGGCAGTTTTCCTTAAATGTAAGCCCTAAAACAAGCACCTTTGCACTGCTTATTGTTACGCCTTTTTTGATCATCAGTTTTATCACCTGAGATGCCGCGTATTTTCCCATATTATCATTTATCCTACGACCAGCCAAAATCATCTCCGGATGAAAACCAAGCTCTTGAGCCTTATGTGTAAGATAATATGGATCTACTCCTATACAATGACCTCCGACTAGCCCTGGGCGGAAATTTAAAAAATTCCACTTAGTGCCAGCAGCCTCTAAAACAGCCGATGTATCTATATTCATGCGCTCAAATATCATCGCAAGCTCGTTTATGAAGGCGATATTGATATCACGCTGAGTATTTTCTATGACCTTTGCAGCTTCCGCCACTTTTATACTTGGCGCCTTATGAGTGCCTGCCGTAATTATTGAGCGGTAAACCTCATCCACTTTATCTGCGATTTGCGGAGTGGAGCCGGAGGTAATCTTTTTGATTTTTGTTACGGTGTGCTCTTTATCTCCCGGATTTATACGTTCAGGTGAATATCCGCAGTAAAAATCTTGATTAAATTTCATTTGGCTTACCCTTTCAAGTATCGGCACGCAAACCTCTTCGGTAACTCCAGGATAAACGGTGCTTTCATATACTACTATATCGCCTTTTTTTAGCACCTTTGCGACACTTTCACTAGCTTTTATCACAGGGGTTAGATCCGGTCTTTTATTTTTATCTATCGGAGTTGGAACTGTAACGATAAAGAAACTGCAATCTTTGATATCCTCTAAATTTGTGCTAAATTTCATTGAATTTTTTATCGCTTCGTTCATCTGCTCGCTATTTAACTCAAGAGTGCGGTCAAATCCACTTTTAAGCTCCTCTATACGGGTATTATTTACGTCAAATCCGACCACTTCATACTTCTTACTAAAAGCCGCCGCCAAAGGCAGACCCACATAACCAAGTCCTATAACTGCTATTTTCATATATTTCCTTTATTTTTAAACTCTAACACCGATTTGAAAATAAGTAAATCCAAGATCTTTTAAACTTTTTGAATTGTATTGATTGCGACCGTCAAAAATAAGCGGGTTTTTAAGCCTTTTTTTCATCCCATCAAAATCTGGCGATCTAAATTCGCTCCACTCAGTCACAAGAACCAAGGCATCAGCATCGTCTAGAGCGTCATACTTACTCTTTGTATATTTTATTTTAGAATGTGTTAGATATTTTTTGGCCTCATTTACTGCCTTTGGATCGTAAGCCACAATATTTGCACCTGCATTTTCAAGTAAATTTATAAGAGTTAGCGAGCTAGCCTCTCTCATATCATCTGTATTTGGCTTAAAGGCAAGCCCCCAAATGGCAATCTTTTTATCTTTTAAATTTCCGTTAAAATACTTAAAAATTTTATCGAAAAGAACTCGCTTTTGAGCCTTGTTTCTCTCCTCAACCGCATTTAAAAGCTTAGGCTCGAAATCATTTTGCTTAGCAGTATAGATTAAAGCCTCGACATCTTTAGGAAAGCAACTACCTCCATATCCACATCCTGCATAGATGAAGCTATATCCTATCCTAGAGTCGCTTCCTATGCCTTTGCGCACCAAATTTACGTCCGCTCCGACTCTTTCGCATATATTTGCTATCTCATTAATAAAGCTTATTTTAGTAGCTAGCATCGCATTTGCAGCATATTTAGTCATCTCGGCAGATTTTACGTCCATTGCTATAAATCTATCGTGATTTTTCATAAAAGGAGCGTAAATTTCGCGCATAATCTCTTCTGCCCAGCCTCCGTTTGAGCCTACTACTACACGATCAGGCTTTAAAAAATCCTCAATCGCAGCACCCTCTTTTAAAAACTCGGGATTACTTACAACCTCAAATTTTATATCCAAATTTCTCTTTCCTAGCTCATCAGATATTATATTTTGCACCTTTTCAGCGGTACCCACAGGAACGGTTGATTTATCCACCACGATTAATGGCTTTATCATATTTTCGCCTATGCTCTTTGCAACCTGCAATACATATTTTAAATCAGCCTGTCCGTTAGCCCCCATTGGTGTTCCAACCGCTATAAACAGTACATTTGCATGATTTAAAGCCTCTTTTATATCGGTGCTAAATTTAAGAGTTTCGTTAGTAAAGCACTCGGCGACCATCTCGGTAAGCCCCGGCTCATATATAGGCACTATCCCTTGCTTTAAGTCATTAATCTTTTCTTTATTCACATCTACACAAATTACACTATTTCCTATTTTGGCAAGACACGCACCGCTTACAAGACCCACGTATCCAGTGCCTATAACAGCTATTTTCAAAAATATTCCTTGAAGTTTTATTAAGCTTAGATTATACCTTTTTTAAGTTTATTAAATTTTAAATTTAGTTGAATAAATTCAATTCAAAAGATGTGAGATTAAAAGCTTTTACGCTCTTTTCTCCCACTCAAGAGCCGTTTTTATTATAAATTCCAAGCTATCCCTCTTAGGAGTCCAGCCAGTTAGCTTTCTAAGCTTATTTGCGTTTGATATTAATATCGCAGGATCGCCATCTCTCTTGGATGAATTTATAACTTTAAAATCTACTCCGCTCACTCTCTTTGTGGTCTCTATAACGCTTTTTACACTAAACCCGTATCCATATCCTACATTAAAAATCTCACTACTATTGCTATCTATATATTTAAGTGCGGCAAGATGAGCGTCTGCAAGATCATTTACGTGTATATAATCTCTCACGCAAGTACCATCTTTTGTAGCATAATCGTTTCCAAAGATTTTCATATTTTCAAGCTTTCCAAGAGCTGTTTGCGTAGCTACTTTGATTAGATGAGTTGCGTTTGGATAATTTTGTCCTATTATCCCGTCCTCATCGGCTCCAGCCACATTAAAATAGCGCAAAATAGCAAATTTAAAGCTCTTGTTTGCTGCCGCGTAATCTTTTATAATCTGCTCGCTCATTAATTTAGAATACCCATATGGATTTATAGGATTTGTGGGACTTAATTCGCTAACTTCAGGAGTATCGGCCTCACCGTAAACCGCAGCAGTCGAAGAAAATATAAATTTATTTACATTAAATTTCTTGCAGTAAGTTAAAATTTTAGCCACATTTGCAGTGTTGTTTAGATAGTATTTAAGCGGATCTTGCGTGCTTTCAAAGACCTCTATAAAAGCAGCAAAATGTATAATCGCATCAAATTTGCCGTTAGCAAAAATTTGCGTCAGATCATCTTCTAAATTTATATTTATAAACTCAAATTCATATATATTTCTAAGAGTATTTATGGCGACTATCGAGCCCTTTGAAAGATTGTCTATGACAGTTATTTTATGGCCGCCCTCTTTAATAAATGATTTTAGAACATGAGAGCCTATATAGCCCGCTCCTCCGGTTATCAAAATATTCATTAAAAATCCTTATTATAAGATTTAGTAATTTTATCAAATATTCTATTAATAAATAGTAATAAGACATTTGATACATTTAATTACATTTAATATTTATTAATTAATACAATATTTATTTCTAAATAATAAATAAACCTTATAAATAGAGTATATTTAGGCATTTTTAAAACATTATTATTAACTAAATATTTATTATATAGTTACTATTTGTGCAAAAGTTTAATTTTTATTAAACTTTTTCATTAAAAATTGATTTAAGTCAATTAATCTCTCATTTAAATGTAATATTATTACGAAATATTAATCTATCTATAAGGAGGTTTTTTGAAAGTCATAGAAAAAGCTAAAAAGCAACCCTATTTCTTGGCTACATTAATCCTTGTGATTAGCATAGGTGTTGTTTTGGGGCATGGACTTTATACCTTCGTATATGCAAAAGGTTTTTCATATATGAGTGATGATCCATCAGCTTGTAAAAACTGCCATGTTATGAATCAGGTCTTTGAAAGCTGGGAAAGAGGCGGACATCAACACGTTGCAACCTGTAATGACTGTCATGTCCCTCATGACTTCATAGGCAAGTGGATGATGAAAGCTGAGAGTGGTTTTGGTCACAGCTATGCTTTTACTGCTAAAGACAACCCTGTGCCTTTTAGCGCTAATGCAAAGAGCAAAAAGGTAATTCAAAACAACTGTATAGAGTGCCACGGAGAATATGCTGCGACTTCGGTTAATGCCAAAGCTCACGGTGGAGATCCAAATATACAAAACGAATCTTTAAGTTGTGTCTCTTGTCATAGGCAAGTCGGTCACGCTCATAACTATTAAAATCAAGGAGTTACAATGAAAAATAAACTATTGTTTAGTATAATTTTTATTATAGCTGTTATCGGCGGTGCAGGAATGTTCGCACTATTTAGCGATATCAGCGAGAAAAAGGCGCAAGAGAGGCACTACCCTCTAATGCTTAACAAGGTTAGTGACCTAAACCCTGATATCAGAGAGTGGGGCAAAAATTTCCCGACTCAATACGATGACACGGTAGCTATGAAAGATATTTTCTTTGAAACGCCTTTTGCTGGTTCAGTGCCTTATAGCAAGCTTATGAGATGGCCTGCGGCTACGGTTTTCTGGCAAGGATATGCATTTGCGGTAGATTATAACAGACCTAGACTTCATTTTTATTCTCAAATCGATCAAATCGAAACTATGAGAAATAATAAAGAGTATCTAAACGCTCACGGCCTTCCTGCATTTAATGGACAACCTGGTTTTTGTGTAAACTGCCATACAGGTCACCTAACAGCCATAATAAACGATCCTAGCTATACAGTATTACGCACAGATCCGACAGAATCAAGCAAGCAAGATATGCCTTTCTTTGATATTGATAAAGAGAATGGGCAAGCAAGAAAAGAAGCTTGGGCCAAGATGAATGCTATACCATATTTTGATGTAATGAAAATGGTTGAGGAAAAATACGGAAAAGATGCTTATGGAGGCTCTCACTTAGGATCAAGCTGTGCAGACTGTCACCATCCTGATGATATGAGCTTAAGAGTTACAAGGCCAGGATTTGTAAATGCTATGGTTAAGCGCGGATACGAAGCTGATCTAAAACAAGGTATAAAGGCTACAAGAGCTGAGATGAGAAACTATGTATGTATGCAATGCCACGTAGAATACTATCCTGGAAAACAAGCCACTCTAGTATTCCCATGGTCAAAATGGCCTAAGGATGAGCCATTTAAAATAGAGATGTTTGATCAGCACTTCGACGAGATGCATGATAAAGGCCTATTCTTAGCGGATTATAAGCATAAACAAACCGATGCTAAAATGATAAAGATGCAACACCCTGAGGCTGAGCTTCACACTACAAGTATTCACGCCAGAAGCGGAGTAACTTGCGTGGATTGCCATATGCCTTATAAGAGAGTGGGCGCAACTAAGGTTACAAACCATATAGTTCAAACTCCTTTTGCAGATATAACAGCAAGTTGTAAAACATGCCACATGCAAAGCGAAGATGAGCTAAAAGAGAGAATTTCATTTATCCAAAATCGCCATGCTCACGAGCTTAGAAAATGCGAAAATGACCTACTATCTTTAATCGAAGATTTAAAAACAGCAAGAGTTGAACTGGCTAAACATAGTGATTTTTCAGGACTTGCACCTGATGAGCAGAAAAAATCTATAAGCGAAGCTTTAAAAGAACCGCTATGGATGCATAGAAAAGCGCACATCAGATGGGACTTTGCATTTAGTGAGAATAGTTACGGATTCCACGGACCACAAGAGGCTGCTAGAATCATAGGACAATGCCAATCAATCGCAAGAGAGGGGCAACTACACCTAGCCAATACTCTATCTAAATACGGTATAACAATAGCTCTAACACAAACAGCTACCATACCTGAGCCACCTGCAAAAATTGAATTGCACCATGGTCTAGTCGGAACTCCTCCGTCAGACAGACTAAAGAAACTTGACGAAGACGTTAAAAATCTAAATTTTAAATAAGAGATTTAAATACCCTATCCGAACCAATCGGATAGGGTTTTAAAAAATAATATAAAAATAGCCACTAAAGCTTTGATGATTATTTCTTATTATAATGCTCGCAATACCACTCGACAAATTTAGCCACGCCATCATTTACGCTAGTATCTGGCTTGTAGTCAAAATCCTCTATAAGCCCGCTCACATCAGCATATGTAGCAGGCACATCACCAGCTTGCATCGGCATGAAATTTTTCTTTATCTCACGACCTAGCTTTATCTCAATTGCCTTTATATAATCCATCAGTTCTACCGGGTTATTATTGCCGATATTGTAAATTTTATAAGGGGCTTTGGATGCAGCAGGATCTGGCTCTAGTCCACTCCAATTATCATTTGGCTTAGGAGGATTATCTATACACTTTATAATACCCTTTACTATATCATCTACATATGTAAAATCACGCTTCATCTTACCATAGTTAAACACATTTATAGCCTCTCCTTCAAGAGCAGCCTTGACAAACAAAAATAGAGCCATATCAGGACGTCCCCAAGGACCATAAACCGTAAAAAACCTAAGCCCTATAGTTGGCAGATTAAATAGGTGGCTATATGTATGCGCCATTAGCTCGTTGCTTTTTTTGCTGGCTGCATATAAGCTGATTGGATGATTGACACTATCGTGGGTATTAAAAGGCATCTTTTCATTTAGTCCGTAAACCGAGCTTGAGCTCGCATAAACGAAATTTTTTAGCTCAAATTTGCGCGCACACTCAAGTAAATTTACAAAGCCCGCGATATTACTAGATACGTATGCATGAGGATTTATTAAAGAGTATCTAACCCCTGCTTGAGCTGCTAAATTTACTATACAGTCAAACTTAAACTCGTTAAAAAGCCTTTGCAAAACTTCAAGATTCTCTAAATCCGCCTTTATAAAACGTAAATTCGCATATTTATTGGATACTACAACCTCGTTTTCTACAATATTCTCTTTTTTAAATCCCGCAACCTCAAGACGTGCATATTTTAAATTTACATCGTAGTAATCGTTAATATTATCAAACCCGACTACTTCATCTCCACGCTTTGCAAGCGCAAGAGAGAGATGAAATCCAATGAATCCGGCCGTTCCAGTTACTAAAATTTTCATCATTATTCCTTTTAATTCATACCGATTTTGTTAAAATTCGGCAAACTAATTTCACTCATCATCGAGGTTAATTTCCGGCAATCTCTCTTCAAATTTAGGCTGATTTTTAGCCTTTAAATTAATCTCGTTAGCCTTTTTTACCATACCGCCAAGTCCGCTTTTAGCCAAATGATCTTCAAGCTCATCAATGCCTATGCGTTCTGACTCATTATCATCCTCTTCATCTTCATCAAATTCTCTAGCTACTATCTCGTAATCAAGCTCACCCTTTAGCCTTGCAAGTTCCATTTCTATGGCTTCACAAAATACCGGCGTATAACCCATTTGTGAGCATTTTTGAATCAAAAATTCACTCATGTCAGCTAAAAAGCTAGCATAATCGTCTTTTGTTAAATTTCCACGCAAAAGCTCATATTTTAAAAACAGCCAATATGTATTTAAAGTATCAGACTCGCAATATTCATTGATCTTGGCTATCTCACCCGCAAAAAACAGCTGCATAACCTGATCGCCATGAATATCATATTTGCCAGGCAAATTTAGACTCGCGCAAAGAGTATCAAGCTTTAGCCCGCTAACGGCACGAAAATCACTGATATGATCAAGCAAATCCAGATGAAAGCGACCATCATATCTGCTTCTATAATTTTCCCATTTATTTTTATTAAGCTCTTTGTTATCGCTTTCAAAATAGGCAGGGCAGCTTAGATTATAACGCATGGACCGCGTCATAATCATAGGCAGATCAAAACCGCGTCCATTAAAACTAATTAATCGCGGATTATACTCATTGATGAAATTTATAAATTTGGCCAAAATTTCCTGCTCATTTTCACCTTTCATTGTACTAACGCGTAAAAATCTGCCAAATTCATCTGCCATCACTGCAGATATTGCGACTACTTTATGAAACATCACTGGTAAAAACTCGCTTCCGCTAGCCTCTTTTTGATCCCAAAATGCAGATTTACAAACATCCAAATCACTGCCTCTATATCCGTAAACTCTCCTTAAAAGCGCGGTATCAGGAACAGTTTCACAATCAAATACACAAATATAACTTTTAGACACTTCAAACCTTTTTTAGCCAAATATTTGTAAAATGATACCAAAAATAGTGAAATTAAGCGAAAAAATGAGCCAAGATTTAAAGAGCCAAAGCCTTAAAATAGCCATCATAAAACTCTCTGCGCTAGGTGATATAGTACATGCTAGCATAGTACTCGAGTTTATCAAAAAAAATCTAGAATCAGCCAGCATAAACTATGATATTTCATGGATAGTGGATGAAAAATTTGCCGAGATATTAGAAGGCCATGAGCTAATTTCAAATCTTATAAAAATTCCGCTAAAAGATAAAAAATTTCTAAGAACTTATAAAATTTTAAAAGATGCAGGAAAATTTCATATAGCCGTAGACCTGCAAGGACTTATCAAATCGGCAATAGTTGCAAAAATTTTAGATACGAAAATAATTTACGGATTTGATAAAAATAGCGCCAAAGAAAGCCTCGCAAGCACATTTTATACTCATAAATTCTCATGCGACTACAACGAAAACATTATAATTAGAAATTTAAGCCTAACGGCTTTTGCGTTAGGATTTAAATTTGAAAGAGATGAAATTTTAAACAAAAAGCCATGCCTTATGGCTTATGAAAAAGCAGAAAAAAATGAGCCTAAACGCATACTTATAGCGCCTTTTGCAAGCGAAGAGAGTAAGTGCTATGATAAATTTAAAAGAGTTATCAAAATGCTTTCAAACTATAAAGTTCACGTATGTTTTGGTAATAAAAAAGAGTTTGACAAGCTAGAAGAGATCGTAAAATACACAAATGCCGATGTTCTTGAAAAAATGCCCTTAAAAGAGCTTGTTAAATTTATAAATAGCTGCGATCTTGTCATAGGAAACGATAGCGGGATAACTCATATCGCTTGGGCTCAAAATATCCCGTCTATAACGCTATTTGGCAACCGCCCTAGCCAGCGTAATGCCTACACCACAAATAAAAACATAGCAATAGATGCATGCAAAAAAATAGATGCCAGAAAGATAGATAAAAATGACTTTTGCATCCGCGAAATAAAGCCTGAAATCATAGCTGAAGCAGCCGAGAGAATACTAAATGCGTGATATTTTTTATCTTTTAACCTATTGGTTTTTTAAATTTTTGCTCTTTATACTACCGGATTTTTTACTAAGCCCTTTTTTAGATTTAATCGCAAATTTGTTTTATAAATTCGATAAAAAACACAATAAAATCATCATGGCAAATCTAGATTTCGCCTACGAAAACGAGCTTACAAATGAACAAAAAAAGCAGATAGCAAAAAATGTCTATAAAAACTATGCAAAATTCGCAATAAATTTCATAAAAAATCAAAACAGCACAAAAGAAAAGATATTAAAAAAAGTCCGTTTTAGAAATCTTGAAATTTTTACAAACGCTTTAAATTCAGGTCGCGCTATCATAGTACAAACCGCTCATTACGGCGAATGGGAGTTATTTAGCCTAGCTATGGCGGCAAAATTTGGACCGGTAAGCATAGTAGGAAGAGCGCTTGATAGTAGTGTGATGCAAAAAATTCTAAAGGCTAACAGAACTCAGTTTGATATAGAGCTCATAGATAAATCAGGCGGTGCGAAGCAGATTTTAAAAGCTATAAAAGAGAGAAGATTGCTTGGAATTTTAGTCGATCAAAATACTGCTAAAAGCGACGGGATAGAGGTTAATTTTTTTGGCAAAAGAGTGCTTCATACCCCATCGGTTAGCATTTTTGCACAAAAGAGCGATGCCATAATAGTTCCGGCATTTATAAAAATAAGCGATGAAGATAGCAAGATAAATGAAATTTGCTTTTTTGAACCAATTGATATTAGAAATTTTAGCAAGGATGAGGCGATTTTAGAGGCTACCAAAGCCCAAGCAGATGCTACCGAAAAATTTATTAGGCAAAAGCCGGATGAGTACTTTTGGTTTCATAAGAGATTTAAACACTTCAATGAAGAAATTTACAGATGATTAGTGTAGTAATCTTGACATTAAATAGCGAAAAATACCTCTTAGAAGTGCTTGAAAGCGTAAGATTTGCGGACGAAGTTATAGTCCTAGATAGCGGTTCGACAGATAAAACGGAAGATATTTGCAAAGACTTTGAAAATGTAAAATTTTACTATCAAAAATGGCTTGGATTTGGCAAGCAAAAGCAAGCTGGAGTAAATTTGGCTACAAACGATTGGGTGTTTGTTCTTGATAGTGATGAAGTTATTTTAGAGCCTTTAAAAGAGGAAATTTTAGAAATTTTAAAAAAGCCTAAATTTGATGCTTATAAGGTGGCTAGGCTAAATTTCTTTTTTGGCAAAGAGGTACGAAATATGGGACTATATCCTGACTTTACAATTAGGCTCTTTAATAAAAACAAAGCAAATTTTGATGACAAAGAGGTTCATGAAAAAGTTGTTGTAAACGGCACTATCGGTGAGCTAAAAAATCACTTTAAGCACTACGCTTATGAGAGCATAGAGCAGTTTATCGCCAAACAAAATCGCTACTCTAGCCTAGGGGCTAAAGAAAACAGGTTCAAGGCGGTATTTAATCCAGCATGGACTTTTTTTAAACTCTTTGTTTTAAAAGGCGGGTTTTTAGATGGCTGGCGCGGATTTGTCATAGCCAAGCTATATTCGCAATACACATTTTGGAAATATATAAAATGAAAAAAAAGAAAAAATTTAAAATTTTAGTTATGAAATTTAGAAATATAGGCGACGTCTTGTTAACGACTCCGCTTATTGCCAACCTCAAGCATCACTTTCCTGAAGCGCAGATAGACTTTGCTCTAAATAAAGGCTGTGAAGCGATGATAGAGGCAAATCCTAACATAGATAACGTATATGTTTACGATAGAGAGATAGTCAAAAACGAGGGATTTTTAAAAAAACTATGGCTTGAGCTAAAATTTATACACTCAATCAAGAAGCAAAAATACGATATCGCGGTGCAAACAACCACCGGAGATCGCGGAATAATAATAGCAAAATACGCAAAAGCTAAAAAAATCATAGGATTTGAGGGTAAAAACAAGACTATCAATAAATTTATCACTCTTAAAGTGCCAAAAACCACCTCACAACATACGATAGAGCGAAATTTGGATGTACTTAAGGCGCTTAATTTAGAGCCTGCAAGTAAAAAAGTTGAGATATTTTTCGATGAAAATTTAGTAGATAGTTTAAATTTGCCAGAAATTTTCATCCATTTTCACCTCACTAGTCGCTGGATGTTTAAATGCGTAAAAGATGAGATAATGGCCGAGCTTATTGATTTTTGCGAAAACGAACTGGGTGTAAAAGTAGCCTTAACTGCCGATAAAAACGGAGCTGAGATGAAAAAAATAGCTTCGGTTTTGGCTCTTTGCAAATCAACTCCACTAAATTTCGCAGGAAATTTAAGCTTGAAAGAGGTTGCCGCACTTAGTAAAAAATCGGCTCTTTTTGTAGGAGTAGATACAGCTATAATGCATATTGCCGCAGCAAACGATACTCCTGTTATAGCATTTTTTGGTCCAAGCGGAGCCTTTGAATGGGGGCCTTGGGACAATGAGTTGATGCACTCAAGCTATCATGAGCGAAACGGAGTGCAAAGAATGGGCAAACACACGGTTTTTCAGCAAAACCTAGAGTGCGTGCCATGTGGCAAAGACGGTTGCAATGGAAGCAAGATAAGCGAGTGCTTGATGGATTTTGATTTAGAAGCCGTAAAAGAGGAGATAAAAAGAAAGCTAAATATTTAGTCTTTAAATTTTGAGTAAATTTGATATACAGACTCGTTGCCGTAAATAAACAGGCTCTTTTTTAGCCACCAAGATCCTTTTTTGGCTGCGATTCTTCTTATCTCTTCAAGCTTTTTATCGGCCAAATTTACTCCGCGCTTAGTAGTATAAAATATCTCGTATCCAAGATCTTTAGCCTCTCTTAGCCTACTTTCATCATATTCTCCTCTGGGCCAACATAGGTGTTTATCATCAAATCCCAAGCGTTTTTTTATGATGTTTTTACAAATTTGCAAATCCTCTTTAAATGGCAGACTGCTAAAATAATCATCATTATGCGCATTCGTATGAGAGTGAAAGCTAAAGATATCAGCCATCTTGCCTATCTCATCCCAGTTTAAAAATAGCCCCCCCAGGATTTTCGGGAGCCATTTTCTTGGCCTCCTTGTGAGTAAGAGGTGTAAAATCTGCTCTATTTAATGCATTTTGCTCGCTAGCCTTCTCTATCCAAGATGTTACAAGAAATATTGTGGCCTTTAATCCAAATTCTTTTAAAACCGGATAGGCGTAGTAAAAATTATCCCTCCAGCCATCATCAAAGGTTATAAATACGCTCTTTTTTGGCAATTTTAGCTCACCTTTTTTATAAGCTAAAAATTCGCTAGGAGTAAGAGCTTTGTATCCGTTTTTGGCCAAAAAGCTCATCTGCTCTTTAAATTCATTCACACTACTTGTTACAAATCCGCTGTCTTGCAGGATATGGTGATACATTAAAACAACTACGCTCATAAATCTTTCTCTTGTTTTTTAAAAAAGCTTGAACTAAGAATTACAAAAAAACCAGCCATGTAAAAAATATACAATATTCTTAAATTTATAGTTTCGAATAAACCTCTTACTCCAAAATACCCAAAAATAGATATAAAAATAGCACAAAACATTAAATTTTTACTCTGTATAAAATACTTAAAAGAGTAGTAAAGAAGAGATAAAAATGATAGAAATAACATCATAGTTCCAAAAATACCGTAATAATAAAAATTGCCTATAAAAAATGGTTCATCATTAAACCAATATCTTTCGCTAGAATCTTGTCTGATTTGCATTAACGAAAGCGTAACACCTTCATCCATTTTGTCTCTTAAAAACTCATCATACTGCTCCTTGCCGTACCCAAGACCGATTAATCCACGATTACTTGAAACAAATGTTGGCAAACGCTCTTTTATTATCCAATATCTCTCAGGAGTGTTTATTCCTTGAAGTATTTTATAGCTTACCATATAAGAATTTACAGCCAACAATATAAAAATTGTACCACATAAAACTACAAATGCTATAATTCTATTTTTATATTCTATTAAAAAATTTTTATATCCACCAAAAAATAAAAATAAAAAGCAAACAATTTGGACGCCCCAACTACCTCTAACTCCACTCAAAATCTCCATTACTATAACTAATAAAAATAGAAATATCATCAATGTTTTAATTACTTTTTCTTTAAAAACTACAAATCCAATAAGTAAAAATATCATAAATCTATCTACATAATCGGCATAGGAACGTTTAATAATACGGCCTACAGAGTGATCCTTGCTACTAAAATTTGATACATCTACAAAAAGCATCTGTGAATAATAAAGTGTTGTAAACAAAAGAGCAACTATACAGCTATAGAAAAAAATCTTACTTTTTTCACTACCATCACTCCAAACATAAACAATAAATAAAAATGCCAATCCTCTTCCAAATTCGCTAAAAGCATCTGAAAAAGAATCAAATCTACTGTCATAAGGAAATAACGAAACAATAAAAGCATAAACAACGAACAAAATAATAGGGATTATGATATTCTTGCTTATTCTAAAATTGATTTTAAGATTTTTTAATAAATAATCCATATTCATAAAAAGCATAATAAATGAAAAAGTAAGCCCTAGATACAAAGAAATATTCTTTATAGCCGTAAACTTTACATGATGCTCACAGACAATAAAAATAAAAAGAAAATATGCTATACAGTTATCTAAAAACGTGTATATTGTATTTTTTGCATCCATAATCTCCTAAAATTAGAATGTCATTATAACAAATAATTTATATTGGTTATTGTAAAATATTTTTATTTTAAAATTTAAAGGTTATATTTGATATATCTATTGATTTATTTTATTTTTATTCCTATTCTTTTTATACTATCACCGTTTAGAAGCAAGAAAAAGCAAAAATTAGTAATACAGACAGCAAAAATAGGAGATTATGCAAATTCAAGTATTATTTTTGACATTGTAAAAAATTTCGACATAGTTATAGATAGTGTTAATATTGATTTTGCTAATTTTGACTGTAGAATCAATAACAAATTTGAAATAAATACAATAAAAAATAACTTTTTAAAAAAAATACGCTTAGCATTTAGGCTGTATTTCAATGGATATAGCGATGTTTATGTAATGATGCCAAATTCTTTAAATTTATTTCTAGCACAATTTAGCTTTGCTAAAAATATTAAAACAATAGAGCATGAATTTTGCAGTCTAACATTTAAATTACTATCATTTAATATGCAAAAAATTCGACATGATACATCAATTTTAACTTTAATATCGTATTTAAGAATGGCAGACCAGAACATACAACATGATTTTAATCATACCCTTAAACTACGTCATATAAATCTAAAATTTAAAAAAAGAATTCAAGATCCACTTTTTGTACCAAAACAACCAAAAATTAATTGTAGTGAAAAATTCAAAGTCGGAATTAGTTTAACTGCTAGAAATAAAATAAAAACACCACCGAGCACAACATGGAATAAAATTTTTAAAATTTTAAATCAATTTGATGTAGAAGTTTATATTTTTGGAATAAAAAACGAAGATAGCCTCTTAAGAGATATCGATACACAAAATGTAAAAATAATATCTATGGTAGATAAATTAGAACTTAAAGAATTGCCATATCATATATCAAAAATGGACTTGTATATATCAGCAGATACAGGAAACTACTATATAGCAGATTCAGTGAGCACTCCTACAATATGTATGATGGGACCATGTTTTGCTAGTGAACAAAGAGGAGTTTTTAATTCTCTGGTTATTCAATCAAACTTAGAGCCTATCAGCTCAGTATTTCACACCATCAGAGAAATAGATGCTAGCAGATATTTTGAACTCAATAATAAAGACGAAGAAAATATAATAGATTTTATACAATCTATTGATAAACACTATTGTTAAATCAGAGATTTATACAATAAGTCTATGCTTTGTATATAATTTTCTAGACTAAATTGTTTAATTATGGAATAATCCGGTTTCTTAATATTTGGTTTTTTGATATTTTCCAAACATTCTTTAAGGGACATTTTATTTCTATTTACTATATAAAAAATATCTTTCAAAGATGATATTTCATAAATCTCTCTAGCGACTTTTATATCTGAAAATATAATACCGCACCCTTTTGCAAGCCCTTCTATTACAACCCTGGGGAGTCCTTCATCTGTTGAAAAACCTAAGACAAAATCACTTTTTTCATAAACTTCATTCATATTCTCCACAAAACCAATATGTTTTACAACGCCCCTTTTTTTGAGTATTTCAAAATTACTTAATACTTTGCCTTCAAAAACTCCATTTCCAGCAAGTGTTAATATAATATCCTTCCTTTTCATCTCAATCATGGCTTCAAATACTAAATCATGCCCCTTTAGACTTAAAAAGTTGGCAGGCATAACTATATTTATAATATTATCATCACGATTATCACATAAATTGCCATGTATTTCTATTGGATTATATATTACATTTTTATCTATGCAAATTTGAGATTTATAAAACTCGTAAGTAGATTGAGATACACATATTGTTTTGAATTTTAGATCTTTTAATATATTAAGCTTAAAGTTTTCTATCTTAGCATTTTTTCTACAATGCTGAATCACATTTATACCAAGCTCATTGGCAGCTACATTATATGCTATATTTGTAGAAAAATGGTTATTTAAATGAAGTAAATCAGGATTAGCAAACCTTAATAACTCTCTTGCAAATCTTAGGTTTTCTGTATACATCTTTTTATACACAAGCTCTTTTGAAAATATTCTCAATAGTTCTTTTTTAAGTTTACCCATTCTTTTAATATGATTAAAATTCAGATGTTTAGCTCCATGTTCATTTAATATTTGAGATATTTTTTTTGTATTAACTAAATAATCATTTTCAAAATAAGTTAGGATTTCATAATCTTTTTTATCAATCAATGCATCCAAAAGATACAAAAAGCTCTTAGTTCCTCCACCAAATTCAAGCCCTGTATCTACAAATAAAATCTTTTTCAAAACAATTCTTTTATTTTTGAATAAACATCATTGGCATTAATCTGAAGCATACACTTCTGATATTTACATTTTTTTCATATACAAGGCTCACATGTATGAGGTTGTTTTATAAATTTATGTATGCCCACATCAAAATCAGGATTTGAATTAATAGGCTCAGAGGCAGCAAAAAGAGCTACTGTTGGTGTCTTCAAAGCGGCTGCAACATGTAAAGGTCCAGTATCTGGCGTAACCAAAACATCAAGCTTTCCAATAAGTTGACAAGCTTCAACTATATCAAAAAATCCGGCAAAATTTAATATACGTTTTTTCTTTAGTTCGACATCAAAAAATTTACAAAATTCTTCAGTCAGTACTCTTTCTGCTTGATTTCCAGTAAGAACTATTTTAAAATTATCATGATTTAAAAGAAGCTTGGCCAATTCTATCCAGCGTTCTTTAAACCACTGGCGTGAAATTGTGCTAGCTCCCATTTGAAAACCTACTATTTTTTCGTCTTTTTTACGATTTAAAACTCTATCCACGTTCTCAAAACTACTATCTTGTAAAAATAGCTCCATACGAGTATCAAAGCTATTAATACCTACAAATTTAAGCTGTTCTAGCCTATTTAGCACCACATATCTAGGCTCTCTATATGGAGTCGGCGGATTGGAGTGAAATTTATTAAAATCGTTTTTAAGATTAGGAAGTTTAAAAATATATTTTGCTCCGCTTAAAACTGCAAGCGGAGTCGCTTGAGGTTCATTTGAATGAAGTAAAAACGCTATATCTATCTGCTTTGTTTTTAAAATTTTTGCAACAGATAAGAAATTTTTCATCGTCCGTTAAATAGTACAATCTCGTCCAAAAATGGATTATTTTTAAACAGATCCGCATTAGATGGATTTAGAAGAGCTACTACTTTCACATTTGGAAAATTTTGTTTAAAGACTCTAAAAACCGGAGTGCTAAAAAGAGTATCGCCAATAGCAGTATTGCTAAAAAACATACTGTTTTAAATGGCTCATCTACTAAAACACTTTTTTTATCCCTTTTTCGCTAAGTATAAATTTAATAATTCTCTCATAAATTTTCATATAATTTTTCAGTATCCTTTACCGTCTTTTCTATAGAGAAATTTTGCTCCACATACTCTCTTGCGTTTTTACCAAGCATAACTATTAAATTCTTATCCTCTATCAAGCTCTTTAAGGCCTCTTTTAGACTTTCTTTATCTTCACTTTTAAAGATAAGTCCAGTTTTTTTATCTCTTATTGCCTCTATTATCCCGCCAGCATCACTTCCTATGCAAGAAACTGCGCAGCTACTAGCTTCTAAAATAGCAGTTCCTAAGGCCTCCATCTTTGAAGGCAGGACAAATATATCAAAACTAGGCAAAATTTCGCTTACATCGCTTCTATTGCCAAGCATAAATATATTTTGTTTACCATTTGTTATAGCCTTTAAATTATTCTCACCAGGTCCATCTCCCACGATAACTAGGGCCGAGTTTTTAAAATTTAATTCGTTAAAAGCCTCTATTAAAAGCTTATGATTTTTCGCTCCTCTTAGTACCGCAACTATGCCTACCACGACACAGTCTGAGGGCAAATTTAGCTCTTTTTTTATATCTTTTTTTTAAACTTGGATTATACCTATTTGTATCAACTCCGGTATAGACCACATCTATTAAACTCTCTTTGACGCCCTTTCTTATAAGGCTATCCTTGGTTGCTTTAGATACGGCCGTGCTGATATTATAACTAAATGGCGAGCCTGTAGTGGTTTGAAGGTGTCTGGTGGGAACTACTTTTTCCCGGTTAATTTACCCACTATTGCACCGATATTTCCGTCTTTTCCTGAGTGAGTAGAGATAATATCTATATGATTTTTTCACAAAACGGCAAATTTTAAAAATTTCAAAAATATTGTATATCTTTTTTAGATTAAACTTTACAAACTCGCAATCTATCTCTTTTTCAAAGCTCTTTGAGTTCTTATTTAGTCCTTAAAATACTTTAAATTTTGTCTTGTCAAGTCCATTGATAACACGCTGTGTGCGATGCTCTTGTCCACCAAAACCAAGAGAACTTTCAAGTTCAAGAATTTTTATCAATTTATAATCTCATAAATATCTTCAAGTTTTACATTCTCAGCCAAGCCGCTCTCGTCTTGCAAAACATACACATCATCACCCCATGGCTTCCAGCGAGTCAAGTTTGTCTTACCAAATATTACAAATGTTTTTAGACCAAGAGCCGGACCTAAATGCGCTACTCCGCCATCTAGTGTTATTAAAAATTTGGCTTTACAAAGGTAGTTTGCAAGCTCATCCATGCTTGAAGTTTGCAGATAATCAACTCTGGAGAGTCTAGAAGCCCTTTCGCCAAATTCAACATCTTCACTACTTAATACCACATCGGCAAATTTTTCCTTTAAAAATTTAGCAATTTCTTCTATCTTACCTATACTTAACTGATTTTCGCTAATCCTGCTAGATATGTGAAAAAATACAAAATTTTTAAATTTATCGTTCGCATTTTTTGGCAAAAACAGAGTTTTTTCGTTATTATAATAGACTCCAAGAGGCTCCAGGCAGTCAAAGCAAAGCATAACCTCATGAGGTATGTGATTAAATTTAATCTTATCGGTTATAAATTTTTTAGGATATTTATGATCTACTCCAATCACTCTTTTAGCTCTTGAAACTCTAGCAAAAATTGGGGCAGACGGTGAATACGAGCTTCTAAAAATAACTGCTACATCATAATTTTGGCAGTAAATTTGAAATAAAATCTTGCATTTTCCAAGAAATGCCCAAATTTTGTCCTTCCAGCTCTTTTTATGTTTTGGCTTCGTATAGATATAAATTTTATTCAAAAATGGATTTTTAATCACAACGCAAGAATTTAGACTATTTACAACTATATCGATTTTCGCATCCTCAAATTTATGCCTTAACGCCTCAATAGCCGGAGTAGTACAGATTAGATCGCCGATATTGTCATTTCTGATTAATAAAATTTTCATAATGGCGCAATTATAACCAATCTTTTATTAATTTTTTTATAGAATGTTTTTATGAAAAAAATAACATTTTTAAGAATGAGCTCAAAGGCAATCGGAGGGGCGGAAATTTATCTCTCGCGCCTGATTAACACGCTTGAAAATAAAGGCATAAAATGTGAGATAAAAAACCTTAATGCACCTAAATTTTTAAGCTCTTGGATAAAAGCCTTGATATATAATCTTCAAGTAAAATTAAGCAAAAATGATAATTTTTACTTCTCTTTAGAGCGGGTTAGCTCAGCAGACATCTACCGTGCAGGAGACGGGGTGCATAAGGTATATATGAAAAGCAAGAAATTTTGGTTTTTAAATCCTCTAAATTTCGTTATTCCTGCACTTGAAAAAAGATGTTTTTTAAACTCAAAAAAGATAATCGCAAACTCAAATTTTATTAAACAGCAGATAATTGATGTTTATAATATCAACGAAAACAAGATTGAAGTTATATATAACGGAGTTAAACTTCAAGAGGATTTTAATAAAACAGATGCTAAACAAGAGCTTTGCAAAGAGCTTAAATTGGATGAAAAAATACCTATAATACTATTTGTAGGAAGTGGCTTTAAGCGAAAAGGTGCAAAAGAGCTTTTAAATCTTCTTTCTAAAATCAAATCAAATTTTCAAGCGATAATTATCGGCAAGGATAAAAATTTAAACAGCTATATTTCTCTTGCAAAGTCGCTAAATTTAGAAGATAGAGTTAAATTTCTAGGAGCTAGAAAAGATGTTGATAAATTTTATAAAATCAGCGATATCTTGATCTTTCCTACCCATTATGAACCATTTTCAAATGTCGTTTTAGAAGCGCTTAGCTTTAAAAATGCCGTTATCACTACAGCTCAAAACGGAGCCGGTGAGATTTTAAAAAAAGAGTTTGTAATGAGCTCTGCAAATGATGAAAATATCTTAAATTTATTAGAAAAGTTACTAAACGAAAAAGAATTTTTAACCAGTATTCAGAATGATAATTTCAATTTAGCTAAAAATTTCAGCATCGAAAAAAATGCAGAAAAAACTTTGGAAATCATAAATGCGAATCTTCATTGAGCTTCCGACTTGGCTAGGTGACTGCATTATGGCAACTCCAGCAATAGAAAGCATATTGCTTAAATTTCCAAAGGCCAAATTTACATTTTTTGGCTCGTTTGCAGCAACAGAACTTATAAAAAACCATCCGAACTGCGAGCAAATACTGATTGATGACAGCAAAAAAAATAAAAGTCGCTTTCTAAGTATCTTTAAAACCGCAAAAACTCTAGGCAAATTTGATATTGCAATTAGCTTTAGAAGTAGTTTTACAAGTAGATTTTTAATGTTTTTTTTAAGCGCGAAGCGAAAATTTAAATTTAAAAAGACAAAAAACATAACTCATCAAGTAAAAAAATATCAAAATTTCATACAACAATCACTAAATTTAGACATTATACACGATGAATTAAAATTAGATTTTGAGCCTTTTAAATTTGAAAAAAAGAGTATAGGACTAAATCCAGGCGCAAGCTATGGAAGTGCAAAAAGATGGTATCCTGAATACTTTGCCGAGGTTGCTAAAGAGTTTAGCAGTGAGTTTGAAATAGTGATTTTTGGATCAAAAAGCGAAGCCGAGATTTGTAATAAAATTGAGGAAATTTTAACCAAAGAAAATATAGAGTGCGAAAATTTAGCCGGAAAAACCGATATAAAAGAGCTTTGCGAAAAAATCGGCGGAATAGATATTTTCATAACAAACGACAGCGGTCCTATGCATATAGCGGCAGCTTATAAAGTGCCCACTATAGCTATTTTTGGACCAACAAAATTTAAAGAAACCAGTCCTTGGCATAACGATAAAGCACATATCTTGCATCTAAATCTAAAATGTGCGCCTTGCATGAAACGAGTCTGTCCAATTGGAACGCACGAATGTATGAAAGAGCTAAAACCACAGATGATTATAGAGGCTATAAGGAAAAATTTTAAAGAAATTTTAGAAAAAAGAGCATCTATATAGTCAAAAATAATCAGGCGCTCTCTTTTAAAACTCTAAAAAGCGTCATCAATTGCTTGGCAGATAATGTGTCCTATCAGTATATGCATCTCTTGGATTCTTGGAGTATCGCTTGATGGCACAACCAAATTTAACTCACAATTTTCATTCATAGCACCACCGCCTTTGCCACTAAGTCCTATTGTGCGGATATTTAGCTCTTTTGCAACCTCAAGCGCCCTTATTACATTAGAGCTATTTCCGCTTGTAGATATAGCTATCAATAGATCTCCGCTTCGTCCCAAAGCTTCAAGTTGACGAGAAAATACAAACTCATATCCGTAATCATTTCCTATGGCTGTAAGAGCCGAGGTATCAGTCGTTAGAGCAATACCTGCCAAGGCCTTTCTTTCGGTTTTATACCTGCCTGTTAGCTCGGCTGCTATATGCTGTGCATCTCCTGCACTTCCGCCATTTCCGCAAAGCAAGACTTTACCTCCATTTTTCAAGGTCTCCACTGCCATAAAGCAAGCTTTTTTAATATCTTCATGCATCGCAAAAGTTGCCTCTATGGTAGCTCTGTGTCCTTGCATCTCACTTTTTATCATATTATCTATTTGCATTTTGTATCCTATTTACTAAATTAGTCGTGCTTTTTCCTTCTACAAATTCAACGAGCCTCACATCAGAGACTATATTGCTTCCCACAACTTCTTTGCCTTCGTAATCAGCACCCTTAACTAAGATATCAGGCTTTAACGCAGATATCAAATTAATAGGCGTAAGCTCATCAAATATCACTACATAATCAACCACTCCAAGAGCAGCTAAAATAAAGGCTCTATCGTCCTCACTATTTATCGGACGACTCTCTCCTTTTAGCTCTCTTACCGAGCGATCCGAATTTAGCCCTACAACTAAAATATCTCCAAATTCTCTTGCCTTGGCTAGATATTTGGCGTGCCCTTTGTGCAAGATATCAAAGCAACCATTT
This sequence comes from Campylobacter sp. RM16192, assembly GCF_004803855.2. NCBI lineage: Bacteria > Pseudomonadati > Campylobacterota > Epsilonproteobacteria > Campylobacterales > Campylobacteraceae > Campylobacter > Campylobacter sp. RM16192. The sequence continues at coordinate 395,663 of NZ_CP012552.1, read as the reverse complement.
GTAAAAACCAGTCTCTTTTTACCACGATTTACAAGAACTTCCTTAAGCTCGTCAAGGCTCTTTATCTTATTTTCAAAACCAACACTGGTGCGCCTTCTAACAAGCTCATTTATCTCCTCAAAGCTTGCAGTCGCACTTCCAACCTTGGCCACTACAACAGCGGCGGCTAAATTTGCAGTCTCGATAGCCTTTTGTATATCGTCATTTAGTCCAAGCATATATCCAAGCGTAGCAAGCACCGTATCTCCTGCTCCAGTAACATCAAAAACCTCTTTGGCAAGTGCAGGAAATTTAACCGCTTTGTCATCTTTTAAAAGTGCTATTCCCTCTTCTGAAATAGTGATAACAGAATATTTTAAATTTAGCTCATCTTTTAGCTTTTTAATAGCTTTTTCAAGACTCTCATCGCTATCTATCGCAAAGCCCACAGCTTCACTAGCCTCTTTTTTATTTGGAGTTATTAAAGTTGCATTTTTATACTTTGAATAGTTTTTCCCTTTTGGATCAGCAAGCACCGAAATCCCGGCTAAATTTGCTAAATTTATAAGTTCATTGCAAATTCTAGGTGTTAAAACACCTTTTCCATAATCAGAAAGCAAAACTACGTCATAATTTTTCAAATTTTCTTTAAATTTAGCTATCACCTCATCTTCACAATCTATATCTTCAGCGCTCTCTTTATCGATTCTTACAACCTGCTGATGAGTCGCCATTACACGACTTTTTATAGAGCTTATTCGAGAACTCTCACGTTTAATAAATTCAACCTTTGCCCCAAATTTTTCTAAAATCTCTATAATCTCTTCGCCGACTTCATCTGCACCAACTACACTAATTACACCTACTTTAGTACCTAAAGATAGTAAATTTAGCACCACGTTTCCAGCCCCACCAAGCCTTTTAGTCTCATTTTTTATCTTTACGACCTGCACGGGCGCTTCAGGAGAAATTCTATCGCAACTACCCCAGATATAGTGATCCAGCATCAAATCGCCAACGACTAAAACACGAACTTCACGCATTTAGCTCTTCCTTGAAAATTCTTTTTATCTCAGGAATATAGTCTTTTATACCCTCTTCCAAGCTCCACTTTGGCTCATAATTTAAGGCTTTTTTAGTAGTTTCAATATTGGCTTCTGTATGAAATTGATACGAGTTTATGTATGGATTTTTTATATATTCGCTTCCCAAATTAGCACCAAGCTCTCGCTGCAAAATGTCGGCTATATCTTGAAAGCTTCTAGCTTTGCCTGTGGCTGCATTATAAATTCCGCTTGGTGCATTGATAGCTAGCAAATTCGCATTTATGATATCTTTAATGTATACAAAATCGCGCCTTATCTTATCACTTCCCTCAAAAAGCTTAGGTGCTTTACCGCTTAAAATTTGCAAGCCAAATTGAAGTACTATAGAGGCGGTTTTATTTTTAAAAAACTCACCCTTGCCATAAACATTAAAATATCTAAGACCAACTACACCAACACCCATTTTTGCATACTTTTGTCCCAAATGATCCATCTTTAGCTTGCTAAATCCATATACGTTATTAGGCGCCTCACATTCACCTACTGTTTGAGGGCTTTTAGCGTTTCCGTAAGTTGCCGCCGAGCTTGCATATATAATTTTTGCACTTATTCTTTTACAAATTTCCAATAGATCTTTAAAGCTATTTAAATTTGTACGCATTAGCTCGTCTTGCTCTCTTACAGTGGTGTCAGATATCGCAGCTTCGTGATATATAATATCTGGTTTAAAATTTTCTATCAAAGTTAAGGTCTTAGAGCAATTAATATCACCTTCATAAATTTCACCTTTAAATCCTAGCAAATTTTTAAAATGACCAAAACTCTTTAAATTTCCATTACTAAATATCTCGCTACTTCTAAATTTATCCACAACTAAAACCTCACAGTTTGGATAATTTTGATCAAAATAGTGAGCCAAAGCCGAACCTATAAAGCCTGCACCACCAGTAATAACTATTTTTTTATTATCTAAATTCATTAAATTTCCTTATCTTTTAAACTCTTAAAAACATCGCCCACACTTTTAAATATCACTCCATCAAGCATAAAGCTCATACCGACTCCAGCCGTCTCTGCAGCCTTTATATCACTATCCTTATCGCCTATCATGATTGATTTTTTAAGATCTATATTTAGCTCTTTTGCGGCATCTGTAATCATCTTTGGCTTTGGTTTTCTGCACTCACAATCAGCCTCTGGAGCATGAGGACAAAAACAAATTTTAGAAATATTAATACTATTTTTCTTAAATTCGCGCAGCATAAATTCACTAAGCCTATTAAACTGCTCTAATGTATAATATCCTCTCCCAATTCCTGATTGATTAGTGACTACAACAATGATAAATCCGTTATTTACAAAGTTTTTGACATCATTAAAAATATCTGGTTTAAATATAAAGTTATCAATATCATAAACATATCCAAAATCTTCATTAATAACGCCGTCGCGATCCAAAAATAGGGCTTTTTGAAAATTTGTATTATTCATAAGCAAAATTATACTTAAAATTGCTAAATTTTTAGAAAAATAAGTTTACAGGCTAATATAGCTAAAATTTACCTTTTTATAATATAATACTTTGATTATTTTACTAAAGGGGATTAAAATGAAAAAATTACTTATAGTTTCTGGTGTTGCTGCTTTATTAACCTGTGGCCTTTTTGCAGCTGACGGTGCTACACTTTATAAAAAATGCGTAGCATGCCACGGACCTAAAGCTGAAAAATCTTTCTTAAATAAAGTTCCAGTTCTTACAACTCTAAAGAAAGAAGAGATGGTAGAAGCGCTAAAAGCATATAAAGCAGGCACTCTAAATAAATTTAAATCTGCTGCCATGATGAAGCCGATAGTAGGCCCTATGAGCGAAGCTGATATAGAAGCTGTTTCTGAGTATATTACAACTTTAAAATAACTATTTGGGCGGAATTCCGCCCTATTTTTTCATATTAAAATTTATTTATCTAACAATCTACAACATATTTGGCAATATATGTTAATACTTATTTGTATTTTAAACTTTTATTTATTAATTGCTTTTTTATAATTTCATACAACTTCTCAATTAAGACTAAAACTAATATATCGACTTTAATAATATTTTAGTTTCTTTTTATAATTTATTTTAAGCAAATTAAGAATATAATAACCGATAAATTTTATTAAAGGAAAAAAATGAAAAAGATTATCTTTTTTGTAACTGCCATTGCTTTGGGCTCATCTTTATATGCAGCTGACGGTGCTGAAATTTATAAAAAATGTAACGCCTGTCATGGACAATATGCTGATGCAAAATATGCGAATAAAGTTCCACCGCTTGTCTCTGTATCCAAAGAGGATCGCTTAAAAGCACTTGAAGGCTACAAAGCTGGTACAGCAAACCTATATGGTATGGGTGGCGTAATGAAAGCTCAGATGATGAAATTGAGCATGGACGATATAAAAGCTGTCAATGACTTTATTGAAACTTTAAAATAATGTTATTCTTAATACAGCTACGACATCTAGTTTTAGCAGTAGATTAATCAATCAGGTGGCCTATAGCCTTTTTTGGCCGCCTCTTTTTGTTTTTGCTCCATATTATATGCATCGTTCAAAGCATCTTCATCATCATATTTTGTTCCGTCTAAAAATTTACGATAATCTTCAAATTGCTTAGTCTTTATCCCCCAAAGTAGAGCTACCAAGCCAAAAGCTCCGAGCAGAGTCGAAATCCCTATCATCATAGCTATTATTTCTGTGCTCATCTTTTTATCCTCATTGCATTTGCCACAACTAAAATAGAGCTAGCCGACATAGAGATGGCTGCTATTACAGGTGCGACATATCCAGCCATAGCAAGAGGTATCGTAAGCGCATTATAGATTAAAGATATGGCTAAATTTTGTTTAACTATTTTAAATGTATGACGAGATAGCTTCACAGCCTGTGTTAAAAGTTTTAAATTATCATTTAATAGTACGACATCGCTTCTTTTTAAGCTCACATCTGCGCCACTTCCCATACACACGGCAACATTTGCAAGACTAAGCGCTATTGAGTCGTTTATCCCATCGCCCACCATCACAACTTTTTTGCCGTTTTTTACAAGCTCTTCTACAAATTTTGCTTTCTCATCAGGTAAACATCCAGACTTAAATTTATCTATGCCAAGCTCGTTTGATACGCTTTTAGCTGTAAATTCATTATCTCCGCTTAGCATCATAACTCCGATTCCTATATCTTTTAATATACTTACACACTCTTTAGCTTCGCTTCTTATCGAGTCTATCAGCTCAAATTTGGCAGCGATTTTACCATCTATAGCAAAAAAATAGTTGGTTTTTTCGCTTGTTTCATCTATACTAAAGCCTAGTTCACGCATAAATTTCTCACTACCTCCATGAATCTTTATATCGTTAAATTGTGCGCTTACACCCTTTGCTTGAATACTTTTTACATTGGTTAAATTTAAAATTTTAAGCTTACTAAATTTACTTTTTAAAAATTCACAAACTCCGTTACTAACGGGATGAGACGAGCTTTTAAGAAGAGAATAGAGCAAATTTTGATCAAATTTAAAAAAACTATCAAATTTATGCACGCTAGGTCTACCTTCGGTTAAGGTGCCAGTCTTATCAAATACCACTGTATCGCACTTTGCAAGAACTTCTAGGATCCTAGCCTCTTTAAAAAGTATTCCATTTTTAAATCCTGCAGTAAGCCCAACAAGAGTGCTAACAGGAGTAGCCAGCGCCAAAGCGCATGGGCAAGCTATAATAATAACCGAAATAGAGACAATCAAAGCGTGCTCAAAAGAGCCTTCTTGTAAAAACCAAAATATAAATGTAAGCAGGCTAAGAATCATTATAACACTTGAAAATTTACCAGAAATTTCATTGGCAAGCTTCTCGATATATGGCTTTTTAGTAGTTGCATTTTCCAATAAAATTATGATCTTATTGAGAGTCGAATCGCTAAATTTTACATTCGTGTTATACTCTACAAGCCCATCTAAGCATATAGCACCGCTACTTATTTCGCTTCTTTCTTCTTTAAATATAGCCACACTCTCGCCGGTCAAGCTAGAATAATCAAAACTTGCCGATCCATTTACTATAACTCCGTCTATCAAGACCATTTCGCCAGGTTTTATTACAACAATTTCGCCTATAGCTACATCGTTTACGTTTTTTAGCTCTATTTTTCCATTAATTTTTACGCTAACCTTATTGGCAATCATCGAATTTAAGCCATCAAGAGTATCACAAGCGCGTTTTTTACTCAAAACCTCTAGATATTTTCCGATAAATACAAATGTGATTATCATTGCAACGGAATCAAAATAAACCTCGCCACTCCTTGAAAACATAGAGTAAATTGAGAATATATATGCCATAAGAGAGCCTGAAACAATCAGCAAGTCCATATTTTGAGCTCTATTTTTTATAGCGGCAAGAGCACCTTTGAAAAAATCACTTCCGGTATAAAATAACACTACGCTAGCTAACACAAATTCGGCAAAATTTAAAACTCCCTTTATATCCTCTTGCATGCCGGTAAAATATCCGCCATATTGAGCCACAGCAAGCCACATGATATTCATAGTGCCAAAAATTCCAACTATAAGCTTCGCATAAAACTCGCGTCTCCTAGTCGTGATATGCTCTTCTTGCTTGCTAGGATCATAAGCGTATGCGTCATAACCAATAGATCTAATTAGCTTTAAAATTTGATTTAAACTTATCTCACGCTCATCCCACGCTATCGTTGCTTTATGATTTAAAGCATTTATATTAGCCTCTAAAATACCGGGAGTATTAAATAAAACTTTCTCATTTAACCAAATACAAGCAGTGCAATGAATCCCTTTGATAACAAGCGAAATTTTGCTAAATCCGTTCTCATTTTTTATATAGTTTTGATACTGTTCGCCAAAATTTTCATTTGCACCGGACTCTTTTACGGGCTCTAAGATATTTTTTCCAAGATGTGTATAAAACTCGCTAAAACCGTTATTTTGAAGAAATTTAAAGACATTTTTACAGCCATTACAGCAAAATTTATGCCCATCGTCCTCTATCATTACGTTTTCATCGAAGCTTTGGTGACAATGAGAGCATTTTATTTGAGCCATTTAGTTACATTTTTCTTTCAAATTTAAATTTATAGATTATATGACATTTCATCTTAAATATTTAAGATATAAAAATTAAGCAAACTCTCTATCAATAACGATAAAAATTTTATATCCTGGAAACTGCGCCGAAACGATACCTTCCATCTTGCTTCTAAGCTCGTCTAAATTTCGCTCCTTAAAGCTAACGACGACGTCAAATCTAACCGTTTTTTTAGCGGTATTTATAAAAAATGCGTGCAAATTTAGTATGCTTTTAAACTCACTTAGCAAGTTTTTCACGCACTCTTTCGTGTCGTTTTGCCCTAAATTTACGCTATAAATTCCAAACACAAGATAGATTCTGTATTTGCGGTAAATTTCTATCTGAAGCTCATTTAATCGCTGAGAAATTTCTGAAATTTTCATATGCTCATCAACTTCAACGTTTATAGAGCCCACATAGCGCTCAACACCGTAGTTGTGAAGGATGAGATCATACGCGTCAAGCACTATCTCGCACTCTTTAACGGCTTTATAAATTTCATCGCTTACTTCTTTTTCCACTCGCCCGCCTATGATCCTATCAAAAGTCTCTTTAATCAAAATCACGCCGTTATATATGATAAAAAGCGAAGCCAAAGCGCCTGCATAGCCGTCAACTTGGATATTTGCAAAGTATGAAAGCCCCGCACTAACTAGTATCACGCAAGAGATGATCGCATCTCCCAATGCCTCTTGCCCAACAGCTTTTAAGGCTATAGATTTGGTTAAATTTCCTATCTTTTTGTAATAAAACGCGATAGCAAATTTTACAAATATAGCTATAAAAAGTATCGTTAAAAGTGCCGGTGTAAAGGTCGTAGTAACGGGTTCTATGATGTTTTCTATCGAGGTTTTTAAAAACTCAAAACCAAGCATCAAAACTATGATAGAGACTATAAGTCCTCCGATATATTCAACCCTTCCGTAGCCGTATGGGTGGCTCTCGTCAGGCAGCTTTTGAGCAAGCTTGGAGCCAAAGATCGTTATCAAACTTGAAAATGCGTCGCTTAGGTTATTTACCGCATCAGAGATGATGGCGACAGAATTTGAAGCAAGTGCTATAAAAATTTTAATACTTGCTAAAATAACATTTGTCACTATACCGATAAACGCTGTTTTTATTATCTTTTTTTCGCGCTCGCCATCTTTAAATTGCATCATTTTAGACTCTTATTCTTAACTAATTTTATAGCCATTTTAACATATTAAAAACAAATCAAAACTTGACAACAAAAACAAATTTCTATAAAATACGAGCCAAATAAAGCTTCTTTTGAAACTTAAATCAATCTACAAAAATACCCATACTTTATAAAGAGGATATATGGAAAATAGCACAAATCAAAATGGCGTAAACCAGCCAAATTCAGAGAATACAAAAACTTCCAGAAAATATCAAAATTCACGAACTCACATCCCTGTTGACGGACATAAAATCGAAGAACTTCGCACACTAAGCCTAGAAGAGCTTGTACAGATAGCAAACGGCGTAGGTGTGGAAAACCCGCGCGAATTTCGCAGACAAGATTTGATATTTGAAATTTTAAAAACACAGACCAAGCAAGGCGGCTTCATCCTATTTACGGGAATTTTAGAGATCACAAACGAGGGTTATGGATTTTTACGCTCGGTCGATGCAAATTTAAGCGACAGCTCTAACGACGCTTACGTTTCAAACTCTCAAATTCGCAAATTTGCCCTTCGTGTGGGCGACATCGTAACCGGTCAAGTTAGAGAGCCAAAAGATCAAGAAAAGTACTACGCTCTGCTTAAAATCGAAGCGGTTAACTACATGCCTTTAGCAGAAGCCAAAGAAAGACCTCTTTTTGATAACTTAACTCCGCTGTTTCCTACACAAAAGCTTCATCTTGAATATGATGCAATGAAACTTACTGGCCGCGTGCTTGATCTATTTACTCCTATCGGAAAGGGGCAGCGCGGACTTATCGTCGCACCTCCAAGAAGCGGTAAAACAGAGCTTATGAAAGAGCTTGCTCACGGTATCGCAAGAAACCATCCCGAAGCGCACCTCATGGTGCTTTTGGTTGATGAGCGCCCTGAAGAGGTTACCGATATGCAGCGCTGCGTGAAAGGTGAAGTGTTTAGCTCGACTTTTGATCTTCCTGCACTTAATCACGTGCGAGTTGCCGAGCTCGTTATCGAAAAGGCAAAACGTCTTGTTGAAATGGGCAAGGACGTCATCATCTTGCTTGATAGCATAACTCGTCTTGCGCGTGCTTACAACACCGTAACTCCGCCAAGCGGCAAGGTGCTAACGGGCGGCGTTGATGCAAACGCACTTCATAAGCCAAAACGCTTTTTTGGAGCGGCTAGAAATATCGAAGACGGCGGAAGCTTGACCATCGTCGCAACAGCGCTTATTGACACGGGCTCAAGGATGGATGAGGTTATATTTGAGGAGTTTAAAGGCACGGGAAATAGCGAAATCGTGCTTGATCGCAACATCTCAGACCGCAGAATTTATCCAGCTATCAACATCCTAAAATCAGGCACAAGAAAAGAAGAGCTTCTTCAAAAGCCTGACGAACTTCAAAAAATTTGGGCTATACGCTCTGCGATCGCTTCTATGGACGACGTAGAAGCGCTTAAATTCCTATATGCAAAGATGCTAAAAACAAAAGACAACAACGAGCTTTTATCGATACTAAATGATTAAAATTTGAGCCTTAAAAGCTCAAATTTTAGCTTTCTTTTTTAATTAACCTAAGCTTAAAATTTCAGGTTCGCCAAAAAGCCTATTTGCCTCTTTTAATATCGCTTGATTTTTAGCGTTTTGCAACTCTTCGGGAGATTTTGACTCACTCGTTTCAGGCTTGATAACGGCAGTTTCGCCTATCTTAACTTTGACTTCGGAAATTTCGCTAGGTTTACTTACTTCCTTGCTTTGCCCCTCTATCTTTTCAAGTTCCATATCAAGCAAAGCCATATCATCAACCACTATACCCGAATCCGTCTGAAATTTAAGCGAATAAGAGGTTGTAAAATCCTCGGTATTATCTCTTTTATCGCCAAGATAAGGCTTAAAATTTGACCGAGCTTCTTGGCTGGGCTGGGCTAAATTTGAATTTTGCTCTGTTTCAGGCTTGATCGTAGTTGTGTCACTATCATTTAAATTTGCTTCGTTTTTATCGTCAATTTGAGGCTGAACTTCTTTTGGAGCGATCTTGATCTTTGCATCCGGGCCAAAATTTGTACGCAAAATTTCCATTATCACTTTTGAGCTGGAGCGCAATTTTTCCTGATTTGCCCCGCTTGCGTTTGAAGAAAGGCTAAGGCAGTTATCTTTAAACTCCAAAAATTCGATGCACTCTTTAAAGCACTCCCCAAGAGTATAATCTCTATCGTAAATCTTGTCCAAAAATAGCTCATACGGGCTCTTTGCCACTACTTTAGCAGGTGCATTTACTTGGGCTTTTTGAGGCTGCTTAGCAGTATGTGCGCTTAAATTTAAGCTCTGCTCTTTTATCTCAAAATTTCCTATCATATCATCAATCGGTTTTAAATTTATCGCCTCCATCATCATAAAAAGCATGATACTAAGCACAAAGCCATTATCGCTACTTACGCTTAGCATGCCCTTGGCTTCGGATAAAATTCTAAAAAATCTCTCGTATAAAAGCAGCGAATACTTACTGTTTCCTCCAAGAAAATTCTCTTTTAAATTTGCGATTAGCTCATCGATTATCATCTCGCCGTCATAGCTCTCAAGCTCGCTTACAAGACTGCTCATCGCAGCTCTATTGCCACTCATAACGACTTGCATGATCTCTTCAATGCGCGCAGGATCCAAAAGCCCAAGCATATCAGCAACCACGCTTTGAGTGATATTTGCATGCGAATACACAATAGCTTGATCAAGCAAAGTAAGCGTATCACGAAGCGAACCGGAGCCGCTGCGAGCGAGAATTTCGATAGCCTCACTCTCATACTCCACACTCTCTTTGCTTAGGATGTATTCAAGGTGTTTGATGATGTTTTGTTTTGAAATTTGCTTAAATCTAAAATGCTGAGTGCGCGAAAGCACCGTAGCAGGGAGCTTTAGCGGATCGGTCGTCGCAAGGATAAATTTCACATAGCTAGGAGGCTCTTCAAGCGTCTTTAAAAGCGCGTTAAACGCCTCTTTTGTAAGCATATGAACTTCATCGATAATAAAAATTTTAAACCTAGCTGAGGCTGGAGCGTATTTAGTCTGCTCAATAAGCTCTCTTATATCGTCGATCTTTCGGTGGCTTGCTGCATCCATCTCGATGATGTCGATATGGCGAGATTCGTTTGCCATCTCGCAATGCACACACTTTTCGCAAGGTTTCGCAGTAGGTCCATGCTCGCACACTAGGGCTTTTGAGAAGATTCTAGCGCTTGAGGTCTTGCCGCTTCCGCGAAGCCCGGAGAAGAGATACGCATGCGTTAGGCGATTTTCGCTAAGTGCGTGAGTTAGGCTTTTGCTTACTGATTCTTGTCCTATTAGCTCATCGAAATTTCGCGGGCGATATCTAAGTGCGAGTGCTTGCAACACAAATTTTCCTTATTTTTAAATTTCTAGATTGTAGCCGTTTTTGTATAAATTTTTAATATAGTGAAATTTTTAGATATAATCGCAAAAATTTTAAAAAAGCAGGAAAAAATGAAGAAATTTATACTTCTATCGATGATATTTTTGGCAGGATTTTTACTAAGCGGATGCGAAAGAAACGACTATCAACACCCGCTTTATAGGTCTACACATAAGTAAATTTTAGGCTAAAGCCTAAAATTTGGCTTTATAGATCTCCAAAGAGAGCCTTTAGGTCTTTCATAGTATCATCATTTGAGTTGCCTATCTTGGCTCCTCCGATCTCTACAAGCTCAATTTCAAAGCCACTAAGCATACTTGCTAAGCGTATATTTATACCGCTTTTGCCTATCGCTTTACTCTTTTGCTCGGTCGCGATACTAACCACGGCTTTTTTCTCATCGACTATTTTAACAGAACTAATTATAGCAGGAGCCATTGCACGAGTTATTAATATTGTTGGCTCGCTTGAAAACTCGATAGCATCGATGTTTTCTCCATTTAGCTCTTTTGTCACAGCATTTATACGCACACCTTTTGTACCGACCGTAGCACCAACAGGATCTACGTTTGGAGTGGTTGAGATAAGCGCTACTTTGGCTCTCTCGCCCGGAATTCTAGCGCTTGCAGCGACTAGCACAAGACCATCTTTTATCTCTGGAACTTCGGCCTTTAAAAGAGCTTCGAGAAATTTTGGAGAAGTTCTGCTAAGCTCCACTTTAATACCCTGAGATTTATCTATATACACACCCTTGATTACCGCTTTTACGACGTTTCCTACTTTAAATTTCTCACCCTTTATTCTATTTTTACGAGGCATTACCGCGCGAATTTCATCAATCTCTATAAAAGTATTTTCATCATTATCGACCCTAGTCACAGTTCCAAAGACCATATGACCTATCATCTCTTGATATTTTTGGAAAATCTTCTCTTCAAGTAATCTTTGTATATGATATTCAAGCTCTTTATAGAGAGTTTGAGCGGCTGTTCTACCTAGATTATCGGTATTTAGCTCATAAGTAAGCTCATCTCCGATCTCTACTCCACTATCTATTTTTTTAGCCTCTTTAAGACTTAAAAAGTGCTCATTATCCTCCTGCAATCTCTCATCATCATCTGCAACTATAGTGATTTTTTGATATAAACGTAAAGATTTAGTCGTATTGTCTATAGTAACGTCATATTCATAATTTTCGCCATAAATACGCTTTGCAGTATTTACGATAGCCCTTTTAACACGCTCTTTTACATCTTCTATCTCTAAGCCTTTTTCATTAGCAATCGACTCTATAATATCTACTATTCTCTCCATTATCTCTCCAGTCAAACTATAATAAATTTAGGGAATTTATTTGCGTAGAACTGTATTATACAAAAATGATACTTTTAATAAGTTTAATACCCTTTTTATTATGTTTTTGCTATACTCGTAGATTACCAAAAAGACTTTAAGGATAAAAAATGGAGTTAAAACTAGCCAGAAACGAGATTGACGCCAAACCTAAAACGATATCAATTGATAAAATTGAAGCTGCCGTAAATAAAGACGGGCAAAAAATTTTCTATTTCGACAAAGAAAATAGCCATAAGCAGCTAATTGCTCTAATAGAATATTTTGAAGAAAAAGGACTAAGTGTATATCACAGAACCGTTAAATACGGACTTGATGAGAATGACTACATGTATGAGGTTCATATTCTTTGAGTAACGCTACACAAAAAAAGCTCTTCATACAAACCTTAGGTTGTGCGATGAATGTGCGAGATAGTGAGCATATCATCGCAGAACTTAAGCAAAAAGAGGACTATGAGCTAACCGATAAGATGGAGGATGCCGATCTCATCCTTATCAACACCTGCTCGGTTCGCGAAAAGCCTGTTCATAAGCTATTTAGCGAAGTTGGGGGCTTTGAAAAAGCCAAAAAAAGCGGAGCTAAAATCGGAGTGTGCGGTTGCACTGCAAGTCATCTTGGAAGTGAAATTTTTAAGCGCGCCCCTTATGTGGATTTCGTTTTGGGTGCAAGAAACGTAAGTAAAATTTCACAGGCCGTAAACACTCCGAAATTTATAAGCACGGACATAAATCACGACGAGAGCGAATACGCCTTTGGAGAATTCAGAAGCTCTCCTTATAAATCACACATCAACATCTCTATAGGCTGTGATAAGAAATGCACCTATTGTATCGTGCCGCATACCAGAGGCGACGAGATCTCAATACCTGCAAATTTGATCTTAAACGAAGTTAAAAAAGCAGCAGACGGTGGCGCTAAAGAGATATTTTTACTAGGACAAAACGTAAATAACTACGGCAAGCGCTTTTCAGCCTCGCATGAGAAAATGGATTTTAGCGATCTGCTAGTTAAGATTAGCGAAGTAAACGGAGTTGAGAGAATTCGCTTTACTAGCCCTCATCCGCTTCATATGGATGATAAATTTTTAGAAGTTTTTGTAAATAATCCCAAAATTTGCAAATCAATGCACATGCCACTTCAAAGCGGCAATACAAAAGTTCTTCGCGAGATGAAGAGAGGATATACCAAAGAGTGGTTTTTGGACCGCGCACTTAAACTTCGCTCGATGCGTCCTGATGTAAGCATAAGCACCGATATCATCGTGGCTTTCCCCGGTGAAACGGACGCTGAATTTGAAGATACGATGGATGTGCTTGAGCGTGTTAGATTTGAGCAAATTTTTAGCTTTAAGTACTCCCCTCGACCTCTTACAAAAGCGGCAGAGTTTACAAATCAAATTCCAGATAATATCGCTTCGGCTCGTTTAACAAGACTTCAAAGCAGGCACAATGAAATTTTAGACGCGATAACAGCCTCTCAAAAAAATAAAATTTTAGAGGTTTATTTTGAGGAACTAAGAGCAAACGGCGCAGTTGCCGGAAGAAGCTTTAATAATTTCTTAGTTCAAGTAGATGGCAGTGAAGAGCTACTTGGCAAAACACTAAAAGTAAAAATCACAAATCCAAAAAGAATGGTTCTTTATGGCGAGTTGGTGGGCTAAATTTAAAAGAGCGCTCTTTATAAATTTCACCACTTACGCCATATATTTTCTTGTTTGGCTCATATTTTTAACCTGCAAAAAGACCTACTCCAAGACAAATTTACAAAATTCTCCGTGCGTCGTGCTCTTTTGGCATGGGCGCATAGCCATGATGAGCTTTGCCTACTTGAATTGGTGGAGCAAATTTAAAAGGCACGGCAAAGTAATTATCAGCGATCACAAAGACGGCGAGATAATCGCGAGAGTGATTAAATTTTTTGGCATAGGAACTATCAGAGGAAGCAGCTCAAAAGGCGGCGCAAAAGCTCTTATAAACGCCTTTAAAGAGATAAAATCGGGCAATGATGTGATAATCACTCCTGATGGTCCAAGAGGTCCGCGTCATAGCGTAGCGGATGGAGCTGTCATAATCGCTCAAAAGCAAAATATAAACATCCAAATTCTAAACTATGAAGCAAGTAAATTTTGGCAGTTTAAAAGCTGGGATAAGATGATATTGCCAAAGCCGTTTTCAACTATAAATTTTACCCTTTCAGAGCCTTTTAGTGTAGCAAATTTAAGCCTTGACGATGCTAAATTTTTGATAAAAAATAAGATGAGTGCCGGCGATGAATAGCAAATTTTTCATAGTCGTTTTAGCTACTATTATTTTGATTGCTTGTTGGTTATTTTTTGCTACAAATAGCTCTTACCAAGAAGCAATCAAATCAAGGTTTTATTACGAAGTAGGAAACTACGCAAAATCCTACGAGCTGTCTCAAAATGCTTACAAAAAAGACATATACAACAAAATGGCATATACTGTAATGATGCAAAGTGAGATTTCTTTAAAATATGTAAAATTTATAGATAGTGCGAATGAGTATTTAGAACAAATTTCAAAATTAAGCAAGCAAGAAGAGATAGATAAAGTCGATAAAAATAGAATAAGAATGATGTGTGAAATTGTACTAGAAGATTACGAGCGACTCAAACCATCAAATTTAACAAACAAAGATATACAAAACGAGGCAAAAGAGCTTAGAGATAAGTTTGCCAAGCTTAAAGGCGAACTCTTTTAATTGTATTTAATGGCAATTTTGGATAATATAATCTATTGTTAAAATTTATAGGAGAATTATGTCGTTTTCTATTCGCCGTTTTTTTAGCGTTTTATACCTTAGCGTAGTAATAGAATCCAAACAATGCCTATTTTACGGTATAGTGACAAGAAATGGCAAAACGATAAAGACTATTAAGGCAGAATTTGACAATGAAAATCCAGATATCTTAAATGAAAAAATCATAGACTTTATAAAGCGTCAACAAAAAGAGTACAAATGGGTCTATATAGCCGTATTTTTCGACTATATGGGACAAGGCGCCATTGCTTGCAGAAACGAAGATGAATTTAAATTATTTAACATAGATCCAAAAAATGTAGGATTTACTAAAATTTCTGATGGGTGGTTTGTGTATGCCGATCTAATGGATATTGCGCAGATGAAAGTAAAATTTAAGCCAATCGGCATTGATTTTTTATACTCTCCGATAGCTCTTATGCATAAAGCAATTATTGATAAAAAAGAAAATAAAAAAAATACCCTTTACATATACAGTCACAAAGACTCGTTTGCGCTTTGTATAGCAAACAAAGGCAAATTTAAATTTGCATCTTTTACAAAAACCGGTGAAAGTATCGGAGTTTCGTCAGATGATGATTTAGATTTTAACCAAGAAAAAATCGACGATATAGATGATTTTATCGCTGAAATCGATTCTGATGTAGAGAGTTTAGATGGAATTGATAATCTTGATAATATGCTAAAATCCGGCTCAACGACAGATGAATTTGCTGATCTTGATTACGATATAAATATGCCAGTATCAAAAGACGTAGCCGCCTCCGTATCGATATTTGGACGCGATATGAGTATGTATCAATATATTGTAAACACTCTTAAAGATTTTTATCTAAATCCGATGTATGACGGCGATTTTATTGAGCAAATAGTAATTTTTGATAACATAAAAACAAGCGCTACCTTTCTACACTATTTAGAAACCGAACTAATGGTAGAAACAGCGGCCTATCCTGTCAACACGCTTAAAATGATGACTGAGCTTATGATGAGCGAGGCTAAAGATGACTTATAGATATAGCCTTATAAATCCTGCTAAAAAGCCGTTTTTAACTCTATTTAGTAAAATTTGGTTTATTTTCATAGGTAGTGTTTTTGTCCTTTTATTGACTCTGAATCTATTTTTAGTCTTTAAAAATCACTCACTACAAAACAATATAGAGAACCTAAAAACAAATTACAATACAATCTCAAAAGATATCAAAAATATTGATGAAATCACGGCAAAACTACAAGAGCAACGCGAATGGGCATATGAAATTTTTGCTTCAAATACAATATTAAAACAGAGTCTAAACAATCTTTTTGATCTGGTGCCAGACAGCATAACATTAAACGAAGTAATAATGCATAAAAACTCTCTTGTAATAAAGGGCGTAACGCCAAGCAAAGATACTTACAATATGCTACTTTTAGCCCCTTTAAAATCGATATTTAATACCTCAAATACGACTTTTTATCAGCTTCAAAACGGATGGCTAAATTTCATTAGCACAAACAAGATTGACAATTCGGAAGGCTACAATGAGTAAAGATACAAGCTTAGAAGAGATTGATATAGTCAAACTTTTAATCTATGTTTTAATATTTATCGTTGTATGCCTTGTAATGATATTTGCATTCATTGTGCCAAATATAAAAGACTACCGAGAGGTTCAATACCAAAACCGTATCCAAGCGGCCAGTGTAACAAAGATAAATCAAATTTACAATAGCAAAAATTCAAAACTAAATGATATCAAAGAGAAAGATAGGCTTATATTTAAGGCATTTGATAAAAAATTTAGCGAGGATAACTTCACAAAATTTGCAAAAAATTATTTTAATGATGTAAAACTCAGCCAAATAAACAATGATTCAAACAAAGAGCAATTTTTTAGATATGAACTAAACGTAACTAGCAATATTTTAACTCCGACAAAATTTTACAACTTTATTGACGCTCTTACAAAATACGATAATATTATCAAAGTTGATTTTCCTATACAGATGCGTGAAAATAGCGGCAAGATACACACTACTTTTAATATCAAAGTTTACGGACTTAAGTAGTTTTTATAAAAATTCTCTCAAATTTTCTATTTCAAAACCAATTTGGCATAGATAAGGACGATTTATTTTAGGCACTTTAAATACCCTACAAGCCTCTTTAAATTTTTTATCCATAGCAGCTTTTACAAACGGAGTTATAAAAATAAATTTTGGAAAATATCCTACAGCCACTTTTGCACTAATAACACAATCCGTTTGATTTAATAAGCATCTTTGACACTCTCTTCGTTGGGCCTCGCTCATTACTACGCCTAAAAGCTTACATGCCTTATCAATTCCCCTGATGGCGTTTTTATCATTTTTAACCAGGTATAATCTATCTTTTGGATTTAAAATTTCAGGCTTTAGGCTATCCATATCATTTTCTAAAAACTCAAAACTTTTAGCTACACCACTTTTAAATAGATCCAAAAAAGGCTCGCTAAATTTAGCTCTTATCAAATTTCTTTTAAATCTCATCTCTTCGTTACTATGATCTAAAAAATATTTTAATTTACGCTCATTTAAAAAGTTTAAAAGCTCTGTTTTTCTTGTATTCAAAAGGGGTCTTACAATATTAAATTTATCCCTTCTTTCAAATTCGCTCATTCCAAGAAGCTCATTTAACCCAGCACCCTTGCCAAGCTGCATCAAAAACCACTCGAATTTATCATCAAACTGATGTGCTAAAATAAGATTTGTGTAGCCAAATTCGGTGCAAATTTTTGTAAAAAACTCATATCTAACCTCCCTCGCCCTGCACTCAAAATTTGAGCTTTCAAGGCTCACGCTAAGTTCAAAAATTCTTTTATTAAACTTACTAGCCAGCTCTCTTGCACTTGCAAGCTCCTCTTTGCTTTGCTCCCTTGTATTATAATTAACTATGGCTATGTCAAATGCGATTTTTTGCTCGTTTAGGATATAAAAAAGAGCCGTAGAATCTACTCCATGCGAAAACGCAAGCAGATTTTTACCTTTCTTTAAAATATCTGTCAAAGCCTCGTTTATCATCACCCTATCACTCGTCCAAGCACCTTATCTTTGACTACTTGCGTTATCTCACAATTATAAATTTTACCGGTCTCAAGAGTTTCAAGCTCGCTCTCATTTATTAAAATTTCTCCGTCGATATCCTTATCCCAAAGCAGTTTTTTAGCTCCGTAAAACATCTCGCCTTCGCTGCTAATACCCTCTATGACGACCTCAAATTTCTTGCCAAGCTCATTGGCAAAGCTCTCGTTTACAACTTTTTTAGTTATCTTTTCCATCTTTGAAAGGCGTTTTTCTATAGTCTTTGTAGGTATCTGTTCCATCTCATAAGATAAGGTATCCTCCTCTCTTGAATACGCAAATGCTGAAACACGGTCAAATTTAAACTCGCTTAAAAACTCGCAAAGCTCGTTAAATTCTTCATCGCCTTCACCAGGATGCCCAACAATGACACCAGTTCTAAGAAATGAATTCTCAGCCTCCCTCATCATAGTTAAAAGCTCTTTAATGCGCTTAGCTCCGCTTCCTCTGCGCATAATCTTAAGCATTTTGTCGCTTATATGTTGTATAGGCATATCAAAGTAGTTTTGAAAAACTTTAGAATCTATTATGCGCCTAATTAGCTCATTTGAGGTCGTGCTAGGATATAGATATAAGATCCTTGCACTCCTTACGCCTTCAATCTTCTCAACCGCATCAATAAGCTCTATAAGCCCGTCGCTTTTGGCGTGATCTCTCATAAAAGAGCTTGAGTCCTGAGATAAAAAGCTGAAATCAAAATATCCTTTTTTAACGAGTTTTTTCACCTCATCCACTATATTTTCAAGCGAGCGCGACTTTAGCTTGCCCTTAAATGTAGGAATTGCGCAAAAGCTGCATTTTTGATTACAGCCTTCTGAAATTTTAATATAAGCATGATAGTTTGATCCAGTTATGACCCTCTCTTCATTTGCCTGCAAATAAGTTCCTGGGCTAAATAAATTTTGCTTTTTTAGTATGATTTCATCGATCTTATCATAGTCTCCAACACCTGTAAATAAATCCACCTCTGGAAGCTCTTTCATAAGCTCCTCTTTATATCTTTGCATCAAACAGCCCGTGACTACTAGCAACGAGCCTTTCTTGCGTGCGTCATGAACCTCAAGGATAGAGCGTATGCTCTCTTGCTTAGCAGAGTCTATAAATCCACAGGTATTTATAATTATCACATCTGCAACAGCCACATCATCGGTGATTTCATAGTTTTGAAGACGTCCAAGCATGATTTCAGAATCGACTAAATTTTTATTACAGCCCAGTGAAATTAGATGAAGTTTGCTCATTTTACACCCATAAATTATCAATCAAACGCGCTTTGCCTACATAGGCTGCAACTAAAATTATGCTATTTTTTGGCTCAATCTTTGAAATTTCATTGAAATTTCTATCCACAATAGCCACATAATCAACTTTTAAAGGCTTTAAAATCTCAAACATCTCATCTTTAATCTTGCTTGCAGTTAGCTCATTTTGTTTTATCAAATTTGAAGCTTTCATGATAGCCTTAGAAAGTCTTAATGCTTCAAGCTTTTCGGATTCATTTAAATAAGAATTTCTTGAAGATAGCGCCAGTCCATCTTTTTCTCTTACTATTTCGCAAGGAATTATCTCTAAATTTAAAAACATGGTTTTAACCATATTTTGCACAATAGTTAGTTGTTGGGCGTCTTTTTTACCAAAATAAGCTCGTTTTGCCCTAGTTAGATTAAACAACTTCATTAAAACTCTAAGTACACCGTCAAAATGCCCCGGGCGAGTTTTGCCCTCTAAAATAGAAGCCAAATTTTTAGGTGCGGCTATACAAGGCTCACTCTCAAAGTATAGCTCATCCGCACTTGGTATAAAAATAGCTGCCACGCCACAACTTTTACAAATTTCAATATCTCTAACTTCGTTTTTAGGATACTTGTCCAAATCCTCGTTTGGTAAAAATTGAGTAGGATTAACGAAGGTTGAGACTATAGTTATATCATTTTCGCTTGCGCATCTTTTTATCAAGCTTACATGCCCATCATGCAAAGCACCCATAGTAGGCACGAAACCTATCTCTCCACTAACACTATCTATAAATTTTTTAAGCTCGCTAGCTGTTCTAATTATCTGCATTTTGATTTCTCTTTTTTATATTAAAGTCGCAAATTATATCAATTTTATCTTTACTCAAACCTGACTTTATTCAATTATGCTATAATCATAATAGAAATAATGAATTTGGAGATAAATTTGGATAACTACGAGTACACCGAACTTTTAAAGAGCCTTGATACAAAGGTAAACAATATTGCACTTATAATAAAACCTGAAGAGATAGAAAGAAGATTAAACGAAATAAGCAAACTCGAAAACGATCCTGGCTTCTGGCAAAACATAGCGTTAGCCGGACAAATCGGAAAAGAAAAAACAAAAATAACAAATATTTTAAATAAATTTAAAGATGCTAGAAACGCATTAAATGACACAAAGGATCTTTACGATCTTGCAAATTCAGAAAACGACCTTGATACATTAAATTCACTATATGAAGATGCAAGTAGTCTCGAAGACAAGATAGTAAATTTAGAAATTTCAATGCTACTTAGCGGCGAAGATGATAATAAAAACGCTATCGTTACCATCCATCCTGGAGCAGGAGGCACAGAGAGTAACGACTGGGCAAGTATACTTTATAGGATGTATCTAAGATTTTGCGAGAGAGAAGGGTTTAAGGTAGAGACTCTTGATTTTCAAGAGGGTGATGAAGCGGGACTAAAAGATGTAAGCTTCATAGTAAAAGGCGAAAACGCATACGGATATCTAAAGGCAGAAAACGGCATACACCGTCTAGTTCGTACAAGTCCATTTGATAGCGCAGGTCGTAGGCATACAAGCTTTTCAAGCGTAATGGTAAGCCCCGAAATAGATGATGATATAGAGATAGAAATAGAGGAAAAAGATCTAAAGATAGATACTTATCGCGCTAGTGGTGCAGGCGGTCAGCACGTAAACAAAACCGAAAGCGCAATAAGAATCACTCACGCCCCTACTGGTATAGTAGTACAATGCCAAAACGACAGAAGTCAGCACAAAAACAGGGCAACGGCGATGAAGATGCTTAAGTCTCGCCTCTACGAATTAGAGCTTATGAAACAGCAAGAGGCAAATGCGAACACTCCAAAAAGCGAGATAGGCTGGGGTCATCAAATCAGATCTTATGTGCTTTTTCCATACCAACAAGTCAAAGATAACCGCTCAAATTTAGCTTATTCGCAAACAGATGCGATACTAGACGGTGATATAAAAAAGTTAATTGAAGGCGTTTTAATAAGTCAAAAAAGTATAATATAATAAAATCAGAAAGGAATAAAATGGATTTAGTTGCACTTTTAAATCAGTTAAATTACGAGGCAAACGAGGTAACTCTGGCTCAAATCAAAAGAGTTTTAAACAACTCAAACGGAGTTGAGCCTGAAAGTATTATAACTTTAAACGATCACCTAAAACCACATAGATGCTTTGTCGCTATGAGCGGAAGTGAAGACTACTTCAAGATTAAAAACGTGGCAACTGCAGATGGTATAAAGGCGGAAGTGGAACAAATAATACAAAATTGGGCCAACAAACATAAATTTTCTCTTAGAAAAGTAAATGATACTACTCACTACGTCCTTGGTAAAGTACTTTAAATTTATAAGATAGACTAGGAGTGGATATGAGAAATTTATTATTTTTTTTAGTAGCCATACTAATGGCTGGTTGTGCGGCGAGCAATACATCTAAAGCAAACAATATAAATGCAGATACAGACTTTAATCACAAGGCTATACAGATATTAAAACCAAAATGCGAAGCTGGTAATTTATCTGCTTGCAACGATTTAGCAATAAGTTATCAAAATTTACAAAACCATCAAGCCGCATTTAAGATTTATGACAAAAATTGCAAAATGGGCTACCAAAAATCTTGCACAAATTTAGCAAATATATATATGTACGGCGATCAAATAGGTCTACAAAAAGATATTAAAAAGGGTATAGAAATTCATAAAAATTCTTGTATGAACAACGGTGCTGACTCTTGCTATTATTTGGGTGAATTTTACAGGCTTGGCAGAGATGCAAAAGAGCCTGACTACCAAAGTGCCTTTGATGCATATTCAAGAGGTTGTACTATGGGGGATATAGCATCTTGTACAAATACAGGAGGGCTTTACGAGTTAGGTCTTGGCGTCAAAAAAGATGAATATAGGGCCTTGCAAATTTACAAGTCCTCTTGCTATAGTGGAGATACTTCTGCTTGTGATAATGTGAAAAGAATTAGGGGTTATTAATTCATTATAAAGGGGTTGCCTTTAAGTAACCTCTTTTAACTATTTAAATATTCTATCATTATGCCAAGATTTTAAACTGTGTATGATTGACACTTTTGTGATACTAAATTCTCCTTTATAATATCAAGATAAAAACATACCAACATAAGCATATCGCGAAACAATAGTATATATTTATTATTAAATTAAAAGTCATTTGCATTTAATGCTTTGTAATGCGCATATTATCGATTATAGCTCATAAACAAAACTTTAAAATTATTGACAACAAGTATCGTGATTGATATAATCATGATAAAAAATTAAAGGCAATCAATGGAATTTCTAAAGGAAAACGTTGACTATATCATAATTGGTATTCTGGGCTTTATGAGCTTTTTAGTCGTTTGGTTTACGATAGAAAGACTGATATTTTATGCAAATGTAAAATTGAAACATACAAAAACAAAAATGAGTTAGAAGAGAGCCTTGCAAGCAACCTAGCGCTACTTTATATTATCTATTCAAATGCCCCTTATATTGGACTTTTAGGGACTGTTGCTGGTATTATGATAACATTTTACGATATGGGTATGAGTGGTGGAACAGACACTAAAAGTATTATGGTGGGCCTATCTTTAGCTTTAAAAGCTACAGCACTAGGGTTGCTTGTAGCTATTCCTACGCTTATGATATACAATGCCTTCATGAGAAAAGTTGATGTTCTTTTAAACAGATATAAGGCAAAATATGAAAATGCCTAAAAAAGAGGGATTAAACGTAATTCCTCTAATCGATATTATGCTAGTGCTCCTTGCCATAGTACTTAGTGTATCGACTTTTATTGCCCAAGGAAATATTCCTATAAATTTACCAAGTAGTGAAAGTGCCGAACAAAATGATGAAGATAGAAAAGTAACTGTCACTATAAACAAAGACAATGAATTTTTTATAGATGACATAAAAACTTCACAAGAGAAGTTAAAAGATCGTCTAAATCAAATAGACTCGAGAACTCTAGTTCAGCTAAAAAGCGATAAAGAGAGTAAATTTGAGATGTTTGTAAAGGTAGTAGATATACTAAAAGAGAAAAAGCATGAGAATTTTGCCATTACAACTCTCAGCGAGTAGTAAAACAAATTTAAGCGGATTTGTAGTCTCGGCACTATTTCATACTATTATTATCACAGCTTTTATAAATTTGCCACATCAAATAAATTTAACAGGCAAAGAAGAGATGACAAAAATAAACTTAAACACCATTAATCCTTCACTTCCTCTTCCGCCGGCACCAGAACCAGTGGCAGCTCCACTAGCACCACCTACTCCTACTTTACCCAAACCAGTAGTAGATACTAAACCTATAGTGGAATCTATTGTTGAGCCTATAATTACACCAACGCCAAAACCGGAACTAAAGATAGAGCCTAAGCCTACTAAAAAGTCAAAACCTAAACTAAAAAAACAAACATCAGTAAACAAAACAGAGCCTGCTTCCAAAATCGATGTTCCGTCACAAACAACAACTCAGCCAATCATCCCGGTTAAAGCCGAGACAATAAGTTCTGTTACGTCGGCACCTATAAGTAATTTCTCTACTTCAAAGATAGAAGAATTTAATCTAGCAAATTCTGCAGGAGATGAGAGATTTTCAAAGATGCAAGCAGCCATAAAGAAACATCAAAAATACCCCAAAAGAGCTGTTAAAATGAAGCATCAAGGAGTAGTCGAAATCAGTTTTTTATTTAAAACAAACGGAAGTGTGGATGATATAAAAATTATAAAAAGCTCAGGATATGATAGTTTGGATGAAGCGGCTATTGAGACTATAAGACGAGCCTTTAAGGACTTTCCTATGCTTGATAAAGACTATATAATCAAAATTCCAATGTCTTATAAACTAATTTAAAAATAGACCCGACTTTAGGGTCTAAAAACACTAAAGACTATTCAATTTTTCTTTTTTTATGGCAACTCTTACCTTCGCCACATCCGCAATCTCTTTGCTTAAATTCTTTAACATAAACAAAGTATCCTGCGCCGATAGCTATAACGATAAGAAAAACAATCTCAAATCCGCTCATAAATATCCTTTAAACAAATTTAGGCGAAGAAATCTTCGCCTAAAAAATTATTTCATATCTTTTGCTTGAATCCAAATAACAGCATCTTGGCTCAACTCTTTGCCTTTATACTCTTTATCAGGACCTACTCCAAGAGCTGCAAATCCCCACCAACCTGCTCTTGGGATACCGAATGTAAATTCGCCTCTTTCATTAGCTTTAATGGTAAGTGTTACGAAGCTATCTTGAGGAGCTTCTACTTTGCCTTTTTTGTTTGTCATATTTTTCTTTATATCAACATCATGGTTTAGATACTCTACTTCTATCTCAGCAAATGGAACTGGCTTACCCTCTGATTTAACAATACCTGTAAATGTACTTCCCGCCCAGATCGAGTATGGTTTCATTAAAGGAACAATCTCAGCCTTAAGACCAAGCTCTGCATCCCAATCAGTAGGTGCACCCGCTACGTTTAAAACCATCTTTGTAATTTGCTGGATGTATGACTCTTCGTTAGCTTCATAGTATGGAGCTGGAGTTAGTGCAAAAACATAATCTCCCATACTTCTTGCCTGATAGTCCATCTCATAGCCTATACCCTCATTGTGGCTACCCTTAAATTTCATCTCTTTAAGCTTGCCTTTTAGCTCTGTCTTTTTCTCTTTGTGAAGCACGAAAAAGTCAACTATACCCTCTCTACTCTTATCAAATTGAAGACCCATATCCATAGTATGCTCATCCGCAAAAGGGTGTGTGAAAACAAGCTTTAAAGGAATTGTAGCCGGCTTTTCTAAAGCTGACTCAGGAGTATAAAGCATTTGAAAGTGAGCAAATGCTGAACTAGCTAAAAAACCTGCAACAACTGATGAAATAACAACTTTTTTAAACATTAAATCTCCTTAAAATAAAATTATTGAGCTATATCTTTTGAATTAACAACAACCTCGTGACCTTCGCCGGCAAAGAATTTAGCCTTATACTCACCTTCCGGTTTTTTAAACGTATATGTACTCTCTTTATCAAATTTGCCTTCTATCACGACTTTACCATTTTGGATAACTGTAAATTGAACGCCACTTGCGCTTGAACCATCACTAAAACCGCCTTCGCAAGTAACAGTTCCGTCACCATTGTCAAAGCAGCTCATAAGCGCAGTATGAGCAAAAGCAGATGAGCTCATAAGAGCAACTAAAACAGATGAAAACAGAATTTTTTTCATTTTTTCTCCTTTATTTAGATTTATTAAATTTTACTACCCTTTATACCGCCACTCCAGTTTATTCTCTTTTCAGGAACAAACCATAATATCACAACTATAGCAAGCAATATAAAATAGTACCAACTCATCGCAGCCAATCCACTAATGCCTGCGGCAAGCGAGATGCTAAAGAATATCGATGAGACAATTAGTGCAAGCACAAACGGAAAGAACATTCCAAAGCACATCCATACCCAGCTATTAGTCTGCATCTTAACAACTATCATTGTAGCTATACAAGGCGGAGTAAGCAACATAAATATAATAATAGAGGCGGCATGAAGCGGTGTGTATCCGCTATTTTTAGCCATTCTCTCTTCTGGTCTTAAATTTTCATCCGCATTTGCGGCCTCTACGCTCTCTTTACCAGACTCATAGATGCTACCAAGAGTAGCTACGGCTGATTCTCTAGCTGCAAAAGAGCTCAAGAATGCCACGTTTATCTTCCAGTCAAATCCGGCAAATTGAGATATAGGCTCAAGAGCGCGTCCGGCCATACCAAGCAAAGAGCTTTCTATCTTATCATTCTTTTGCTCTCTAAGGATTCTATTTCTATCTGTTGATAGCTTTCTAAGGGCTGAATTTATCTTTTTAGCCTCTGCATCAGCTTTTGGAACTAAAAATTTATACATATCAGGGTTTTTGGCTTGGTATTTTTCGTCCACATCCTTACTTCCACCCATCTTTTTAGCCCTATATCCATCATATAAATTTAAAAGCTCGGCAACTTCCTCTCTACTATCTACTTTTTCATAGTAGGTTGATTTTTTGACTGCTTTGTCAAATTTTACTAAAGCCTTAGCCTCTTCTTGATTATAATGCTCTTGTTTTTCAGATGATAATCCAGGGAACTGAAGCAGTGCAAATAGTATAACAGCAACAGCAATTACAATAGTACAGACCTTTTTAATATATATCCAAACTCTCTCAAAAGACCTTATAATAACGCCTTTAAACGTAGGCATATGATAAGGTGGAAGCTCCATAACAAAAGGTGCTGTTTCGCGACTTTTTAAAACCGTTGAGGTTAGAAGTTTAGCTATTATCAAAGCCGCTAGAACCGTTACCGTAGAGATATAAAAAAGCATTATGCTCATATCTTTTTGGAAAAAAGCTCCAAGTAAAAGAGTGTAAAAAGGCACCTTGGCAAGACAGTTCATAAGAGGAACTGTGAGTATAGTAGCCATTCTGGCCCTATCATCTGAAATTCCCTTAGTTGACATTACGCCAGGCACGGCACATCCACCTACAAAGGCTCCCCCCAAGACAAGAGGCAGGGTGCTTTGCCCGTGAAGGCCGAATTTTCTAAAAACCTTATCAAGTATAAAGGCCATTCTAGGCATATATCCAACGTCTTCCAATATCGCGATCATAGCAAAGAGAATAAAGAATATCGGAAGGTAGTTTAAAAGTGCAATAGTCGAATTAGTAAGCCACATAGCCATATCTGTTATCATAGGAATTTGAGATATATCTGCAGCTGGAGTTATATCTGATATAAAATTCTTTATCGCTGCAAAAACAGGCCAAGTGTAGTTGGTAAGCTTGTAACCAAAAACAATACTGCTTTGGTAAATAATCACTATAACCGCCAATAAAATAGGGAAACTAAGCCATCTATTTAGGACAAATTTATCAATTTTATCAGTAAATGTCAGCTCGCCCTTTCTTGTCTCATTAACGCATTTATGAAATATAACATCGGCATTTTCATATCTAAAAGATGCCAAAAAGCTCTCTACATCCCTATCAAAGGTATCATGAAATTTATCTCTTTGAGCTGATATTATTTCATCAATATTGCCATTATCAGCTTTTAGCAAATTTACAATGGTCTGATCTTTTTCAAGAGCCTTTAGAACAAGCCATCTTTTGCTAATAGCTAATTCGTCATTGACTTTGATTGTCTTTTCGATCTCTGAGATATAAATTTCAAGCTCATCATAGTTTATCTTAAACTCTTCATAGTTCTTTTTTATCTCATCGGTCTTTTTTAATATATCTAAAATTTCGGTCTTGCCCTCATTTTTGGCAGCACTTGCACAAATTACCGGACATCTTAAAATTTCACTCATTTTTTCCGAGTCTATAGTAATGCCTCTACGTCTAGCAACATCACACATATTTAATATAATTACGACAGGTACGCCTATTTCAAGCAGTTGAAAGGTAAGGTATAAATTTCTTTTTAAATTTGAAGCGTCTACTATATTTAAAATAAGATCCGGATTTTCATTTATAATAGCCTCCTTTGCAACCTTCTCCTCAAGAGAGTATGAGCTAAAAGAGTAGGTTCCAGGCAGATCGATCATCTCGATATCTATATCGCCTACGCTAAAAAAGCCCGATTTCTTATCTACAGTAACACCCGGGTAATTTGCGATATGCTGATGTATACCGCTTATCATATTAAAAATAGTGGATTTGCCACAGTTTGGCTGACCGGCCAAGGCTACTTTTATCTCCATGGCTCAACCTCTATGAGCTCGGCCTCACTCTTTCTAAGAGAGACTAAGTAGTTATGAATTTTTAATTCCAATGGGTCATAAAGAGGTGCCTCTCTGACAACTTCTATCTGAGCTCCTACTACAAAACCCATATCTAAAAGCTTTTGCAAAAGCTTATCTTTAGCATGGAGGGCCTTTATCTTACACGAATTTCCAGACTCTATAAGACCAAGATGCATTTTAATTCCTTTATCAATAACCAATTTCGATATTATATTCTTAAAATGCTTTAATTAAATTAAAAACGATAATACATATTGAAACTTGTAATACAAATTTTTATTGAATAATAAATGACTAAAATAGCGTCTTAGCGATAGTTTTAAATTTTAAATAGTGCTTGTATTGTTTAAAATGCTCTTTGATATGGTTTTTCTACTAGATCCTCTCGGCCTAATTCACTCATAGCAAGCTGAGCAAAATTTGGATTTCTAATAAGCTCTCTTCCATAAGCAACTGCAT
Organism: Campylobacter sp. RM16192; assembly: GCF_004803855.2. Lineage (NCBI taxonomy): Bacteria > Pseudomonadati > Campylobacterota > Epsilonproteobacteria > Campylobacterales > Campylobacteraceae > Campylobacter > Campylobacter sp. RM16192. Next base: position 367,152 of record NZ_CP012552.1, on the reverse strand, counting down.
CGCAAACATTACCCATAAGTAGCGCTTCACCTTGGCTTGCCGTAGTTATCATACCAACTGCAATAACAGGGATTTTTACCGATTCTTTTATGGCTTTTGCGTAATCTGCCTGATAAAGAGGCAAAAATTTAGGCATATTATCAAGCTCTTTTGTGTCAAAAAAACCTCCAGAGGATACATGAATATATGCTGCACCTAAATTTTCAAGCTCACAAGATAGCTTCACGCTATCGTCTAGCTTCCAATCTTTATTTAGCCAGCTATCGGCACTTATCCTAACCCCCACTGGAATATTTACGGCATTTTTAACATCTGTTAAAATTTCACGTAACAATCTCGTACGATTTTCAAAGCTTCCTCCATATTGATCACTTCTATTATTAATCGATGGAGATAAAAATTCACTTATCAAATACCCGTGTGCAGCATGAATTTCTATGATCTCGTATCCTGCCTTTTGAGCTCTAATGGCAGCATTTTTAAAATTTTGTTTAAGATCTTTTATATCATCCATGCTCATCTCTTTTGGGATTTTATAATCATCACTGAATTTAATAGCGCTTGGTGCTATGCTTTGGCTATCGCATGTGCTTTTGCGTCCGGCATGAGCTAGTTGTATAGCTATTTTGGCTCCGTATTTTGCACAATCTTTTACAAGATTTGCATGCTCTTCTATTTGCTCATCGCTCCAAAGACCAAGATCGCTATGAGTTATCCTACCTCGTGGCTCAACCGCGGTAGCCTCTACTATGATAAGCCCAACTCCTCCGAGCGAACGAGCGGCATAATGAAGCTTATGAAAGCACCTTGGCAAGCCATTATCGCCTTTAACCTTATACATGCACATAGGTGGCATAACTATACGATTTTTTATCTCTATATCGCCTATTTTAAATGGAGTAAAAAGTTTTGACATATCATATCCTTAAATATCAAGAGATGAGGCCCTAAATTTATTATTTAGGGCTCATTAAATTTAGTTATTTAGCATCCCATGCTAAGATAGTATTTCCCTCTTCGTCTTTAGCGATATCGCCCATTCCCATTATATTATATCCGCAATCCACATAGTGAATTTCACCGGTTACACCGCTTGCAAGATCGCTTAAAAGATACATAGCGCTCTTACCTACATCTTCTGTAGTCACATTGCGTTTTAGAGGGCTATTTACCTCGTTATATCGCAAAATCATTCTAAAATCGCCTATTCCGCTTGCCGCAAGAGTCTTTATAGGACCTGCAGAGATGGCGTTTACTCTGATATTTTTTGGGCCTAAATCATGAGCAAGGTAGCGCACAGAGCTCTCAAGGGCAGCTTTTGCAACACCCATTACATTGTAATGAGGTATAAATTTAGGTCCGCCAAGATATGTAAGAGTTAGGATGGAGCCTCCCTCTTTAAGCACCGGCATTACAGCTCTTGTAAGGCTTAAAAGCGAATATACGCTAGTTCCCATAGCGATATCAAAGGCCTCTTTCGTAGTCTCTATAAACTCTCCCTCAAGAGCCTCTTTAGGAGCATAAGCTACAGCGTGCACAACAAAGTCTATTTCGCCCAAATCAGCTTTTAATTTATCAGCTATTCCGTCTAAATGAGCAGGATTATTTACATCAAGCTCATATACAAATTTGCTCCCAAATTCCTCAGCTATAGGCTCTACGCGTTTTTTCAAAGCATCATTTAAAAATGTAAAAGCAAGCTGCGCACCTTGCTGATAGCAAGCTTCCGCAATGCCATAAGCTATTGATTTAGCGTTTGCAACACCGACTATTAGACCTTTTTTACCCTTCATTATCATTTTGCTTCCTTTATTAAATTTAAAAAATTATACGCATCCCAACTTGCAGTACCTACAAGAACTCCATTGCAACTAGATATCTTAGCAATCTGCCCAATATTTTTCGCATTTACGCTTCCTCCGTAAAGAAGCGGTACTTTGGTCAAATTTGCTATGAAATTTAAAATTTCCTCTATCTGCTCACTGCTCGCACTCTTGCCAGTGCCTATAGCCCAGATCGGCTCATAGGCGATATATAGATTTTCATAACTTAAATCTATATTATTAAGCTGATTTTTTAAAAACTCTTTAGTTTTGTTAGCCTCATTGGTGGCTAAATTTTCGCCTATGCAGTAGATTATATCCCAGCTATTTTTAGCGGCAAATTCAAATTTAGATCTTAAAAACTCCTCGCTCTCATTTAAAATTTCACGCCTTTCAGAGTGCCCGATGAGAACGGTTCTTATACCAAACTCATCAAGCATGGCTTTACCGATCTCGCCGGTAAAGGCTCCGCTCTCGCAAGGATAGAAATTTTGCGCTCCAAGCTTAAATTTATAATCAGTCTTTTCATAAGCACTAAAAGGCGGAAATACAAATACATTTTCATTTTGATCCAAATTTGAGTTTAAAATTTCAGCATACTCTCTAAAGCTCTCTCTTGTATGATTACACTTTAAATTTGCTGCAAATATCACGACTCACGCGCCTTTCTAAGAGGTTTTATGCCAGGCAATTCTTTACCCTCTATTAGTTCAAGACTAGCTCCTCCACCAGTTGAGATAAAGGTCATCTCATCGGCATCTCCGGCACGTTCGACTACATCAGCGGTATCTCCACCGCCAACTACAGTTGTAGCATGAGTTTCTACGATAGCGTGGCTCATTTTGATGCTTCCCTTGCTAAATTTATCCATCTCAAAAACACCCATAGGGCCGTTCCACCAAATAGTTTGAGCATCGGCTAAAACCTCTTTAAACAATCTTACCGAAGCAGGTCCTATATCAAGCCCCATCCAGCCATTTGGTATCTCTTTGGCAGATACGTATTTAACCGCACTATCAGCAGAAAACGTTTGAGCGGCTACTACGTCTACCGGCAAGTAAATTTTAACTCCAAGCTCTTTGCCCTTTTTCAAAATTTCATTTGCATCCTCTATTAAATCCTCTTCAAGAAGGGAATTTCCTATATTCTCGCCAAGCGCTTTTAAGAAAGTAAACGCCATTCCTCCACCTATTACCAGCTTATCTACTCGAGGAAGTAGATTGTGAAGCGCTTGAAGCTTTCCGCTTACTTTTGAGCCTCCCACGACAGCCACAAAAGGTCTAGAAGGATGCTTGATTAAATTTTGAGCGAAATTTATCTCTTTTTGTAGTAAAAATCCGGCAGCCTTATGATTTTCATCATAAAATTTAGTAATAGCCTCGACCGAAGCGTGAGCTCTATGGCATACTCCAAAGGCGTCATTTATATAAATTTCGCCAAATTTTGCAAGCTCACGAGCCAAATTCTCATCATTTTTTGTCTCGCCCTTTTCAAAGCGAAGATTTTCTATCATCAAAATTTCACCAGCCTTTAGCTCTGCTGATTTTTTGATGGCATCATCACCCACAACATCGTTTGCAAATATTACATCACGATCAAGCAATCTGGATAGTCTTTTGGCAACATTTTTAAGAGAAAATTTTTCTTCAAAGCCGTTTTTTGGGCGACCCAAGTGGCTTGCTAAAACAATACTGCATCCATGATCAAGACAGTATTTTATAGTAGGAATCGCTGAGCGAATTCTGCGGTCATCGGTAATATTTAAAAACTCATCCATAGGCACGTTAAAATCGCACCTAATAAATACTTTTTTCTTAGCTAAGTCAAGGTCGTTTATAGATAAAATTTCACTCATATTAACCCTTTTTTGCGGCTAAAACCGCTAAATCTACAAGGCGCTGCGAATATCCCCACTCATTGTCATACCACGCCATGACCTTTACAAGATCATCGCAAATTACTTGAGTAATATCGCTTGCCACGATAGAGCTATAGCTTGAAGTCATAAAGTCACTTGATACTCTTTGATCGTCATCTACAAGTAAAATTCCTTTCATAGGGCCGCTTGCGGCATCTCTAAAGGCGTTATTAACATCTTCTACACTTACTTTTTTATTTAAAACCACGGTTAAATCGACCATAGAGACGTTTGCTACCGGTACACGCACACTTTGACCATGCATCTTGCCGGCAAGTTGCGGAAGAACCTTACTAATAGCCTTTGCGGCTCCTGTTGTAGTAGGCCCGATATTTAAGGCAGCCGCACGACTTCGTCTAAAATCTTTAGCTTTAACATCAACCAGACTTTGTCCATGTGTATATGCATGAACAGTCGTCATAAGACCCTTTGCTATACCAAATTTCTGATCCAAAACTTTTGCGACCGGGCCAAGGCAGTTTGTGGTACAACTTGCGTTTGATATTATAGCCTCACCTTTGTAAAGCTCCTCGTTTACGCCTATTACGTATGTAGGTGTGTCATCTTTTGCAGGAGCGCTCATCACAACTTTTTTAATCCCATTCTTGATATAAGGTTGGCATTTTTCAGTAGTCAGATAAGCCCCTGTACACTCAAGTACAACATCGGCACCAAAGGCTGCAAAATCAAGCTCATTTGCATCTCTTGTAGAATAAACTCTTATTTTTTTACCGTTAACCTCGATATAGTCGTCATTTATGACCTTTACATCTTGCTTAAACTCCCCATGAACGGTATCATATTTTAAAAGATACCTTGTCATCTCTCTCTTTGCCGTATCGTTTATGGCGACTAGCTCTACGTCGTCACGCTCTAATATAATACGCGCCGCACATCTTCCAATCCTACCAAAGCCGTTTATAGCGATTTTAACCATTCGTACTTCCTTTGATAATGAAATTTGCTAAATTTTACATATAAAGAACTTTAACCCTGCTTTATCAATTAAAATTTTTAATTTATATATTTTTCAACTCAGTTTTACTCTAATTTTGATAAGCTTTATATCTAAATTTTAGCAGACACAAATAGGATATGTTGGGAATGAAGTTGGGATTTTTTGGTGGGAGTTTTGATCCTCCTCATCTTGGGCATGATAGTATCGTAAAGATGGCGATTAATAGCCTTGATATAGATAAACTCATAATAATGCCTACATACATTAGCCCTTTTAAGGCAGAATTTTCAGCACCTCCAGAGCTTAGACTTAAATGGACAAAGGAGATTTGGGGAGATCTGCCAAATGTGGAAATAAGCAGATTTGAGATAGATCAAAATCGCCCTGTGCCTACGATAGAGAGTGTTTTACATCTTTATGATATTTACGATATAAAGAAATTATATCTTTTAATAGGAGCCGATCACTTGGCGACTCTGGATAAGTGGCATAATTTTGAGCTTCTTAGCTCTTTAGTTCATTTTATAGTGGCCAAAAGAGATCATATCAAGATACCAAAAAAGCTTCAAAAGCTTGATATCCACATAGATATCTCATCTTCTAAAATAAGAAGCGATCTGGTACAAGATCAAATTCCTGCTAAAATAAAAGAGGAAGTTATAAAATTTTACCAAGGATTAAAATGCAAGAAAGAATCGACAGAATCATCAAAATTCTAGATGAAAAGAAGGCTGAGTCAATAGAAGTCTTTGATATGAGAGAAAAGGATTATTTCGTAAAATACGTAGTAATTGCAACTACAATGGGAGAGAGGCACGCATACTCTTTAACGGATGATCTAAAGCTCGCGCTAAAACCGCTTGGAGAGGAATTTTTAGGCATAGAAAGCTCGCCTGATTGGGTTGTGCTAGACCTGGGAGATATCCTAATACATCTTCTAAGCCCACAATACCGTGCAAAATACAATATCGAAGAGTTTTTATCAAAACTAAAAGAGCAAAGAAGCTAAGCCTATCTGGCGGTAATTTTTAATAAAACTCTTACCGCCAAAATCCCAAATACTACTCCTATAAAATCGGCTAAAATATCAAGCAGACTAAAATATCTATTTGGCAAAAACGCTTGAACAACTTCTATCTGAACCGCATAGATCATTAGTATAACTATTTTTTGGATCAAGTTTAGCCTTTTTAACCCAAAATTCATAGTGATATAAAGCACAATAAAAGCTAAAAAATGATTTATCTTATCCCAACTGCTTTTTGCAAGCTCAAATTCCACGCTTGTAGTAGCCATATACTCTATAACTACTAATAAAAATATAAAAACAAATATAAAAAATCTCGATAAATAGATCGATTTTAAACTCATATTAGAAATTTAACTAGACAAAAAGCCGATAAAAATAGCCAAACAAACAGAATAAAAGCCAAAATAAATGGCTTTTTGCCGGCATTTTTCAAAACATCTTTTCTTATCGTTACCCCAAGTGCACTCATCGCAATAGTTAATAATAAAATATCTATAAAATAGATAATATCTAGCAAAAAGTCACTTAAGATTCCAATTGAATTAAAAGATACGGCGAATAAAAACCATAGTGCAAAATATGGGAAAGAGGCTCTTATATTTAATAATTTTTTACCATTTGATACTTCTAAATTTAATGAGCTAAGAACTATCAAAAACGGAGCGAGCATCAAGACTCTTAGCATTTTAATTATAACTGCATTTGCCTGAGCCACTTCGCCTATAGCAGATCCAGCTCCTACTACATGAGCCACCTCATGCAAACTAGCTCCGGTAAAAAATCCCATCTTTAACTCGCTAAAAGCTAAAATTTGAGAGCCAAATATAAGAGGATAGACAAACATACCTATCGTGCCAAACACAACCACGGTAGATACGGCTATGGCTATCTGATCGCTTTTTGCTTTTATGACGCTTCCTGCGGCAAGCACTGCAGCAGCACCACATATAGAGCTACCACTACTAATTAGTGCCGCGCTTTTTCTATCAAGACCTATCTTTTGCCCTAAATAATATCCAATGAAAAATGTTGAGAATACGATAAAAAACGATAAGAATATACCTACAACACCGACCTGCGAAATATCTGCGATACTAAGCTTGAATCCAAAAAGAATAATCCCAAGTCTTAAAATTTGCTTTGTACTCAGGGCTAAAACATGGCTTCTTCTTAGCATTAATACATTTTTATAAGAGATATTGCCAAGTATAGCTCCAACAACCACGGCGATTATAAGAGGGCTAATATAAAAAGTGGAAAATGGAGGAATTTTAGATAGCAAAATAGAAAAACTGGCTAAAAATAGTATGATAAGCCAGGATCTAATCTTTCGTTTTTTAGCTAACTTCATTTTAACTTAGCATAAATTTATGGCAAAAGTGCCATAAATTTACATCTTATCTTTTGCAGCTATTCCCATGAGAGAAAGTGCTGTTTTTATAGAGAGTGCAACAACCGCAAATAATTTTAACAACTCATCTTCGTTTTCGCTCCCGACAACGCGATTTTCATTATAAAATTTATGAAAATTAGCAGCTAAAGACTTTAAGTAGTCACAAATTTTTTGCATAGAGCGAGCGTTAAACGCATCTACTAAAACCTCGTTTAAAGCAAGTGCTTCAAAAAGCAGATTTTTAGCATCTTCATTCAAATTTACAAAGCTCGCATTTTTGACATCATCTACAACTTTACCAGCCTTTGCAAAAATTTGATTAACTCTTGCATGAGCATAATTTATGTAAAAAATAGGATTTGAGCTATCCTCTTTTTTAAGCTCATCTACATCAAATTCAAGGTGAGTATCGCTCTTTTTGCTAAGAAATATGAATCTAAGAGCTTCATAACCAATCTCTTCCACAACATCACTCATCAAGACTACATTGCCGCTTCTCTTACTCATCTTAAATTGCTCGCCGTTTTTAAGCAGGCTAACCATCTGCGAGAGTAAAACTTCTAGTCTATTTTCATCATAGCCAAGAAAATGCACAGCCGCTTTCATTCTCGCTATATAACCGTGGTGATCGGCTCCCCAGATATTTATATATCTATCGTATCCGCGCTTAAATTTATCATTGTGATATACAATATCTCCCGCCAGATAGGTTCCGCGACCATCTTCTCGTACTATAACCCTATCCTTTTCGTCTCCTACTAAACTAGAATTTAGCCAAATTTTACCCTCTTGCTCATATATTCCGTTACAAGATCTAAGCCTATCAAGAGTCTCATCAAGCTGATCATAGTAGCTTCTCTCACTTGACCAGTTTTCTATAAAAATTTGCGCATCTGCTAAATTTTGCTTAATAAGATTTAATACAATGTCTTTACCAAAATCAGCAAGCTCCAAATTTCTACTCTGATCATAAAAAATTTCCTTGCCAAATTTTTGTTCCGCAGCCTTAGCTATGTCTAGGATATAATCGCCTCTATAATAAGCCTCCGGATAGACTACATTTTCACTAAAAAGTTCTTCGCGGGCTCTAAGACTTATGGAAATTCCAAGCAGATCTATTTGATTACCAGCATCATTGATATAGTATTCAGTCTTAATATCTTTGCCTATATATCTGCCGACTCTAGCAAGAGTATCTCCAAATACAGCACCTCTTACGTGACCTATATGAAGAGGACCTGTAGGATTTGCACTTACGTATTCAAGTAAAATTTTCTCACTTTCGGCTCCGCCTCTGGCAAAATTTTGAGGGTTTTCTATAGCGGCTTTAGCAAGATTGCCTAAGAAATTTTGTTTTAACTTAAAATTTATATAGCCATTTAATGCGCTTACTTCAAAGATCTCGCTGTCTTGAAATTTGCTAGCAATATCTTGCGCTATGATTACCGGAGATTTTTTAAGCTCTTTTGCCAAAGAAAACGCAAGAGGAGTCGCATAGTGGGCGAGATTTTTATCCTTTGGTTTTTCAAGGACAAAATCAACCTCTATAACTTTTTTTATCTCGTCTATGACTAAATTTTTCAACCCTAAACCTTACGCACTCTTAGTGGTTTCATCTACTTTTGTAGCGGTTATAGCTTCCTCTTTTTTCTCTTCAACTTTCTCTACATTCTCAGCTTTTTTATCATCAGTTTCCATCTCTGATTTAAAGCTTTTTATGCCTTTACCAAGTCCTTTTGCAAGCTCCGGAATCTTCTTTGCTCCAAAAAGCAAAACTATTATAAGTAAAACTATAAGCAATTGTTGGACACTTGGACCCATTTTTTCTCCTTTTAAAATTTTCGTTATATTATCATATTTTTCAAAATTCACGCCAATTATTGATAGTTTCGCGTAAATTTATACTCTTGCTTTTTAACCTAATAACTCTTAAAATTGACTGCAAGTTTTTATAACTCTCTTCAAGATCATCGTTTATGAAAAAATAATCGTATTCTAAGATGTGCTCCATCTCATCAAGAGCGTTTGTTAGACGATGCTCAATAGTTTGTGCGCTATCGGTTCCACGACCCTCTAGCCTACGCTTAAGTTCATTTTGGCTATGAGTTGTAATAAAAACAGAGGTTATAAGCTCACCAAATTTTTTTCTAGCTATATGAAAGCCTTGCACATCTATATCAAATACGGCGATTTTTCCTTCATTAAGAGCTTTTAATACAGGTTTTAATGATGTTCCGTAGTAGTTTTTATGCACATACGCCCACTCCAAGAAACTATCCTCTTCGATACCCTTTTTAAACTCCTCTTCGCTGATATAGTGATAGTTTACACCATCTTTTTCACCATCTCTTATAGCTCTTGTTGTACTTGAAATCGAAAAATAAAGATCGGCTTCCTCTTTTAAAAGCCTATTTAAAAGGGTACTTTTACCACTTCCGCTAGGTCCTGAAATAAGTAAAATTTGCCCCTTCAAACTACTTTTCCTCAAATGTTATATTTATTTTTATATTTAGACCCTTTAAGGCCTCTTTGATAGAATCGGCACTAAGAGCGCCTGTGATCTGCTCTCCTATCTTATGCGCCAGCTCTTTTTTTATAGCCTCAGAGCTACTTACTAAATCGCTTTTTGTAGGTTCTACTATACTGGCAAAATCCTCGTTTAAAGCCTTTGCCAGATCTTCTTCTTTTATATGATCAATGTCGTCATATTCACTAGTGCCGGATACATTTAATTGATCGCTCTTAAATTCACTCTCTTGATCGATAAACGTAAAATCGCCCATCTCATCACTTTCTTTTATAAAATCTTCATTTCCTACTTGATCTTGAGTATCTAAGTTCTTATATTTTTTCAGCATTTCAAAGTGATCGTTTGCGAATTCACTCTCGGATTTATCTTCAAATTCATCTAAATTTAGCTCACTATCTAGGCTATCTATCTCATCTATAGTTTTTCTGATATCGGCAAATGTATCATCTTCTGTTTCAAAATCAACTTTATCATTAACATCTTCAAGCTCCATTTCATCACTTAGCTCTTCGACTTCGCTATGCTCGTTTTCTTCTGATAACTCATCTTTAAGTTGCAACGACTCTTCAATTTCAAAGTCATTTAAATCCGCATTCTCTTTTATATCTTCTTTTTTATCATCATCAAAGCCAAAATCAGATAAAAGATCCTCTTCTCTTGAAGTCATCTGAGCAGGCTCTTCGTCTTTAAAATCATCAAATTCTTCTAAATTATCTTCTTCATTATCTATACTAATATTTTCACTAGTGCTATCTAAATTGCCAACCTCTTCATTTTTGTCCGTCAAGTCCATATCAAAATCATCCAAGCTAAAGCTTTCATCTTCAGTATCTTCTTTAATACCAAATTCATCTTTAAATAGCTCATCGCTAAGTTCATCTACAAATTCGCTATCTTCGATAGAAACTAAAGAACCTTGTTCGTCTTTTAGTTCGCTAAAGTTTTCTTCATCTTTATCAAAATCAGATAAATTTTGATCTTGAGTATGCCCCAAGGATTCTACAATGGATATAAATTCTGTAGGCAAAAAAGGTTTTGGTAAAATCTTGTCCGCACGATCAAATTCTGGAGAGCTTTTAGAAGATAGGTATAAAATTTTACCTGCTATCTCTTCTAAATTTACATCTTGAACAGTAATTTCGCTATCTAAAATTAATATATCAAAAAACCTACCCTTAATATCATCAAGGCTATAAACTTCAATATATTCATATCCGATTTTACTAAGACTAAGCGTTGCCAAACGCGATACTGCAGGATTACTATTGACAAGTGCGACTTTCATCAAGACTCCTTTCATAAAACCTAAAATAGGTATTTTAAGATATTTTTTATTACTCCTAGCTTAGTTAAAAAAGAGTGACGGCATATCGTTAATAACTCTAAACATAAGCTCTTTAAATAGCTCCATCATACCAGCCAGTATGGCTATAAGCACGGCAAATCCTATTGTAATCTTAATAGGATATCCAACTACAAGCAGGTTAAACTGTGGCATAGTTTTCATAAGCATTCCAAAGATAAGATCGGATAGTAAAGAAAGCGCTAAAATAGGAAAGGACATAATAAAGCCAAACATAAAAAGATTTACCATTGATTTTGAAGCATAATGAACTAAATTTGCACTAGGATAAAACTCTCCAAGAGGAATATGATTCAAAGAATTTGCAAAAAATAATAGTAGCATATGATGTCCATCAAAGGCTAAAAATGTCATCAAAGCAAGAAAATTTATGATGTTTGACATAACAGGAGAGGTTATGCCCGTCTGCGGATCAAGTACAGAAGCCATTGAAAAACCCATTACAAGTGATATCTGCTCACCAGCAAGCTGAAGTATAGCAAACACTATTGTAACTAAAAGTCCGGCACACAATCCAAGCATGACCTCGCTTAAAATTTCAACCGCTAGATAGTAAATTTCTGTGTTTGGAGCACTTGCAGCTGGAAATAAAAAAATAGTCAAGAAAAAAGAAAAAGCTGTCTTTACGGTAATTGGAATTTGGTTGTGTCCAAAAAATGGAAAAAACACCATTAGTCCGCCTATACGCGCAAAAAGAAGCATAAAAGTTATGACCCTATCTACGCCAAAAAAGCTGACTATTTCCATTTTATCAGTTTCTTATCCTCTAGTTTATATACATTAGTGCATCTATTTGCAAGCTCGTTATCATGAGTCACCAATACTAGCGCCGCATCATTTTCTTTGATGTAATCAAAAAGCGTGTTCATCACCTCATTTGCGGTCTGTTTGTCTAAATTTCCAGTTGGCTCATCGGCAAAGATAATCTTTGGCTTTTTACAAAGCACACGGGCTATACTAACCCTTTGCTGTTGCCCACCGCTTAGCTCACCCACTTTTTGGTTTATCACTTCTTTGATTTTTAAATTTTCTAAAATTTTATCATCTACATTTTGATTTGACAAAATTCCTGCAAGTTCGATATTTTCAAGTGCATTAAAGCCCTTAAAAAGATAATGAGCCTGAAAGATTATTCCAAAATCAAATCTACGAATTTTTAAAAGCTCATTTTGAGAAAGTGTATAAAGTGACTTATTATCATATACAACCTCACCATTTTGAGGCTTAAGAAGCGTTGAAAGAATGTGTAAAATAGTTGATTTGCCGCAACCGCTAACTCCCAATATAGCAGTGTTTTCACCTGAATTTAGAGTTAAATTCAGATTTTCAAAGAGCGTATAATCATACGCAAAGCCTAGATTAGACGCTCTTAAAATTTCCATTTTTAGCCGATTTGTGCCGCAACTTCTGCTGCAAAATCCTCATTTTTCTTTTCAAGTCCTTCGCCAAGCTCGAACCGAACATATTTAACTATCTCTATCTTACCGCCAAGCTCTTTAGATTTTTCAGCGATTACTTGCTCTACGGTTTTCTTATCATCCATTACATAAAACTGACCAAGAAGTGTTAAGCGCTGATCTAAGACTGTGTTATCAGCATAAAATCTCTCAATCTTGCCAGGTATGATTTTGTCCCAAATTTTCTCAGGTTTACCTTCTGCTTTTAGCTCTTCTTTTATCGCATTTTCAGCTTTTGCCATAACATCATCTGTAAGTTGCAATCTGCTTGCATAGCTTGGAATGTGATGAAGCGGTTTACCAAGGCGAACTAGCTCTTCGTTATCTTTTTCAAGCTCGGCTTTAAGAGCTATAAATTCTTTCTCTACAAAATCTTTATCAAGGTCTTTATAGCTTATAACTTGAGGCTTCATGGCAGCAGCATGCATACATAAATTTCTTATGAAATCTTCTGCCTTTTTCGCTATCTCAGCACTCTCGCAAGCAGCACCGATTAGTACGCCTACACGTCCGTTTGAGTGAACATATCCGTTTACTACGCCCTTATCATCAGCCTTAATAGTCTCAAAGCGGCGAACAACTAAATTTTCGCCTATTGTTGCGATTTGGTTTTTGAAATAATCCTCAAATTTTACGCCATTTATCACACTTACATTTAAGCTCTCAACATCTTGTATTGAATTTGTTTGAATATGAGCTGTTGTATCTTTTGTAAGAGCTTGAAACTGCGCGTTTTTAGCGACAAAGTCTGTCTCTGAGTTTATCTCGCTTATAGTAGCGGTTTTGCAGTGATCGCATACCACTACGCTAACAAGTCCTTCGCTAGCTAGTCTGTCAGCCTTTTTCGCAGCCTGACCAAGACCCTTTTCGCGAAGTATATCTACAGCTTTTTCCATATCACCATTAGCTTCGGCTAAAGCTTTTTTACAATCCATCATTCCTGCTCCGGTAGATTCACGGAGCTCTTTTACCATCTGTGCAGTGATTTCCATTACTCTTCGTCCTCGCCAAATTCATCAGAGAAGTCATCTTCATTAAGAGCCTCTTCCAATACAGCATCTTTTTCATCTTGAGTTACTTGCTCTGAACCATCTTCTGCTACGCCGCCATCTTTTTCAAGTTGTGAACGTCCCTCGATGATAGCCTCGGCCATCTCTTGGCAAAATAGTTGAACTGAGCGGATAGCATCGTCATTTCCAGGGATTGGATAGTCAATTACGTCAGGATCGCAGTTTGTATCGATTGGTGCAACAACTGGGATTTTTAGTCTATTTGCTTCTTGAACAGCGATTTTTTCTTTAACTGTGTCGATTACAAAAATCATATCAGGTATGCTTTTCATATTTCTGATACCGCCAAGATAAGCTAGTAACTTCTCTTTTTTTCTTGTTAGCATCAAAGCTTCTTTTTTGGTTAGAAGATTGATAGATCCATCCTCTTCCATAGCTTCGATAACTTCAAGCTTGCGGATTGATTGGCGGATAGTTCCGAAGTTTGTCATCATACCGCCTAGCCAGCGATGATTTACGTATGGCATACCGCATTTTTCAGCATATTCGCCAACTGTTTGACCGGCTTGCTTTTTAGTTCCTACAAAAAGGATAGTCTTGCCCTCTGCCGCTGCATCACGAACTATGTTGTAAGTGTAGCGGAAGTAACGGATAGTTTTTTGTAGATCTATGATGTAGATACCTTTTCTCTCTCCAAAAATGAATTTTTTCATCTTTGGGTTCCATCTGCGAGTTTGGTGTCCGAAGTGAACGCCACACTCCAATAAATCTCTCATTGTTACCATGAGTTTTCTCCTTGTGCGCCTTTGCGCGAAATTTAGGTTTCTCCTCCACACCCATTAACGACAAATTTGCACCTGTCGCAACCAAATTTTAGGATTGGTGTGTGTGAATTGAAGCTTGGATTATACTGAAAAATTTATAAATTTAAACTAAATTTAATTTTTACGCCAGTCAATCCAAGCCAAATTTTATTCGAATTTATTCAAAAAATCCTTTTTTACAAATCTCGTTATTCTTCATACAAAGCTCACCTTTAGCAATTACGTCATATAGGTTCATATTGTTGTCAAATGCTGCAAAATCGGCATCATTGCCTACTTTTATCTCACCCTTGCCATTTAAATTTAGGAATTTCGCCACATTTTTACCCATTAAAGATACGGCTTGAGATATGTTTAAAACCTTATTTCTAACAACAGCTTGTAAAACATCTAAATTTGATTTACAACTAGCACACCCATAGCCTACTAAAGCTCCATTTTCATCAAATCTCGGCACGCTTCCGTTTCCATCCGAACTCATTGAAATTAGATTTAAATTTAACCCGTTTTCAATTCCATAAGCTATGACTTCATCAAGAGGAGCGAACTGACTTCCTCCAGTTGTAATGTCGATAAATCCACCCATTTTTTGAAAAGCCAAACACTCTTCAAATAAGTCCTTCGTTCTAGCGCAATGCGTAGGTGAAAAATAATTTATCGGGAAGGTATGATCGTTTAAAATTCTAAATACAAAGTCAAGCTTTGTCTTTAAGCCACCCATATGCATATGTAAAATTCCACCTTTCTTAGATATCATTCCACCGATTCTAATCTGAGATAGCATTTTAATCAACTCCGCATCACTTGGATAGCTACTGCGGTTATCAGACATTGCCACTTTACAGCCGATAACCTTATCTATTAGCACTAAATCCTTTGTAATACTGCCTGTAAAAGTTACGCTTGGAGTAGCATAAGAGCCGGTGTGAATAAAAGTTGAAATTCCCTCAAATTCAAGAGCTTTTGCTTTAGAATAAAGATTTTCTAAGCTTCTTGTGCACCCATCTGTACCAAGAGTTCCGACCACAGTAGTAGTTCCATATTTTATAATGTCAGTTAGCTTAATCTCAGGCGTTCTTGAGTGATATCCCGCCTCTCCGCCACCGCCCGTGATATGCACATGCTGATCGATAAGTCCAGGAGTTAAAACCTTGCCCTCCAAGTCATAAACTTCAAGGCCTTCGCACTTAAAATCAAGATCTTTGCCAATGGCTAAAATTTTACCTCCTCCAACTAAAACATCACTCTGTCCCACATGCTCTGGAGTGTATAAATCCGCATTTTTAAGTAATAGCATCCTCTCTCCTTAAATAAATTTGATTTAAAAATCTTTAACTACTTAACTGCACTTCCTCTTCAATTTTCATTAAATTTACAAAAATTCGCTCGATTTCATCTCGCTCTTGTTTGTCTAGTGAAATTTGTTTTAAACTTAATAATTCTTTTACTAAAGCTTCATTTTGCAATCTTATTTCGCCAAATTTTTTAGCGTTTTGCACTATTTTGGCTACTCTTAAATCTTTAATTTTAAACTCTTCATATCCCATATCGGCTCCTAAAAAGAATCAAAATACAATTATAGGACAATAAAACTGAATTATCAAAGGAGATAAAAGAAGCGATCGGAGCTGGTCCGATCGGTAATGAAGATTATTTATTTACTTTTATTACAAGGCTAGCGTCAAGCTCTTCTTTGTCACATTTTTTAGGATCTGCGTAAGCTGTCTCGTGCTTGGCTTGAAATAGCCAATTTCCTTCTTTGATAGCTATAACTTCGATCACGCCTTGAAGGTCGGTCGTGCCAAAAAATGTATATTTACCCTCAGGAAATCCCTCGATCACTCCAGTAACTTTAGCCACTTTCGCAGGTTTGCCGTTAGCGAAAAATTGCAATTTAAAAGGAGTATTAACCTTGATCTTCGTAACATCGCTTAGCGGCACGATCTCTGTGATCTGACCTATCGGCTTGTAGATGAAGTCCTCTACTTGATCGCCTTCTACGATTATGCTTTTCGCCGTTCTAGCGTAAAATCCGCAAGACTCGACATTTTTTACATTCTCTTTATGTCCGTCTTGATGCCACTTTCCGTCTTTATCTTTTGACCAAAATGTAGGTTTATAGTCGCCCGCTAGCACATAAGAGCCTTTTTTGAGCTTTTCGCCTTCATAGTGATAGTTTTCGCCAACTTGCTTAAGAACGGTTTTAGAACCTGTTTTATCCACGATATATAGCGGCTCAAATAATCCTACGCGCTTATCTTCGATCTTTTCAGGCATAGGAAATCCGTGTCCATAACCTATATCTGCGCCAAATTTGTCCGCATTTTTGCCCGTTACCCAAAAATCATGTGCAAAAGCACCGCTTAAAACGCCTGCTACGACTAAAGAAGTTAATATCTTCTTCATTACTATCTCCTTGTTAAAATTGATTGGTCGGGTGGATTATATCATAAGTGATAATTAAAATCAAATATTAAATGCTATCTGTTTGTATTTGTAAAGAAATAAATCTTTTGGATAATATAGGCTATCTCATCATTACAAAGCCTGCAAATCGGCCTGTTTTCTTGTCTCTTCGGTATGAGAAATATCTAGTATCACAATGAGTGCAAATTGGATCAAATTTTATATCTTTAACACCCAGCAATTCAAATTCATCATTTAAAGCTGCATTGATATCGAATTTTCCGTTATTTTTATATCTGTTAAACTTGCCAAGATCAAGCTCACCTATCTCATAGCAGCCGCCTTTGATATTTGGCCCAACAAAGACTTTAAGATCTTGCGTTTTAGAGCTAAATTCTCTTTTCATTTTATTAACTGCATTTGTGCAAATTTGCCCCACTACTCCAGCTCTTCCGGCGTGTATGGCAGCTACAGCCTCGCACACTTCATCGACAATCAAAATAGGCGAGCAGTCAGCCACCAAAACGCAAAGCGCAACGCATTTTAAATTTGTGATTATGCCATCACATGGCGCTATCTCATCGTCTAAATTTCTAATTATCTCTACGCGGTTTGAGTGAATTTGGCGCATAAATTTTAGATTTTTTGCTTCTACGCCAAGATATTTAGCTAAAATTTCTCTATTTTTAGTTACGTTTTTAGCCTCATCTCCAACATGATCGCCCAAATTTAAGCTCTCATAAGCTCCGGTGCTAGCTCCGCCAAATCTATCGCTAAATCCTACTAAAAATTTTCCGTCATCAAGTAAAATTTCACTCATCATCTTCCTTGTTGGCGCTATCTGTTAGATATCTAAAGCCAAAAACAGAGCCTTTATTTAACTCGCTTCTAATTATAAACTCAAATCCGTGCATCTTTAAAATTTGCTTTGAGATATAAAGCCCCAAGCCAAAAGAGTTTGTCTGAATATTGTTTTTAACTTTAAAATATTTTTTAGTTATTAGCCTTATATCTTTTTGCTCGATTCCTGCACCTCTATCCTTTATCAAAATAGAGCTGTCATGAAAACAAATTTCTATCTTATCGTTTGAGTATTTAAGCGCATTTTCTATCAAATTTACTAAAACCTGTTTTATTAAAGCCTCATCCGCAAATATCTGAATTTCATTATTTTCTATATCTATCTCCCTGTCTTTATACTTTTCCAAAAGCTCATTTTTGGCGCCTAAAGCAAGGTTATAAAGATTAAAATTTGTCTTTTTTAAAGACAAAGAATCTGCGGATCTTAGATTTAGTCTATCTATTAAATTTACTATTCTTTGAGAATTTTTAGTGATTTTTTCTATAAATTTAGACCTCAATTCATCGCTTAGATTTTTATCATTCATTAAAGTATGACTTGATGCTTGAATTACTGCTACCGGATTTTTAAACTCATGCGAAATTGAGCTTAAAATGCCTTGAAGCTGAGTATTTCGTAGTTTTATTTTGGCGGATTTTTTAATGTATTTTTTTGATACCTCTCTAATATCAGACGAGAGCTCGCTAAGACTATTTTGCAAACTTAAATTCTCATCAAAAAACATAGCTTCATCACTTTGTGTAAAGCTAGGATTTTTTAAATTTTCTATCTGAAATTTTAATCTTTTAGCATCTTTTTTTATTAAAAAATAGAATATAAAAACAGTCAAAAAAGCTATTATAAATCCTGCTATCAAAATATTTGAGATAAATTTCATGACAAAAATAGAGATAGTAAATATCACCAAAAACATCAGAAATTTTATTAGCATATCTTATAGCCTTGAGATCTAACTGAGACTATATAATCGCTATTTCCAAGCTTTTGCCTTAGCCTTTTTACAGCTATATTTAAAGTCTTTTCGCTCATATACTCACTGCCCCAAATTTTATCCCATAAATAATCTCTGCTTAAAACTATATTTTTATTTATTATAAACTCAGTTAGCAAATTGATCTCAAGCTTTGTTAAACTTACCTCTTGATCGTTTATAAAAACCTGCTTTGATTCGTTATTCACTAAAATATCTTTAAATTTTAAAATATTAGACTGTTTTTTGGTGCGTTTTAAAACCGCCTTTACCCTTGCAATCAAATCATCCATGTCAAATGGCTTTGTAATATAGTCGTCTCCACCTGCTTCAAAGCCTTGAAGTCTATCCTCTTTACTATCCTTTGCACTTAAAAAAATAACAGGGGTATTAAAGCCTTTAGAGCGCAAAGATTTGACAAACTGTGCACCCTCTGCATAGATCAAATTTCTATCTACTATAAGCAGATCAGGCTCCTCTTCTTCTAAAAATTGCTCTACCTTTAATACATTACAAAACCCGACAGTTTCAAACCCCTCTTTTGAGAGATTGTATTCTAAAAGCTCGGCCAAATCCTCTTCGTCATCAATTATTACTATTAGTGCGGACACCCTTACCTCTATTTAAAAAGTTGAAAAATTATATTACAAAATTCTCAAAAACAAATCAATCTCAAAATGTTTCTTAAAAGTTTCCAAAAAATTTTACACTTCTGCCATGAAAATCAAAAAAGGAGAAAAGATGAAAATTTCAAAGGTTTTAATTCTGGCTTCGTTAGTATGCGCCGCTTCCTTGGCAGATCAGATAAAAATCGCGGGAAGCTCGACTGTGTTTCCATTTTCAAGCTATGTGGCTGAAGAATTTAGTGTCGTCAAAAACAAAAAGGCACCCATAGTTGAAAGCATAGGGACAGGAGGCGGATTTAAGGCATTTTGTTCGGCTAGTGGCAAAAACGGCATAGATATCTCAAACGCATCTCGCCCTATGAAGATGAGCGAATTTGAAGAGTGCCTAAAAAACGGCATAGACGATATAAGCGGATATATGATCGGTTACGATGGAATAGTTTTCGCTCAAAACAAAGATAATGGCTCTTTAAATTTAACAAAAGAACAAATTTTCTTAGCACTTGCAAAAGAGGTTCCAATTGACGGCAAACTAGTAGCAAATCAATATAAAAAATGGAGCGATATAGATAAAAATTTGCCTAATAAAGAAATTTCAGTTTATGGACCTCCTACGACATCTGGAACTAGAGATAGCTTTGAAGAGCAACTAATGCAAAAAGCATCAAAAAAATTTAAAGAATATGGCTATAAATCCGGTAAGTACAGCCAAATTAGAGACGATGGAGTCTATATACCATCAGGTGAAAACGACAACCTAATAATCGCAAAACTAGCACAGAATAAAAACGCCTTTGGAATTTTCGGATACGGATTTTTAGCCGAAAACAAGGATAAAATCGTAGCAGTAGCGATAGACTCGGTATCGCCAAACGAAAATAGCGTAGGCGATGGTAGCTATGAGCTTGCAAGAAGCCTATATTTTTACGTAAAAAATAGCAGTAAAGCTTCAAATCCAGATATAAGCGAATTTATAGATCTATTTGTAAGCGAATCGATGATAGGAAATGATGGCGTATTAAAAAGCATAGGATTAATTCCATTAAATAAAGAGCTATTTGCAAAAATGCAAGAAAACGTAAAAAATCCAACGAAACTAACAAAAGACATGGTTAAAAACAGCGAAATACTAAAATAAGGAATTTATTTTGTTGTATCTAATCTTATTTATCCTATCTCTTAGCATCTACTACTTTTACAAAGATAGGATAAGCTCGTTAAATTTAGAGGCGTTTAATCTAAAAAACAGAGGCGTTCAAAAGCTTGTAGTGGCATTTTTGTTTGTATCTTCTATGATAACGATAGTAGCGACATTTATGATACTGTCATCTATCATTCTTGAGGCTATGAAATTTTTTAGCAAAGAGAGTTTTTTTGGCTTTTTGTTTGGCACTACTTGGGCGCCGCACGATGCATTTTTGGATAAAGATGGTCAGTTTGGCTCGGTAGGATTATTTTTTGGAACATTTTATATAAGCCTTATTGCGATAATTACGGCATTTCCGATTGGAATTTTTAGTGCAATATATCTAAGTCAATATGCAAGCAAGAGGGCAAGAGCTACTCTAAAGCCTATTTTAGAAATTTTAGCAGGAGTGCCAAGTGTGGTATATGGCTTCTTTGCAGCTATATTTGTGGCTCCGCTTACAGTTAAGATAGCAGGTTTTCTAGGGTTAAACGCCTCTTATAACAACGCCTTAAGCGCGGGGTTAGTAATGGGAATAATGATAATACCTATGATATCAAGTCTTTGCGACGACTCAATATCTTTGGTGCCAAAAAGGCTTCAATACGGAGCCTTAAGTCTTGGACTAACTAAAGAAGAGAGTATTTGCTTTGTAGTGCTTCCTTCCGCGATGCCTGGCATTATAGGAGCATGTCTTTTAGGGATTTCAAGAGCCTTAGGCGAAACGATGATAGTAGTGATGGCGGCAAGCTTGAGAGTAAATTTAAGCCTAAATCCACTTGAAGATATGACTACTGTTACAGTTAAGATAGTAGAGGTTCTAAGCGGCGATCAGGAGTTTAACAACTCGCTTACATTAAGCGCTTTTGCTCTTGGTATTACGCTATTTGTTCTAACTTTTATAATAAATTTAATAGCCGTTTTAATATCAAGAAATTTCCAAAGAAAATATAAAATTTCAAATTTATAAGGTGAATTGATGATAGGATTAATATCTAAAGAAACACTCAAGACAAGAAGACTAAAAAGCAAAATTTTTAAGCTTGTCTCCATGTCATCATTTGTCTTTTGTGTCATATTTTTGGCGTTTTTTCTATTTTCTTTGATTAGTAGTGGAATTGGTGAATTTAAAAGATACTACATAAATGTAGATATATTAATCACTGAAAAACTTATCCAAAATCCATACTCTTTACCAAACGTAGAAAAAAAATATATCTCTCGTGCCTGGCTTAGAAATTTACCTAATCTCATCAAGCAAGAGGATATAAATATCGGAGAGACTAAAAGCTTTTTGGCTACCGCAAATGCCGATGTGGATGGATTTTTAAAACATAATTTCACTAAATTGAACGGCGAAGAGATAAAAGAGGTAATGAAGCTTCAAAAACAAGGCATTATAGTAAGCAAATTTAATAAGGATTTTTTCACTAGAGGCGACTCAAAGATACCAGAAAATGCAGGATTTTTATCAGCGATTGTGGGTAGCGTATTAGTCATGATAGTGGCTATGGGACTTGCTTTTCCGATTGGAGTGGCAAGTGCAATTTATCTTGAAAAATTTGCAAAAGATAATAAATTTACAAAATTTATCGAGATAAACATAAATAATCTAAACGCCGTTCCTTCAATCATATTTGGACTTTTAGGACTCTCTGTATTTATAAATTTCTTCGGCATGCCAAGAAGCTCTGCACTAGTAGGTGGAATAGTGCTAGCGATAATGAGCCTGCCTGTAATCATAGTAAGCACTAGAAGCGCCTTAAGAATCGTGCCTGAAAGTATATCTCAAGCCGGATACTCGCTTGGACTTACCAAATTTCAAGTAATTTTTGGCCATGTTTTACCAAATGCCTTTGGAGGAATTTTAACCGGTCTTATCATGGCTTTAGCGGGAGCTATAGGCGAAACTGCGCCACTTATGATAGTTGGCATGATAGCCTTTGTGCCTGAAATCGCTACAAGTTTGCTAAATCCATCAACAGTAATGCCGGCTCAAATCTACATCTGGTCATCAAGTCCTGAAAGAATATACATAGAAAAGACAAGTGCGGCAATACTTGTGCTACTTTTTACGGTGTTTGCTCTAAATTTAGTCGCAATAATGCTAAGAAACAGAATAAATAAAAAGGTATAAAATGAAAATCAAAGCAAAAAGCGTGGATCTTAATCTATTTTACGGCGATAAACAAGCTCTAAAAAATATAAATATGGATATTTATAATAAAAAAATCACGGCACTTATCGGACCTTCAGGATGCGGAAAATCAACATTTTTAAGGTGTTTTAATAGAATGAATGAACTTATAGAAGGCGTAAAAATAACAGGTCAAATCATAGTTGATCATGAAAATATTTACTCAAAAGAAATTGATGAGATAGAAGTCAGAAAACGAATAGGCATGGTGTTTCAACAGCCAAATCCGTTTTTAAAAAGCATATATGAAAACATCTCGTATACTCCGCTCGTGCACAAAATGGTAAAAAAAGGTAGCGAGTGCGATGAGCTAGTGGAAGATAGCCTAAAAAAAGCTGGGCTGTTTGAAGAGGTCAAAGACAAGCTAAAAAGTCCTGCAACTTCGCTTAGCGGCGGTCAGCAACAGCGCCTTTGTATAGCGCGAACCATAGCTATTAAACCCGAGCTTATCTTGATGGATGAGCCCACAAGCGCGCTTGATCCGATATCGACAAAGACGATAGAAAAGCTTATGGTTGATTTGAGTGAAGAATTTAGCATAGTCGTTGTTACTCACAACATGCAACAAGCTATGAGAATAGCTGATTTTACTGGATTTTTCCATCTTGGAGATTTAGTTGAATTTGGCGAAACAAAGCAAATTTTTCATGACCCAAAAGAGAAAAAAACAAAGCAATACATTCACGGCAAATTCGGTTGAAATTTCGCTTTAACAGCTCTAATAAAGACTTGCGATATGATCTATCTCTTCCCAGCTCATCTGCTTTTTAAACCCAAGCTGATGAGCCACGTAGCGCGCTAAAAGATCGCTTTCGATATTTACTCTGCGGCCTACTTTAAACTCACTAAAAAGACTCTCGCGAAATGTTATAGGAATGATTGTTAAGCGCACTCCGTTTGGCGTAACCTCATTTATCGTAAGGCTTACTCCATCCACGCAGATACTGCCCTTGTTTGCCATCAGATGCATGATATCTCGCGGCAAATTTATATAAAAATCCACTCCGTTTTCATGTCTAACTATCTTTGAAATTTCACCAAGCGCATCGATATGACCTTGTACCAAATGCCCGTCCACTCTATCGCTAAGCCTCATAGCAGGCTCCATATGAACTCGTCCTTTTAAATTTTCAGTCGCTATAACGGCTCTGGTTTCCGCACTTAGCTCAACGCTAAAGCCGCCATCGAAAAGCTCTATCACGCTTAAGCAAGCGCCGTTTACCGCGATACTGTCGCCTAAATTTGGTCTATGTTTTGCCTTTAGTCTAAGCTTGTTTTGTGAGTAGCTAACAACCTCGCCTATTTCGCGAATGAGTCCGTTAAACATATTTTAGTCCTTCAAATTTGAAAGATTTTACTAAAATTCTACTCACAAACAAGTTAAATCAAATTTTAAAACGGCTTTTCTATCTCGTATAGTAAAATCTTTACGTTTTCAAAACCAAGCACATACAGCTTGTCCTTGCTTACCGCAAGCGAATGAGGCTCTTTCATAAGCGGCATCTCATATACATCTTTAACCTCAAAGCTGTTTTTATCGATACTTAAAAGCGTGCTATACTCTCTACTATAAGCTAAAATTCTATCGCCATCAACGGCAGCACCAACAACGTAATAGTCTTTTAAATTTCTCTTTTCTTTAAGCTTTAAATCCTTAGAAGGCTTGATATAAGCTTCAGAGCTCATCTTTCTCTCGCTTATAAGGAATTTGCTCACAACTACATTTTTAACAACTCTATTTGCGGCACTTACTGTATACATAAATTTTTCATCGGCAGCAAAAGCCAAAGCGTAAGCTTGTTTAGCTCTTATCGTGGTTAAAAAAGGTCTTCCATCTTTGGTATATCTATCTACATTCTTTTCAAAAAAGCTTCCGTAGTTCCCGCTTGTCTCTAAAAACGTTCTATACTGGATGACTTCATCCATAGGCTTTTCAAGCTTTCTTAAACCGTAAGCCGTCTTGTTTTGCCCGATTACTAGCAAATTTTCGCCGGTAAATGCAGTTGCTGTAGTGTGTCCTAAATTCCAACTATTTTGATAATCAACTACTACAAATTTACTAGCCGTATTTAGATCTTTTTAATCTCACTCAAGTCATTCATAAGATCAAGCTTTGTGATGATTGCAGAAAGTGCGCTTAGAGGCTGCTTCCGCTGATGAGAGATATTTGAGAGCATCTCGCCCATACTTGCTAATCGGTTTTGATGTATCATAAACCCGCTCTTTTTGTATGATCTGCTCGGTTTGAGTTTTTACCTCGTTTTTTAAATTTTCATTTGCAAAGGCTAAACTGCGCTCGCTTATCTCAAGCCTTTTAATCAAAACGTTAAAAGCGTAATTAAGTATCAAAAAAGCACTCACAAACATAATAAACCCAACACCGACAGTTACGTAAAAAGCCTTTTTTATATCTTTATTTAGTGCTGACATATCCTCAAAAACTACGATATATCCGCTTTTGCTATCCAAAAAATCTATATTAAATTTATGCATCAAAGTAAGTTTATCTTCAAACATATATAAATTTTCAAAAGATAAAAACGGATTTGACACTCTATCAAGTATGCCTATTTTAGCCTTCTTAAAACCATTAAGCTCAAAATCAAGAACAAATTTAGCCTTGGTATAACCCTCTTTTTCTACAAGATCCAAAAAATGCTTCGCATCAAAAATAAAAACAAGATATCCGTCTTCGTTTTTCGTAGAACTTATAAACAACACCTCATCTTTATGTAGATAAAATCCGTCATTCCATGCCGCTATCATAGGCAAATTTATACTATCATTCATCTTTGTTATGAGTTTAAAATTATTATCAAAAAACGCCATCTGTTTTAGAAAAATATTCTCTTTAGACAAAATTTTATATCTACCCAAACTAAGCATGTAAAGCTCATTTGAAAGAGAATTTCTTAAAGCATGTCTAACTCCCGTAGAGTTAAAATTTGCTTCGGCTCTATTATGTAAAAACTCATTAAGGCTAGATATGTTGCGCTTGATTAGATTTTGAAGTCTAAAATTTGTAGTTTGCATGTTATTTTGACTTATACTCTTCATATTTTCATAGCGAAGATATGAAAATACCGATAAAAACAGGATAAAAATTACCAAAACAACGCTTAGTGTTTTAATTTTTATAGACAGCTTCACTTAAGTATATATCCTAGTCCAAAAGAGTTTTCAAGAGATAAAAATTCACATTTTTTCCTAAGTTCTTTAATTATAGCTTTTAAGCTATCTTTGCTACCTTTATCATACTCGTAAACCGCATTTAAAATTTCATCAAATTGACAAACTCTGCCCCTATTTTCAAGCATAAACTTAAGTAGTAAAAACTCTTTTTTAGTAAGCTTTATCTCTAAATTTTGCTCGGTTTGTATAGACATATTTTCAAGCGATAGAGTGCGAATTTCATCTATTGTTATATCTTTTGGACTGAATTTTTTAGCGCAAGTTTCAAGCATAGATATAAAATTTTGCTTATTAAAAGGTTTTATTAAAAATTTTGTTATATTTAGCTCTACAGCCCTTAAAAGCGTGCTTTTATCATCAAAAGCCGTAAGCATAACTACAACTATATCTTTATCAATTTTTCTTATGGTTTTAAGCGCTTCAAGCCCGTCTAAAATAGGCATAGACACATCAAGTAAAAGCATGTCTGGAGTTGTCTCTTCATAAATTTCTAAAACTTCTTTTCCGTTTTTTGCATAAAAAACTTCTTTAAAAACATATTCAAAAGGGCTATAACCTCGTTTGCGACACTTGGTTCATCTTCTGCATATAAAACGCTTTTTGATTTTAAAATTTCTAATCCCAAATTTAACTCCAAAAATTTGACAGATATTAAAAAACTAATAAATTTGTATAAAATTATAACTAAAATTTTATACAATCTTAATCAGCTAACCTTTATAACTTTTTAGTTAAAATCCCCTTTATTTTTAAAAGGCAAATTTAGTGGATAATTATGATGTAGTCGTAATCGGCGGCGGTCATGCGGGCATTGAAGCTTGCACGGCGGCTGCAAAAATGGGTAAAAAAACACTTCTTATAACAATTCTAGCAGAGCAAATCGGTGCAGCAAGCTGTAATCCCGCAATCGGAGGACTGGCAAAAGGTCATCTCGTAAAAGAGATAGACGCACTTGGCGGAGCTATGGGGTTTGCAACGGACGCTACGGGAATTCAGTTTCGCGTGCTAAATGAGAGCAAAGGTCCTGCGGTTCGCGGTTCAAGAGCGCAAATTGATATGGATAGATATAGAGTCTATATGCGAAATTTGCTTTTAAACACTCCAAATTTAGAAATTTCTCAAGAGATAGCAACTGAAATTTTAACTCAAAACGGCGAGATAACAGGTGTAAAAACACATCTTGAAAATACGTATGGAGCCAAAAAGCTTATCATTACCACTGGAACTTTTTTAAACGGGCTTATTCACGTGGGATTTAACAAGCTTAAAGCGGGTCGCGTTGGCGAGCTAAGCTCTACAAATTTAAGCTCAAGTCTTGCAAATTTAGGGCTTAAAATGGGCAGGCTAAAAACCGGAACTTGTCCGAGGATAGATGCCAAGACGATTGATTTTAGCGTGCTTGAAAAGCAAGGCGGAGATGAAAATCCAAAGCCGTTTAGCTTTAGAACAGAAAATTTTAACCCTACTCAACTGCCTTGCTACATCGCTTATACAAACGATATCACGCACGAGACTATCCGCTCAAATTTCGATAAAGCACCGCTTTTTACGGGGCAAATCGAGGGTGTCGGACCAAGATACTGCCCAAGCATAGAGGATAAGATAAATCGCTTTGCAGATAAAGAGCGCCACCATCTTTTCATCGAGCCTCAAACTCTTGAAGCGACTGAATACTACATCAACGGCTTTTCAACGAGCCTTCCTTACGAAGTGCAAGTTAAGATGCTGCGCTCGGTAAAAGGCTTTGAAAAGGCTCGCATAGTTCGCCACGGATATGCTATTGAATACGACTACGTCGAACCTACCGAGCTAAAACACAGTTTAGAAACCAAAAAGATAAAGGGGCTTTACTTAGCAGGCCAGATAAACGGCACGACAGGATACGAAGAAGCAGGTGCACAAGGGCTCATGGCAGGCATAAATGCGGTTTTAAGTATCGATGAAAAAGAGCCTTTAGTCTTGCGCCGAGATGAAGCGTATATCGGCGTGATGATAGATGATCTGGTCACAAAAGGCACAAAAGAGCCTTATAGAATGTTTACCAGCAGAGCAGAATACCGCTTGCTTTTGCGCGAAGATAACGCGATCTTAAGACTTGGCTCATACGGACGCGAGCTTGGGCTGATAGATGCAAAAACCTACAAAAAAATAGAAAGCATAAGAGCAAATTTGGCTAAAGGGCTTGAAATTTTAGAAAGTCGCGAGCTAACTCCCTCAAAAGAAAATTTAGCCATGCTTGCAAGCTTAAATGAAGATATCATCAGCGAAAAAATAACACTTCAAAAGATAGTCGCCAGAAAGAGCTTTAACGAAGAAAAACTACGCAAACTGGATGAATTCTTTGAAAATTTAGACGAAGCTAGCTTGGAGCAAATTTTAATCGAATGCAAATATAAGCACTACATAAACGAGCAAAAAAACCAAATCGATAAAATGAAAGATATGATGAGCATCAAAATTCCTGAAGGCTTTAGCTTCCGCGGTATCAGCGGGCTTAGTAACGAAGTAGTAGAAAAACTTGAAAAATTTGCGCCGCCTACGCTATTTGCAGCAAGTGAAATTTCGGGCATTACACCTGCTGCGATTGATATTTTACACATTTATATTAAGCAATTTTGTCAAAGTCAAAATAAAATGAGAATAGGAAATAAAAATTGATAATATATACAATAAAAAATGAGAATGAAAATGGGGAGAAACAAAACCACTAGGAATATAATCCCGGAATTTATGGCAAAAAATCCTAAAGATATTTTTGAAATTCTACTCCCAATAAGACTAATGCTTAATAGTGATGATTATGCAAATAATAAATTCAAGGTTATAATAAAAAACCATGAAAAAAATTATACTTTTAGCTACAATCTTTCTCCGGAGCTACTTTTTACTCATTTTCCTGTCAGGAAGTATTTCTTGAATGGGTGTAAAACAACAGAAATAATTAATAATGAGATACAAAGATTTAACTTTAATATCAATACTTATATGATAAATAAAGATAACACATTTAAATTAGAAGAACTGATAGAAGAAAGTGAAATTTTTTATCTTTTTGATAAATTATTAAATCCATATCTAAAATACGCCAAACAAATATATTGCTATTATATTTGTTTTGACAATTTCAATGTAATAATCCCGCACTATGCAGTTGCAATATACTATTATTTCAGATTTACTGGCTTAAGAGAGGCTGTATTTAAAGATCAACTAGACAATCTGCATCAAGGAGCATATATTGAAAACAATAAGGCTACAATTATACTAAAGCAGAAAAAATCAGACGAAGATGCAGCTCATATACATCGCTTTGTATGCCAAGAGTATTCCAAGAAATGTTTTGAGGACATCAGTGCCTACATACAATCCTATCTTAATTATATGAAAAATAAAACAGTGAAAAACATGCCAATAAAAGCAAAATTTCCTATTATGGATGAATTTAGAATTGAATCTAGGGCATCACTCATTAATGATAAGCATGGCAAGCTTACTTATTTCATACATGAAATTACTAATGATTATTCAAGTCTCGGATTCACAAAACTTCTTAAAATAATTCAAAAAGATAATATTATAAAAAGCATGAAAGATTTTTCGTCATTACCCACTGTAAAGTCCATGATGCCACATGACACAACAGAGATACTTAAAGAAGCGCCAGCGACTCGTGCATATTTTTATAACAAAATTTATAAAGACAAAAATTTTTCTTGTGGAAGCTTATGCGGCATAGAAGTAAAAGAAAAAGAAGAAACTATTGATAGCATAATAAAAATATTACAGATAAAAGAATACGCTTTAAACAATACGCCAATAGATCAAAGCACTACCGAATCGCAGATTGAAGGCGTAAACACAATAAGAAAAGTTGTGCTCGGCACAAAACTAAAAGAATATATCATGAAGAAAATTAACGACGAACGCATTAAAAATTTTGAAGCATTCAATAAGTATATTGATTTTTTAAAAGCCGAATGCAACATAGAAGGTTTAGTCAAAAACAATGTTCAAAAGCTACCACAAATCATAGACCAAAAAACCAGAAAAGTTAAACCAAAATGTAAACTAAATCAAAGAGAAAAAGAATACATTACAGCAACATTTAAGTACAATAATTTACATATAGGGTTACTAGATATTGAAAATGGGAAAATTCATCGGCAAGTACTTGGGTGATTATTTCAAACAATCCAGTAACACAAAATACTTTTGATTTTTTTATAAATTTATATTTTATAGATGATATGACAATAGAAAATATAAAAAATATATATAAGAATACTCCTTTAAAATTTGTAACAAAAAATCATGAACACACAAAAGATCTATCAAAAAGAGATTTAATTAGATGGGCAAGTGGACTATTAAGCAAGGTATGAAACTAGATATTGCTTATCTATAAATTATTAAACTATATTATTTGTTTATAAATTCTTACGAATTGCCTATGTACAGTATAGTGGCATCCAATAACATCAGCTACATTTTTTTGATTCACAATCTTATCAATACTTCTTAGATATCTAATCGCAGACACAACTTCGTTTTCACTTATTAATCTGCCTATCTTATTTTGTGGCGGTATAAGACTACCTACTATTTCTTTATACCAGAATGGAATATCATTAAAACCATGTATAAATTCTCTATAGGTTAATTTATTTTGTTTTATGAAATTTAACAAATTATTAGGGTAGTTTTGAAAAAGATAATACACCATCGCGGTCAATACGAAATCTTTTTGTATTGACAAAGTCTTTTTAGAGTTATACAAATTAAGTTTGTTGCAAATTATTTTATACTCATCTAATAAAGGAAAAAAATCAAGCACTAAAGGTCTTATGTTGTTTAGCATGCAACACAATTTGGTAAAAATCTGAAATACAAAAAGTGAATTAATTTTTTGTTTATCAATAATAAAATAACCCCTATTAAGTCCCATTTGAAACCATCTGTCGCGAAGTGGAGTTTTAGGTTTAGTCTCTATGCCATTTGAGTCGATATTTATCATAATACTCTTTGCAAAATCAGCAAATTTATCGCTTTTAGCCGATTTAAACTCGAATTTCTTACTCAGGATCGTCGCTAAATTCATTATCTCTAAATATCTTATAAAAATCCACAAACCAAAACACAAAGCCTATAGTAAGCAATGTCGCAGGCAAATGTATATGAAATCCACTCCAAGCATAAGCGAAAAATCCCCTAAAAATTCCCGCGGTCACAACTAAAACAAACGCTATCTTACTAAGACGCAGAAATTCAAGTTCCTGTCCACTGTGACGAAGTCCGGCGATATTAAAAATAAGCATGATACTAAATACTATGCCGTTAAGTGCAAGGATATGAAGCATATTTGTTTCAAGCCCAAGACTCAAAATTCCGCTTATGCCAAATAGCGTGTAAGCTACCGCCACAAGAAGCTGCATAAGGTAGTAAAACACGATGAAATTATGTCTTAAAAGCTCTTTGTAGTGCCACTCTTTAAGCTTTGCAAATACCGCGGCACCGCACGCTAATGCAGCGTAGCTTATAGCACCGCTTGATTCAAAAAACACGCTTAAGATCAAAAACGCACAAACGCAACAAATGGCGATATTTTTATAGACCAAATTTGGCACAAACACAGCCTCATCCATATCGCTTTCGCGCTTTATCGCCTCTCGTCCAAGCACCATACTAACGCGAAATGATATGAGCAAAATCGCGATGATATGCAGATGAATTTGCAAATTTAAAAACTTCTCTTCACCGCTTAAAAGATAGCAAATTTCAAAGAGCAAAATTCCAAGCAAAAAGCCCATAACCCCGAATTGATCATCGTTTTTATCAAGCCAGATCATATAAGCGCAAAGCATCACCAAATACGCCCAAAAAATCGCCATAAAAAGATGAGCAAACCACAAATTTACGAGTGAAGCAAAGAAACTAAGAGCAAAAATTCCAAACAAAATATGAGCATGAATTTTAAGCGATTTAGTAAAATTCGTCCAGTCCGTAAGTCCCGTAAGCAAAAATCCCGCATAAGCAAGCGCGCCCACAAGGTGTAAAAATATAAATTTATGAAGGCTTATAAAATCAACCGGCGCAAAGAATATAACTCCACCAAGCGCAGCACAAATCGCGCTTGAAAGGAAAAATATCCGCATAGGATAGGTAAAAAAATCATTAATCATAGTAAATTTTCCCCTTAAAATTCTCGTTTATCACGGCGTTTAAGTAATCAAAATTCCTATCTTCAAAGCGCTTTTCAAGCTTTAGCCTACGCTCGATGACAGCACCTTTGCTCTCAAGGAAGCAAATTTCATCGCTCATCTTAGCCGCTTCCATCCTATCATGCGTCACAAGCACTACGCTCATGCCGTTTTTCACGCGGTCTGCGATCATCTCCATCAAAATTTCTTTCATGTCATAATCAAGCCCCGAAAACGGCTCATCCATCAAAAGCAAATCAGGCTGGGTAACGATAGCACGCACGAAGGCGACCCTTTGGCGCATACCGCCGCTTAGCTCATCAGGATATTTTCTAGCGTCCTTTTTACCAAGACCAAGCCTTTCAAAGTAGCTAAGTACTAGACTTTCATCGAGTTTATCCATAACTAAAAGCACGTTTTCAAGGGCGTTTTTCCACTCTAGGAGGCGGTTTTCTTGAAAAAGATAGGTCGTGCGGGCGAATTTGTTGATTATGCGCCCTTTTCTTGGCTCTATGATACCGGAAATTAGCCTAAGTATCGTAGTCTTACCGCACCCGCTTGCGCCAAAAAGAGTTATAACCTCGCCGCTTTTAACATCTAGGCTAAAATTTCTCACTACCTTATCGCGCAAAATTTCATATTCTACATTTTTAAGTTCCAGCATTATCGCTCCTTAGCGCTTCCAAGGCATGAGCGCTATCTTTAAAGGCTCGATGATTAGGTATTCAAAAAGCATGATAAGCGTGATAACAAGTACCACGTAAGCCATCACCTCGGTCGTATCAAGCATAACCCGCGCGCTTGCTATCTTTGCGCCCATTCCTTCATTTGCTCCCAAAAGCTCCGCCATAATGACTATCTTAACGCCCATCGCCACAGCCACACTTAGCGAGCTTATGATATATCCCGTAAGATGCGGGATGTAAAGGTGGCGAATTTTCCTTGCAAGCCCAAGATGATATGCGTCAAACATCTCCTTTAGCTCTTCACTAACACTCATCATGCCAACCGCCGAGCTTGCAAACGTTAACGGCAAAACGGTTATGATGATGGTAAAGATAGTGCTAAAATTTCCAAATCCGAACCAAAATATCGCCATCACTATCCAAATAATCGGCGGCATGGCTAAAAGCACCGTTATAAGCGGCTTTAAAAGTGCGGCAAAGCTCTTATAAGCACCGGCAATAAGCCCAAGCGTGATGCCGATGATACATGCAGTTCCCACACCCACAAGCGATCTAAACAGCGTTACATCAATCTCACTTGCCTTGTATTCAAGCAGAAGCGAATAAGCCTTAAGAAAAACGACCTTTGGAGCAGGCAGCATAAATTCGCCGAATTTTTCACTACCAAGCTGCCAAAGAGCGATCAAAAGACATATCGTGGCAAAGCCGCTAAATCCGCCCCAAAGATAATCAACCACGCGGTTTATCACCGCGCGATCCTTTTTAACGTTATCGATTAAAATCATAAAAATAGGCTCTTATCAGGCATTTTCCCGCCTAAAATTTTTGGATTTAGCTCAAACAACACTTCAAAAAAGCTCATCAGCTCATCAGCCAAATCGCTTGCTTTAGTTACGGTTAAATTTGAACGTTCAAATGCATTTGCAAGAGCCGGCTCAGGCGCAGGCAGATACTGAGCGCCGATCTTGGCGGCACTTTGCTTGTTTTGCAAAATCCACTTAAGAGAGTTTTGCAAGTCATTATGAAATACTTCAAAAACCTCTCTGTTAGCGTTATAATAATCCAAACTCACTATAAGACCTGCTTGCGGGATATATGGTTTTACGCCAAAGCTCTCGCCCCAAATTTCAGGCAGTTCAAAGCCCACACTTACATCCACGCCCATCTTTTTGCCCTTAAGTATGGCAGCCGAGCTCATAGGCTCGATGGATAGTGCAGCGTCATAGTCTTTTTGCAAAAACAGCCCAACCGACTCAGGCGGAGTTTGCACGTAGGTGATGTCGATCTTTGAGATGTCTATGCCGCGCTTTTTGCAAATAGCACGAAGTACGAGATCTGGCATATCGTTCTTAAAAGGCATGATGAGCTTTTTACCGACTAAATCCTCTATGCTTTTTATGCTTGCGTCTTTAACAAGGACGTTTTGAAGTCCGTTTGTCATGATGTTTAGCATGCCAAATTTTATGCCTTGGTTGGCTAAATTTACGCCCACATTACTTGGCGCCGCGGTTAGCTTCATATCTCCGCTTGCCACACCCGCGCGAAGCTGGTCGGGGTTGCTCCAAATTCGCAGTTTCATATCGTGAGTTTTATTAAGCTCGCCTTGCATAGTCGCAACCGCAAGCATAGTGCTTGGGATGGCAGGCATTCCCCAGATATCAAACCTCTCTTTTGCAAACAAATCTGGGGCTAATGCCGTTACTCCAAGAGCTGCGCCTAAACCTAAGAAATTTCGTCTTTTCATCTTTTATCCTTTGTGTTGATCTAAATTTTTAACTAAAATAAAGTCGTAAAAGCAAAGTATCGCGAGATGATTTTTTGAGCTTTGAAGCAAAATTAAGCAAAGCTAGGCAAGATAGCCTGCTGCAGTGCAAATTTTGCAAAATCTCAAAAAAGCGCTTGCTAGACTAGCTTTTATCAAAAACTTGAGTGAAAACTCACAAACACCGTTCTGCCTGGAGCATTTACTCTCCTTGGATCAAGAGCTGCGACATGATCGCCACTTATAAACTCCGCATACTCCTTATCAAAGATATTATTTACGCCAAATCTTAAGCCGAATTTATTTCTAAACTCAACCGCACCGTAAATGTCTATGAGTGTAAACGCTTTTGCCTCTTTGCTGTCTATACCAAGTCCGGTGCTTTTATCAAAATCGCCTCTGTTTTGCTTTGCCACATATCTAAGCGCACTGCCTAAACTAAAGCTTCCAAAGCTTGCGTAGCTCTTGTAATCAGCTGCCAAATTCGCTTCAAACGGACGAATTTGATAAAGGGCTCTGCCGTCTGTTTTGTTTTGTCCGTAGTTGTAAAAAAGTGCTGCTTTTAAGCCAAAATTTTGTAAGAAGTTATAGCTCGCACTTAAATTTGCGCTGTAAATTTTAGCATCAACGTTTCTGGAGATAACGGCGTTTTTGTTCATCGGCATAGTCGCTTTTGAGTGCCTGCGATCATAGATGATGAGATCTTTTACGTCGCTTGCGATAAGATGAGCTTTAATCGCAAAGCTATCCTCGCCCTGCTTTGAGCTTAGGTACTCTTTGAAAAACTCGCTTTTATACTCAAGTCCCAAATTCACGCGGTTGTGGCGCTCGGGTTTTAAGAACGGATTTGATATCCAGCCGTTATCAAGCGGTCCGTAAAGGGTGTTAAAGCGCTCCATATTTGAAGGCATCCTGCTAATGCTCTCAAGTGCCGCGTAGTAAAGATCCTTTTCATTCGGGCTAAATTCGTATTTCAAACTCGCGCTTAAAGCCTTATGCTTGATGTCGCCGTCTAAATTTTCGCCGTAAATTGACTTAACCAGCCCTTTTATTGTTGAAATTTGAGGCATAGGCGCTGAGTATGCGTTGTTCGCCGCGCGCAAATTCGAGCTCATCCACTCGTAGTTAAGCGCCAAATTTAGCTTGTTTGCTTCGTTAAATTTATAAGATATCTCGTCAAACACTCTCACGCTTTGGTTTTTAACATCACCGAAGCGATATCCGTTAAACACCCATTTGCCGCCAACAAATCCGTATCTTTTGCCCTCATGCAAATCACGCTGATAACTAGCTCCTATCATATTGTGAAAATTGCCAAAATCAGCGTCATAGCTAAGCTTCGCGTCAAAAATTTTTCTTTCTATCTCAACTTTAACTTTTTGAGCAGAGTTTCTTAGCTCAAAGTTGTTTGCGTTGCGGTTGATATCTCTTAACATAAGCTCTAAATTTAGCGTATTAGCAAGACTTTCTTCACCAAGTCTTGCGTTAAATTTAGCTATCTTACGCTCGGTTTTAACTGCATCTGTAGGATTATGCGGCTCTTTTTCGTTGTCTATGTTATCACGCAAAAATGTAAAACGAAATTCGCTTATATCGTTTGGTACAAATCCTACTACAGCGCTTTGACCTTGTCTTGAGTAGCCAAAATCAACTTCATTGCCACCACCGTCTTTGTAGCGGTTGCCCTTTGAAAAATTTGCGTTTAAGATGGTATAAAAATTTGCCCCACGGTATTTAAAAAGCGCGGAGCTATAAAAATCTCTACCGTAAAATCCGCCTGAAACGTGGAATTTATCCATCGAATCATCAAGCAGGTCGGTTACGAAAAAATACTCATCCCTATTCGTGCGATCAAACTGATGTGCGGGAAATGCGCTTTGAGCAATATTTGGCGTATATGGCTTAGGTGGCGCGAAATCTTTTAACGGAGCGATATTATCGGGATTTGCGCTATTTGCTACAAGCAAGCTAGCTAACGCAGTACAACTTAAAACTACTCTCATCTTGCGTCCTTTTTGTATGAAATTTATGAGAAATTTGATTTCTTTTAATTTTGATTAAGTATATCATTATTAACTCATTGAAAGTATTGATATGAATCAACGTTGTATTGATAAAATCAATTCATATTGCAGAATCATGTGGTAAAATGCACAAAACAAGCTTAATAATTTGAGATACTAGACTCTAACTCATACTAATATTTAATTACTTTTTACTCAGCTCAAAGCTGTAACAAAATATTAAAAGTCTATTTTCGAGTAAATGTTTTGTGCATTCTGCTATAGAGTGTTTAATTTTTGATAATAGTTTATCATAAAAGCTTTAAAGCAAAATTTTATAAGAACGGCAACCGGCTTGATATAAAAATTTTATTTATCTCTTGTTACTATTAAAAGCATTTTAAATTTATCTTTTATCTTTAGCCCGTGCGGGATCTTGCCCGGCATCACGATACTATCGCCTGCTTTGATATTAAAATTCTCATCGCCTATCGTAAGCGCAAGCTCTCCTTCAAGCGCAACTAGTAGCGCATCTCCCGGCGCAGCGTGAGTGGAAAGCTCCTGCTCTCCGTGAAAACTCATAAGCGTCATCGTGCCGTTTTCGTTTTTTACAAGGGTTTTACTTACGACTTTGCCATCTTGATACTCGATCGCATCCGTAAGAGCGAAAATTTCGGCCTTTGGCAGGTGGTTTATCATTGTATTCTCCTTAAAATCTATTAAAATCATCTTTGTCTTTTCTTTACTCACGACCTTGCGCCACGTCTCTTTTTCTATAATAAAAGCTTCGTTTTGTTTAAGGCTAAATTTCTCATCTTCACAAAAAAGCGAAATTTCACCCTCTAAAATCCACAATAACGAGTCACCAAATCGCTTCTCCTTATCAAGCTCTTCAGTCGTGTCAAGCGCGTAAAGATCAAGGTCTAAATTTTTATTTGAAAATAGTCTTTGGCTTACTATACCGCCGCTTTCAAAGCAAATTTCGTCTTTGATATTGTAAATTTTACTCATTATTTTCCTTTGTAAATTCGTATCAATTATCAAATCAACAAAGGAATTTTAGCAGGCTGAACGATAAATAATCTTGATATGGATTATCTTTTTTTAAAAATTCATAAATAAATTTTAGTGTCAATACTATTTAACCTCTTATTTAAAAACGTTTAGATACAAAGACTAATATTGAGTGAGGTTATTGTAATAACTATAATAACAACTCCTTTCTACTTACAACTTCGCTTGTTCAACTGCCCTATCTTAACAGATTAAGATGGTCTAATTTATAAAGCTAAAAGCTACTATTGCTTTTTATAGATCAAAAATAAACATAACCTATTTAAATTTTAGCTTGTTTTACCATGAAAGTCTTGTGCATATGCTATACAATATCAACAAGAAACATAACGATAATAAATGAATCATTATTTAAAACACTTACTATACTCAAAAAATATTCTGATGCAAAAGTAGAAATTTGCCAATTAACTAATTATGATAAATACGATTGTCCCAATATATACTTATGAAATACTTTTTATTAATTAATATATTTATATATGTTTTATATTTTAAAATCAAGTACTGCAAAAAAGCAGGAACTAAGTCTCCTTATTATCAAATTATCTTGTGCTATTATCATTTTTTAATTTATACATTTGGCTATATAAAAATTTAATACTCTATACAATATAATACCAATTTTCAAAGGATAATAGATGAAAAATCTATTATCATTGTTTACTAAATATGACATGTTTTGTCAAAAAAACCAAATTTAAAAATATTAATATTACAATAAGTCTCGATAAGCACAGGATTTAAAAAGTAAAAATTAATTTAAAAGCAATATAATATTTCACTGATTATTATTAATAAATCCTTAACATGACTTAAAAAAATTTCTATTTTTAATTTACAAAATGAAGTTTTAAACTTTACAAAGATATAATAGATAAAAATTATCATTAGAAAGGAAAATAATGTCCGTAAAACAAGAAAGACGGAATTTTATCGGATTGGCATTCGGTGCGGTTGCGGCCGTAGGTGGTGCTTTTTCGCTTGTAGCCGTCAAAAAAACTTGGGATCCGCTTCCAAGCGTAAAAGCGGCAGGATTTACGACAGTAGATCTTAGCCCAATGAAAGATGGCGAGATGCGCCAGATCGAGTGGCGTAAAAAGCCTATTTTTATCCTTAAAAAAGATGCAAATATGGCTCCAAACGACAAAAGAGATGTGGTGGTTGGAGACTCAAGATACATAGTGGCTATAGCACTTTGTACGCATCTTGGTTGTATTCCTGAGTGGAGAGCAAGCAAGCAAGTCTTTATCTGCGCCTGTCACGCAGGAGAATTTAACGTAGACGGTATCAATACCTTCGGTCCTCCTCCAAGACCTCTTGATATACCGCCGTTTAAGATAGACGGGACTAAGCTAGTACTTGGCGAAACGGGTCCTGAGTATGAAAAACTTGTAGCTCAGGCATAGGAGGAAAATATGGCACAAATTCGTAAATCAACGGGGATAATCGACTGGCTGGATCAAAGAATAGCACTTAATAAAATGATGAAAGTGCTAGTTAGCGAGTACTGGATACCAAAAAACATAAATTTCTTATGGGCTATGGGCGTTATTCTTACGACGCTTTTTGTATTGCTTTTGATAACCGGCTTTTTGCTTATGATGTATTACAAGCCTGATATAAATTTAGCCTTTGACAGCGTAAACTACACTATCATGAAAGAGGTCGAGTACGGCTGGTTATGGCGACATATACACGCAGTTGCCGCGTCTGTGATCTTCTTAATTATCTACATTCACACGTTTACTGCGATTTATTACGGTTCATATAAAAAAGGAAGAGAGCTTATCTGGATAAGCGGTATGTTGCTTTTCATACTATTTTCAGCCGAAGCTTTTAGCGGATATATGCTTCCATGGGGACAGATGAGCTACTGGGCGGCGATGGTTATTACGAACTTATTTGGCGGAATTCCTGTGATAGGAGATGCAGTAGTTGAGTGGATAAGAGGCGACTATGCGGTTAGCGACTCAACCCTAACACGCTTTTTTATGCTTCACGTATGCTTGCTTCCGCTTGTTTTGATAGCGGTTATCGCGCTTCACTTCTATACGCTTAGAATTCCTCATGTAAACAATGAAACAGGCGAGGAGATAGACTTTGATGTAGAGGCTGAAAAATATCTAAAAGGCGATAAAGCAAACGCGAAGGTTATACCTTTCTGGCCGGGATTTTTAGCAAAAGATTTCATGTATATCGGATTTTTCATGATCTTTTTCTTCTATCTTGTGTGCTTTCACTTCAACTTCGCGATGGATCCGATCAACTTTGAGCCGGGCAACCCACTAAAAACTCCACCGCACATCTATCCTGAGTGGTATTTCTTGTGGCAGTATGAAATTTTACGCGGATTTTTCTTTGATATATTTGGCTTCTCTGCTTACAATATCGGTCTTATCGCGTTTGCATTTGCAGGTATCGCGCTATTTTTCATGCCGATATACGACAGAAGCGACGTTGTTGCTCCTGCGCACGAGAGAAAAGGCTTTTTCGTATGGTTCTG
This sequence comes from Campylobacter sp. RM16192, assembly GCF_004803855.2. Taxonomy (NCBI): domain Bacteria; kingdom Pseudomonadati; phylum Campylobacterota; class Epsilonproteobacteria; order Campylobacterales; family Campylobacteraceae; genus Campylobacter; species Campylobacter sp. RM16192. The sequence goes on along the minus strand of NZ_CP012552.1, from coordinate 327,179 downwards.
GCTACTAGTGATTGACATGATAGTTCTTACGATATTTGGAAAGCTTCCTGCAGACGGAGTTACAATGGGAATTTCAAATTCATGGATAGGATTTTACTCAACGATTACATTCTTTATCTTGCTTCTTGTGGTACTGCCTATCATAACTACGCTTGAAAAGAAAAGGGGTGGCAAATGAGAGAGCTAAAAATTCTTATGGTTGTTGTTGTTCTATCGTTGATAACATACTGGGGCATTGAGCCTTACGCTCACTCGATCATGCATCCTAAGGTAGATCCTGTTAATTACAACTTTGCCGAGGGCGACGTAAAGCAAGCTGAAGTAGTAGTTAGTAAAAGAGAAGCTGATTTAGAGAGCGCAAAAAAGCTTGGAGAGACAGCCAAGATAAAAAATGCGGAAAAAGACTTGCAAGAGGCGAAAGACTCTCTTGAAGAGTACAAAACTTTTTGGGCTGAAATAGGTGCTATAGACTTTAAAAAAGGCAACGCCGAAAAAGGCGCGGAAGTATTTATGAACGCAGGCTGTGCGGGTTGTCACGGACTTGAGGCTGCAGGCATGCCTGCTCCTATGGATAATGCAAGTGCAAGCGAAGCTTATAAGGTAGTTCCGCCTGATCTAAGCACTGCAGGATATCTATATGATGACGCTTTCCTTGCAGCAGTAATAAAAAATCCAAATATAGCGCTAAAACTAAAGCATAAATTTAATGACGAAAATCCTTATCCGATGCCTGCATTTTTCGGAGCCGGCGGTGAAGACATAAACCAAGAGCTTGCCGATATGGTAGCTTATCTTAAGTCAGTAGCGCCAAAAGAGGTAAGTGATGAGAAAGTATTTGCAGACTCTTGCCAAAGATGTCACGACATGAAATACGAAAAACAATATGTCTTTACAAACCGCGTAAATTTAGCCGAATACATGGGGTCAAATCCGCCTGATCTATCTATGATGATACGCTCAAAGGGTGCTGATTATTTGCATAAATTTATCAACGACACACAAAAAATGCTTCCTGGAACGGCTATGCCAAGAGTAGGTCTAAACAAACAAGCTGAAGAGCAAGTCGTAGCTTATATGCAAAAAGCGGGCGATGAGAAAAAAGCCGAAAGGGAGAGCTTGGGAATTTATATCATGATATACTTCCTAATCTTTGGAATCTTTGGCTGGCTGTGGAAACGCAAAGTTTGGAGCGAGCTTCATTAAAATTTAAGAGCCTATTTTTAGGCTCTTTTCTCTTTTTAATCAACTTCATTATCTGATTTTAACTATCAAAATTTATCCAAATTTCTGATATAATTCGCTCAAATTTTAGACAAAGGCAACTCGTGATAACAAACATCTATCTATTTTTAGCTGCGTCATTTTTTGAAATTTTTGGCTGTTTTTCATTTTGGCTATATTTTAGACTTGCTAAATCTTCCGCTTGGCTTGGAGCAGGACTAATCTCACTCATACTATTTGCCTACATCCTAACTAAAATCGATCTTGAAGCTGCGGGCAGAATTTACGCTATATACGGCGGTATCTACATACTATCTTCGTTTTTATGGATGATATTTGTAGAAAAGGAGATGATGAACAGATTTGACATCATAGGGTTAGCTTTTGTGATCTTGGGAGCCGTGATTATATATTTTGGAAACAAACTGGCTTGAGCGTAAATTTTCATTCACGCTCAAATTTTGATTTTAGCTCTATTTTTTCTTTTACGAAAAATATTGCGCTTGCATTGTAGTCTTTATGCAGTACTTTACCTACAAGCTCAGGGGCTATATCTTCATTCACAGGTTTTTCAAGCTTAAATTTACAACCCACTTACCGCTTGAAGTTACTTTAAATTGTGGTTTTTCAATTCATTACAAATAAATTTAAAAACCACAATTTTATATTGTCGTGCAAGTAATCAAAAAATATTATAGAAAGCAAATTTTGGAGTAAATAAAAAAATTTAAAGAGCAAGACTAGGCTATCCTACTTGCCCTCTTGGAAAGCTCCGACAGATAAAATTTTATTCATTCTAGCGCTTAAAATTTGCTCCATATTTTTATTTTCAAGCTTAGCAAGCTCATCTGTAAAATATGTCGTAAGTGCTTTTACAGCACCTTCTTTATCTCTATGAGCACCATTTATCGGCTCTTCGATAACATCATCTATCAAATTTAAGCTCTTTAAATCATCGGCAGTTATCTTCATAGCTTTAGTAGCTTGTTCTTGCTTGCTTGGATCGTTCCAAAGTATCGCAGCGCAACCCTCAGGAGATATAACCGAAAATACCGAATTTCTCATCATAGCAAGCTTATCTGCTACACCTATCGCAAGCGCTCCGCCACTTCCACCTTCGCCGATTACAACAGCTATCATAGGAGTTTTTAAATTTGCAAATTCAAAAAGATTCCTAGCTATAGCTTCGCTCTGTCCGCGCTCTTCCGCAGCTATGCCAGGATACGCGCCCGGAGTGTCTATCAAAAACAGTATCGGCAAGCTAAATTTCTCGGCAAGTTTTGCTACACGAAGAGCTTTTCTATACCCTTCAGGATGAGGCATACCAAAATTTCTCTTAAGTTTATTTTTAGTGCCACGACCTTTTTGCTCACCTATGACGACTACTTTTTTTGAGCCTATATAACCTATATAACAAACTATAGCGTGATCATCACGAAATGCCCTATCGCCGTGAATTTCGTAATAATCCCTCATCATTCCACGTACATAATCAATAGCATACGGGCGATCAGGATGACGTGCAAGGCTCAGTCTTTGATATTCATTTAAATTTTTATAAATTTTAGCAGTCTCTTTTTCTAAATTTTTATTTAAAATTTCAACAGCATGCTCGTCGCCTCTGATTCTAGCATTCGCTATATCATCATCTATCTGTTTTATGCTTTTTTCAAAATCTAAATAACTAGCCATATTAGTCCAATTTTTTAAATATTACCGATCCATTCGTTCCGCCAAATCCAAAAGAGTTACTCATAACTGCTTTTAGTTCAGCTTTTCTTGAAACATTTGGCACATAATCCAAATCACAGTCAGGATCTGGAGTGGTTTGATTAATAGTAGGAGGTATGATTCCGTCACGCAAAGCCATAATAGACACTACGGCCTCTATCGCTCCAGCAGCCCCTAAGCAATGCCCTGTCTGTCCTTTTGTAGAACTTACAGGAGGGCAATTATCTCCAAATAGCTCTTTTAGAGCAGCTGTCTCATTCTTATCGTTTGTAGGCGTTGAAGTTCCATGGGCATTGATATAATCAATTTTTATACCGCCTGACATTTTTAGCGCCCTTTTCATCGCACTTAACGGTCCTTCAAGAGTCGGAGCTGTGATGTGATAAGCATCTCCACTCTCTCCAAAACCAACTATCTCAGCATAAATTTTAGCTCCTCTTGCTTTAGCGCTTTCCAATTCTTCAAGTACCAAAGCCCCGCTTCCCTCACCCATGACAAAGCCGTCACGATCAGAATCAAACGGACGAGAAGCTTTCTCAGGCTCATCGTTTCTGGTTGAAAGTGCCTTCATAGCGGCAAATCCGCCTACACCGACACCGCATATTGTTGATTCTGCACCTACGACAAGCATCTTCTCTGCTTCACCTATCATTATCGTCTTAGCAGCTTCACATATCGCGTGCGCAGAAGCCGCACAAGCAGTAACGCTCGATACGTTCGGTCCTCTAAGTCCATGCTCGATCGATACTAGTCCACCAAGCATATTTACTAGTGCGGAAGGGATAAAAAATGGAGATATTTTTTTAGGACCTTTTTCAAGCAATATGCATGAATTTTTCTCGATATTCGGAAGTCCACCGATACCGGCAGCCGAGCTTATACCAAATTCGCTAGCGTCAAATTGACTAAAATTTGCATCTTGCATAGCTTCGCGAGCCGCTTTGATACCAAGTTGTATAAACCTATCAACTTTCTTTACTTCTTTGCCGTCCATTACGGTTAGCGGGTCAAAGTCAGTAATCTCAGCCGCAATCTGAACAGGAAAATCACTAACATCAAACGAAGTTATCTTTTTTACGCCGGTTTTACCGTCGCATATCGCCTTAAACGAACTTTCTTTATCCAGTCCAAGAGCGTTAATCATTCCAATTCCGGTTACTACAACTCTTTTCAACATATCTCCTTGTTTATATTTATAAAAAGAATTATTTATTCAATTTCTCTATATAAGCTACAACGTCATTGATGCTGATCAGTTTCTCTGCTTCGCTATCAGGAATTTCGACTTCAAATTTCTCTTCTAAAGCCATAACAAGTTCAACAACGTCAAGTGAATCAGCGCCCAAATCTTCAATAATCTTTGATTCAAGCTTAACAGCCTCAGGGCTTACACTAAGTTGCTCAACAACAACATCTCTAACATCATCAAAAACTGCCATTTCAGGTCTCCTTATAAAAAATGTTTCAGATTTTAATATATTTTTGCTTAAATTACATATAAAGTCCGCCGTTTACTTTAAGCACATCGCCTGTCACATAACTTGCGTGATCACTTAGTAAAAACGCAATAGTTTCGGCTACTTCGCTTGCATCTCCAAGGCGTTTTAGCGGGATATTATTTATATAGTTTTGCTTGATCTCTTCGCTTAAAACTTCAGTCATGTCTGTTTGTATAAAGCCCGGAGTTACACAGTTAAAGCGCACGTTTCTGCTTGCCCCTTCTTTTGCAAGGCTCTTTGTCATCGCTATCATGCCGCCTTTACTAGCCGCATAATTAACCTGCCCAGCATTTCCCATTTCACCTACTATGGAAGCTACGTTTACAACCGCTCCAAAGCGCTTTTTGCTCATCACTTTTAAAGCCTCTCTTGAGCCGATGAAGGCAGATGTCAAATTTGCATTTAGCACGTTTATAAACTCGTCCGTTTTCATGCGAAGTACAAGCTTGTCGTTTGTGATACCTGCGTTATTTACCAGATAGCTTAGTTCGCCATCGGTATCAACTATCAAATTTATGCCTTTTATAAATTCATCCTCGTCTGTTGCATCAAATTTTATCACTGCAGCTTGACCGCCGGCAGCTATGATCTCGGCTTGTAAAGCATCTGCAATCTCAGGCTTTGAGCGGTAGTTTATCCATACTTTTAAACCCATACTTGCTAAAACCTTACAAATTTCAGCTCCGATTCCTCGACTTCCGCCAGTTACTAATACATTTTTTCCAGTGAATTTCATATATATCCTTAAAGTCAAAATTTTAATAATTCTACCTTAAAGAACTTGTTTTGGGCTTAATGCCACATCAACTATTTGAAATATTTTCTAGACAAAATATCAAGCATTTTGCCGCCTGGCTTAAGACTAATAGACGAGTGTTTGTGAGCCAAGATAACCGGTACTGAGCCGTTTTGATACATATCTGTTTCAAATTTTATAATCGTAGCAAGGATTGAGTCAAAATTTTTATAATGAGATATCTTTATTTTTTCATTATGAAAATCCTCTGTTTTATTAGAAAATGGATATAAAACGCAAACTACAAATTGTCTATGATCTGAGCTTTTGATGAAAAAATCCTGACCGTAATAAGTTTCTACTCCAAAATGTTTATCCTGGCTATCGTCTTTTTCATTTATAAACTCATACCTATACCTATCATCAATAGGAAAAATTACATTTTGAGAGAGTCTATTTTTCATATTTAAAAAATGTTCCACAATTCTGCCCGTTTTAACAAGACCAATAATTATAGGCTCAGAATATCCGCTATCTACACACTTTCTTTGCATCTCATAATATGCCATCATTAGCGCTCTGTGATATTTCGCACCCTCTCCGTAGATCGCCAAAGGTCCATCTAAAATCACGGCTAATTCCGATAGAAATTTGATGTCATTGTTATAAATGTAATTTAAATAATGAAACAAAACCAAATGTTCTAATAAATTCATAACCCTAGAATAAGTCCCTTGATTCTCACCCGTGTTTGTAAATGGCTCGTGCACTCTTAAAACATCTGTTGCAAAAATTTTATTCTTACAATAAGGACAAATAACATACTCATCGTTAATTTCTATTTCAAATTTGTCATTTTTACCACAATTTCTATTTGGACATTTATCCAGTTTAAAATTTTTCCTACTATTTTTCAACTCTGCTTTTTCTATCCTTAAAGAGAGTTCAAATAGTGAATCTATTAATCTATAGTTGCCTAATTTATACTGCTCGCTTTTAAAAATTTTTAAAAGTCTTTTTCTAAAACTTTCAAATGCAGAAGTATCGCCTTTTTCTTGTACATAAGCACCCGGCAGGGCAAAAGAGAGGCAGCTAATGTCGTCTTGGAGTTTTGCCACTTGCTTAGGATCTATGTATTTATATTTATCGTTAGATGCGATACCATCGTATCTTTGCACATCTAGAAACACAAGCCCTATTTTGATATACCCTAGCTTTCTGCTTGGAAAATCCTTATCGGCTAAAACTTCATAACAAGACCCGTCCAAAGAAAGCACAAATTTTGGCATTTTAGCGTTTTTATAAGTCTTAAAATATGAAGTATGGTATTCGTTTTCTATCAAATCCTTGATATTTTGAACACTCGGTCTTGGCACATCAGGGCAACTTTGCAAAAATTCAATAATATCCGGGTTTTTCATAATATCAAAATGCGAAATTTTAGATGCAAATTCACCGTTAAATGGCATTTTCTATCCTATCAGGATCTGGAGCTGGTATAAAATCCACATGATTTGGCAAATTTTGATATTCAAGTTTTAATTTATTTGGATCAAATAGCTTAATTTGTGTTGGTATGACATAGTTTGACGAAAGGGTTTTTATCCTTGCAAAACCGACATCTTGAGCCTTTTTAAGTGATGGTGTAAAGCTTTTAAAGTCATAATATTTTGATAAAGATTTTAACTCGTCATCGTTGTTTAAGTGCGTTACAAATAAATTTTCGGTATTTGCCAAAATATTTGGATGCACCGATGATGGCTCTTGTGTAGCATAAACTAAAGCTATCCCAAATTTTGCCCCCTCTTTTGCAATCCTAGGCCAAGTTTGGTCTAAATTACTGTTTTTACCTATTAAGTTATGAGCTTCTTCAACATAAAGCACACACTGCATTGCCGGTAAATTTTGATTAACTATATCGATATTTTTCTCAAGAATAAATTTTGCTATTTTCTCTGACATATTTGCCTTCACTGACTGCAACCCAACAGATAGATCCAAAATAACAACTCTGCCTTGTTGGAGATGGTTGAAAATATCCTCTTTTATATTTTTGTTTCCTTTTGGCGAGTGGTATGGTAAGGATTTTTGAAATAGAGACTTTGTGTTTATTGATCTTTCGCTATCGTTTTTGCCTACAATAATATTTAGCATAGCCTCCTCTGCACTATCAAGCCAATTTCTTTTGCTGGATTTACTTTTTAGCTCTTTGTTAATCTTTTTTAGTCCAAGACTAACATCTCTTACCATAGCCAAAAAATCTTTCATATCAAAAGGCTCAAGCCCCTTTGCAGGATCTCCGTATTTATCTTTCATAAACTCAACTTTTTGGTCTTGACTTTTAAGACAAGAAATTTCATTTATATCAAATTTGTCTTGACTTTGTAAGTATTCAAACAAAATAAGCCAAATTTCTTTACTAATTTCAAATCTGCACTTAAGCTCGCCTTGAAAACTAAAGCCCATATTGTGTAGCATACAGTGATAAATTGCCCGTTTTTTATGCCATCTTGTCTTTTCTGATAGTTCTTGCGGCTCATCGTTATTAAACTCTAAGCCAAGAAATTTTTGCATTGAGTCTGATAAGTTATTTTGACTCTGCTCTATATGGCTCTTGATAATCTCAAGTCCGTTTTCAAGAGATGAGTAAAAATCATCTCTTAAATCAAAAAATCCCTGCGTTTCAAGCCCTCTATATCTAACCGTATTATCAAAAAATACATCATTTATAGACGACCCATCATCTTGCCCGTTTGCATTTGCATACTCTCCGTTCATATCAAAAACAAGCTGCCCGATTTTGATCTGAGCCTTTTTAGCTGCCATACAAACTGCAGATATTATCGTTTTGACAGTGTTTGATTTACCTGTTCTTGTCATACCAAAAAACAGCCGTGCGTCTGGATAAAAAATCAGCCGGATGAATTTTGACCTCAACTTCAGAATCTTTATTCAATTTTTGGAGTCTATTTGTGGATGTATAGCGTAAATTTCCTATCAAAAACGGCTCAGGTATATCATGAAAACCCATTTTAGAAGCATCTTTTTTCATCTTTTGCTTTTTATAAGGATCTATATAATTTACAATGGCTTGCAAAACATCTTGCATTGGCTTATATACTTTTATGCCTGCCATTGACTGATAATCCTCTATATCAGCCCCAAACATCCATTTGCCATCTTCCATATAAAAAGAACCGATAATCTCGCACTCAAGCCCTCCAAACTGAAGCCAAGAGTGAGTTATAGGTTCAATATTATCGTGTTCATCGTCAGAATAAATCTCAGGCTTTGATTGATAATGCTCTATTAGAGTTTTTATCTTTTCGCTATCGCCTGGAATTTCACAAGAGCCCAACATTCTAAATAAAAATACAATTTTTTCCTGTTCTTTTGCATTTGAAAAATCATTTGGATTAAAACTAGCACCCAAAAGAAAGCTATTAAGCGGAATTCCACAAACTCTCTCTTTATAAGCATCGTTTGTAAGCACCCAAGCATTTTGATAATCAAGCTTAAAAACATCACCTATAAAATTTTTCTCTGGCTCTTTTATCATCCTAGCTAACGTATTTCGTTTATCAATTTGCTCTTTAACGCCCATTTAAACCCCTTTTATTAAATTTGGCTTATCAATCATCTTTAAATTTTTAAAAATCATTAGCTCACTGCCGATACTTTTTTGTTTTAAGCTAGCCGAGTATCTAAGATTAAAATCAAATTTATCAAATTTCAAATACAGCTCTCTTATCTCATCGCAATTATCATAGGTTACAAGTAAAGGAAGATTTATATCTTTTAAAATTTGCGAAAGTTTTACATGATCATTGTGCTGATAAAAATTTCTATAAAGCTCAGGACCTTTTTTATAATAAGGCGGATCAAGGTAGAGCAACGATTTGCGATTTGCCATTTTAACAATGAGACTTATAAACTCAACCGCATCTAAATTAAAAATTTCAATGTTAGTCTTTTTATCTGCAATTTGTATGATTTTTTGAATTAAATATTTTTTATTAAATCTGCAATCAACAGTATATTTGCTACTTTGTTTCATACCGCCAATTGGCCCGCCTTTTATGATACCTGAAACATTTGTGCGATTTAAAAAAAACGCGGCAAAACCAAGCTCTAAATTTGAGTAGTCTTGTTGATTTTTGATTATCTCTTTTTGGACTTGCCACTCTTTTAAATTTACCTGAGCGTTATTGATTTTAGCAATAAAATTATCTGTATCGTTTAATATACAATCCCAAATAGCATATATAGATCTATCAAAATCATTTATAAAAATTCTATCCACAAGACCATTTAAAACTAGACCAAAGGCAAGTCCTGCTCCACCAGCATAAGATTCTATATAATTACCGCCTATTAAATTATTTTGTCTTAGCAAATTACTAATCCAACTAAACAAAATGCCTTTCCCGCCAGGATATCTTAATGGCGAATATGTTTTCATCAGAAACAAATATCCTAAATCAACGGCTCGTCCATCTCGGCCGGTTTTTCAAGTCCCATTAGCCTAAGAACGCTTGCTGCGATATTATTTAGCCCACCGGTTTTTACTTCTTTCACTCCATCACCCAGCACAAAGCAAAACACATCGTAAGTCGTGTGGTTTGTGAGCATTCCGCTTTTATCTCGCATCTCTTCGCAGTTACCGTGATCACTCGTAATTATCATAGCATAGCCCTTTTCCTCTACCTTAGCGACAATCTTACCAAGCGCGCTATCTACAGCCTCTACTGCTTTTACGCCCGCATTAAAATCGCCAGTATGTCCTACCATATCGCCGTTTGCGAAATTTACTACGATAAAATCCTGCCCGTCATCAATCGCTTTTAAAACCGCATCGCACACACCATCAGCGCTCATTTCGGGCTTTTCATCATAAGTTTTAACTTTTGGGCTTGGGATTAAAATTCTAGTTTCGTTTTCAAGCAGTTCCTCAACTCCGCCGTTAAAGAAAAAAGTCACATGAGCGTATTTCTCAGTCTCTGCCGTGTGAAGCTGGCGAAGTCCGGCACGAGATATAACCTCTGCTAAAGTATTTGTTATCTTATCGTTTTCAAACAAAACAGGAAAGCTAAAATTTGCGTCGTATTCCGTCATAGTTACTAAATTTTGCACTACAAAAGGGCGCTTAAATTCACTAAATTCGCTCACACCAAACGCCGCTACTATCTGCCTCATCCTATCATTTCTAAAATTTATAAACACAACTCCGTCATCTTTGCCAATCCCTTTAAAGCCGTTAAAACTGGCAGGTTTTATAAACTCGTCCAAAACGCCTTCGTCATAGCTATTTTGGATATATTCGCTTGGTTTTAGGCTCTGTAAATTTGCACCATCAATCATAGTCTTATAAGCCTCACTTACCCTATCCCAGCGCTTATCTCTATCCATAGCGTAAAATCTACCGCAAACCGTAGCCACGTTAAATTTCTCTTCAAGCTGCTTCACAAACTCCGCCGCACTCGTAGGCGCTACGTCCCTACCATCGGTTATCGCATGAGCGTAAATTTCACATCCGTTATCCTTAGCAAGTTTGCACATATCATCAAAATGCTCAAGATGAGAATGCACGCCCCCATCGCTATAAAGCCCTATTATATGGATATTTTTACACTTTGTAAAAAGCTCTTTTAGTTTTGCGTTTTGAGAGAGTGAGCCGTCTTTAAACCCAAGCGAAATTTTTACCAAATTTTGATACAAAACCCGCCCGCTTCCTATGCACATATGCCCTACTTCGCTATTTCCCATTTGCCCCTTAGGCAAGCCTACCGCAAGACCTGAAGTCTTGATAAGCGAATTTGGCACATTTTTAAATAGCCAATCATAAGTCGGCTTTTTCGCCGCTGCAAATGCGTTAAATTCTGAGTTTGGATTAAATCCTATGCCGTCTGTTATCACTAAAATAGTTTTTTGTTTCATATTTCATTCTTTAAATTTAGATAAATTTTAAGAGCATTATACTAAAATTACTCTTTTTAAAAATAAAGGCTCACATGTTTTATTATCTTTATGAAATCCTAAATTTTAACATCTTTCAATACATCACAGTTCGCGCAGGCATAGCGTTTTTCATATCTTTTGCACTTACCGTTTATCTTATGCCTAAATTTATCGCTTGGGCAAGGGCTAAAAACGCCAGTCAGCCGATTTACGAGCTTGCTCCAAAAACACACCAAAAAAAAGAAAAAACCCCGACCATGGGAGGCGTAGTCTTTATGCTAACGGCAATACTGGCAACTATCATCTGTGCCAGACTTGATAATAGCTTCGTTATCGCCTCTTTGCTCTGTCTTGCGGGTTTTACGGCGATCGGATTTAAAGACGACATATCAAAAATTCTAGGCGCAAACAACCACGCGGGGCTAAGCCCTAAAGCCAAGCTTTTAGCTCAAATTTTAGTATCTTTTGCGGTTTCAACCGTGCTTTATCTTAGCGGCGATATAGGAACCGAATTTTATGTGCCGTTTTATAAATTCCCGCTACTGGATCTTAAAATTTTTGCCATAGTCTTTTGGACACTAGTTATAGTTGCGGCCTCAAATGCGGTAAATTTAACGGACGGGCTTGACGGGCTTGCGGCAGTTCCTGCAATGCTTTCGCTTGTTACGCTAGGAATTTTTGCCTATATCTGCGGACATGCGCTATTTAGCTCTTATTTGCTACTTCCAAAGATCATCGGTGTGGGCGAAACTATCATCATCGCTTCGGCTCTAATCGGCTCTCTGATGGGATTTTTATGGTTTAACTGCCATCCCGCACAAGTTTTCATGGGTGATAGCGGAAGTCTTAGCATAGGCGCTTACATAGGACTTATGGGAGTTATGACCAAAAACGAAATTTTGCTTATTATCATAGGATTTATCTTTGTAATTGAGACTTTAAGCGTTATTTTGCAGGTTGGAAGCTTTAAAATTTTCAAAAAGAGAATTTTCTTAATGGCGCCTATTCATCATCATTTCGAGATTAAAGGCTGGGTTGAAAACAAAATCATCGTTAGATTTTGGATCATCGCGCTTTTAGCAAACCTCATCGCGCTAACCGCATTAAAGATAAGATAATGAAAAGAAGTTTGTTCGGTTACGGAGGCACAACCAAGGCTATTGCCAAAAACTGCCAAGATGAGGGAATTTGGGATGTATATGATGACAAATTTAGCCAAATTTCAAAGGATGAATTTGGAAATAATCTTTTGCCGGTAAGTGAATTTAATCCAGACAAAAGCGAACTTGAGATCCCAAGCCCCGGCTTTCCTCCGTATCATGAGCTGATTAAAAAATCGCAAAATTTGATAAGTGAATATGATTTTTTCGCATCCAAAATGCCTTTTAGCGTATGGATAAGCGGAACAAACGGCAAAACAACCACAACCAAGATGATGCAACACCTGCTTGAAGACAAAGGCTCGGTAATGGGCGGAAACGTAGGCACTCCACTAGCTGAATTAGATACTAAAGCTAAAATTTGGATACTGGAGACGAGCTCTTTCACGCTTCACTATACAAACCTTGCAAAGCCTGATATATACGTGCTTTTGCCTATAACGCCCGATCATCTTACTTGGCACGGCGATATGGGCTCTTATGAAGCCGCCAAGCTTAAGCCGCTTGGTATGATGAGAGAAAACTCGGTTGCAATATTGCCTGAAATTTACGCTAATACTCCGACTCTTGCAAAGGTCATAAGCTATAAAAACGAAAAGGATTTAGCTAAATTTTGCGGAGTTGCCACAAATGAGATAAATTTCAAAGTGCCGTTTTTAATGGACGCTCTTTTAGCGCTGGCGGTACAAAAAATAATCTTTGATAAATGCGACGCGAATTTACTAAACAAATTTGTGATAGAGAGCAATAAACTTGAAGAATTTAATGACAAATGCGGGCGGATTTGGGTAAATGACACAAAAGCTACCAATATCGACGCGACCATTCAAGCTCTAAAGCGATATGAGAATAAATTCTTGCACCTAATCCTAGGCGGAGATGATAAGGGTGTCGATATGACCCAGCTTTTTGAGGCTATAAATAGCGCAAATACTAAAATTTACGCTATCGGCTCAAATAGCGATAAGATTATGAGGCTAGCTGAGAAATTTCAAATTCCAGCTCTAAAATGCGATTTTTTAGATGTAGCCGTAACACAAATAGATAAAAATTTAAAAAAACCGACTAAGGAAGCAAATTCAAAAGAGGCTCAAATTTTAGACGAGATAGCTCTTCTAAGTCCTGCTGCTGCAAGCCTTGATCAGTTTAATAGCTACGCCGAGCGAGGAGATAAATTTAAAGAATTTGTTGCAAATTTATAAAATTTCATTTTGTATTTAACCTAATTTTAAAATTTAAAAGTGTATAATCACATTTCTTTTTTAGGTGGTTGGATAGCTCAGTCGGTAGAGCAGCAGACTGAAAATCTGCGTGTCGGCAGTTCGATTCTGCCTCTAACCACCATCTACTATTTTTTACAATCTAAAGCACTCTAACAAACCCCCTAAAATACGGACTTTGAGAGATTTTAACACTCTAAAACAATCTAAACTAAACAGGCAAAGCTAAAGATTTAAAAACATTTTAAAATTAAAAATATTTTTGGCAAAATTCTAAAAGTCAAGCGAAAAAATATTTTTAAAACTCACAAAACGCTCTATTCATCGGGCTTACAAAGCACTCCAAAAAATGTTTTAAAACGCTTGAAACGCCTAAAATAGGTATTTTGAAAGCTTAAAAAATACTCTAAAAGAGAAAAATATTTTTAAACCTCATCAAACTCCGTATTTTAGGCACTTAACGAGCATAAGACAGCGATTTTTAAAATATTTTTGATGAGTAATTTGATCCAATAAATTGAAAAAATATTTTTAAATCGTCTCAAATAACGTATTTTAGGGAGTTATGGCGATATGTCAAGAATAGTAAAGCCCCTTACCGATAAGCAGATAAGAGAAACTAAGCCTAAAGACAAAGATTACAAGCTTACAGACGGCGACGACTTAGGGCTAATCGTAAGCAAGACAGGGCGCAAACGCTGGGTATTTGCTTTTATTAGTCCGGACACGGGCAAACCAAACAATACGGGGCTAGGTAATTACCCTACTTTATCATTAGCGGAGGCTAGAGAAAAGCGAACCGAGCTTAAAAAGCTCGTAATGAGTGGGGCAGACCCGATAACAGATAAGAAGCGCGCCAAAGCTCAAAGAATAAGCGATCATAACTGTAGCTTTGAAAAAGTCTTTAATGAGTGGCTGGAACTAGAAGCTAAGAGCATATTGCCACAGACGCTAAAGACAAAGCGAGGGCGCATAGAAAATCACGTAATGCCGATACTAAAAGACAGAGGCATAAAAAGCATAACTCACGCCGAAATAGCGGTAATACTCAAAGAAGTATCAAAGGCAACCCCGCAGACTGCCGAGATAATCAATCAAATTTTAAACCGCGTCTTTTTATTTGCCGTATCAAGTGGCTACACTGATATTAATATTATGGGCAATATTGACGCTAAGTCAATCATACCCAAAACAAAGGTAGAGCATTACGCTAAATTGACCGAGCGCGAGGATTTAAAAGCCTTTTTTAACTCTATTTACGACTACCCACATTTTGAGACGATTAAAAACGCGATGAAGCTATGCCTACACATACCGCTAAGAGCTGCGCCGTTATCGCGCCTAAAATGGAAATATTTTGATCTTGAAAAAAGAATTTTAACAATACCAAGAGCCGAGCAAAAAATTAAGCGTAGCGAAATAGGCGATTTTAAATTGCCGTTAAGCGATGAGGTTATGCGAATAATCCAAGATCAAGCCAGACTAAGCAGAGCATACGAATACGTCTTTATTAATTCTCACTTTACCGACCATATCCACAAAGACACCGCCACGAATGCAATTAAGGGCTTTAATTTTAGAGATAGGCAAACGGGGCGCGTAGTAACCCTGCATAGCCTAAGAGGCATATTTATGACGCAAGCGTTTAACAATATGCAAAAGCACAAAGTAAGCAAAGAAGCTATTAAAAAAGTGCTTGATCATCTACACGGCGATAGAGTGGACTTAAGCTATTCAGAAAAAGCCGACTTTTTAGACGAGCTTAAAATCCTGCTTGACTGGTGGAGCGATTACATATTAGACATAAAAGATAATTAGGGGGGCAAGATATGGCAAAACTAAGCGAAACAAGAGATACACAAGATAACAAAGACAATAAAAGTAACATAACAAAAGAGGCGATAGAGTTAGTTATAACAGACATTCAAAAGGTATTAGCAGGCAATAGACACGACAAAAAAGATTATATTAACGCTTTTAACGATATGCTAGGGTATCGGGTAAATGATAGCTTTGAGGCTGAATTTGGCAATTATGATATTTTTTGGGAGCTTGAAATTTTAACGAAGTTTTATCAGATAGACGAAGCAAAAGACGAAATAATAACAGCCTTTGCGGAGTTTTTTAAAAACATCATAGATACAAAGCAAAGCAAAACCGCCATAGTCATAAGATACGAGAACTATTTAAAAGCTATTCAACTTTTAGAACACTCTTTTTATTTTTATAAAGGAGAGTTTGATAAACAGCACATAATGGATAATTTTGACCTACAAACAGAGGTAAATGGATTTTTTGACGACGAATTCAATTATTTAACACCAATGGAAATAAAAACAACTCTTGCTTTTTTAGAGTTTAAGCAAACATCAGACGAGTATTTTAAACCCTTTAAAGAGCAAAAAGAACGATACGATTTATTAAATAACACACAAGCAATAAGAACAAAATTTACCGACACCCTAGTATTAAAAGCCGATATGTATCAAATTGTCGGAGTTGATAAAAACAAAAAAGCGACACTAGCGAACAAAATTTATAAATATTTTAATCCTAACGACAAAAACGCATAAATAACCTAAAAATATTTTTAGCTATCTATAAAGCCCTAAATAATGGGCTTTTACTTTTTTAAAACTCACTAAAAACACACTAACTTTACAAAAAATACCTCAACACACACTACAAGCCTAAAAATATTTTTCGTTGCGTAGTATTTTAAATCGCGCCATAATTAGCCTAGTTTTGCAAGACTAATACACATATTAAAGGCTAAACGATGAAGCAAACCGAACTAAAACCAAAATACTTAAGAGCGTCGCAAATCGCACAGATTTACGGCATAGGATTAAGCACAGTGTGGTATTTTGCTAAACAAGGCTTTTTAAGACCTATCAAATTCAGCAAAAACATTACCTTTTTTGACCCCTCCGAAGTAGAGGCGTTTTTTATGAGAAAGGGCGCGTAATATGGCTAGGTTTAAAGATGAAGCCGAAGCTGGACTATACGGGCAGTTTCACGCCTATTTACAGCTAAAGCACCCCGATATTTTAAAAGTAGCACTAGAAAGCGGAACGAGTGAGCTACACAAAGGAGTTGATCAGGGGCTAAAGGTAGCCTTTGATTTATTTCATGCTTATACGGAAGCTTTTAAGGGCAAATTTGCAAAAACTGCGGCTAAGCTAGCCGATACCGACGAGGAAGCGCGCGAACAATATGCGAGAATGCTAAAAGAGTGCTACCCTCACATATTCGAGGAAACGCTAAATAGTGGCAATATGAAAACCGCAGATTTTAGCGGAGTAGCTTTTGACTTATTCTTAGCCTTAGTAGAGCAAGGCAAACAGCTCCAAAGCCTACAAGATGAGAATAAAAGGATAATCGAGACCTTTTTTATTCAAAGGAGTGCACACAATGAATAAGTTAAATTTTAAACCTAGCAAAGTGTGCTTTAGCGCAAATGATGAAGTTATGCTAAAGGCTTTTAAAAGGCATTTGCATACCTACAAAGTGGCAAGCATAGACGGAGCCGATCAGTCTTTGCTGGATTGTGCATTTGATTTATTTCACATAGTGCAGAAACAGCGAGAAAGCATTAAGACCCTAGAGGTTAAAGCGGGCATAAGAGAGCCGAAAAAGGACAAAAATGAGAAATAGTAGACATAAAAAGACACTGTTAAAAATAATGCTAGAGCAAGGGCGCGTAACGGCTGGACAAAAAAACTTAGGCATAAGTAACGCTAATCAGTATTTAGGCGACCTTAAACGCGAAGGAGTGATTAAAGACATACAAGCCAACGGGGAGCGTTTTAAATGGTGGTATATCGTCGATTTTGACAAAGCCAAAAAGAGAACAGGAGCTTAAAAATGAGTGCAATAGTAGCATTTAACAATCTAAATTTAGAGGTTATTGAGTATCAAGACACTTGGGCTTTATCAGACAGACAAGTAGCTCAAGGTTTTGGCGTAACCCAAAACGCAATACAGCAACAAAGAACCAAAGGAGCGACCGAATACATAGAGGGAATGCATTATTATTACAAAGATATGTATAACGACGGCAAAGGCGTACTAACAGACACCCCAGTGGGATCTACTAGGGTGTATCAAAAGCCTCAAAAAATGGTATTTTGGACTAAAAAAAGAGTTATTACTCTCGGATTTAAATTGACCGAAACGCCACAGACGATTTTATTCAGAGACTGGGCTAGTGATTACATACTAAACGGGCAAAACAACCCTACAAGCATTCAAGACGTCTTAGCAGACCCGCGAGCGGTAGCCAAAATTCTTTTAGACTACGCCGACACGCAAGACAAAAATAAATATCTCGAAGCTAAAATAAAAGCCGATGAGCCTTACGTGGATTACGGGCGAACGGTGGAAGCTACCGACGGGTGCATTTTAATAGGAACATACGCTAAAACGCTTTGCAATCAACATCAGGGCATAAATACAGGAAGAGCGCGTATTTTTCAAATAATGCGAGAGTTGAAAATTTTGCAATCAAACAACGAGCCTTATCAAGAATATTTAGATAAAGACTATCTGCGCTACATCCCGTGCGTATACAAAAAGCCAAACGGCGAAAAAGTTCAGGGGTTTACTCCGATGATAACACCCAAAGGACAGGTAAGGCTAACCGAGAAAATAATCGGGGCGATAAAAGCTAAAAATATGCCCCGTGAAGTCAAAATTTAAGCAAAATTATAAGGGCGGCTAGTGTCAAGCGACCGCCCTTAATTGTGGTTTTTAAAACGTGGAAATATTACCCTACATTAACAAAATCTTAGCTGAAACTCCAGAAGTAAAAATCGATACTATTCGAGCCAGCTTTTTTAAAAATGCGATTGCACAAAAGCACTTTAGCAAGCTTGATATTTTAAAAAGCATAGCCAAAAATCACGGGCTAAAATGGCGCAAAATGCGAAACAAAAAAGAGATTAAGATCGTGAGCCGTTATGAATTTAGAGGACTGAAAATCATCAATATTTACGAACTAGAGGATATGAGCATATTTTACGCCACTACAAAAAGTCTAAATAACTGCGATAAAAAAGCCGTTATTGAGTTTTACGGACTAAGGCAATATCATAAACCAGCCCCGTCCCTTGACCTCATCACAGAGCTTTTAAGCGCAGTTAATAACGTTTCTAGTATTGATTTATGCTTTGATAGCCAAAAGCCTTTTAATTTAGAAGCATTTGAAATACAAACCTACCAAAACACACACTACATAAAAAACGAGCTTGGAGTGCTTGAACGCGTATATTTTTATGATAAAGCTCTAAAAAATAATCTCAATTTACCACTGTATCGCGTAGAAGCTACTGCGCCGATTATCGATTTTAATAAACCAGCTCCATTAAGCAAGCTTGATCGTCTTGATTTACAATTACGCCGAGCCGTGCGATTTCAAAGAGATAATAACCCTAGCTACTCTTGAAAAGCCTACAAACGCCTCTTACAAAGCGCACAACAACAAAAGAGAGTTAAGGGCATAATCCCTTATTTAACCTCATCGCTTTTTATTCATTTTGTCTAATTTAAACCCAAAAAAACAGATAAAAACCTTAAGCCGTTTTTTGCACCTCTCATTTACTTTAAGTTTTTATAAAAACGGTATAGGAAGCAAAACTAACTTATACAGTAAACGAGAGCAAAAAAGCCAAAATTTACTACTAATAAAAATCAACGCTAGATACTACGCTTTAGGGCTTTGCGCTATGTTACAAATAGAGCCAAAAAATGCACTTTAAGAAATCAAGCCCCTTAGTGTATACCCTACTCATTTACTTTCCCTCTATCAAAATCCTATCCTTTTTAATAATCAACTCTCTCTAACCTTAAATCATACTCGCGCATTTTTTACAAAAATGAAACCCCCACAACAAGAAAAGCGAATACAAAAACACTCTAAAATTTCATAAAAAACAAAAAGGCTTATATTGGAACTAATCCCTCTTGACCTAAAACCTCTTAGCAAGCTTTATGATGTCTTAGATAAGTTTTATCCAAATTGGGAGGCTA
The DNA here is from genome assembly GCF_004803855.2 of Campylobacter sp. RM16192. Classification (NCBI taxonomy): domain Bacteria; kingdom Pseudomonadati; phylum Campylobacterota; class Epsilonproteobacteria; order Campylobacterales; family Campylobacteraceae; genus Campylobacter; species Campylobacter sp. RM16192. Next base: position 307,624 of record NZ_CP012552.1, on the reverse strand, counting down.
GACAAGACGACTACTATCTCACAGAGTTAGCCTTTATGATCCTAAAAGTCTTTAAATGCTCTTACACGGACGAAACCATCATAAATAATCTAAGAACCTGCAAAGTGGATAAATACCAAGACGAGCTAAGCAAAATTTACGAAATGCCATTAGAGGCTTATACGTGGATATGTGATAACAGAATGGCAAAAGATAGAGCAAAGGCATCTAAAAAGAGATATTTAAAAAGGGAACACCTTCCGCAATAAAAAAGCACCATAAAAACGGAGCTTAAAAAGACTAATGTGAAAAAAGGGAACATAAAAAGGAACGATAATACAGAACCAAACCGTAAGGCTATCAAAACAAGCCCAAGAAGCAACGAACGCATATCAAAACACCAAAGGTATTAAAAAGAGCTAAGACCTCATCGGTGGGCTTATTTTGCTTTTAAAGGGTATTGTTAAGTTAAAACCAACTCTTTCAACGCTTTTACTATTCAGTCGGCGGACGGAAAAAGCGATTTTGATATGAGGTAGTGCCATTTTTGCTATGAGGTAACAACAAAAAGGCAAATATTAAAGATTTATTAAAGAGTAGGATTTAAAGGTGGTAGCTACTACCGACACCCTTACGATTATATGTCTTTGCTTTAAAGTAGAGGCAATAAGTGGTAGGGTCGCCCACCATCCCTACACACTGATACGATGCCAGCCGGGGCGAATGGTGCAGATGCACGTTCACTTATTGCTAAGGAGCTATTTTATCAATCTTTAGGGGAAAATACAAGAGAGGTTAAAAAGTAAGTGATGAGGTTAAATATCTTTAGTAAGCTCTTTTATTTTTTCATATCGGTTTGATTTTTCGTAGTTTAATAACCAAGTTTCTACCCAATATGGAATATTTTGAGATGAACCCCAATTATTAACTGAAGTAGGCAAAACCCCCACAAGCTCCGCAAATTCCTTTTTTGTTAAATTAACCCTTTTTAGCAATTCATTAAATTCTTGTTTATCCATATGTTAGCCTTTTATACTTATTTAATTATCGTATTATATCAAAACATATTTAAATAAGTATAGTATTGCTTGACAAAATATTTATATAAGTATATAATTTATAATAAATAAACTTAAATAAGTAGCTTAAAGGAACTAAAATGACTTCATACGACTACGAGGAAACGGCATTGAGAGTTAGCGGATTAAGAGTTATGCTTAATAGCCTTATCGGTTTTGACCTTAGAAACGGCAATTTAACCGATGACAACCTAGACGGCATAGCTCTTTTAGTAAATGAAACCTTGCTATCAATAGAGCAAGACATTAAATAAATTGTGAAATCAACATCAAAGGAGACCAAATGAAACTAACGTTTGAAATAGAGAACGAAGTAGATTTAGTTGATGAGATAATACCTGCACTTAATGCAATATCCCATATTACCCACGCTTTGCCGTATCATACAAAAGGAGTAGGCATTAATCACAACAGAGACTGCGAAACACATTATTTTTTAAGTTGCTTAATAGATGACATAGCAGACGAAATAAAAGCTTATGCAGACAGAAAAACCAAAGAAGCAAAGGAGATTAAATGAAAATCACAACATCAGGACTACAAGCCATTAAGGCAGATTATGCTGAATATGCTATACAGCATAATGACGGAAGCGATGAGGTAAGCGAACAAAAGCTTTATGAGATAGGTTACTTAGCTTATTACAGCTGCAGACAAACGAAAGGAGATTACGAGAGAGCATTAACAAGTAACGGGGTTTTAAGAGCAAGGAGCGAACAAGCCGAGAACAGAGCCGAAGCACTGCAATAGGATAACATAAGGCTCTATCAACTTATCGGCAGAGAAACCGATAAAAATAAACAGCTACAAGACAAGCTAGATAATCTACAATCGGCTCTTTTATTATTTAAAGAGGGCGACATTAACCAAGATGAACTAATAGAAACCTTACTACTAGAAAGCGAGGGTTAAGAGATGAACGCAAATGAAATTTTAAAAGCAGTAGGCAAAGACCTATCGGACACGGAGCAGAAGTTTTTAAAATTATTAGCTACTTACCAAAACGACAAACAAGAGGGCAAAGGGGTAACTTTTGACGTAATGGACTGCGCCTTTGATTTATTCGTAATGCTTGAAAACCTAGCAGGCAATTACAAAGCCTTAAAGGCTAGATATGAGGACTTACAAAGGGCAGTTAGGCTTTATTGCTTAGGCAAGCTTAGCAAAGAGGAGCTATTAGCGGAAATGGTAACGGCAAACGTAGAAATAAAGGATAAAAAATGACCTATCAAGAGTTTAAATTTTATCAATCCATTATCGGTTGCCGTGAGGGCTTAACAATCAAAGACTTTATTATCTTTGTAAGATCATTTAAAGGGTAAGCGATGAGTAAAGAGCATTTTTATCAAGCAAGCAAGGAAGTTTTAAAAGCTAACAATAAGGCTTTTAACGTTAGAGGGCTACTAAAGACGGATAAAGAAAAGGCAAAGCTAACAGCCGGAGCAATGGCAAAAGAGTTTGAAGCCAAAAAAGACTACAACGAAGCACCAAGAGAGCTTATTATTAAAACGAGTGAATATCTGCAAGAGCTAGAAACCCAAAAGGAATTTATGCGGATAGTAAATCAAAATATTGAAGTTGAGAACTTGAAAATATTTACCAAAATATTTATTCTGGAAGTTGAACGCATACAAGACGAAATAATAGGCTTTATTGACAGATACGTATTAGGGGAAGACAATGACAAAACAAGCGAAATACATTAACGCTATGCTAGAGGATAAGAGCGCAAAGGCTAAATTTGCCTACGAGATAGCAAAGCGAGAGGCAAAAGGGTTAAACAAACTAGAAGCCACATACCAAGCAGGCTATCAGGCTTATTGTGCTTTTAACTACTATGCTAAAGAGTGCCAATACCTGGATAAGCAAAACGAACATTTAAAAGAGCTAATCGACAAGCTCGAGCAAGCAAAGCCTAAAGGCTCATATCGGTGGCACGGCGGATCAAGTCAAGCTAGATAGTTTTAACAAGGGGGGGGCAGCAGTAAAGACCCCATCGATTAAGCCTGTTGTACCTTTAAAGGGTGAAAGACCTGAACGGCTTTTAAAAGGTAGATAAGGGAAGCGCCAGCATAAGGGCGATAATCTTATGCTTGGTATCAGCCGAGCATTTAGCATTTCAGGCGGTTTTTAATAAAGCTAAAATGCGATAAAATTCAACCCTTGTGTCACAATGTAAAAATGAACACTAAAATGAGCAATCACAAGCAAAGCAAAGCACGATAATATCGAAGCTAAGATAATGCAGTAATAACAAAATGAGCAACAAAATGAACGCCATTTTGAACGCTAGAGAGCTAATATTTTTCTAAGTGTGGAGTGGTTAGAATATGACAAACGACAAAGGGGCTAGTATGAATACTCTAACACTTACAACTGATAATAGCGACTTCATAGCAAAAGCCAAAGAGGTATTATTAACCCTAGCCAAGTGCGATAATGTCAAAATAAGCTTAGATGATGACCCCCTATCTGCTGAATATGAAAAAAGAGCAGATGAAGCTTTAAGAGGTATCGGGCTTATTAATGAAACAGAAGCTTTGAGTATTGCAAGCAAGATCAAGAGCGGAACTTATGCAAGTAAAATTTAAAGAGCGTTTCTTTGATGAACTCAATACAATAAGCGACTTTATCAAGCTTGATAGCGAAGCAAGGGCGGTTAATTTCGTTGATGAGCTTATGGATAGGTGCTTTGGATTAAAAGAGCTACCAAACGCACACAGACCAAGCCAAAAAGTCAAGCGTGATAATGCAAGAGATTTAATTTTTAAAGGCTACGTTATTCCATACCTGATAAGCAATGATGAAATTTTGATATTAGGCATTTACAAAGGCAATAATTGGGAAGCGCAATGATAGACACTAAAGAGCAAAATTTTATTATTTATTCAACGGGTGATAATAAAGTCAATATTCAAATATTAGCCGACAGAGAAAACGAGACAATATGGCTAAATCAAAAACAGATAGCTGATATTTTTGATACTAGCAAGCAGAATGTATCATATCACATAAAGAATATTTTAGACGAAAGAGAGCTAAACTACGCAACTGTAAAAGAAATTTTGACAGTTCAAGCAGAGGGAAATAGAGAAGTTAAAAGAGAAGTTGAACATTACAATCTTGATATGATAATCGCAGTAGGCTATCGTATAAACAGCGTAAAAGCAACACAGTTTAGGAAGTGGGCTACCGGCACGTTAAAAGAATACATCATTAAAGGCTTTGTGCTTGATGATGAGAGACTAAAGCAAGGCAACAACGTATTTAATAAAGACTACTTCAAAGAATTACTAGAACGCATACGAGCCATAAGGGCTAGTGAAAAGTTATTTTATGAAAAAGTCAGGGATTTATTCGCACTAAGTGCAGACTACGATAAAACATCGCAGACGGCTAAAAATTTCTTTGCTAATATCCAAAACAAATTAGAATATGCAGTAACTAAAAAGACATCGGCAGAGATTATCAAAGAGCGTGCAGATCATACAAAGCCGAATATGGGCTTAACGACATGGAGCGGAAGCGGCAGAGGCAAAGAGCCGATAAAATTGGATGTAGCCGTAGCCAAAAATTATTTATACGAAGACGAAATAAGTAAGCTCAACAGATTAACGGGTATGCTGCTTGACTATTTAGAAACTCAAGCAGAGCAAGGAGTGTTAATCACGATGAGCGATTGGGATTTAAAGCTAGACGGCTTTTTAACTTTTAACGGCTATGAAATTTTAAAAGGTTTTGGTAAATTTAGCTCGGATAATGCAAAAGCTAAAGCAGAGTTAGAATATACAAAATTTAAAGAACTCAAGCAAGATGAAAGCTTTAAAGACGAAGTAAAGCGAATAGTTGCTAAAGGCAAAAAATAAAGCCTATTGTAACGAAGCGTGAAACTAAAAAATGATGAGGTTTCACATTTTAACCTTAATTAAGTTTCGAGCTAAAAAAGTTGTGAAACATATCAAATCTTAAACCAAAACACCTACTTTAAGCTAACGAAACTTAAAAAACAAGTTTGCTTAAATTAAAAATCACGTATTTTAGGATATTCCAAATACTTTGTATTGAAAATTGGAGTTTTCATTACCATATTTTTGGGCTTTAAAAACTTAACTATCCAGAAAATATTTTAAAAATATTTTTTATCATTTTTTAAAGCTAAATAACGAATTTTCAGGCTTTACAATAATATCAGTCGCCTCTAACCACCATTTCTTTTAAAACCCTTATTTCATCGGTATTTTTAAACTTTAAGGTTTGACTAGGTGCCATCTTGGGTGCCATTTATTTATATCTTTATATCTAATAAAAAATACAAATTATTCAAAAACATAGAATTTAATTCAAAGATGTATGAAAATATTTTTGTGAAAATCTAACAATCTAATAAGTTTAATATTTTAGTTTTTACTACAACTCATTAAAATAATAAATATTATCTTATATTAAATTAATATTACTAATTTATGAAAAGTAGACAAATACAGACATCTGTCTTGCATATAGGGCGAGGATACTTTTTGTCTGACAAGTCAGACAAAAATCTCTCGTTAGGGAGTTGCCCCTAAGACCCCATGCCGGCTTATACTTTTAGATCTAAAATCAGCAAAGCTATACTTGATTTAGTTATACAAGTTAAATTTATTGTAATTATTTCATAAAATATGCCCATCATAAAATGGCATTTATTTACCTGCTAAATATAAAGCTTTATTTATAGATCCACTTTACCAAGTTCACTTATGGCATTTTGCAAATTCTCCATTATTTCATCTAAAATGACTTTTGGATCAGGCAAATTTTCTAAGTCTTGCAAAGACTCATCCTTAAGCCAAGTAATGTCAAGGTTCGTCTTATCTCTTGATAAAATTTCATCGATACCAAATTTCTTAAATCTCTCGCTTTCTTTTCGTCTGGTTATATCTTCTGCATTATAGCAATTCATAAAATCCTCTAAATCACTCTCTTTTAAAGGATTTGCTACAAGTGTGAAATTCTGATTCGTGCGAAAATCATAAATCCAAATTTCTTTAGTTGCATACTCATCGTTGCTAACATGCACTTTATCAAAAAACAGCACATTTGCCTTAACGCCTTGTGCGTAAAATATCCCCGTCGGAAGCCTAAGAATAGTATGTAGCCTAAAGCCACCAAGCAGTCTTTGCCTTACTTTTTCACCCGCTCCACCCTCAAAAAGCACATTATCAGGAAGCACCACGGCAGCTCTTCCGCTGATTTTTAGCACACTCATTATGTGTTGTAAAAAATTTATCTGTTTATTTGATGAACTAACTATAAAATCATCTCTTTCATAGCTATCTCGCCCAGTGCTTACCCCACCTTCTGCGTCCATGATTTTAGTTGAAGACTTTTTGCCAAATGGCGGATTTGTAAGCACTATATCGTATCTTTTTTCACCAAGGTTAAGTAGTGAATCTCCCACTTTCACAGGACTTTGCTCACCACCTATATCGTGCAAGTATAAATTCATAGCACAAAGGCTTACAACAAGTGGTGTTATGTCAGTCCCATTTAACAAATTTTGCTTTAAATTTGCTAGTTTTTCTTTGTCTTTACTCTGTTTTTTCATGTATTCAAAAGCCGAGAGCAAAAACCCGCCCGTACCGCACGCAGGGTCGCAAATACTATCATCGATACTTGGTCTCATCACGGCTACGATCGCGTTTATCAAAGCTCTCGGAGTGAAATACTGCCCAGCACCGCTCTTGCTTTCGGTTGCATTTTTTTGGAGTAAGCCTTCGTATATAGCGCCTTTCACATCTACATCAAGCCCCATCCAAGTTTCGTCGTTTATCATACTTACGATTCTTTTTAGCTTTGCCGGTTCGTTGATTTTGTTTTGTGCTTTTTGATATATCGTGCCGATAATGCCGTCCATTTTAGATAGCGCAGCAAGGGCGTTCGTGTATGCTTTTTCCAAGCTTTCGCCATCAAGCGAGCTTAGATACTCCCATGAGCAGTTATGTGGGATTTTTGAATTTGCACCCAAATTTTTGACCTTTTCATCGTCCATTTTTAAAAATATCAGATAAGTAAGCTGCGAAACATAGTCAGTATAAGTAACTCCGCTATCTCTTAGCACGCTTGCGTAATTCCAAACTTTATTTATTAGGTTATTTTCACTCATTTTTGTCCTTTATTAGCTCGCCGTTAAATGCCTTTTGTAATATGCTTTGCTTTAAATTTTCGGCTTTTTGTAGGCTTTGCTCTATCAAATTTAAACTCTTATCAGCCACTTCAAAGCGTTTTTCTATTTCGGAGACGATTAAATTTTGTTCGGATAGTAGCGGAAGCAAAATTTCCCTTTTTGCATACTCTGAGATCCAATATCTCTTGTGTGTATCGCTTTTATGGTATATAGTTTGCATTAAATAAAAAAGAAATTTTATATTTGCATTATCTGAAGGCTTTAAAATTTTCATAGCCGATGATTTGACTTTAAATTTAAAATCTACAAATTTTGTAGCTGTAGTAAAATCATCAAATATGATTACAGGAATATCGGTAAAGATTCCATCTTTTTCATCAGTGTAGCCCAAAATAAAACTTTTACCAGCTGTTAAAACCGGTATCTCATATTCATCACTATATTCCGTGCTTTTAACTATATATTTTGCTGGCTGCTCATACTGTAAAACATCTTCAAATTTAAATTTTTTCCAATGTTTTGGAAAATTATTCATTTATCTGCACCTTTTGCAAGATTAGAAAGCATATCTTTAAACTCGTTTGGCAAATCTTTAATTTTTTTCATCATATCTTCTAAACTTATATCTTTATTATCTTTTGGCATTTTATCCATAAAATCAACAGGATTTTTAGAGATTATATCTATTGTTGATGACATTAATTTTGGCATCAATTCAGGATTTTCTTCTTTTAAATTTTCTATCTGTTCTTTGTAGCTTGCATAAGAACTCGTAACCGCAACCTTATGGGCATACTCTTGAGTTAATCTCATCGCCTCTTTTCGCCTATTAGTACAAAAAATAGCAAGCCAAATAAATGGCAATGAGATTGTGATTTTAGATAAAAAACCAAAAAGTATAATATATATTTTATCTCTTGGCAAAATAGATACATGATATGTTTGGTTTATTTGTCCTTTCATTTCAGCTAACTGGGTAATTGTTGCACTAATATCTTGACTTAAAATTTCATTTACGCCATAAAAAGCCCAAACTGCCACAATAACAACCATAAAAATACTTAAAACAAAACCCGTATTCCACTTCCAAATTTGCTTATCTATAGATTTTCTTTGCTCTTCATAAGAAGCTGCAAGACTTCCGTTTGTGGCTTTTTCATATAAACCTTTTATCTCTTTGTTATATTGGTCAAATCTTGTTTTCATATTTTCTTCATACTTAGCAAGTTCTGCAAACAAGTTATCAAGCTTTTGCTCTAGCCCTCCACCACGCGTATTATCGTCTTTTAATTCGCCAAAAATTTTAATGTAAAATTTGTTTATTTTTTCTATTTTATTAGAATTTTCCGTTATTAGTTTTGTAGTATTTTCTACATCTTGTGAAATTTTGTTTCTAAAATTTTCTATTTCTTGTTCGGTTGAAATATTGCTATCTTCTCTCTCTTCAAACAAGATATTTCTAAAATTTTCTATCTCATTATAGTACTCGTTTAATTTCTCTTTTTGACTAGAACTTTCATTTTTTATATTTTCTATTTCTTTTTTATATTTGGCTATATACTTTTCATCATCTTTGACTTGTTGTAAATTTATGTCATCAAGTGCGTTTTTTATAGACGAGTTGTAACTATTTATCATTTCAGATATGGTTAATTGTGCTAAATTTTTTGGAATATATACATTTGAATATTGTGCTAATTTTATTAAAGCAAAATCAATAAGTTCTGTTAAACGGCTTGTCGTATTATCCCAATCCATAAAGCAATTTTGAGTGTCATAGAAAAAAGCATTTGGCAATAATTTTTCATTTAATAAATTTATATAACTTTCTATATAAGACATAGCCTCTTTATTTCTAGCAAACTGCTCTAACTCATTTTGATTAATATTTTTTTCATCAATATTATTGACTTGCTCCTTCAGTGTTTTAAAATTATTTTTCAGTTGCTTAAGACTATTCATTTTTATCCTTTTTTATTTTTACGCCACTATCGCCAAATTTAACTCATTAAGCAACTTATCAAAATTGCTAAATAGCTTCTTGGCTTTAAATATTCCGCCTTTATCGCCTAAAAATTCTTGTATGTCGTTTGCGTTAAGGTGGGAATTTGTGATGATGTAGTCCTTGATAAGTCTTAAAAACTCAAGCTGCTCTTGGTTAAATTCCATGCCATGCTTTTTCTGCCTGCCAAGCCAAAGCTCAAAGCGTGAATTTGCAACAGAACTAAACTGTACAAGTTCATCATCAATGCCGATGGCAAATTTAACAAGCTGGACTAAATTTGTAAGACATTCGGTGATTTTTACTCTTTTTTCTTTTACTTTTGTAGCTTGTAGTATATAAAAGGCTTCCCAAACTCTTTCAGGGTCTAAAAGCGAACTTTTTAGCCTAGTATCAAGCTCTTTTATGATCTTGTAAGTAAGCGGTTTGCTTTTATAGCTTGTGTTGTAAATTATACTAAGGGCGTCTAATTCATCTTTATTATTTTCAATAAATTCCTTAAAATTGTGTGTCAAAGCATTCGCTTTTTCAAGGCTAAAATCAGCACTCAAAACTTCATCAGTAGAAACTAAATCTATATATATATCTTGGATTTAGAGCTAAGTTCTATTAATAATGCTCTTAAAGCAGGCGAATTAAAAGGTCTTAGGGCGGTATCTTTTAGATCGTTTATCTCATCTTCGCTTTTGTCTTTTGTGTTATCAGGATCAAGAGTGTCTAAAATTTCATTGGCTATATCTGATAGAGTTTTGTCGCCTGTTAGGGTCTTAATCTGATTTATATCTTTTTCGTCTGTATTTGCTTCTATTCGCACAATTCTACCCGCTAAAGTTGAAAGAGTATCATCGCTTATATCACCTTTTGCGACATTTTCTAAAAGCTTTTTAAGACTTAAACTTTTCTTTCTTTCCAGAGGAGCCGATAAGCTCTTTTTGCTTTCAGTAACTCCAACTGCGTCTATTATGTAAAATTTGTCTTTTGAAATTGCGTTTGGAGTAATAGTTTGTAAGTCATTTGCGTTTATTGTCCTAACACCTCTTCCTTTCATCTGCTCATAATAAATAGATGATTTTACATCACGCATAAAAATTATTACTTCAAGAGCTTTGATGTCGGTTCCTGTAGCTATCATATCAACAGTTACTGCTATACGCAATTTTGGATCTACTTTAAAGGCTTTTATTAGACTTTCGGGATCTTGATTTCCGATATTGTAAGTTATCTTTTTACAAAACTCATTTCCTTCGTTAAAAACTTCTCTTGCATATCTTGTGATATTTTCTGCATGATTGTCATCTTTTGCAAAGATTAGAGTTTTTGGCACAAAATTTGGTTCACGTTCAGGAAATAGTTGAGTAAATATAGCGTTTTTATAACACTTTAAAACAGTTATGATTTGATTTGGAGCTAGTACTGAGTAGTCAAGCTCTTTTGATGAGTATTCCATATCCTCATCTAGGCTTTCATATTTTTCCTCTCTTGTCCTTTTGTCCATTATTGGAGTTTCTCCCGCCTCTATAACACTTCCACTTTCGCCTATTTTTGTCCTTATTCTAAAAATATCGCAATCAACATTTATCCCATCGGCGATCGACCTTTCAAGCGGATAAGATGAAACCAAATTCTTATTAAAATAGCCGAGAGTTTGCTTTGATGGAGTTGCGGTTAAGCCTATCAAAAATGCATCAAAATACTCCAAAACCTGTCGCCATTCTCCATAAATACTCCTATGGCACTCATCAACTACTATAAAATCAAATGTTTCGATAGGAAGTTTAGGGTTATATGCTACTTCTTTTGATTTTACAGGTTTAGTCTCAAAGGCTGAAATCTCCTCATCAAGGTCATTATAATTCTCCTCTCCTTGCAGCATAGAGTAAAGTCTTTGAATAGTAGTTATAACAACTTTTGCATCTTTGTCTATATTATTTGAGCTTAAATGCTGAACTATATACACTTCGCTAAATTTGCGGTTTTCGTCGATTAGGTGGAAATTTTCAAATTCTTTTTTAGTCTGTCTGCCAAGGTTATTTCTATCCACTAAGAATAAAACTCTTTTTGCATTTGCAAATTTAATCAATCTATATATAAAATTGCACGCGGTGTATGTTTTGCCCGCACCGGTAGCCATTTGAATAAGTGATCTTGGCTTTAAATTCTGAAGCGATTTTTCAAGAGATTCAATAGCGTTAAATTGACAATCCCTCAAATTAGTTTTTAAAAGTTTAGGTAAATTTTTAAAATTATTTCTTAAGGTACTTGTTTCATTTAAAAGCTTTAATAAAAACTCAGGCTTGTGAAATGAAAAGACCTTTCTTGAACGAGGATTATCATCTCTTAAATACGAAAAATATATCTCTTTTGAGTTACTCTCATAAATAAATGGCAAAGGAAGCCTATGATACCTTACATTACTTGGCAAATTATTTGCGTACTGGCTTGACTGATTTTCTACTCCACTTAGTGATAGTCCAGCCTTTTTGGCCTCTATAACACCGCAAGCTTTTCCATCTATAAAGATCAAATAGTCCGCTTTACTGCCATCTTGCATAACAAATTCACGAACAGCTACTCCAAGAGATGCAGTTCTATCAAATTTGCTCATATCTTGAATGATAAAACCAGCACTTTTAAGCAACTCGTCAATATCTACTCTAGCAATTTCTTCAGGATTCATATTAACAACTTCTTATTTAAAATAGGTCAATTATATCTAAAAACAAAACGGATTAAAAATATATTAATTTAAAATTTAGAGACTACTTAAAATCAACTATTGTTTCAACAAGTTAAATACTATTGTCTAGAGTTAGCATACAGTTTGTATTTCTTATTTCTTTTGATAATAGCCTCTTTGAAGAAATATGATATATAACATCTTGTATGTCTGTGTATATAAACGGCAATATATTGCGCTCATTGTCTTCGCAAAAAAGTCCGTATTTATTTCCTTGTTTAACCAATTTTAATTTATTATCATAAATACTATTATTGATAATATCAAACATTAACTCATTGTTATTAATTATTTCTTGGATACTATCCATACTATTGTATTCAAATGGCAAAATCAGATCATTATAGAAGTTGATAATTCCAAATTTACAATATTTTGAGCTATAAACAAGTCACCACCGAAATAAGTTAAATAATCATATTGGATAGGTATAACTATATTGCATTTATAATTTAAAAGACCGTATTTCTTATCTTTTTCTATAATCGCAAAATTATCAGACTCGTCATCACAATAGTCCATAAAATCATCTATATGATCATATTCACAAGGAATTAAAAGCTTCCCTTGTGAATTATACACACCATTCTTACCATCCCTCTCTACTATCAATAAATCCCCATAAAAAAACTAACATCATCTAGTTCAAACGGAATAACTATCTGATTTTGAGAATTTATAGCACCATACTTATCATTCTTTTTTTGCAATAGCAATATAATTCTTATTAAAAGCTCTTAATTCCTGGTACTCAAAAGGAATGATTACCATGTCAAACAATGTTGCGCCATATTTTCCGTTTCTATTTACTATTTTATACTTATATAGTGGTTCTTTATGCATTTACTCTTCACACATCTTTATAAATTAATATGGGTAATTTTAGCAAAATATCAACCCATGGAGTATTTTGAAAATGTTTTGTTTTATAAAACTCAAAAAATAAGTCAATATACCAATCATTTATTTGCACAAACTTTTTAATTTTCATTTTGAATTTTACCTACTACAATTAAATAGCCATAGAAATTAAAATCCTACCCAAACCCAATATCACTCATATCTCTTCTTTTGGATATGTCTTTAGATCTGTTTAGCTTTAGCTTGAATAAGTTTCTAGCTTCCCTTTTAATCCAACCAACTCTTGAGATAATATCGAATGACAGTTCTCTAAGGATATCAATCTTTCTTCTAAATCTATCGATGAATTTTGAAATTCTTGTTGCATGAGAGTTTGTTCTTTGAATACTGCCTCTAAGCCGGTCAATCTCTTGTCCAAACTCCTTAATTCCAGCAATACTTGATTGAACAACTCCGTTCTCTCTTTCTCTTGCTTTTCTCTTGTATATAATTCCTCTAATAATTCCTGCTCTAGCAGTGTCATAATACATCCTTGTAGTAAAGATTTTGGTTTTATCATTTATTGTTGTTTGCCACTTATATATTGCTCTATGTAATCTTTCATCTGTTTGTTTTGATCTATTAGTATTGAATTGCTCGATTTCATCTTCCAAATTAAAACTCCTGACATTATTAACAGTATTAGCAGCGCCACTACTGATAGTTTTAATATAAAATTTACGTCTTGGCTCTCTTGAAGATTGTTCTTTAAGCCAGTTGTTTCTTTTTTGTATTTCATTGTTAAGTTTTGTTTTGAGTCTGTTAAGATCTTGATCTCTTTTTGACAGGCTTTGTTTGAATTTGATAATTCTAAATTTCTCAATTGCAACTCCTGAAAAGATGTCTCTAGGTTTGCATATTTCGTTTTCAAAGATGAAACTTCTTGGTTCTTGTTCGCCAGTATTATTTCCATCCCTTGTATCTTTAAACTCTTTTGCTCTTCTTTGTGTCTTTTCTCTGAGTTGCTCCAAGCTTGCAGTGTTGCTAAAGCTTTCATGAAACATATCTCCTTTAAATCTTTTAGCCTTTTTAGAATTAGGTAGCTTGACTGATATATAGTCTTTTCCTATTCTGGTTACTTCTATATTGCTATTTTTAAGGGCTTGTAAGATGTCATCTCTGCAAATAAATTCATTATTGATTAACTTATCTACTAGCATTTTTTCGAGTTCTAGATAATCTTTTACTGTATTTATCTCTTTTCTTAAGCCTTGATGTTAATAGCAACTATATATGCATTTCTCTTAATATCTTGTGAAATTTTTAAATTTCTAAAATCTGATATTTCACAAAGTATTTTATTTATAGTTTTGACATATTTATTATAGTTTTTAGAAAAGCCATCCTTATATTTTTCATTCACGTCACCAAAAGGAAAATCTTGTTTTTTAAGCACTTCCAACGAATCAAAAAACTTTTTAAATTCTGTATTTGTATCGTACATGATACTATTGAATTTTGTTACTATGTACAAAAAAGTATGAAAAGCCAAATGACAAATAAATATATCATTGTTTTGTGAATCAGACATTATTTTTAGTATTTCAGTATCACCTCCAAATAGACCTTTTATTTTATTTATTTTTTCAGCATTCACAGCTTTGCCATGTTCTATAATTTCGATAATTCCAGTACTCATATCCATAGTTAAAGTTGGCACAATAATATTAAGAAATTTATCTTTATCAAAATCAATTATTGTAAAATTTCTAAATACATCCAATATGCCTTCTTTAGCATTATTGATTACTTGGTTTGCGTAAAAGGCGCTTATGAAAAATTTTTTATTAATAAAAAACTCGCAAATATGCATATCTATTTCAAGCCTTATCTGATCAAACGCTTTCTCCGGATCATAAATAGCCAGCAAGGCATCTTCAATCGATACAGTTTTCATTGATTTTTTCTATATTGTCTAACATCTCAAGTGCTTTGCAACTATTATTATAAGTATCGTATGTGATATAGTGTTTGTATGTCACGCCATCTCGTTTGTTAGTGAGATGATCTTTGATTAATCGCTATTTGCTCCTAGTTCTTCAAGCGCGGAACCCCTTATATGCCTAGTGGCATGCAGTTTAAAATCATCAAAACCTACAAATTTATCAAGCTTAGCCTTTTGTCTATCTGTATTCTGAATAGGTTCGCCTGTTTTAGGATTTCCAAATACAAGAGCGTGTTTATCGGCTGGTATTTGCAGAATAGCATCTTTTACGAGTTGCGAAAGCGGCTTTTTATAATCATTTCCATTTTTAGTATCTAGCAAATAATATACATCATTTTGCAAATCAATATTTTCCCATTTTAAGCTAGTAACTTCACCTTTGCGCCTGCCGTATAGACACAGCAAGAAAAATCCTCTCCAAAAAGGATCATCTTTATATAGTTCCATAATCGCCATTTTTAGCTTATAGAATTTGTCAACTGCATCTTTTATTATCATTTTTTTGTTTGTGAAGTTACTTTCGTAAGTAAGCTACAAGGATTTACTACTATTAGCTGATTTCTCAGTGCTATATCAAACATCTCTCCTAAAATTCGTCTTGTGTTGTCATATGCCTTACGTTTTGACAATATTTGTATTTTTCCTATTGCTTGATTAAATTTTCCGACATGCATTAAATTATATATGATTTCATCTATCTGTGCAGCTATAACGTCTACAACAATCTCTTTACCAATACCATCTTGTAAATAAGTCTCATAAAATGCAATATCACTAGCGACTGACTTTTTGCTTCTATCCTTTTTGCTTTTCCATATCTCAAATAGATCATTTACTCTGGTAGTGTCTTTAAATTTTAGACCTTTTGCTTGCTTATTTATATTTTCTAACCACTTTACAAACTCTTTTTTGGCTTCGTTCTTATGCTCTCTTTTGCTCCATCCGGCACGCAAATCCAAAATAAGTACTTTCGTAAAGTATTTGCCATTTATAACTTTTCTCAGCAAAAATACATTTGGTTTTGCTTTATGTATAAATAAGCAAGTTTCAACCTTTTCGTAATCACGTTTATTAATCGCCATTTTAACACCTAATACAATAATCCAAACAGCCAAAGCGGTATCTTATTACCGCTTCCAACCTCTATCTCATCGGAAGCTATATATGAGTTTGCAATATCCTTTATCTGATCAAATCCTTTATTTTTCCCACCAACTTCAAATATAAATTTATCATCTATGATAAAATCTCCTTGTTTTGGGATATTTAGCCTATGTTTTATCTTTAGTTGATTAGCAAAAAAAGTCTCTCTTATAGTGCCTACCTTACAATCATTGCCGTAAGCATAAATTAAATTTGTATTATTCATATATATTTTTGCAGGCTTCACTAACTTACTAAGTCCTCTGCTTTGCTCATCTATCATATTGACTAATCTTGCATCATTTAAATAGGCAATATAATCATATAGCTTGGCCCTACTTATCTCTGCAAGAGTTGCAATCTTGGTGTAATTAACTTCAAATGGCTCGCTTTGGCAGACTACTTCAAGCAGTTTTTTAAGCTTATAAGTATATTTTTGCTCAACCAGTCCTAGAGATGTTAGATCAACATCTATGCTTAGGTTAATAGTATTTAACAAACTTTCATAGTATGAGCTTTGCTTATTAAAGTAAAATGGATAATAACCAAATTTAAGATATTTTTTAAATTGACTTAGCTTTATTTTTAAATCATTCGCAATTACCTGATGATCTTTTAGTATAGTTTCTAAACTAAATTTATCTATTGTCATACCGCTTTCAAGCTCTAAAAACTCTCTAAAACTAAGACCTTCTAGACTAAATACACTAACTCTACGCGATAAATCACTCTTTGCATTTAGTATGCTTACGGCAGATGAGCCTGTAAAAATTACGCTCAAAGGACTCATGTCGTATATGGTTTTTAAGTGTGCAGCAAAATCTTCGTATTTATGTACTTCATCCAACAAAAGATATTCTCCGCCACTGTCTACAAACTCAAAGGCAAGTTCACTGAGGCTAGTAGAGCCTAAAAACGGATAGTCAAGACTTATGTATAGAGCTTTTTTGTTTTGAGCTTTTAATTCAATCAATCTTTGAAAGAGCATTGTGGTCTTACCTGTGCCACGAGCTCCTACTACACCGATAAGCTTTTCGCTAAAATCAATTTCATTATATAAATAACGCTTGTATGTCGTATTAAAATTTTTAAGAAATCTATCTTGATACTGCTCTATTAAATTTAACATTTTTATCCTTTTGTGTAATCGTCTATAAGTGTAGACAATATTAAGGCATGGTAGCATGAAAATTTTAAATTGTCAACGTCTATAAACGTTGATATTATAATATAGTATTTTATTTAAATTTTATCCTTAAAATTTCTTGTTTATTAAAGCTACTCATGATATCTCTCTTGCCTATGTTCGAGTAGTTTTAAACTAATCGAGTTCTCATAAACTATTAGTTATTTTTAACAGCCCACATATATTTGTATAATCAAGACCTATGTAGCTTAAGTAAACATAAGTTTGAGCAACGATTGTTTTCTAGACTTATGTATCATTACTTATTAAAAACACCAAAAAACTTTTAATATACTATTTTTTGTCATTATCTATAGGATTGTTTTACATGCATGGTTTACATTCCTAGAATATTTAAGATTGTATTCCAAGTATACTTTTACAACAACCATTAGTACCTATAATTATTATAATATTATTTTTTATTGATCTTAAATCAAATCCGCTATCTTCTTTTGTCATTTCATAGCATCCTATCGCACTTTATGTCTACAAGCTATTTTACGCTATTATGTAGCAAATGCACAAGACTTTTATCTCTCAAATTAACTAAAATTCTGTCATATAAAAGTCAAACAATAAAGGCAAAATATATGGCAGAATCTCATATTATTTCAGATCTTGTTTCTAAACATTCAGAGTTCCAAGGTAGTATTGTTGCTACAACTATTTTAATTGCCTATAAACTGAAAAAACCTAATTAAATATTCTTAATGAAGATTATTCAGTCTTTATGGCAAATGTTGATAATCTAGGCTATCAAGTACAAACAATCAATCGGGTAATTACATTTGTGCCTACTTATAAAATAGTTTTGAATACATTTGAGCAGTCAGATGAAATAGACGAAGATTTCACTCAAATTATTCGTGATTTCAAAGACTATTTAATTACATAAGAACAATGTATTAGAACGGCATTTCTAGGTTAAAGTTAAAACGATGAAAATATCAATTTCAAGCATAAAAGTGAGAATACTGCATTTTCCTTTAACTCTTTTAAAGGCTGTGCAATTCCTACTCATATTCCCAATATCCCTTTGTTATCGCTAATTGAAGACAAACCTCAAAAAGATAAGGAGTTTAGTACTAATTGCTATATAGATTACAAATGGGAATAGTTACTTAAAATCATTTCGCAAAATCACGAAAGTATCAGTAGTTAAATTAAGAGTTTAATCATGGAATTTTAGAGAACATACAGATAATTTTAAGGAAGTTATAAATAAAATAGTATCTTATTCGAATAGTTCAGCTTTATACATTAAGGAATATGAATTAACTGGAGGCGATACTCCTAAACAAAGATTTTTAGGTGATTCTAGCGAATTTCAAACTTATTGAATTACACCAACAGATTTTGATGATTTTGGGTATATACAAACAGCTAAAATAATTACTTCTCTCGCCTAAAATAAGATTACAAAAACCAACACTATTGATTATTAATAGGACTTCAAGAGTTGTGGAAAATATGTAGGTATTGCTGGTTATATTGATGGAAAACAACCAGCTCATAATAATCAAGGAGCTTATTGTTTTGATAATGCTTCACCTGAAAAACTAATCTATTTAACAGCCCTCATCAATTCATATACCTATAGATACATTTTTCAATCTTTAGACAAAGGTTTAAAATTGAGAGAAATTATAACGTCAGATATTTGTTGTATTCCATTTTACATTACCCTATGATAAAAAAAGAAATCGTTATCTTAATGAAAAACGTGTCACAAACGGGGTATTTGGATTTAGCTCTACAAAGGAATAAATTTATTGCAGAAATAGAAAATTATTTTTCTATTAAAATATTAACCAAACTAAAATTTTTTAAAGAGATTAGAATTTTTATGTCCATAAAATGTGAAAAAACATCTAAGTTCAAATATTCAATTTTTAGAAAATGTGAAAAAACATCTAAGTTCAAATATTCAATTTTTAGATCACAAAGTTTGCCTAGAAGATAAAACTTCGAAATATGAGATAAGCATTGTGAAAATGAATTCGCAATCGGAGTGTTCATATAAAGTATTGTGCGGAGGCTACATAATAGCGCATTTTTGTGCATTTACTACACAAAAACGATTTTTAAATTAAAAGTATATTATGTTATAAGTATAAAAATAAGATAATATATAATTTATATATTGATTGGAGCATTTTTATGAAAAGACTTTTTATTACAACCATTTATATGATTATTCCTTGTTTTTTGCATAGCGAGTTATATGCATCAGAAAATAAACAATTAAACACGAGTCAAGAGATTACAACAAGTTCAAATGATATGTCTTTGTATGAATCTGAAAAAAATGCCGATATGAAAACAGATCAAAGTAAAGTCATTGCGCAAACAGAGAGGTTCGAAAAAGATTGCAATAAAGGTATTGGTATTGCTTGTTATAATCTTGGAAATTTATATTATAGTGGGCAAGGTGCAAAACAAGATTTGGAGATGGCAGCTGATCTTTATAAAAAAGCTTGTGATGGCGGAAATTTTGATGGATGCTATAATCTTGCTTATTTATACTATAGTGGTCAAGGTGTAAAACAAGATTTGGAGATGGCAGCTGATCTTTATAAAAAAGCTTGTGATGGCGGAAATAAGGATGCTTGTCAAAATTTTAATTATTTATATGGCATTATACATAATCTAAATAATGACCACAATACATCAGCTGATCTTTATAAAAAAGCTTGTGATGAAGGGGATATGGATGGATGCTATCATCTTGGCAATGCATACTACATTGGACAGGGTGTAAAACAAGATTTGGAGATGGCAGCTGATCTTTATAAAAAAGCTTGCTATGGCGGAAATTTTGATGGATGCTATAATCTTGCTTATTTATACTATAGTGGGCAAGGTGTAAAACAAGATTTGGAGATGGCAGCTGATCTTTATAAAAAAGCTTGCTATGGAAGCAATACTGATGGTTGTAATGGCCTTGGAAATGCATACTATAGTGGGCAAGGTGTAAAACAAGATTTGGAGATGGCAGCTGATCTTTATAAAAAAGCTTGTGACTTAGGAAATATGATTTCTTGTTACAATCTTGCTTATTTATACTATAGTGGGCAAGGTGTAAAACAAGATTTGGAGATGGCAACTGATCTTTATAAAAAAGCTTGTGATGGAGGTATAGGAGAGGATTGCAATACTCATTAAACTTTTAAAAATAAACTATAAAAACTAAAACTCCATCTGATATAAATTGTCATGTATTATGACAATTTATTTTTGCAACTACTGTGAATTATAGTATGCTATATTGATTTTAAGTAGTCATGTGCTAACAGTTTTTTCCTTAAATAAATTTTGATGTTGTAAACATTCTAAGAATATCTATGTTTTTAAAAATATACAAAAATATAACTCTCTATGATAATTAATAGTGTAATTAGTGCTTTTAGGCACAAAACCAAAAAATTAAATAAAACTGAAACATATAATATAAAAGTGATTAAAAATTTAAGATAGTATACAGTCTATCTTTGTTGCAACTTTTTTATTATAAGGATTTGTTTTATGTTTTAAAAATGTAAAAGCAAAACCATCTATGCCGACTTTACAAGTATAACTTAATCACTATAAAAAATTTATCTATTTTCTTGAAGCTTAAGCAATCATATATTTAAACAGAATCATTTAATAATTAGCAATATCTCTCTCAAATACTTCGTCGAGAAAGATATTGCATAAATCAATCATACATTAACCGTTAGTTAAGCCTTTTATGTCTATGTCATTATCTATAACTATAGAAACGGTATTGGTTCCAGTCTCAGTATAAGTAGTACTTCCATCAACGTTAGCTCCAGCTTTCCATTCAATGCCTTTAGCATCTTTAACAGAATCCATATTATCACCCTTGATAATTAAAGTTTTACCGGTTTCTTGATTTATATCCAACACGTCTTGAGTGGTTATATTTAGTTTTGCACTATCTACTCTAGATAAATCAATGGATTTGATATTTTTATCTAACTCAGATACCTTTGATAGATCTATTGTTTTATCACCTTGTATACTATCAATAGTTAAATTGCGTTCTGCATCAATTTTTTGTACTATTACTTGATCATCTATACTCTCTTTGTTTATACTACTAACTTCTGAATCTGTTATTACTACTTTGGATTTAGAATAATGCCCGGTATATAAAGTGCCTTTCAAAGCGGAGTCTTTGATGTGAATTTCCCTATCTCCTGTTCCATTTAAGTCTATTGCTTGATGTATAGTAGAGTTAGAAATTTCTAAATTTACATTGCCTTCAAATGCATGTTCGTGCCAATAGTCACCTTGTTGTGTTATATTTTGCTCATAACCACTTCTAATCTCACCTAAGACTTCAGATTTTGATATATCTATCTTTCCTGCTCCTTTACCGGCTTCTATATATTGCACGGTAGCGTTTGTGAGAGTTATATTATCATCTCCGTCTCTTCCGTAAATATTTTTTTCTACTGTAGCATTATCTACTTTTATGCTGTCATTTCCAGCACCACTATTTATAGAACCAACTTTAGATGAATTGTTAATATCTACTATATCATCTCCTGCGCCTGTAAAAATATTACCTTTAACTTCAGTATTGAGTCCAGTTAACACAACATTATCTTTACCATCTCCGGTATTTATATCATGTGCTATGTTAGCTCCATTCTTCAAAACTATATTATCATTTCCGGTTCCTGTAGAAATAAAATCAATAGTTACTCCATCGATGGTGATATCGTCTGTATTATCACCACCAAATATTCTTGGAGGGGTATCGCCATCTTTTAGCACCAATATTTCTTTGTCTGCATATTCAGGATTGTCTTTACCTGTTTCGTTAGTAATTACAAGCGCTTTTGCACTATCAGAACCAATAATTAATGTTTTATTCTTATTTATATACCAACCGTTCTCTAGAGTAAATTCTCCTTCGGAAACTTTTAAATAAGCTTTATCAAACTCTACACCATTATCTTTTTGTACTTTCTTAGATACAATATCACCTGCAGGAAGTTTAATCCAAGGGGAAATATTTGAAATATCAGCTACATTAAACTCGCCATTAAATGCGGTTTTACTATTTAATGCAACGAAGTAATTAGTTGTCTTTCCATCTATAGCTATTTCAGAATTATCAGCTAAACTTTCACCTTGAATGATATTATTTTCAGATTTCAATGAATCATTATAATTTGCCATCTCTCTTACATAAACAGAAGACGGCAATTCAATCTCTGTTACAGACACATTAATGCTTCCTTTAACAGGATCGCTGCTGTTTCCAGCCTTATCTTGTATAATAGCATCTACAGATGATACTTTACCATCTTGTACAGGAATAGTTGCCTCTACATATCCTTTAGATTTTGCATCAGCATTTATAGCTATCTCTTTGGTTTCAACTTTACCATTGTTTGGATTGGTTATTTGTAATACTACCTTACTACCATCTTCTATATTTGTAGGTAGGGTTATTTTTATACCTGTAGAATCTTTAGAAGAACCGTTTTCTGTATCGTTTAGTGTTCCATCTTTATTTGCATCTTCTGTAAATTCTATACCTGTAGGAGAATTTGGTTTAGTTGTATCTGTATTAATGCTTCCTTTAACAGGATCGCTGCTGTTTCCAGCCTTATCTTGTATAATAGCATCTACAGATGATACTTTACCATCTTGTACAGGAATAGTTGCCTCTACATATCCTTTAGATTTTGCATCAGCATTTATAGCTATCTCTTTGGTTTCAACTTTACCATTGTTTGGATTGGTTATTTGTAATACTACCTTACTACCATCTTCTATATTTGTAGGTAGGGTTATTTTTATACCTGTAGAATCTTTAGAAGAACCGTTTTCTGTATCGTTTAGTGTTCCATCTTTATTTGCATCTTCTGTAAATTCTATACCTGTAGGAGAATTTGGTTTAGTTGTATCTGTATTAATGCTTCCTTTAACAGGATCGCTGCTGTTTCCAGCCTTATCTTGTATAATAGCATCTACAGATGATACTTTACCATCTTGTACAGGAATAGTTGCCTCTACATATCCTTTAGATTTTGCATCAGCATTTATAGCTATCTCTTTGGTTTCAACTTTACCATTGTTTGGATTGGTTATTTGTAATACTACCTTACTACCATCTTCTATATTTGTAGGTAGGGTTATTTTTATACCTGTAGAATCTTTAGAAGAACCGTTTTCTGTATCGTTTAGTGTTCCATCTTTATTTGCATCTTCTGTAAATTCTATACCTGTAGGAGAATTTGGTTTAGTTGTATCTGTATTAATGCTTCCTTTAACAGGATCGCTGCTGTTTCCAGCCTTATCTTGTATAATAGCATCTACAGATGATACTTTACCATCTTGTACAGGAATAGTTGCCTCTACATATCCTTTAGATTTTGCATCAGCATTTATAGCTATCTCTTTGGTTTCAACTTTACCATTGTTTGGATTGGTTATTTGTAATACTACCTTACTACCATCTTCTATATTTGTAGGTAGGGTTATTTTTATACCTGTAGAATCTTTAGAAGAACCGTTTTCTGTATCGTTTAGTGTTCCATCTTTATTTGCATCTTCTGTAAATTCTATACCTGTAGGAGAATTTGGTTTAGTTGTATCTGTATTAATGCTTCCTTTAACAGGATCGCTGCTGTTTCCAGCCTTATCTTGTATAATAGCATCTACAGATGATACTTTACCATCTTGTACAGGAATAGTTGCCTCTACATATCCTTTAGATTTTGCATCAGCATTTATAGCTATCTCTTTGGTTTCAACTTTACCATTGTTTGGATTGGTTATTTGTAATACTACCTTACTACCATCTTCTATATTTGTAGGTAGGGTTATTTTTATACCTGTAGAATCTTTAGAAGAACCGTTTTCTGTATCGTTTAGTGTTCCATCTTTATTTGCATCTTCTGTAAATTCTATACCTGTAGGAGAATTTGGTTTAGTTGTATCTGTATTAATGCTTCCTTTAACAGGATCGCTGCTGTTTCCAGCCTTATCTTGTATAATAGCATCTACAGATGATACTTTACCATCTTGTACAGGAATAGTTGCCTCTACATATCCTTTAGATTTTGCATCAGCATTTATAGCTATCTCTTTGGTTTCAACTTTACCATTGTTTGGATTGGTTATTTGTAATACTACCTTACTACCATCTTCTATATTTGTAGGTAGGGTTATTTTTATACCTGTAGAATCTTTAGAAGAACCGTTTTCTGTATCGTTTAGTGTTCCATCTTTATTTGCATCTTCTGTAAATTCTATACCTGTAGGAGAATTTGGTTTAGTTGTATCTGTATTAATGCTTCCTTTAACAGGATCGCTGCTGTTTCCAGCCTTATCTTGTATAATAGCATCTACAGATGATACTTTACCATCTTGTACAGGAATAGTTGCCTCTACATATCCTTTAGATTTTGCATCAGCATTTATAGCTATCTCTTTGGTTTCAACTTTACCATTGTTTGGATTGGTTATTTGTAATACTACCTTACTACCATCTTCTATATTTGTAGGTAGGGTTATTTTTATACCTGTAGAATCTTTAGAAGAACCGTTTTCTGTATCGTTTAGTGTTCCATCTTTATTTGCATCTTCTGTAAATTCTATACCTGTAGGAGAATTTGGTTTAGTTGTATCTGTATTAATGCTTCCTTTAACAGGATCGCTGCTGTTTCCAGCCTTATCTTGTATAATAGCATCTACAGATGATACTTTACCATCTTGTACAGGAATAGTTGCCTCTACATATCCTTTAGATTTTGCATCAGCATTTATAGCTATCTCTTTGGTTTCAACTTTACCATTGTTTGGATTGGTTATTTGTAATACTACCTTACTACCATCTTCTATATTTGTAGGTAGGGTTATTTTTATACCTGTAGAATCTTTAGAAGAACCGTTTTCTGTATCGTTTAGTGTTCCATCTTTATTTGCATCTTCTGTAAATTCTATACCTGTAGGAGAATTTGGTTTAGTTGTATCTGTATTAATGCTTCCTTTAACAGGATCGCTGCTGTTTCCAGCCTTATCTTGTATAATAGCATCTACAGATGATACTTTACCATCTTGTACAGGAATAGTTGCCTCTACATATCCTTTAGATTTTGCATCAGCATTTATAGCTATCTCTTTGGTTTCAACTTTACCATTGTTTGGATTGGTTATTTGTAATACTACCTTACTACCATCTTCTATATTTGTAGGTAGGGTTATTTTTATACCTGTAGAATCTTTAGAAGAACCGTTTTCTGTATCGTTTAGTGTTCCATCTTTATTTGCATCTTCTGTAAATTCTATACCTGTAGGAGAATTTGGTTTAGTTGTATCTGTATTAATGCTTCCTTTAACAGGATCGCTGCTGTTTCCAGCCTTATCTTGTATAATAGCATCTACAGATGATACTTTACCATCTTGTACAGGAATAGTTGCCTCTACATATCCTTTAGATTTTGCATCAGCATTTATAGCTATCTCTTTGGTTTCAACTTTACCATTGTTTGGATTGGTTATTTGTAATACTACCTTACTACCATCTTCTATATTTGTAGGTAGGGTTATTTTTATACCTGTAGAATCTTTAGAAGAACCGTTTTCTGTATCGTTTAGTGTTCCATCTTTATTTGCATCTTCTGTAAATTCTATACCTGTAGGAGAATTTGGTTTAGTTGTATCTGTATTAATGCTTCCTTTAACAGGATCGCTGCTGTTTCCAGCCTTATCTTGTATAATAGCATCTACAGATGATACTTTACCATCTTGTACAGGAATAGTTGCCTCTACATATCCTTTAGATTTTGCATCAGCATTTATAGCTATCTCTTTGGTTTCAACTTTACCATTGTTTGGATTGGTTATTTGTAATACTACCTTACTACCATCTTCTATATTTGTAGGTAGGGTTATTTTTATACCTGTAGAATCTTTAGAAGAACCGTTTTCTGTATCGTTTAGTGTTCCATCTTTATTTGCATCTTCTGTAAATTCTATACCTGTAGGAGAATTTGGTTTAGTTGTATCTGTATTAATGCTTCCTTTAACAGGATCGCTGCTGTTTCCAGCCTTATCTTGTATAATAGCATCTACAGATGATACTTTACCATCTTGTACAGGAATAGTTGCCTCTACATATCCTTTAGATTTTGCATCAGCATTTATAGCTATCTCTTTGGTTTCAACTTTACCATTGTTTGGATTGGTTATTTGTAATACTACCTTACTACCATCTTCTATATTTGTAGGTAGGGTTATTTTTATACCTGTAGAATCTTTAGAAGAACCGTTTTCTGTATCGTTTAGTGTTCCATCTTTATTTGCATCTTCTGTAAATTCTATACCTGTAGGAGAATTTGGTTTAGTTGTATCTCTAGGATTATCACCAGATATATTATTAGCACCAGAAGCAAATCTATTATTGGTATCGTCTAAATCAAAAAAATTCCTAAACACATTACTTATTTTGCCAGAATCAGTAAAATTTGCGGCTCCAAGACTAGTTCCATCTAAATTTGTGGTTCCTCCACCTGCTGCGGTTTCCTCTAAATTTTGTAGTCCTTGACCCTCTAAAATAGAATTTTGTAGATCGGATATATCTGCCACTACATTACTATTAGAACCAGAATTTAATAAAGACTGATCCAAAACAAACTCATCATTACCTAATATAGTAATTTCAGAACCATCTGGAGTTGCTATCACTGCTTTTGCGTCAGGAGTAAGTGTTACTACTGTTTCTCCTAACATTAATTCATCACCGACCTTCAAGCTTCTTTCATTGCCTTGAATGTCTCTTACTATAACATTTCCGAATACTTGCTTTGCAATTCCTAATAAATTTGCCATATTTTCATCCTTTTTAAATTTTTTGTAGATTATATCAATAATTCAAATAATAAGTATATTGTACTTTAGTACAATCAAAAATTTCTACTCCACTCTATCTTTTTGCCAAAACCAAGTGCGTTGTGAGTAAATTTGATCCACTGCAAACTTATAGCGTAAATTTGAGGCCTCATCGCAAGCGCGTAAGGAAATCGCTTGAAGTAAATTTTGCGCTCATCTTCGCTTGCCTTGCTCATCACGCCTCTAAACTGCACGCCCTCTATCTTGCCCACTATCTTCGTATCAAGCGCAATGGTGCCAGCAACCTCACTTGAAATTTCAAGCGCTTTTATGTGAGTGGTTTTATCATCTCCTGCTACGATAAGGCTAAAATTTTCGCTATCAAAAGCATAAAAACAGCTTGCCGCGTAGGGTTTAGCTTCACTTATCACTGCAAGGCTAAGTAGGTGCATCTTGCTTATAAAATTTAAAATTCTCTCATCCATTAGTTTAAAAATCCTGCGAAAAACGCCGAAACCTGAGCGAAATTTAGCGCTATATAAGAAGCAAGCAAGATCCAAAAAACAAGCAAAATAAGCTCAATTTTTAAGAAATTTCCTTCAAATTTTTTAAATACTAAAGTTGCAGCCAGTCCGCCTAAAACGCCGCCGATTAACGAAAAATAGTGAATTGCGGAAGGCTTTACAAATTTAGGCAAAAGATCTTTAAAAAATAGCGCAAACATAACAAACGCAAGCAAATTTGCAAGCAGCAAATAGTAAGCGACAACAGGAATTTGCGGATAAAATTTATGCAGGATAAAACTAAGACAAGTTATCGCGATAAGCGCAAAAACCCTTGCTCCAAAGCAGCACATTTTAAGCCTTTTTTGTTTAATTTTACAAAAAAGGCTATTAAGTTTGGTTGATATTTGACGATTTAAAAAACAAAAAAGGATTTTTATGCATATTAGCTCAAACTACGCAAATTTCAACAACTTTGACTTCAGCTTTAAAACTAGCAGCGGAGATGAGATCAAATTTTCAATGTATGATAACAAAAGCCTTGAGTACGCAAGCTCTCGCTCCTCAAACACGCAAAGCCGCTCTTTAACGCTAACGCACGAGTACGGATACAACTTTTCTTATGTCGGAAACGGGCTTGATGAAAATGATAAAAAAGAGCTTGCCAAAGCCCTTGAAAGCATAGCTCCTAGCATAGATGAGTTTATGAAAAATGTAAAAGCGGGCGAAACTCCTGCGTTTGCTAAGCTTACAAATCTCGCAAATAGCCTGAAAAAAGAGCTTCCTACCATCAAAGACATGAATCACAAAAATTTCGTTAGAGAAGGCACTTTAAAGCTGTTTGACGAACTGCTTAAACAAAATAAAGCCGATTTGAACGTGCTTGAAAACTCTAAAAAGCTGTTTGATAGCCTTATAGAGCAGCTTGATAGCTTCAAACTATACGTTTAACTCGAATTTAGCGTTTGCAATGTAGCTGTTATTAAATTTTCGTTATAATCTCACAATTTGAAAATAAGGAATTTTTATGAACGCACAAGAGATGATAGCGCAAATGCTAAATTTGCAGCAAATTTTAAACGACGAAACTAACGGCACAGGCTGGGAAGAGGGTGTAAATAAAAACGGCAAGCTGATAAACTGGAGACGCTGCATATATATGGAGTGCGCTGAGCTCATAGATAGCTTTGCTTGGAAGCATTGGAAAGACATAAACGCACCTACAAACAAAGAAAATTTACGCGTTGAAGTGGTTGATATATGGCACTTTTTGATGAGTCTTATGCTTGAGCAGTACAAGATAAAAAACCTAGGCGGTATAGCAAAACTAAGCGAAGCAATATGCGCTTCAAGCGGGTTTAACGAATTTTGCAAAGACGCTTACAATATCGAAGACGAGAGCATTTACGAAGTGATAAACGATATAGAGATGCTTATACACAAATCAAGCGGTTTTGAGTTTCAGCTTTTTGATCTGCTTAAAGTGTATTTTGCGATGAGCCTAAAATGTGGCGTAAATTTACACTCTTTATATGAGTGCTATATCGGTAAAAACGTGCTAAACCGCTTCCGCCAAAACAACGGCTACAAAGACGGCACTTATAAAAAAGTCTGGAACGGCAAGGAAGATAATGTCGTCATGAGCGAAATTTTAAAGCTAAATTTAAACGGCGTTGAAGAGATATACAGCTATCTTGAAAGCGAGTATAAAAAAGTAAAATGATAAGAAATTTTAACCTCGCCGTTAAGGACTTTTTAACGGCTAAATTTCTTATCCTTTCGACCCTGCCGCTTGTGCTTAGCATTATCATTTTAGGTGCGCTTATGATATTTGGTGGCAAGGAAATTTACACAGCCTTAAGCATGGGTGCCGCAAGCGGGGATTTTAGCTTTTTAGACGAAAGTGCTCATCCTTATATCACCGCGATTTTATCATACGGCGTTACGAAGTGGATAGTTTCTGCTCTCTTTTATCTGACGGGTACATTTTTCGTGCTTATACTTTCGGTTTTTATAGCGCTCATCGTGGCAGGGTTTTTAACTCCGGTAGTAACTGACGAGATAAACAAAAGACACTACAAACTGCCCAAATTTGAAAACATATCGCTAGCCAGATCACTAAAACTTATGGCGATCGTAATAGGCAAATTTAGCCTGCTTTTTCTCATAAGCCTCCCGCTTTTATTTGTGCCGATCTTAAATTTATTCATCATAAACGTGCCGTTTTTTTATCTTTACTATTCGCTTTTATTTATCGATATCGGCTCAAATACTCTTAGTAAAAACCGCTTTGAGATAGCTCTGCTTGACATGGGTGGATATGAGTATAAATTTACCGCTCTTATATTTTATCTGCTTTGTTTGATACCGCTTGTCGGGCTATTTTTGCAAATTTTCTTTGTGATTTACTTTTCGCACTTTTTCTTTCAAAAAGAGCAAATTCATCTTTAAATTTGCTACAATTTGCATTGACTTAAGTCATCTTGGCTTTTTAAATTTCAAGTTAAAATAAGCAAAATTTCAAAAAGGATTTATAATGAAAATAAACGGAATGTATGTGTGTAACGTCTGCGGAATAACCAGCGAAGAAAACTCAAACGCCGTATTTATCCACGCTCACAAAAACGGTCAAGAAGTTGAAATTTGCGCCGCTTGCATTCCAAGCGTAGTGCATGGCTCAGGAGTAGTCGTTAAGTCAAAAGAAGAGTTACTTGACGATATGGATTAATTTTAGGATGAAAGATGGCAACTTGCACTACCACCTCAAAGATAAACTGCGATATCAAAAGAGTTTGGCAAGTTGTCACCTCTTTTAAAGAGTGTGTGTGGCGCAGCGATCTAAAAGAGACTAAAATTTTAGATGAAACTCATTTTGTAGAAATTTCAAAAAACTCTCGCCAAACAAATTTTAAAATAACTCTTTGTAAACCCTACGAAAGGCTTGAGCTAGAGATAGAAAATGAGAGCATAAAGGGATCTTGGATAGGAAATTTCAAAGAAGAAAACTCACAAACTATCTTAAATTTCACAGAAAACATAAAGCCTAAAAATATCTTTCTAGCACCGATTTTATATTTTTATCTAAAAAAACAGCAAAATTTGTATATTTCAGACTTAAAAAGAGCTCTAAACTGCTAGAGTTTGGCTCTTTGGCTTAAAGCGGATAAGTTAAACAACAACTTAGCTTTACACTCTCAACGAAGCTCACATCAAGCGGAGTATCGTAAAGCTGGCTTAAATTTTCGCTTTTTATTATCTCATTTACACTCCCGCATTCAACCTCTCCACCGTTTTTCACAAGCGTTACAACTCCGCCAAGCAAGATGGCAAAGTCTGGATTATGCGTGGTTAGGATTATGGTGTAGCCATTTTCATTTGGATAGCATAAAGAGCAACTATGGGGTGTTTGATACACAAAAGCTGATCGTTAAGCCTGCATACAATACGCTTAGTGTTGAGTTTAAAAAACTTCAAAAGAAACTAGGTATTAAGCCTCAAACATTACACGTTACTCGCCATACATTTGCAAGCATGCTTATGAACGCTCAAATCCGCCCTACTTTAGTTCAAAATTTATTAGGGCATCAAGATTTATCTATGACGGCTCATTATACTCATTTTATGCAAGATGAAGCCGATAAATATAATCTTGAAACAGCCCTTAAAATATCTTAATTTTTATAGCTTTGGCACACTTTTTGGCACACTAAATTTTAAGATGCCTAAAATACGTGCTTGGGATGTGGTTATTACAAAAATGCATATTAAAATTAGCTGTGAATTAAAACCCGTGCAGCCTCTTTAACTCTTCATCGATTGGCTTTTTATGCCCGTCTTTTGTGACACTTACGTAAGTTGCGATCGCGCTTGTAACGTGTATGCACTCGCGAAAGCCATCTTTGTTTAGTCTTAGAGCCGTTACTTCTATCTGCGTTTTTATTGAAGTTTTGCCCACTGCAAGAATTTTTGCATAGCAGCTAACCACATCTCCGATAAAGACAGGCTCTTTAAAGATAACCTCTTGCATAGATATCGTCACAACCCTTTCAGGCGCTACTTCACGCGCGGCGGTCGCTCCCGCAAGGTCGATCTGGCTCATTATCCAACCGCCAAATATATTGCCCGCAGAGTTTGTATCCTTCGGCAGCGCAACCAGCTTAATACGCGGCTCACCCATTGAACTTAACATTGAATTCATTAAATTTCCTTAAATCATTTTTTCCAAAATTGTAGCAAAATTAGCCCAATAACTAAATATGTAATAAAAATATAATTGGCTAATAATTTTATATCTTGCTACTCCATCTCTCCCACTCACCGCTTTCATCGACTTCATTGCCTATCTGCTTATACTTATTGTAATAAAATTCAACAAATTCTTTAGTTTTTTCATCAATAGGCAGATAGCTAATACCGTCATATTTGCAAAATTTAGCTAAAAACTCGCCTGCTTTTGCTTTTTTTGCATAATGAAGTGCTAAATTTTTATAGTTTTGCATACAAATTTCTCTAAATTTCTCATAGCTTTGAGGAGTGAAATTTACACTAATGCTGTCATTTTTAAAACTTAAAACTCCTGCCTGAAAAAGTAAGCTAAGATGAATGAGTCCTTCGCAATAATACGCCCTCACCTCATCAACCTCTCTCCAAGCAATAAGCCCTACCGAACGCGCTATAAGCTCGTGAAATACTGGCATCTTATACTCTTCATCCTCATGTAAAAAGAAGTTCACAAGCCCACCGGTAGTAGCCTTATACTCCTCTATAAATTTAAAGAGTCCATCTTCATTCATAATCTTTTCACTATCTTCATTTATAAATAAAATATGTCCGAATTCATGACCTATAGTTGAAATTTCATAGACCTTTTTCCAGACTTCAGGTTTTGTAAATAGAATTTCTCTACCAAAATTTAAAAACTCTTTATCAAAAATTTCACTTGAGAGTCTCATAAAAGGCCTAGATTTAGCACTCTCATATACATGATCAACAAATGCGAAAATCTTCTTGCCACATTTTTTGCTTACCAGTTCATCATTTGGCACTACTTGAGCCGAAAAAAGTCCGTTAAGTTCCGCTCCATAATAAATCATAGGATTTGAAATATATACTTGAGTTCTTTTTACATTTACATTGACTTGAGTATTTAAAACCTCGTCTTTGACACCAATATCTTTGCAAATTTGATCATAACTCTCTAAAATTTCATCCTTAAATTTATTCTCGTCAAAACTACTACTCTGAGCCAATCTAATATCCCATTCAAGAGCGACGGTATGAGTATAACTATCCTCATAGTATTCAAGAGGATGTCCTACTTGCAATGGCGATCTAACATCCATCCATGCGATCTCAGCTTCTTGCCAAGCGGCTATAACTCTTTCGTTTTCACGTTCGCAAAAGGCATTTTTTAGCTTCTTAAAATAATTAACATAGGCTTTTTGCTCACTATTTATAGCCAAATTTTCAAGCCTATCTATCATAATTTCAAATTTTTCTTTAAGTGCATTAACTTCATTATCAAATGCTAATGCATAAGGTTTAAAATCATATTTTCCATCTGTTTTTATAACGGCTCCGTAGCTTCTATCAGCTTTTTGTCCGTTTAATTCAGTATGAAAAAGTCTATTATCATCTATAAATTTTAAAGCCTCACTCATATCGGAGAATTTGTCTTTAAATTCACTATTTGTAGTTTGTAAAATCAATTTATCCCAAGCTATTTGCCAATCATTGATAACTAGCCCTAATTCATGCACTCCATCAAGCAAAACCATATAAAAATCATCTAAAATTCTCTCTGCTCTTATCCTATCTATAAGCTTTTGATGTCGCTTTTCATAAAATTCTTTTACATAGATAAACATAAGATCCTTGATCTTTCTTATCTCATCCTTGCTTCGTTCAAGCTTTTTTAGCTCATTTTCTAACGGCTCTTCCTTAAGATCCACAATACGCCTTAAAAGCGCTATTTTTTCACTTTTAGTCCCTTTAAAATTGGCTATTTTTAGAGCTTCATCCAAAATTTCATTTTTATCAAGCCTCTTATAAAGTCCGTTTAGTTCATCTTTGCTATCTTTAATAATTTGTGAAATTCTTGCAAAATCATTCATTATTATCCTTTGATTTTTTATTTTAAATATTGTAGCTTAAATTGATTATGTTTATCAAGTAAAATTTGAATATAAAATAAGATTTCAACCTATTGATAAGATTGCGCAGGCTGCATAAGCTCTATTGCTTCTTTGATTGACTGGGTAGCTTTTATACAGACATTATATCTGTCGCTTAAAGTATTTATTCTCTCAAGACCCTTATTAAAGGCATCTTTCATCTTTTTGACCTCGGCTTGCTCATGTTTGTTATTTTCAGCTCTGGCGTCTAATATTCTAAACATCTCATAAGCTGTTTTCTTATACTCTTCGCAAGGATCATTAGGCTCTGATACAATGGCAACGCCAAATGCTAAGACCGAAGTTATCATTAAAAATAGAATTTTTTTCATATTTTTCCTTTTAATTTTTAGCACTATGATAACATAAAACAGTTTAGAGAGTTTAGCCCAAGAAACCTTGGGCTAAATTTTTATAGAGATTGGATGATGGTAGGTTTTGAGAATGCTTTTATAGGTTTAATCTCGCCTTTAAATTTCTCAACCTGTGCTAGAGTTGTGTGAGCTGTGTTGCTTTGAGCTAGCTTACTTGTACCTTTGTCACGAGTTAATACGTTTACGCAACCATGTTGGCAAAGGCTCTTTTCTCCCCATTTTTCAGGATCATACCATGCACCTTCACATATTGCAGCAACCTTTTCTTGGATAAGATCAGTTATAAGAACGCCTGCTAAAATTTCACCGCGATCATTAAATACTCTTACGATGTCACCATTTGCAAGACCTCTTGCTTTAGCATCTTTTGGATTCATCAAAATAGGCTCTCTACCGCTAACCTCAGCAAAATTTCTAATAATAGAGTTATTTAGTTGAGAGTGTAAGCGATATCTTGAGTGAGGGCTCACTATATGTATTGGATATTTTTTAGCCTTTTCACTACCAAGCCATTCAAACGGCTCTAGCCAAGTAGCATGACCAGGGCAGTCATCATAGCCATACTTAGCTACTGCAGGAGAAAAAATCTCAATCTTGCCAGATGGTGTTCCCAGGCGATTTTTTACAGGATTTTCTCTAAATGCCGCTAGTCTAGTGTATAGCTCTGTCTCTTTTTTATCTTGTTCAAATCTTACAAAGCCCTTTTCCCAGAACTCTTCAAATTTAGGCATTTGTACATTGAGATTTTTTGCTTGAGTTGCTGCATCGTTATAGAATTCTTTAACCCAATCAAGCTCTGATTTTCCCTCTGTAAATACTTCGCCAACGCCCCATCTTTTACAAATTTGCTCACAAATCCAAAAGTCGCTCTTGCTCTCTCCCATAGGATTAATGATAGGTCTATATGCTACGATATATTCGCCGTTTGGAGCGGTTTGGTTGATGTCGTTTCTCTCAACTTCGATAGCCACAGGGAATACTATATCAGATAACCTTGCTGTACTCGTCCAATAAGGCTCTGCGGTGATAACTGTCTCAAATTTCTTCCATTGTTTAACGATATTATTTACATCTTGGTGACGTGTAAACATCGAACCTGATGCATTATAAGCGACTCTCATATGTGGAAGCTTTATCTTTTTACCGTTATGATCTATTTCTTTGCCTGGATTTTCAAGTGCTTCGATAGAGCGTGATGAAGGAATAGTTACATTTTTAAATTTTTTCCAAGGAGAGTCTGGCGTCTCATATTTTTCACTGATTCTTGTGCTAAGACCCTTTAAAACCGGAGCTATCTTATCTCCGGCGCCGCCTGAGTTATATCCTAAACTAAACTCGAACCCAAGACCCTCCTTACCGATATGTCCTAGCATAGCGTTTAGAGTAACTAAAGCCCAGAAAATTTGCTCTCCGTGGTCTGCTCTTTGAAGTGCACGACCTATTAAAATAGTAGTAGGCTCTTTTGCTAGTTTTTCTGCGAATTTAGCTATATATTCAGGTTGAACACCACAAATTTTACTAGCCCACTTAACATCTTTAACAATCTTATCCTCCACACCAAGCAAATAGTCTTTAAATTTATTAAATCCAACCGTATATTTTTTAATAAACTCAGCATCATAAAGATGATTTTCATATAAGTGGTGGCACATTCCAAGCACCATTGCGGTATCGGTATTTGGTACAACTATTATAGGTTCAGAGCCTAAATAGCGAGCAGTATCGTTAACCATTACGTTTACGCTATAAGTTTTTATGCCTGATTTTTTAAGATCTATGATGCCAGGATAGTTAGAGTGAAGTGGAGGAATAGAACCTATTTGATTTGTAACTATCGGATCGGTACCCCAAAATACTACGTTTTTAGCATTTTTAACAACGGCTTTCCATTTGGTTGGTGTATCATAAACCGAACCGCTTCCCAATACATAAGGCATTATAGTAAGACCTGCTCCCGTCGAATAATCATCAGTCTCCTCAACATATCCGCCAAGAATTTTTAACATTCTGTGAGCTACGGTTCTGCCCCAGCCTACTTTACCGCTACCGCCCCACCAGTAGCACTCGCCGTAGATACTTTCAGGGCCATATTTGTCGAAATTTTCTTTTAAAGCCTTAGCGGCAAGATCAAGAGCTACATCCCAGCTAACTCTTACAAACTCTTCATTACCTCTTAATTCACTTTTTGCAGGACCTTTAGCCTTTAGATAGCTTTTTCTTACCATCGGATAAAGAACTCTGTTTTCGTTTTGAATCACATCCGGCAGCGAATAATTCATAGTATTTGGGAATTTATCACCTTCAAAATCACTTACAGAAACGATCTGCTCTGAATTTATATTGGCCCAAAAAGTTCCAAATCTATTTGCTCCAAAAACTTTCTTATTGTCAAAAATAGTTTTTGTAACACCATCAATCCTGCTAGCACTCAAAGAGCTAGCTCCAAGAATAGCTGAGGTCTTTATAAAATCTCGTCTTTTCATATTCTCCCCTTTTCTAAATATTGGTTTCTTTAATTTTAATAACTTTCTTTAGCGTTATGCTGCAAATATTTTGTGATTAAATTTAAACTATTTTCATCTATTGCAGTATAACCGGCATCAATCATGCCTTGCAGGCTTGCAGGCCACTGATTAGCTGTAAAATCATTAGGCTGATGCAGTCTGTGACAGGCAGAACAGCTCTCTTCGTATATTTTTTTTGCTTGGTCGTACAAGGCATCCTCATCGGCTATTATAAGCTTTGAATCAACCTCATAAACACCGCTTACTTCATGCCAAATTTCACCATAATCATCTTCTAATTTCTTATTAAAAACAAAATTACCGTCAACATCTTCATTAAAAACAACAAAAACTTCAGCATTTGGGATACTTCTTTGGATTCTCTCTTTATAATTATCCGCAACTACTCCTTGTATTTTTATCCTAGTTAAAGATTGTCCTTTTTCTACAATTTCAACAGGAGTTAAAACCTCTATTTTTCCTATGTCTTTGCCGTTTAAAAAAATTGCAGTTGTTTGAGATATAAAATCCCCTGCAAACATCGAACTAAAAGCCGTAGCGGTAATCATCAAAGATATAAGTTTATTTTTCATAAAATTTCCTTAAAAAATAAAGTTAATGAAATTTTATTAAAATTGAACTTAAAATTACATTGATATATTTAGTAGTTTTATAATTTATTGAATATATATGAAAAAGATGAATTACTAACTTATTTTTTAAGTATATAAAGAAGTTCGTTTACATGCAAATTTCTACTGTTTAGATTTCTGCTTCCACGAAATGTATTATATTTTTTTTCTTTTAGCTCCACTTTACCAAATTTTTTAAGGTTTTTATCAAAACTCTCCTTGGAAATAAAGCCTTCCGAGTTAAAAGAAATTAGCACAAATTTAGCTTTCAACTTACCAATCAGCTCAAAAAACGCTTCAGCTGTGTTTGCTCTTTGATTATAAACGGAGCGATTCCAGTTTTTAGCTATGCCAGAAACTTTTGAAATTTCACTTGGGTGTTCGTATTTGGCGATTAAATTTAGCATGAAGTAGTTTGAGCCGTAAGGGTGTTGATTATAAGGCGGATCAAGATAGACTAGATCGATCTTATCAAGCTCACTAGCCAGTAAATTTGCGTCCTTTTGCATAACTTCAAATTCGACGTTGAAATTTGAAAAAACAGGCATTTTAAGCTCGATAGGAGTTAAAATTCTCTTTAATGCATTTCTTCCTTCGCCGCCAAACTGCCCTATTTTATCTTTGTTTTTATAAAAGCCCTTAAAAACTCCACTTGTATTTGCATGTACGCTAGCAGAGTGCAAAAGTGGAGCCAGAAAAAACGGCTTCAGCTGCTCATCCAAAAGCTCAATGCTAGCCCTTGCTGTATCGATATAGCGCGCATTATAAGGAGTATAAAAAACTCTATCGTTTGGGGTTATATTTGCCTCATCTTTTGGCGAGTAAAGCTCAGTAATAAAACCGCTTTTAAGCTCGCTTTTTATCTCTTTTTTTATTTTTGCTAGGCTAGTTTTAAGCTCAGCTTTAAGCTCAGGTGTTAAATTTGCAAGGTAGCATTCGTTGGTAATTTTGGAGTACAGCTCAAGGTCGTTTGCAACGATAAAATTTGCGTGCTGCTTTAAAAACCTAGCTACGATTCCAGAGCCCGAAAACATATCACAACAGCTTATTTTATCTTGCTTAAGCTCGCTTTTGGCATGCAGTATACCTTGCTCTATAAAGCCAAGCAAAGAGCGCTTGTTACCAAGATAGGTTAAAATTTGCTCGGTTAAAAAAGCCTTGTTTTCACTTAAATTTTCAGGCTTTGCACAGCTAATCATCCGCGTCAAATTTCGCTCACAAACCCATAGCTTTTAGATCAAGTTTGATTTCGTCGTTGTTTATGATGCCAAGTCCGCTTTTTAAAATTTTATCGGCTATCGAGTGCGCTTCATCAAGCGAGTGCATCTTATATGTACCGCATTGATATACGTTTAGCTCTGGGATTTCGCTTTGGTTTTTAACGTTTTTAACATCTTGCATAGAGGCTAGCCACGCCTGTCTTACTGTATCTTCGCTAGGAGTGCCGATAAGACTCATATAAAAGCCAGTTCTGCAACCCATCGGAGAGATATCGATGATCTCAACTCCGTTGCCGTTAAGGTGATCTCTCATAAATCCTGCAAAGAGGTGCTCAAGAGTATGGATGCCCTTTTCAGGCAAAATTTCCTCATTTGGCTTGCAAAATCTAAGATCAAATACGCTTATATCATCGCCTTTTGGCGTTTTCATCGTTTTAGCTAGGCGAACTCCGGGTGCATTCATCTTTACGTGATCTACACAAAAACTATCAAGTAGCGGCATATCTATCCTTTTTTTTCGTAAGATTGTAGCGAAAATTTGATAAAACCTCAAAGAAAAGCAGCTGTTGCAAATCTGGTTTTACGTTTTTAGATTAAAATAATTCAATAAAATTCAGTGCTTAGAAATATTTGAAGCAATTAAATTTAAAATAAAAATATACAAAAAGCTTGCTCCAGCTAATAGGGCATAGATAATGTTTTGATGGGGCTCATTTGTTACAAAAAACAATTTTAATAAATATATTTGAGATAGCAGACAAACACCAGTAGATAATAATGAAAATAATATGAGATAGAATAATGAAAATTTTTTTAAAAATGTAAAAAATTTAATAAAAATATAAGATGCCAAAAAATAAAAAATGATCTGTAGTAGATCTGTTTCTTTGTTTTGACTAGCTGAATTAAAATCTATATTAGCATCCGCAAAAGCAATTGCAACTATGGGCAATGAAGATAAAAACCCCATAAATATAGCCCATTTAATAGGGTTTTTCTCTGAAAATTCTTTAAAATTTAGTAACATAAGCAAAAATAACTATTTTCTATCACTATGCCATATAGCAATCGAACCCGGATTAAACGGATCTTGAGAAAATCCAATCTCCAATACTGCACCATCCACTTCTATTATCTTGTTTTTAGAAGCTTGCTTTAGCATATCTGTAAAATTGACATTCCAGCCTTGCTGCACCATAAATTCCATATGTTTTTGACTTATAGGACCCGTTATATGCATCTGAAAACCAAATGGTTCAAGATGTACACATCTAACGTGTTTGGCACATTTAGATACAACTTCAAACCAATTATCTGGAATTTGCATTACCTGCTCAATAGAGTGGCAAGTAAATAAAAATACTCGCTCACCAAAGTCAATATCTAACTTCGGCTCAAGATGGTTAAAATGAAAAAATTTAGCATTCATATTTGGAGTTGCTTTAGCCAGTTTGCTGGCAAGTTCCACACCACTTTTTGTAAATTCTCCACCATAATACGGGATATCAGCAGATCCGCCTCTATAAAATAGTTCAAACAAATTTCTTCCATATCCACATCCAAGTTCAACAATAGAATCATAAGGCCCCGTCTCATCAAAAATATCGATAAGCATATCGACAAAGTTAAAATTTGCATAAAATGGTATTATAATCTCATTACCCCTAATAGAGCTTAGTCGCATTATAGGAATATTAATCGATTCAGATATCACATTTGTAGGATCTCCCTTAATCCTTTCCCATGATATCACTTCATCACCTGTTATTGATATTCGATATTTACGCTCTTTCTTTTCAAGCTCTTTAATTGCTTGGTAGCCATTC
Source organism: Campylobacter sp. RM16192 (assembly GCF_004803855.2). Classification (NCBI taxonomy): domain Bacteria; kingdom Pseudomonadati; phylum Campylobacterota; class Epsilonproteobacteria; order Campylobacterales; family Campylobacteraceae; genus Campylobacter; species Campylobacter sp. RM16192. Next base: position 267,394 of record NZ_CP012552.1, on the reverse strand, counting down.
ATCCCGCGGCTTAAGCACTCGCTCATAAACTCTGCTCTTATTTTCCAGGCTTTTTCATAAAATTTTTGCCACTTTAAATTCTGAAATGCCATTCTTGCTCCAAATGTTTAATATTTAAAAATATTTTAGCTACAAAAGGCTTAAATTTAGTATTTTTTAAGTAGATTAATATAAGATTTATTTTAAAAAGGTCCCCTGAATAGGGGAAGATGTTTTATGCGAAATTTGGTTTTATCTGCTCGATCCAAGCCAGAATTCTTGGCTCTGTTTGATCGCTTTCATTGTCGGCATCAAGCGCAAGTCCTACAAATTTACCACCGCGAACAGACTCTGAACTCTCAAAGCTATATCCGTCGGTTGATACGCTACCTACGACCTTTCCACCTTGTTTTACGACGTGATCGTAAAGCTTGCCCATAGCGTTGCAAAACTCATCGCTATAGCTCTCGCTATCGCCCATTCCAAATACTGCAACAGTCTTACCACTAAGCTCAAGTCCTTCAAAATCAAACGCGTCCCAATCATCTTGCAAGTCGCCACTCCCCCAAGTAGAGGTGCCAAGGATGAGCTTATCAAAGCTATTGATCTTATCCGCATCACAATCGCTTACGTTTAAAAGCTCGTTTTCAAGCCCTAAATTTTCAGACAAAAATTTTGCCGCCTCTTCAGTATTTCCCATACTGCTTCCAAAAATTATTCCTATCATAAACTTTCCTTAAATTAAAATACGTTATGAACGATGGTGTAAGGAACGAGCTTAAGCCTAGCCTCACCGCCATAGTTTCCGCAACAAGTATTAACCTCTATGTGCTTTAAGAAGTTTGTGTTGCGCGGAAAAACAACAAACATCCTATCAAATCCGTTCTCGTCAAGAGCTTTAAAAGCCCTTGCGATTTCGTAATTTGCCAGATGAAACCTATCTTTTGAAATCTCCTTAAAGCTAGGCAAAACTCCAAAAATTTTTCTGCCGTTATGCTCCGCAAAGATTATGCCGTCTTGAAAATAAACATTTTTATCAAGATGTTTTTTACGGATTTTATCATAAACAAACTGAGAAAACATTATATCCGCATCAAAACAAATTCCGTTTTGTGATTTAAGTAGCATGAGCAGCTTTGCGGCAGGGTGTTTAGGAGTACCTGCTATAACTGGAATTTCATCTAAATTTCCATTTTTAAAAGCATGGATTATAGTATTTGAAGCCACACAAAAGCTAGTTGGTTTTTTAAAGCTTTGATGTTTAAATTTGCATAACTCATCAACTCTTTTTAAAAAGATATTTTGCAAGCCAAGCCCGAATTTATAATAATTTTTAGGGATTTTTAGCTCATCTTCTACGCATGAGTTATACAAATTTATAAAAATTTTTGCTTTTTTTACCCTATCAAGCTTTGAAAAAATATTTGGAGTTATTTCTCCAATATCTAATAAAAAGCCGAATTTCATTTAGCAATCTTTTGATTTGCATTTGAATTCCTTGTCTAGCCCAAAGACCTTGCAGTATTCGCAAAATACGCAACTAACGCTTCTTTTTGCGCATACTATCGGGATATTTCGTTTTTTGGCTTGAGTTTTTATTGTCTTCATTGTGTTGTGATTTAAAAAGCTCGTTAGCATCACAACGCACTCTGTATCTTGAGGGATTGGTTTGCGATTTACTCTGTTTTCGTTTCTTGCATCCCAGTGCTCTATCTTCTCTGCGCCCAAATCTTTCAAAACCGCTTTTATCGGCGTTATCTCGTCGGCTCCGATTACTAAAACTGACATATAAACTCCTAGCTTTTTATTTGTCTTGATATCGATTATTATAAACTATCTTTGCTAAATTATTTCTTAGTTCTGATATCTATTATCAGTTTAGTGTAAATTTGTAACATGAATTTTAGTTTGTAAATTTTGTAGCTATTCTTAAAATTTATACTTGAATTTATTGTTTATTTTAGCAAGTCATGTAAATTAAAAGTCCGAATCTATATAGAAAAAATGCTAAAATTTTAATCACAAAAGCATTTATTTTTGGCATTTAAAGAGTAAATTTGACTGCACAAAAGCACAGTCAAATTTATATATTGTTAGTTTTGGGTTTGGTTTTCTTCTTTAACTTCAACCTCATCGCTAAAATCAGCCACCGATAGGCGTTTTAGCTGGCGGTATCGACGTTTAGCGTCATCTTCATTTTTCTTTAAAAGCGCATCTGCGTGCTCTGGATTTGTCTTTTTAAGCGCGCTATATCTAACCTCATTTAGCAAGAACTCTTCATAAAGGCTCCAGTCAGGCTCTTTAGATGTCATCTTAAGCGGATTTTTACCCTCTTTAGCAAGCCTTGGATCATAGATATATGTAGGCCAGTAGCCGCATTTTGTCGCAAGCTCTGCTTGGTTGCCAGAGTAGCTAAGTCCACCTTTGATACCGTGAGCTATACAAGGCGAGTAGGCTATCACGAGGCTTGGTCCGTCATACGCTTCAGCCGCTAAAATCGCTTTTATCGTATTTGCTTGGCTTGCGTTTGAGTTGATTTGAGCTACGAAAATGTTTCCGTAGGTCATAGCGATATAGCCTAAGTCTTTTTTCTGAGCCGGCTTTCCTGAAGCGGTAAATTGCGCGATAGAGCCTGCGCGGCTTGATTTTGAGCTTTGACCGCCGGTATTTGAGTAAACCTCAGTATCAAGCACAAGCACATTTACATTTTCTCCGCTTGCAAGTACGTGATCAAGTCCGCCAAATCCTATATCATACGCCCAGCCATCACCGCCAATGATCCATTGAGATTTTCTAATGAGATATTTTTTCAGGCTTAAAATTTCTTTTACGCCCTCAACTTCTAAATTTTGCTCTAAAATCGGCACTAAAATTTTAGCTATCTCTTTAGTTTTAGCGCTATCGTTTTTAAATTCACACCAGTCAGTATAAAGTGCGCTAAGTGCGTTTGGAACGCTATTTTTTGTGCGAAGCATGATATCTTCTATACGGTGGCGGATAGTTTGAGTAGCCACCTCCATGCCCATACCAAATTCAGCATTATCCTCAAACAGCGAATTCGCCCAAGCTACGCCGTGCCCGTCTTTATTTGTAGTGTATGGAGTTGAAGGCGCGCTTCCTCCATAAATCGAGCTACAACCTGTCGCGTTTGCCACTATCATATGATCACCAAATAGCCTTGTAACAAGCCCTAGATAAGGCGTCTCTCCACATCCCGGACAAGCAGCATGGAACTCAAAAAGAGGCTGAGCGAAGCTTGAGCCTTTAACGCTTTCTTTGCTCATCAGATCATCTTTATAAGTTACATTTTTAAATAGATAATCCGCGTTTACCTGCTCATTTTTCTCTTGCTCTTCTTCAAAAGGCACCATTACAAGGGATTTTTCCTTGCTTGGGCAGTTTTGCGCACACAGCTCACATCCTGTGCAGTCTAGGATACTAACTTGAATTTTATATTTTAGCCCTTTTAGCTCCTTGCCTTTTGCGTCTAAAACGTGATCTTTTACAGTTTTAGGAGCCGCTTCAAGCTCGTTATCATCGATCAAAAACGGACGTATAACAGCATGAGGACATACGAAGGCACATTGGTTGCATTGGATACAATTTTCCTCGATCCATTTTGGCACCATGACACCTACACCGCGCTTTTCATAAGCCGTAGTTCCTGACTCAAAGTGTCCATCTTCATAGCCCAAAAACGCCGATACAGGCAAGCTATCACCCTTAGCCGCATTTATCGGTTTTACTACCTTTTCGACAAAATCGGTTCCGATATATTGTTCTTTCGTATCGCTCTCATCGCTTAAATTTGCCCAAGCAGGATCTACAGGCACTTTTACAAGCTCACCGGCACCCATATCGATAGCCTTGTAGTTCATCTCAACTATCGCTTCGCCTTTTTTGGAGTAAGCTTTGTGAGCGTATTCTTTCATGTATTTTTGAGCATCTTCAAAAGGTATGATGTTAGCAAGCTTGAAGAAGGCTGATTGCATAATGGTATTTGTACGGTTCTTAAGCCCGATATCGTGAGCTAGCTTTGTAGCGTTGATGATGTAGAAATTTACATTTTTGCGAGCCAAGATTCTCTTAACTCTGTTTGGAATTTTAGCGATGGTTTCATCTGCATCCCAAATTGAGTTTAATAGAAACGTTCCATTTTGTCTTATGCCGTCAATTACCTCATAAAGCTCAAGATAAGCCGCCACCGAGCAAGCCACGAAGTGCGGGTTTGAGACAAGATAGGTTGATCGGATAGGATTTTTGCCAAATCTTAAATGCGAGCGTGTGTAGCCACCTGATTTTTTACTGTCGTATGCGAAATAAGCCTGCGCGTAAAGATCGGTCTTATCACCGATAATCTTAATCGAGTTTTTGTTGGCTCCAACGGTTCCATCCGCGCCAAGTCCGTAGAATAGACACTCTTTTACGCTATCGTCACTTAGTGAAATTTTCTCGCCCACTTCAAGAGATGTGAAAGTTACGTCATCTACGATTCCTACGGTAAAGCCGTTTTTAGGCTCATCAAGTTTTAAATTTTCAAATACCGCGATCATTTGCGCAGGATCGACATCCTTTGAGCTAAGCCCGTATCTACCGCCAACTATGATAGGCTGAGTCTTGCTTCCGTAAAACGCAGCTTTTATGTCAAGATATAGCGGTTCGCCCAAGCTGCCCGGCTCTTTTGTGCGGTCTAAAACGGCAATTTTCTTAACCGAATCAGGCATAACGTCAAATAGATATTTTAAGCTAAACGGACGATAAAGATGAACTTTGATAATACCAACTTTCTCGCCATTTGCTCTTAAGTGATCAACTACCTCTTCAAGCGTTTGCGTAACCGAGCCCATCGCTATAACCACACGCTCGGCATCAGGATCGCCGTAGTAGTTAAACGGCTTATATTCGCGCCCTGTTATCTTTGAAATTTCAGCCAGATAATCAGCCACGATATCAGGCACCGCATCATAAAAGCGGTTAGTTAGCTCTCTGGTTTGAAAGTAGATATCATCGTTTTGCGCCGTTCCTCTGGTCTTTGGACTTTCCGGATTTAGCGCTTCGTCTCTAAATTTTTGCACCGCCTCTTTATCAAGAAGCCTATCAAAATGTGCATAGTCCATAACTTCTATTTTTTGAATTTCATGGCTTGTTCTAAACCCGTCAAAAAAGTGTAAAAACGGCACCCGTCCTTTAATCGCAGCAAGGTGAGCAACACCCGCAATATCCATAACCTCTTGAACCGAACCGCTTGCAAGCATAGCCCAGCCGGTTTGGCGACAGGCATAGATGTCTTGATGATCTCCAAAGATAGAAAGCGCTTGAGCCGCGATAGAGCGAGCACTTACGTGGATAACTCCAGGAAGTAGCTGGCCTGAAATTTTATACATATTAGGAATTTTTAAAAGCAGACCCTGAGAAGCCGTGTAAGTAGTAGTAAGCGCGCCTACTTGAAGCGAGCCGTGAACAGTTCCTGCGGCTCCGCCTTCGCTTTGCATCTCGACAACTTTAACCGGCATGCCAAATAAATTTTTCTTGCCTGTAGCCGCCCAAGCATCGGTATAATCAGCCATCGGAGAGCTTGGAGTTATCGGATAAATTCCTGCAACTTCCGTAAAGGCGTATGAAGCATACGCAGCCGCCTCGTTGCCGTCCATAGTTTTCATAATTTTACTCATTTATTTGCCTCATCTTTATCATAAAATCTTTTATTATAAAACGAAATTCCAAAATATATGATTAATCGAGAAAATTATTGAGTATTTTAAGATGAATTAAAAGTATAAATTTATTACTAATGAATACTAAAATGGATTTACAGCTTAAATTTTTAATAAATTTATTCTATAGTTTTGCTATAAACTCAACTGCCTGAAGTGAATTTTCAAAGATATGATTTGAACATTTTTTTAAATTTTGTAAATCTTGATAACCGCACAAAAGAGCCAAGCCTTCTATACCAGCTGATTTTGCTGCCATCATATCCATACATGTATCACCTATCATAAATGCAAGTTTTTTATTTTGCTCATTATCTTTACCTAGATTTTTAAGAGCTAAATTAATAGGCTCAGGGTTTGGTTTAGGGTGCACTATATCATCTCTGCCAACTACTGTTTTAATAAATTCTTTAATACCCAAATGTTCAAGTAAATTTATAGAAAATTTAGAAGTTTTTGTAGTAACAACTCCTACATCAGCAATTTTGCTAGCAAGCTCTACAGCCTCTTTAGCAAAATCCAAGAGAGTTGTTCGGTCTAGATAAATTTGTTTATAGCAAGCCTTATAAGCATCGATATAATTTTGAATCAAATCTTTATCTACTCCAAGATCGCCAAACATAACATCAAGAGGATGTCCGACAAGAGACTTTACTGCATCGTGGTCTGGCGTCTGCTTATTATGGACTTTAAATGCTGTATCAAACCCTGTTAAAATAGCTGGAGTAGAGTCTATAAGTGTGCCATCCAGATCAAAAAGTATCGTTTTTTTCATTTGTTTTCTTTAGTTAAAAAGTAGATAAAAAATTAGGCTTTATCGTTATATAGCGATAAAGCCTAAATAGTGTAGTCTATTATAGTCTAAATTATTTATTAAATTTAGCTTCAACGCGTCTATTTTCAGCACGTCCTTCTTTTGTTTTATTGTCAGCTACTGGTTTAGCCTCACCATAACCTACAGTTGTAATCTTGCTTGAGCTTACACCAAGATTCTCAAGAGCTTTAGCAACAGCATTTGCTCTCTTCTCCGATAATTTTAAGTTGTAAGCTTCGGCACCAGTACTATCAGTATGGCCTTCTAAAACTACACGGTAGCTTGGATTTTCACCCATAAACTCAGCAACTTTTTTAATCTCATCAAGATATTTTGGTGTTATTTTATAACTATCAAATGCAAAATTTACACCTAAATCTCTAAGTACAATAACTTTCTCACAACCGGTTTCATCAACTACAACACCCGCTGGAGTATTTGGGCATTTGTCAACATCATTTAAAACACCATCATTATCATCATCAAGATTTACAACTTTTGGCATTATTGGTTTTTCTGGAGCAGCTACAACTACTGGAGCGGATTTCTCGATAAATCCTACAGCAAAGCCAAGTGTATAGAATAGATTGTGATCTCCGTGCTCAAATTTGATAGCATCTACAGCCTCTACCCGAAGCGCAAAGTTATCTGTAACTTTATATTTTAATCCTAAACCATATTGTCCGAATCCGCCATCTTCATTATCTACAAATTTAGCGGATACATCTTCCCAGCCAGCACCAACTAGTCCGTAAAGTGAAAAATTATTAGTTAATCCAAAATCCTTAATAACGTTTACAAAGTATCTTGCTGCATTACCTTTTACACCAAACTCTTTAATATTGTTTGAGTAATTAAAACCAAGTTCAACTTGATCTAATAATGAATTTTCAAGATTTCTTCCGACTCTTAAGCCTATAGTAGCGTGTTCATTTGTGCCAAGATTTCCTTCTGGATGAACTCCTCCTATAGTTGGAGTTAACTCGTAGTTATATGCTGAATCAGCAGCAAAAAGAGCTGTAGCAGCAATTAAAGCAATAGCAATCTTTTTCATAGAATATCCTTTCTTATGATTTTTTAATAAAACCATAAATATTATTTTATATATATTTAATAAATTTTATTTAAATACTTCATTTGTACTTATAAATATTTATCAAATACAAAGAAAATTCTCAAAGTCTTTGCTTTGAGAATTAAACTAAATGGGATCTCAGATATACCAAGATCCACAAAAATATATTAACGTTTAGAAAATTGCGGACTACGTCTTGCTTTTCTCTTGCCGAATTTCTTACGCTCAACTACACGAGAGTCACGAGTTAGTAAACCTTTTGGTTTAAGAACCGCTCTAAAATCACCGTCCATTGCAGCTAAAGCACGTGAAATTCCGTGTCTTAAAGCCTCAGCCTGAGCTGAATATCCGCCTCCTAAAGTAGTAGCAGTAACATCCACAAGGCTCTCTTGCTTAGTAACTAGAAGAGGTTGAACAACCTTTAGCTTGATAGCCTCATGCCCACCAAGCCAGCTATTTAGATCCATTCCATTTACTACGATTTTGCCGCTTCCTGACTTTATCCAAACTTTAGCGACAGCAGTTTTTCTTTTTCCAGTTGCATAAACTTTTGCCATAATTATTTTCCTTCTTTTTTAGCGATTTGAGCTGTATGAGGATGTTCGCTACCCGCATAAACTTTTAGTTTTTTTATCATCTCTCTACCAAGTTTTGTCTTTGGAAGCATTCCGCGAACCGCAAGCTTAAATAGCTTCTCAGGTTTATTGGCTACCAAATCGCCAAATTTCTCACTTTTTGTACTTCCGAAATAGCCAGAATGTCTGTGATATAGCTTATCTTCAGCTTTGTTATTTCCTGTAAATTCTACTTTTGAAGCGTTGATGATGATAACATAATCTCCACAATCAACGTTTGGAGTAAAATTTGGTTTATTTTTGCCACGAAGTATTGTCGCAACTTCGGTTAGCAATCTACCAAAACGCTTGCCTTCCGCATCAAGGACAATCCAATCTCGTTTAACCTCGTTTGGCTTTGTTGTTTGTGTCATTTTTTTACCTTTGCCAATAATTTTAGAACGTGATTTTATTTAAAAATAGCTTATATAAACCTTAATTTAAGTAGTTTTTAAATTTCAATATATTGAATTTTATTTTTTAGAGCGTAAAATAATACAGCTTTTATCTTAAGATTTGGATAAAATTTACTTATAGCATCTCTATAGTTCGTTATTTGAGATATGTTTTCATCGATACTATTATCGCTTGTCTTATAATCTATTATACAAATTTCATTATCATCAATGCACATAAGATCGATCTGCTTTAACGAGCCATTAAATTTCAAAGGCTGTTCTTTATATATCTTTTTATTGGTAGTAAACTCTATAAATTTCTCGTCTTTTATTAAATTTAATCCTCTTAAAAATAGCTCTTCAAGCTCATCATTAGAAAGAAATTTATGAAATTTATTAAACATAGCAGATCTTGCCACCCACAACGCTCTCTCATCAAATTTAGCCGTCATCTCAAAGAGATAGTGAAATGCTAAACCTAGATATATGGCATTTTGATTTTTTGCCATACTATCTTTTTTATTATCAATATCCTGCCTTGCAACCTTGATAATATCTATATCTTTGCTATTTCTTACTTGTTGAATTTCATCTTTTTTACTAGGTATAATTTGACCAAAAGTAAATTCTTTCAAATCAAGATACTCTACAATTTCCTGACTACTTTTTAGCTCATAAGCGGTAAAAAAACTAGGATTTCTTCCATCTGGATTACTTTTTTTAATAACAATAAGACCACAAATAGCTCTAGTAAAAGCTACGTAAAGTTTATTTAAATTCTCTTCTTTTTCAAGCTCTTTGGCTCTATTTTTAAGGTTCTTAAAATCCTCATCAAAACTCTCTTTTTTGATATTTTGCTTTATCTTCCAGCCATCTTTCACATCATATTCGGCTAAAAAACTGGAACTATCGCTTTTAGAACCTCCTATCTTGTCGCATACTATGACATTTTCAAACTGAAGCCCTTTTGATTTATGCACAGTCATTATTTTTACGCCTATACTATTTTTAGCGCTTATTACGGCATCAAAGCTATCGAGATTAAAAATAAAATCCGCTAAATTTTTAAATTCTCTTGCAAGTTCAAAAAGCCTTAAAATATCGATATTTGAAATATCAATATTTAGTTTTTTAGCAAGATAATTTAGGCTTAAAAAAGCTGGTTTAGATGGGTTGATATCAAGTAAATAAATTTTGGTGTCAAGCAAAGCTTCTACGTTTAACTTATAAATTGGATCATTAAAAAGACAAAATTTAGCATACTCTACTATCGCTCTTACATAAGGACTTTGAAGCAAAGAAGACGTGCTTTCCGATACAGAATTTATACCTGCGCTTTCAAGAGCGGCTGAAATAGAGTTTATATCCTCATTTTTCCAGCAAAGCACAGTGATATCATTATCTTTGACTCCGTTTTCAAGTAAAAATTTAACTTGATTTAGTAATTCAATAACTATATCATCATTGCTTACTACTCGCAAAAACCCGTAATCATCGCTATCTGGCTTAAAATATTCACACCAAGAATCAACTCTTAAGTTTAAAATCCTATCATCTTTTTTAGTGCTTGCGAGCTGCTCTTTGAAATCTGAAATTTTGTCCTTAAAAATTGCATTTGTAAATTTTACTAAAGCGGCAAAACTTCTGTAATTTGTATAAAGACTTGAGCTTTTTATCTGTATAAAATCATCTTGCAATTTAGCAAAAAGCTCCTTTTTACCACCTCTAAATCTATATATACTTTGCTTGATATCTCCTACGTAAAAAAAACTTCCAAGTCCGTTCTGTCCGTATCCTGATAAAATTTCAGATATCAAAGGAAGCATTATCTCGTATTGAGTTACGTTAGTATCTTGAAATTCATCAATTAAAAGATGATTTATCCGTCCATCAAGCCTAAAATAAAGCACTTGTGCATCGAAATTTTTGCAAAGAAGTTCATAAGTTAATCTTGAAATATCACTAAAAGTTAGACTGTTTAACCTTCTATTAAGTGCTAATTTGACACTTTTATAAATCTGTAAAAATTTATTAAGTTCGCTTAGTTTGTAAGCTTCAAGCTCGTCAAAATATAGCTTTAAATTCGCCTTTAATTCCCAAAAAAGCTCATCAAGCTCAGGCGAATAAATTTTAGAATATGTGCGGTAGTTTAAACTATCCCTTTCTACAAAAGCACTCTCAAGCAGCCTGATTGGTTTTTTTGGCTCAAAACTCTTTAGAGCCTGGTCGCTTGCATCTTTTTTTAATGCATATTCATATAAATTTCTAAGGCTGTTTTCTACCGCAACTTCGCTTGGGAATTTAGAGTTTTGCACACACTTTATCTCGCTAAAATTATCATAAAACATCTCAAGCGCATCAAAAAAGCTATTTTTACTATTTTGAGCCGATATGATAAGGTTGGCAAGCGCTTTTAAGAGAGCCTTATCTTTTGAAATTTCAAGTGCAAACTCGGCTCTTTGCAGATTTTCTAAGCCAGAAACTATTTTAAAATCAGAACTTAGCCCCATATTTAGACTAAACTGTCTTAAAATCATCGCAAAAAACGAATCAAAGGTAGTAATTTTAAGATTTCCTTCTAAAAATTTAGCCAACCTTGCATCTCTTAGCCCTAAAATTTGCTCTTTGCTTTGATTTAAAATTTTAGATATCTCTTCTAGCTCACTTAGTTTTTTTTCAAGATTTAAAAATGTCTCTACGACACGCTCTTTCATCTCATTTGCAGCCTTTCTGGTAAAGGTCAAGGCTACAATTTCATTAATATTTGCACCGCTTAATATAAGCGCGATAAATCGCACACTAAGAGCGAAGGTCTTACCGCTGCCAGCACTTGCTTCTAGGGCTAAAAATGGCTTCATAGTTCGCCCTTACAAATGATTTTGTACTCGCAATATCTGCATGCCACACCTACATTGCGACTAAAATTTATCTCACTTTTGTTTATTTTTTTAAGATTTTCAAGTTCTATTCGTAAATCTTCTATACTTGAAGCAGATTTAACTAACTCCATATCGCTTTTTAAATCATAGTAAAAAGCCTCGCATTTAGCTCCCACAAGAGCCTCATAAAAAGGAAGTTGCAATGATTTTTTATCAAAACTTCCACTCTTGTAATCAATTAAATTTATATCGCCATCTCTCTTATCTATCCTATCGATAAAACCTGTCAACATTATTCCTTCAAAGCTGCGACTAAGCTCTTTTTCACAGGCTTTAACTCTCCAACCCTGAACAAATCTATCTTGCTCTTTTTTGGCAAATTTTTCAAAATTTATCATCAAAATTTCAAAATCAAGAGGCGAGACTTCCTTACTACTTAAAATTTTTTCAAATTCAACCAGATCAAATTTTTCAAATTTATTATAATACTCGCAAAGCGCCGTATGAACAGCATTTCCAAGTGATGTATTTTGGCTATCTTGAGGCATCAAAGCTGGCTTAATTCCTAAAATTTTAGAATAATAATATTTCCTAGGACATGTTAAAAATGTGTTTAGCTTAGAAAATGAGAGTGGCATGGCAAAAAAATCATGCCTTAAAATTACTTCATCATCAAACGCCCTTAGTCTAGTTCCATCTTGCACTCGCGATAAAACCTTAGCATACTCGTCATCTCTAAAATTTATATCCTTAATAGCTATAAACTCATTTAGAAATCTTGAAGGGATTTTTTCCTCATTTACTAGATAACAAATCGCTGTTTTTTTGGACTCATTTATGAGATTTTCATAATAAAATCTTTGTAAATTTTCTCTATCTATATAGCTTATAAGACCTGCTTTTTCTCTAACCTTTGAGTTTAAAAACATCTCGTTTACGCTACGTTTTGGTATCAAATCGTCGTTAAAATCAACAATAATAACACCGTCAAATTTCATTCCGCGACTCTCCAAGATACCTATTACGTTTATCTTGCCACCGCCTATGTCGTCAAGTTTGAGAGTATTTAGCTTCATAAGGAAAATTTCACAAATTTGTCTTAGCGTAAAGTTAAAATATCTAGCCAAATTTTCTATATAAAAAAGCTCTTCGAAAACTAAATCTTCGACATTTTTATCATCTTGCAGAGATAAAATTTCATTTATAAGCTCTTTAAAAAAATTAAATTTGCAACTCATTTCAAAGTGATTTTTAAATTTATTAAAAAGCTCGTTTTTAACTCCAAAAGAGTCTAAAATAAACTCAAATTCATTAAATTCAAATCTGTTTTGAGTGTCTAAATTTACTCTTTTTTTATCGTTTATTGCAGTTACAATATATTCTATAGTTTGAAAAAACTTTGTATTTTTAAAGCTCTCTCCCATAGCAAAGTTAAAAATTCGGTTAAAATCGTGCATTGCAAGAAGCTCGCTAAAGCTCTCATCCGGCAAAATCACTGCTATTTTTTCAGGCTCAATCCCATCTCTTATAAACTCGCTTGCTTTAGCCATAACATAAGCACACTCAAGGCTAGCTGTAGCAAAAGATCTGGTCTGAACCTCTCTTTTTTTATTGACAGTTCCGATATTTTTAAGTGTTTTATCGCTCAAATTTAGTTCAAATTTTGAATACTCGGCAAAATTGTTAATTCCTGAAACTTGAGAAATTTTATCTACTAATTTTTTATTAAATTTACTTGTTTGAAATATGATTTTAAGAGTGGTAAGAGATGAAACTTTATTTAAAATTTCCCATTCAAATTCACTTAAAAATCCGTCTATTTCTATGATAATCTCGTCAAATTCACTGATATAATCTTCATTTAGATTATAAATTTCAGGCAAAACTATATCATCGTATAAATTCTCTTTTTGAAGTAGCTCTTTATATCTATTTAGCACGGCTTCAAGTATAGTCAAATGCTCTTCAAAATTGGCGTAAATATCGCTAAATTTAATATCTTCTATGCTCTTTTTTTGAATTGCAAGCTCTTTAAAAAAGCTAAAAAGATAGTCATTATTTTTTAAAAATGCAAAAAATTCATCGGGTATTTTAAGCTGCTCTCTAGCCTCTTTTACGCTCGCACTAGCTCTTTGCATAAGCACCAGCAAATATACGCTATCGGCTTCAAAACGATCTTTTACCAAAACCGCCTTTTTTTCAAATTCGGCTATAGTAATCGCCTTGGGTATTAACTGCTCTTCAAATTTTGAGTTAAAATCACGAATTTTACGTGAGTTTGTAAAAACAAAAAGTCTATTTAAATCTATCACTTCGCTTCAATTTCAAATTTATAAAATCCGGTATCGGTGCCGTCATTTAGCTTTAAAAGCAGCTGCCATCTACCTTTTTTAGTTAATTTTACACTCTTTGTAATTAATTTTTGATTTTGCCAAATCGCCTCTAAAATTTGATTTAGCTCATTAGTTTCTGGTCTGGTTAATAAAATTTGAGTGTTAAGATTAGCAGATTTGTTATCTTTTGGAGTTACGGTAAATTCAAATATAGCTTTAAGAAAATCGTTATGTTTTTCTAGATTTACACTATTAAAAACGACACTGAATTTAGAATCAAACTTCTTTTGACTTTCGTGAATTTTATTGATATTCTCATCTACGTTTTGATATCTGTCCATATAAAAAGTATCCATCTGAACGGGATTTTTAAGCGCAATCATAATCGTAGCTATACAGGCTATTACGATAGCTATGATAGAGAACACGATAGCGTATGGCCAAAATGTCTTTGTATTATTTTGCATTTTTATTCCTAAATTTCTTAACTGACATCACGACTATCACAAGAATTATTGAACCGTATACGAAAAATCTGATGATCTCAAGAAAAATTTTATTTGAACTACCTAGCGCATTTTCTAGTTTAATGCGCTTTGACGAAGCTATCTGCTCAGCTAAATCAGCATATCCGTTAAGCATAGCGGCATTATAAATATCTTTGCCATTTTTTGAAGTAAGTATTGGTAAAATCGAACCACTAGATGGGTACGGACTTAAAATTCCCTCTTTATTAAAAAGCTTAAGAGTTTCATTATCGGCAAAAATTTCAACTTTATGTTCAAATTTAGACAGCATCAAAAATGCAAAAGGTGGCTTTAAATCTAACTCGCTAAAAGCCTCTTTTAAATTTTTTCCATTTAATTTATCAAATACGCCTATGCCTACATAAATACCCGATTTTTCAAATAACTCGTCACCTATAAGCTCTATTCTTTCAGCAACTTTATCACTTAAAATTTTTTGATTTACGAGAACAATATCTTTTGAAAAGGTAGAAGTTAAAAGTAAGGTAAGGGCGATAAGTACGCCCTTAAAATTTATAAATTTCATCCTATAAACAAGTGGTTAGGAGTTAAAACCGCCCATGCACAAATTATAGCGGAGATGACAAGTCCTATGATTATAATCTTCTCTAAAATTGCCGACATCTCTACTCCTTTATCTTTATATGCTTGGCGTTATCTACATTTTTCATCTCAATAGCGCTTGGATTTTCGATAGCATATGGCTTTTGAGCTACCTCTTGTTGAGCCTTAATGCCAAGATATGTAAGTACGGCTAAGATAGTTAGTAAAAGCACGGTAGCGATAAGCATTCCCGTTGCGCCATTTAGTGCAAAAACGTTTCTATTTGTATTTTCCATCATAGCTCCTTACTTCGTAAGCGATAAGATATATTCGCCTACAGCCTTTTGCTGCAATGCGTTAAGTCTTCCGTCGTCAAATTTAGGCATAGCGCCTATAGCACCCTTTTTACCACGTTTTAGCACATCTACTACAAAATCACTTGTACCATATTTAGTAAGATCAGGACTCATGCCATCCATTCCCTTACCATCATCTCCATGGCAAGATGCGCAAATCGCAAACTGAGCCTTGCCTGCTTCAACTAAATTTTCATTTGTAGTCTTTTTAATACCTGAAAGCTCTTTAGCCACGTAAGCTGCTATGGCCTTAGCTCCCTCTTCATCAGCCATTCCAGGAGGCATTTCCCCCATTGGGTAATCAAGCCCTTTTGAGCCTTTTATAATAGCATCCACTATACCCTGCTCGCTTCCCCAAATGTTTAAATCGGCAGCTTTACCGTTTATTCCATCAGCCGTGATTCCGTGACATGCAGAGCATTGAACTAAAAATATACCCTCACCCATTGCATGAAGAGTTTTTATATCAGGATTCGCCCACTCTTTCTCAAATTTAGCGTTCATAGCCTTTACCTCTTCGTTATATTCTCCGATTTGAGAATATGAGTTAAGAGGATAACCGACCAAATAATACCAGATCGCCCATACTATGGTAAGTACAAATATCAAGGCCCAGCCTACCGGAATAGGATTTTTATACTCGCCTATTCCATCCCAATTGTGTTCGCTAAGCTCGCCTTCGGATTTGCTATCCTTTATCTGTTTTACATATTTTCCGACAACAAATAGCGTAAGCAATATGATAGCTAATGCGCCGATAAGCGAGAGTAAATTAATATTATCTTCTAAATTAAACCATTTCATACTCAACTTTCCTTTTTAACATTCTTACTCGTAGATACAGACTCTAAAATTTCATCACTCAAATCATCTTTTAATACCAAATTTGAGTACTTTTCATAGTTTCTTCTGCCTGTTCTTTCTGATTTATACAAATGATAGCAATAGCTATATAGCACAATTACTAAAAAAACAGTAAAGAAGAAAAATCCGTAACCTTGAATCTCTCTTAAAGCCTGCATATCCAAGATTTTACCTTATTTCAAGCTATTTAAGTATGCGATTATGGCGACGATCTCTCTTATCTCGCCTCTTGCAAACGCATCTTTTACTTCTTGATTTTTCATCTCATCGACTATCATTTGAGCCTGCTCTTTTACTATCGCTTGAGTCTCTTCCCAGGTACCAAGCTTAGGCATTCCCTCCATATCATAAGGAACATTAAATACCTTTTTAGTAGTCAAAGCTTCGCCATAAGCTGTCTCAATATCGGCATTGTTTTTAAACATATGTTTATAGGCTGGCATAAGAGAGCCTGGAACTACAGATGCAGGCTCTAGCATATGATTTTCGTGCCAATCGGTTGTGCGGTAATTTCCGACACGTTTTAGATCAGGACCTGTTCTTTTAGAACCCCAAAGATGAGGGCGATCGTAAGCATATTCGCCACTTAAAGAGTACATACCGTATCTATCGGTCTCACTCTTAAAAGGACGAATCATCTGTGTATGACAGGCGTTACAACTATCCTTCATATATATGTGTTTGCCGGCAAGCTCTAAAACTGTAGGAGGCTTTATGCCCTCAAGAGGTCTAGCGCGATTAGCGAAATCAGGTAAAATTTCGATAATTCCAGCATATGCTATAACTATAAAAACAGCAACGGCAAAAAAGAATGGATTTTTTTCTAACCAACTGAACATCTCTACCCCCTTACGCCCGCAGGACTTGCGCTAAATGGCTCTTTAGTAAGTTCTTTAGCCGACATTGACTTATATATATTGTAAGTAAATATAAAAAATCCTACTAGATATAAAAGACCGCCTATAGCCCTGATCCAGTAATATGGAATAAGTACCGTAACAGTATCTATAAATGAATATGCAAGATTACCAAACTGATCTGTAGCTCTCCACATCATACCCTGAGTAATTCCGGCTATCCACATTGATGCAAAGTATAAAACTATACCTGTTGTTTGGATCCAAAATTGAACTTCCATCAATGATTTTGAGTAAATTTCACGCTTCATTACGCGAGGAGTCATATGGTAAAGTGCCGCCATAGTCATAAATCCAACCCAACCAAGGGTGCCATCATGAACGTGTCCAGGAATCCAATCTGTAAAGTGTGCAAGAGCATTTACTGACTTAATAGATAAAATTGGTCCCTCAAGAGTTGAGAACATATAAAACGTAGAAGCTAAAATCATAAATTTAATTAACGGATTTTCACGTATCTGAACCCACTCGCCCTTCATTGTTAAAAGCATGTTTATCGCAGAACCCCAAGATGGCAGTATAAGAACTACTGAGAATACAGATCCCATAGTCTGCATCCAGTCAGGAACGGTAGAATAAAGAAGGTGGTGTCCACCGGCCCAAAGATACACAAACATAAGTCCCCAGAAAGCAAAAAGCGATAACTTATATGAGAATACCGGCTGTCCGCTCTCTTTTGGAAGGAAATAATAAATTTGAGCAATTATTGCAACCGTAAATACGAAAGCAACAGCGTTGTGTCCATACCACCACTGAACTAAAGCATCGTTTGTGCCTGCATACATAGATACCGAGTGCCACCAATCGCCATATCCTGAAATAAGCTTTGTAGGTACAGACATATTATTAAATAGATACAGCATGGCAACGCCAAGGAAAGTCGCTATATAATACCAAAGTGAGATATAAAGAGTCTTTTCACGGCGAATTCCAATAAGACCGAATATGCTAACACCCCAAAGCACCCAAACAAGAACCACTCCTATATCAAGAGGCCATTCAAGCTCGGCATACTCCTTTGAAGTACTAACTCCTGCAAATAGACTTATGACTGCAAGCACCATCACAATCATATATAGATAGAAGTGAAATTTGCCGATAAACATTAAAAACGGCGATTCGTTCATAGACACCTTGAGTACTCTTTGTCCTATATAGTACCAGGTCGCAAATATACCAGAAAGCATAAATCCAAATATAACTCCTGATGTATGAAGCGGTCTAAGACGACCAAAAGTCCCATACTCTCCAGCAAGATAATTTAGATCAGGATATGCCATCTGAAATGCTATTATTACGCCGATAGCCATACCAATGATGCCAAATAGTATTGTGGCAAACATAAAGTACTTAGCTACGGTATAATCGTAGTTTAATGCATTTGATGGTCGCATCAAAACCTCCTTTTCAAATTTGTAAATAAAAATGTAACTAAAATGGTATTTTAAATTAAAAAATATATATCTACTCTTAAATGAGGAAAAAATTTATATATTTAATTAAAATTTAAAATTCATTTTAAATCTATCTTGTACCCAAGGCCCGGAATATTCTTTATTAGCTCAGCTCCGACCTTGTCCCTAACTCTCTTTACAAAGGTTCTTATGGCAGCATCATTTACCTTCTCGCCTACCCATACGATACTTTTTATCTCCTCTATCAAAACCAAAGTCCCAAGTCTTTTAACAAGAAGTGAGACAAAAGAGAGCTCTTTTTTAGTCAAAGCTATCTCTACTCCATCTTTTACCAAGACTCTTTTTGTTTGATTGAATGAGTATCTGTCAGTAATTTTTATTAAATTTGCACCCTCTATTTTTGACTGGGCTATATTTATAAGAGTTGCAAAAAGCTCATCCATATCAATAGGTTTCATTAAATATTTATCGATACCGACATCAATAGCTTTTAGCAATCTCTCCTTTTCACTAAATGCACTTAAAATAACGATAGGAGTGTTTTTAGAGATGCTTTTAATCTCTTTTGACATGTCAAGTCCGTCCATTATGGGCATAGCAATATCTGTCACCACAATATCTGGATTAAATTTCTTAAATTTCTTTAATCCCTCATCGCCATTGCCAGCTAAAATAACTTTGCTAAATTCATTTGCAAGAATTTCGCCCATAGACTCTCTAGCCCCACTTTCATCCTCTACTAAAAGTATTGTAAGCTCTTTTAAATTTCCTACCACCATCTATCCTTTATCCGTATATGGAATCTTTATTGTAAAACAAGCTCCAAATTTATCATTTTTTACACTAACTTTTCCATTCATATTTTCAATTATCATCTTAAGCATATACAGTCCTATTCCAGTACCAGAACTTGGATGCTTAGTCGTGAAATATGGCTCAAAAATCTTATCCATTATCTCATCTTTTATTCCACCGCCATTATCGCCTACTGCAATAACTACAAATTTATTCTCTTTATATATAGATATTGTAACAGTTTTTTCATTATTTACATCTTTCATTGCATCTTTTGCATTAGAAAGAAGAATTATTAATGCTTGAGAAAGCTGAGAATTAAAGCCCAATATCTCGCTCTCATCTTTTATAGAAAAGTCTATGCTAATGTTCTCTTTTTCATATGTACCTTGGACCATTTTCATTGCGTCTTTCACAGCAATTGACGGCAAAAAATACTCTTTTTCTCGGTTTATTGCAAAAAAATTTCTAAAATCCTCTATAGTCTGAGACATATTTTTAATGATTCGTTTTGAGTCCTCATAATCTGTCTGAAATTTTGACATGTTTTGAGCTAAAAAGGCCTCTTTCAGCCTAAAAAGCATTATACTAAGCTCGTTTAATGGTTGTCTCCATTGATGAGCTATGTTGGCTATCATCTCGCCCATTGATGCTAATCTTGATTGAAAAAACAGCATCTGAGTCTTTTCTTCATTCTTTTTTATTTCGGCTTCAACTAGGCATTGTAAATTTTGATTTAAATTTAATAGCTCGGCAGTCTGTTCTTTAACTCTATTTTCAAGGTTTTGATTTAAATCCTCAAGCTCTATTTTTGTCTTTAAAAGCTCGTTATTTAAATTTATAACATCGGTCACATTATGTCTAATAGCTACAAATTCCTCAATCTCTCCATTTGGATCCAAAATAGGAATAATCGTAGTATTCAGATATATATCTTTGCCGTCTTTAGTAAGATTTCTAACGATACTTTTATGAACTTTCTTGGCTAAAATCGTATCCCACAAAATTTTAAAAGTCTTTTTAGGCACATCGGGATGACGAACTATATTATGATTTGCTCCTATGAGCTCCTCTCTACTAAATCCTGAAATTTTGCAAAATTCGTCATTTACAAAAGTTATAATACCGTTTATATCAGTTTTTGAAACAATATTGCTAGCCTCAATAGCATCTTGATACTGTCTAAATCTAGTCTTTATATCATCCATTTGTTGCCATAAACCCTATAAAAGATATATAAATACCGTAAATAATTACAACCAGCCCGGATAGATAGAGCATAAAATTTCTAAATTTATCGTTTAAAAATTTTAAAATCAAAGCGTAAGAACTCATCATAACCAAACTAACCATACCAAAAATAGCCATCACTAAAGCGCCATTTATTGCACTTCCTGTCGAGATTGCAATGGCTAAAAAATAATACACTACTCCACAAGGCATAAATCCATTTAAAAACCCAAGCATCAAAAAACCAAATTTCATATTCTTTGAGATTATCATTTTGATTTTTAAATTTATAAATTTATAAAGAGCGGAATTTCCCTCTAAAAAATTTAAAATTTTGCCACGTTTTATAAGAGCAATACCCAAAATAACTAAAAAAACACCAATTATAAAGAGAAAATAGCCTCTTACTTTAAGAGATAGAGCAAAAAAGCTGCCAAATGCGCCAAAAAGCGCTCCAAGCAAGACATATGCACTCACTCTAGCCGCATTATACCCGACTATCGCAAATATATTTTTTGCTTTATTTTTTTGATTTACAAGAATCGAAAGAGCCACCATAAAGCCCCCGCACATGCCTATACAGTGTCCTATGGAGCTAAAAAAAGCAACGCTTAAAATAGATATTAGTGTGGCTTTATCCATATAAATTTAGGATCTATTATCTAGCATCTTTTTTAAATCATTAGGATTTGAAATTTCTGTTGATATAGCAGCTCTTATCTCGCCTTTTTCACGAATAAGCATGGTTAAAAATCTAGTATCTATATCATAAACACCAAATTTTCCATTTTCTCTAAAAAACTCATCCAAATCTTTTGTAGCTCTAAAATTTGATGGCATCTTATTAAAAGATCGTATTAAAATAGAGCCAGCGTAAATTTTATCGCTGCTAGAATCTTCATTATTTGTGCCAACTATACCGATTTCAGGAGACGTAAAAACTATGAATTTTCCATGATAACTAGGATCTGTGATGATTTCTTGGTATGCCGTAAAGCTTGTATTAAAAACCATATTAGCAACCGCGCTTCCGCCTTTTCCAAAAGCTTTAGCCTCTAACAATACGCCGTTTTCAAGATATATATAAGCTTTCATTACAGCATTCCTTTTTTTCTTAACTCTTCTTCATAAAGTCTTTCAAATACTATATCGTACTCTTCGGTTCCTGGTATAAGCTTTCTTTTGTAGCTATCGATTTTAGAAATTACAACATCCTCAAGCTTTTCATAGATTTTTATATAGTCTTCAATGGAGCCGTAAATCACATTTTTTACTCTATTTTCAGACACGCTATAGTCCATCAACCCTTTTTTCCAAGCGGCTTCAAGAATTAAGTGAGCGATATTATTAAATCTATCTTCATAGGCTAAAATTACATTAAAATCCTTTGCAAGCTTTTTCTTGACAAGCCAGAACATATTTTTTCTATCTACTTGCATAAATTCCATCTCGTTTTCATTCTCTTCTAAAACCTGATTTACTCGCTCTTCAAGAGCCTTTTCACGCTGTAAATCACTATCTAATATCTCTTTTGCAAGCGCACAGAGTGGTTCAATGCCTTGATTTAAAGTAACAAATCCTGAATTTAATAGATCAATTGCAATCTTGTGCGATATATATGGAGTGTGTGGCAGTTTAATACGCATTTTTACCTCTCTTTTTTTGTTTGGATTTTAACTAAAAAAAGGTAAAAAAAGGTTAAATTCTAACTCATAAGAAACACAGATATTTATAAAACTATAAATTTAGTAAATTGCCGGCCGGTCCTTCAATCTTAGCGGGAGAGTCGATTTGCCTGTCTTTATCTTCTTTTCCAAAAGGGGGACCTTGCTTGATTAGAAGAGTTATTTCAGACGCCACAGCAGGCTCCATTTTAGCCATTATAGAAGAGATTTTTTTAGGAGCCAAAGCATACATTATACTTGCAGCACTTATCCTGTCCATAGCGCTTAACACATCTGCCGCGGCTTGATCTTTCATCTTGCCGTATGCTTCACCAACCTTATCAGTCGTCATTGTTTTAATCTGAGATAAAATTTCATCATTTCTTTTTACTAAATTTTCAATCCGCGCTTTTTGCTCATCTATCTTAGCTAAAGTCGCATTTATATCACTCTCTTTTTTACTGAGCTGAGCACTTCTCTCTCTAAAAATAGCCTCGCTTGATGCTCTAAAGGCTTCAAGTCCTTGTTTCTCTTCATCTATCCTCTCAATCTCTTTTACAAGTTCGCTCTTTCTAGCCTCAAATATAGAGACACAATCGACAGGAACCTCGGCTCCAAAAAGAAATAATACGAATACAGATAAAGATAAAATTTTTCTCAACTTTCACTCTCTTTTAAATATGTATATCTCATGGTAGCAAACTCATCAAGAGAATTTTGCTCAAGCTTTTTAATTCTAGCAAGCTCCACTTTAAACTCTTCGCTCTCAAGATATTTCATCTTCTCATATTCCAAGCTTGCGTTTTTATACTGATGCTCAAAGTGCATTATGCTTTTCTTAACAAGTTCAAGCCTTTGAGAAAGTATGTCTTTCTCTTTTCTAATCAAATTTAAAAACTCCAAAGAACCCTTTAACTCCGTAAATTCACCACTTGAAGGTAACTTAAAGGAAGCTATTTTCAAATTTGCATCATTAATAAAATTTTCTATCATACCAGCTTCAGACCTGCTTTTAGCAAGCCTGAGAGCGATTTTGTCCAAATTTTGTTTTTTTACCTTTACGATTTGGGTAAATTTACTCTTCATCTAATAATAGTATCTTCTCTTTCAGGGCTAGTTGATATTATACCAACTCTTGTGCCAGTTAGCTCTTCTATGCGATTGATATAGGTCTTTGCATTTTGTGGAAGATCGTCAAATTTACGAATTCCCTCAACCTTATCCCATCCATCAAGCTCCTCATATATAGGTTTGACATTCTCAAGATCGGTAGGAAAATAATCTATAATATCACCATTATATTCGTATGCTTTGCAAATTTTTACTTTTTCAAAGCCATCCAAAACATCTAACTTCATAAGCGCAAATTTATCCACCCCATCAAGTCTTGCAGCATATTTGACCGCCACCGCATCAAACCAACCGCAACGTCTTCTTCTGCCTGTAGTGGTGCCAAACTCCTTGCCAAGCTCGCACATCATATCGCCATCTCCACCTAAATCCTCAGTAGGAAAAGCCCCATTTCCGACACGAGTCGTATATGCCTTAATTATGCCTATTACTTCACCGACCTCTTTTGGGCTAATTCCTATTCCGCTACAGCTTCCAGCACTTATAGTATTTGAGCTGGTTACATAAGGATATGTACCATGATCTATATCAAGCAGAGTTCCTTGAGCACCCTCAAGCATTATTTTTTTATTCTCATCAAGCGCTTTCCAAACCATTTGAGTAGTATTTGCGATAAATTTTCCAAGCTCTTTTTTATATAGTTTTAGCTCATCCAAAAGTTCATTTTTACTAGGAATAACAACGCCTAAAGTATCAAGCAAGCTCTTGTTCTCGCTAAAATCATTCATTAGATCATCGCAAAGCTTTTCAGGATTTAAAAGCTCTCCCATTCTATGACCGCTTCTACTTATCTTATCGGCATACGCAGGTCCTATTCCTTTTCCTGTAGTTCCTATCGCATTTTTGCCCTTTAGACGTTCTTTTGCCTGATCAATTAAGGAGTGATGACGTAAATTTAAGTGCGCCTTATCGCTAATAAAAAATCTTCCTTCAAGAGCCTCAAACTGCTTAATCTCTTTAATCAAAAATTCAGGACATACAACAACTCCGTTGCCTATTATATTTATAATATTTTTATGCAAAACTCCGGAAGGAACCAAATGAAGAGCATATTTTACACCATTAGTCCATATTGTGTGACCGGCATTATGACCGCCTTGGCATCTACAAACCATATCGTAGTTGGCACTTAGCATATCTACTATCTTGCCCTTGCCTTCATCTCCCCATTGCACGCCTACTATAAGATCAGCTCTTTTCATCTTAAATCCTTCAATAAATTCTTTATATATTTTTATCTTTTAAATTTTCAAGCAAGGCATCGACATAGACACCAAAACCGCTACTTTTAATACCGTCTATCTCGTAGTTACCACCACCGCTTAAGATATCGTTACCGCTTAAAAACCTAAAAAATAGTTTATCGTAATATCTCATCTTTGAATAATATAGTGGAACTATTCTTAAATTTTCGCATTGCGACAGCTCTGCCACTCTTTTTATCTCACTAAGAGGCTCTTTTAGCTCATCTGGAACAATACTATAAATTTCATCTATCTCTTTTACGCTATTTACAAAAGCAAGTTTTTTGAGCCACTCCTCTTTTTGATTCAAAATTTTCTCTATCTCTCCATGCTCAAAGATGGATATAGGCAGATTTAAAAGCCTGCAAACTATACGAGGGATCTCTATATGACTTATTTGAAGATGAGGCTTAAGTCCTAACTTATCAAATAAATTTTTAACCATTTTTACGCTTATGGCAAGATCTGTTTCGCCTATCAGCTCTGCGCCTATTTGATAAAATTCACTACTAGGATATTTAAAAACGGGCTGAATGTAAAACCAGCGTTTTGGCTCAGTATCTTTAAGCCTTCTAAGCACTATTCTCACGACATCTACGGTACTATCAGCTCTTAAACTTACTTGGTTATTGGCATGATCACTAAATCTAAGTAACTGGGTTGGAGATACACTTAGGTGCTGATGATATGAAAAATATGGAGTTGCAATCTCCTGAAATCCATTTTCTAGTAAAATTTTGCTAGCCAAATTTTCAATATCTCTTTTTAAGGTCGCTATCTTTCCGAAGTATAATCTGCTTCCAATAGGAATTTCATGTTCATATACTTTGCCGTCAAAATTTTTAAATTCCATAAATTTTTAATCCTTATTCTACAGTCAAGATATTGTCACGCTTCTCTTTTAATTTAATAATAAGCTTTGATATACTCTTGCCTTGTTCTATATTTGCTAAAATTTGCATAATTACACCTGTTGTCTCAACATGAATAGACAGTTTATAAAAATCTGAGATATGCCTTCTATAAGGCTCAACCATCAAATTGCTATATTCTTTAGCGAATTCTTTTGTATCAAATCTATGAAAATTAGAAGCACTTAGCATATCAAGCAAATTCTTTATCCAGCCTTTATGCATAACAGCCAAATTACACCATACAAGCTCACTTTCATTAAGAGCCTCTATATGCTTTAATTTGTCTGGAATTTTATATGTTGCAAACCAATGTTTAATACTTTCAAGCTTCATAGGGGGAGCTATATAGCCACCTTGAAGGTTACTATACCCTGCTCTTATAAGCAAATACATACTATCATGAGTCTCTACACCTTTAGCAATAACATCTTTTAAAAATATATTAGATAGCGTAAGGATTGACTTTAATATAATCAAGCTATCAGCCTCCTTTACAACCCCAAGGCTTAAATATTTTGAAACTTTTATTTTATCCGCATATATATTTTTTAAATCCTGAATAGAAGTAGATTTTGAACCAAACTGATCAATAATAATAGTCACGCCATATTTTTTGTATATATTCAAAATTTCAGCACTATCAATAGGTTGTTTAAAAGAAGCAGAATCTTTAATATTAAATTCAAGCACATGTAGATTATTATAAATTCCACTTTCAGCAATATTTTTAAACTTCTTTATAAAATCGGACCTATGGATAAGCTCTAATGTTACATTTACGCTAAAATTTAAATCAAGTCCATATTTTGTACGCATATAAGATTGATCTTTTAATGCCTTATCTATATTCCAAAGCACCAAATCGTCATATATATAACCATTTCCTATAAGAGGTAAAATTTCTTCACACAATATAGCACATCCAGTCTTTTTTGCTATAAATGTTTCAAGCCCAACTATCTTATTGGATCTTATATTTAATATAGGCTGATACAAAAGAGAGAATTCATCATTTAAAAGACTCGAAGAAATTCTATCAGATAAAGCATATTGATCCCTAAAATACTTATCTGCTTCAGGGTCAAATATGTAGTATTTATTTTTACCTGATAGTTTTGATTGATACATAGCCCAATCGGCCTGCTCTATAAGAGTATCTTGATCTATTTCGATCTTTTGAGGATATAGGCTCGCACCAACACTAGCGCTAACTCTTAAATGTTTATTATTTATAACAATATCCCTATTTGCTACTCTTAATATATCTTCTAATATATCATTAATCTCATTTTTATAAGTTAAATCATTTATAATAGCTACAAATTCATCTCCGCCAATCCTTGCCAATACATCATTTTCTTTGAGCGCAATACTAATATTTTTTGAAATTGCAACCAGCAATCTATCTCCTACAGAGTGTCCATACAAGTCGTTTATAGGTTTAAAATCATCTATATCTATATATACAACAGCTATAGAAGTCTTTGTGCTTACAGTATTTATCATTGAGTCATTTAATTTTTTTAAAAATAAAAATCTATTAGGCAGTCTTGTTAGAATATCATAATAGGCTATCTGCTCCAAGTTTTCTTCTTTTTCTTGAGCATGCGAAATATCTGAAAAAACAGCTATAAAATTTTCTATATTTCCATCTTCTGCATAAACAGTACTGATGGTTAGAAGCTCTAAATACTTTTTACCGTCTTTCTTCTTATTCCATATATGACCTCGCCAATATCCTTCATTTATAATACTACGCCATAAATTAGCAAAAAATTTACTATCGTGAGTACCTGAATTTAATAAATTTGAAGAGCTGCCTATAGCCTCTTCCTTGGAATATCCAGTTATTTTAACAAAAGCATCGTTTACATCTATAAATTTAGCATCAGTACCAACTATAGCCATAGCTTCTTGAGAATTTGAGAATAAATTTGAAATTATTTTTTTATATTTATATGCATCTGATTTGTCTTTAAAATTATCAATCAAATATTTATTATCATCATGCAAAATATTAGTTAAAGAATTATGATTTGCATCCATTTTGTCTATAATGGAACTATCCACAAAATAACCTATAACTTCATCTGCATTCTTATTATCACTAGATACAAATTTTAAAAAAACATTACAAGTTATGATTTCTAAATTTTTCTTTAGTATTCTTATAGGTGATAAAAATTCATAGTCTCGTTTTATGACATTGGTACTAAATAGCCTAAATTTAATATTAAATTCATTAACAAATTTATCAAAATCTACAGGATGCACAATATCTTTAAAATTAAAATTTTCTCCAAGCATCTCCTCAGATTTATAGCCCAATATAAGCTCTGTATTGATAGATACACTTAAAATATCTTCAATAAAACCATTTTTCCATGATATCTTAAATATCGGAGAGTATATATTAGCTTCATTTTCTCTTTCAAAATTTCTCTTATTTATTTTATCCCAAGTAATATCTTTAATAAGACAAAAACCCAATTTATTATCATCTACTTCTATATTTTTCTTTTTTATCAAAACATCTTTTATGATTCCATTGGAAATTATATGCTTGGACTCATAAGCTACCGTATTATCACTATAGTCACAAGTAATAAGGCTTGCTTCATCTGTATTATTGGCATCGAGATCCTGTAATTTTTTACATAAAATTTCATCTCTAGACAATCCATAAAATTCTAAGGCTTTTGTGCTAGCTTCTATAATATCTCCAGTTTTTGCATCAATCAAAAGTATGATTAAAGGACCTTGCTCAAAAAGATATCCAAATTTTTTCTCATATTCTAAAAAGTTAGTTTTTTTATTCTGAAAATTTTCGTAAATTTGCACAACAGAATCAACTATTTCATTAAAATCATTTATATATCCGGTACTTATATATTGACTAATATTCTCCTCTTTTTCAAGTTTTTTTATAAGTCTTTTAATAAATAATATAGGCTTGATTATGCCATTTATAGCAAACTTAACATCTATAAAAACCAAAAAGAGTCCTATTGTAAAAAATGCTACACATATACTCAAAAACAACCAGTTAGAATATAAAATATTACCAATAGAGCGATAGGTTACAACCGCTGCTCTAGCTTGCTGGATATATTCAACCATATAAATATCAAAGTTTTCCTGGCTCCAATTTATTTGAATATCATTTTTCTCAGTGTAATCAATACTAACTTTATACAAATCAAATATTGCTTTTTGCTTAAGAACCAGATCAATATCTTGATGAAATAAAATTCTTCCATCTTTATTTATAATAAAAGAGTTTGCTCCAATTGAATTTTGCATATGCAACAACTCATCATATATATAATTTAACTTAACTTCTGCAATTAAAATTTTTCCATTTCCAAGATCTTTCACAATAAATCTAGTTGGAATATCGCCATGATGAAAGTCAAATTGAGACCTAAAAAATCCATTTACAAATTTATCTTTCCATGGTTTTGTCTTAAAAAAATGTAAATACTCTTTATTTGCATCTCTGTGAGAAAAAGCAGAAATTTCAATATCTCCATCAATAGTGGCAACATGCATAGCATAGTATTTTTTGTGATTAGACATAGAATATTCAAGAATAGCTCTTATATTGGCATCATCTGATGTTACATATCTACCAATAAGAGTAAGCTCATCGTTAACAGTTTTTACATTATTTAAAATAATATTTCTAAGCTCTTGGTTGCTTAAAAACATATTTTCGCGAATTTCATTAAATTTAATATTTATAGCAAAAGCTATAATACAAAATATTGCAATAATTGTAATTAAATTTGCGAAATAAACTCTATTTAAAATATTATAAGACAAGCTTTTATTGTTACCGCTTGAAAAAATCATACTTTATAAAAACCTTCCAATTTTATCTAGATAAGTATTATTGTATCATTTTTTTTATTTTTATCTAATATAAGAGGTAATAAAAACTGATTGAGAATAAAAAAATCCACACTTAATATGGCGAGAGGATGAGAGAATCGAACTCCCCGCAGAACGGTCAACCGCCCCGCCATCGGATTTGAAGTCCGCGAGCGCCACCAGATCGCTTTATCCTCCATGAGAATAGTATTTTATCAAATTTTATATAAATTTTAGTTTGATTTTTATAGTATTTATGCAAAAATCATTTAGGTTAGTTATGAATATTTGGCTAATTTTTAAAAAGATTACTGTTTTGTTGCCTATATTTTTATTAAGCGGCTGTGTTGAGATGATTACTAGCCCTGTTTCTCCTATGACAGGAGTAAATATATATGACGCTTACGCCATATCTCAGGACGAAAGAGGAATATACTCAATCGCAAGAGACAAATTTGTAAAAAGTAAAATTCAAAGCAAAATTCTATTAAGCTCAGGGCTTAGCAATATCAGTATAGATGTGGAAAGCTTTTACGGAAATGTATATTTAATAGGCGTTGTGCCAAATATAAAACACAAAGAGAAACTTATAGAGTTGGCTAAAAACACGGAAGGCGTAAATAAAATTTACACATACATAAGATTTCCAGAAGATGCAAAAGAGTGCAAAAGCAATGTGAGTATAATGCTGGCTCTAAAAAACAGCCTATTTAAAGATAGTATAATAAGTGGCACTAGCATAAGAGTAAGCGTAGTGCAATGCAATGTAGTTTTTACCGGAATCATTACAAGTATAGAACAAGAAAAACACGCCATCTGGTATGCCAAGCATATAGATGGAGTTTATGACGTATACTCTTTTTTAAGAGTGCTTAATTAATTTCTCGCCATAAAAACTATGAATCAATGCAGGAAGCAAAATAAGCGCTCCAAGTAGCATCATCGCCATAACAAGATCGGTTAACACTCCAAAATATATAGTAGGGATAAAATTGCTAGTAACCATTACGCTAAAGCCCAAAAATATAGCAAAAGATGTGTAATACATAGCATAGCCTATGCTTGCGTGAGAAGCTTTTATGCTCTCTTTAACACTCTTGATTCTGTTTTCTATTTTAAATCTATGAATATAGTGGATCATATCGTCAACCCCTATTCCTATACTGATAGAAGCTATAGTAATACTCATGATGTCAAGTGGGATTTGCGCCACTCCCATAACTCCAAACACTATACAAAGCGGAATTATATTGGCAACTATACTAATTAAAGCCAGCTTTATACTTCTAAAGATAATGCAAAATACTATAAAAAGAGTCAAAAAAACAAAGCCAAATGAGTCGATTTGAGAAAAAATGAGACTTTGAAGCATATTATTATAAAGCACCATTGCACCGCTTATCTCAACTTTTACATTATCATTTTCAGTAATTTTTAAAAGATCATTTTTAAGCTCTTTTAAAAACTCGTCCCGTCTTAAATTTTTATCCGAATCTATAGTGCGAAGCGAAAATCGTACCTGATTATCCTCAATGCTTACAAAAGGACTTAAAATTATATTTTTATAAGTTTGAGGCATCTGTTCATACATTACGCTAAGTAAAAAATCATCCGCCTCACCCTTATTTAAAATTTCTATAACATCTAAAAGAGTGCCCAAACTAGAAACTTTGCCTACAAATTCCTTATTCTCAAGATACTCATGGACCTTCTTTACAACTCCCATTTTATAGCTATTAAACCAATATTTTGCATCATTTGCACTAGCTTCAAATTCAGCCTCAAATTCGTCTTTTATCTCACTTGGAGCACAAGTTTGGTCATCTTTTTTGAAAGTTATCAAAACATCTACAGGCACGGTTCCACCAAGTTTTGTGTCAATTACCTGCATGCCTTTAAAAATTTCAGTAGAGCTCTTAAAATATTCAATAAAGCTATTTTCAACTTTTAATTTTGAGATTCCATAAATTCCAAAAGCTAGCATAAGAGCACTTATGCCATAAACTGCGAATTTGTAATTTATAGCAAAATTTGCACAAATCTTAGTAAAGCTAAATTTATCTTCAAACGTCCTAATAGGCTGAAGTTTCTTTAAATTTGAAACAACCGAACCAAATATTAAAAATGCCAAAACAAAAGATACCGAAATAGAACTACTCATCATAATTCCAAGCATAATAACCGGCTTTATGTCTGAAAATGCAAGGGATAAAAAGCCTATTACGGTAGTAAAAATTGCAAAAAATGATGGATTTATCTTATCTCTTAAGGTAATATAGACTAGCTGACGCTGGTTTAACTTGGGTTTTGTTAAACAAAATTCCCTATAACTTACAATAAGATGTATGACTACAGATATGGTTATAATAAGCTGAAGCGCTACGAAATTTGAGGATATTACAGTGATTTCCCAACCCAAAAAGCCAAAAATGCCTGTTGCAAAAATAACACTTATAATACAGATAAATATAGGCAAAACTATCCAACGAAACTGCCTAAAAAACAGCCAAAGACTAAAGATAAGCAAAAGAGTAACACTAATACCGTATATATAAAGATCCGATTTCACATACGATACCATGTCACTAGCAATCATATTAACTCCGCCTAAAAAAAGCTTCTCATCATCTTTAAATTTTTTAATTGCCTCTCGTACCTGCTCTACACTTCTTTGCTCAACTACTCTAAGCTGATCACGATAGGCTTTAAACTCTGAGCTAATAAGCCTAAGCTGTTTTTTTTCATCACTACTAATAGTGCCGTTTAACTCTTTATTTAAAAGCAAATTTCTAGAATTTAATATACTATTATACTGCTCGTCGCTCTTTAAATTTAAAATTATTGCAGTAGTTTTTAAATCACTACTCACAAGTGAATTTGAATACAAAGGAGAGCTTGCAAATTCCTCTCTTGCAGCGGTTTTATTGATATCCTTATCATTTAAAGCTGGAATCTTGTCAATAATATCGCTAAGTGATTTTGCCGAACTTTGAAGCAATGGAACATTTAAAATAGATACAATGCTATCGACAAGCTCGTTTTTGGCAAATTCATCAGATAAGAGTCTAATTTTTTCGATAGTTTTATCATCTAAAAGATCATTTTTAGGAGTATAGGCGACTACAAGATAATTTGGACTTGCATATCGCTTAGCAACATCTCTAAACAGAGCCAAATCCTTATCGTCTTCAAGCAACAAGGTCTCTGTAGATGCATCCACGGCAAGCTTAGTAGAAAAATAGCCAAGTATAACAGTTAAAGCAAGCACTATAGAAAGTATTTGCTTCGGATAAAAAACTATAAATTTAAAGATTTTTTTCATAAAGCCTATTTGCTGTCTTCAGGTAAATTTACCGTTTCAAGTATATTTATTAAATCCTCAAAAGTTCCGTTTTCAAGAAGACTACCAAACTGACTTCTGTATGTCTGCACTATACTAACTC
Source organism: Campylobacter sp. RM16192 (assembly GCF_004803855.2). Taxonomy (NCBI): domain Bacteria; kingdom Pseudomonadati; phylum Campylobacterota; class Epsilonproteobacteria; order Campylobacterales; family Campylobacteraceae; genus Campylobacter; species Campylobacter sp. RM16192. Next base: position 234,672 of record NZ_CP012552.1, on the reverse strand, counting down.
CGAGTATATCAAGATCATATATCAGCCAGCCTTTCTCCTTTGCATTATAAAATTTATATATGAAAGGATGCTCTTTACCGGAGCTAACAACGTCTCCATTAAGCCAATATCTATTTTCATTTGGCTTTGTAACATCTTTTAAATTTATAGACTGATCAGTATAGCTTAAAAGCTTATCTACATAAGAGTTTTTAAGCCTAGATTCAAAGACTTTTTCAAACTGCTCTTTTTGAGCTTCGCTAAGAGTATTATATCGCTTTGAAAGGCTAATTTTAGCCATTTGTTTATAATCAAAAAAAGGATCAAAAATTTTAAAAATTTTAACAGATTTTTCATCTTTATTTAAATTTTGATCCTTCAATACCACTATTGCATCATCTGTGGCTTTTTGAATGCTTGGTTTTATTTCACTCTCACTAATCGCAAAAAGCGATACTGAAAAAAACAGAAAAAATACAAATTTTAAAAAATTCATCTCTACTCCTTTATTAAGTAGTTTCTGCGCTGCTCATAAGCATCGCGCAAAAACGGATATAGATCTATGGCGTCTTTTTTTAGTCTGTTGTATGCATCAACATCTAAAGAGATATTATTAGATTTTTGATAAATTTTTATCCCATTTGAAGACGTTTGAGGCTCTATATATGTGATAGGGTTTGACAAATAATCCCCTGCAAGACCAAAAATATCACGTAAATTTGAAGGTCCTAAAATTGGTAAAACTATATGAAAACCGCTTCCAACTCCCCAATATCCAAGCGTTTGACCAAAGTCTTCATTATGGCGCTGTAAATTATAATATTTGGCCCCATCCGTAAGTCCGCCAAAACCTACTATAGTATTAGCAATAAATCTTAAAGCCTCTTCTCCGGCAAACTTAAATTTAAATTGCAAAATATTATTTACAAATCGAATAGGAAACATTAAATTATCAAAAAAATTATCAATAGCCTCTCTGGCAGGATGCGGGACAATATAATTATACCCTTTGAGTGTTGGATTTAATAAATTTTCATACAAAAAATCATTGACATTAGTCATAGTCCTATTATATCTGGACAATGGATCAAAAACTTCTGTCCTATCTTTGAATTCATCATCAAATTCACTCATATCATTTGCAAATAAAATGATAAAACTGAGTAAAAAAGAGAAAATAAATTTCATCTACACCTTTCAAAAAGATTAATAATATCAAAAAAATTATAACAAAATTTGCAATTTTATAATTTTGTCGCTTTTAAATTTATAAAATCTTAAATACACAAAAATAACACTTTAAAAAATTTTCAGTTTATTTTTATATATACTATTTTATACTTAAAAAATTATATTTTTATATCACAACCTGATAATAGAGGAAAATTCATGAAAGCCGATGTAAGTTTAGAACTATTTTTAGATAGTGGAGTGCCTGTTTTAGCTAAACATATAAACCTTCTCAAGGCTGTAGATGAAACAAAAAGCATAACAAAAGCGGCCGAGTTTGTAGGAATTTCATATAAAAATGCCTGGGATAGTCTTGACGCGCTAAATAACCGTTCGGAAAAACCGCTTATATCAAGAGCGCAGGGCAATAAGAAAAATAGCGGAAGTGAGTTGACCGAGTATGGAAGAAAGATGATAAGCGTGTACGAAGCTATGCTTGCATCTCAAAAAGTATTTTTGGAAAAAGTATGTTCAAATATTGATATCTCAACTAATGAAATAGTAAATTTACAACGTATGAGCATGAATTTGAGTGCTAGAAATCAATTATCATGCGAGATAATTAAAATTAAAACAGGAGCCGTAAATTCAGACATAATAGCCAAACTATCAAATGGCGAAATTTTACATGCCGCCGTTACTGTAGAATCAGAAAAAAATTTAAATTTAAAAGTCGGCAAAAAAGTAGTATTTATATTTAAAGCTCCAAGCGTTATGCTTGCTAAGGACGAAAATCTAAACATAAGTGTGGCAAATCAGCTAAAAGGCAAGGTGATAGAGGCTAAAATCGGCTCGGTAAGCGCTGAAATAGTCCTTGAGATAAACAATCATCAAACCATCACCGCAATCATAACAAAAGATAGCGCAATGGAGATGAAAATAGGCGTTGGCGACGAACTAACAGCCGTAATCAAATCAAGTCAAATCATAATAGGAGTATAAAAATGAAAAAAACTTTCTTTTCGTTAGTTTTAGCGGCAATCGCGACTTTTAATCTAAACGCTGGCGAGATCAACGTATTTGCCGCAGCAAACGTAACTTATGCGTTTGATGAGCTAAAGGCTGAATTTGCCAAGACAAATCCGGACACAAAAGTAACCGTAACGCTTGGCGGAAGCGGCGCTTTGACAACTCAGATCAAAAACGGTGCGCCTGCTGATGTGTTTATGGCGGCAAATATGAAATTTGTTGAAAATCTCGATGAAGCTGGCTTTTCTGCGACTCGCCCGATAGTTTATGCTCAGGGCATGCTTGCGCTATTTAGTATCCGCGACATAGATTTTACAAAAGGCATCAAAGCGGTTGAGGGATTAAAAGCCGTTGCTATCGCACTTCCTGAGTCAGCTCCTTACGGTAAGGCAAGTATTGAAGCGCTTAAAAAAGATGGAATTTTTAATAAGGTTGAAAAAAACATCATCTACACAAAATCGATTTCAGAGGCTCTAAGCTCGGCTCTTAGCGCAGCGGATGCGGGATTTATAGCGGCTAGCGCGATGTACGATCCGAAAATGGCCAAGTATAAAGAGGGTAAAAATTTCATCTTAGTTAATCCTGCTCTTTACACTCCGATCGATCAAGGCGTAATCCTTCTAAAACGCGGCGAGAAAAATCCTGAGGCTAAAGCATTTTACGACTTTATCCTAAGCGAAAGAGCAAAAGAGATCTTTAGAAAATTCGGATATAACATATAATGTTAAAGGCCCAAGTTTCAAATATCATCAGTAGCGAAGATGTAAATATCTTTGAATTTACGTCAGGCGATATGAATTTTTGCATGCTTGGACTTGAAAATTTGGACAAATTTAAAATCGGCGATAGTGTCACACTAGGCTTTAAAAGCTCGGATGTCATCATCGCAACGACTCCTTTGAAAAACTGCTCGCTTACAAACGAGATAAAAGCGACAATCTCAAATTTAACCAAAGGCAATATCACAAGCGTTTTGCATTTAAAGTCTTTAAATTTCGAATTTGAAAGCATAATAACGACAAAATCTTGCGAGAGGTTAAATCTTAAACAAAATGACGAAATTTACGCTTACGTAAAAGCCACTTCACTTTATATCAGCGGTAAAAATAGTGATTAAATGTAGATGTAAAAAGATATTAAACGGCTCTAGCGGACAGTTTTGCCTTGATATTGATCTAGATATCAAAAAGGGCGAATTCGTAGCACTTTACGGCAAAAGCGGTAGCGGTAAAACCACTCTTTTACGCTTGCTAGCAGGCTTTGAAACCCCAGATAGCGGCACGATAGAGGTTAGAGATAAGCTCTTCTTTGACGGAGTTAAGGCTCTGCCGCCTCAAAAGAGAAATATCGGATTTTTGTTTCAGGATTACGCTCTTTTTGAAAATATGAACGTGCTTAAAAATCTGCTTTTTGCAAACAACGACTTAGAGCTTGCAAACCACTTGCTTGATCTAGTCGAGCTAACATCACTTAAAAACGCTCAAATTTCAAAGCTCTCAGGCGGTCAAAAGCAGCGTGTGGCGCTTGCAAGGGCACTTATGCGAAAGCCTGAAATCATGCTGCTTGACGAACCGCTTTCTGCGCTTGATATATCTATGCGCGAGAAGTTGCAAGACTATCTGCTTAAAATTCACCGCGAATTTGATATGACGACCATCTTGGTAAGCCACGACATAGCTGAAATTTATAAACTTACTTCAAAGGTATTTGTCCTAAGCGAAGGTGTGATAGAGCGCTGCGGAAGCGCCGGCGAGATATTTTTAAAGCATTCAAATTCTCAAAAGCTTAGCTTTCATGCCAAAATTTTAGAAATTCAAAAGCGCGACTGCATTTATGTGGCGATCACTCTTGTCGGACAGCAGCTTTGCGAAGTAGTCTTAAGCCATCAGGAAGTGGCAAATCTAAAAGCGGGCGATGAGGCTACGCTTAGCGCAAAAGCATTTGCGGCAACTCTTAGAAAAAGCAAAAGCGATGTTTGATATATCAAGTATTGATTTTACGCCGTTTTATCTATCGTTAAAACTAGCTTTTATCACGACGATTATATTGTTTTTTGCCACGCTGCCGCTTGCCTACTGGCTAAGCAGATCAAATTTCAAAGCCAAACCGATAATCGAGTCCATAGTGGCTCTTCCGCTTGTTTTGCCACCATCGGTGCTTGGATTTTACATGCTTGTATTTCTTTCGCCGTACAATTTCTTTGGAAAATTTATGGAAGAAAATTTCGATATACGCTTGGTTTTTAACTTCTCAGGACTTGTTATAGCAAGCTGTATCTACTCGCTTCCGTTTATGTTTCAGCCGTTGCAAGCCGGGTTTTCAAGCCTACCAAAGAGCCTTTTTGAGGCTAGCTACTCGCTTGGTAAAGGCAAATGGGCTACTATGTTTTTAGTTGCGTTGCCAAACATAAAACCTTCGCTATTAACTGCGCTTATCGTTAGTTTTGCTCATACTTTGGGCGAATTTGGCGTGGTGCTGATGATCGGAGGAAGTGTCGGAGACAAGACAAAGGTTGCAAGTATCGCGATTTATGAAGCGGTTGAGCTGATGGACTATACGAAAGCGCATGTTTATTCCGCACTCATGCTGATAATCAGCTTTGTGGTGTTATTTTTAGTCTATTTCTTTAACGCTAAGCAGAAAAAAGCCTAAATTTAAGCTCAAATTTTACTGATTATAGCTTTACCAGCGCAGCTTTAATGAAAATTTATGCTATCATAAAATCAAATTTAACTAAGGATAAAGCATGGCTGTAAAAGATATAAACGGAAACGAAGTTGATTTTTTAAACCTGATTAAAAATAAAAACTGCGTTGTTATCGCCTATCCAAAAATGGGCGAGAGCGGGAAATTTCTGCCTGAAGAGCTAAAACAAACTAAAGGCTTAACGGGTTGCACAAACCAATGCAAAGCTTACCAAGCAAATCTTAGTGAAGTAGCTAAAATTGGCTTTGAAGTTATCACGGTTGGAGCTTTAAGTATAGAAAAAACAAAAGAGTTTAAAGAGGCTTTAGGAGTAAATTTTAGCTTTTTTAGCGATCAGGATTTCGAGCTTGAAAAGGCGCTAAATTTAGAAACTTTTAGCACGGGTGATGGCAAGAAATTTTATCACCGCCAAACTCTCGTCGTAAAAGACGGTAAAATCATAAAAAGATTTAATAGAATAAGCGAACCAGAAAATGATGTAAAAAATGTCATAGAAATAATAAAAAGTCAAATATAGGCAAAATTTAAATATTAAAGATTTCAAAACCAAATTTTTTATATAATCCAAATAAAATTTAGGCGGGTTATGAATCTTTTTTCTATAGAATTTGCGGTATCTTTCTTTATTTTTTGGTTGTTTTATTATTTTTTCAACTCAAATATAAAAGCTCAAAAATGGCTAATCCTTGGCTTTTCATATCTATTTTTAGGACTGGCTGGACTTAAATTCCTAATTATAAATATAATTTTTAGCCTGATTATATATAAATTTGCGAAAAAAATTTATGATACAAATTCCTCTTCTAGTCTATTTTTAGGTATTGTTTTTGTAGTTTTAACTCTTGCATTTTTCAAATATAACGGTTTTTTTGAACTTAATTTCGGAACTATAAAATTTGAAAACATAGCTCTGCCCCTTGGAGTTTCGTTTTACTCATTTATGAGTATAATCTTACTTGTAGATAGCTATAACCAAGAAATAGATAAACCAAATTTGCTCGATACTCTTTTGTTTTTGAGCTTTTTTGCAGTTATTATCTCAGGACCAATTTTAAAGCCTAAGCCATTTTTTGAAAAGCTAAACTCTAAAAAAGAATTTAGCGAAGAGAGTAAGATATTTACCCTACTTACGCTAGCAATTATTAAAAAATTACTAATAGCAAACCATCTTTTTGATATTATAAATCCTATCTTCCAAGCGCCAAATTCACTTGCAACATCAGAACTTATAGCCACTCTATTTGGTTATTCAATTATGCTTTATTGCGATTTTAGTGGATACGTGGATTTTGTTTTAGCTTTGGGATTGATGTGCGGATTTAATCTACCAACAAATTTCAATCGCCCTTTTGCAGCCTTAAATTTAAAAGAATTTTGGCAAAACTGGCATATATCTTTAATGAATTTTTTTAAAAACTACATTTACATACCCCTTGGAGGCAGCAGGGGTGGAACGCTATTAACTCAAATAAATGTATTGATAGTATTTTTTATATCTGGAATATGGCATGGAGCCGGGATAAATTTCTTAATCTGGGGACTAATGCATGGACTTGGAGTTATTTTTTTAAACTTAACAAAGGAATTGGATCTGCTGGTGTTTGATTGTTTAAAAAGATTTTTTACATTTGTCTTTGTTAGTTTTATATGGATATTTTTTGTAACAGATTTTATCGGAATGTTAAGATTTTTAAAAGCAATAAGTACAAATTTAGAAGGCGATCGTCTAAATATTATAGCTGTTTTTGCCATAGCCTTTTTATTTACTTTTATATATTCAAAAATAAATTTAAAATCTTTGCTGTTTACTTTTTTTCAAAAAATCAATCTATTTTTTAGTACAATTTTTTTGGCTATATTTGGATTGATTGTATATTTTTTAATGCCTAGTGGTATGCCAAATTTTATATATCAAGGATTTTAATGAGATCTTTTGCGGTAATATTTATAGCATTTTTTATCGTATTTATGGTCTTATTAAATCCATTTTCAATATATTTTGAAACAAAATATCAAAAGGATTTTTTTTTAAGTAATACAAAAATTGATAAATTTAGCATTTTTATTATAAATTTTATTAATAAACAATTTGATAATATAAATTTTATTAAAGAAAAAACATATTCACCTATTTCAAGGATACAGACTAATTTAGAAGAAAATTTAACACAAAGGAAATCTACAATATCAGAAAAAAATGATCAAAATTTAACTACGATATCCAAAGATGCAAATAAAACACAAATATCAGAAAAAAATAAAACAATATTGCAAAAAAAACCAATTCAACAAAAAAAGGTAAGTCTAGAATCAAACTCAACTATAATTTTAGTAGGAGATTCAATCATGAGAGGTTTTGGATGGGGGTTTGAAAATCTTTTAAAAAATAGACAAATAAAAGTAAAAAATTTAGGAAAGGCAAGTACTGGACTAATTAATAAGAAATTTTATGATTGGCAAAATGAGCTTGATAAAATTTTAGAGGAATACAAAAACGAAAATACTATTTTAATAGCAGCTTTTGGAGCTAATGATACTTACAGCTCTGCTTTCGATAAAAAAATAGAACAATTTGGCACAGAGGATTGGATAAATGGGTATAAAAATAGAGTAGAAGAGATATACCAAGTAGCACAAAAGTACAATACCGACATAGTTTGGATTGGACTGCCCTGTATGAAAAACCAAAAATATAGTGATAAAATACAAAACCTAAATCAAATTTTTAAAAGTATTGCTGATGAAAAAGGAGTGCAATTTATATCTCTAACAGATGCGATATGTAAAAATGGGAAATTTATAAAAATAGACAATAACAAGAAAGTATTAAGAGATGAAGACGGAATACATTTAAGCATGCACGGTTCAATACAAGCTGCAAAATTTGTAATAATTGAGATTTTAAAATAAATGCTAAAGAGGATAATATGACAGAAGAATATTTTAAAAAGTGGGCTTTAGGCTTTAGCGGATGTGATGGTGGAGATATAGGGTCACCTGAGAATCCAAGCACGTGGCTATGTGGCATAGAGTGGGGAATAGGTTTTAACGAAGATGAGTTAGAAAATATTTTTAAAAACAACGAGGAAAGCATACCTAAAGGCTATGAAAACAACGAGGAAAATTTAGCCTATCAATTTAATCAAAAAGCTCTCAAACTTTTAGCGTCTTTAAACGGATATGCCGACATTTTAAAGTTTAACGAGGAAGTAAAACCGTTTGTTATCAATTCAAAAGGTTATTTTAAGCTAAATTTATATCCTTTGGCTTTTAAAAATACTGACTTTGCTCTCTGGAATAAGCAACTTAGCATCGCTACAGGCTTTAAAACCAAGAACGAGTATATACAATGGATACAAGAAAACCGCTTTAAAGAGATGAGAAAAAGGGTAAAAATTTACAAACCAAAATTAATAATATGTGTAGGAATAAGCTATAAAGATGACTTTATAAAAGCGTTTGGCGATGATAATGTAGATATTAAACAAAGCGAAGCCGGAGGAAAGAAATTTTACTACTTTAAAAACAAAGATGGGATTTTGGTTATAATAACGTATTTTCTTGGCAACAGATTTGGCCTAAGCAGTGATTTAATGCTTAAGGAAACAGGCAAAGAGATAGCCAGACTACTAAAGTTTACTTTATAATAGATTCAGGGTTAATAGCCCCTGAATTTACTCTATCCACTTTACGACATCACTCATATCACGGCGATATTTTGGAGGTTGTTCATTTAGTCTATAGCCAAACGGCACGATGATAGCTACGCGGTGCTTAAGCGGGTCAATGCCTAAAATTTTACCTACCTCTTCGCGCTCAAAGCCCTCCATAGGGCAACTATCCACCCCAATACTTGCCGCCGCATTCATCATATTTAAAGCCGCAAAAAGACACTGTTCGTGCGCCCACTGAAAGATAATCTCATCATTATCTTGAAGCTTTTGCGCTAATTTGGTTTTATAAAACTCCTCTTTAGCTGCGCGCTCTTCAGGCGATTTAAAAGGAAATCTATCTATCATCTTATCTATATACTCGCTACCGCTTTTTAGCTCAGAGATCTTTGCAAGGACAACTACAAGATGAGAACAAGTAGTGATTTGAGTTTGCCCCCAAGATTTTTCTTTTATCTTCTCGCGCATAACAGGGTTTTGGACAACTATAAAATCCCATTGCTCAAGCCCAAGAGAGCTAGGACTTAATCTTCCAGCCTCTAAAATAAACTGGAAATCAGAACTTTTTATCTTCTTTTTTTCGTCAAAAATCTTGCAAGCATGACGAAAATTTATAATTTCCAAATAGTTTTTAGAATCCAAATGCTCCATAAAATCTCCTTTTATGATAGTTATTTTATCTATTCTATCTTTTAAAAAGCTTGATTAAAGCGGGCATAATCAAATTTTTATCTATAAAATTTATCAAAGCATCGGCAATCCTGCCTTGATTTATAAATTTAAGCTCGCGAGAGATGTCAAAGCCAGGATCGTTTAACAGCATCCTAAGCTTTGCCTCTTCGAGCCTTAAGCGCTTTTTGTTTTTATCCCTTCCCTCAAGCATAGCGACGACTACACCCAGCTTTTCTCTTGTCATCTTGCTTTCCATGAAGCTACCTTATATATGATAAATGCGGCTATAAAAGCGACAAAAGAGGTCGATAAATACGCTGCAACCTCACCTATTATAGAAACTAAAAGTATATTTAACCCGACAAGGAAAAATATAAATCCTATGATGGCTAATACAGTCGCCGTAACAGTCAGCAAAAAGCCGCTGGCACTCTTAAAAAAAGAGTGCCTTATATCATCAGCCTGAGCCTCGACAAGCTCTACAACAGAGACTATGAACTCAGATATATTTGCCATTATTTTTTGAGCAACCAAGCTAGCACGAAGCCAACTCCAGCAGCTATGGCAACGCTTTTAATAGGATCTTCTTTGATAGTGTCATTTACGCTATCAATGCTATCTTTACCTTTTGCTTTTAGCTCGTCTATATATTTTTTGATCTCTTCGACATCTATCTGATCTAAAATTTTATCCTTGCCAGCCTCAACTTTAGAAACTCCGATATCTTTAATTGATTTTACAATATCTTTTAAATCTGATTTTAGTGGATCAATATCGTTTTTTAAATCCTCTAGGTTAATCTCTTTTGCAGCCATTTCTGCTCCTTGTAAAATAAATTAGGCCTTGCTTTTTATAAAAAAATCCTTAAAATCCACTTTACTATATATTTGATAACAGGTATTAAATATAGTTGAAATTCAAATAAATGACCAAACAAACTTTATAAAATTAAAAAGATTAAATTTCTATCCATAAAGCTTTATAAACTACTCTCAAGTCTAAATGGACTTTACAATACTTATCAATTTTTAAAATTTATCCTAAATTAAATTTATATTATTTGTGTTATTTTTAGTAACAAAACCCACTATAGAACTCATCTCATATCCGACATCTTTTAAGCGTTTAAGCGCTAAATTTGCTTTCTTTTCATCAACTGCAAGCAAGAGTCCGCCTGAAGTTTGAGCATCATAAAGCAATATATCAGCCTCTTTTCCGCTTACAAATTTACTTGCAAATTCGCGGTTTTTATAACTTCCCGCAGGCAAAAGTCCCATACTCGCCATCTCTTTTGCACTCTTTAAGATAGGCACTTTGTCGGCAAAAATTTCAAAGCCTATATCATCTCTTAACATCTCGCTTAAATGCCCCAAAAAGCCAAATCCCGTTATATCGGTAGCCGCAGAAACACAGATTTCACTCATGGCACCCACGGCATAAAAATTTAGCTGAGCCATATAGTTTGCAGCCTCTTTTATCTGATTTAACTCCAGCATATCAGCCTTGATCGCAGTGCTTAACGCACCCATTCCAAGAGGTTTTGTTAAGATTAGCACGTCGCCAGCGCGTGCTGTATTATTCGCCCAAAATTTGCTTGGATGCACGCTTCCCGTTACGCTAATTCCGTAGTACATCTCCTTAGTCGCGATACTGTGTCCGCCCACAAGCGCACCGCCGCACTCGCGCACCTTACTTAGTCCGCCTTGCAAAATTTCGCTTAAAACTTCAGGCTCAAAGTGGCAGCTATCAAAGCCTACGATATTTAGCGCGTTTATAACCTTTGCACCCATAGCAAAGATATCGCTAAGAGAATTTGCCACGGCTATTTGACCGTAAAGATATGGATCATCGACAACTGGAGTGATGAAGTCAAGTGTCTGCACGAGCGCAATCTCATCGCTTAGCTTAAAGACGCTAGCATCTTCGTTCGTATCCACTCGCGTAAGCAAATTCTGGTGCGCCAGATCAAGTCCGCCAATGCTTTTGTGTAGACCCGACGGGTCCAGTTTGGCAGCTCAACCCGCAGCGGATACAAATTTAGTGAGTCTTTTATCGTTATACATCATAGCTTTATCACATCATATTTATCAAGCAGACTCACGACTTCATACGCGTTTGTCATCTCGCCGATACTTAATTTATCAACCAGTTTATAAGCCTCCAAACAGCTTCCGCAACTTAGAATTTTTACGCCTGCTCTTTCAAGCTCTTTTAGAGGAGTAAAGCTGACATGTCCGCGGTCAGTCGTCATTTTAACTGCGTTATTTACGCAAATTACCGCATAAGGCTTCGTTTCAAGCTGAAGAAGAGCGCCTATAAATTTTGACATAAGCCCAACGCCCACGGCTCCGCTTCCTGCGTACTCTTCGTTTATATACACAACTTTGCCTGCCTTGCTAGGCACATTGCAGATAAACTCATCAAAATTTTCGGCTTTTATACTAGCTCCGCTTTTAACGGCTTTTATCGTGGTTTCATTGCCGTTTTCAAAGATGCTAAATTTGATATTTTGACTAGTTAAAAAACGGCTAATGTTCTCTTTTGGAGCTACGGCATTTACTAAAATTTCTAAAATTTCGCCCTCTTTTAGCTCGTTTAAGGCGTTTTTAGTGTTTATAACCGGTTGCGGGCACTCTAAATTTCTACAATCTATTTGCATATTTTTCCTTTTTCTTGTCTCTTCAAACGGACTCTAGTCGACAAACCTTGAAGCTTAAAGGAGATTATATCATTTTAAATTTTAAAGAGTTAAAAGCAGAGTTGAAATTTTCGCAGAAGTGAAATTTTAAAAGTTACGGCGCCTAGATCTACTAAGCGCCTTTTGTGGTTGTTATTTGTTGACGAAGTTTTTCTCAAGCCATTCGATAGCTTTTGCTTCGCTTTCGAATTTTCCGCTCTTTGCAACTTGGTTTTGACCCTCGTAGAAGCGGATTCTGATACCGTCTTGCACGCTATCAACTTTTACTCTTGTGATCTTATCTTTATTAAGATAGACTCTGTCGTTTAGTTTGATATACATATTTTCTCCCTTGTATAAATTTGATTGCTATTTCTCTTCTTTTTTTATAAACAGCTCTTTAAAACGCTTGTTCGCGTACTCTTCGATGTCGGCCTGAAGCTACTTATAAGCGTTAATAAGCTCATAAGCTCTTTCATTTAGCGTGGTTCCTGCGTTATCTCCGCCGCCTTGCTTTGTATTTACAAGATCTTCTTTCATGTTTTTTTGTAAAATTTGCAAGTGATTCCAGCACTTTTTATAGTTCATTCCTAAAATTTCAGCCGCTTTAGAGATAGAGCCAACCTGAGCGATCACCTCAAGCACCTCAGTTTTACCCTTGCCAAAGATTAGCTCGCCTTCGGCATTTTCTATCCAAGTTTTAGTTTTTACTACCATTTTTTTACCCTTTTTCTCTTTAAAACAGCCTAGCTTACAGTATTTTACGTCGATCTTATAATCTTTTAAAGTTGAGCGAATTTTCTTTAACCCAACCCCTTTAGCCACGTCTCTACCGTCAGCGCAAAATATCCTTCTTTTTTCATCCAAAAACGGCTCAAGCTTAGCTAAAACCTCTACACTTCCGCTTTCACAATCAAGCTTTCCAAACTGCCCAAGCTCGCAGTTATCTATCTTAACGCCGATGTTTGAAGCTATTTTGCCGACTTCTTCGATAGGCGTTTTTGTCTTGGCTGAAATTTTAAAAGCCGAACCACAATCAAGTCTGCCGTTTGAATTCAGCAGATCATTTATCAAATTTTCGACCTCTTTACTCATCCTATAGTCCTCTCAAGTCCGCTATAAACATTCATATTTTCACCCCTTGCAAATCCGCAAAGAGTAAGGTTAAATTTACGCGCTATCAGCACTCCAAGGCTAGTCGGAGCCGTGCGCGAAACAAGTGCAGGCAAACCGTGCATAACAGCCTTTGCTACCATTTCAGAGCTTAATCTTCCGCTAACCATCAAAAATGTCTTACTCAGATCAACTCCTGCTAAACAGGCCTTGCCTACTGCTTTATCAATAGTGTTATGCTGAGCGATATCCTCTCCGATAAAGAAAGTATTTTCATCCACATAAAGCTTTGCCGTATGCACACAGCCCGTCATCTCATAAAGCTCGCACTGCGTGTAAAACTGCCCCATCTGCTTTAAAATTTCATCTTTTTTAAATTTGACATCGGCTTTTACGACTCTTGCCGCCATCGCCTCCGGATCGATGTTGGCGGTTTGTCCTCTACCGCATCCGCTTATGATGATAGCTTCTTCATCAAAGCGTTTCATACTCTTTTCATTTACTTTTGCGGATATTTTGACCATAAGTCCGTCATCCTCAAGCCTAACTTCGCTTATATCTTTTGGACTAGCTATTATATTCTCGCTTATAAGATAACCTACGGCAAGTGCTTCTTGATCCACAGGTGTCGCCATCATAACACCGAAGCGTTTGTCGTTGATCTGAATTTCAAGCTTGATCTCACGAACCAAAATATCATCTTTTAAAATTTGCTCATCGCCTTTAAATTTGGTGATTTGCGTAGTATAAATCGGTTGCATCGACTTCCTTTAAATTTTAATAAAACATAGTTATTCTATTAAAATTTACATTTGAATTGTATTAGATTTTAACTTAAATAAAGCATAAAACTTAAACTTATTTTATATCGTAATATTGGGTATCTTGAAGCTATTTGTTATGATTTTTTAGCACATTTCTTAAATTTTAAATTTAAAGGGAATTTGAATCCAAATTCCCCTGTTTATAAATTTTAAATTTGACCTTTACTTTGAAGCTCTTTATACCAATAGCTATGAAGTATAGCCACCTCTTCTTCCTCTTTATAGCCCGTAACCATAGACCAAATCGCTCCGTGAATAGCGATTGCCGCCATGTAAATATGCACAAGGAAGAAAACAGCACACACGATACCTAGGATATTGTGGATGATAGCTGAGAGCCTAAGAACCTCTATCTGGCTCATGCCAAGCATTCCTGCAACGTTTGGAGTTGAGAAGTCTAAGAAATACATCGCAGCTCCTGTTGCTATCATAACTACTCCGCCAGGGATAGCTATCCAATACCATGCCTTTTGTCCCGCGTTAAATTTGCCAGCTGGCACAGGGCGCTTAACCTTTGAAAGGTAGCCACCCACTATCATCATCCATTTGATGTCATAGATCGCAGGAAGCATTCTTTTTGTCCAATATAAAATCATAGGAGGCACAGAAACCGCAAATATTATAGTAGATATGCCGTGTAAATTTTTACAAACCCTAACAAATGTTCCGCCGCCAAAAAGATCACCCCACATCATAATGATACCGGTTGGAACAAGAATTACCCAAGATACTGCCGCAAGAGCATGAGATACACGCTCTATCACTCCGAAGGCGTAAATTTTCTTGCCATCGTGACTAAAGTGTTTTGGACCTATAATTAAAAAGTGCAAAACAAAAGCAAATACAACGGCAGCAATTATTGCAACAACGCCAAACGCGAAATAGTCATTACCTTGAATAAATGTAAAGAGTGGCCCAAAGCCATCTTCATAAGGCTTTATGTTTTCAACCCTGCCTGCAGCCCAAACATTACTTTCGTATTGATTTGTGCCGTCAGGTAAATTTAGAGCAAAAGCGCTTATAACAAACGCAAAAAGAGATAATATTTTTCTCATAATCTATCCTTTGTGTAATAGGCTATCTTCCAAGTTGGGCTCTGCTTGATATCTTTTATACCGTAACCTCTAGCGTTTACCCTGTCTTGATAGATTTGTGCAATTATAGCAGATTCCCCCACAAGTAACGCTTTTGTTGAACACATTGCGGCACATACCGGCACTTTGCCTTCAGAAATTCTGTTTTGGCCATACTCTTCAAACTCATGTTCGCTATTTGTAGCTTCAGGACCGCCTGCACACATAGTACATTTATCCATAGAGCCTTTAACTCCGAATACACCACTTTTTGGAAATTGTGGAGCACCGAAAGGACAAGCATACAAGCAATATCCGCATCCTATGCAAATTTCTTTATCGTGAAGGACGATTCCGTCGTTTCTGATATAAAAACAGTTCACAGGACATACAAGCGAGCATGGAGCATCTTCGCAGTGCATACAAGCAATAGACGTAGAAATTTCTTTGCCCTGAATTCCTTCATTTAATGTGATAACTCTGCGCCTTCTAACGCCTATAGGTAGCTCGTGAGCCTCGTCACAAGCTACTGCGCATCCGTTGCAATCAATACATCTATCATCATCGCAATAAAATTTTAATCTAGTTAAATCGCTCATATTACGCCTTTTCTATGCGGCATAGACCGCCTTTTGTTTCTGGAATTTGAGTTACTATATCATAGCCGTAGTTAGTAACCGTATTTGCACTCTCTCCGGATGCGAAAGGTTTAGTTCCGTCCGGGAAATTTCCAGTCAAATCAACGCCCTGCATAACTCCTGCAAAGTGAAACGGTAAAAATACCATATCAGGAGCCACAGAATGAACTATCCTTGTTTTTACTTTAATTCTAGTTCCCTCAGGAGAGTAAATCCATATCATATCGCCATTTTTAAGCTGATATTTTGCAGCCAAATCAGGATGCACATCAGCAAACATCTCAGGAGTTAAACGCGCTAGATATTTGCTAGCTCTATTTTCCATTCCAGCTCCATTTAGATTTACTAAACGTCCGGTAACCAAATTTACAGGGAAATCTTTAGCAAAATCTGTGCTTTGCTGCAAGCTCTCGTATTTTGTAAATACGCGGTAGTGATTTGGTTTATCTTTAAAGCTTGGGTACTTCTTGGCAAGATCTGTTCTTGGCGAATGTATTGGCTCACGGTGTTGAGGAATTTGATCTGCAAAAGTCCATACTATCGCTCTTGCTCTTGCATTTCCGTAAGGAGCGATACCCTTTTCCATACATTTTTCGGCTATTATACCGCTACTATCGGTAGCCCAGCTTGCGCCCATTTTGGCTCTTTCTTCTTCTGTTAAAGTTATGCCTAAAACTTTTTCGATGTTTTCTTTTGTAATTTGAGGATAACCGCCACTTGCAACTCCACCAACCGGTGCAGACCCCTCTCCTGCTAGCTGATTTACGCCGTTATGCTCTAAACCAAAGCGATTTCTAAAGCCCATACCGCCCTGCATAACAGGTTTATTTATATCATATAAATTAGGGCTTCCAGGATGCTTAGTCGTCCAGCAAGGCCAAGGCAATCCATAATATTCACCCTCAACTGCAGTTCCAGGCTTACCAATAAGAGTTTGATCGTCAAATTTATCCCAATTTTCCTGATGTCTCTTTAATCTCTCTGGAGTCCATCCCGTAAGACCTATACTCTTTACTATGCTTGAAATTTCTCTAGTAGCGGCTTCCGGCCACTCGATCTTACCGTTTTCATCACGAATAGTTCTGGTTAATTCGTCATAAAATCCTATACGTTTAGCAAGTTCAAATAAAATTTCTTGATCAGGTTTGCTCTCATACATTGGCTCGATAGCCTGAGATCTCCACTGCCCTGAGCGGTTTGTGGCTACAACCGTTCCGCTTGTCTCAAACTGAGTAGCAGAAGGAAGCAAGAATATATTATCTTTTTTATTTGTAACAATACCCGCTTCATTTACGAAAGGATCGGCTAGGATGAGAAGCTCAAGATTATCAAGACCCTCTTGTACTTTTGCTTGTTGAGCTGTGGATGTGATACCGTTTCCTATGACAAATAGCGCCTTTAGGCTTGCTCCTGCGTTATCTATAGGATCGTTTCCATTCTTTCCGTCAAGCGGTCCAGCCCACCATCTAGCAAGAGTAAAGCCCGGTTTAAACATCCATTCAGGCTTAACGAAATTTCCTTGCAACCACTCGTAATCAACCTTCCACATCTTGGCAAAATATTTCCAAGAGCCTTCGTTTTTAGCATAATATCCCGGTAAGCTATCAGGAGCATTTGCCATATCGCTTGCGCCTTGAACGTTATCGTGTCCGCGAAGGATGTTGCATCCGCCGCCACTTACGCCCATGTTGCCTAGTATTAGCTGGAGGATAGGAGCTATACGAGTGTTTGAGCTTCCTATAGTGTGCTGAGTTAGTCCCATAGCCCATACAACGGAGCCCGGTTTGTTTTTAACGAAAACTTCGGTTATCTCTTTAAGAATGCTAGCTTTTACGCCCGTTACATCCTCGACCACTTCAGGAGTCCATTTTTTAGCCTCTTCGCGGATTAAGTCTATACCGTAAGTTCTATCTTCTATGAATTTTTTATCTTCCCAGCCGTTTTCAAAGATCAAATTCATCATTCCGTACATAAAAGGAATATCCGTTCCCGGGCGAATTTGAGCGAAATAATCAGCCTTAGCCGCAGTTCTTGTATATCTTGGATCAACCACGATAAGCTTAGCGCCGTTATTTTCCTTAGCTTTTAAGAAATGTCTAAATCCAACAGGGTGATTAACCGCCGGATTTGCGCCTATTATAAATATAGATTTTGCGTTTTGGATATCTCCAAGGTGGTTTGTCATAGCGCCGTAACCCCAAGTATTCGCCACACCGGCGACTGTTGCACTATGTCAAATTCTAGCTTGATGATCTAGGTTGTTCGTTCCAAACATAGCAGCAAATTTGCTTATATAGTAGCTTTGTTCGTTGCTAACTTTGGCAGAACCTAGAAACATCACTTGTTCCGGATTTTCCTCTCTATATTTTTTAAGCTGAGCGCCTATTCTGTCAAACGCTTCAGTATAACTTATGCGTTTCCACTTGCCATTTTCTTTAACCATAGGGTACTTTAAGCGACAATGAGAGCGAATCATATCGATCATATCGCTACCCTTACAGCAATGACCACCTGCACTTACTGGGTGATCTTGAGCAACCTCTTGACGAACCCAAACACCATTTTCAACCTCTGCAATAACTCCACACCCCACAGAACATGCTGTACAGATGCTCTTTACGATTCGAGAATTTGGAAATGGATTCTTTTTCTCTTCACTACTAGCCTCTCTTGTAACTCCGCTTGCGGCAAGTCCGCTAACAGAGCCTATGGCAGTAGCAAGCGATGCCATCTTCAAAAACGATCTACGACCGATTTTGCTTGGCGCAATACCTATATTAGCTTGCGACATCCTAGCCCTTTCTATACCTTATTAAATTTACTTTGCTTGTTGATAGTAAAATTCCCATGTTTTGCTTCTTGTATAAAGCACCTCATTTTTCTTACTTTTCCCACTTTTTAAATTTGATCCCGCAGAATATGCAGCAGTTGCAGCTACAGCTGCTGCACTTCCGGCAAAACCAAGTTTTTTGAGAAATTCACGTCTTGTTTTTTCCATTATTCCTCTCCCTCAAAATTTTTAGCTGTCATTTTTCTAACTCTATTTTTCTCTCTTCTAATCATCTCCGAACGAGATATATTGTCATAAGATTTCTTGCTTGACTCGTCACGAACTGGAGGTTTTGATAACTCATAGCACACTCTTTCAAACTCTATGAAGCTTTGAAGAAGCGTTACTACATCTTTATAAATTTTAGCCTCTTCGTGCATAAATAATTTTTCACAAAATTGATCTATATATGGATTTATTATCTCTTTAAATAGCTGCCCGGCAAGCTCTTCATACTTACTTTCTCCTATGGCAGCTCTATTTACAAATTCGCTCATAAGAGTAAAAACAAATCCGACACTATCTTCATTCTCTTTGAAATTTTTCTCATCCCTCCTAATGTCCGTATGCGCCAATATCTTTCTTATCTTTGCGCATACATTTCCTATCTCAAAACCCTCATCATAGTAAGAGAGGCTATTTCTAAGTGGTTTTGGAGGGGCATGAAATATATTATCGTATTCATCTATTATATTTTGTGGATTTTTCTCATTAAAATTTGAGCTAAGCCTCATTATGGCAGCGGCAGAATTTTCATCAAAGTTAGCAGTAGTCATCAAAGAGAGCATTTTTGAAACGCCATCAAATCTATCCTCTTTAATACTAAAGACAAAAAGTCTTGAAAAAAGCGAATAGTAAAGCGCTCTAGCAGCTGCTATTTCCCTCATACTTGCCATCTTTATTTCCCTTTTAATCTCAAATGTCGAAAGTGTTTATCTAAATTTCGACAATGAAACTATACTACGACTAAGCTTAGCAAATATACTTAAAAAAATATAAGACCAAAAAGTTAATTTTAGCTTAAATATGCCTTAATTGCATAATTAAAACTCCCTATTTTTAGGGCTTTTAGAGCTATTCCTGAAAACAAATTTTTACTATTTTTTATTAGAAACAAATCTCAAAATCAATTTATATTATTATCAAAATAGTATAAATTTTAAAAAACTAGAATTAAGTATGATATTTTTATGAATTTTATTGTTTTGTTTTAGAAATTGCCAAATTTATCTTATCATCCATCTCATAAAATTTATATATCAAATCAACACTTTTATAACTTATGCTTTTTTGGTTCCAAGGCTCTTTTTTTACTTTTTTTAGCTTTTTAATCATTTTTGATAGCTCTTTTTTAATAAGGCTTTTTATAGACATATTCATGCCATGTTCTAAATTTTTAATAAATTTACCGTCTATTTCACTCTCATCTTTTATCATATTTAAAGTAGCATCGAATCCAAACTCTCGAAGTATTTTATAAAGCTCCGCCTTGTCGCTTGCTGGAGCAATACTAGTATCTTTTACGGAGTGATAACTGACGTAAATTGGCTTTGGATACCCACTTTGTATTTTTAAGTGATCCAAATTTAACAAATAACGTATCTCCTCCCTTGCTTCAGAGAAATAGTTTGGCGAATTTTGATTTAAGGTCCAATAAGTCTTATCAGAGCAAAAGATATTAATATTATTAAAAAATAGTGTAGTTGAAAAGCCATAATATTTTTTATAGTCAACCTCTTTGCCAAATCCTATAAAAGAAAAAGGATTGTTTGCATAACAACTATTATCTATCACTCCGTCAATTAACCATGGGGCAATTTTTGCAGCCATGTGAGCTAAATATCCACCATGTGAGCTACCCAGCATAATAATATTAAGATTATCCGTATTTGCTCCAAAAACTTTAAATGGCGGAGAATTTTTAATAAAAAGCAGTGTGTTTATGAGATCTTGAGCTTGCATAATACCAAAATTTTGATATTCATTTTTAGTTGGCTGAATAGTTACGGAAAGTTCCATTAAATAATCATCAGGAAGTTCTCCTTTGGCTTTTTTGTCAGATAGTGTTTGATTAAGACCAAGCAAAATGCTTTGTGTCATTTGATAACTCTCTAAAGAGCTTAGATCTCCACTTAAAGGAATACCTATCTCTTGGCATTTGGCAGCTAAATAGTACTGATCAATTCTATCCATACAAAATACAGAACCGACTTGAGGTCTATTTCCGATACAATGATAATTCACAATTACAACAGCCACACCAAATTCCTTTACAGCAAACTCGGCCAGATGCTGTTTGTAAGATGAATCTGCATCGCCGCCAAGTCCTGACACTACAAATAGCACAGTTTCTATCTCGCACTCGTTATCATAACTTATACGAAATTCCAAAAGTGAATCTCGCTTGATATTAAGCTCTACATCATCACATGAAGCAATTTCATAGCTTTTATTAACTATCATTTTATCTCTTTAATTCCTATCCTTATATTGCTCGTATCCAAATTTTCTAATTGTTTTTATTTCGCCGTTTTCTTTAAGAAGTAGCAGATCAGGCAGTTTGATTCCGTTAAAAGTCGTGTTTTTTACGATAGTGTAGTGGATCTGATCTTCAAATATCACTGTATCGCCGATCTTTAGCTCGCTATCAAATTTATATTCGGCATTGCCGGCGTCAATCCCCACGATATCGCCTGCAAGACAGGTATTGCCGCCAAAGCGATAGCTAAATTTGCCGTTTTTACTCTCGCCGCGCACAGCCGGACGATAAGGCATTAGTATGGTATCAGGCATATGCGCTTCAGCTGATGTGTCTAAGATGGCGATATTTTTCTCGTTTTCAACGATATCTAGCACGCTTGATATCAAAAATCCGCACTGCCAGCCAACTGCCTCTCCGGGCTCCAGATATACTTCAACTCCATATTTTTGACGGAAATTTTTAACTAGTTTTATAAGTAGATCGACGTTATAGTCTTTTCTAGTGATATGGTGTCCGCCGCCGAAATTTATCCACTTCATCTTAGGTATAAACTCGCCAAATTTCTCTTCAAACGCCATAAGTACGGTCTCTAGGCTCTCGGCACTCTCTTCGCAAAGCGCGTGAAAATGAAGCCCCGTGATACCATCAAGCAGATCAGCTCTAAAATTTTTAGCGGTTATTCCAAGACGGCTAAATTTGCCGCACGGATTATACATATCAGTCGGCGCAACCGAACTTTCAGGATTTACTCTAAGTCCGCATATAGCGCCTTTTCCAAGAGCTTTATCCTTAAATTTTTGCCATTGATTAAAGCTATTAAAAACAACATGCTTTGAGATATCTAAAATTTCATCGATATCCTCGTCTTTAAACGCCGGCGAATAGGTATGAATTTCGCCTTTTATGTAATCTTTTGCAAATTTTGCCTCATGCAAGCCGCTGCAAGTAGCTCCGTCAAGATATTCGCTTACGATATCCATCACGCCGCTTAGCGCAAAGCCTTTAAGCGCTACTAGAATCTTCGCGCCGCTTTCATCTTTAACACGTTTTAAAATTTCTAAATTTTTGCGTAAAAGCGCCTCTTCGCAGACATAAGCAGGTGTTTTTATACTATTTATTATTTCTTTCATTTTTTCTCTTTGAGTTATAAATATAAGTTTACTAGTATATCTAAATTTAAAAATTTTAGGCTAAAATGGGATAAATTTTTAAAGGATGTATGATGGTAGAAATTGAGTTTTTAGGACCTATAAAGCTTGATAATATAAAGCTTGAAGCCTCAAATTTATCTGAAGTTAAAGAAAAGCTAAATAAATATACAAATTTTGAATTAAACAAGTGGCTTAAAATTTGTGCTGTAGCTTTAAATGACGAGATAGTTAGCTCTCTTGAGGCACCACTTAAAGACGGCGATAGAATTTCTATTTTGCCACCTGTTTGCGGAGGTTAAGATGGAAATTTACGAAGGAAGCTTGGAAGTAGAAAAGATCACAAACGCTTGGTATAACGAGTTTAAAGATAAAAATTGCGGTGCGTTTATCACATTTGTGGGCATCGTGCGCGAAGAAGGCGGCATAAGTGCGCTTAGCTTTGATATATATGAGCCGATTTTAGCAAAATGGCTAAAAGGCTGGGAAGAAAAAGCGGCAAAAGAAAATGCTCACGTCCTCTTTGCTCACTCAAAAGGCGATGTGGCTGTGCATACAAGCTCGTATGTCGCAGGCGTGGTAAGCCCTCAAAGAAAGGTTGCACTAAAGCTAATCAACGAATTTGTCGAGGACTTTAAAGCAAACGCCCCTATCTGGAAATACGATGTGATAGACGGCGAAAGAATTTATGCCAAAGAGCGAAGCCAAGCGATAAAAGGCGCAGGGCTTTTAGCATAACTTATTATTTTGTCCAAACTATGCCATATACAGCGTAGTTTGGATAAATTTATGCCGATCAGGCAACTTTCTTATGGAAAAATCCAACATATACAGCGAATATAAATCCTATCGCTACCGCCCAAGGTGCTGCCGCAGTTATTCCATTTGGAGAGCTCGCTAATAAAAAGTTATGCGCCACTGCCGCACCAGCCATCATGCCTATAACAAAAATCACAGAGCTTAAATTTCCTGCACCCATTTGAACTAAGTGCTTACCAGGACATCCTTCGCTTAAACTAAAGCAAAGCCCGGCAAGAACCATACCTAAAAAATTCCATATATAGTTATTATGCGCTATAGGCTGAGCCTCGAAGCCAAATTTATACTGCCCAAGAGCCATATTTGCGATAGTTGCAAATACTATTATGCTGATAATTCCACTAAACATCGAAAAGTCTTTGTGAAATAACCTACTAAATGCTCCAACACTACAAAATTTACTCTTATGCATCAAAGCACCAATTATAATACTTAAAACAAGTGAGGCAATTATAGGAGCATGCTGAGATCCAGGACCTTTAGCCGACTCAAATAAAGGCGCATTATCGCCTAGCTTTAGCCCAAGCACTAAAGCCAAAAGCATAATCACTCCTATAATAGTAGGCAAAAATCCCATAGCCGCAGGAAGTCTGTCGCCTTCCGTAAGTGCATATCCGCGTTTTTTAAAGAATATTCCTATACCAACTCCGGCAGCAAGCCCTACAAATCCAGCTATTGCGGTCATATCACCACCGCCTAAACGCAAAAAAGCTCTCCAAGGACATCCTAAAAAAACAAGACATCCTATCATCGCAAAAGCACCTAAGAAAAAGCGAGTAAATGGTGACGAGCCTGTAGTTGCGGCAAATTCCTTAGTCCAAAACATACTGGCAATAAATCCACCTATTATTAGACCTATGATCTCAGGTCTTACATATTGCACGACAGCAGCTCTGTGAAACCCGAGCGCACCAGTTGTATCGCGCAAAAAGCAAGCGGCGCATACACCCATATTTCCAGGATTGCCAAAATATACTAAAATCGCGCCAAGTAGGCCCAAAGCACCGCCGGCAGCGATAAACCACTTATAATTTGAAAAATTCATTGAAGTTCCTTGAATAATTGTAAAATCAACCTGATTTCTTGTGTAAGATTTTACAATTGTGAAAATAAAAAGGTGATAAATTTACTACTTTATTTAAAACAAAAATGATAGAATATGCAAATTTTAAATAATACTCTAATCATACTAAGGATATATAATGAAAGAATGGGCTAAATATGATGACACTTTAAAAATTTTGCGCTCGACGATCATACCTTGGGATAAAGTTCAAAAAGTAGCCATCACCGAAGCACTTGATCGCCATATCGCTACCGATGTCGTTGCGGCAGATAACTACCCACCAAAGCCTACTTCTGCTATGGACGGATACGCGTTTAAATGGAGTGAAAATTTAAGAGAACTAGAGCTCATCACCGACCTTCCGGCAGGCACCGATAAGGGTATTATCGTAGAGAGCTCAAAGTGTATCAAAACCTTTACAGGTTCGCTTATGAGTGAGGGCACAGACACGCTTGTGCCTGTTGAAAACGTCGAAGTTGCAGGCTCTAAAATCATAATAAAAAAGCATGTAAATAAAGGCTTTGCGGTTAGAGAGGTCGGCGAGAGCTACAAAAAAGGCGAAATTCTAATCAAAAAAGGCACCAAAATAGGCTACGCAGAAGTTGCGCTTATGGCTGAGCTTGGGATGTTTCACATAAGCGTATTTGTGCGCCCGCGAGTTGCGATACTAGCAACCGGAAGCGAGATAAGAGATCTTGGCGAGCCACTTTTAAACTCTGCTCAAATTCACAGCTCAAACCACATCGCAATCGCCCAAATGGTGCGCAAAATAGGAGCCGAGCCGATCATCTGCGAGATCGCAAAAGATAACGCCGACACCGTAAAAGAGGCTATCATCAGTGCTTTAAAGAGTGCCGATATCCTAGTAACTACGGGTGGAATTAGCATGGGGGATTACGACTTCGTAAAGGGCGCGCTCGATCAAAACTTTAAGATAATAATAGACGGAGCGGCGATAAAACCAGGCAGACATATAAAAGTCGTAAAAAGCGAGGATAAATACATCTTTGCACTTCCTGGATTTCCGTATTCGGCGATGGTTATGTGCGTGCTTTACGTGCGAGTTTTGATAAACGCTTGGTTTGATCTGCCCGAGCCAAAGATAACAGCGATAATGGATGAAGACTATAAAAAACGCTCGCCGTTTTTGGAATTTACGGCTGTAAATTTAGTAAATCGCGACGGCAAAATTTACGTAAATTTAGACGGCAAAAAGCTTGGAAGCTCGGCTATCGTAAATAACCTCTTAAAAGACGCGGCTCTTTTAATCATCCCAAAAGAGACCGAATTCATCGCAAAAGGTGAAGTAGTCGAAGTTCTAAAGATGGTTTAGGCTGTAAAATCAGCCTAAACCTTAATAAATATCGTCTATTTTTCTTTTTAAGAAAAAAACGCCAAAAATATAGCAAAAACTATCAATGAAACTATTTAAAGCCTACTCATAATCTCTATACTAATGCCATGATTATCTAAAAAGTTAGCATTTGAAAGTTGTAAAATGTCGTTTGATACAGATATAATTGTAAAAAGAATTAAAAATGTTAAAACATACTGAATTGTTTTATCAGAGTTGGATTTTTCTTTTGCTCTCAAAGCATTAAGCATAAATATAAATTTGGACTCAGCATCGTTATAATCAGCTTTTTTCTGATCAAAATTTTCTATTGTTTTTTGATGAAATACACAATTCTCAACGCTGTTTTCGAAAAAAGAATGAAATAGTTTATTTTTTTGCAAAAAATAATTGTTTAGCCGATAGGCCTCTGATAAGTATTTTGATTTATATATTTTATTATCTAAAAATTTTATCTTATACAATAGTTCTATATAAATATTTTAAATTTTATTATATATTGAACTTTCATTCAAAATGTATGAGTCAATATCCAATAAACTAGAAATAGAATTTATATCTTTATCAAGACTATAAACATCCTTATTCCAAAAACAGTAGGTCCACAATCTCAAAAGATTATACGGGCTCAAAACAGCTTCTGAAAAATTTATTTTTTGATCATTAAATCCACGTCTTATTTTATAAAATTTACTACTATCTATAAAAAAATGAGTTCTTTGCAAAAAATAATCTTGTTTGTTGTTGAATTGTACATAATTTTTTTTCGTCTACTTTAATAGAAGGAAATCCATATTTATAGCCTTTGCTAAATTCTATAATTTTATTTTCTTCCAAAACTTTTGAAACCTCAATAACAAGCTCATACAGTTTATCTTTAAAATCTATTTGAAAATCTTCAATAGCAGTATCAATATCATTAGCAAAATCAAAATTTCGTTCAATATAACTTTCTATAGCAGCAAATCAATCGTGATAGAATTTAATGATAAAGCTTTTTATGCCGTATTTTTTTATATATAAATCCTCTACTGTGGACACTATAAATTTTATATATTTTGATTTTTCTTTATATTTATCAAACCAATACTTCTCAAAAAATACTTTATAATATTCTTTTAATTCTGATTGTAATTTTTTTATAAGTTGATTTGCAGTATCAGGATTCAGTACCTAATCTTCAAATAATTCAGTAATACTGTGCGATAAATAGAATCCTCGATTTTCAACTATTAGCAAAGCAGTCCTCCATCTTAATTAGTATTTTAAAAAATATTTTTTATTAATTATAATTTAACCATCTTTCAAGCCTTAATTCCAAACAATCAGACACTACTTTTGCGCTTGCAAAGGCAAAGTGTATGTTATAGCCGCCAAGCATGCCAGTAACGTCTAAAACTTCGCCTATAAAGTATAAATTTCTTTGTTTTTTGCTCTCAAAATTTTGATTTAGCTCGTTTGTTAGCACACCGCCTTTTGTAACCTCTGCTCGCTCAAAGCCAAATGTGCCAGCAGGTGCGAATTTGTACTCTTGCAGCTTTAAAATTTCGGTTTTTTCGGCTTGGCTATATTCATTAAAGCTATTATCGGCTAAATTTATTGACTTCAAAAACTCAAGAGTAAATCGCTTTGGAAGCGGTAAAATCGTAGAAAGCTGCTTTTTTGAGTTTAAATTTTTAAAGCTAAAATTTGGCAAAAAATTTATACTCATCGTGCCCTTTTGCCAAAATAATGAAGCGTTTAAGACCGCTGGTCCGCTAATGCCTTTATGTGTAAACAAAACATCTCCGCTAAATTTTCGCTCGGCTATATTTTTTGCGCTTAAAGAAATTTCGGCATTTAGGCTAACGCCGCTTAAATTTTTAAACCAAAACTCATCTTTTTGAACCGTAAAACCGACTAAAGCGGGAGCTGTTCTAGCTACTTGCATGCCAAAGCTCATAGCTATCTCGTAGCCTATATCACTTGCACCAAGAGCCTTGTAGCTAAGTCCGCCACTTGCGATGACAAGATGTTTGCAGCTGAATTTTTGCCCGTTATGAGTTAAGATTTCAAAGATTTCATTTTGTGAATTTGATAAACCATTATGGGCGTTAGCATCGCTTTTAGTAGGATCTGAAATTTTAGAAACACTTTTTACATCACAGTTGTAAAATATCTTTGCTCCGCTTTGCTGCGACGCTCTTAAAAGCACGCCAAGAACGTCTTTGGCCGAGCTAGCACAAAAAAATTGATTTTGTTTTATCTCTTTAAATTTAAGCTCGCTAAAAAACTC
The DNA here is from genome assembly GCF_004803855.2 of Campylobacter sp. RM16192. NCBI lineage: Bacteria > Pseudomonadati > Campylobacterota > Epsilonproteobacteria > Campylobacterales > Campylobacteraceae > Campylobacter > Campylobacter sp. RM16192. Next base: position 207,146 of record NZ_CP012552.1, on the reverse strand, counting down.
AAGCACTTCGCTAAAGTCTAAATTTAAAAGAGTCTTTGTGACAAATTCTTCATCGCCAAGATAGTTTTGCGCGCTTATATAGCGGTTCGTGACATTGCACTTGCCGCCACCGCTTGCGATGATTTTTTTGCCGGCGGAGGGATTTTTTTCAAGGATAGCTACACTTTTGCCGTGCAAATTTGCTGCCAAAAAGAGCCCGGCAGCTCCTGCACCGATGATTAAGATATCGTAAATTTGATTTGCAGCAGTCATCTTGCCAACCTCTAAAAATTAATATATGGCAAGATGACTAAAAAATTTTTAGAAACTATCTTTTAGCGCGAAAAATTTCTTCTCTTGCTCTGAGTCTAGGTTATGCTTCTCGTCGCGATTTATATAAAGCTTAAAGATTATATTATTGTCTTTGCCGTAAAAATGCAAACTATGTCCAAGCATACCCATAAATTTAGTACTTGCAAAGCCTATATTGGCTATCGCATCTTCTTTTAAATGTCCGCCTAAAAAGCCACTTTTACCGCAGAAATTTAAATATCCTTGAGCTTTTTTAGGGCTTGAAACTTTAACTTTAATCTCTATTATAAATTCAGGAGTATTTTTTATAAAATTCATCTCTCCCCAGCTACTAAGCTCTTCAAAAATTTTTTCCAAATGCTCAGAGCCAATAAGCTTAAACTCGTCCTTGCCTCTATGTTTTAAAACCTCGAACTCGCTAACTCCAAGTTGCTTTGCAGCCTCATAAACAGACATCTTTTGATCTTCAAAAAGCTTGTCAATTTTTTGTTTTAAATCACACATTGTTTATCCTTTAAATAATTTTGGTAATTATATTCAAAATTTAATAAAGAATAAATAAAATATTGCTAAATAAAAATTTAAGCTTTTAAAATCTCTCTGATTCTCTCTTCGGTAATTAGAGTTGAATTGTATTTGACGACAAAATTTGCCGAAGTCTTGTAATACTCTATCAAACCTTTTTCATCTTTAAGTAGTTCAAAGTCTAGACCTTGATCTAATCCAAAATACAAATTTTTAAATATCACAGGATTATCAAGCCATCTTAAAAGCACGAGCCAAATAATACAAAGTGCTATGAAAACAGCACAAAGAACATCTAAATCAAAATATTTTAGCAATACTCCAGCCCCGACTCCGCCTATGAAGCTACCCATAAAACCAGATGAGTTAAATACGCCAAGAGCAGCGCCCTTTTCGTTAGCCTTTGCAAATTTTGAAGCAATTGACTGCATTATAGGCTCATGCATGTTAAAGCCTACGAAAAACAGCACAACACCTATACAAAACACTATCTCGCTATTTGCCAAAGCAAAAAAGAGGTAAGAGGCTATAAATAGCACTATGCCAAGTATCAAAAGGTGCTTACCAAGACCTCTTTTTTCGCCCATTGCGCCACCTAAACCCATTGCGATAAATCCAAAAACCGTCGAAACGGCATAAATCTTCCAAAGCTCATCTTTGCTTCCGCCAAAATTATGAACCAAAGCGATAGGAATGATGAAAAAAGCTACAGACATCAGCATCTTTTGCATAAAATTTGTAGTATTCATAAGAAATAAATTTTTGTTTGAAAGTAGTTTAAAAAACGGAGTCTTCTCCTCTTCATGCCAGGTTTTGCTCTCTTTTGGAACGGCAGTGTATAAAAGGATAATACAAAAAAGACTCAAAGCGGCACTTAGATAAAATAGGCTAGAAAGCCCGAATTTCGCACTCATTACCGGAGCTACGAGCATAGATAGCGCAAAACTTATGCCGATAAATGCGCCCATTATAGCCATTGCCTTGCCTCGCACTTCCTCTTTTGTGCTATCGCTTATCATAGCAGTGGCAACTCCGCCTATAGCGCCGGCTCCTTGAATAAAACGACCCAAAATCATAGTGTAAATATCAGTCGCATTAGCGCAAATCAAAGCTCCAACGATAAATATCAAAAGCCCAAAAAGCAGAGTGATCTTGCGACCAAACCTATCTGAAATATATCCAAAAGGTATCTGAAATATAACCTGAGTAAGCGCGTAAACACCGATCAAAACTCCAACTAAAAATTCGTTCGAGTAGTTAAGCTCCAAGGCATATACGCTAATAACCGGCAAGATGATAAAAATACCAAAAAATCTACTTCCTATAATAAAAGATAGAGGCAAAACACTTTTTAACATATAAATTTTCCTTTTAAAAGAGAGATTGTAGCTTAAAATGGCTAAGATATTTTTAAATTTTAAATAGATTTTAGGTAAAATCACGATTAAAATTTGAAAAAGGCAAACCGTGAAAATATTACTAGCCACATCAAATAAAGGCAAAGTTAAAGAGATAAAAAGCTTCCTAAAAGAGTATGAAATTTACGCTTTAAGTGAGATTTGTGAGCCTTTTGAGATCATTGAGGACGGAAGTAGCTTTAAAGATAATGCACTCATTAAAGCAAGAGCGGTTTATAATAAAATTTGCGAGCTAAATTTGCAAGACGAATTTATAGCTTTAAGCGATGATAGCGGCATTAGCGTTGATGCTCTTGGCGGAAGACCTGGAATTTATTCTGCCAGATTTAGCGAGCCGGCAACAGACGAGGCAAATAGAGCTAAACTGATCTTTGAGCTAAAAGAGCTAGATTTAAGCTCATCGCCAGCGCATTATACAGCTTGTATTGCGGTTGCAAGCAAATTTGGAGAGTTTAGCATGCACGGCTTTATGTACGGAACTGCAATTACGGAAGAAAGAGGCGAAAACGGCTTTGGCTATGACGCGCTATTTATACCAAATGGCCTTAATAAAACCCTTGGAGAGCTTGATGACGATATTAAGCTTGAAATTTCTCACCGATCAAAGGGCTTAGAGCTAGCAAAATTTGTACTAACAAGCATTGAAAAGAAATTTAATCGATCTAAATTTATAAAATCTTCTAATTAAAATCATTTAGATATAAGCTTAATAATTGATTATAAATAAAATTTAAGACCAAAATATTATCTTATATATAAATAATTCTAGCTACCATTTTATTATTAAAATATTACTTTTTTATTTCTAAGGAGGGCAGATGAATGAGTTTTCCAGACGGAATTTCCTAAAAGGCTGTGGGCTAGCAGCTACAATAAGCCTGACAAGCGCAGTATATGCCGATACTTTAAGTACAGATAATACAGTGCTAAAGAAAAAATTTAACTACACACATCTCATATACGATGAAACTTCAGATATAAGCAAGAGCTTTGCAAAGAGCCTAAAAGCTGGCGGAAAAGCTAAGATGTTAAAAGTCGATAACGATATATCAGATATCTATTTTAAGCTTACAAATAGCCTTAAAAAACATCCAAACAGCGTCATAACAGGGCTTAGCAGCTATGAGACGTTCTTTGTTATGCAAAATTTGCTTAAGGATTATGGATTTGTGCTATTTCATAGCGGCACTCACACTATACAAAACGGAGCCATTAAGCATGAGATAAAAACCTCAGCAAGCATGAGCGATAAAATTTCAAAAAGCCTAAAAAGCAAGGAGTGGCAAAGAAATTTGGCTACAAATTTAAGCAGCTTCGTGCTTGAGAAAAACAGTCACAAATTTGAACTGACTACGCCAAATAAAGGCGAGCAAGAAAGCATAATGTGCTCGTGGATAATGGCGTCTAAAAATGTAAAAGGAGCAGTTATATGATACTTCCTGTAGGAGTTGATGAGAAAAATTTCAAAGCGGCAGCTGAGAAATTTAAAAAAGCGATCGGTGCTGAAAATGTATTTACCGAAAGAGAGGATGTCGATCTTTATAGAGATGCGTATTCGCCTGAGTGGGACGAGGAGACAGAAGCGGTGCCTTCTATGGCGGTAGCGCCAAAAACGGTAGAAGAGGTACAAGCGATAGTAAAGATCGCAAACGAGCATAAAATTCCACTTTTTCCTATCTCGACCGGTAAAAATTTAGGCTACGGCTCAAGTGCGCCAAATCGCCGCGGTGACGTTGTAGTAGATCTAAAAAGGATGAATAAGATCATAGAGGTTGACGATAAGAGAAATTTCTGTATCCTAGAGCCCGGAGTTACCTACTTTGAGCTTTATGAATACTGCGAAAAGCACAATCTAAACGTGATGATGGACATACCTGATCCAGGCTGGGGCAGTCCTGTAGGCAACGCGCTAGATCACGGCTGGGGCTACACATACGGCATGTATCGCGACCATTTCGGCGCTCACTGCGGCATGGAGGTAGTGCTTCCAAACGGAGAGCTGATGAGAACGGGCATGGGCGCACTTCCTGGAGCAAAGACTTTTGCCGAGAACAAATACGGTTACGGTGCTTACGTGGATGGGCTATTTGCTCAGTCAAATTTCGGAATCGTAACCAAAATGGGTTTTTGGATGATGCCAAAACCTGAGTATTACGCCCTACTTTCGCTAACTGCGCCGATGAGAGAGGATATCGTCCCGATAGTTGAAAATCTAAACTACCTTGAAGACTCATTTATCGTGGGTTGGCCTCTATATAGAAGCCCGCTAAATCCGCCTTACGGCAAGCCGATGAACCCTGAGTTAAAATCATACCTAACAAGCAAGGGCGGCAAGCCTGATCTTGAGAAAATTCAAGACTATGCGCTAAGAAATAAAATTCCATATTGGCAGATAGATATACCGATTTACGGCAACAAAGAAGCAGTTTATGCCAACATCGAATACGTTAAAAAGCGCTTTAGAAAGATAAAAGGTGCGGAGATAAAGATGGTGCAAGAGTTTGCCCTCCCTATGAGTGCTGAACAAATCAAGCAAATGAAGCATAAAGTAAGTCTTGGTATCCCAAATATGGAGATTTTCTGGCTTAGCACTAGAGGTGAAACTATCGAGCCAAAAGACGGTCACGTCTGGTTTTCGCCTATCATACCGCGCGACGGGCGCGAACTGCTTAAGTGCCAAGAGGTCTATATAGACGTATTTCATGAGATGGGTATGCCTTCGCCGATAACTCCGTTTGCACACCCTAGAAGCTGGATGTATCACGCGTTTTGCTTCATGCTTGGCTTTGGCAACTCTCGAACAGACGTAGAGCACAACAAAAAGATGAGAAAAGTGTATAGAAAGATGGTCGAAGTAGCGGCTGCAAACGGCTGGGGCGACTACCGAGCGGCACCGACATTTCAAGATGACGTTATGAATACTTATTCGTTTAACAACCACATCCTAAGACGCTTCATAGAACAGCTTAAAGATACTATCGATCCAAACGGCATCATAGCTCCGGGACGTGGTGGAATTTGGCCAAAATATGTAAGAGACAGCAGAGAAAAAGGCGGTAAAAAATGAGAAATTTGATAAAGATAACAGCTTGCGTGGCACTTGCGGCTTTAGCTTGTATGGCTGGAAATTTAAATGAAAAGCAAAAAGAGGGAAAGAAAATTTATGACACATGGTGCTTGCCGTGCCATGGCGCAGGAATGCCCGGCACAAACGCTCTTGGCGTGCTTTATAAAGACTCTGGAATTCCTGCAAATTTAGAAGAAAGGACAGATATAACTCCTGAATTTGTGGCACTTTTTGTAAGACAAGGAAAGCATAGCATGCCGTTTTTTAGAAAGACGGAGATAAACGATAAAGAGCTAGTTTCGCTTGGCGAATACCTCTCAAGAAATAGCAAATAACACTCTCAATTCGGTTAAAATTTAGCGGTTTTAACCGAATTTTCTTAATAAATTTAATATAGTTTAATCAAAAGTTTCAAGTGCTAGTATAATATCAAATGTAATGATTTGTTTTTTTTGCAAATTCAGATTTAAAATAAAAGGCTTTTTATGCAAGTTATTGTGAGTGCTATTTTATCGATATTTTGTATAATCTTGCTTGGCTTCGTTTTAAAAAGAAAGTTTTATAAAGTATCTAAATTTTGGGCTATTTTAGATAGTATGACCTACTATATTTTTATGCCATCCATGCTATTTTATAAAATCGCAACAGCCAAGATAAGCACATCAAATGACCTCTCAAACGCACTATTGCTTGTTTTAATTTGCTTTTTTATAGTTGTCTTACTAGCCATATTTATCAATTTTTTTACTAAATTTGAACCTGCCAAATTTACATCTTTCTTTCAAGGCTCAATAAGATATAACACCTATATTTTTTAGGTATAGTAAACGCAATGTACGGAGAAAATGGCATCTTAACCGCTGCCTTTTTAATGACTTTTATAATACCGCTTATAAACGGCAAATTTTCGCTACAAAATACATTTAAAAGCATAGTAAAAAATCCTCTGATTTTAGCCTGTGTTTTGGGTATTTTTGTAAACTTTTTAGGTGTTAGAAGTGAAATTTTTGAACCCTTCAAGCTCATAGGAACGGCTGCTATCACAACAGGTCTTTTATCAGTGGGAGCTGGATTAAAATTTGAACAAATTATACATTTAAGGCTTGATTTTTATTTATCTAGCTTCTTAAAACTTATTTTTTATCCAATGATAGTTTTTATAGGCTCTACAATGATAGATTTATCGCCACAAACTGTGATGGTTTGTATATTTTTTGCCTCTATGCCTACAGCAACGTCAAGCTATATATTAGCAAGTCAAATGGGAGGCGATAAAAATTTAATGTCGGTTATCATCACGCTTCAGACACTTATCTCGATGGTTACGATATGGCTAGTATATATTTTAACTAGTTTGTAAGAAGAATATCCCCTAAGCTACTTGGCTTAGGGGATATAGAATTAGAATTTGTATTTTAGACCTAAAGTTCCGTTGTAGTATTGCTCTTTAGATTTGTATTTTGCACCAAAGTTGATATTTGTACTTAGGTTCTCTGTTAGTTTCATCTCTGCACCAGTTTGTAGTGTAAAGTATGTTGATTTCTTATCATTAGCACCGAAGTTAATATCTGTTGTTGAGCCAACAAATCTTGCAATCATATCTCCTGATTTTTTGTAGATTTCAGATTCAAGACCTGGAGTAATATATAGGTAGTTTCCGTTCTCTACATATTTTCTAAATTCAGCAGCTGCTTTAAGAGCTAGTGTCTTTGATGTATTAGCATTGTATGCTAAAGGTAGTTTTCCACTTTCATCGAATGCTTTGTTTTTAGCATATGCATATTCAACACCTATGATAGGTTTAACAAATGCTGTATCTGATAGAGCTACTACATAACCATAGTCAAATGCTACACTTGCAAATATTGTTTTGTAGTCACCTTTTTGATCATAAGTTTTAAGACCGTCAACAACTTGTCTATCTAGTTTATTTTTAGATGTTCCTATAGATAGTTTAGTATCTATCTCGTGGTTGTCTACAAATGTTCTTGTATATAGACCGATTTGATAGTTGTTAGCTTTGTTCTCTATTAGGTCTCCATCTAGTTTAGATTTAGCATAGGTTAGGAATCCACCAACTATAGTGTTATCGAATGCTTTATCATAACCAAGTGTAAATCCATATAGTTCTGGATTTGCTCCATCTTTTATCTTACCTTTAGCTCCTATGATATTTCCCCATAGGTTGTTATCATAGTTATATCTATCTGTATAACCTTTAACTACTGAAGATAAAGAGTTGCCATTGTCTGCAAATTTCTCTCCTTCTAAATTTTTAACAGCATAAGCTAGAGCTAAGTCTTCATTGAATGGATTGCTTAGTTTAGCAAGACGAGTGTTTGTAGATAGGTTTGAGCTGAATTTTACTATGTCTATGTCTGCTGTTTGGGTCATAGAAGATATGGCTTGTTTGATGGAAACTTCGTTTGCGTTAGCGAAATTTACTACATCTGCTACGTCTTTTCCTGCTAAAGTATTGCCTGCTATTTCATTATCTACAACTATATCAGCTAGTCCTTTTAAAATTTGACCTGATTGTGTTGATGATAGTTTAGAATCAGGTTTTTTAGTAATCATGTTTGCTCTGATTTTAGCTAAATCAAGATAGTTAGCTTTAGCATCTATTAGAAATTTTTTTGTTGTAGATATGTTTTCTACGTAACCATTTAATGGTTGCAATTGTCCTTCTGCATCTTTTAGTGATTTTAGTACAGAATGCTCATCTGCGTCATTAGCTCCTATAATATTATCTAGTTTTACTTTTTTTGTAGCTTCATTATCACTTGAGGCAAGAATTGCATCTATAGCCTCTTTTGTTAATGGTTTATTTCCATCCTCTTTGTTTTTAACAATAGCTCCACTATCAATAGCCTGTTTTAGAAGGTCTGCTCTCTCTTTTAAATTTTCTGCGGTATCATCCTTGGCTTTTGCTGCAGTTAGTTTTTCAGATAAATTTTTAATATTTAAAACTTGTTTTTCTACGCCTTCTGGTGTTTTGTCAAGTAGTTTTACCGCTGGATTATTAAATGCTTTTACAGCATCTTCAAATGTTTTTTTTGCATTGTTAAAATCTTTTATAGCACCGCTATTTTCGTCTCCTAGAGCTTGTTGCCCTTTTTTTACATAGTTATCTGCAACACCATCCGCGACAAAACTAGCTAATATTTCGCTTTTTTTATCTTCAGCAGCTTTTGTATCATTAGCAGAATGACCAAGATTAACATTAGCTATAGCTGCATTTGCTGTTGCTATAACTTTTCTAGCACCATCTCCATTAGTTGCACCAACTATAGGAGCTAGTCTGTCGGCTATTTCGACTCTTTTATCTTCAGTAACTTTTATAGCTTCCAAATCTGCTTTAGTTAAGACTTTATCACCTTCTTTTATAACTACACCATTATCTATTGCTGTTTTAAGATTTGCGATAGCAGTTGTAACTTCGACAACCGACTTGGTTGATGTAAGTTTTGTATAATCATTTTCAAAACCTGTTGATTTTCCAAGATCGTTCAATTTTTCCACTTGAATTTGTACTTTAGTTGCTGAATTACTTTTTATAGATACTGCTGTGCCTTTATTTAATTCTGCTATTTTTGCATCTAATTCTTTTTGAGCATCTGTAATAGCTTTATCTTTTTCAGCCATTATTCTATCTTGATTTTTTACTAGGTAATCAGCATGTGAGTTTTTTACATTATTTGCATCCTGTACCAATGCAGTTTCATATTCATTCGTAGCTTGTTTTACATTCTCGCCTATTTCAAATATAAGACCTCCTGTAAGTTTTCCTTTGTCATCTCTAACTTCTATAATTTTTTTTATCTCTTTTTTTGCTTCCTCAATGTTACTTTCATCGGTTGCTTTTTGTTGTTTGACATTGTTTGCTATATCTTGCAATGCAGAATTTGCACCTTCTGAGTTTAAGGTAATATCCAGTTCGTCACTGTCTAATGCAATTTTAAAACTGTCTGTTTTTCCATTGGTTGTTATTGTTATTTCTGGCTCTGTTGAACTATCTACTTCTAAAACTTCTAATGTTACAGTTTGATTATTAATTGTCACAGTTCCGGTTGATTTAAAGCTGTTTCCTAAATCAATATCCAAGTCGTCAGAATTTGCAACTCTTGAAGCTTTTAAAATCTCCTTTATAGCCTCTTTAAAACTTTCTGGAACATCAGCTTTCTTATTTACTGTTTCAAATTTACTTATGTCATTAAAAAGATTTGGAAGTTTTTCTTTTATAATATTGGCTAAATTATATTTTGCCTCTGACTTTTTTATCTCAAGCCATTTATCATCAAGATTTGCATAAGCACCTGAACTAAGCGCGACACTCATAAGTGCGACGCAAGCAATTTTTGAAAATTTCATACGAACCCCTTTTTTAAAAGTTTAAAATAAGCTTTATTTTACATTCTATTAACTTAATTATAACTTATATAACAAAAGTTTAAGATTATTTTTATTTTCTTGATTTTCATCGTAGTTATAATATAATTGTCAAAAACATAAATTTAAAAGAAAGGGAAAAATATGAAACATATCTTAATTATCGGAGCCGGCGGAGTAAGCCAAGTGGCAACCGTAAAATGCGCGATGAATAGCGATGTATTTACCACTATCACGCTTGCAAGCCGTACAAAAAGCAAGTGTGATGCGATAGCCAAATTTATAAAAGAGCGCCTTGGAATAACGATAAACACGGTTCAGATCGACGCTGATGACACAGATGCGGTTGTAGAGCTCATCAAGCAAACGGGGGCTGATTTACTGCTAAACGTGGCGCTTCCGTATCAGGATTTGACACTTATGGACGCGTGCGTAAAAGCCGGAATTCCTTATATAGACACAGCAAACTACGAGCATCCTGACACTGCGAAATTTGAATACAAGCTTCAATGGGCAAAGGACGGCGACTTCAAAAACGCAGACACGATGGCTTTACTTGGAAGCGGCTTTGATCCAGGTGTAACAAACGTATTTTGCGCATATGCACAGCAAAATTTGTTCGATGAAATTCACGAGATCGATATCCTAGACTGCAACGCAGGCGATCATGGATATCCGTTTGCCACAAATTTTAACCCTGAGATAAACCTGCGCGAGGTTAGCTCAAAGGGTCGCTACTGGGAAAACGGCGAGTGGATAGAAACCAAGCCAATGGAGATCATGTTTCAGTGGGATTACCCAAAAATAGGTGTGAAAGATAGCTACCTGCTATATCACGAAGAGCTTGAGAGCTTGGTTAAAAATATCAAAGGAATTAAGAGAATTCGCTTCTTTATGACCTTTGGACAAAGCTACTTAACGCACATGAAATGCCTTGAAAACGTCGGCATGCTTCGCATAGACGAGGTCGAGCATAACGGCATGAAAATAGTGCCTATACAGTTTCTTAAAACCCTACTTCCGGACCCTGCGAGCCTTGGTCCAAGAACTAAAGGCAAGACAAATATAGGCTGCGTGATCCGCGGTATCAAAGACGGCAAAGAGCGCCAAGTATATATCTATAATGTCTGCGATCACGAGGCATGCTATGCTGAAACCGGTGCGCAAGCTGTTAGCTACACGACAGGCGTTCCTGCGATGATAGGCTCGATGATGGTAGCTAAGGGAATTTGGAATGGCAAAGGTGTCTTTAACATGGAAGAATTTGACGCTAAGCCTTTCATGGACGAGCTTATGAAGCAAGGCTTGCCGTGGGAGATCATCGAGATGAAACCAGGCGAGAGATACGAGGTAGTAAGAAAGATCTAAATTTCAATTCGTCGATAATTCTTTGCTAGAAATTATCGACGAATTTCCTACATAAATTTAATTAGAATTTATACTTCAATCCTATGCTTCCGTTATAAAATTGCTCTTTTGATTTAGCTTTTACGCCAAAATTTAGATTTGTACTTAAACTTTCAGTTATTTTAAAATCTGCACCTGTTTGAAGTGTGAAATATGTTGATTTTTTATCGTTATTTTTAAAGATAATATCTTTATTTGATCCTACAAATCTTACTATATTATCATCAACACTCTTATAAAGTTCTCTTTCCACTCCAGGCGCTACATACAAGTAACTTCCGTCATTAACATACTTTCTAAATTCGCCCGATGCTCTTAAATTTAAGACTTTAGATCTATTTGCATTGTATGACAAAGGCAAATCTCCGCTTTCGTTAAACGCTTTATTTTTTACAAAAGAGTATCCAAAACCTATCGTAGGCTTGATAAACATAGTATCGCTAAGCTTTGTCACATATCCGTAGTCCAAAGAGAAAGACGCTAAGTATGAGTTGTATCTGCCAGTTTGATCAAGAGTGTCTAGGCCTACTTTAACGCTTCTATCTAGCTTATTTTTAGCTATTCCCATAGAAATTTTGACGTCTATCTCGTGGTTATCTATATAGGCTCTTGAGTAAACGCCTATTTGATAGTTGTCCGCCTTGTTTTCAACCATGCTAAAATCAACTTTTGACTTAGCATAAGTAATAAAACCACCAAATATAACATTATCAAAGGCTTTATCATATCCTAAAGTAAATCCGTAAAGCTCAGGATTGCCGCCGTCTTTTACTTTGCCTTTTGCTCCTATGATGTTGCCCCACAAGTTATTGTCATAATTAAATCTATCTGTATAATATTTAACCACAGAAGCCATAGAGTCGCCGTTATCTGCAAACATCTCTCCGCTTAAATTTTTAACGGCATATGCAAGAGCAAGATCACCCTTAAAAGGATTGCTTAGCTTAGCAAGACGAGTATTTGTCGATAAGTCTGAGCTAAAATTTATAATATCCGTTTGTAATCCTTTATTTAACGACTCTAAAGTTTGGTTGATAGATGTAGCATTTGATCTTACAAATTCTGAAATTTCCTCAGCTGTTCCTTGTGATATGATAGCATTTACTACATCATTTCCTTTAAACTCAAGCAATGCTCTTAAAACATCCTTTTGTTCAGCGCTAAGTTCATTTCCTGAAAACAACTTTTGTTTTTTTGCATCCCTAAGTTCTTTTTCTATCTTATCTATCTTCTCTTGTTGCTTTTTAATCTTTTCATTTAAAGTATCTATCTCACCATCTAATCTCTGTATCTCTTGTTCGGCCTTTTGTATTATTTGTTGTTTTTCTGGTTCTAATTGGTTTAGCTCTTGCTGCGCTTGAGTAAGTTGAGTCTCAAATTGGCTTTTCTCTTTTTTAGTTTCTTCTAGGGCTTCTTGCTTCTTCTGTAATTGATTTGAAAGGTTTCCAGCAATATCATTTTCGGTTGCTTTTTTACCCTCCTCTATACCTTTTTTTTTACTCTTTTCTGCCTCTATTTTTTTTTCAAACTCTTTTTTTGAAGATTCGTCAATAGCAGATTGCTTTTCTTGCTCTAGCCTTTCAATCTCTGTATTTATTTCTTCAATTTTTTTATTTGCACGTTCAATTTCCTCTTGAGCTGATGTAATTGCATTTTGAAGTCCAGCTTCTTCCCTAGTAAGTTTATCTACTTCTTGTTCTTTATTTTTAATATTTCTATCTAAAACCTCAACTTTATCCCTTTTATCTTTAAGTTCTTTCTCGGCGTTTGCCTTTTCTTGTTCTTTTTGATTTTTTTGGTTTTTCAAACCCTCAAGAAGCTTATTATTTTCACCTTGCTCTTTTTTGGCTTCATTTTTTTCTTTTTCTGATTTTGCTATATCATCGTCTAAATTTACAGCCTGTATCTGCGGTATATCTTTTAAATCATAATCCGCAGCAAAAGAGGTTGAGCTTAAAGCCACCCCCGCCAATACCCCACAAACAACTTTTGAAATTTCCATATAAATATCCTTGTTATTTAAAAATAATTTAAAATTATATATTAAAAAAATTAAATTTTACTTATATAGAATCACGTATATATCGTATAAATTCGAGTTTCTAGCAGAAAAAATTATTTTAATATTTATAAACAAATACTTATTTTAACATTTATAAAATATAAACAATAACAAGAAAAAAAATCAAATTTCAAAACAAAAATTATTTATTAGTATTAAGTTTTTGCAGCTTCTCTCTTAAAAGATTAAAAATTTCATATTTTGATTTTTCGTATTTATCTAAGATTATTGCGTCGTTTTCGCCGATTGGTTGAATAAGTCCATCGGCAGCATCTCTATCAAGCTTGCCTCTTTTAAATTTCACATTTAAAACCTGTATATCTCGCTTCTTGTCTATTACACGAGTGCTGATCTCATCAATATCTTTAAAATAAAATTTATGCTGTTTAGAACCCTTTTTCACGCCAAATCCGTCATCAAAAATTTCTATAAAGCTCTCTTGAACTATCTTTTTCACGCAAAAAACCGCACATATAAAGCTTATAACCATCGTAAAAATTCCAGATCCACTAAGCTCATAATAAAGATAGCCTACTAAACCTGCCAAAAATAGCAAAATAGACATCACAAGCGAGCCTATAGCACCCTTTTTATTCTCCTTTATCTGCATAATCTTCCTTTTTGTTTCACAAATTTTGCGCTCAAAAGCCAAAATTTAAAAATGATTATATCAAAATGGCTTTACGAATTGAAAATTTACAAAAACGCTCTAGATTTAAAAGTAAAAATACAATTTAGCCCATTTGCAAGAATTTAAATTAATAAAAGAAATTGATTATCTGCGTGGCTATCTTTTCTTCTATAAACGGCATAATATAGCTTGGCGAATATACGTTTTTGTCGCTTTGTACATCAAGTATAGTGCGCTGTTCACGCTCTTTTGTAGTGATTGAGACACTAACAGTGGCTTTATATATGTAGTGGCGAGTGTCGTAATAATCATCATAAAAAGGATCGCCAAAAACAACACCAATGCCTGCTGAAGTCCTGCGCCCAAACGAGCCAAATCCGTAGCCTAAATTTATAAAGACATTCGGATCTTTGCGCTCAATTCGCTCAAGCATCATAAAATCCCCAAGTATAACTATATCAGCAAGCTTTTTATCAGCTACTGGCACGAAGCCTTTGTTCATAAATTTCTTTTTAACCGTCTCTTCAAGAGTGTTTTGATGACCCGATGAGTTTTTAAAATTTATAAAAACTGTTCTATTTGCGTCTAAATTTGTGATAAATACTGGCGCACTAGAGTTTAAGTATAATTTTGGCGTGCTACTTGTACTGCAAGCTACAAAGAAAAAAGCTATAAATAAAAGGAGTAAAATTTGAAAATACCTCATCGCAAATCCTTTTTACTTAATCATTTTAAGCAAATTATAGCTCGCTGCGATTAATCAAAGATAAAATATTTTAAAAGATAAAAGAGAGGGAAAGGGGGCAAATTTGCCCCCTTAAATTTAGATAGAAAAGCCTGTATTGCGAAGTGTGACACGTTTGCGATACACGTTTGCAACTTCGGTTGCATCTCCAACCAAAAGAGCATTTGTCGCACAAACAGCCGCACACATAGGCACTTTACCCTCTGCGATACGGTTTTGTCCGTATAGTTCGCGCTCATCATGTGAATTTGTAGGAGCCGGTCCGCCTGCACACATAGTACATTTATCCATAGCGCCCTTGATACCAAAAGCCCCGTCTCTTGGGAACTGTGGTGCGCCAAAAGGACAAGCGTATAAGCAGTATCCGCATCCGATACATTTGTTTTTATCGTGAAGAACGATACCGTCCTCACGGATATAAAAGCAATCCACAGGACAAACCTGCTCGCAAGGTGCGTCCGTGCAGTGTTGGCATGCGATGGTTGTTGAAACCTCTTTGCCTTCAACGCCGTCGTATAGCGTGATAACCTTACGGCGATATACACCTACAGGAACCTCGTGAGCAGAAGAGCAAGCAACTTGACATCCAAAGCAACTAATACATCTATCGTTATCAACGAAAAATTTCATTCTTGCCATTACCTACTCCTTACTTCGCTATTTCATCTAAGAAATTGGTTTTAAAGCCCATATCATCAGCTTTTTCCAGTCTACATAAGCCTGCGTTATACTCTGAAATTTGAGTTACCGGGTCAAATCCGTAGTTTGTTATGATATTTGAAGGCTCACCAGTAGTATAAGGCTTAGTTCCCTCAGGATAGCGGTGACTTAAATCCACACCTTGCATAACTCCTGCGAAGTTATAAGGCAAACAAATTCTATCAGGCGTAACGCTATGATTGTGATAGCATCTTACTTTAATCTTTGTGCCTTGAGGCGAATGAATCCACATCATATCCTTATCTTGGATACCATATTTAAGAGCTAGCTCCGGATTAACATAGGCAAACATCTCAGGCGTAATAGCCGCTAGATATTTACTTGTTCTCTCTAGCATTCCGGCACCGCTCAAGTTTACTAGGCGCATTGAGCTGATAATAGTTGGGAAGTTCTTGCTCCAATCTTGCTCTTGTTGTTCTGATTTAAATTTAACCGCAACACGGAAATTCTTCTTTTGATCATCAATAGCAGGATATTTTTGAACCAAATCCCATCTTGGCGAGTGTAGAGGCTCGCGATGTTTTGGAATTTTATCGATAAATTCCCATACAAATGCACGCGCTCTTGCATTACCAAATGGAGCAACGCCTGCCTCACGGCATTTT
Source organism: Campylobacter sp. RM16192 (assembly GCF_004803855.2). Taxonomy (NCBI): domain Bacteria; kingdom Pseudomonadati; phylum Campylobacterota; class Epsilonproteobacteria; order Campylobacterales; family Campylobacteraceae; genus Campylobacter; species Campylobacter sp. RM16192. The sequence goes on along the minus strand of NZ_CP012552.1, from coordinate 191,286 downwards.
TGATTAATAATACCGCTATAATCCATCATCCAGTTGGCACCCATCTTAGATTTTTCTTCCTCTGTTAGAGTGATGCCAAGAACTGTTTCGATATTCTCTTTTGTAATTTGAGGATATCCGCCTTTTACCTTAGAACCCTTTAACTGAACAGCTTCAGAAGCTATTTGACTAACCCCATTATGCTCTAAACCAAAGCGATTTCTAAATCCGCATCCGCCCTCTACATAAGGCTTACTTAGGTCGTAAAGTATTGGTGTTCCAGGATGTTGCTTATCCCAACATGGCCACGGCAAGCTGTAATACTCGCCCTTAACTTCTCCGCCTATACCTATCAAGGTATCAGGGTCGAAATTCTCCCAGTTTTGTTGATGTTTTCTTAAGCGCTCAGGTTGCCATCCTTGAAGGCCGATAGATTGCCCCATTCTAGCAAGCTCTTTTGTAGCATCGTCAGGCCATATAAAGCTATCTTTTACCACCTCAAGATTATCATTCATTCTAAGAGATTTTGTATACTCATCATAAAATCCCCATTTTTTTGCAAATTCAAACATAACCTCTTGGTCTGGCTTACTCTCGTATAGCGGATCTACGACCTTTGTTCTCCATTGCGCAGCACGGTTAGTCGCAACAACTATACCTTCGTTTTCAAACTGAGTCGCAACAGGAAGGATGTAAATTCCATCTTTTCTATCACTAAGAATAGCAACTTCGTTTACAAAAGGCTCTGCTATAACAAGCATATCTAGTTTATCGATAGCCTCTTGAATTTTAGATAGGTGAGCCATAGAGGTAATTCCCGTTCCTTGAACCCAAAGAACTTTTAGCTCGCCGCTTGTAAAGGTATCTTCCTCTTTTAAAACACCTTGCCACCATTTAGATAGCGACCAACCTTTTTCATTTCTCCAGTTTCTATCTTCAGGGTTTTTAGGATCGTGATAGAAGTACTCCTCAAATTTCGTTCCTTTAACAGGAGCGCCGCCTTGTTTAGGCTCTTTAGTTGAAACAGCAAAGCGTTTTACGAAATCATCAAATTCTACGCCCCAGCCTTTACAGAAGTGCTTCCAAGCCGCATCTCCAAGACCATAATATGTAGGAAGAGAATCCGCCAAATTACCCATATCTGTAGCACCTTGAACGTTGTCATGTCCACGAATGATTTGACATCCGCCGCCAGATTTTCCTGCGTTACCAAGCACTAATTGAAGAATAGGGAAAATTCTCGTATTAGAACTACCTATTGAGTGCTGAGTAAGTCCCAATGACCAAGCAACAGCGGCAGGTTTTGTAGTAGCAAAGATTCTAGTTACTTGAATTAATTGTTCAGCAGGTACTCCAGTAACATCTTCAACAACCTCAGGTGTCCAGTGCTCTGCCTCTTTACGGATTTCATCCATTCCGTAAGTTCTATCGCCTATATACTCTTTATCTTCCCATCCGTTTTTAAATATAAGATGTAGCATACCGTAAGCAAACGCTATATCGGTTCCCGGTCTTACTCTCACATAGTGATCGGCTTTGGCAGCTGTTTTAGTAAAGATCGGATCAACAACTATTAATTTTGCATTATTTCTATCTTTAGCTTGAAGGAAGTGCTTCATACCTCCAACAGGGTTTGCAACAGCAGAGTTTGCTCCCACAACCATAATAGCTTTAGAATTCGATGCAATATCTCCAAAGTGGTTTGTCATAGCGCCATAACCCCAAGTATTCGCCGCTCCGGCGACTGATGCGCTGTGTCAAATACGTGCAACGTGATCTATATTGTTTGTGCCCCAAAATGCCGCAAATTTTCTAAAATAGAAAGATTGCTCGTTGCTAAATTTTGCCGAACCTAAAAACTCAACACAGTCAGGTCCATGTTTTTTACGAATTTCAAGCATCTTATCGCCGATTTCGTTAACAGCTGTCTCCCAGCTAATGCGCTCCCATTTGCCGTTAACTTTCTTCATCGGATATTTGATGCGTTGTTTACTCTTTGTAAGATCGATCTGATCGATTCCTTTGCAGCAGTGGCTACCTTGTGATATCGGGTGATACATAGCCATATCTTGGCGTATCCAAACCCCATCTTTAACCTCTGCTTCTATACCACAGCCGGCCGAGCAGATCGAACAAATTGTTCTAACCCTCTTTGAGCCCTCAAAAGGATTTTTAATCTCCTCATTGGTGACCCCTCTTATTGTTTCGTTCTTTCCGAAAGCTACAGTGCTACCCGCTCCAAGGGCTGCAAGCTTAAGGAAAGAGCGTCTTCCTATACGTGCATCACTCATAGTTTTCTCCCTTAATAAGCGATCTTATAGTAATATTCCCATTCTTTGCTCGTTTTATAGAGCACCTCTTTTTTATTTGATTTTCCTACAACTACACCATTGGAGTCTGATTTTAGACTACCACCGGTACTAGCGGTAGCAACTGAAGTAGCAACTACACCTGCTCCAACAGCCCCCATCTTTAGGGATTTTTTAAGAAATTCTCGTCTTGATCCCTCCATTTCCCTCTCCTTTCATTAAAGAATTTAAAAGCAAAATATAACATTCAAATTTGGCATATTTCTATATAAAAATATCTCCAAATAAAAAGCTTTTCGTAGCAAAAGCCCTAAAAAACTTTTTATGCAAATTTAGCATATCTTATAATTATAAATCGTAAAGAAGTTGTATTAAGTATTATTCTTAAAATATATTTAAAAATATAAAAAAATAATTACACTTATAAATACAAAATTACTTGTATAAAATTTTAAAAATCTATTTGATAATTTTAAATTTATTTGTAGTTTTAGTTATTTTATAGAAGATGTATAAAAAGGCTTTGAAAAATCAAAGCCTTTAAAATTGAGATTTTACTTTTTTAGTTCTTCCAAATTAATTATAAAAGGCACGCTTCTAACGCCTGCGGCAAGATACTTAGTGCGAAGCTCATCCATCTTTTTTACCTCATCTTCGCTTACAGCTTTTTGATCTACAGTATAATCAGGTGCGAAATATTTTCTTAGAGCCTTGATCTTTTCGCTATCGCTTTTTGCAGCTGCTACGTCTTTATATACTAAGAAGCTTTTTTGAAGGGCTGTTGTGTCATGCACCGGAGTTAATATAATTTGCACATTAGACTCTTTTAAAGTGCTCTCTATCTTATCAAGTTCAGCTCTACAGTATGGACACTCAGGGTCAGAAAAAACTACTATAGTAGGTTTTTTGCTGTCATTTCCTAAGGAGATGATATTTTTCTTATCCTCTTTATTATAAACTGCGGCTAAATTTTTAACAGTTATCTTTTGTTGGAAATCTCTAGAGTATGATTTGTGCTCTTTTAGATCGAAAATTTCAGGAAATAAAAAATCACCTTTTGTAAATACTACATCATGCTGAGAGTTTTTGCCATCACTTATAGTTACGGTAACTACCTCTATATCTGATTTATCAGATACTTTTTGGCGATCGCTTACTGTAATACTTACGCCTTGTTTTCCGCCTATCATAGCGTTATAAAATTCCATTATCTGAGCATCGCTCGCACCAAAAGCCGCACTAGCAGCAACCAAAGAGACTACAACAATTTTTTTCATTTTTTTACCTTTTTTTTAAAAATTTCGAGGATTATAATAATTTTTTTTAAACGGATATGAAATCACCCTTTGATGACCCTATCATTGCCATTTTTAATGATATCAGGCATTGTGTCCAGGTATTCAAGATAGGCTATTACGTACTTTCTGCTCAAATTTAGACGCTCTTTTGCATTTACTACATTTACAAAACCTTCTGTTTTAATGATCTCTCTTAATTTTTCACAAGCCTCGTTTAAAGCCTTTGTGGTTACAAAAAGATTATGCACCAGCCTTACAACCCGCCTTATTCCGGTTAATTTTTTAAGCGCATTATCGCCCGTTACCCTATCTATTTCAAGCTCATCGTATATATTATAAGGTGCATCTGGAGCCAAATTTGCACTCTCTAAAATTTTATAAATTCTCTCCTCTATCTTTACCTTTAGTTCCGTTATATCAATGCCTATCTTTGTATATACGCCATCATTTTGAGCTATCAGATTCGCACTTTTTAGCTCATCTATAGCCCTTTGGCACAGCTCCTCGCTTGCCCAATTTAGCTTTAAAGCTACGGATGCGGCTGAAAATATCGCATATTGATTTTTTTCTATCATAAATTTTATTACGGCTTTTACTCTATCTATAGCGCTTAAATCATAAATATTTAGAGCGTTTTCATCTACGTATGAATTTGGAATTTGCCTTGCTGCTTTTAAAGCCTCTTCATGATTAAGACCGAATCTTTGATACGAAGATATGATACCAAAGCCGTTTTTATGCGAATTTTTAAGTATATTAAATGCGTTTACAAAGTCCTTTTTGAACAAGAAATTTAAAAACTCGATTTTCAATTGTTTTTTAAGCGGTTCATTTATAGGATTTAAAACCCTTCCACCGCCTATCACACGAGAATTGGCTATCAAAACAAAAGGTTCATCAAATTTTAAAAACATATCTTTATCAAATTTAAATGTCACGAAATAGCTATCGTTTTTCTGAGTTAAAATCAGCACTTTAGCGCTAATTGATCTAGCTCCAACACAAAAAGTAACGCTTTCATTATGTATTAAATTTTTTGCAGTTACAATACAATCAGCCTCTTTAAAACCTCTAAAAAATCCTTTTTTACTTAGTAACTGACCCTTTTTAAGCTCGCTTAGCTCAATTCCGGTTAAATTTAATGCCACACGGTTACTTTGATGGGCTACATCTACGAATTGATCATGGATCTGAACGCTTCTAACCTGCACCTCTTTGTTTGCACCGTAGTTAAATAACCTCTCGTTTTTTCTAACACTTCCTTCTATCACGGTTCCGGTTACGACATTTCCGATACCCTTTACACTAAATACCCTATCTATGTAGTAGCGAAAAACACCATCTTCGCTAAGTTTTTTGGCTTGTAAAGTAAAAAGATAGTTTCTAAGCTCGTCAATACTGGATTTATCTTTTATACTGACTCTAAAAATTTCTAAAATTTCAAGATTTTGATAGCTTTTTATAGCCTCTCTTATCTCATTCTCTCTTTGGTCTAAAAGCTCTTTAGAAACCAAATCACTCTTTGTTATCGCGACTATCAAAGACTTTACGCTAAGTAAATTTAAAATTTGTAAATGCTCTAAGCTTTGAGGCATAAGCCCATCATCTGCCGCCACGACAAACAAGCAAGCGTCAAATCCATATGCGCCACTTATCATAGTTTTAACCAGGCTTTCATGACCGGGCACATCAATAAAAGCGATATTTGAATCGCCTCTGCTTAAATTTGAGAAGCTAAGATCTATCGTGATGCCACGCTTCTTCTCCTCTTCAAGTCTATCTCCTTCAAAGCCGTTTAGCTCCTTTATAAGGGCTGTCTTACCATGATCTATATGCCCGGCTGTTCCTATTATCAAGCTATTCATTCGCTTCTCCTATCTCGTTTATTACTTCTATGAGCTCCTTTAAATCGCTATCCAAAACACTTCTTAAATCAAGTAAAAATTCTCCATTTTCGATGCGACCGATCACATTTTTCTCTCTAAATTTCAATTCATTTAAATTTGCATCACCTCTTAAAGCTAAGGCCACACTAGGAATAGCCTTATTTGGCATAGTTCCTCCGCCTACAAAAGTCTTAGTATCTACTACTTTTAGTGGGGATTTTAAATTTTCATTGATTTTATTCGCCAACTCTTTAAGCTCGTCAATGCTTTTATAAAGATGTTTTAAAGTGGTTATAAGCTCAAATTCACGGTTTATATACGCCTTTACACTCTCGCTTAAAATTGAAATTATCACCTTATCTACGCGAAGCATTCGTAAAAGTTGGTTTTTCTTAAGCTTTTCTATCAGATCTTTTTTACCTAAAATTATTCCGCACTGTACAGAGCCAAATAGCTTATCTCCACTAAAGCTAACAAGCGAGACGCCATTTTTAGCCAGGCTTGCCAAACTAATCTCTCCATGTTCAAGTCCATAAGGCAAAGCCCCTATATATCCGCTTCCAAGATCGTAATAATCTAATATCTCATGTTTTCTAGCTAAATTTGAAAGCTCGCTCATATCCACTTCTTCGCTAAAGCCTACAATATCAAAATTTGAGCGATGCACTTTTAAAATCATTTTGGAGTTTTCGCCAATAGCACCTTCATAGTCATCTATATTTGTCTTATTTGTAGTGCCGATCTCTTTTAAAATTGCTCCCGAATTTAGCATCACTTCAGGCACTCTAAAACCGCCTCCGATTTCGACCAGTTCGCCCCTACTGATAATGGCTTCGCCGTTTTTTGCAAAGGTATTTAGCACCAAAAATACCGCACTTGCATTGTTGTTTACTACAATAGCATCTTCAAAACCAAATAAATTCGCCAAAAGTGATCCGACATAGTCATAACGATTAGATCTAGCACCTTTATCAAGGCTATATTCTAAATTTGAATATGAGCATATAATATCTTTGGCTCTATTTAAAATTTCTTGATCTATAACGCTTCTTCCAAGGTTTGTATGCACTATGACACCGGTTGCATTTATCACTTTTTGAAGTGATGATCTTTGAAATTTTTCATATCTTTTTAGGATATTTTTTATAATTTTTTTAAATTCGGCGCATGGTTTGCCAAGTGAAATTTGAGCTCTTTGAAACTCTATCTCATCTCTTGCAAACTCAGTTACAAAAGACGAAATTTTATCTTTAAACTCTGGACATTTTAATATCTTATCAATCTGCGGAAGCTTCTTAAATTCGCTCATAAAGCACTCTCCAAGCAATTTTGTTTTACTGCACAAATTGTATCATAAACTAAAACAATCTTTAGCTTTAATATAAAAAATAGATTAAAAAATTCAGTACCTATTAATGGCATAAATAATAAAATGCAGTAGTTTTTGATAATGGGAGAACAAAAAATGAAAGAATTTGGCTTTTATAACGATTTTGACGATACCATTATGCTAAATGAGCAGATTGATATATCAAAAGAGGGCGAATACCTTGTATCAAATTCGCCAAAACTAAAGGCAAATATAGTAGCTAACGAAATAAATTTTTACTTAAAAAATAGCGAAGATAGCGTGCTTGATAAGGCTAAAAATACGCTTTTACTATATGAAGCCAGAGCCAATGCATTTGATCTAGCCAGAGATGTGGACCATGAAAAAACCGTCGGTAAAAACGTAGTATTAGTAAGCAACATAGGACGTGAAAATTTAGCTAATCTACTTAGAGAAAACGGATTTAAGGTTATTGAACTTACACACTTTGAAGTAAAATTTTTATATGGTGCGGCTGGCGAACTAAGCGTCATAGTACTTCGTGCAAACGATGAATTTGAGATAGATTGCGACTTTTTGCTCGTTGAAAACGCAAGAGATTATATGCTAAAACAGAGTGGCTGTTATGAAATCGCTAATATGAGCGATGAAGATGCTTTAAATTTACTAAACGAAAAAAGTCCAAGATTTCAATACAAAACCCATATAAGCTACGACTCGACAATCTGTCAATACCATGAAAGAAGGCAAGAAATTTGCGGTAGGTGTGCTGAAATATGCCCTACAGTTGCAATACTAAAAGAAGATGAGACAAAACACCTTGTATTCTCTCATATAGACTGTTTGGGCTGTGGAGGATGTATTAGTGTATGCCCTAGTGGAGCGCTTGATTATTCGCATATGCCTAGAAATTCGTTTGTCAATACTGCAAAGATGTACAAAGGTAAAATTCCGCTTATAATTCCAAAGAAAATGGATTTAGAAAAATTAAGTCTAAAACTACCTCAAAACGTACTTCCATTTGCAATAGAGGGAGAGAAATGGCTTCATGAATCTCACTTTATGACTCTTTTGCAAGAGAGCGGTTCTAGTGTGATCTTTTATACGGACTTTGTAAGCAAAGGCACAAAGGATGCGATCTTAATCGTCAATCAAATTTATAACATCAAATTTAACCGCCAAGCAATTGAAGTAGCGATGAATGAAAGCGAACTAAAAGATGCCCTACAAAGAGCCTCTTTAATAGATGGTTCGCAACATTCAATGAGCGAATACGCTATGCCTAAACGCGAAATTTTTGCAAAACGCTTAGAGTGGTTTGTCGGAGGCGAAAATTTAGGAGTGGTAAAAACCGGAGAAAATATCAGCTACGGAACAGTAGAGATAAACCGCGATAGCTGTACTTTATGTCTAAGCTGTGTCGGAGCGTGTAACGTAAGCGCGTTAGTAGCAGATAGTAAAACAAACTCGATAATGTTTAACCCAAGCATTTGCACCAACTGCGGATATTGCGAGTTAAGCTGCGCAGAGAAAGATACGATAGTATTAAAACGAGGTCAAATAGAACTTACGCCCGAATACTTCGTATACAACGAACTTGCTAAAGATGAATTGTTCGCATGTATAGAGTGTGGCAAAGAGTTTGCAACCAAAAAAGCTGTCGAAAAAATCGCTGCGATTATGTCGCCTAAATTTGCAAACGATCCGGTTAAGCTAAAAACTCTATATTGCTGCTCTGATTGCAAGGCAAAAGTAATGGTAAAAGCACAAATCGAAGCTATGCACAAGGATATATTAAATGGATAAAAATATAACAAAAGCGCGCGCATACCTTTATGAATTTTTATCGTTTCCTCTATTTTTCCATGAAAATGATGAGAAATTTAAAATATGGAAAAGTCAACTTGAGTATTTAGCGCAAAATCCATTAACAGAAGAGATGAATCAGGCGTTTAAAAATTTACAAGCATTTGATTTTGATGCTTTTTTAAAAGAACAAAACGAGGTTTTATTTGATCTCGCCTACTCAAACATACCTCTTAACGCCTCATTTTACGAGGACGGAAGAGATGATGGAGCGGCCAGGCTTAGAACTATAGAGTGCCTGAAACTCAGTCCTTATCGCCGCAATAGTGAGATTTGCAAAGATAGTGAAGATTTTATCGGATTTGTATTTCTCATTATGGCTACATTTTTAAACGACGAGATTAATGGTGCGAAAAACATTAGCAAAAAACTATTTAAAGAGGTTGTAAATAACTTTGCAGATGAGTTTGCTTCACTTTTGCAAAAGCATAAAAGTGCAAATTTTTTCAACTCTTACGCTAAGCTAGTGGAGATTTTAATACAAATCGATAGAGTTTTATTGGCAGTTGAAGCGCCTATTAAACCCGAAGGCGATAGTGTTGCCGTAGCATCTATGAAAAAAGAGCCGTTCCAAAGCAAGATGCCAACAGCAAAAACAAAGCTTAGATGGGAAGAGTTTACTCCTGTTATTCAAGATGAGCTCTAAGCAATTTATCTCAAATTTAAGTGTTAAATTGCTTAAATTTGAGTAATCTAGCCTCTTTAGAAAATATTTTAAGTGCTTTTTGCTCTTTTTTATCTATCTTGTAGCTTATAAATTTCAAATACCATCTGATATCTTCGCCTTTAATACCTCTGCTATCAGCATACTGCTTTAATATATAGTTTGGTATTTTGATGTTTTGTTTTAGAAAATTTTGAGATAAATTTTTATAAAGTTGATAATCTTTTGTGCAAGAAAATCGACCAAAAACAAATGGTAAATTTGTGCGCTCTTTCCACTCTTTAGACAAATCATAAAATTTATCTCGGCCCTCATTTAGATATGCTTTTAACGCCCTATCTCCTATAATAATCTCGCCTTTTATATCTAAAATTTTAGCCAATAAATTTGATGAAGCAGAAGCGGGATCGGACTTTGAAATAGAATTTTTACGGACTAAGACGCTTTTTACCTCATCTTTTGCGACAATTCCGAAATTTAGCTTTTTATATCGTTTTTTAAAACTTTCCACACTAGAAACTACTGCAGCATCGATACGGCGTGCACGCAAGTCTTTATTTAGCTTACTTGGAACACCCTTTTTAAACTCAATTGTTTTTTTAGAGTAACTTGTTAAAGTGGAGCGTTTTAAAAATATATGAAAAGGAAGCAAGTTAAGATAGTCAATCTTACCAAATATCAAAATACTTCCTAATTTAAGAGGACAAGAAACTCTGGCATATCAAATTTGCTTGCCTTTAAGTAGTTCAATATATCTTTGAGAGCAATTTGCAATGTCATCGTCATTCATGCGATAAACTCCTCCACTTACAAATATGCCCTTAAAATTCATGCCACAATAGCCTGCAGTTATCTTAATAGGAATTAAAATTTCATCCAAACTAAACTTTATTTTGCCCTCTTTTGAATATTCAGACTCGGAACTTCCAAGACTAACAGCTACGTAAAAATCTTTATTTTTAAGCTTATCTCCGGTGCTTCCATAAGCCCAGCCATAAGTAAAAACTTCATCCATATATGCTTTTAGCATAGCAGGAACATTTAACCAAAACATCGGAAATTGAAATACGATTCTATCGGTACTTTGAAGGATCTTTTGCTCGGCTACCACGTCAATTTTGCTTGTATCATGCCCATAAAGCTCTTCTAGATGCCTTGTTTCTATATTATCAATGCTTTTGGCTGCTTCAAAAAGAGCCTTATTTATCCTAGAATTTTTATAATACGGATGCGACATAATCACAACGGTTTTCATATCTATTCCTATAAATTTATTTTAGCTACAAAGATATTATTTAGGCTCTTCTAAGACGATCATCTCCCCTTCTTCACTTTGGAAAAGAGCAAAGTTCCCCTTTATATGGACACTAATTTTACTATTTTTTAATAATATCCCTGTAGCGCTTTTTTGCCTTTTTAAACTATACGATCTATCATCACTATCTATCATAGAGGCGGTCTGCCAACCATCTTCGCTAGTTACTTTCATGGCATAGAGCATACTTGAATACTCTTTTGTTTCTGCATTTTTTGACATTTTTGGCTCAGAAGTTGTTGCACAACCAAACATAAAAAAGACCAAGAGCAAACAGGTAAAATATTTTTTCATTTTATAACTTCCTTTATAGTGTATTAAAAACTCTATCGCCCGCATCGCCAAGACCAGGAACTATATAGTTTTTCTCATTAAGCTTCTCATCTATTGCCGCCGTATAAACCTCTATTTCTGGATAAATTTCGCTAAATCTCTTTAGACCCTCAGGAGCTGCGATAATAGATATAAATTTGATATTTTTTACTCCGTTTTGTTTTAGAAATTTAACCGCATCTATCGCAGTTCCGCCAGTAGCAAACATAGGATCAATTATAATAGCGGTTCTATTTGTGGCATCTTGAGGGAGTTTGGCGTAAAAAAACTCAGCTTCGGCTGTCTTTTCGTTTCTTTGAAAGCCCAAAAATCCAACACTAGCATCCGGAATTATCTTAAATACGCTATCAAGCATACCAAGAGCCGCCCTTAAAATAGGGCATATCATAATTTTAGTAGCAAGCTTTTTAGCTGTAATATTTGCAACCGGAGTTGCTACGGTTACATCGCGTAACTTTAGATCTCTGGTCGCCTCAAAAATCATCAAATAGCTTATCTCGTCAACTAGCATTCTAAACTGAAAAGGCTCTGTGTTTTTATCCCTTAAAATCGCCAATTTGTGCTCTATTAAGGGATGAGAAATCAATTTGATGTTTTTCATATTAAAAGCCTTTTTCAAGTGTTTCTATATAGGCTTTTATGTCAAAATCTTTTACTCTAGCCACTCCATCTTCTACCGCAGCTTGCGCTACTGCCGGAGCTACAGCTGTAAGCACGCGTTTGTCAAAAGGCTTTGGTATGATATAGTCTTTACCAAATTTTAGCTCATCTACTCCAAAAGCCTTGCAAACCTCAGCAGGCACAGGCTCTTTAGCTAATTTCGCAAGAGCTTTTGCTGCAGCCATTTTCATATTTTCTGTTATCTTTTTGGCTCTGACATCAAGCGCTCCACGGAAAATAAAAGGAAAGCCAAGTACATTATTTACTTGGTTTGGATAATCACTTCTACCAGTTCCCATCATCACATCATCTCTTACCTCTTTAACCTCTTCAGGAAAAATCTCAGGCGTAGGATTTGCAAGTGCGAAGATTATAGGCTCAGGATTCATCGTTTTTACCATCTCTTTAGTTAAAACTCCTGGCTTACTAAGACCTAAAAACATATCAGCGCCCTTCATAGCATCACCTAGAGTTCTTTCGTTTGTATTTACCGCGAATTCCAATTTTTCAGGAGTTAGATCATCTCTTTCTTTATGAAGCACACCCTTGCTATCAACCATAACTATATTTTTAGCACCAAGCAGCCTATACATTCTGGCGCATGCTATACCGGCGGCTCCTGAACCGCTTACCACGATCTTTATCTTTGTTATATCTTTACCTGAAATTTCAATCGCATTAATAAGCCCTGCACTAGTTATCATGGCTGTTCCGTGCTGATCATCATGCATTACAGGGATATCTACAGCTTCTTGAAGTTTTCTTTCTATTTCAAAGCATTTAGGGGCTTTGATATCTTCTAAATTGATACCACCGAAAGTAGGGGCTATAGCTTTACAAATTTCAACTATCTTCCCAGGATCTTTCTCGTCTATCTCGATATCAAAAGCATCTACGTTTGCAAATTTTTTAAATAAAACAGACTTGCCTTCCATTACAGGCTTGCCAGCTACCGCTCCGATATCGCCTAGTCCTAAAACAGCTGTACCATCAGTAATAACAGCAACTAAATTAGCCTTATTTGTGTATTTATACGCAAGTTCGTTATCTTTACTTATCTCTTTGCAAGGCTCTGCAACACCCGGTGTATAGGCCTTAGATAGATCCTCTGCTGTCGCGCAAGGAGTCTTTACCTTTATCTCTATCTTTCCACCTATATGATAATCAAGCGATTCTTCTTTTGTTACGTGCGCCATTTTTATTCCTTTATTATGTTTTTTATTCTATTTTTAACCTCATCGCTTCCAAGCACTTCAAGCACTTCAAAAATCGATGGTGATACGCTTGAACCAGTTAAACTGACCCTTAGCGCTTGAGCTAGATCTTTTAGCTTAATTCCATTTGCTTCAAGAAATTTATTAGTAAGCTCTTCATATCCCTTGGCATCCAAATTTTCATTTAAAATTTCACTAAATTTAGCCAAAATTTTCAAGCTTGTTTCGTTAATAAATTTAGCATAAGCTTTCTCGTCATAAACCTTAGGAGTATTTATTATCACTCTTGCACTATCGCTCATCTCAACCAAAGTTTTCGAGCGTTCACGAAGCGAGTTTAAAAGCACTTCGCCCTTTGGCATGGATTTAAAATCAACCCCAAATTCCATCATCTCTTTTGCAAGTCTATCGTAAGGCAAGGTCTTGATATAATGGGCATTTAGCCAGTCTAATTTTTGAGCATTATATGTACTTGAGCTCTTGTTTATATCATGAGGATCAAAATATTTTAACATATCCTCCATGCTAAAAATTTCATCATCGCCGTGGCTCCAGCCAAGCCTAACAAGGAAATTTAAAAGCGCTTCAGGCAGATAGCCCATGCGTTTATACTCCATCACATCGGTTGCTCCGTGGCGTTTGCTTAGCTTCTTACCATCTTCGCCGTTTATCATAGCAACGTGAAAAAATTTAGGCTGTTTAAACCCAAGAGCATCGTATAACACGATTTGCTTTGGAGTATTGGATAGGTGATCATCGCCTCTTATTACATGAGTTACACCCATTAAAGCATCATCGACAACAACGGTAAAATTATAAGTAGGAGTGCCGTCACTTCTAGCTATTATAAAATCATCCAATATATCTTCAACTCTAAATTTCACTTCGCCCTTTATACCGTCATCTATCAAAATTTCGCCGTCAAGCGGAGCTTTGATACGTATTACAGGATCTATGCCCTCAGGTGGAGTGCCTGTAAAATCACGATATCTATTATCATATTTTGGTCTTTCTTTTCTTGCTTCTTGCTGAGCTCGTAGCTCGTCAAGCTCCTCTTTACTCATATAGCATTTATAGGCATGTCCTGAGTCTAGAAGCTTTTGCACGAAAGCCTTATATATGTCAAATCTTTTAGATTGGTAGGTAACTTCACCATCGTGATCCAAGCTACACCAATCAAACGCTTCTTTAATCGCGATTGTGGCCTCTTCTGAATTTCTTTTTAAATCGGTATCTTCTATGCGGAGTAAAAATTTGCCGCCATTTTTTCTAGCATACAAATAACTATAAAGCGCTGTTCTAAGCCCTCCGATATGCAGGTATCCTGTAGGCGAGGGGGCAAATCTTGTAACTATCATCATTTTGCCTTATCTAACTTAAATATTAAAATGTTATAATGCCGACAATTATATTTACTTTAGACTTAAATAAAGGTTTCATATGTCAAAAAAGATCTTTTTTTTAACTTTTTTATTGAGCTTAAATTTCGCCTTTGCCCAGATGGTAAATGGCATTGTGGCAATAGTTGAGAGCGAACCTATAACTCTTCACGAACTCTATAAGACTTCACAAATTTTAAAAATAGATGAGAAAAATGCTTTAAATTTCTTAATTAAAGATAGGCTTGAAAAAGCCCAGATAAAAGCACTAAAAATAGAAGCAACGGGCTTTGAAATTAGTGAAAAAATAGAAAAAATCGCCCAAGAAAGCGGACTAAGTGTATCACAACTAAGAAATAATATAATTTCACAAGGCATGGATTATACGAAATTCAAAGAAGATGTTGCAAATGGCATAAAGCAAGAAAAGCTATATCAAAATATCTTTAGAGATGCCAGAATAAACATTACACCAGAGGCTGCAAAAGCATATTTCGAGCAAAATCAGCATATGTTTTTACAATTTGACCAGATAAAAATGACCAGATATATATCACAAAACAGGCAATCTATGGAGATGATACAAGCATCACCTATGAGCATACGCCAAGATGTACATACAGAAAATTTAGAGCTGAAAAGCGAACAATTACCACCTCAACTAAGAGCTGTTTTAAACAGAACTCCAAATGGATCTTTCACTCAAATTTTCCAAACTCCTAGCGGATTTGAGATGTTTTTGGTTAATTTAAAATCAGGTGAAGCTCTACCAAATTTTCAAGATATTCAAAACGAGGTCATGTCAACTATCTACAAATTTGAACAAGACCGCGTAGTGGCTGAATACTTTAATAAACTAAGAGCAAAAGCAGACATAAAATATTTAAGATAATAATAAGTAAGCGTTATCGCGCTTACTTATTATGATATATTAACCTTTGTTACGTGATCAAAAATAGGGTCTTTTAAGATAAAATCAAAACTCTTTCTATCCACCCAGCCAACACACTTATCGCTATCATACAGCTTTAGCAAAAATTCCGCCATCTGTTCGCTTGTGTGATAGTTTTTGTAATTTTTAGCATAATCGTACTCATCAGCATCTATGGCAACTTGCTTAAATTCGCTCTGTGTCGTTGCGGGAGCTAAAATTTTAGCACTCATTTTTGCATTATTTGATTTAAGCTGTCTATAAAGCGCTTCCGTAAATGCACTTACATAAAATTTTGTCGCACAATATACCCCAAAGCTATCAACCATACTATATCCGCAAGCAGAGGATACATTTATAAGCTGAGTGCCATCAATGCTTTGATAATCTTTTACGAAAAGAGTTGAAAATATAGTAAGAGCTTTGATATTTAGATCAAGCATCTGCTCTGTTTTCTCTAAATTTTGGCTACCTATAAGCGCGCTATCGCCAAAGCCTGCATTATTAATCCATGTTTTAATCTCATAAATTTTTAACTCATCATAAATTTTATATACATTTTCTATATTTGAAAGATCGCAAATTTTGATGATTACATCGATTGTAGGAGCAAATTTTAAAATCTCATTTTTTAAGTTCTCTAGTCTTTGAGCTCTTCTGGCTATCAAAATTAAATTTTCGCCACGCTTTGCAAATGCCTTTGCGGCTTCAAGTCCTATACCAGAGCTAGCACCAGTAATAAGAGTGTATTTTTTCATAAATTCTCCTCTAAATTTTTATATAAATTTAGCCTAAATTTTATAAATTGAGCTGAAATGCAGATAAGAAGCTATTTTGGCAGAGTATAAAACCCTGCCAAAATTTTAATGTCTTGATAAGTAGTTTGTGTCGTAGTTATTATTTATAAAGTCTTTGTTTTCCATCATTGCTAGATGAAAATCGCGAGTCGTCTTTATGCCTTGTATAACAAGCTGCTCAAGCGCAACTCTCATCTTATGAATCGCCTTATTTCTATCCTCGTCCCACACGATAAGCTTACCTATCATGCTATCATAGAAAGGAGGTATAGAGTAATCTTGATAGATATGGCTATCCATGCGCACATTTCGTCCACCTGGGCAGACATATTTTGTTATCTTTCCAGGACAAGGGGTGAAGCTATTTGGATCTTCGGCAGTGATTCTGCACTCTATAGAGTGTCCTTTTAGTTTTATACTGTCTTGACTTGGTAAAACACCACCCTCGGCAACCCTTATCATAAGCTCTATAATATCGATTCCACTTACCATTTCGCTAACGCAGTGCTCAACTTGAAGGCGTGTATTCATCTCGATGAAATAAAAATTTAGATCCTTATCTACTAAAAACTCAAATGTTCCAGCACCCTCATAACCTATCGCTTTGGCCGCTTTAATAGCTGTCTCATGAAGTCTAGAGCGAGTATCATCATCAAGCAGTATAGCAGGACTCTCTTCGATCAACTTTTGGTGTCTGCGCTGCATAGAGCAGTCTCTCTCGCCTATGTGAATTACGTTTCCATGGCTATCACCTACTACTTGAACCTCGATATGGCGCGGATTTAAGATATATTTTTCCATATACATCGTTCCGTCGCCAAAAGCACTCATAGCTTCGCTCTCGGCAGACCAAAATGCCTTTTCTATATCCTCTTCTTTTTCTACCACACGCATACCGCGTCCGCCACCACCTGCGGCAGCTTTTAAAATAACAGGATAGCCGATTTTTTTAGCAAGCTCTTTAGCCGCTTTTACATCAGCTACAGCTCCGTCAGAACCAGGTATTACCGGAACGCCAGCTCTTTGCATCATCTGCTTTGCCTTGCTTTTATCACTCATTAGAGCCATAGCCTCTACACTAGGGCCTATAAATTTGAGGTTGTGATGTGAGCAAATTTCAACGAAATTTTGATTTTCACTCAAAAAACCATATCCAGGAAATATTGCATCAGCTTCGCTTATCTCGGCTGCGGAAATAATAGCGGGAATATTTAGATAGCTATCGCTTGAACGAGGATTTCCTATACAAATAGCAGCATCAGCGTATTTGACGTAAAGCGCATCCCTATCTGCAGTAGAGTAAACAACGATCGCCTCTTTGCCCATCTCTTTGATTGTTCGCAAGGCTCTTAGTGCTATTTCACCACGGTTTGCGATTAAAACTCTTTTGATCTCCATTAAATTTTCTCCACTCCAAATAAAGACATTCCAAATTCTACAGGTTGTCCATCAGACACTAGAGCCTCTGTGATAACGCAATCAAATTCCGCTTCGATCTCATTCATGATTTTCATAGCTTCAATAATGCCTATAACTTCGCCTCTCCTTACTTTTTGTCCAACTTTTACAAAAGGAGCTGCTCCAGGACTTGGGGCCATATAAAACGTTCCTACCATAGGCGATTTTATACTTTCTTTAGTGCTTGAAGCTTGTTTAACCTCTGAGCTTACAACAACATTAACAGGAGTCGGTGCAGGAGCTGGGGCTTGAGGTGCTGGTTTAGGAAGTTCGCAACAATCGGCGAATTTTTCAAGTTCGATCTCAAAATCGCCATCTTTTATCTTGATCTTATTCATATCCATTTCGTTGAAAAATTCGATCAACTCTTTGATGTCATCTTTTTTCATAAACTTCTCCTATAAAATTTTAAATAGTAGCTTATTGTATCAAAAAATTACTAAAAGTTTTTTCTGCGATCTAAAAAATTGATAAATCCGAACATAAAAATACTTAGGACGACTAAAATCAAGCTCAAAATAAGCGCAAGCTCGTTTTCTCCGTCATAAACGGCGTTAAATATAGCAAGTGAGATGGTGTCGGTTTTGCCTACAATATTGCCTCCAAGCATCAAAGTAATGCCGACCTCTCCAAGTCCTCTTCCAAGGGCCAATATAAGTGCCGAGACAACGCTTTTAAAAACATTGGGCAAAATTATAAAAATAGCTATCTCAAGCCTATTTTTTCCAAGGCTTTGTGCAGCCTCTATAATACTTTTTGGGAAATTTTCAAGCACAGCCATAATAGGCTAACAAACAAAGGAAGTCCAGCCAAAAAAGAGGCTATGACAAGAGCGTAAAAGCTAAATACTATATCTAAATTTAGAACACTTCCTATGACGCCGTTTCTGCCAAGTAGATAGAGTAGTAAAAATCCCGTAGCTATAGGCGGAAATATAAGCGGAAACATAACTAAAGCATCAAAAATAGCTTTTAATCTACCTTTATAAAAAGCCAAAAAATAAGCTACAGGAAGCCTTAAAACGACCAGCAAAATAAAGCTTACTAAAATCGTTTTAGCGCTTAAAAGTAACGGGTGAAAGAGCCAATTTAAATCGCTCAAATTTGATTACTTTAGTCCGAATTTACTAAAAATCGCCTTTGAACGCTCATTGCCAAGCTCTTTTATAAATTTATCGCAAGCAGCGTTATTTTCGCATGCTTTTAACTTTGCAGCACTAATATAAACAGGGCTATAAAGGCTTTCGTCTACATATATTATAGAACCAAACTCACTCTTTCTAGCCTCAGCTTCTGTTGAGTTTATAAATCCAGCATCAACTTCGTTATTTAGCACGTAAGCCACAACTTGAGGCACGCCCGCAACTGCAAGCATTTTTGAGCCCACGTCTTTTTCTAAGTTCGAATTTTTAAGAAATCCTGTCGTGCGGATACCGTAAATCGCCTTTTTAGCATCAGGCATCGCGATACGCTCGAATTTCACGATATCTTTGATGTCGTTTATAGTTTTTCCCTTTGGTGTCACAAGAGCTAAAGTGCCTTTTCCTAGGCGCTCATAGCCCTTTATCTCAAGTCCGCTTTTGTTTAAAAACGCCTCATCGCCCACTATCACAGCCATCTTGCCTTCTGCGGCTTGGATAGTGATCTGCTTGATGTTTGCAAATGCACCTTCCACGCTAAGACCATCTTTTTTAAGATTTTCAATAACCGCAGTAACCGGCTTTTTATATCCACCACCGGCACCTACGAGTAAACTATTCGCACCAAGCGCAAAAACTGCAACCAGGCTTAAAAGAGCTATCTTTTTTATTGCATATTCCTTTTATTAAAATATCCAGCGATAATATAAAATATAATCTTATATACTAATTAAAACGCATTTTCTAAAATTTAAATCCGTCCAGCTCAGACAAATGATGATAAAATACAAAAAAGGAAAAGCATGAAGATAGCCATAAACGGACTTAGCGGTTTTGTAGGCGGTTACATAAGTAAATTTTTAGCAAACAAAGGTCATGAGATAGTGCCTATAAAAAGAGCTTTGTATAACGATACGCAAAGGCTTAAAGAAGCTATTGAAGGTGCCGATGTTATCATAAATTTAGCAGGCGCAAACATCTCTAAAAAATGGAGCGAAGAGTATAAAAAAGAGCTTTATTCAAGCAGGATTGATACAACTAAGAATTTAGTAAAAGCCATGAGTCTTCTAAAAAATCCGCCAAAAATTTTCATCTCAACTTCGGCTGTTGGGATATATAAAAGTGGTAAAGAACACGACGAGAGATCGGATAGATATGACGAGGGATTTTTAGGAAGGCTTGCCAGAGAGTGGGAAAAAGAAGCAAATAAGGCAAAAGAATTTGGTGTTAAAACCGCGATATTTCGCCTTAGCGTAGTGCTTGGTAGTGGCGGCGCGCTAGAAAAAATGCTTCCTGTTTTTAAATTTGGACTTGGCGGGATTTTAGGAGACGGCAACCAAGGATTTTCATGGATAAGCATAAACGATCTTGCAAGAGCGTATGAATTTGTGATAAATAGCCAAAAAGAGGGCATCTACAACTTATCTTCGCCAAATCCCGTAACAAATAAAATTTTTACCGCTTCACTCGCTAAAGCGCTAAATCGCCCTGCTTTTTTCAAAGTGCCAAATTTCGCACTCAAGCTTAAATTTGGCGAAGGAGCCGTGATACTGCTTGAAGGACAGAAAGCCTATCCTGCAAATTTGCTTGCACAAGGGTTTAAATTCGAGCATGAAAACATAAGCGAAGCTCTGGAAAATTTGATTTACTAGAGCGAATTTAACGATAGCTAAAAGAAGTTGTGATAAAATCCAAAGAAACTAAAAAGGAAGCTATAAATGGGTCTAAAAAGCGATAGATGGATACGCGAAAAGAGTTTAAATGACAAAATGATCGTGCCTTTTTGCGAAGAGCAGATAGGCAAAGGTGTCGTTAGCTACGGCGTTAGCAGCTACGGGTATGATATACGCGTCGGAAATGAGTTTAAAATTTTTACAAACATAGGCGGCACCGTAGTTGATCCCAAAAATTTCGACGAGAAAAACGTAGTTGATTTTGTGGGCGATGTCTGCATAGTTCCGCCAAATTCGTTTGCGCTGGCTCGAACGGTTGAGTACTTCAATATGCCTGATAACGTGCTTGCAATCTGTCTTGGCAAGAGCACTTACGCGCGATGCGGTATCATCGTAAATGTCACGCCTTTTGAGCCTGGATTTAAGGGGCATATCACGATTGAGATTTCAAACACGACTCCGCTTCCGGCTAAAATTTATGCAAATGAAGGTATCGCGCAAGTGCTATTTATCGAAGGTGATGAGCCTTGCGAAGTGACATATGCTGATAAAAAAGGCAAATACCAAGCTCAGGAAGGCATCACTCTGCCTAGGATTTTGAAGTAATTTGCAGAATTTAGTTAAATTTTTCTTATAAGACATAAAATTTGGTATACAATTTGCTTTTTTAAAAAATTATGAACAAAGAAGATATTTTTTTTAAAGCCACCGGACTAAAAGTAAAAAATATTAGCTTACTTGGAGGAATGACTAATATCAATTTTCTTGTTACGTCGACCGATGATGAGAAATTTGTATTAAGAATTTCAGGAATTAACTCCAATGAGCTTATTAGTCGTGAGAAAGAATTTTATATACAAAATAAAATGCACGAATTTGGTTTTGGTGTAGAAACTATATATTTTGATAGCATTTCTGGGACAAAAATAACTAAATTTTTATCAAACGCTATAAATTTAACTCCAAAAAATATATCAAATTTTTTACCTCAAATTGCACTACATTTAAAATCTTTACATAATTTAAAAATTAAATTAAAATATGAATTTAACCCTTTTATAGAAATGCAAAAATATATACAAATATCCAAAACATCTATTAATTTAATACCTAATTTTCAAGACGGATTAAAACTTTTCTGGTTTTTAAGAGACGAAATTTACAATATAAACCGAAAATATCACGATAAAGATATGATATTGGTACCCACACACGGAGACTTAGTGCCTGAAAATATATTGATAACAGATAATAATGAAGTTGTTTTTATAGATTGGGAATACGCGGGAGCAAACGATCCGTGTTGGGATTTGGCATCTGTTTTTGTTGAAGGAAATTTATCAAAAAAAGAAGAAGATAAATTTTTAAAATATTACGATCCAACTCAAGACGAACTAGAAAAAATAGAAATTTATAAAGGATTAATGGATCTTTTATGGAGTGCTTGGTCTATAGCAAAAACAAGTAACGAGCAAAACTATTTAGAATACGGACAAAAGCGTTTAAATGATGCTTTAAGAAGGAAATATTTTTGATATTTGGAATACTAAGCGGTATCTTTTGGGCAATAGATACTTTGTTGCTATCAAAAGTGCAAATTTTTGCTCTACTTCTAGTCGCCATACATGACTTTACAAGTTTTTTATTTATAGGCATTTTTTTAAAAATTTCAAAAATAAATCTTTTACTAAACAAAAAACAACTCCTGGTTATAGCAATAGCTTCAATGGCAGGCGGTTTAGGCATGATATCTTTTTTGCTAAGTATCCATTACGCTAAAGCCCCTCTTGCAAGTATTTTAAGCAGTCTTTATCCGGCTTTTAGCGTCATAATAGCTGGAATTTTGCTTGGGCAAAGGCTTAGTAAAGTAGGATTTTTAGGGTTATTTATAGCTGTTAGTTTTACTATATCACTCTTTATATTTGATATAGAATTTAGAGATGTTAATCTGCTGGGAGTTATTTTCGGACTTCTTTGTGCCATGTGCTGGGGAAGTGAGTGCGTCATCATCAATTTGGCACTAAAAGATAACGTAAACGAAAAAGTAGCTTTATTTATCAGGCAAGGCGTTAGTTCATCTATTGCTCTTGGATCTTTTTTAATCTTTTCTATAGTACAAAATACGCAAAATACTTATATAATAAACTACGAATTAATTGTTATTGCGGCCTTTTTTGCAACCGTTTCATACACATTTTATTATAAAGCAATAGCAAAAATAGGTGCTTTGAGGGCAATGGGGCTCAATATATCATATTCGGCTTGGATTATAATATTTGGCTTTATTGTCGGTGAAACATTTTCCATTTTTTTGCTAATATGTGCTATTTTAATAATGCTAGGTTCTGTAACGAGTAATGTAAAATGACAAAGATGAATGCTATAATTTTGGCAGCAGGCCTAGGATCTAGACTAAAAGAAATAACCGTAAATAAACATAAATCACTTTTAAAAATAGCAGACAGAGTCAATCTGGAAAGAACTATAGAATTTTTAAATGATATTGGCGTAAACGATATAAACATAATAACCGGATACAAAGCTAGTGATTTTGAATATTTAAAAGAAAAATTTAATGTAAATTTGATACATAACGACAAATTTGATACTTTAAACAATCTTTATTCCTTCTGCCTTGCTTTGGATTTTTTCGGCAATAGTTTCGTTATAGATGCGGATGTTGTGATGTTAAAAAACATATTGCAAATTACAGATACATCGGTATACTATACTACACTAAGAAAGATAAATAATAAAAATGATTGGATAGTGACTTGTGATGATAATAATCGTATAACAAAAATAGAGCCATCAAATAAAAATTTACCTACCCTTTTTGGAATAAGCTATTTTACAAAAAATGATGCCATTTTAATAAAAGAACGCATTAAATCACTCCCCAAAGAAGCTTTTAGCGATAAAAAACTTTATTATGATAATGTTTTTGTAAGTATGCTAAGTGAAATAATTATAAAAGAAGTTAGAGTAGACAATAGATTTGTTTGCGAAATAGACGATAAAGAGGATTTAAAAGAGATAAACGAAAAGGCACGTGCGATATGAGAGAAATTTGCTTTTGCGACTACATAAATTTAGACTACGATACAAGTAAGCAAATTTTAGCTATAAGAAATTTAAAGCATGTAAGAGAAGCTAGTAAAAATACGGATAAAATCAGTTTAAACTCGCATATAAACTGGATTAAAAACTTAAAAAATAATCAATATTTTGCGATTACGATCGGTAACTCGGTAGTGGGCGGCGTCAGTCTAATCAACGGATTATGGGGGATATTTTATAAAAATGATATAGATGCTATATTGAAATTACTTTGTGCGTTTATATTTTTTGAAAATGCTTTTAAAAAAATAGACACAATAGAATCAAATGTGAAAATAAATAATCAAAATGCTTTAAATTTTAACTTATTTTTTGGATTTAGGCAAATAAAAAAAGACAGTGAATTTTATTATCTAGCACTAAAAAAAGAAGATTTTTTAAATTTAGAAAATTCAACCATAGATCTGCTAAAAAAAATTAAAAAGACATATAGTATAAAATGGGCTTAGCGATTAAGTCGCCTATCTTTCTTAAATCTGGCTGTCATATCGATTTTATTAACAACGTTTATTCTAGCAGGAATTTTATAACTAGGAATTTTATCTCTTAAAAAAGATCTGATTAAATTTTTTACTTCGTCTTTTTGCAAATTACAAACTACATCGCAAGCCACGTTTTGACCCAATATAGCATTATTTTCAGCATAAACCAATACATCTTTTATATCTGGAATTTGTAAAATAAGACTTTCAACCTCACCAGCTAAAAGTTTGTTGCCTCCAACATTGATCATCTCCTTGCTACGTCCTATTATTTTTAAAAAACCATTTTCTCCGACTTCTACCAAATCACCGGTTTTAAACCATCCATTATCATCATGATTATCTGCATTTAAATATCCTAAAAATGCGGTTTTACTTTTTATATAAAGCTCACCGTCTACAATCTTATACTCGTCTGGGTTTAAATTAAAAAAAGTAGACGTTGATGATTTGGAGTTGGTATTCATAATTCCAGTTTCACTTGTTCCAAAAGTCTGAATAAATTTAACTTTACTAAATACTTCTTTTAATCGCTTAAGTATGTTATCATCCATTCTTTCAGTGCCGTATGTAATCAATTTTAGTGAATTTAAATCAAATTTTTCATAATCTTTATTGATTAAAAGCAAATTTAAAAAACTAGGCGTAGTAGGCAATACATTTATATCAAATTTCTCTATCAATTCACAAATTTTAGCAGTACTAAAATCATTTGCTATAATAAGCGTAGCGCCCATGGCAAGACCATTTAAAAGAGTATTTAAGCCTCCTATATGATCAAACAGCAAAAATAACAACATTTTTAAATTTTTTGGCTTTTTATCCTTAAAATTTAAAACTAAGTTATCAAGATTATGTACTATAGCTTTTGGCTTTGCTAAACTGCCACTAGAAAATAATATAAGTCCGCTATTATCGTTATCTTGTAGCTTTTTGATTAAGATATTAGATTCTTTTTCACATAAATCTTTTATAAATATCAAGCCGTTTTTATAAGTTATCGTTTTGTTTGCAAATGCTTCTTTTAGCCGCTGCTCTACTTCCGAATCGATATTTGAGTTTATGGGAACTATAATATTTTTATTTAAAAAAAGCGCTAAAAACAAAGCTATATTTTCAAAACTGTATCCGCCTATAAGACCTACAACTTCTCCGCTTTTTATATCACTAAGTTTGCTTTTAAATTCATTTATTTTAGCTAAAAGATCTTCATAAGTATAAATTTTATTATTGTGAATAACAGCATTTTTTTTTGAAAAATCGCTAAAGTTTTTTAATAAAAAGCTCACCATACACCGCCTAAATATATAATTTGTCCTGTTACCATTTTACTTTTATCGTCTATCAAAAAGTCAATCGTATTTTTTATATCGTCAAATTCACAAAAATTTTTTATAGTTTGTTTTTCCAGCAACTCATCTATTTTATTTTTTGGTACAGCCTTAATAAGATTTGTCATAGTAGGAGATATACCAATAGCATTAACATTGATATTAAATTTCCCCAGCTCTTTAGCGCTAGTTCTGGTAAAATTTTCTATAGCTGCTTTTGCAGCTGCATAAATAGCTTCTCCTTCTAAATTTAAAGCTGCTGCTACACTTGAAAAGTTAACTATTTTGCCATATTTTTGGCGACTCATTATTTTGCCTACTTCTCTTGTAAATAAAAATGCCGACATAAAATTTACGTTAAACAGTTCATTCACACTATTTAAATTTGTAGTCAGTAAATGATTCATAGACGCAGCTCCTGCATTATTTATAAGCACATCAATCTTTCCTGACTCACGTTTTATTCCCCTTACCATATCTATAACTTTATTTTCATCACAAACATCAATGCAAAAATGTTTATAGTTTTTATGTTCTATGTCGCTATCACTTCTACTGCAACCAAACACTTTATTAGTTTCTAAAAAGCCGATACTTAGAGCCTTTCCTATTCCTCTACTTGTGCCGGTTATTAAGATATTTTTATTCATTTAAACACTTTTGTATGTACTTAGTTAATGTTTTTATATTAATAAACGGCGATGTTTTTTGACTCATTGCCTTTTCATCAGCCAAAGTAATATTCTTACCAAATTCATCATAAATCTTCTCTTCCAATTCTATCAAAAAACCTACTAATCCTACACTATCAAATAATGCATCGTTTCTACCGAAAAGAAAAATTTGATCATTCAAATCTACAGCTTCGTCTTTTAAACTAATTATAGTCTTTTTAATCGTTTGCTCTATTTTCTCTTGCATATTTATCTCCTTTTATAAAATTTTCTTGTAAAATTATATTAAAAAATTAATTAAAATTACAAAAAAATTAAAGGCATAAAAATGATGGAAACTTTAATATTTAGCATAGGTGCAGCAGGTAGAGCTATATATAGAACTTTAAGCAAAGATCCAAACTATAAAATTACAGGTTTTATAGAAAACAATTTAAAAATTGTTGGAAATAAATTTGAAGATATTGAAATTTTTGCAGCAAATAATATTTGTAATTTAAAATTCGACAAAGTATTTTTAGGTGGTGTATGGGCAAAGGATATGCAAGAACAACTCTTAAGCCTAGGTGTAAATCGAGAAAAAATAGAAATTTTATCGGAAAAAGACATCTCTTTTTCTACACCAACTAGAGATATAGTTACTGATAATGCAGTAAAAAAACTTGATGAATTTTTTATTAAAAACAATATTGATTATTTTATAGACGGATCATCTTTGCTTTGCATGCTAAGAAAAAGAAGTTTGAGCGTAGTATCTGATGTTGATATTATGGTTTTAAAATATGAAAATTTAGAGTTTTTGGCAGAAGAATTACCTAAATTTTTTAAAGAATTTAAAGTTGAAGTAGTGAAATTTGAAAAAGAAGATATAGTAAGAAAGGTTGGGGAAATTTTTAAGATAGTAGTTAGCGACAATGAAATTGAAAAAATGGTTTTAGATATAAATGTTTATAATGATTATGGAAAATGTGGTGTTTTAGGATATAATGGAAAGTACTTCTATATACCAAAAGAAATGATTTCAGAGTTTATTAGATATCCTTATAAAAATTTTGAACTTTCGATACCAAAAGAATTTGATAAGTATTTAAAAATGGTTTATGGAGATAACTACATCAAAATCCCTAAGCATTTTTCAACTAAAGATTATGGTAATTTAGTTGACAAAAAAACTCTAGACAAAATTTGCAAAGTTTAAATTGGTATCGTTCTTGCTTGTGGTGTTTAAACTTAAGGATGCTGTATGTTTGATGAAAAATCTATTCTTATAACCGGCGGAACGGGAAGCTTCGGCAAGAAATACACCGAAATTTTGCTTAAAAATTTTAAGCCAAAAAGGCTAATTATATACTCAAGAGACGAGCTTAAGCAATACGAAATGGCTCAAGTTTTTAAAAATCCCGCGATGAGATATTTTATCGGCGACGTGCGAGACGAAAAGAGGCTTAAAACCGCGATGGATGGAGTTGATTTTGTCATTCACGCAGCCGCGATGAAACACGTTCCCATAGCCGAATATAACCCGATGGAGTGCATAAAAACAAACATCAACGGCGCTCAAAACGTCATTGACGCAGCCTTTGCTTGCGGAGTAAATAAAGTGATCGCACTATCAACGGATAAGGCTTGTAACCCGGTAAATTTATACGGCGCTACAAAGCTTGCAAGCGATAAGCTGTTTGTCGCAGCAAACAACATCGCAGGCAGCAAAAAAACTCGCTTTAGTGTCGTAAGATACGGCAACGTCGTAGGCTCACGCGGTTCGGTTGTGCCACTGTTTAAAAAGCTCATAGAAGAAGGCGCGACAGAGCTTCCAGTGACGCATGAGCAGATGACAAGATTTTGGATAACCCTTGAACAAGGAGTGAATTTCGTCCTTAAAAATTTTGAACGCATGAAAGGTGGAGAAATTTTTATCCCTAAAATTCCTTCCATGACTATGCTTGATCTTGCCAAAGCTCTTGCACCGGAGCTTAAAGTCAAAATCATCGGCATAAGACCTGGCGAAAAGATGCACGAAGTGATGGTCGGCAAGGATGATGCGCATCTAACTTATGAATTCAACGACCACTACATGATAAGCCCATCCATTCAGTTTGCAACTATACAAGATTTTTCGACAAATGCGCTTGGCGAAAGAGGTAAGCTTGTCGAAGACGGGTTTGAATACAGCTCAAATACAAATAAAATTTGGCTTGACAAAAAGGGTCTTTTGGAGATGATAGGATGATACCTTACAGCAAGCACCAGATCAAAGACGGCGATATAGCAGCAGTTTGCGAGGCTATGAGGGGCGAGTTTTTAACAGGCGGAGATAAGGTGGCTCAATTTGAAGCGGCCATTTGCGAATATGTCGGAGTAAAACACGCGGTAGTAATGAATTCGGCAACTTCTGCGCTTCACGTCGGATATCTTTCTCTTGGCGTAAAAGAAAACGACGAGGTTATAACTACGCCTTTAACCTTTGCGGCAACGGCAAATGCGGCTCTTATGGTCGGCGCAAAAGTGAAATTTTGCGATATAAAATTTGACGGAAATATAAACGAAAACAAGCTTTCTGAGCTCATCACCTCAAAAACAAAGGTCATAACTCCTGTTGATTTTGGCGGAAACGGCGTAAATATCATAGAAATTATGAAAATAGCGCGCGCAAAAGGTATAAAAGTGCTTGATGATGCCTCGCACGCCTTTGGAAGCGAGATAGACGGCGCAAAAGTAGGCATTCACGCCGATGCTAGCGTATTTAGCTTCCATGCGATTAAACCGATCACCACTTTTGAAGGTGGCGCAATTGTTACAAATGACGATGAGATAGCGCGTCTTGCGAGGCTTTACCGCTCACACGGCATAAATAAAACTCACCTTTGGAACAGCGATATGAGCGTGCTTGGATACAACTATCGCTTAAGCGACGTAGCTTGCGCGCTTGGGCTAAATCAGCTTAAAAGGCTTGATGAGATGATAGCTGTGCGAGAGAGTATAGCGCAGTTTTACGACGAAAGATTTGAGAAAAATCCATACTTTAGCACTATAAAAATTCCTCAAAACAAAAAAAGCTCGCGCCATCTTTATCCGATCTTGCTTTTTAGCACTCTTTGGTGCGCTAAAGAAGATATTTTTGCGGAGCTTCACGATCGTGGAGTGGGGGTTCAGGTACATTATAAGCCTACCTATCAATTTAGCTTTTACAAGCAACTTTATGGCGAAACTGAGCTAAAGGTTACAGAGGATTTTTACAAATCAGAGCTTAGCCTGCCGTGTCATCAAGGCATGAGTATGGATGATGCGAAATTTGTAGCAGACACTCTGCTTGACGTGCTTGCTAAATTTGCAAATCCAAAGTGCAGCATATGAACCTATGCGTCATACCAGCAAGAGGCGGAAGCAAGCGAATCCCGCATAAAAATATCAAAGATTTTTTAGGTAACCCTATAATATCTTACAGTATCAAAGCGGCTCTAAGTTCAAAAGTGTTTGATGAAGTAATAGTAAGCACTGACAGTGAGGAGATAGCTGAAGTTGCGCGAAAATTTGGTGCCAAAACACCATTTTTAAGAGATGCCAACCTTAGCGACGACTTTACTTCAACAGGCGATGTTATAAAAGATGCCTGCATCAAAATGGGAGATAAATTTAAAACGGTATGTTGCTTATATCCTACCGCTCCACTTTTAAAAGGAGAGGTATTAAATGAAGCGTATAATAAATTTAAAGCAAGTGAATGCGAATATCTATTTTCTGTTTGCGAATTTTCTTTTCCGATTCAACGCGCTATAAAAATAGATTTAAATGGAAAAGCAAGTATGTTTTATCCTGAATATAACAGCACTCGCTCGCAAGATCTAGAACCCGCATATCATGATGCAGGACAATTTTACTTTGGCAAACGTGATGCATGGTTACAAGGCAAATGGGTGTTTAAACCGCATTCAAAAGTCTTTATTTTAAAGCGAAATTTAGTATGTGATATCGATACTATTGAAGATTTCGAATTTGCTAAAAAACTTTATAAAATCAATCATGGGCTTTGAGAAGCTTGCAAATTTAAAAACCTTAATTAGAGCCGATAGCTCCGTAACTATCGGACACGGACACATCAGGCGAGATCTTGTTCTTGCAAAGAAATTCAAAGACATCAGCTTTGCTTGCATAAATTTTGAAGGCTCGCTCATAAACGAGATAAAATTTCGCGTTTTTACTCTTAAAACAAATGATTTAGATGAGCTAATAAGTCTTATAAACACTAATAAATTTGAACTTCTTATCATCGATCACTACGGCATTAATTACGAAGATGAAAAGACGATAAAGAAGGCTACAGGAGTTAAAATTTTAAGCTTTGACGATGAGTATAAGAGCCATTTTTGCGATATTTTATTAAACGTCAATATATTTGCCAATGCTAAAAAATATGAAAATTTACTGCCTCCCGCTTGTGAAATTTGGTGCGGGCAAGAATTTATGCTGGTAAGAGATGAATTTTATCAAGAAAAAAAGATAAAAAGAGAGAAAATTTATGACGTTTTTATCGCACTTGGCGGAACAGATATACAAAATTTGAGTGCAAATTTAGCGCTTAAACTACTTGAAAAAAATTTAAAAATCATCCTTGTTACAACAAGTGCAAATGCAAATTTAAACGCGCTTAAAAAGCTTGAGAAAAGCTATAAAAACCTAACTCTTTTTACCGACTCGAATCAAATCGCAAGGCTAATGAACGAGAGTAAAGAGCTTATCATCTCGGCAAGCTCTCTTGTAAACGAAGCGCTTGTTTTAGGCGCAAATTTCAGCGCAGTTATGGTTGCAAATAATCAAAAACAGATGTATAAATGGCTTATTGAAAACGGATATAAAGCCTATACAAGCGAGGAGATATGATCCGTCTTATAAATTTTACCGAGCTTACAAAAGAGCAAAAAATGATGGTTTTTGATTGGCGAAACGATGAGCGAGTAGCGAAATTTATGCGCTCAAAAAATATAACCTTAAAAGAGCATCTTAAATTTATCGACAGCTTAAAAAGCGCTTCTGATAGACTTTACTTTTTGGTCGAAGAAAATGGCGAGTTTATCGGTGTGATCGACTTTATAAACATAAGCGATGAGGAGTGCGAATTCGGACTTTATGCAAATCCGAATTTAAAAAATCAAGGCGCAAAATTAATGCAAATTATAATTAACTATGCGTTTAGCGAGCTAAAGGTTTTTAGGCTCAATTCATGCGCTTATAATTTCAACGAAAAAGCCATTGCGCTTTATGAAA
Source organism: Campylobacter sp. RM16192 (assembly GCF_004803855.2). Taxonomy (NCBI): domain Bacteria; kingdom Pseudomonadati; phylum Campylobacterota; class Epsilonproteobacteria; order Campylobacterales; family Campylobacteraceae; genus Campylobacter; species Campylobacter sp. RM16192. The sequence goes on along the minus strand of NZ_CP012552.1, from coordinate 160,187 downwards.
AATTGACTTTAAAATTTATGACAAAGATGAGCTATTTAAGGCTTTAAAGAGCAAATTTAGAGGTAAAAAGAGTATGAAAATAGAAAATTTTGATACAAATAAAAACGTATTTATCATCGCCGAACTCTCAGCCAACCACTCAGGAAGCTTAGAGACAGCGATTCAAACCATAAAAGCAGCCAAGCGCGCCGGAGCCGACGCGATAAAATTACAAACATATACTGCCGATAGCCTTACGCTAAATTCTCAGAAAGAGGATTTTATGATACGCGGCGGGCTTTGGGACGGGCGAAATTTATACGAGCTTTACGAGCAGGCAATGACTCCTAGAGAGTGGCATAAGGAGCTTTTTGATGTGGCTAGCAACGAGGGATTAATCTGCTTTTCAAGCCCATTTTGTAAAGATGACGTGGAGTTTTTAGAGCAGTTTAATCCGCCAGCTTACAAGATCGCAAGTTTTGAAGCGATTGATTATGATTTTGTAGAGTATGTCGCGAAGAAAAATAGACCGATCATCATATCAACAGGCATCGTAACTCACGAAGAGATTTCGGATATCGTTAAAATTTGCAAAAATGCAGGCAATAACGAAATCGCTCTTTTAAAATGCACTTCAAGCTATCCCGCGCCATTAAATGAGATGAATTTACTAAATATACCTACCATAAAAGATGAATTTAGCGTGGAAATCGGCTTTAGCGATCATACTTTAGGCATCGTTGCTCCTATCGTCGCAGTGAGTTTAGGTGCACGCATAATCGAAAAGCATTTCATACTAAATAAAGATATAAAAAGCGTAGATGATGCTTTTTCGCTTGATGAGACCGAATTTGCGCAGATGGTAAAAGCAGTGCGAGATGCTGAAGCCTTGCTTGGCAAAAAGCAGTTTATCTCAGGTGGTGAAAGCCGTAATTTTGCTCGCTCGCTTTATGCAAGCAAAGATATAAAAGTTGGAGAAAAATTTACTGAAGAAAATATAAGAAGCGTTCGTCCAGGATACGGGCTTCATCCCAAATTTAAAAAAGAAATTTTAGGCAAAATAGCTAAAAGAGGTATAGAATTTGCTAACAAGATTACTAAAGACGACTATTAAAAGGAGACAAAAATGGCTAAAAAATTAGAGCAAGAACTAAATCTAAAAGACTTAAACGTAAAAAACAAATCCAAAAAAACAGACAAACAGAATATCTATCAAGAAAGTAGTAAAAATATACAAAATATTATATTTAAGAAAAACCTTCAAGCCTTATTTCAGCAAGATGAAATTTTAGCCGCTAAGCTTTTTGGAATGGACGACCAGGGAGATTATGAGGTATTTATAGGCAAAGACCCGATAGATATAAATATCATAAATAATAAAACTTTACGATATGTATACGAAAATCCAGTAAAAGACATAGAAAAAACATTAGATGAGATAGAAGATAAATACAAAAGATACCCAATTATGTATTTTTATGGACTCGGCAACAGCATATTATATAAAGCCCTTTTAACAAACGAAACTCATCAAAAAATAATAGTGGTAGAGCCAAGCATAGAAATAATATATATAGTTTTAAACTTAGTTGATCTGTCGAAAGAACTTGCTAGTGAAAGACTGGTTTTATTTTACTCAGAATTTACAACATACGCACAATTTTATTTCTTAGTATCAAAAAATGAATTTAAATCTTATGCCAAGATTTATAACTTACATATTCACACACCTTTTTACGATCAGTTTAGTGAAGATTATCAAAAGATAAACCAAGATTTTACTAGAGCTATATCTCAAATGGTAGTATCACACGGCAATAGTATTGATGATATGCTTCAAGGAATAGATCAGCATATAAAAAATTTACCGGCCATGATAACCAACTACGCTTATGCGGATTTAGTTAGAAAAAGACATAAGATTATGGACACTGCAATAATTGTAGCTACCGGCCCAAGTCTAGACAAGCAACTTTCTACACTGAAAAAATTTGCTCCTTACGTTAGTGTAATCAGCGTTGACGCTTCTTATCCTATACTTGCCAAGCATGGTATAAAACCAGATTATGTAACATCTATTGAAAGAGTTAAGGCCACATCAAGTTTCTTTAAAAAAAGATATGGTAAGTTTGATGAAAATATTCACTTTATCGTGGCATCACTTACACACGAACAAACAATTAAAAACATCTTGCCTTCTAGGAAACTAGTCCTTACTATGCGTCCACAGCAAAGCGAGCTAGTATTTGATATGAAAGATTATGGATATTTAGGTATCGGGCACAGTACGGCAAACCAAGCATATCAACTAGCTTATGCTTTGGGACATAAAAATATAGTATTAATAGGGCAAGATTTGGCGTTTTCTCCTGACGGTAAATCTCACGCTACAGGTCATGCTTTCACTCAACAAGACGAATCCTTATACACTACAGCTTACGGTGGAGAAGGCGAGGTAAAAACAACTTATGTATGGAAACTCTTTAAAAATCAATACGAAAAAGATATAGAGGATGCAGGCAAAGAAGAAATCACTACATATAACTGCACTGAAGGTGGAGCTAGAATAAACGGAAGTATAGAAAAGCCATTTTTAGAGACTATGCAAGAGCTTTGCAAAGATAAAAACCTCAAGAATTTACCAAATATAAATAAAGTAAGCCAAAAAAGAGCTGACAAAGATCTGCTAAAAGCTTATAAATTTATACAAAAAAAGATAGAAATACAGCAACTAGTCAAAGAAAAAGTTGAAAAAGTATTTTTAGAAGTAGTTCCAAAAATAGATGAGATAATAAACCTCAAGAATGAGAATAAAATCACAGAAAAACTCTTCACAAAAATTCTGAAAATTTCAAATAAAATAGATAAGGTTAAAGACTTTATGTCGTCGGCTAAATATAAAAAATATATAGAGACAATCGTCCAAATTTCCATCTACTATCAAGAGCTTGAATTTGCAAAGATTTCAGTTGCTAAAAGTGATACCGCATTAGAGAAGACAAAAAAACTGGCAAACTGGGTAGAGCATCATAAGTATTGGTTATTTTCAGTTGCAGGTGGACTAAATGCCGAAATTGAAACAACAAAAAATGCTTCAAAAAATCTAATAAAAGAATTAAAAGAACGTGGTCTTATAGATAAATCGGATTTAGGTCATAGTAAAGAAAAATTTAAATTTAGAAGATAATATAAATTTTAAGCCTAATTAATTAGGCTTAAAATTTTGAGTTTTAACAACTAAGCAACTTAACACATTTTGAGGAAGCCTTAAGCCTAAAAGCTTAAGGATGGATATTTTAGATTACTGAATAAATCCAGAACATTTTTCCAGCTTCGCAGGATTTTAATAAAATCCTGCTTCGCGTAGAAATTTTTTAATACTACTGAAGTAGTCTTAAAACATTTTCAAGGAAACTTATCTTAGATTACTGAAGCAATCTAAGAACGTTTTGTTGAACAGCGTTAGCTTGACTCATTGCATAACTTCCTGATTGGGCTAAAATGTTAAATTTAGAGAAGTTAGCTGATTCAGCTGCAAAATCAACATCTCTTATTTGAGACTCTGCTGATTTTACGTTTACCTGAGTAACTGTTATGTTATTTACTGTTGCTATTAGCTGATTTTGAACAGAACCAAGGTCACTTCTAATAAAGTCAAGTGTGCGCTGAGCCGACTCCGCTATATCCATTACAGCCATAGCTCCTCTTAGCGTCATAACACCTGCTGCTTGATTAGATGTCATAACTCCGTTACTCATTCTTTGGAATCCCATAGCGGCAGCTATATTTTTATCTAGTTGCCCTCTTATATCTCTTAAAGATACTGATTGCTGATTTCCACCATGGCTAGCGCCTGTTTTACTAAATGCTGCAGATAGCGCAAGACCTGCTTTACCAGCACTTACTTTAATGTCGCGTCCGTCAAGGCGAACTAAATTTAAACGCCCTACAAACAAGCCGCTTGTTAAACCTCTCTTTCCTCCCAATCCTGCACTTATATTGCTACCAGAAATACGTATAGCACGTCCATCACGGCTAGTTAATACCATTCTTCCTTGAGTATCCACTGACGCTTCTACTCCTGTTTGATCTTTTAGGGCATTTATTGCATTTACAAGAGCTCCATTACTATCGCCTGCTTTAACTTCAAGATCGCCTATCTTTACACCGTTAATTGCAAAACTTTTAATTAGACCACCGCTTATAGCACCACTTGCTATCCAAGTAGTATCAAATGTAGCCCTAATACCTGTTTTATCTGAAACTTTATTGATATTTTCAGCCAGTGCACCTACTCCTGTTCCCATACTTGTAGATATTTTAGTGGTAGCTATCTTTACGTTATTGACACCATCCACATTAAGGAATGTAAGACTTACGATAGCACCCGCAAAAGCAGCGGTTAAAAGTTTAGAACTCTCAAATCTTGTTAGTCCTATCTTGTCTGATGTTGTAGCACCAATACTAGCCTTAACAACTTGGTTTGAGTAAGCACCGATTTGAAACTCTTTATTAGAGAATGTTCCGTTAAGTAGTTGCTGACCGTTAAATGAAGTCGTATTACCGATATTATCAAGTTCCTCCATAAGACGAACAATATCGGCTTGCAAAGCTTGGCGAGACTGGCGTGTTTGACCATCTTGAGCAGCTTGAGTAGCTTTAACCTTAATAGTTTCAAGAATTTTTAGCTGCTCATCCATAGCCTTATCTGCAACTTGGATAATACCGATAGCATCATTTCCGTTTGCTATAGCTTGACCTAGAGAACTTGCTTGCGCTCTAAGGCTATCTGCGATAGCAAGACCCGAAGCATCGTCTGCTGCTGTTTGGATTCTTAAGCCTGAGCTTAATCTACCAAGAGAGTTAGATAACATTCTATTGTTACCGACTGCGTTTGCATGTGTGTTAAGAGCGTTTACGTTAGTGTTAATACGAAAACTCATTTTAAATCCTTTTAATTTTTAGTTACGACATCTTGTCGCACAAAAACTATATCGTGCGTTTTTAAAAAAAGTTTATAGTGTTTGAGAGAAAAATTTAAATTTTATTTTTGTATATTTTTTTTGATACAATTACTTCAAAATTTTCAAAAGGTATATATTGATGAAAAACTTAATCATCGTAGAGTCGCCCGCCAAGGCAAAGACGATAAAAAATTTTTTAGGCAAAGACTACGATGTCATCGCTAGCAAAGGGCATATTAGAGATCTGCCAAAGACTACTTTTGGCATAAAAATAGATGATGAAAAATTTACACCAGAATATAAGGTAAGCGCAGATCATTCAAAAATAGTAAAAGAGATAAAAGAGCTTGCCAAGAGCGCCGATCAGGTCTATCTGGCTACCGATGAGGACAGAGAGGGAGAGGCGATAGCATATCATATCGCAATGGCAATAGGCAAAAAGCCAGAAAGCTTGCCTAGAATAGTCTTTCACGAGATAACAAAGAGCGCTATCGATGCTGCGCTTAAAAATCCTCGCACAATAAATATGGATAGCGTAAATGCCCAGCAAGCTCGTCGTCTACTTGATCGCATAGTAGGCTATAAACTATCTCCGCTTTTAAATCTAAAGATACAAAAGGGCCTAAGTGCAGGCAGAGTTCAAAGCGCGGCTTTAAAAATCATAGTTGATCGCGAGCGTGAAATTCAGGCGTTTAAACCTATAGAATACTATACGATTGATACGAAATTTAAAAAAGATTTAGAAGCCGAGCTAATAAAATTTGAAACTCAAAAGATAGAAAAACTAACAATAACCAATCCAGATAGAGCAAAATACATAGTAGAAATTTTAAAAAACGACAAATTTAAAATTCGCGAAATCGAAAGCAAAGAGCGCAAAACCGAGCCAAGCCCGCCATTTATGACCTCAACACTTCAGCAAAGCGCAAGTAATCGCCTTGGCTTTAGCCCTAAAAAAACCATGATGATAGCTCAAAATTTATACGAGGGCGTAGAGACTCACGAAGGCTTTATGGGTGCGATTACTTACATGAGAACAGACAGCTTAAATCTCGCAAAAGAAGCCGTTGAAGCCGCACGCGAGATCATCAAAAGCGAATACGGAGAGAAATACCTGCCAAGCAAGGCTAAAATTTATACAACCAAAAGCAAAGGAGCTCAAGAGGCTCACGAGGCGATACGCCCTACAAATTTAAGCTTTACGCCTGAGATAGCAGCTAAATTTTTAGAAAAAGATGCGCTTAAGCTTTATACTCTAATATATAACCGCTTTTTGGCATGTCAAATGAGCGCAAGTGTTAGCCAAACACAAAATGTCTTTGTAGAAGGAAGCAAAGGCGAATTTAAAATAAGCGGACGAAAGGTGCTATTTGACGGATTTTATAAAGCTTATGGCGACATGGACAAGGATAAAATTTTGCCAAATTTAAATATCGGCGATGAAATGAGCTTGCAAAGTATATCAAGCAGCCAGCACTTTACCGAGCCGCCAAGCCGCTACTCTGAAGCCGGACTTGTCAAAAAGCTTGAAAGCCTTGGAATCGGACGCCCAAGCACCTATGCGCCGACAATTTCGTTGCTAACATCAAGAGATTATGTAAAAATCGAGAAAAAACAACTAATACCAAATGAAATCGCATTTACTATGATGGGCGTGCTTGAAGAGCACTTTAGCGATATAGTAGATAGCGAATTTACCTCGGTTATGGAAGAAAAACTTGATAAGGTAGCAGAGAGTCAATTTGATTGGCAAAAGCTTTTAAGCGAATTTTACTATCCGTTTATGGAAAAAATTTCAGCAGGAAAAACCAGAATAAAGAGCCAAAAAGTAGCAACCCCAATCGGAGAAAAATGCCCTGAATGCGGTGGCGAGCTACTTATGAGAAAGGGAAGGTTTGGCGAGTTCATAGCATGTGGAAATTTCCCAAAATGCAAATATTCGCGCAACATTATAAACGAAAAAGAGGACTTGGGCGCACAGAGCCAAGATACGCCAAAGCCAAAAAAAGAGCTAAAAAAGATAGATGTGCCATGTCCAAAATGCGGAGGCGATATCGTAGAGAGAATAAGCAGGCGAGGGAAATTTTATGGATGCTCTAACTATCCTAAATGCAATTTCGTCTCAAACTACGAACCGGTAGCCGATAAATGCGTTGAGTGTGGCGGAGATATGATCAAAAAAGAGCTAAAAAAAGGAACATTTCACGAGTGCACTAAGTGTAAGCAAAAGGTGCAGATAGAGGGCTAACTCCATTCTATCCACCTTTAAAACGTTTTAGCTAAAGCTATTAACAAGGGGATAAAATGGTAAAAATAGGTCTAATAAGCGATACTCATTTTAGATCGGAAATCGCACGTGAAGCGATTGAGATATTAAAAGAAAGCGAAGCAAATTTGATCCTTCATGCCGGAGATATCGTTGAGCTTGAGACGCTAAAGGATCTAAAAAACTCAAATTTGCCTTATGCAGCGGTTTTGGGTAACAACGACTACCATTTGGCTAAATTTAAAGAGGAATTCGAACTATTTAACGAACCTCATATATTTAAATTTGAAAATCTAACAATCAAGCTCATGCACCATCCTAAATTTCTATCTGCAAATGCCGATATAATCGTCTTTGGGCACACTCATAGTTTTACGGCGGTATTAAACAATGATTCTCTTTTCATAAATCCGGGCGAGATTTGCGGACGTAAATATGGGAATTTCACTTTTGCCCTACTTTGCTGTCAAGATAAAAATTTCCAAGTTTTTAAATTTATAAAAACTCCTCAAGATGAAAAATTTAATGAGGTTGAAGTAAATTTGGGCTAAAGTTATATCTTCAATTCAAAGCCGGTTTAAATTTGATTTTGTATAATTGCTGGCTATTTTAAACTAAAATCCCTTATTTACGAGGAATAAAATATGAAAACAATAATGTTATGCGCTATTTGCTCCGTTAGCTCTGGAAACTGTTCAGAGGATTGCGGCTACTGCACGCAAAGTGCTAAAATAAAAACCGACATAGAAATTTACTCATTAAAATCTACGGAGCAGGTAGTCGCCGAGGCAAAAATGGCCGCCAAAAATCATGCGTTAGGATTTTGTCTGGTCACATCAGGCAGAGGACTTGGCAAGCTTGAAGGAAAAAAGGTCGAATTTATAGCTCGCACGGCAAGACAAATTAAAAAAGAGATTCCAGGACTAATGATTATAGCTTGCAACGGAGAAGCTAGCTACGAGGCGTTAAAAGAGATAAAAGATGCAGGAGTTTTTAGCTACAACCACAACTTAGAAACATCTCGCGAATTTTTTCCTAAAATTTGCACGACTCACAGCTGGGATGATAGATTTCAAACAAATTTAAATGCAAAAAGAGCCGGTCTTATGCTTTGCACGGGCGGAATTTACGGACTTGGAGAGAGTAACGAGGATAGAATTAGCTTTAGAAACAGCCTAAAAGAGCTTGAGCCATTTTCAAGCCCTATAAATTTCTTTATCCCACACCCCGCCCTACCAATAAAGCAACCTATGCTAAGCGTGCAAGAAGCCTTAAAAATAGTACGAGATACCAAAGAAGCTCTGCCTAATACTCGCATAATGATAGCTGGCGGAAGGGAGAAAATTTTAGGTGATAGACAATACGAGGTCTTTGATCATGGTGCTGAGGCTTTAGTCATAGGAGACTATCTAACAACTAAGGGTGAAATAGCAAGTCGCGACATAGAAGAGCTTAAAAAAAGAGGGTTTGAATTCGCCTCAATCTGCCACTGAAATTTCTTTCAATAAGTCAAAAGCCGAACTTAAAACCATCAAATTTAAGTTCGGCCTATTAATAAAAACATAACCGACCTTAAGATATAATTTTTGTTTTTTAAGCTTAATATTTAAATACAAGGTGATTTGGTTTTGCAAACAGACGGAGCAAGCGGACTTAGCATACTTATTGTTTTAGCATTTATCATATTTACATCACCATATTTTTCAAAAATTCTAAGAATTCCAATCGCTCCTATTGAGATTATTTTAGGCTCTATAGCAGGTTATCTAGGACTAATAGGATATAACGACATCTTTCATATAGTTAGTGAGGTAGGATTTTTTTATCTTATGTTTCTTGCGGGCACAGAAGTCGATCTTAGGCTCTTTTTTACTATCGACAAAAAAATTTTAAAAGCCGGAATTGTCTATATTTTGATATTATATCTGCTCTCGGCACTTCTTACCTTTGGATTTGATTTAAACAGATTGTTTATTTTAATTATCCCTATTATGGCAGTCGGCATGATATTTACACTCTTTAAAGAGTACGGCAGAGAAGAAGAGTGGCTAAATATAGGCATGCTAATAGCCTCCATAGGAGAGGTTATTAGCATCATCTTGCTTACATTTGTGGGTGCTTATATGAAATTTGGAGCAGGTAGTGAGCTACTATTTTCTATCATATATTTAGTAGGATTTTTAATATTTAGTATGATAGGATTTAAAATTTTAAATGTTCTATTCTGGTGGTATCCTCAACTTAAAGTGATCTTAATGCCGTATTACGATAACTCAGAAAGAGATATTAGGCTCTGTATGGCACTATTTTTCAGCATAATCGCTTTGATGCTCTATCTAAATTTAGAGATAGCGTTTGGCGCATTTGTCGCAGGAACCTTTATCGCATCGTTTTTTGATCACAAAAAAGACCTGCCTCACAAGCTTGCGAGCTTTGGTTTTGGCTTTTTAGTACCTACATTCTTCGTATACATCGGATCTACGTTTAAATTAAATGCCTTTATGATAGATGGAGTGGTAAAAGATGCGGCTTTGATAGTGGGAGTAATGATAGGATTTAGGATCATTTCTAGCTTTGTATTTTTAAATATCTTAGGCTTTAAACAAATGATACTTTATGCACTATCTCACTCTATGCCGCTAACTCTTCTTATAGCCGTTGCTACTATAGCGCACAAGTCAAACAATATCAGCGAAAATTTTTATTTCTCTTTCATACTAGCAAGCCTAACTCAGGCTATAATAGTCACCATAGGTATAAAAATTATTATGGGTTATAAAAATAAAAGTTTAAAAACGTAAACCAAAGGAGCCAAGATGTCAAATACAGTCACACTTACCGACAACAGAAACGGCAAGAGTTACGAATTTCCGATTTTACAAGGCACAATGGGGCCAGATGTCATTGATATATCGACATTTTTTACAGATACGGGCATGTTTACTTTTGACCGCGGATACACCTCAACCGCGATGTGTCGCTCATCTATCACCTACATAGATGGACTTAAAGGCGAGCTTATGCACCGCGGATACGATATAGCATATCTTGCCGAGAACAAGACATTTTTAGATGTTGCTTACTTGCTTTTAAATAAAGAGCTTCCAAACGAAAAAGAGTATGACGACTTTAGGCTTGAGCTTAAAAAGCGCTCGTTTATACACGAAGGCATGCTTAAAATTTTTGACGCTTTTCCTAGCAAGGCTCACCCTATGGCGATCTTGCAAGCTAGCGTTTCTGCGCTTAGTGCGTTTTATTTTGACCATCTTAACATGGATAAACCAGAAGAATACCACGAAATGGCTATGCGCATAATCGCCAAAATCCCTACCATAGCGGCATTTAGCTACCGCTACTCTCGCGGACTTCCGATCATTTATCCAAATTTAGACCGCGGCTTTACGGAAAATTTCCTCTACATGATGAGAAGCTATCCATATGAGCATGTGGATCTAAAACCTATCGAAGTAAAGGCGCTTGATACTGTATTTATGCTGCATGCCGATCACGAGCAAAACGCTTCAACCACGACCGTTCGCACGGTTGGCTCAACTCACGCCCACCCTTACGCTTGCATATCAGCAGGTATCGGAGCGCTTTGGGGCTGGGCGCACGGCGGAGCAAACGAAGGCGTCATACGCCAGCTTGAGGAGATAGGCTCGGTCGCAAACGTAGAAAAATACATCGCTCGCGCAAAAGACAAAAACGATCCGTTTAGACTCATGGGCTTTGGTCACCGCGTCTATAAAAATTTCGACCCGCGCGCAAGAGTGCTTAAAAAGATGTGCGATCAGCTGTTTGATGAGATCGGTATCAATACCGAGCTTTTAAAAATCGCCAAAAAGATCGAAGAGATCGCGCTTCAAGATGATTATTTCATCTCGCGCAATCTTTATCCGAACGTGGATTTTTACTCAGGTCTTATCCTAAAAGCGCTATCGATTCCAAATGACATGTTTGCCGTTATCTTTGTGATCGGGCGCACACCGGGCTGGATAAGCCAGTGGATAGAGCTAAAAGAGCAAGATACGATTAAGATCGTTCGTCCTAGACAGCTTTATGTAGGTCAAAAAGATAGAACACCTAGATAAAATGCATAAATTTGGTGGCTATGCCATATTTAGCCACCAAAAAATAAAAAATTAAGAGCAAAATGAAAGATTTAAATTTTTTACTTGAGTTAGCCAAAAGTGCCGCCTTTGAGGGTGGAAAAGAGATTTTGAAATTTTATCAAAGTAGCGAAATTTTAATGCCTATTAGCAAAAAAGATGAGGCGCGCGCTTACGAAATTTACATAAAGCCGGACAAATCGCCTGTAACCCAAGCGGACTTAGCCTCAAACGATAAAATTTTTGAAATTTTAAGCAAAAGCGGCTTACCGATCTGCTCGGAAGAGAAAATTTTAGATGAAAATGCAAGCGAATTTTGGCTTATTGATCCGCTTGACGGCACAAATGATTTTATAAGCGGAATTGGCGAATTTTGCGTATGTATCGCACTTATTCAAAACTATCGCCCTATTCTTGGAGTGATTTACGTGCCTATCTCAAATGAAATTTATTTTGCAGCAAAAGATCTTGGCACTCACTATGAAAAACTTGAAAATTTTAGCCCTATTCAAGATAACATCGTTTCATTTTCAAAGCAAAATTTGGCAAACAAAACCCAAAAACGAATAGCCATAAGCAGATACGGCAAAAATCAAATCCCGCTTCTACTTAGCCAAAAGCTAAATTTAGAACCTCTTCGCTTAAGCTCGGCTATCAAATTTTGCAAAATCGCTGAGGGCACGGCTGAAATTTACGCTAGATTTAGCCCAAGTTCTATCTGGGATAATGCAGCAGGCGAAGTTATAGCTAGCGAAGCGGGCGCAGTGATTATAGATCTAAAAACGCAAAATCCACCGCTTTATCAAACCTCAAATTTAAAAAGCAATGAATTTGTAGTCATTTCAAAAGAGTTTTTAGACAAAAAAGATGAGATTTTAGCTTTTATAAAAAAGCAAATTTAACCAAACCAAAAGCCGTGCGAGTTTATTAAGCCTCATCAAATTTAACACGCGGATTTATCTTTAGATCGTTAAATTTCACAAACTCTTTTTTCAGGTATTTTTCACGCCCTGCTCTAGCTATCATGGCAGCATTATCCGAGCAAAATTTAAGAGGAGTTAGTAAAAGCTCACACTCAAATTTAGCACATAGTTTTTCAATTCGCGAGCGTAAATTTAAATTTGCGCTCGCTCCGCCAACCACTCCAAAACGCTTAAATTTGCGCTCATTAAAGACCTTTTCAAGCTTGTTCATAATGTGCTTACAAGCCGCATTTTCAAATGCAAAGCAGATATCACTAATGTCTTGTTCGCTTAAATTTCCGCCCTCTTTTAGTCTCTCTATCTCGACTCTAACCTGATTTTTAAGTCCAGAAAAACTATAAGCCAGTCTGCTATCATTCATGAGTGGCACCGTAAATTTAAACCTATCATGCCCCTTTTTAGCCGCCTTTTCGACCTCTACACCGCCCGGATAGCCAAGATCAAGCATCTTGGCAACCTTATCAAAGCTCTCACCAAAGCTATCATCCATAGTAGAAGCTATAAGCCTTATCTCGCCCCTTTCATCAACGTTAAGTATCATCGTATGCCCGCCGCTAACAAGCATAACTCCGAGCGGAAATCTCGCCTCGCTTTCTAAAAATAGCGAATAGATATGGCCGATCAAGTGGTTTACACCGATAAGCGGCACATTTAGCCCCACGCTTAGCGCCTTTGCCATGCTAACCCCGCCTACTAAGCTTACGGTAAGACCAGGCTCGTTTGTCACGGCAACGGCTTTAATATCATTAAAATTTGGCTTTATTTCCTCAATGAGTCTTGGCAAAGCCGCAGTATGAAGCCTTGCTGCAAGCTCAGGCACCACACCGCCAAATTTAGAGTGCTCCTCGTCTTGAGAAATTTTTTTATGGTATATGAGTTTTAAATTTTTAATATCAAGTAGAGCCACCGAACTATCGTCGCAACTACTCTCAATGCCCAAAATCACCGCTAAAATCCTTCATAATGTTTGGTTTTAGGCAGCACCAAATTTAGCACTATGCCAACTACAGCACCAAGGCCAACACCAGAAAAGCTAACCAGCCCGAAGTCAAGCAGCATTCCGCCGATAGCGCAAACAAAAATAAGCGCTACGATAATCATATTTCTTAGCTCCGCCAAATCGACATTATGCTTGATAAGCGTCTCAATACCCACAGAAGCGATGATACCAAAAAGTAGTAGCATAATACCACCTACAACAGGAGTCGGGATAGTGGCAAGCACTGCGCCAAGTTTGCCTACAAAGGCAAGCAGTATTGCAGTAATCGCAGCAAATGTCATAATAGCCGGGTTGTAAGCTTTAGTGATGCTAACAGCTCCAGTAACTTCAGAGTAGGTAGTGTTCGGAGGTCCGCCAAAACAAGCTGCAAGACTAGTGGCAAGCCCATCTCCAAGAAGAGTGTTTTTAAGACCAGGGTTTTCTAAGAAATTTTCTTTAGTAACATTACTGATAGCAAGCATATCTCCTATGTGCTCGATAGCAGGCGCAATAGCGATAGGAATCATATAAATAATAGGCTCAAATTCAAACGTAGGTGCGGTGAAATTTGGCATTCTAAACCAAGCGGATTCAAAAATCGGAGTAAAATTTACCATGCCCATAAAAAAAGATACGATATATCCCACGACAATTCCAAATAAAATCGGAATCAATCTAAACATCCCTTTGGCAAACATCATCACGCAAATAGTCGCAATCAATGATATAAACGCTACTGTCATAGCCTCATTTTGAGTATACATAGCCTCATTTCCCTTGCCCATAGCCATATTAACAGCCGCAGGCGATAGAATAAGTCCTATAGTCACAATCACTGGCCCAACGACTACAGGAGGAAGCAGTTTATGCAAAAAAGACTCCCCTCTAAATCTAACCAAAAGACTTAAAATCACATAGAAAAATCCTGCGAACACTATGCCGCCCATGGTGGCAGGAATCCCCCATTTTTCGATACTAAAAGTAATGGGAGCAATAAAAGCGAAACTAGAAGCCAAAAAGATCGGCGGCACATTTTTGCGTGTAACAAACTGAAAAAGCAAGGTTCCAATACCGGCAGTAAAAAGCGCTACAGAAGTATCAAGTCCCGTTAAAATCGGCACCAAAACGAGCGCGCCAAAAGCGACAAACAAAAACTGAACGCCTATTAGGCTGTCTTTTAGTCTAAATTTATATCCCTCATACCTATTTTCCATTTAATTCCTTTTGCTAAGCTCTTTTTGTGTCCAAATTTCAACCTCTCTATCAACTTCAAAAACATCATCTAAATTTGAAATTTTAATATCTTGAAATTTCTTAACGCTAGATAAAGTTATCCTTGAAATATCTAAAAATCCGCACTCGCCTTTTAAAAATTTATAGACACAACTCTCGTTGGCTCTATTTACAACTACACCTAAATCAGGGTTACTAAGAAGCTGCTCTTTAAGCGAGAAAATCGGATATTTTTTCAAATTTATCTTGTGAAATTTTATATTTTTGAGCTTTAATAAGTCTAAATTATCAGTAATTTTTGCATTAAATTTACTATTTTTTAAAGCATTGCCATCAACATCATTCAAAATAGCATGCGCTATGGCTAAGCTCATGTCCGTTTTTGAAAGGTGCGCGCTAGTTGAGCCGTCTTTAAACGCCACAAGTGCGTGTATCATCGACGTTGGTTCGATCAGCGCGTCTATCTTATCCGTGCCAAAGAGCCAAAAGGCTTCCAAAACCTCAAAGAGCTTATTTGCCATTGTGGCGCTATCTATCGTGATTTTAGCTCCCATGTCCCAGTTTGGGTGCTTCAGCGCGTCTTTTGCCTTTACATTTTTTAGCGCTTTTATAGGCGTTTTATAAAACGCTCCTCCGCTTGCGGTTATGATGAGCCTATCAATCGGAGTTTTGTTTTCAAGCAGAAATTTAAGCCCGAAGTGCTCGCTATCTATCGGATTTATCGCTTTTGTGTCTAAAAATTTACCGCCTACGACAAGACTTTCTTTATTTGCAAGGGCTAGTTTTTTGCCTAAATTTTGAATTTTAACACTCGGAGCAAGCCCTGCAAAGCCCACAAGAGAGTTTATCACAAGATCGGATTTGCAGGCTTCAAGCATATCTAAGATGCCTTTTTCTCCTACAAAAACTTGCTTATGTTTAACAAATTTAGCCAAATTTTCATCATTTATGCAGACAAATTTGGGATTAAATTTTAAAATTTGCTCGTTTAAAAGCTCGTAGTTTGAGTTGCAACTAAGCGCTTCAACTTCTATATTAAATTTAGCAGCCAAATTTAGGCTAGTCTTGCCTATGGAGCCGGTTGAGCCTAAGACTACCACGAAAGCATCCAAAGCATCGCAACTACGCCAAATAGATACCCGTCTATCCTATCAAGCATGCCTCCGTGACCAGGGAAGAGATCGCCGCTATCTTTAACGTCCGCTTTGCGTTTTAGATAGCTCTCAAAAAGATCGCCCCACACACCAAATGCTGCCACAAAAAGGCTTGTAAGCAGACTATGTAAAATATCTTCGGTAACAAAATATCCAAAACAAGTACCAAAAAAAGAACCCACAAATATTCCACCTGCCACACCTTCCCAAGTCTTATTTGGAGAGGTCGGGCTAAAGGCTCTTTTGCCATAAAATTTACCTACAAAGTATGCTCCGCTATCGCAGGCAACGACTGTTAAAATCATCCAGGCAAGATATGCGATGCCATATTCTGAATAGAGCATCCAGATAAGAAATATCGGTGTCATTGGGTATAAAAAAGGCAAGACTGATTTTAAACTCTCGCTTTTAAAATGAGCCAATACGCTAAGCACTAATAAAACACTCAAAATAGCTATAAATACCGGGTTTGAAAATGGGGTCAGAAGATAAAAAATCATAGCTATTATGACCAAAGTCTTTTCGCTTAGTCCATAAAGTTTTTCACTTTCTATAAATGAAAAGAATAAAACAATACCTAAAATTATGAAATTTAAAAGATAGCTATCTATGATAAAAATAGCCAAAACCGCCAGAAATAATGCAACTCCTGTGATTATACGTGTTTTCATGAATTTCCTTTAAATGGGAATTCTATAAAAAATTTGCTTATATTTTAATATCCAAGATAGGCTTTTTAATTTCATCTGCGATTATATCATCATCCTGAGCCTCTTTATCGCTTAATTTTTTTTGCTCCTCATCGTCAAAAACACTCTCTTCTTGATCGCTTTTAGATTTTTCATGCTGATGTTGCGGATCTATCTTGTATGTCTCCTCGGTCGGACGCACTTGCACAACTTCTTCGTTTTTTTCATCATTTAAAGTCATTGCAGCTAAATTTTGTAAATCGAAGCGATTTTGCACCTCAGCCTGTTTATTTGAGACGATATTCATATTTTGGTTTATAAAAATAGTATTTCCGATAGGCGTTACAGGCATTTTATCTCCTTTTACTCTTTTACTACTACTATCGTCTTAAAATCTGTATAGTTTACATTAGCGCCCTCATTCATCTTGACATTTGCCCTTTTTGTGTAATCCACTTCGTAATTTCCAGCTCCATTTACGCTAAATTCCACGCAAAGCTTAGCGGCAAATTTTAAAACTTCCTCACTGGGCGACATTTTTGCCGTTTTGATTATAACGTGAGCCGAGGCGATATCTTTTAAATGAAGCCAGATATCATCTTTTTTAGCATTTTTTAAAAGAGATATATTACCTTTCTCGTTTCTGCCCACCAGGATTTTATAATCACTTATAAAAAAGCTCTCGACTCCGTCGCTATTGTCATCTTTTTGCTTTGATTGAGTCTTTTTAGGATATAAAATTTCAAGTTCGCTTGATGTCTTTGCATTTTGTATCAAATTTAGTAAATTTTGATAAAAGCTCAACTTTTCCTCTAAATTTGCCCTCTCATTTATTATGCCGATTGATTTTTGTTTTAGTCTTTTTGATTTTGTAAAAAATAAATTTGCACTATTTTTTGGCGTATCGGGGATAGAAATTTTTAGACTTTGTCCGTCAAAATCAACTAAATTTAACTCTCTATCAAAGTCTTTTAAATTATGTAAATTTGCTAATATCAAGGTTGCGTTTTTACTCAAAATTTCACTTTGATTTGCTAGTTCATCAGGGCTTTCAAGAGCATCTATGCTCTCTTTTAAAGATTCTATTTTCTTTATAATTTGAGCCGATTTTATATCTTTTAAATTTGCTAAATTTTTACTGCTAAGCTTATCAAATTCATCCTTGAAAAACTGCTTAAAGTCACCTATTTTCTCGACATCTTTTTCCTTTATCTCTATTGGTTCAAGCTGGACTAAAACTTTGCCTGGCTTTACTTGCCTTAAACTATTTTCAATATGTCTTAAAGCCTCGATTATAACGCTATTTTCATCGGTTATTATCGCGTTTGTAAAACGTCCGGTAAATTCCAAAAAAAGACGATTTGTAACACTCTTATATGAGCCCTCCTGAACACAGACAAATTCTAAAATTCTATTGTTTTCAAGAGTTTTTACACTTAAAATTTTAGAGTTTGAAAATCTTTTTTTTAGAGCGATATCAAATGGGGCTTTGTATTCTTTTATAGCGATAAAATCCTCATTTGAGTAGATAGAAGAAGATGATTTGCTAAGGTCAAAAAATAGAGCAAATTTAGAATCAAACTGTATCAAAATAGCCATATCCAAAGCTCTTTTTATGCCTGTAATTTTTTTAAATTTAGCCAAATATGTTTCAATCTGTTTTAAATATGCGTATTTCATAGCCATCATTATACGAAAAATTAGCAAAATTTTGATAAAATCGGGCAAATTTTAAGTTGCGTAATAAACAATATATGCAATATCTTTAGCCAAATTTAAAGAGATTGCTTAAAAGGAATTTCATGAAACAAACCATCACTGAAAAAATTTTCTCAGATCACGTAGGACGTGAGGTATCAGCTGGAGAGATCATAGAGTCAAAGATCGATATGGTCATAGGTAACGACATAACAACACCGATTTCTATCAAACAATTCGAGAGAAGCGGTGCAAAAAAGCTGGCAAATCCAGATGGATTTTGTATCGTAATGGATCACTACATCCCTGCTAAAGATATTTTAAGCGCAAATCAGGCCAAAATTTCACGAGAATTTGCTTATAAACACGATCTAAAAAATTATTTTGACGAAAAAGATATGGGCATAGAGCACGCCCTGCTTCCAGAAAAAGGTCTTGTAGTGCCAGGAGATGTGATCATCGGAGCGGATTCTCACACCTGTACTCACGGTGCGCTTGGAGCATTTTCTACGGGCATGGGCTCTACCGATCTAGCCTACGCAATGATAACAGGCAAAAACTGGTTTAAAGTGCCGCCAACTATAAAAGTGATTTTTAAAGGCAAACTTGGCACACACGTTTACGGTAAAGACCTAATCCTTGAAATAATCCGCCGTATAGGCGTAGACGGAGCATTATACAAAGCTCTTGAATTTAGCGGAGAAGTTATAGATAACCTTGATATGGATGGGCGCTTTTCTATGTGCAATATGGCGATAGAGGCCGGTGGAAAGAGCGGAATAATAGCCGTAGATGAGACTACAAAGGAGTTTTTAAAAGACAAAACTCTACGTGCCGAGCCAAAATTTTTCCATTCCGATGACAGCGCAAAATATGAGCAAACAATAGAAATAGATGCCACAAATCTAGATCCCGTTATCGCATATCCATTTTTGCCAAGCAACGGCAAGAGCGTAAGAGAAGCTGTAAAAGACGATCTAGCAATAGATCAGGCATTTATCGGCTCTTGCACCAATGGTCGCTTAAGCGATCTTAGAATAGCTGCTGAAATTTTAAAAGGCAGAAAAGTAGCCAAAAGAACGAGGCTTATAATCACACCGGCAACACAAAAAATCGCTCTGCAAGCACAAAAAGAAGGCCTTATGGATATCTTCGTAGAAGCCGGAGCTGTCGTAAGTAATCCTACATGCGGAGCGTGTCTGGGCGGATATATGGGTATCTTGGGCGTTGGCGAAAGATGCGTAAGTACCACAAATAGAAATTTTGTCGGTAGAATGGGTGATAGAACCAGCGAAGTATATTTAGCCAATTCGGCTGTAGCAGCAGCTTCAGCAGTGGCAGGAAAGATAGCTGATCCAAGGGATTTATAACACACTATTTCGTGAGTAGATTTAAACTTTTAATAAATTTAAGCCTACTCACAAAAAACTTCCATACAAATTTTATTGATTTTTGAAATTTTGCTAGAATACCGATTAAAAATAGTCTGAAATTTAAGGAAAAAGATGAAAAATTGCGTTATTTTAGCAGGTGGCAAAAGCTCCAGAATGGGCAGAGATAAAACACTTTTGCCGTTTAAATGCTTTAACACACTTACGCACTTTCAAGTGGATAAATTTAGCCAAATTTTTAAAAACGTCTTTGTAAGCTCAAAATTTGATAAATTTGATCCGCCGTTAAGGCTTATCAAAGATAAGATAAGCGATGACTTTTCACCGATGCTGGCACTCTTTAGCATACTTTCTAATTTTAAAAACGAATATGTATTTATAATCCCTGCAGACATGCCATTTGTCAATGAAAACACCATAAAAGAGCTTTATAAATTTACAAATGAATTTGATATAGTAGTGCCTATGGATGACTATCATATACACTCTCTTTGCGGGTTTTTCAACTCAAATTTAGCCGATATCGCAAAAGAACTATACGAGCAAAAAGAGCATAAAATAGGGATTTTACAAAGCAAATGCAGATGCAAGAAATTAAAATTTCAAGACGAAAAAGAGTTTTTTAATATCAACTATCCAAACGAATATGAAGCGGCTACAGGAGAAAAAATATGAAATTTATCTATATATTGCTATTTTTGTGTATAAATTTAGTAGCAAACGGCGTTCAAGAGCTCTATGACAAGGCAGCTAATCTTGAAAAGCAAGGAGATATAAAAGGAGCTCTTGAGTACTATAAATTAGCTGCCAAATCAGCACTTGACAACAACAATACGGTTAAGTCAGAGCTTGGAGCAATAGCTCCCAACAATACAGTAGTCCAAATTCTGGAAAACAGCAAAGAGACAAATGATAAACACTTATGGGAGTCTTACGAGAGTGCAAAGCCTTACAACTTAGATGAAATTTTAGGTATAAAAATGCACCACTTAAACTATATTTTGCCTGCCTCAGTCGCTTTTAAAGACGTGGAGGGAAGGCGAAAATTTGAGACAAATTTCCAAATTAGTCTTCAAAAGCCAATACTTTATAACGTTTTTGATCTAAACGAAACCATCTCGTTTGGTTACTCTCAAGAATCGTGGTGGCAAACCGCAAAGAGCTCTACTCCGTTTCGCGAGACAAACTATAGACCGGAACTGTTTATAACTTTTCCTACAAAAATACCGTTTTTGCAAAGCCTAGACTATTTAAGATTTGGACTTTTGCACGAAAGCAACGGGCAAGGAGGTGAAAAATCAAGATCATGGAATAGGATTTATGCAGAGGCTAAATTCTATATCAATAACTTATTGATAATTCCTCGTGCATGGATTAGACTACCTGACCCTGACGGCGCGGACGATAATCCAGATATTGAAAAATACATAGGAAAAGCCGATGTGACACTTGCTTATCCATACAAAAGACATATGCTAACCGCAACGATAAGAAACAACTTACAATTTGATAGCACTAACAAGGGCTCTTTTGAGCTTGGATGGCTATTTCCGTTTGGGCAATCAGGAGTTTACGGATACGTAAAATACTTTAGCGGATATGGTGAGAGCCTTATAGACTACGATAGGCGTAGAGATAAGATAGGTATTGGTTTTGCTCTAGTGAAATAAAAAAGTAACTTATTTATCATCTGTTTTTAAATTTAAATTATACTTTTGAAAAATTATTCAAAAGGAACAACAATGAAAAAATTTATCAAATTTTCTGTTTTAGCAGCGCTTTGCGCAAGCTTTTTAAATGCAGCAAGCTATGAAATAGATAAATCTCATAGCGACTTGGGATTTATGGTTAGACACCTAAAAATTTCAAAAGTTCGAGGAAATTTTCAACAATATGATGCCGTAATCGACTATAATAAAGCATCAAACGAGCTAAAGGCGCTTGAGGTTAGTATAGACGTAAATTCTATCAATACACAAAATCAAAAGAGGGATGAGCATCTTAAAAATGATGATTTTTTCGATACACCCAAATTTGACAAAATCACATTCAAGATGACCAAATTTGAAAAAGAGGGCTCAAACGAAGGTAAAATTTACGGAGATCTGACTATAAAAGGTGTAAAAAAACCTGTCAAACTTGACTTTGAATATCATGGAGATAGTAAAAACATGAGCGGCGCAGAGGTAATAGGTTTTAGTGTAAATGGAGATTTAAAAAGAGAGGATTTTGGCATAGGTGAAAAATTCCCTGATGCAATAGTTTCAAACAAAGTTGAGCTTAAAATAGAAGTAGAAGCTAAAGCGAAATAATATAATAAATTTGCCTGCCTCATTGGCAGGTAAATCAAAAAGTTATAATTTATAGAGCCTAATTAGTTGCTCGCAAACTAGCCTTATATTTTCTCTTGTAATATTTTCATCTATTGCTTCATTGAGAGTCATAGGCTCATTTAAGATACTGAAAAACGCGTCTATTCCCTTTTGATTACAGTTTCTTGCCTCTTCTTTTACACATCCAGCTATAGCAATGACTGGCTTATTATGCTTTTTGGCTATTTTTGCAACACCTATAGGTGTCTTGCCCATAGCACTCTGATAGTCCATTCTGCCTTCTCCGGTTATTACAAGATCCGCCTTTTTAATCTCATCCTCAAGCCTAATCTCTTCTGTTATAATATCAATTCCCGACTTTAGCTTGGCATTTAAATAGCTGACAAATCCAAATCCTAATCCTCCAGCAGCGCCAGCACCTTTAAAATTCCAAAATTCACTAGAAAAGTGTTCGCTTGTGGCGCTTGCGAAACTTATAAGGCCTGCATCAAGCTCTTTTACCATATTTTCGTCAGCTCCTTTTTGAGGTCCATAAATATAAGCTGCTCCATTTTTACCAAAAAGAGGATTATCCACATCGCAAGCAATCAAAAATTCGCATTCTTTAAGCTCTGGCAATACATTAGCCTCTGAAATTCTAGTGATTTTTATCAAATTTTTACCGATTCCTTCTAGCAAATTACCATTTTCATCATAAAATTCATATCCAAGCGCACTTAGCATACCAGTACCTGCGTCATTAGTGGCACTTCCGCCTATGCCTATAATAAACTTCTTGGCACCTTTGTGAATCGCATGAAGTATCATCTGCCCAAAACCATAAGTGCTAGTTTTCATAGGATTTCTACGGCTCGGCTCTATGAGAGTAAGTCCGCTTGCGCTTGCCATTTCTAATATTCCAAGATCACCAGCTAAAGCGTATCTGGCAGGAATTTTCTCACCTAATGGATTTTGTACTATTGCATCCACATAGGTTCCGCCAAGCGCATCCGCAAGAGCTTCCACGCTTCCTTCTCCGCCATCTGCAACAGGTTTTACGATGACTTCATCGCATAAATCTTTTATACCTTCTTTTACTGCTTTGCCGGCTTCAAGAGAGCTAAGTGATCCCTTAAAAGAATCCACTGCGACCAAAACTCTCATGTTTTCTCCCTAAATAGATAAAATTAAACGGCTAAATTTAAGAAGTCAATACTCAAATTTAGCCAAATGCAATATGTACAAATTATAGCAATATAAGTGATGCTATCCATACGGTTATAATACCTACAACTCCCATTATCAGTGTGAGCGTAGTTTGAGTTTTATAACCTTGTTCAGGCGTCATCTGACTGAAATTGGTTACAACCCAGAAATAGCTATCATTAGCATGAGAAACTGTCATTGCACCAGCAGCTATAGCCATTACAGTTAGCACTGCGCCCATCTCTGTAGTAAGGCCTAGAGTAGCCATCATGGATGTACCATCGGTAAAAAGTCCCATAATAGCAGCTGTTGTAGTAAGGGCTACGGTGGAACTTCCTTGTGCGGTTTTTATAATAGCGGAGATAATAAAAGGGAAAAATATACCTATAGAGCCTATTATATGAGCATTTTGTTTCATAAATTCAACAAATCCGGCTTCTGCGATAACTTTTCCAAGAACACCGCCTGCCGCAGTTATAAATAAAATTGGACCTACTATTTTTAGAGTGTCGTTTGTCATTAGATTAAATTCGCCAATTTTACCTGTTTTTGCCAGTAATACAACAGCAAAAATTACACCTATACCAAGAGCTATTACAGGGTTTCCCAAAAACAGCATAAAATTTGCAAAACCGCCTTGAAGTTTAGCCATCTTCACAATTGAACCAAGTGCCATTAAGACAATAGGAGCAAAGATCGGAGCAAGGCTTAAAAATGCGCTAGGTAGCGTGCCATGACTTTTAATAATCTCATCATAACTCTTGCCTATATCTTGCATATCCTCTTTTAAAGTTACCTTTGTTCCTATATATCTTGCATAAGCATATGCCGCAATAAGAACAGGGATAGATACTATCATACCCACCATAATTACCAGTAGTAAATTTCCACCAACACCTACAAGCCCTGCGGCTGCGATTGGTCCAGGAGTAGGAGGTATAAATACGTGAGAGGTATAAAGTCCTCCTGATAGTGCCACAGCCATACCAACAGGATTTGCTTTAATCTTTTCTTTAATAGCGCGACGAATCGGGTCAAGAACAACAAATCCGCTATCGCAAAATACTGGGATTCCTACAATCCAACCCATGATAAGCATCGCCATTTCAGGTCTTTTCTCGCCAACACATTTTATAACAATATCTGCTAATTTCAGCGCTGCGCCTGTTTTTTCAAGTGCCATACCTATAAGTGCACCAAAAATAATAACTATGCCTATACTTTTAAATATTCCACTAAATCCATTTCCTATAATACCAGGAATTTTAGCAAGATCAATGCCAGCTACTATAGCAAGAGCTAAAGATACAACCATAATAGCAAGAAATGGATGAACTCCGACTTTGGATATAAGCCATATCATCAAAACGATAGCTACAATAAAACAAATGATTAAACCAACACCACCCATAAAAGCTCCCTATGATATAAATTACTTGTTAGATATTACCAAAAAAATATTGAAAAGACTTTAAAATTATATTTTTAATTGAATTTTATTTTGAAAAGCAAAATAGAAAAATAATAAAATTCCCCCGCTTATCAGCAGGGGAATTGTAGCAGGGATTAAAAATTAAAATTTAAGCTATAAAAGCGTAAATCATCATAAACAAGAACACCATACCAGTAATTAGCATAGCGTAACCTGCAAGTTTAGCAAGTAAAGAGTATGAAGCAAACTTATCTTCTTTTTCGATAAGTTTTTCTAGCATTCCATTCTTACTAAGTCTTTCGTACCACTTGCTTCTTTCTTGTCTCATCTCTTCAGCAGTTAGACTTCCTGAGAAGATTACTGTATCCATTGGGAATCTATCCGCTCTAAAGTGAGTATTAAAGAAGTGGATAGCAAAGATAAATCCTGTCGCTAGTAACGCCTCATCAGAGTGAACAAGCGTACTTAAGTTTATCATCCAGCCTGGTAAGAAATTAGCAAACCAGTTAGGGAACCAAAGGATAAGACCTGAAAGTCCTATGATAAACATACCCCAGAAGACCGCAAGGTAGTCGAATTTCTCCCAGTATGTCCATCTATCAAATTGAGGTCTTGGGCCTTTACCCATAAACCACATGAAGTGATCTTTCATATCTCTAAAGTCTTGAAGATTTGGCATCAAGCTATCTTCACCAAATATTTTAAATTTGCCTAGGTTCATCATGATCTCAGCTATGTGGCTGAAGAACACTGCAAACATTATCACCGCTGATATATGGTGAATTTGAGTAGCCATAATAGGTCCGCCCATTAAATTCATCATATCTTGAGCCCAAGGGGCTGTATAGAATTTTTGTGGTAAGCCTGAGAACGCAAGTCCAAGGAATGATGCGGCCATAAAGAAGTGTTGCCACATATGGAATGCGCTAAAGCGTTTTACCTTAACTCTATCGTGGTGAGCTGCCTCTCTTACTTTTTTCCAAGCGACTGGATTTTCAAGTCTCATTCTAATTAGTCTAATTGACCACAAGAATGTATGGAAACCAAAGAACGCAAATACCGCTATCACAAGACCTGTCATAAAGATATACGCAGAGTGAAGTAGCGGGAATTTCTCGCCATCAGTATGGTCAGCATGCGCTATAAAGCTAACAAAGCTTTCGTTCGCATT
Organism: Campylobacter sp. RM16192; assembly: GCF_004803855.2. Lineage (NCBI taxonomy): Bacteria > Pseudomonadati > Campylobacterota > Epsilonproteobacteria > Campylobacterales > Campylobacteraceae > Campylobacter > Campylobacter sp. RM16192. Next base: position 134,621 of record NZ_CP012552.1, on the reverse strand, counting down.
AGGGTGACATTCAGAGCATGTCTTGATACGATTTTCTGTCATAGCTAGAGTTGATCTAGGATCTTCTATCTTAAATACATTGTGTGTTCCGTGACAATCAAAGCACGCAGCAACCCTTGGCGCTTCACCAGGTTTATTTAATAGCAGTGCTTTACCATGGAATGTATCATGATAGTGTTTTTGTTGCTCTTCGTGACAAGAACCGCACTTTTGCTCGCTAAGCTGTTTAATGTCAAGGTGCATTTTAGCACCGGCTGTGTGCACAGAGTGGCAGTCACTACAATTTGGCAACTCTTTATCAGCAGCTAAATTTTTATGAGATGCTTCATCGTGAACACTGCCCATAAAGTCTTTTTTGACATCTTTATGACAGCTTGTACAATTATCATTTACAAAAGCTTTATCTTTAAATAGCTCTTCTCGTTGCTCTTTTGAAGCGAACGGAATTTTATCTGAGCTATGGCAATCTCTACAAGATGGAATTTTGCCAAAAAGCATATTGCCATGGATTCCATCATCATAGTCTTCTATCTTCTCTTTTGTAAGTTGTTTTCTGGCTTTACCAGATTTTTCAAATTTATTTCCGGCTATAATCCATCCCTCTATACCATCACTTAGAATATAGAGATTTTCATAGCCTTGACTTTTAGCAACTTTTGCTGCAACGCTACTATCAAAGCTCATTCTGTTATCACAGTAAAATATCAAATGAGCTTTTTTATCTTTTGGCAATAGCGATATGTTTAAATCATCTGCATTATTTAAGATCGCACCAGGAATGTGCCCGGATATACGACCAGCCGGTGAACTCATATCAACAAAGTATGTATCTTTTTGACCAAGCATCTTCTCGGCTTGATTTATACTAAGAGATTTTGCGCCCTCAATACCAAAATTTAAAGGCGAATCCATATTAGCAAAAAGATTATGAGATATCACTAAAGCAAAAAGTATCATAAATCTCATACACAATCCATACATATTCTTTCCTTTTTATAATCTCGATGAAATCATCAAGTTATAGCGGGTGAGGCTTAAAAAATAAGCCTCACGAGCCGTTTGATTTATTTTGTTCTACCTTCTAAGATATCAGTTGCTTGCTCAACGTAAATCAAAGCTTCTTCAACTAGTTTTAAAGAATATTTAGGACCGTGAACGCCCCAAGAGCCGTCTTTTTGTACTTTGTCTAGTATGTCTTGTGCTTGTTTAGCAAAAGATACTATTCTAGCTTTTTGATCAGTAGATAGTTTTTTGTTGTTGCTCATTGATCTATCTATTTTTCTAAGTCCGATCTCAGCTTTTGAATATCCATCTTTTACAGGCATTTGCCATTCCATAACTAGGTCATAGATCATAGCTTGATCTGTAAATTTAAGTTTATCTGGAAGTGTTGATTGAACAGGGCTGTGGCAACCGCTAGCTCCTGGAGCCATTAGGTTAGGGTCGCTAAAGCTTGTTCTACCGCATGACCACATCAAGTCAACGAAGAATCTTCCGTTTTCATCTCTATCAAGTGTCCAGCCTTTTACGGTCATAGGATCTCTTGGTTTGCCTTCAGGTGGGTTGATTGATTTTCTATCTTTATCAACCATGATGTTCCAGATGTGTGCTGCACGAACGTTGTCAAATCCAGCTTTATCAGGGTTTTGAACAGCTGCGAAGTTCTCACAACTCATCATATTAGGCATATGACATCCTGTACAATTGTCTTTCGCGTGAATTCCGCCTTGTTTAAAGAAGCTCTTTTGAACTTCGTGGCAGTCTTCGCAAGTCTTTTTTAGACCTGTTAGAGTATAGCCATCTTTCCAATCGTTAGCTGTAACTTCGTGTGGATCGTGGCAAGTACTACATCTCATACCCTCGTCATAGTGAGCGGAGCTAAACATTTGAGCACCCTCTGTTCCGCATGATGGACAAGATGATTTAAAGTATGCGTTAAATTGTTTTCTTGGGTTCTTCTCAGCATCAGCCTTATGCCATGCAAATCTTTGGTGGCATCTTTCGCAGTTACTTGGCATACCAGCACCTCTAGCACCGTACAAGTGAGCACCAGCACCGTGACACTCCTCGCAGCTAATACCTTTTGTTATAGTATGCTCTCTTAATTTCTTAGAATCACCAAGAGCTGCATAGAATTCGTCTTTAGATTTGAAGTCAAATTTAAATGTATGACAAATTTCGCAATATGCACTTGCTGGTTGGAATTTGAAATTCTTTCTATTTGAAGCACCGTATGAGTTCATACCCCACATATGAGAACCGCTCTTACCGAAATCTTCCATTTTGGTAGGGAACCCTGGAGAGAATTCTGCTATCTTTTTAGCCATTTCAGGAGTTAGGAATTTAGCCCATAAAACTGAGTATTGGTTACCACCAGCTACTAGTTTACCGGTAAGATCGCTTAATTTTCCATCCTCAACGTGATATGTACCACGAACTAACCATTTATCAAGGAAGCCATATTTTGTTCTTGGTGTTCCGATGATAGCAAATACGTCATCAGGCTCGATACCTGTTGTTAGAATAGGAGTTGTAGGAAGTGCTCCAGGAAGTCCTTTTTTAACGTCTCCTCCAACCTCATCAAGCTCTTCTGGCCATCTTATAGTTTTAGCGTGACGTGAACGCTCCCATTGCATATATTGAGCGGGGTGGCACTCGCCGCATTTTTTATGTCCAACAAATTTGTTAGGGAAGTCAAGGAATGACTCCATACCAAGACGATATGTAACAGCAGTGTGTTCCATATTGTTCTCTTTAGCATAAGCAGGACCTTGGTTGATCTCTATAAATTCTTCAACACGGTCACTTAAGCCGTATTTACCAACCAATCTTCCATCTTTTTCATATTTAAATACTGGGTGATTTTTTTTTAGATACTCCCAATACTCTTTCTCATGCCCAACGTAATCTTCCAATGTTCTTGGTGAAACGCCATCATTTTGAAATGTTTCTCCTTGAACAAAAGGTTCTTCATGCTTGTCTGATGCAGCTAGATTAGGTACAGCACACATAGCAAGAAAAAAACTACAGGTTATAAATTTTAACCAACCTTGTTTCATCTTATTCTCCTTAATATTTTTTAAAACACAATATATTTTTAAACAACATAAAATAATCAGTATAGAATCAAAACATCTTAAAAAGATATCTCAATCTTCAAAGAGAGCAAATCGATACGATCTGTCTCAACCTCGAATACCGCTCTTCTATACCGTTAAAGAGCAACCCCCGCTCTTGCCAACAACCCTCCTTTCACGAGCAAGAGAATTTGTATATAAAACATTTATTTAACAAAATCCTAATACTTTTTCTTTTAAATAAATATTAAAAATTTTATGTAACCAAAATTTTTTTTATTGAGTCTTTAAAATAATCATTAGGCTTATTGTTATTTTGCATAACTTTTATGTAACTTTTTATACATAAGGATTTTTCTTGTTGATATATGGTATCAATAATACTAAGTATTACGAAAGTCATTAAATTTATTTAAACATATTGAAATATCGTCATTATCTAATATAAAATCATCTCAAATAAATGAATTATATTGATACTAAGATGATAAATAGTATAAATTACTTATTATAAAAATATATTAAATAGTGTAATTAATAGTAGTAGAATAAAAAACTTTTATTATGTTACAATTAGAAACATTTTTCTATCAAATCGTAATATAAATTTACTTATTTATTTAAAATATAAATTACCAAATTATTAATAAAATTAAATTTACTGCTATTTAAAATAATCTAAGATATAGATAAATAAGAAGATTTTATACTATTTGTTTACTTTTAAAATGTATCCGTTTGCGATATTTTCTATAGTATATTTGTAGTTTTTATCAAGGTTAATAGTAGCTCTATAAAATTTATCATGAGCGCCCAAGGTTATACTTTTAAAAGATCCGCAATCAATCTTAAAAGTCTTTGTATAAAAATTTAAAGAATTATCAAAATCTATTACTATTTTATTGTCTCTATATATCTTAAAATCTCTAATTTTTTTATCAGAAGTTAAAAATTTAATTTGCATTAAATCAACTTCAAGAGTCATTTTTCTAAAATTTATAGTCTTAATCGGATCTTTCTCAATATTTTCAACCGGTATTATTACAACATCTTTTAAAGGCTCTTGCTTGGTAAAATTTTCATCTATTTTAACCTCTTGTTTAATCTCTTCTTTTACCTCTTTTATAGTTGTATTTTCATCTTTTTTTATTGTTTTGATAGTGATTTTTGGCTCATCTTTTGTAACTGAGACATCAGTTTTTGTAACCACCGACGGAACGGCGACCTTCATCAAAACAAACTCGTCTTGCCAATCTATACTTCTATTTACATATATAATTTTTTCTTTTATACTGCCATCTAAATTTTTATATTTTAAAGTAAGCGATATAAACTCTTTGGTATCGCTTGGGAATTTGATATGTTGCTTATCAAAAGGAGCTAAAGTTTCTACTACATTAGTAGTAACGACATTTGTATTTAGTTTTCCTGCCGAAATAAAAGGATTTTCTCTGCCAAAACAAAAACCTAAAAATAGTATCAAAAACCAAATTTGTCTCATTTTAACACCCTTAAGGTTCTAGATCTTTTAGTTCAAAATATGTCTTTTGAAGCTCTGCATTATATTTTTTTAAAATTTCAACATCTTTTTTAAGCTGTTCTCGTTGGTCTTGCAAATTCAGCATCACATCCAAAGAGCGTTTACCGAACATCATATTACCAATATATACACCAAATAACACAACTAAAATGGTTATTGTAAATAGCCTTAAAAAAGATTTAAAAGAGTATGTTCTCTTGATATTTTTATCATCATACTCTTTTAAAATTTCACTCAAATTTCATTTCCCAAAAATTCATCACTCTCAAGCTCAATCTCAAGCAAGCGATTGTATTTCGCATTTCTTTCGCTTCTTGAAGTTGCACCTGTTTTAATTTGACCCGTATTTAAACCCACTGCAAAATCAGCTATGAAGCTATCTTCGCTCTCGCCACTTCTATGACTCATCACGCAACGATACCCTCTTCGCTGTGCTAAGCGAATAGTCTGCATAGTTTGACTAACTGTACCAATTTGATTTGGCTTAATTAAAATTGCGTTTGCAACGCCTTTTTTAATACCTTCTCTTAAAATTTTCTCATTTGTTACAAATAAATCATCGCCAACAAGTTGAACTTTACCGCCCAATCTTGCTGTTAGTTTAGCCCAACCATCCCAATCATCTTCACTTAAGCCATCCTCAATTGAGCAGATAGGGTATTTTTCACAAAGCTTAGCATAGTATTCAATGAGCTCTTCAGAGCTTAGTTTTTTACCTTCAAGTTCATATTTGCCATCTTTATAAAGCTCGCTTGAAGCGACATCAAGAGCGATTTTTATCTGTTCGCCAGCATTGTATCCAGCCTTTTTTATAGCTTCCATTATAATTTTAATTGGCTCTTCATTGTCCTTTAAATTTGGAGCAAACCCGCCTTCATCACCAACTGCGGTACTATGTCCTAAGTCGTTTAAAATTCCTTTTAATACTTGATAAATTTCAGCTGCGGCTCTAAGTGCATCGCTGAAAGTCTCAAAGCCAAAAGGCATTATCATAAATTCTTGAAAATCCACACTGTTGTTTGCGTGAGCTCCGCCGTTTATAATATTAAACATCGGCACAGGCAATACACTTGCGTTTGCTCCGCCAAGATATCTGTAAAGAGGCACATTTAGACTTTTTGCCGCGGCACGTGCCACAGCCATAGAGACTCCAAGCACCGCATTAGCGCCTAAATTTGAATAATTATCGCTACCATCAAGTCTAAGAAGCTCATCATCTACCATCTTTTGATCATATGCATTCAGTCCTATAATAGCATCGGCTATAACTTCATTTACATTTGCAACCGCCTTTAGAACACCTTTGCCACAATATCTACTATCTTTATCTCTAAGTTCAAGAGCTTCACGCTTACCCGTACTAGCTCCGCTTGGAACTATCGCACTAGCCACGGTGCCGTCGCTTAGAGTCACGGTAGCGCGTACGGTAGGATTTCCTCTGCTATCAAGAACCTCAATAGCCGTAACATCATCTATAAATATCATTATTCTTCTCCTGCTTCAGTTGTATCATCATCTCTTCCATTTGAGCTTATCAAGTGATCAATTCCCATGGAGCCCTTTATGGCAGCCACTATCTCTTCGGCAACCTCTGGATGCTCTTTTAAATAAGCCTTTGCGTTCTCTCTTCCTTGTCCAAGCTTATTGGCATTATAACTAAACCAAGCACCGCTCTTATCGACTATATCAAGCTTTACTCCATAGTCTATTATCTCGCCCTCTTTACTGATTCCTTCACCAAACATTATGTCAAATTCAGCTACTTTAAAAGGAGGCGCTACTTTATTTTTTGCTACTTTTACTTTTGTGCGATTTCCTATAGGTTCTTCGTTTTGTTTTAAAGTAGCGATTTTACGGACATCTATTCTCACGGAGGCATAAAATTTCAATGCGTTTCCACCTGTCGTAGTCTCTGGCGTGCCATATCCCATAGCGCCTATTTTCATACGAATTTGATTGATGAATATTACAGTTGTATTCATCTTGTGTAAAATTCCGGTGAGCTTTCTAAGAGCTTGAGACATCAAGCGAGCCTGAAGACCTACGTGCTGATCACCCATATCGCCTTCTATCTCGTTTTTAGGAGTGAGTGCGGCAACACTGTCAACGATTATTAGATCAATAGCCCCACTTCTAGCCAAAGTCTCTACTATATCAAGCGCTTGTTCGCCATAATCTGGCTGAGAGATATAAAGATTATCCGTATCTACGCCTAAATTTGCGGCATATTTTACATCAAGAGCATGTTCAGCATCGACGAAAGCACATACTCCACCGGCCTTTTGAGCTTCAGCTATTATATGAAGGGTCAATGTAGTCTTTCCTGAACTCTCCGGTCCGTAAATTTCTACGATTCTTCCTTTTGGCACTCCACCTATTCCAAGTGCCAGATCAAGTCCTAGTGAACCTGTAGATATACTATCTATCGGCTCTATCTCTCTATCTCCAAGTCTGACAACCGTGCCTTTACCAAATGACTTATCAATCTGTTTTAAGGCTAGCTCTAGCGCTTTTTTCTTATCAGCATCAAGTTCAGCCGATCCTACTTTTTTCTTATCCTCTTTTTCTGCCGCCATTTGTTGCCTTTAAATTTTATAATTAAATTGCCTGATTTTATCAAATTTAAGATGAATTTCGGTTTATTTAATTCTTTTAAAAAATATAAAGATAACTTCTAATAATAGGCTATTTAATCAACTATTCATAAAATTTAACCTATAATCTTAAAAAGGATTAAATTTGAGACATTTTAAAGATATAAGCGTCGCGCACTCGCCTGATGCCGATGATATTTTTATGTATATGGCGATAAAATTTGGCTGGGTTGATTCTACAAATTTGCGTTTTAGCAACCTCGCTTTAGATATCCAGACACTAAACGAAGAGGCGCTAAAAGGCACTTACGACGCTACGGCGATCAGCTTTGGACTCTATCCGCTTATAAGAGATAGCTACGCTCTGATTCGCTGCGCAGTTAGCTTTGGTGATGGATATGGTCCAAAGCTCATTAAGAAAAAAGATAAAATTTTAAAGCGAAATTTCAAGGTAGCACTTTCTGGCAAACACACTACAAACGCGCTTTTGTTTCGCGTGGCGTATCCTGAAGCAAGGATAGTTTATAAAAATTTCTTAGAGATAGAAAATGCCGTGTTAAGTGGTGAGGTTGATGCTGGAGTGCTAATTCACGAAAGCATCTTAACCTTTAGCGACGAGCTTTGCGTAGAGCGTGAAATTTGGGATATCTGGCGTGAGTTTGCGGGTGATAATTTACCGCTTCCGCTTGGCGGCATGGCAGTTCGCAGAAGCTTGCCGATAACTGACGCGATAGAATGCGAGCGAGTGCTTACGAAAGCTGTTAAAATTGCAACCGATCATAAGCCGTTTTTATCCCACATGCTTATGGAGCGAAATTTGATCCGAGTCGATAAAGAAAAGCTTAAAATTTATCTAAATTTATACGCCAACGATAGTTCCGTATCGATGAACAAAACGCAGCTAAACGCCGTAAATAAGCTGTTTGAGATAGGCTATAAGCACGGCTTTTACGATGAGCTCGTAGACGCGCGCGACTATCTGGTGCCAACCGAATACAACGACATAAGGTTTAGCTAAATGCAATCAACCCTCATCGAACTAGGCATAGAGACCTTTAAAACCGCGCTTTATCTTAGCTTCCCTATGCTTTTAGCAGGTCTTAGTGCCGGTCTTATCATCAGTATCTTTCAAGCGACCACGCAGATAAACGAGATGACGCTAAGTTTCGTGCCAAAGATCATCCTCGTAGTCGTCGTTATCATATTTCTCATGCCTTGGATGGTAAGCATGATGGTTGATTTTACTATCCGAATGATCGAATTTATCCCGCATTTCGTGCAATGACTAGGCTTATTGACTTTTCTAAATTTACTTCCGTTAAAATCGGCGGCATGCACGAGGTTTTGCTCATAGATAATCCGCAAGACGATACGCAAGGTCGCGTGATAATAGGTGGCGGAAATAACCTTTTAGTTTCGCCAAACCCTGTACCGATGGCGATTTTAAGCGATAAATTTGACTATATAAAGCTTGAAGGCGAAATTTTAGAGATAGGTGCTGCTACAAAGAGCGGTAAAATTTATAATTTTGCTAAAAAACACGATCTGGCGGGCTTTGAGTTTTTACAAAATATCCCCGGCACACTTGGAGGCATGATCAAGATGAACGCGGGGCTTTGTGGAATTTCCATGAGTGGCAATCTGCTTGAGGTGCGTTTAAAACGAGGCTGGATAAAAAAAGAAGAGATAAAATTTGCTTATAGATATTGCGAGCTAAACGAAATTGTTTTTGCAGCCAAATTTAAAGCAACAAAAGGCTTTAACGCTGCACTTGCAAGCGAATTTGCGCTTAAACGCTCAAACCAGCCAAAGGGAGCCAGCTTTGGAAGCTGCTTTGTAAATCCAGCGGGAGATTACGCAGGTAGACTTATCGAAGCAGTAGGGCTAAAAGGACACGTTATCGGCGGAGCGAAATTTAGCGAAAAGCACGCAAATTTCTTGATAAATTTTGATAATGCAAGCTTTGAAGACGCGATCAATCTCATAAATTTAGCCAAGAAGCTGGTGCTAGAAAAATTCGGCGTAGAGCTAAAAACGGAAGTTGTTATAATTTAGATTAAAAATATATTAAAAAGGTTATAATTCTTACAGATTTACTCGCAAGGAGGAGTCTATGAAAAAGTTAGCTTTAACCCTGTTTTTAGTATTTAGTTGCTTGTCGGTAGCACAAGCCGGACCAAATCACAACAACGGGCTAGCGGCAAAATCCAAAGGTCAGTGGAAAGACGCGGAGCACTACTTCAAGCTAGGTTGCTATAAAGAAAAGGTTGATTCTTCCTGTAAAGAGCTTGGGCAGCTTTATGAGTTCGGAAAGGGCTCTGATGTCAAAAAAGACTCGGGGCTTGCAAAACAGGCTTATGAAAAATGCTGCGAGATATCATTTGGTAAAAGATCCGATTGCTGCAATAAAGTAAAAGACAAAACAGCCGTAAGCCCTGAAAAAGGTTGTGAAAACGGCGATGCATCCGCTTGTATAGACTACGCCTATGAAAAACAAGACGTCAAATACTACCAAAAAGCTTGCGATTTAGGCTCAAATTTAGGATGTTTATGGACTGGATATTCATACACTGAAGGCAAAAACGGCGCGCAGCACGATCCTAAAAAGGGCTTTGAGATATTTTCAAAGCTTTGCAACGGCGGCTACGATGACGGTTGCAAATTTGTAGCGATGGGTTATAGAGACGGCAAAGGTGTCGAGAAAAACATAGACAAAGCGATTGAAATTCTAAGCCAAATTTGCGGGGGCGATAGATTTGACGGATGCGCAAAGCTGGGCGAAATTTACCAAGACGACAAATACGGCAAAAAAGACGAGATAAAGGCGTTTGAGTATTATTTGCTAGCCTTTACAAAAAAAGATCATGAAGCTTCAGGAAAATACGTAAAAGATAAAGATAACGCAGCAAAAGCTTGCGAAGCCAAGATCGCCATTGGATGTGAATACGCGGGCTCTGCATATTATCAAGAAAAGCAATTTGCCAAAGCGGTGGAGTATTTTGACAAGGGCTGCGAACACGGCTTAGTCGAATCATGCCTATTTGCAGGCTACACATACCAGATGCCGCCTGCTGAAAGCGGGGTCGCAAAGGATCTCGAAAAGGCTAAAATTTACTTCAAAAAAGGCTGCGATATAGGCTCGGCTCAGTGTTGCAGCGCGCTAGAATCTATAAAATAAACTTATAGGCGCAAATTTAGCTCGTTTGCGCCTAAATTTATCTTTCAAATTCTACTTTTTGCAAGCGCTCGGAGATGAAATTTCGGCGCCCAACTTTTGCTTCTGCTTTGCCGTTTAGCTCGACAAGATCGCCCGTAAATCCGCAAGTATCATTTCTAACGGTAAAGCTTCCCACGCCATAGATATCAACAGGCGTATCATGCGCTTCAAATTCGGCAATTTTTTCAGGAGTAAAGCCCGAGCTAACGACTATCTTAACATGATTAAAGCCATTTTCATCAAGCGCTTTGCGAAGTGCAAAGATAAGCTCTTTGCAAACCCCATGCGGATCAAATCCACTTGTGTCTTTGTCCTCAAAATACCTATCTATGAGGCTTTGAGATGTATCGACCCTAACGGCACCAAGCCTTGATTTTAGCGCATTTGCGGCTAAAAGTGCGTCGGTGATCACGTCGTTATTGTAATCAACAAGTGCGGTTACAAGCTCGCAGGGAAAGGTTTTAGCGTAAATTTCACACGCCTTTACTATATCTCCCTTGCACATCTGAACAAGCGCGTGCGGCATAGTCCCCATACCCTTGCCACCCCACCAAAAGCCCTGAGCATCGGTTGAGACACGATCTATGCCCGCAACATAAGTGGCGTATCCGTCGCCTATCTGCGTTGAGATGTCATCTTGTCTATCCGCCATAGAAAAGACTATCTTGCCGTTTGCCGCCTTTAAGGCTCTTGCGACATTCGTAGCCACCGAGCTTCTGCGAGCTAATGTGGCGTCGATGATGTTTTCTAAAAAGCCAAAATTCTCATACATCCCGCTTATCTTTAAAACAGGCTCGTTTGCGTTTATGATATCGCCGTCGTTTAACGCCTGAATTTCAAGCTTCTCAGGCTCTTTGGCAAAGGTATGCACTATCGCTATGGCCTCATCGATCCCGCACAGAGTGATGTTATCAGCCCTTTGAAAAAACTGCATAGTCACGTGTTGATTAGCCAAATTCTCCCTTATAACCAGATTTATCTTCAAAAAATATCTTGCGGTATAAAAGCCCTCGGCTATCCTTGGGTCAAATTTGAAAGTTTTGTTTGTAAGGCGCTTGATGACGCCTTGTTTTTTTAGTTCTATCTCGTTACTCATCATACCCTTTCATCCAAATTAATCCATTAGTCTATCCAAATTCATTTTAACAATAAGAATTTTATAAATCAATCATCGAACTTTCTACTTTTATAATATACGCATAGCCATGCTCTTAATTGTAAGCGGACGGCAAGGAAATAAAAGATTAATTGAAAGACTTCGAAGCTTAGGATATTTTATAGTGATTAATTCCATAAACCTTAAAAGAGTTTAAAATATTTCTCATTTCCATGTTTCTTATTGCAGAATAGATATTCTTTCTATACTCCACTATCTCTTTACTGCTTTTATTACTGCCAATTGATACATAATCAGTTATCTCTTTAACGTTGCTAGGTTTTTCTTTTATACACTCTATTATCTTTTTACTAAGCTCTCCACGAGAGAAACGTCTATTATTAGTAATGTTTTTAGTTTTTATCTCATTTATATTATAGTTTGGATCAAATATTATAATGGCTTTATTAATAGTCTCAAGCTCAGATTGTAAATTTGAGATGATTGATTTATAATATTCGATATTTCCTTTTATTTCAGAATGTTTAGATACAAGAGCTGATATTACGTGAGTTCTACTCGCTTCGCTCCTAGCTTTTCAAGAACTGCCATATTTTATCCTCCTGCATTTATCTAAAATAATAATTCATAAACATACATTCTAATAATTCGTTACATTGAGTTATTAAACTCTAATGCAATAATCCACCAACCAATTAACCTTTACAATAAAAATGCTTCTTAAATAGACTTTGTATATTATTTTTTATAAAAGATGCAAGAAGATAGTTTTCTACTAATAAGAGTTTATTTTGAATGATTAAAAATAAACAAACTAGGCAATATAAGAGCAGAGATAGAATCAATAATATAAAACCAAAGAATAAATAAATATCTAAAATTCTAACCCAAACATATAATTATATTCTTTAGTGTAAATATCTTAGTGTTAATATTATTTATATAAATATTTTAATGGCTATTTAGATTAGATACTTAATGGATGTTTCAGTAAATTGTAGTGATTTAAATAAGTAGTAGCTTTGTATAAATAACAAAGCCCGCAACGACCTACTTTTCCAACATCCCAGTAAGGGAGAGTATCATCAGCCAGGACGAGCTTAGCTTCTTGGTTCGAGATGGAGCAAGGCGTTTCCTCGTCTGTATAGTCACGGGCAGTGTTAAATAAAGCTTATTGTTATAAACCTTATTTAACACTGTTAAAGTCAGCAAGAGTTTAAATAAACACTGCTTTACTCTTGTAAGGTTTTACCCTTAACAAGGAAGTGATGCTTATTAAAAGATAAGCAGACGACCTATTAGTACTGGTCAGCTAAAGGACTTTCATCCATTACACACCCAGCCTATCAAACATATAGTCTTTATGAGGTCTTAAAAGAAGATTCATCTTGGAGTTGGCTTCGAGCTTAGATGCTTTCAGCTCTTATCACATCCCAACTTAGCTACCGAGCGGTGCCCTTGGCAGGACAACTCGTACACCAGTGGTTGGTTCAACCCGGTCCTCTCGTACTAGGGTCAACTCTCCTCAATCTTCTTACGCCCACGGCAGATAGGGACCGAACTGTCTCACGACGTTCTGAACCCAGCTCGCGTACCGCTTTAAATGGCGAACAGCCATACCCTTGGGACCTGCTCCAGCCCCAGGATGCGATGAGCCGACATCGAGGTGCCAAACCTCCCCGTCGATGTGAGCTCTTGGGGGAGATCAGCCTGTTATCCCCGGGGTACCTTTTATCCTTTGAGCGATGGCCCTTCCACACAGAACCACCGGATCACTAAGACCGACTTTCGTCTCTGCTTGACATGTACGTCTCGCAGTTAAGCTGGCTTATACCTTTATACTCTACGAACGATTTCCAACCGTTCTGAGCCAACCTTTGTAAGCCTCCGTTACATTTTGGGAGGCGACCGCCCCAGTCAAACTACCCACCAGACATTGTCCTGCATGAGGATAACTCATGCCAGTTAGCTATCAGAATAAAAAAGAGTGGTATCTCAACAATGGCTCACTATAAACTGGCGTCTATAGATCAAAGCCTCCCACCTATCCTGCACATCTTTATCCCGATAGCAGTGTCAAGCTGTAGTAAAGGTCCACGGGGTCTTTCCGTCTTGCCGCGGGTAGGAGGAATTTTCACCTCCACTACAATTTCACTGGATCCCTCTTCGAGACAGCTCCCATCTCGTTACGCCATTCATGCAGGTCGGTATTTAACCGACAAGGAATTTCGCTACCTTAGGACCGTTATAGTTACGGCCGCCGTTTACTCGGGCTTCGATCAAACGCTTCGCAGAGCTAACGTCATCAATTAACCTTCGAGCACCGGGCAGGCGTCACACCCTATACATCCTCTTACGAGTTAGCAGAGTGCTGTGTTTTTGGTAAACAGTCGGGAGGGACTCTTTGTTGTAACCTTCTTTGCTTACAGAGTAAATCCTTAACAAAGTTAGGCACACCTTATACCGAAGATACGGTGCTATTTTGCAGAGTTCCTTGAAGAGAGTTCTTCCACGCGCCTTAGAATACTCATCCCACCCACCTGTGTCGGTTTACGGTACGGGCAACTATTACTAAACTTAGAAACTTTTCTTGGCTCGACAGTATCAAGGATTCACACGCTGTTCCGAAGAACTTTGTGTGCCTGTGGGGTCTCGGCTTAAAAAGATCCGGATTTGCCTGGATCTTAACCTACACCTTTCGACCAGCACTACCATCCGCTGGCTCCTCTAACTCTAAGCGTCCTTCCATCGCACATAATAGTTGGCATTGGAATATTAACCAATTTTCCATCGCATACCCCTTTCGGACTTTGCTTAGGACCCGGCTAACCCTACGATGACGAGCATCGCGTAGGAAACCTTGGGTTTACGGCGTTGGGGATTCTCACCCCAATTATCGCTACTCATGCCTGCATGCTCACTTCTATCCGCTCCAGCGCTCCTTACCGGTACACCTTCAACGCTGAATAGAACGCTCTCCTACCACTTGCACTTAATTATTTATACTATCAAATTTATACTGTAAATTTTAGTGCTTAATCTGAAATTTAAAAGAACGGATTAAGCGAAGTATTTTGAGATGGATTTAAATGTTGTGAAGTATTTTTTGATTGAGACTAGCCATATAGGCTGTTGATTGAGAAAAATACAAACTCATTTAAATACGCTCAAAAGACGAGCTAGTATAAATGATTAAGTGCAAGTCTAAAGCTTCGGTACTCATTTTAGCCCCGTTATATTTTCCGCGCAGAATCACTAGACCAGTGAGCTATTACGCTTTCTTTAAAGGATGGCTGCTTCTAAGCCAACCTCCTGGTTGTTTCAGTAACTCCACATCGTTTTCCACTTAAATGAGATTTAGGGACCTTAGCTGTTAGTCTGGGTTGTTCCCCTCTCGACGACGGATTTTATCACTCGCCGCCTGACTGCCATGATTACACACTAGGTATTCGGAGTTTGATAGGGTTTGGTACATTGGTGTATGCCCTAGCCCATTCAGTGCTCTACCCCCTAGTGTTACTACATGACGCTATACCTAAATATATTTCGGAGAGAACCAGCTATCACGATGTTTGATTGGCCTTTCACCCCTATCCACAAGTCATCCCATAGCTTTTCAACGCTAGCGGGTTCGGTCCTCCACTGGCTCTTACACCAGTTTCAACCTGCTCATGGATAGATCACATCGTTTCGGGTCTGCAACATCTGACTAAACGCCCTATTAAGACTCGCTTTCGCTACGGCTCCGGGTTTCCTTAACCTCGCCAGACATCACAACTCGCAGGCTCATTATGCAAAAGGCAGTCCATCACCCTGATAAATCATAGGGCTCTGAATGATTGTAAGCAAATGGTTTCAGGTTCTATTTCACTCTGATCACCTCAGTTCTTTTCACCTTTCCCTCACGGTACTTGTGCACTATCGGTCTAGTAGTAGTATTTAGGGTTGGATAGTGGTCTACCCGGCTTCAGACAGAATATCACGTGTTCCGCCCTACTCAGGATACTGCTAAGTAAAACATCGCTTTCATATACGGGAGTATCACCCTCTATGCTCAACCTTTCCAGATTGTTCTATTAGCTTTGCTTAGTCTATGTTGCAGTCCTACAACCCCGTTAGTAAACTAACGGTTTGCCCTCTTACGCGTTCGCTCGCCGCTACTAGCGTAATCTCGTTTGATTTCTTTTCCTGTTGGTACTAAGATGTTTCAATTCCCAACGTTCGCTCCATATAGGTAGTTAAGTTTGCACTTAACTGGGTTGCCCCATTCGGAAATACCCGGATCAAAGCCCCTTGACGGCTCCCCGAGTCTTATCGCAGCCTGGCACGTCCTTCATCGCCTCTACTAGCCAAGGCATCCACCACTTGCTCTTAGTAGCTTACCTTTTATTATATTAGATTAATATATTCTAATTCGCATCACTTCCTTGTTAAAGGTAATTTATAATTACCAAATTTAAACTCTCATCCCCAAGACGGAAAGCATTAACTGATATATAGATAAGTTTTAAACTCCATATATCTTGTGACGTTAAACTTCTGAATACTGATTATATTCAAGAGATAAGATATTTAAATCTTTAACAAGTCCTGTAAAATTGTTTTATTTAAAAACTTGCTTGTGACTCTTAACAATGATAAATAAAAGAACATTTAGACTTCTCAGTCTGACAAAGTCAGACTTGCGACAAGGAGCTTTGCTCCCTTGACCCACCTAAAGCACACCAACGCTTTAGGCGTTGCCGTATTTAGAAGATAATTCTATTTTTCAAAGTCTAAAGCAAACATTCTTTTTAGAACACTTGATTTAAACCTTGATATCTGTTTAGTTAAACTAACTTTTATTTATTTGCTAATTAATGGTGGGCCTAACAAGACTTGAACTTGTGACCTCACCCTTATCAGGGGTGCACTCTAACCAGCTGAGCTATAGGCCCTCTTGCTTGCTCTTTTGCATTCTATACTGCGTCAAAGCTTGGTCATAACTTCGTCACGTAGTGTATCTACGCTCCTTGTTACTCGGTCACTTTTCCTTGTCTAGAATAAAAATAGCTTCGCACTTAAATTTGGTGGAGAATAGCGGGATCGAACCGCTGACCTCCTGCGTGCAAAGCAGGCGCTCTCCCAGCTGAGCTAATTCCCCTTAACATCCTTACTTCGCATACTAGCAAAGCTAGTATTTACGAGCAGGAGTTTCACTCCCTGCACCCACCTAAAGCTATTAAGGATTTATTCTAAACTTCATTTATCACAAATCGCAAATTTAGGTTTTTGTCTAGGCAATTAAGGAATTAGACAAATTTATTAGCTGTCAATCTTTCAAAACTAAACAAGGATGATTGAGTAGATTAGTTTAATAAGGCTAATCTAAATTTTCCTTTGATGAATATCTTGTGAGAGAATATTCATTGTACTCTAGAAAGGAGGTGATCCAACCGCAGGTTCTCCTACGGTTACCTTGTTACGACTTCACCCCAGTCGCTGATTCCACTGTGGGCGGTAGCTAGTTTAGCATTCCGACTTCGAGTGAAATCAACTCCCATGGTGTGACGGGCGGTGAGTACAAGACCCGGGAACGTATTCACCGTAGCATGGCTGATCTACGATTACTAGCGATTCCGGCTTCATGGAGTCGAGTTGCAGACTCCAATCCGAACTGGGACATATTTTATAGATTTGCTCCATCTCGCGATATTGCGTCTCATTGTATATGCCATTGTAGCACGTGTGTCGCCCCGGACATAAGGGCCATGATGACTTGACGTCGTCCACACCTTCCTCCTCCTTACGAAGGCAGTCTATTTAGAGTGCTCGGCCTAACCGTTAGCAACTAAATACGTGGGTTGCGCTCGTTGCGGGACTTAACCCAACATCTCACGACACGAGCTGACGACAGCCGTGCAGCACCTGTCTTAACATTTCTGCAAGCAGACACTCTTCTATCTCTAGATGATTTGTTAGATATCAAGTCCGGGTAAGGTTCTTCGCGTATCTTCGAATTAAACCACATGCTCCACCGCTTGTGCGGGTCCCCGTCTATTCCTTTGAGTTTTAATCTTGCGACCGTACTCCCCAGGCGGTATACTTAATCCGTTAGGTGCATTACTGCCAAGACTAGCTTGGCAACAACTAGTATACATCGTTTAGGGCGTGGACTACCAGGGTATCTAATCCTGTTTGCTCCCCACGCTTTCACACATTAGCGTCAGTTAAGTTCCAGCAGATCGCCTTCGCAATGGGTATTCTTCTTGATCTCTACGGATTTTACCCCTACACCAAGAATTCCATCTGCCTCTCCCTTACTCTAGATTATCAGTTTCTCAAGCAGTTTAACGGTTAAGCCGTTAGATTTCACTCAAGACTTGATAATCCGCCTACGCGTCCTTTACGCCCAGTGATTCCGAGTAACGCTTGCACCCTCCGTATTACCGCGGCTGCTGGCACGGAGTTAGCCGGTGCTTATTCCTTGGGTACCGTCATAATTCTTTCCCAAGAAAAGGAGTTTACGCTCCGAAAAGTGTCATCCTCCACGCGGCGTTGCTGCTTCAGGGTTTCCCCCATTGAGCAATATTCCCTACTGCTGCCTCCCGTAGGAGTCTGGACCGTGTCTCAGTTCCAGTGTGACTGATCATCCTCTCAGACCAGTTACGCGTCATAGCCTTGGTGAGCCATTACCTCACCAACTAGCTGATACGATATAGCCTCATCCTACACCGAAAAACTTTCCCGACTTAACTTATGTAAAGAAGGAGTATAGAGTATTAGCAGTCGTTTCCAACTGTTGTCCTCTAGTGTAGGGCAGATTAGCTATACATTACTCACCCGTGCGCCACTAAGATATAAGAGCAAGCCCTCATATCTCCGTTCGACTTGCATGTATTAGGCACGCCGCCAGCGTTCACTCTGAGCCAGGATCAAACTCTCCATATAATTTATATGAAGTTTTTAATCAAAAAACTTTTAATTTTATAATCTATTATCTTTTAAATTAGCAAGCTAATTTAAAAGATGATTGTTTTTTAGTTTTTCTACATTAATTACTTTCCAAAGAAAGCCTATTAAAGTAGATGGCTCAATCGATCACTTGTTTAGATTTCAAAGATTGACTAATTAGTTTAACATTGATAAAGTTATAGAACGTAACGATAAAAAAGAAAAAGCTTTATTAACTTGAAAGAAGAAGTTAAAGGTGGTTTCTTAATTCGTGAGCTGGAATTATATAAGAGGGAAGCTTAAAGTTTTATTACAAAATCAAAAATTACAAAAGAAATTTGCAAAAACATAAAAATGCAAATTTCTTTCTAACTCTAATATAGTATTATTGAGCAGCTATAACTTCAATTTCTACCAAGCCATCTTTCGGCAAAGTCTTTACAGCTATAGTACTACGCGCTGGGAATTCGCCTTTAAAACAACTGGCATAAATTTCATTTACCTTTGCAAAATCATTTATATCTGATAAAAATATAGTTGTTTTTACGATATTTTCAAATGTTAAGCCAGTTACAGCCAAAATATTTTTGATATTTTCCATAGATTGTCTTGTTTGATCTTCAACACTGCCTCCTGCAAATTCTCCATTAGGTTTTACACCAAGCTGCCCAGATACAAATAAAAATCCATTTGACATAACCGCTTGAGAGTATGGCCCTATCGCTTGGGGAGCATTTTTAGTAGATATAATTTTTTTCATGATTTTCCTAAAACTTAAAATCTTACAAAATCCTACAACAAATTCAAATTTCTGTCAATAAAAACAATCTCATATTTTTGATATAATCCAGAAAAAATAGGATTTTAATGATACCGATTAAATTTTACAAGTTCGTTTTAGCATTTATTATGTCATTTTTGATGTCATTTTTGATGTCTGGAGTCTTACTATATATAAATTTAGGTCTTGTAGATAGATTCTTAATATTGTGGGTAGAGGGCTGGCTTAAAGCATTTGTAGTCGCCTATCCTAGCGTTATATTCATAATGCCTTTTGCAACAAAGCTAACAAAGAAAATTTGTAAAAACGAGTAGTCTATATAATGAACATAGTATTGGCGCCTAACGAATTTTTAGATGGTTATGTGCTTGGGTGCGAATTTGCAAAGCTTGCAAATATCTCTTCAAACGCATATCTCTTCTGGAAGGGCGTAGTTTCGGCTAAATTTGAACACTCACGTACAGTTTTTTTAAATTACAAAACAATTCCACATAAATTTGAGCATATTATCAAAGATTGCAGTGAGCTTGACGGATTAGTTTTAACAAGCTCTTTTTGTTCATTCACTGGACTTTCGCCATCTCATCTTGTGAAAAAAAATGGCTCAAATTTATATAAACTTTTTGATATAAGAGAAATTTGCGGAATCAAATTTATAAATTTAAAGAAATTTTATGATGACTTAGGACTTGATTACAGCTATAGAATTTATATAGAAAAGTGTAAATTTTTCTCTCCAGAGCCATTAGAAAAGCGCATCAAACTAACCGATACGCTTTGCCTTGGATATTATTAAACCTTTTTATATGGCGCTTGACCTACTTCATAAAAATTGTTTCCATCGCTATCTATCGCTACTATAGCAGGAAAATCCTCAATGGTTATTCTTGCTATAGCTTCTGGACCAAGATCTTCATAAGCCAAAACTTCATATTTTTTGATACTCTGACTTATTAATGCCCCGGCCCCTCCGATAGCCACCATATATACGCATCCTGATTTTTTCATCGCATCTACTACTTCCTGAGAGCGGTAGCCCTTGCCTATCATACCGTTTATACCAACTTCATTAATCATAGTTGGAGTATATTTATCCATACGTCCACTTGTTGTAGGACCTGCCGCACCTATAACTTGACCAGGTTTTGCAGGACTTGGCCCAAGATAATAGATTGTTTCACCGGCCAAATTTACAGGTAGCTTTTCGCCTCTGGCTAAAGTCTCTGTTAAAGCTTTATGCGCAGCATCTCTGGCTGCTATTATTGTTCCTGATATTAATACGCTATCGCCAGCTTTTAGACTTTTTACTACGCTTTTATCAAACGGTGCTGTTATTTTTTTGATTTCTGACATCTTTTCTCCTTAAATTTCAGCTTCAGCATGGCGTGCTGCATGACAGTTTATATTTATAGCAACCGGAAGTCCAGCTATATGAGTAGGATACCACTCTACATTTACTTTGACAGCAGTATAATCTCCGCCGAGTCCTTGCGGACCAACACCTGTTTTACAGGCTAGCTCAAGCAACTCTTCTTCAAGCTTAGCATATCTTTCATCGGGATTTTTGCTATCTGCAGAGCGTGCAGCAGCATATTTTGCCATAAGCGCAGCCTTATCCATAGTGCCACCTATACCTACACCTATTACCATAGGGGGACAGGCATTTGGACCAGCCAGCCTTACTGTGTCTAAAAATACTTTTTTAATGCCTTCTAATCCATCGGCAGGAACTAGCATTTTAAGAGCCGATTTATTCTCACTACCAAACCCTTTTGGAGCTACTTTAATATGAATTTTATCACCTTTAACTATTCTTACATTTATAACTGCTGGCGTATTATTCTTAGTATTTTTTCGGTCAAAAACAGGATCACATACTACAGATTTTCTTAAATAGCCTTCCACGTAGCCATTGGCGACACCTTCATTTATAGCATCTTCAAGAAAACCTCCCTCTATATGTACATCTTGTCCTATATCCACAAACACGACTGCCATTCCGGTATCTTGACAAATAGGTGCCATTCCTTTTTCAGCCAAGTCGGCATTTTGCAAAATTTTGCCTAAAATATCTCTGCCCGTTGGTGAACTCTCATTTTCTTTAGCTTTTACAAAAGCCTCTCTCATATCAGGGGTTACGATGTAACAGGCCTCTTTGCAAAGTCTGCTGACAACTTTAGTAATTTCACTAGCTTGAATCACTCTCATCTATACTCCTTAAGAATTATCATTACATTATATAACTTTATTATAAAATTTAAGTTGAAAATTTTATTTTTATATAATAATTACAAAAAGTGAATTATATTCAATTTATTTACAAATTTACTCAATTTTTTAAAATTTAAATATGACAAAATTGATATTAAGCCAAAAATATAAGATAAAATCCATATAATTTAGTAAATTTTAAAACCAAAGGAGAAAATATGAAACTACTGACTACACTTACAATAAGTGTAATTTTAGCTCTAAGCTCGTCGGCAGCTGAAAAATATAAACTAAAACTTGCCGCAACTTACGAAAGTAACGTTCCAGTACTTGGAGAGGCTCCTAAAAAATTTAAAGAGCTAGTTGAAAAGATGAGTAACGGGCGCATAGAAGTGCGAGTAGACTACCCATCAAAGCACAAAGCCGCATTTGCTATACTTGATATGGTTAAAAGCGGGCAATATGACGTAGGATACACCGCAAGCTACTTCTATAAAGGCAAGGATGCAAAACTAATGCTTTTTACAACAGTCCCTTTTGGAATGAATGCATCTGAACAGCATGCTTGGTATAACTACGGAGGCGGAAAAGAGCTATCAAAAAAAGTATTTGCAGAGCATAATTTAGTAACATTTTTAGGCGGAAATTTCGGTATGCAGATGGGCGGATGGTTCAAAAAAGAGATAAAAACCATTGACGATCTAAAAGGGCTAAAACTTAGAATGACAGGGCTTGGCGGTGAAATCATGTCAAAACTTGGAGTAAATATCAATACAATCCCGATAGGTGAGCTTTATATGGCACTTGAGATGAATACTATAGATGCGGTAGAGTGGGTAGGACCTGCGCTAGATATTAGCTTTGGTTTTCAAAAAGTGGCTAAATACTACTACACAGGATGGCAAGAACCTGCTAGCGAGAATGAATTTTATATCAACAAAAAACTGTTTGACAAGATGCCAGAAGATCTAAAATATATAATTGAAGCGGCAACAAAGGTCGTATCTGACTTCGTTTATGAATATGCAACATACCAAAATGCAATTGTTCTTGATAAGATTAAAAAAGAGTATCCGGATATTAAGATAACTTCATTTTCTCCAGAAATAATAGATGCTTTAAAAAATGCAACAGATAAAATTTTAAATGAACTTAGTGAAAAGGATCCTGTGTTTAAAGAAATTTTAGAATCTCAAAGAAACTTTATGAAAATCGGCAGAGAGTGGACTAAAATTTCAGATTATGCATATATTAAAAATTTAGACAAATAGTATTTAGGCGGCTAAGACCGCCTAAAATTTAATCGCTCTCTTCGCCTTCAATCTTTTTGCGCACTTTAACAGTCAGAATGCTTGTTCCATCCATTTTACGTACTTCGTAGTGGCAGTTATCATCATCTATTCTATCTCCGACCACAGGCAGTCTGCCAATAAGGTTAAACACATACCCTCCGATAGTGACTTGATCAGTCTCCTCATCAAAGTTAATTCCCATAAGCTCCTCAACGCTTTCTAGGTCAAATCTGCCGTTAAATTCATATATATTGTCATTTATCTTTCTGTAGTGAGGATCAGCGTCGTCATGCTCATCATTTAGATCGCCCAAAACCTCTTCCATAATATCTTCCATAGTAAGAAGACCTGCGGTACCACCGTATTCATCCACAACAAGAGCTGCTGAAATTTGCTGTTTGTTCATCATTACTAGCGCCTTTGAGATAGACAAACTCTCAGGTACTATCAAAAATTTTCTAACAATCTGATCAAAATCTTTTTTCTTGCCTTCGCTAAAATGAAGAGCCAAGATATCTCTTATATGTATCATTCCCAAAATCACATCTTTACTACCGTCTATATATGGGAAGCGAGTATATTTTGATTCAAATATTACTTTTAAATTATCTTCAAAGCTCTTTTGCTTATTTATACAGACCAAATCACGGCGAGGAGTCATAATTTCTTTAGCTACAGTATCGCTAAAATCCACGGCATTTTTTATAAGTTCAGTCTCAAAACTATCTAAAACTCCGCCTTTTAGGCTCTCTCCTACGATTATCTTTATCTCCTCTTCTGAGTGTGCAAGCTCACTCTCTTTGGCAGGTTTTATACCAAGAGTTTTTAAAGAGATCCATGCAAGATAGTCAAATGTTTTAATAAGAGGTGAAAATACAACCCAAAACAGATGAAGCGGCTTTGCTACAAGAAGGGTTGATTTCTCTGCTTTGGCTATGGCAATTGATTTTGGAACCAACTCTCCAAGCACTACGTGAAATAAAGTAATAGTCGTAAAAGCGATAGCAAATGCAACAGTATGAACGACAAGGTCGCTAACATCAAAATAAATTTGAAGTGGTCTTTCTATCAGTCTTGCGATCGCAGGCTCGCCTATCCAACCAAGAGCAAGCGAACTAAGCGTGATACCAAGTTGAGTTGCACTTAGATATGTATCAAGCTTATTTGACATATCGTAGGCTAATTTCGCATTTGGAACCTTATCTTTAATAAGCTCTTCAAGCCTGCTCTTGCGAACTTTGACAATGGCAAATTCAGATAAAACAAAGAAAGCGTTTAAAAGTACAAATAAAATTGCGAATAAAATCATAAAATATGAATCGCTACTGGGGTGCAATAAAAATCCTTAAAAATTAAGATAAAATTGGCATTATATCACAAAAGCAACCAAATCTCAATTAACTTGCTTGCAAGAGCCTTAAACGATAACAATTTTAAAATTTAGGTTTGCCATCGTTTGATTTAGATATGTTTATAAAATCAATAGCTATCTTCTGGCAAGCGGTTTTATCCTTTTTATCAAGACAAAGTGTCTCAAGCTGCTCTTTGCTCATGTTTTTATAATCCGCTACTGTTTTATTATCCGCACCCATATAAACCCAAACAAGAGCAAATACAACAGTTAAAACAAATATAACTCTAAGCAAATTTGCCTCCTTAAATTTTTAGTTTTTCAAATAATACTATATTTAAACCGAATTCAATCATACTTTATATCAATCAAATTTTATATTATTAAGTCAAATCTAGTAATTTGAATTTAATATCCAAATTTAAATTAATAGATTTTTTGATATACTTTGAAGTTTTAATTTCATACTCGGGAGCAAAAAGTGTTTTTATCCTTTTTCAAGAGCAAGAAGTGGGCCGTTTGGGCCTATGGCGGTATAATTTTTATATCGTTATCTCTTATACTTCAAACATATCTTAATATACAATTTAACAACTGGTATAAAAATTTTTATGATATCTTGCAAAATGCAAAAGAACGTAACGTAGAAGAATTCTGGGCAGGCATAAGGCTCTTTTTATACTTAGCTATGCCGTATGTCATACTCCGCGTTTTCATCTCTTTTTTCTCTAGTCATTGGATATTTCGCTGGCGTGAAGCGATGACATTTAGCTACCTTAGCTACTGGAGAAAGGTCGAAAAAGACGTAGAAGGAAGCTCGCAACGTATGCAAGAAGACACATATAGGTTTGCAAAAATCATGGAAGATCTTGGAGTTGATATCCTAGACTCCATAATGACTCTAATCGCGTTTATTCCGATACTTTGGGGGCTTAGCAATAAAGTAAATTTACCATATCTAAAAGATATTCCGGGTTCACTTGTATGGATAGCTTTGTTTATAAGTGTAGGAGGACTTATAATTTCTTGGATCGTGGGCATAAAACTTCCAGGCCTTGAATACAATAACCAAAAAGTAGAAGCAGCCTTTAGAAAAGAGCTTGTTTTAGCAGAAGATGATAAAGTAAATTACGCTCATCCAGTAAAGATAGTAGAGCTTTTTACAGGACTTAAATTTAACTACTCAAGGCTATTTTTGCATTACGGATATTTTAATATGTGGCTTTATTCTTACCATCAAATTACAATCATAGTTCCTTATCTCATAATGGGTGGAGGGCTATTTACTGGGCTTATCACGCTTGGAATTTTGGTTCAGGTAAATAACGCATTTGCACAAGTTAGATCAAGTTTTGGCGTTTTTATCAGCAACTGGAAGACTATAACCGAGCTTCGCTCAATTCATAAGCGTCTAAAAGAATTTGAGCACAATATAGATTATAAAAAAGTTGACTGGGAGTAGAAATTTAATAAAATCTAGTATAATTTTTAGAATTTTATAACCTAAATTCAAGGATAAAATATGAAAAAAATTATACTTCCTTTTTTATTTATAATCATATTTTTAGCGGGCTGCTTCGTTAGTTCAACTGATTCAGGAGTTGTAGGAGCAAATAGAAAACAGCTCTTTTTGGTAAGCTCAGAAACTATGAATCAAAGCGCAAATTTAGCATATACTAAAGTGCTTCAATCAGCCAGACAGTCAAATGTTTTAAATATAGATCCTATACTAACCAAAAGAGTCCAAGAGATAGGAAGACGCCTTATATTAGAAGTTGGGGCTTTTCGCAAAGATGCGCTTAAATGGGACTGGCAGGTAAATGTCATCAACTCAAATACCTTAAATGCATGGTGTATGCCTGGAGGCAAGATAGCTGTTTATAGCGGGCTTATTAACAACTTATCCTTAACAGACGCGCAGATAGCAGCCGTCATGGGTCATGAGATAGCTCACGCGCTAAGAGAGCATAGCCGCGAGCAAGCTAGCACGGATCAGCTTAAAAATATAGGAATTTTTGCTGTCTCAACCGCTGCAGGGCTTGGCGATACGGCAACAGGGCTTATAAATTTAGCTACCCAGTACACTATCAGCCTGCCTTTTTCAAGAAGCCATGAGACTGAGGCCGATCACATCGGCACCGAGCTAATGGCAAGAGCGGGATATGATCCGCAAGAAGCGGTCGTAGTGTGGGAAAAGATGTCTAAAAAATCAGGCGGTGCGGTGCCTGAAATCCTAAGCACTCACCCGTCAAACGAAAGTCGCATCAAGGATCTAAAAGAGATAGCTAAAAAGGTTGAACCGCTATATCTCGCAGCCAAAAAGAGCTAAATTTATCCAATAAAAGCTTAAATTTGTGTTTGGTTTAAGGGCTTTGAGGCTGTTAAAATGACGATACTAGACTACGCTAAGCAATTTGGCAAATTTAATGCAAATCAATCTTTATTCAGGAGATTTAAAAGATCTGAGTGCTTGTTTTTACGGACTGTTTGAGGAATTTATGCCTTACGGAGATGGTGTAGATAAAGTCTTTGAGCCGCTAGTTTGCGCTAAAGATTTACAAGATAGGATTATGCCGCTTTACGAGGCGAACAAAGACAAAGCAAATGCTTTTATAAAAGCGGGCTTTACGCCGATATTTTCTCCTCCGCCATCAAATGACAAAGCAAAGCTGATCGCTCTTGGCAAATCTCACATCGATAGCCTTAAAAAATTTGCCGAATTTATAAATGACAAAGAGCTTCTTGAGAGGCTTAAACGTGTGCATGAAGTTGCAATTTGGGACATTAGAGAGGCTATTTGGGAGCTAGACTTAGATGAACAACTCTACAAAGCCATAACTAAATGGAGGCACAAAGCAGAATTTATAGACGAAAAAGCTGCAATTTTAAAAGAGACGTACGGATCGGTTGTAGCAGATGCTTTATTGATAAATTACCTGCTTTATCCTGCACTCAGGCACAAGCCTAAGGAGGATTTTTTAAAGAGCTGTTTTGAAATTTATCTACTCGGACACCTTTGCGAGTTTGACAAACATAAACTAGCGATCTATCCTCTAGCTGTGTAAAGTAGCCTAATCTACAAGCTCGGCGTTAAATCTATCCTCATTAAATTTCCTGCCCAAAAACTCGCAAGCTCTTCTAGCGTCTCTAAAGCCGTTTGCAAGACAGCTCGTAGCTCCTGGGCTTGGCGTCATATTAAAGATAATCCCATCTCCTGTGTTTATGCTAGCCTCGCCAAGCATCAGCTCTTTGCTCTTTTTGTCAATCACTTGCGGGCGAACTCCGCCAAAATTTCTAGCATAATAAACATCATCGCTTTTAAGCGAAGGCACGATCTTTCTTGCCGCTTTTACAAATAAAATTTTATTTATCATAGGCACTTCATAGGCGAAATTTCTCATCACATACTCTCTTATATCGCCATCTTTAAAAAGCCCCGTAAGCACACTCATCACACTTGAATCAAGTCGCAAGCTCCTTACAAAATCAACAACCGTCGAATTTCCTCGGTAGCGCTCAAGTTTAGGTAGCACAAGCGCAGTCGGCCCAAATCTAGTAAGCCCGTCGGCTAGGATATCAGGATCGCCGTGGATAGCGGCAAATGGGAGTTTTGGATTTTGCACGGTATATACCTTGCCTCTTAACAGCCGCTTTTTGCTCATGTAAAAGCTTCCCGCGATAGGCAAACAGCTAAATTCAAGCCCAAGTCCCATCATGTGAGCAAGATAAAGCGAATGCGCACCGGCATTTACAACCACGTAATTTGCGTTAAATTTGCGTCCGTCGCGAGTCTTTACAAGATACCTATCACCTTGCTTTTTGATACTCTTAACCCAAGCGTCAAAAAATACATCGGTAGTCTTATTTGCCTCTTTTGCGTGCTTTATAAGGCTATTTGACATCTGCTCAAAATCAACAGTCGTGTACTCGCCGCCACCTACGCCCATAGCGACGATCTGCTCTTTTCGGTCGTTTCCGTCAATGCCTCGCACCACCATAGGCTCAATCTGCTTTAACTTCTCTTTATCAAAAATTTCAAGCGAGGTATAAAGCTCCTTAAACTTCTCAAACCTAGCTCTTATCGCTTCGCTTTCAGTATCACCTACGCCTATGACCATCTTTTGATGAGCGAACATAAATTTGTTCTCATATCCATGCATGAGTGCGTATTTGACGATCATATCGGCTGATTTTTTGACGCTTTTTGCTTTTTCAAAAGTGTA
The DNA here is from genome assembly GCF_004803855.2 of Campylobacter sp. RM16192. Lineage (NCBI taxonomy): Bacteria > Pseudomonadati > Campylobacterota > Epsilonproteobacteria > Campylobacterales > Campylobacteraceae > Campylobacter > Campylobacter sp. RM16192. The sequence continues at coordinate 106,285 of NZ_CP012552.1, read as the reverse complement.
GTTAGTCTCTATATCGCCGCAGTGAATAGTCTGAGAGTTGCTCGTGCCCTTTGAGTTTAGAGTCGCGCAAGCCGGATACTTCTCCAAAAGTGCGATACGCTCTATGTCCGTATAGCGCGCAAGCTCGTAAAACAGAGCCGTTCCTGAAATTCCTCCGCCCACAACCAAAACATCATAGTGATTTGACACGACCTACTCCATGAAAATTTAGACGAATTGTGCCACAGAATTCTTAAAATTTTATTTTATCGTTAAATACCGCTTATAAAAGTGGCTTTAACTCACTCGCATAGCTAAAATTTGGCATAAATTTGAGCGCAAATTTTAGAATTTAAGCCTTTTGAAGCTGCTTCATCAGCTCCTCATCGCAAATCGGACAGTACTCATGCTCGCCTGGGATATATCCGTGCTTTGAGCACACGCTAAAGACAGGCGTGATCGTGATATACGGCAAGCGGTAGTTATTTACGATGCCGCGCACCAGATCTTTGCAAGCTTCAGCCGAGCTAATGCGCTCCTTCATATAAAGGTGAAAGACCGTTCCGCCCGTATAAGCACTTTGAAGCTCATCTTGCAGATCAAGCGCCTCGAAAGCATCGTCGGTGAAATTTGCAGGAAGCTGAGTTGAGTTGGTATAGTAGATGTTTTCATCCATACCCGCTTGCAAGATGTCAGGATAGCGCTTTTTATCCTCTTTGGCAAAGCGGTATGTGGTGCCTTCCGCAGGCGTTGCTTCAAGGTTGTAAAGATTGCCCGTACTCTCTTGAAACTGCCTAATTTTAGAGCGCAGATACTCAACCATCTCAAGCGCAAATTCGCGCCCAAATTCGGTAGAGATATTTTCTGTATCGCTTGTAAAATTTCTTAAAAGCTCGTTCATACCGTTGATGCCGATAGTGCTAAAGTGGTTGTTAAAATGCTTCAAATAGCGCGCCGTATAAGGATAAAGTCCGCGATCATACATCTCTTGGATAAATTTGCGCTTCTTTTCAAGGGTTGATTTTGCTAAATTTAAAAGATAGTCAAGCCTTGTATAAAGCCCTTTTTTATCGCTTTTATACAGATATCCAAGGCGAGCTAAATTTATGGTTACGACGCCTATAGATCCTGTCATCTCGGCACTGCCAAATAGCCCTCCTCCACGCTTTAAAAGCTCTCTTAGATCAAGCTGCAAGCGGCAGCACATCGAGCGAACGTGTCCTGGCTTATAAGCGCTTTCATTTAGAACGCGGTTGCCGTTTTCATCAAATTTATACTGAGAACCGACGAAATTTTGAAAGTAGCTTGAGCCCATCTTTGCTGTATTTTCAAACAAAATTTTAGCCACTTCGCTATCCCAGTCAAAATCCTCGGTGATATTTACGGTAGGGATCGGGAAGGTAAATGGTTGAGAGCACTTGTCGCCCGTGGTTAAAATTTCATAAAATGCCTTATCGATGCGCGCCATCTCAGGCTCAAACGCTCCGTAAGTCATATCGGTAAGTTTATTAAACCCACGCTCTTTGGCAAGTTTCAAAAGCTCCTCATCCTCTAAATTTGAAAACAGATGTATGTCGGTTGAAGTTGGAATTTGCCCCTTTAGATCGGTCGGACAAGTGATGTCGATAGTTACGTTGGTAAAGGGACTTTGACCCCAGCGAGCAGGGACGTTTAGGTTAAATATAAAGCTTGTAATCGCTTTTTTTATCTCCGTATCGCTTAGCTTATCTTTAAAAACATATGGCGCAAGATAGGTGTCAAAGCTACTAAATGCCTGAGCTCCCGCCCATTCGCTTTGCAAAATTCCTAAGAAATTTGCCATCTGGCTAAGAGCTTCGCGAAAATGCTTTGGCGCGCGACTTTCGACCCTGCCGCGAACGCCGTTAAAACCTTCATTAAGAAGCGCTCTAAGCGACCAGCCTGCACAATATCCGGTGAGGCAGTCCAGATCGTGGATGTGATAGTCGCCGTTTCTGTGCGCGATGCCCTCTTCTTTGGAGTAAATCGCGTCAAGCCAGTAGTTTGCGATAACCTTACCTGCAGTGTTGTTAATGAGTCCCGCGTTTGAGTAGCTTGTGTTTGAATTAGCCGAAATTCGCCAGTCTGTGCCGTTTATGTATTCATTTATCGTTTGGGTGGAGTTTATGTATGTGGTGTCTTCGTTGAGGCCTAAAATTTGTTCGCGCTGCATTTTGTGAGTGTGGCGATAGAGCATGAAACTCTTCATCACGTCAAAATAGCCCGCCTTAAAGAGTGCTTTTTCTATGAAGTCTTGGACGTCCTCGACGGTGATAAGCTCCTTTTGCGCGACATCTTGCATAACGTCAGCAAAAATTCTATCATCATACTCTTTGCTCTCGCTTGCAAAAGCCTTTTTAATGGCATCTTGAATTTTATATGGAAGATACTCCTGTCTTGTGCCGTCGCGCTTTAAAATTTGCTTCATAGTCACCCTCTTAAAAATTTATCAATTTGTTAAGTATAGTAAATTTAGATTAAAAGTTTAATTAGGTAAAATTGAATATTTTTGATAGTAAATTTCGATAAATGACATAATAGTGACATTTTTCTTAAGTTTTAAATTTGTTAAATTATAGCTTATTTACAGTGGAGTTCATTAAATTCATTTTTCTAATATCTTAAAAATATATATTAATATTTTTATTTAATTATTTAAAAATAACATTATTCAAATTTATATAGACTAAGTTTAATATGTATTTGAAAATAATTTTATACCATAAAAACAAAAGCTGTTAATAAAGCTGAAAGGAAATTAGGAGTAGATATATGAGTTTATAGAAAGATTTGATTTAAATTTTGAAAAGGAAGGGGTGTTTAGCCCCTCTATCTAGCTTATTAATATTTTAAAAATATATCTTTTTGGCCCTTGCCAAGATTTAGTATAGCTTCACCTTTTTTAAAATGTATCTCAGCACCATTATCAGCCACTAACCTTGTTCCGCTTGCTGAAGGAGCATTTTTTAACTTAAATTTATTGCCTTTTGTATCAGCAAAAACAGCCGTCTCAAAATTGTCCGTAGAGATTAGGTTAACTTTATAGTTCTTATCGTCAATACTTTGGAATTCAATAGTATCAACGTTTATAACTTTTGTAGTAGACGCTTCTTGTTTTGGTGCAGTTGATGCGCAACCGCTTAAAAGTGCAACCGCAACCAAAGAAGAGATTATGATTTTTTTCATTTTGTATCCTTTAATAAAATATTTTCTAATACTAACCAAGAAAGGTAAATTAAATTTACACAGGATTATATATTTATACAATCGGCAGACACAAGTTTTATATAGACGTTCAGATAAACAATAAGTTTAAAAATATTAAAATATAGTAAGAATATTAAAAAAGTGATTTATAAGTTATGTAATTTAAGAAGAGGTCAAGACCTCTTCAAAAAATTAATGGCAACCGCATCCTTTGCCACATCCACAACCTTTAGCATGAAGCTCGCCAATATAAAATTTAACTGAATTTACACCCTCTTTTAATGCCCACTCATAAGCTGCGGAAACAAAATCCCAGTTAATATTTTCATAAAATTTCTCTAGATATGCAGCTCTTGCATTTCTATGATCTACATAATAGGCATGCTCCCATACATCTACCACCAAAAGAGGTATCAGACCCACCGTTACAGGTGTTTGAGCATTGCTAGTTTGGATTATTTCTAGTTTGTCAGATTTTGGACTATAGACTAACCATGCCCACCCAGAGCCAAATAATGTAGTAGCTGATTTTAAAAATTCCTCTTTAAAATTCGGAAGATCTTTTTGCAATCTTGCTTTTAGTTCATCGCTCATATCGCTCTTTTTAGCTATACAATCCCAATAAAAATCATGGTTGTAAACTTGGGCAGCATTGTTAAAGATACTACCTGAACTCTTTGATATAATTTCATATAATCCTGAATTTTCAAATTCGGTACCTTTAATAAGGTTATTAAGATTTGTTACGTAAGTTTGGTGGTGCTTACCGTGATGATAAGAACAGGTTTCTTCGCTTACAACTGCATTTGATTTAGGATCAAATGGAAGCTTTCTAAGATTAAACATTTTGATTCTCCTTGTAATTTAATAAAATTTTCGAGATTATATGATAAAAAAGTAATTATTTTGTTAATAGGATAAAATTACTATTATTTATAAAATTTAAATTTAAGTGTATTTTAGTAACACTGTTTCAAAAAATAATCGAATTTAATAAAATTACTTAAATTTTATCTGCTATTACAATAATAAAAATGTTACTAATTTACTCATATAAAAATAAATTTTTGAGAGTTTTTGAAACAAGATTGCCAATTTATAAATTTTATGATTTATAATTACGTCTAGCTATGATTAATTTTGTAGTGAATCAAAAAATAAAAAGGATTCAATAATGAAACTAAAATTTCTTTCGGCACTATTCCTAACTTGTGCTCTAGCAGGTAGCGCATTTGGCGCCCAAAAGACATACACTATAAAATTTGCTCACGTTGTTGCCGCAACTACACCAAAAGGTAAAGCCGCAGACTTTTTTGCTAAACGTGTAAGCGAACTTAGCCAAGGTGCAATTAAAGTTGAGGTTTATCCTGCAGCTCAACTAGTAGATGATGACCGCGTATTTGGTGCACTAAAACTAAATAACGTTCAAATGGCGGCTCCGAGCTTTTCTAAATTTACGCCTATAGTTCCTGAGTTCCAACTATTTGACTTACCTTTTATATTTAGAGATAACGCCCACTTATATTCAGTACAAGGTGGTGAAGTTGGACAAAAGCTTAAAGATATGATCGCTAAAAAAGGCTTTGTAGCACTTGATTTTTGGGATGCGGGCTTTAAACACTTTAGTTCAAGCAAAAAAGCTATCGTTGCTCCTGAAGATGCAAAAGGACAGAAATTTAGAATTATGAGCTCAAAAGTTCTAGAAGAGCAAACAAAAGTAATAGGTGGTAACCCGCAAGTTCTACCATTCTCTGAAGTTTATCCTGCACTTCAACAAAAAGTTGTAGATGCTACAGAGAACCCATTGTCAAACTTTTATAACTCAAAATTCTATGAGGCGCAAAATTCTCTAACAATATCTTCACACGGATATTTGGGATATTTAGTTATTTTAAGTGAGAAATTCTGGAAAAGCTTGCCACAAGATATGAAAAATCACGTTACTCAAGCTCTTAAAGAGGCTACTGCTTTTGAAAGAGAAGAGTCTGCGAAAGAGGATGCCAAAATTATAGACGCTCTTAAAAAATATGCAAGCGAGACAGGCAAACTTGAGATAGTAGAGTTAACCCCTGAGCAGAAAGTTAAATGGGCTGAGGTTATGAAAACTATCTATCCAAACTTCTATAAAGTTATAGGAAAAGACCTGATAGAAAAAACTATTAATACAAAGTAGGTCTTTATGCGAAGATTCTTTGAGATTATAGATATCGGCATCGCGACTGTAAATAAGACGATCGCCGTAGTAGGCATAGTAGCGGGAACGCTACTTGCCTTTATAAACGTTGTAATGCGTTATGTCTTTAATACCGGATGGGCATGGGCGGGAGAGGCGACTAATTATCTTTTTATTTGGTCCGCATTCTTTGCTGCCGCATACGGCTTTAGAAAAGGCATACACATATCAGTCACAATCCTCATTGAAAGATTCCCTTCCCCGATAGCAAAAGCATACCTTGTATTCTCCAGTGCTCTTACTACAATCTTTTTAATATTTATAGTAGTTTATAGCGTGCAGTATCTATACGTGATGTACGAGCTAAATTTCATGAGCGTAGACCTTGGAATACCACAATGGGTGCCTATGTCAGTTCTTCCTATAGCATTTTTAGGAGCAAGCTATAGAGCGGGAGAAAAAGTATATCAAATAGCCGCTACACCTTCTGATAAGGTTATCATTAACGCTGAAGCAGAGATGATTCGTGACTCTATCAAGAAAGACTAAGGGGTAAAGATGACTATTGCATTTTTATTTATATGTTTATTTGGACTTATGCTGATTGGTGTTCCTGTCGCAGTCTCTCTTGGCGCTAGCACTGTTCTTACAATGCTTCTTTTTACAGACCTTGATGTAGCTACGGTTCCACAAATCATATTTGACGGTATTAACAAATTTGCACTTATGGCAATTCCTATGTTTATTTTGGCTGGAAATTTACTCAGCAAAGGTGGTTCAGCTAAAAGAATAATCGACTTTGCTAAGTCAGTAGTAGGGCACCTTCCAGGAGGTCTACCGATAAGTGCTATATTTGCTTGCGTTATCTTTGCTGCGGTTTCAGGAAGCTCGCCTGCTACGGTTGTGGCCATAGGCTCTATTATGTTCGTAGCCATCAAAGAGGCGGGATATCCTCCGGCTTATGCGGTTGGCGGTATTACGACAGCAGGATCTCTTGGCATCCTTATCCCTCCTTCGGTTGTTATGATTGTTTACGGAGTTACAGCCGAGGTCAGTATAGCACAGCTCTTTATGGCAGGTGTTGTACCCGGTATAATGCTAGGCGGTATGATGATAGCTCAGACATATATAGGAGCAAGAAGGCTTGGTTTTAAGGCTACAGAGCCTGAGCCATGGAAAGAAAGAATCAAGAAATTTACTAAGGCATTCTGGGCTCTTTTAATAATAGTTGTCGTTATAGGCGGTATTTACGGAGGTATTTTCACTCCTACCGAAGCTGCTGCCGCAAGTGCCGTATATGCGCTATTTATATCGCTAGTAGTATATAAAGATATTAAAATAAAAGATCTCTGGGGTATCTGCCTTGAGTCCGCGCTTACAACAGCAATGATATTTTTTATCATCGCAAATGCGGTTGTGTTTGCATATCTTCTTACTAGCGAACAGATTCCTCAGGCAATCTCAGATGGAATTTTAGAAGCAAATATAGGCAAGATAGGATTTTTAATCATTGTAAACATCCTACTTTTTGTTATGGGTCAATTTATGGAACCTTCAAGCGTTGTTATGATTATGGTGCCTTTATTGTTACCTATAGCACTTCAACTAGGAGTAGATCCGGTTCACTTTGGAATTTTACTTATAGTTAACATGGAGATAGGTATGATTACTCCGCCAGTAGGGTTAAATCTCTTTGTATCAAGTGGTTTAACAGGAATGAATCTCAAAGATGTTGTTGTGGCATGTCTACCTTGGACTTTAACACTATTTATAGGCTTGATGCTAGTTACATACATACCACAAATTTCACTTTGGCTTCCAAATTTAATGTATGGACATTGATAGTAAGGGGCAAGTCCCCCTTACTTAATCTTTCGCTAACAACCTAAATTTATTACATCTCGTAGCTATCTTCCTCTTCACCATCATCGTTATACTCATAGTCGTTTTCGTCATAATTGTAGTTGTATGAATTCTCTTCTTCTTCGTCAAAATCAGAATACTCATCTAGATCTTCATCTTCATAGCCATATTCTTCACTCATTTGCTCTCCTTTATTGTATTTGTGTTATACCTTTAGTACCTATGACATCTTTTAAGTTTTCAATATATAAGCTTTGACTCGGGAATGCAAAGCTTAGTCCATTTTTTTCTACGATATTCATAATTTTTAGTATTACATCTTCTTTTACGCTTAAAAATTCTCCCCAAACTATCGTCTTTGAAAAGCAATACACCAATATATCAATAGAGCTGTCAGACAAATTATCTACAGCTACAAATAAATTTGACTTATATCCTATTAAATCATCTATTGAAACTATATTTTTCCTAAGTCTTAATGTGTTTTGAATGTCATTTGAACCAAGATCATTTGGTTTGGCTATATCCGGATGATTTAATAGCATCTCTTTAATCTCTTCTGCACATTTTTTAACTTGAGCGACAGTAGCTTTATATTCAAGAGATATTGTTAGTCTTATAAGCCTACCAAGGCGTCTTCTTGTCCAGTTTCTGATAGGATCGCTAGCCAATTTTGAATTTGGCACAAAAATCAGTGCGTTATCAGCGGTCCTAACAGTTGTCTTTCTAAGACCTATTTCAACTACAACACCCTCTATATCGCCACATACTATACTATCACCCTGAGAAAAGGAGTTGTCAAACAACATCATAATAGAAGCAAAAAAATTCGCTAAAATGTCTTTAGTTGCCAAAGCTATGGCCAAACCACCGATTCCAAGCGAAGCTATGATTGCACTTACGTTAAAACCAAGCCTGCTTAAAATAAGTAAAAAAGCTATGATTATAATAATAAAATAGACTATTTTAAGTATTAAATTTATAACCTCTTTTCTACCTCCGCTTTTTTTGGTTATCTCGCTTATAAATACTATACCATAACTATCCAAGATACCAAGGATAAGCCATGTAAAAGAGATTATGAAAACTATAGAAAAATAATTTACAAATTTAATAGGCACAGGCGCTGGATAGTAAAATATAGAGGCGCAAAGATCTATCGCATAAACAGCCAAAATAAAGAAAATAGGCCGTTTTACTATACGCATAATTTGCTCTTTGATAAAACTTCCTTGATTATCCTTAGAGAATAAAGAGAGTAAAATTTTATAAGTTATCGCAGATAAGATTCTTGTAAACGATATGAAAAACAAAAATACAAAAAGAATAAGTATTATTTTGCCAAAATTCACATCTTTCATCTCAAAAGGAATCTGCTGATTGATAAATCCTATGGCGGTTTTTAAATTTAGCTCGCTAAAAAAGTAGTTTGTGCTAAGTAGCTCCGCATTATCCCTAAGATATATCAAAATCTCCTCAAAAGTCTTCCTATAAAGCTCTAATGAGTTAAATTCATTTATATATCCTTGTATTCCCATACCATCCATGCTAGACTTGAGCTCTTTAATACTCACATAAGAGTTTGTCTGAAGATCAAGCAAGCCATCTTCTATAGCCGATTTTATCTTCGCAGTTCTTGCTCCATCGCTAAATATCTTTCCAAGTTCGATTAGAGTTTTATAAAAATATGCTTCCATATTCATCTTTTCAAGCTCCATCGCACTTTCTATATACGCTTTTTTATTATTTGCCGTTTTTAATCTTTTTACCTTTGTTTCAAGTTTTGCTTTATTACTTCTAAACTGTGAAATTTGCTCATCGTCCACCCTTGCTTCCATTAAAAGATATGGTATTTTATCCAGCAATTCACTCTTTTTTGTTACTACGCCTTTAAAAAGTACATTTTGCTCGGCAGTTTCATTTTTATCTGCCGCTTGAGCCTTTATTGTCTCTATTTGAGCATTTATCTCATCTAGTTTTTTTACGGCTAAAACTATATCAACATCATCAATATTTTCTGCAAAAGAATTAAAAGATATAAATATCAAGCTAAAAAACAGTAAAAAAATCTTTTTCATTTGTCCACTCCAAGCAGTCTAAAAGTCTTTGAAACAGGGTTATAGTTGTAAATTTCACCAGTTTCTATTATATAGTGCCAAGCGTAAATTTTAAGGCTTCCATCTCTAAATTTAGCCTTTACATCTGGGTATGTAAGTAAATTTTGAAATGAATTTACTACATTTAGTCGCTCTGTAAGCCACTCTCTTTTGGCGGGATTGTTTCTAGTAGCAACTTCGACATCTTTTTTTATGTGTCCAAGCAGATCAAGCCACCTTTTTACGTTTGGTATGTTTTCGAATTTACTCTCTTCAAGATATAAAGCGGCACAGCCTCCGCAGTTTGAATGACCACAGATAATTACATTTTCTACTTTTAAGCTTTGCAGGGCATATTCGATCGCCGAAGTGGTAGCCAGATACTCCTCACTTCTTCTATATGGAGGTATGATATTTGCGATATTTCTAACCACCACAAGATCTCCCGGCAACGTATTTGTGATCAAATTTGGCACAACCCTAGAGTCAATGCAGCCGACAAAAAGAGTATGAGGAATTTGCTTGTCGCTAAGGCTCTCAAATAGAGTTTTGTGTGCCACAAAATCCTCTTCCATAAATTTAATCGCGCCGCTTAAAAGTGACTCCATAATATCTCCCAAAACCATTATTTTTATCATTATATCAAAAACCACAAAAAGATAATTAAACAAAAAGGCAAGATTAAATCAAAGTTTCAAAGCCTAAAAGGCAAATTTATTGCAAAAAAAATAATTAGTCAAAAAATAGCAATAAAGTCTTTTTAAAAATAATATTTTTCGGTTCTTTTAAAGAATATTTTAGACTCTATTTACTATTTTTTAGATAAATTTACCAAAAAATAAAAAAGGAGATTTAATGAGCTTATACAATAGAAATTATGCAAGCTCTCGCGAGCAAGAGATAGCCAACGAGTACTCTCAAAGCTCTCTTAGCACATTTATCAAGCAAACTTATCAGCTATTTGCCGCTTCGCTTTTAGCAGCGAGCGTAGGTGCTTATGTTGGGCTTTTTAGCTCACTTGGAGCAATGGTAGCCAATAACTACTGGCTATTTGTAATACTTGAAATAGGCGTTTTAATAGGCCTTATGTTTGTTAAACGCAAGGCAGGATTAAATTTAGTCCTACTATTTGCCTTTACATTTATTAGCGGACTTACACTTACGCCTATTTTAGGACGTACATTTGCCATGCCTGGAGGAGCTGCCATAGTGGCTCAAGCGTTTACTATGACAACTGTTGCTTTTGGAACATTAAGTGTATTTGCCATGAATACAAAGCGTGATTTTACAACTATGGGCAAGATGCTTTTTATAACACTTATCGTGGTTATGGTGGCAGCTATCATGAATATATTTATGCAAAGCCCAATGCTTCAACTTGTAATAGCTAGCGTAAGTGCAGTTTTATTTAGTGCATACATCCTTTATGATACTCAAAACATAATTCGTGGCAACTACGAAACTCCTATAGATGGAGCAATTGCGCTATATCTTGACTTCGTAAATCTTTTTGTTGCCCTACTTCAAATTTTAGGAATCTTTGGTAGAGATGAATAAAAATTTAGATGAGCGCATCTACCGAGTGGTAGATGCCAATCTAAACAGACTTAAAGAGGGGCTTAGAGTTGTTGAAGATATAAGAAGATATGTATTTGACGACAAAGCCCTCTCTATAAAAATTAAAATTTTACGCCACAAAGCTAATATCGACTCAAGCGAATTTATTAAATTTCGAGACTCTATTAATGATGTCTTAAAACCAAGCATATCAAACGAACTAACCAGAATAGATTTACAAGATATTCAGATAGCAAATATAAAACGAGCGCAAGAGAGTGCAAGGGTTTTAGAAGAGTGCTTCAAACTAATCAAAATAGAATACTCAGAAATTTTTAAGTCCATAAGATACGAACTATACGCTATAGAAAAAGAAATTTAGACTATTTTTAAAACTTTTTTAGTATAATCGCTAATTATTTTAAATTTTTAAAGGATTTTTTGTGAGTTCATTTTTTTTAGTCTTGCAATTTATTTTAGCAGCCGTATTAACCGTTGCGGTCTTGCTTCAAAAGAGTTCATCCATAGGACTTGGGGCTTATAGTGGAAGTAACGAGAGTCTGTTTGGAGCAAAAGGCCCGGCGGGATTTTTAGCCAAATTTACTTTTGTGATAGGAATTATTTTTATACTAAATACACTTGCTTTAGGCTACACTTATAATACGAAAACAAAAAAATCAATTATAGATAGCGTAGATACTACAAATATTGTGGTTCCGGAAAAAGCGCCTAGCGTACCTGCGGTACCAAATGCTCCGGCAGCACCGTCTAAATAAATCCAATGATCTTTAAAAGATCTCTTTTAAAGCTTAGCATAGTTTTTTTTGCGCTTCAGGCAGTTCTTTTGGCTGATGCGCATATATTTAATTATCATAGATTTAACGATGACAGGCATCCAAGTACAAATATTTCAAATGAAAATTTAAGAGCTCAATTTGATTTTTTTAAAGAGAATGGATACGAAGTAATTCCTCTTTCTAAACTGGTTAATGCTATAAAAAATCAAGATGAAATTCCTGATAACTGGGTAGTATTAACTATAGACGATGGCTACAAGAGCTTTTACAAAAACGGCTTGCCTATTTTTAAAGAGTATGGATACCCTTTTGCTCTAATGGTATATGTTGAGGCAAGCGCTAAAAAATATGGCGATTTTATGAATTTTGACGAGATAAAAGATGCTGCACAGTATGGTGAAATAGGTTATCATTCATACGGGCATCTTCATATGGTGGGGCTTACAGAAGATAGATTGAGGCATGATTTTAAAGATGGGATTAGCACTTTTGAAAAACACATGGGGTATAAACCAAAATACTTTGCTTACCCATACGGCGAATATAATAGTAAAATAATAGAAATGTCGGCAGAATATGGATTAGAGGTATTGTTGGCGCAAAATTCTGGTGCTGTATCAAAAGATAGCGATCTTCTTGATCTTGATAGAACTCCTCTAATGAACGGCACAAATCTGCCTGCGGCTCTAGCTAGCAAATTTTTAAAAGCCGAGTGGATCTTACCAAAAGACTATCCAAAAGATAATAAGATAGATGAGGTTATAATAAAAACCGAAGAAAATGCCACGTTCGGATATTTTTCCGCCACAGACAAAAGTACAAAAAAAGTTAAACTTAAAAATGGCGAAATGAGAGTTAAATTTTACGATCCAATAGATAAATTTAAAGTCAGAATGAGTCTTAAAGTCAATGGAAAAACAACAACAAAAATTCTAGTAAAGGATATAAATGCTGAATGAAATTTACAACAAACAAAAAGAGCACTCCGACAAATGCATAGATGGATTAAAGCGCGATTTTTCAACACTTCGTACAGGAAAAGTTAGTATAAACATAGTAGATAATATCTATGTGGATTATTATGGTAGCCAAACTCCCCTAAATCAAGTCGCAACAGTACTGGCAAGCGATGCAAGCACGATTAGCATAACCCCTTGGGAGAAATCTATGCTAAAGACTATCACGGCTGCAATTTCTGCTGCAAATATAGGTGTAAACCCGAATAATGACGGAGAGAGCGTGAAGCTATTTTTCCCTCCAATGACAGTCGAGCAGCGCCAAGAAAATGCAAAGCACGCTAAAGCAATGGGAGAGAAAGCAAAAGTAAGCATTAGAAATATCAGAAAAGATGCCAATGATGATGTCAAAAGGCTGGAAAAAGATAAAGAAATAACCGAAGATGAGAGTAAAAAAGCTCAAGACGAGGTACAAAAGATAACTGATTCCTATACGGCTAAAATAGACACTCTCGTAAAAGAAAAAGAGGCTGAGCTTCTTAAAGTATAAAAATATTTTGCCCGCTAACTAGTGGGCAAATTCTATCTTTTCTACACCACTAAAACTCAATAAACATAATCTAATTGTTATTGTAACTTAAGTGCTTATTTGTTAAGATTTGTCTTAAATTTTAAGGGGTTCATGATGAATTTAGAGCAAATTTATAAAGAGGCGGGCGCTTATCTTAAGGGGCATTTTTTGCTAACGAGCGGTAACCATTCGCAGTTTTATCTGCAAAGCGCAAAAGTGCTTGAAAATCCGATGATAGCAGGCAAACTAGCCGATGAACTAGCTCGCGTTATATCCAAAGCGGGAATTAAATTTGACGCTGTGTGCTCACCTGCGATAGGCGGAATTTTGGCAGGATACGAGCTTGCTCGCGCAGCAAAAAAGAGATTTATATTTACGGAAAGAGTTGATCGCGTGATGACTCTGCGCCGCGGCTTTGAGGTGCATGAGGGAGAGAAATTTATCATCTGCGAAGACATCATTACCACTGGCGGCTCCGCACTTGAGGCGGCAAACATCATAAAAGATCTTGGCGGAGAAGTTGTTGCATTTGCAGCGCTTGCCAACCGTGGATTTTGTCCGCTAACAAATTTAAAGAGTGAGCGAAAGCCAAGCTGCAAGCTACCAAACGATCTGCCGATATTTGCGCTTGGAAATTTTGAGTTTGAAATTTACGAACCGCAAAACTGCCCGCTATGCAAGGACGGCAGTATAGCTATAAAGCCGGGAAGTAGAGGCAACTAAAATTTCCGTGCGGTCTTGATGGGGATAAATTTAGCTCTACTAAACTGCACGGACTTCATATCAAAACAGGAGAAAATTTGGCAAAGCAAAAAGCAGTCATCGCAAGCGTTCCTTCACGCATAAAAGCCTTTATAACCGATGTTTTTTTCATACTTATGCCAATTCTTTACATCACGACTTATGCCGTTTTAGACGGCAAAAACGAGTTTCAAAACAACCAGCTAGCGATCTTTATCACAAATTTTTTATTCGGCGTTATCATCTGCCTTTTTCAAAGCATCAAAGCGCAAACTCCAGGTTATAAAAGCCAAGATATCTACCTTGTAAATTTAAAAAATGGTCAGAAGCTAGGCTTCTTTCACGCTCTGCTTCGCTATATCTGCTTTGTTTTGGCCGGCTTTAGCTTGGTTGGAATTTGCCTATGCTTTTTTCGCAAAGACAAGTTAAATTTACACGATCTACTTACAAACTCCGCTGCCGTTAGCAAAAAGCAATCTATTTAATCGCGACGTATAAATTCCATCTGCCGTTTTCATGCGCGATATTTTGAGTCTTGCTAAATCCAGCCTCTTTTAGTATATCAAAAAACGCGCATATTTGGCGCTATTTCCTTCCAAAAATTTATATTTTTCTAGCGTAATCTAAGTAAATACATAAAGAGACCGGTAAGAATATACTCGAAAAGAAGGCCTGATACTAGGCTTTTGCTGTGTGATTTAGTAACTTCCTCTCACCTAATTTTGTATCAACACCACTTGTAATAGCATTATAAATATACTTTTTTGCTTGCTTAATAGCGTCCTCTATACTATTTCCTTGAGCCAAAAGGCAAGCCAGCGAGCTAGAAAAAGTACATCCTGCACCGATAATAACCAAGGGATCAGCCAAAGGAGCCTCAAAACTACTCTTGCTACCATCTTTGCGATATAGAGTATCTATGCTTTTATCTCCAACTATATGTTTTTTTACTATGGTATCACAAGGCAAATTTGAAAAATTACCACTAAAAAGCACTTCTGCCTCACGTAAATTCGGAGTTGATACAGTCGCAAATCGCATAAGATCTTTTAATTTATCAATAGCACTATCTTTAATTAATTTATGTCCCATTTTTGATACGCAAACAGGATCTAGAACCACTGGAGCTTTGTTGTTATACAGAAATTGCCCCACTACATCCATTATCTCCTCGTTAAAAAGCATGCCGATTTTAACGGCATCAAAATCAAATTCAGCACTCAGCATATCAAGCTGATCTTTTACAAAATTTGCATCAAGAGAGACTATATTCTTTATCCTATCTGAATTTTCGGCAGTGAGAGCCGTAACTGCTGTAGCTGAATAGCATCCAAAGTACGAACAGGCCTTGATATCAGCTTGAATTCCTGCTCCACCGTTACTGCAAGAGCCAGCAATAATTAAAATTTTTTTCATCTTATACCTTTAGATAGCAAATTAAAACGCTATTATATGAATAAATTTAAAATACATATAAAATGTACGAAATTGCCCTATACACAAAGTTCATATAATCAAAAAATAAAATTATAAATAGAAATTTTAGGATGCGATTCCTCTTGAAAATACTACAAAAGAAGTGGCTTATCACTATTTTTTAGAAAATTTACTAGCCTAATTTTATAGTCGCCTCTATTCCAATACGCCAAAGTCGAATAAGATATCCGTGTTATTTTGCTATTTTCTTAAAATTACATTACTAAAAGCTCAATAAAAATTTAATACAAACAAAAACAAGTATTAAATTACAATAAGAACTATAACATCATCTAAGCTCCTTTATAAATATTAGTAATATTCTATCATATATTTTAATGTATTTTAAATGATAATCTCAATAGAGGTATCTAATAGTCTTTATGATTTAACTCTTACTAGAACGGGGAAGCTCGAGCGAAATCCAATATCTACATCCACAATCCTCCAAAAATTATTATTGCTTCAATCCCCTAGAACGGGGAAGCTCGAGCGAAATAGCCAATAAAACGCATTAAAATTAACAATGAGTTTTTAAAGAACTGCTTGCAAGAGGGATTATATCAGAAACAGCCAAAAAGTTCGAGAATGTAGCAAAAAACATTTTTCAAATTTGAGGTATTTTGCTTATAGCTACATTAAAGCATCGATAAACAGCATATTTACAATAGCTAAAAAATCCGAAAATCTAAGTTTTGAAAATGTAAAATTTCGGATTTTCGAATATATTTAAACTTAATCTAATATAAAATATCGATTAGTGCGCAGGTTTTGAATTTTAAAAAGTTCGAAAACCTTTTGCGAATAAAATGGAGTTAGATGTAAGTATCAAGTGGGTTAAAAATTTTGCCTTCTCCTAGACTTTCACTTTTAGCCAGGCAAGTTTTGCATATACGATAAAACAGTACTTTATCGCTTTTTGGCTCTATGAGTTTTGAAATTTGAGCCTTTATAAGATGATAATCACTCTCTTTTATATCAAGCTCAAAAACAGAATAATTTGCTCTTATACCATAGCTTTCTAATAAATTTGAGACCTTATTTCTGCGTTTGGTGGATCGTATATCGTAACATATTATTAGGTTCATTGAAATCTCGCTATAAATGGTTTATATTTCACGTTTTCCGAAATAGAACGCTTAAGTGCGTATGCTTGTCTGGTTATGATATCTTGTGTTTTTAACTCTTCACTCCTAAATGTAGTATATGCAAATAGTTTTTCATTGACGTTTTTAGTGATATTACGCCTAGTATCGACACTTAATAAACCATCCTTTATATCAAAAGGCTCATTTTTATTTATCATAGATATTATTGCACGATCAACTATAAACGTCCTAAACTCTTCTATTAAATCAAATGCCAAAGTGGGCTTTTGCTCGTCTAATGCGTGTAAATATGATACATGAGGAGAAAGACCCGCTGCGACTATAGACTTTAAGACTTTGGAGTAAAGTATAGCGTAAGCATAGTTAAGTGCGGAATTAACTGTATCGGTTGCACCTTTAGTGATGCGCCCGGAAAAGCCAAATTTGTAATCAATAGCCTTTGCGATAGCCTGCCAGTATGAGTTAGCGCTTGTGCCTTCATATCCCATAAGCTCCGTTGCAGAAGCTGATGTGAGTATAAAATTTTTTAAAATACCTTGCATGGCTTCTATTTCGCTATCTAAAATTTTATGGTATTTGTTTAGATATTTTAAATAGTTAATTTGGTTTTTTACTTTGCCAATAACGAATTGCTGAGCTATCTTAAGGGATTTTTTAGTTTTTACAACTGAAATTTGAGAAATAGCTGTTTTAGTTATAGAGCTATTTGATGTAAAAAGTGTGGCATAGCTTAAATTTGTCTTTTCATCTATAAAATCTATACGAATTTTCTTTTTAGAGCACTCTTTGATGACGGACGAGCTTATAGAAGTATCAGCGTTTATTATGATTTGTGAAGTTTGATTTATGGGAAATTTATGCTTTATCTTGCCATGCTCTTTGAGAACAAATTTGCCTTGAGAAAGAGCTAAAAAATAAAACGGGGTAGTGATATGAATAAGACTGCTATGCGAGAAATTTTTAATATACTCGCGCTTTTTGGCTTCTATGGTATTTTCGACACACTTTATGCGAGGCTGCTTGGCGTTTTTGTAATAGGACAGAAGCTTTGATTTTTTAAGCTGCTGGGTTAGAGGATAAGGAAATTCCAAATTCACAAGCTCGTTTACTAATGTTTGTTTGTCGGTAGTTTTTATAAATTTTCTAATTAAATTTGTAACCGTTTCATCAAAATGCTTGATAAGTCTATCTTGCTGAGTTAGAGAAAGTAGCTTTAGCTTGATACTTTTTAAATGAAATATGTAAGAGTTTAAATTCTCTATACTCTCTTTTATAGTCGGTTTTCTGGTTTGTGATGAGAGTTTTTTGAGGGTAGATAGACGCTTTTCTTCGGATATGCTTAAATTTGAACCTTTAAAATTAACACCTAAAAAAGTAAATTCACTATTTTGATCATGTATGGCAGTTTTGGTTTCGTTTATAGATAGCTTGATAGTGGATAAAAAAGCTTTAAGCTCAGCTAGGATTTGCTCTGCACTCTCTTTAGACCTGCATAAAATAACAAAATCATCTGCATATCGCACAAAATCGATGACTTTTGAGTGTAAAAACATATCCATTTGATTTAGATATATATTTGAAAGTAGCGGGCTTAAAACATCTCCTTGATGAACGCCTTTAGTGTGAGAAAGATAGTCAAATTTAGAAAAAATACCGTTTTTTATCCAAAGTTCAATGAGTCTAGTGATACGAGAGTCTTTTATATGATTGTTTAATATATCAAGCAAAAAATTATGATCTATGGTCTCAAAGAAATCTTTTATGTCACTTTTATCACGCATGTATATGTCTTTAAAAAATCTCTTGCGCGGTAAATTGCATTAGTATAGGATTTGCCGCTCATATAGGCATAAGAGCAGTTTGAAAAACCTTTGTCAAAATATCTTGAAAGCTCAAATATCAGTATGTTTTGTATAAATTTGTCTTTTAAAGATGGAATTGCAAGTTTTCTAAGCTCGTCCTTGTTTTCTTTGGGTATAAAAGCTCGTTTTAAAGGCTGTGGCGAATAGGAGAAGTTAAAAATTTCATCTTTTAAATCTTCATAAAAAGATGGAGTACAAATATCATCTATGCTTAAACCATCAAGCCCAAGCGATGTTTTCTTGAGTCTTTTTAGGGCTAGCTCATAAGCGTTTTGAGTAAATATATCCTCCAGACTAAGCTCAAACACAACTATTTCCTTTGTAGATTTGTTATAAATAAATATGAGTTAAATTCGCTCTACTTTAATCTTGCCAAGCGCAAATGCGGTGCTCTTGCCAACATTTATTAAAGTAGCAAGTTCTAGAAATTTAGCCGAATTTTCATCTAGCACATAAACCTTCATATCCCCCCATAAGACCACCGAATTCCATTTTTGTTTTTTGGCGATTTGAGTATCGCTCGAGATCATGAAATTTAAAATTTTGCTCCAATTTATCAAATTTCACTTCAAATTTATCTATGCTAGTATCCGTTAGTTCGCCAAATCTCATAGCTATTTGTCTAATAAATGATTTAAAATCAAGCTTTGAGCGAACATAGGCATCTTTTTGTTTAATCCGAATTGGAGTTAACGTAGTAATCTTGTAGTCGCCGGATGAAAAACTTGGTGAAAAAACAAGAGCATGATCGGATGAGTTTATAGACTCTTGAAGGGATATAATATCACCATTTATAGTTAAATTTTTAAATTCAAATTTTTGCCTAGGCATGCCAAAGCCTATCTGACACATGTTTTCTATTGCAATAATAACATGAGGCAAGTATGATGTGACATTATCGAAAAGTAAAATTTGAAAATCAAAGCTGTGCAAGTCAAAATCTATATCAAGTATAAATTTGGGCGATTTGGAGACATTTTCAAAAAACTCAGCGTATATACACTCGTTAAAATAACGACAACTTTCGCAACTTGTATCAACATAGGGACAAGCAACCTGTCTCAAGCCTCTACCAAAAACACCTCTTATAGTAGAGCCAGTAAATGTATGAATAGGTTTTATACTAATGCCATTTACGCCGATAGTTAGATATTTGATCATTATTATTCGCTTGTAAAATTTAATATTGATTATACTGTAAAATAATTTTTCATACCAATATAAAAAGTATTATGGTGTGGCAATATTTAAGTGTAATTAAAATAAAAGGCAATTAGCAACATTGCAGTAATTTATTTACGGTTTTTTGGAAATTTTAATGCTTAATTTTATAAGACAAAATAGCAACTACTGTTAGACCGGTCATTATTACTAACTTTGCCTTATATTAAATTATAATTTTACACTATATAATTTAAAAAATCCAAAAAATACTTTTGATAAAAATGAAATACCAAAAACGAATTATTGTATAATCTTTAAAAGGATCTTATTTGTGGTATAAAATTTTAATATGGCTAAAAAAGCCAAGTAATACATTATGGGTTATGCCTACGATCGGCGCTGCTGTGGCTATAATATTTGCTTTTATGGCTTTTTAGGTACTTTTTACTTACCTCCACAACTTTTACCAGATATAGGGCGAGATATTTTGCAAAGCCTACTTGATATTATAACTTCAAGCATGCTTGCAGTTATTACATTTTCACTTTCTATTATGGTTTCGGCATTTGCCAGTGCATCAGCAAATGCCACGCCTAGAGCTACAGAGCTAATTATGGCTGATGACGACACGAGACTAACGATAGCTAGTTTTATCTCTGCTTTTATATACGCAGTTATTGCAAGAGTAGCTCTAGGATTAGAATATTATGGTCAAAACGGAAGATTTATACTGTTTATAAGCACAGCTACGGTTCTTGTATATCTCATATACACATTAATAAATTGGTAGGCTTGGAAATACTCTTGATAAAATTTATAAAGCAACCTCAAAAGCTATGAATAATTACAGCATAAATCCAAATTTAGGAGCCTGCTGGAAGCCAAACGATAAAAAACCAGATTTTATACTTAACTCTAAAGATACAGGGTGTTTAACGCATATAAATTTAAGTCATTTATATAATCTATCCAAAAAATTAGGATTTAAAATTTTTATCAATACAAGACACGGAGATTATATCATCAAAGGAGATGAAATAGCATTTTTATACTTTGATGAGGTAATAAATCAAAATACGCAAGAGATAGAAAAAATATGTGCTCAAATTTATGAAACTATCGTTATTGACGCCCAGAGAAGTTTTGAACAAGATCCAAGATTTGGATTTATAGTACTTAGTGAAGTTGCACAAAAAGCTTTATCGCCGGCTATAAATGACCCGGGAACTGCATTTAGTGTATTAAATTTGATTACAAGGCTATTAATTGAAAATTATGATTCGCAAAATAAAGATAAAGCTTATTCTTACGACAGAATAGGCTTACAAGAAATTAATACAGGCGACTTCATAACCCAGAGTATAGACGCTATAGCTAGAGATGAGGCTTCAAATGTGGAAGTTGCCTTGAGAGTTCAAAAAACACTTTTTGCAATATATAAAAACAGTGAAAATGAAATTTTAAAAGAAGTATCAAAAATTCAAGCAAAAAAAATCTATAGACAGAAGCTTGAGTGTGCTTGTTAGTGATTTTGATAAAATTAGATTAAAAGAAAAGTATAACATTTTTTTTAATTAAGAATTTTAAAATTATTATAAAAAATAACTCAATCAAACGACAAAATAATAGTATAGTTTTATGAAATTATATCTTTAACGAATCAAAAACAATTATTTTAACATCTCCATCAAAGGATAAAAATGATTTTAAACATTTAAAGTATCATAATTAAAATTTTTAGAGTAATGGTAATTTATTATTTCTTTTATCTTATAATAATATTTATCATAAGATAAAAAAATGCGAATAATAATCAAAAAAATATAAACATTCATTTTTTTAAATTATCAAAAAATTAAAAAATAATGCTTATATTTAAATAATATTTATTTTAATGTATAATCCATAAAAACATTCAATCAAAGTAAAAATGAGGATAAAAAATGTTTTATTTATTAAAAAAAATATTTAATATAAAACTACCTAATTTCATAAAAACAAACAGCACCAATATAAACAAATACGATATTGGAAATGAAAAAAGTAAAGAATTAGACAGTGACAATTTTAACAATCATTTAATTAGAATAAATAAAAACAATAAATATGGATATATCAATACAAAAGGCGAAGAAGTAATAGAGTGTAAATTTGATTGGGCAGATCATTTTAATGAAGGTTTAGCTGTAGTAAAGCAAAATGATAAATATGGTTGCATAAATACCATAGGCGAGCAGATAGTAGAATGCAAATTTGATGAAATTGATGGATTTAAATATGGTTTGGCTAGAGTCAAAAAAAACAATAAATATGGATATATCAATACTAGAGGTGCGGAAGTAATAGAGTGTAAATTTGATTGGGCAGATCATTTTAATGAAGGTTTAGCTGTAGTAAAAAAAGGCGAAAAGTACGGTTATATCAATACTAGAGGTGCGGAAGTAATAGAGTGTAAATTTGATTGGGCAGGAGACTTTAAAGACGGGTTAGCAAGGGTAGAAAAAGATAATAAATGGGGATATATAAATATAAGAGGCGAGCAGGTAGTAGAATGCAAATTTGATGAAATTGATGAATTTAATGAAGGTCTAGCTGCGGTCAAAAAAAACAATAAATATGGATATATCAATACTAGAGGTGCGGAAGTAATAGAGTGTAAATTTGATTGGGCAGGAGACTTTAAAGACGGGTTAGCAAGGGTAGAAAAAGATAATAAATGGGGATATATAAATATAAGAGGCGAGCAGGTAGTAGAGTATAAATTTGGCGAAGTTGATGGTTTTCAAGACGGGTTGGCTGCGGTCAAAAAAGGTAATAAATGGGGGTATATAAACACCAAAGGCGAAGAAGTAATAGAGTGTAAATTTGATTGGGCAGGAGACTTTAAAGACGGGTTGGCTGCGGTCAAAAAAGGTAATAAATGGGGGTATATAAACACCAAAGGCGAAGAAGTAATAGAGTGTAAATTTGATTGGGCAGGAGACTTTAAAGACGGGTTGGCTGCAGTCAAAAAAGGTAATAAATGGGGGTATATAAACACCAAAGGCAGTCAAGTTACAGAGTGTAAATTTGATTGGGCAGGAGACTTTAAAGACGGATTAGGTTCTGTACGAAAAAACAACAAATACAGCTATATAAATACCAGAGGAGAACAAATAACAGAGTTCGAATTTGATGAGGTTGATGGTTTTAAAGACGGGTTGGCTGCAGTTAAAAAAGGTAACAAATGGGGGTATATAAACACCAAAGGCGAAGAAGTAATAGAGTGTAAATTTGATTGGGCAGGAGACTTTAAAGACGGGTTGGCAAGAGTATCAGACAAAGGAAAGTATGGATATATAAATACAAATGGAAATTTTATAGTATATGATGAAAACAAAAATGATATAGAGGTGTCAGGAAAATTTGATTGGGCCTATAGCTTTAAAGATGGATTGGCTAGGGTAGAAAAAAATAATAAATACGGATATATAAATACAAAAGGCGAAGAAGTAATAGAGTGTAAATTTGACGAAATTGGAGACTTTAAAGACGGGTTGGCAAGAGTATCAGACAAAGGAAAGTATGGATATATAAATACAAAAGGCGAAGAAATAATAGAGTGTAAATTTGACGAAATTGGAGACTTTAAAGACGGGTTGGCAAGAGTATCAGACAAAGGAAAGTATGGATATATAAATACAAATGGAAATTTTATAGTATATGATGAAAACAAAAATGATATAGAGGTGTCAGGAAAATTTGATTGGGCCTATAGCTTTAAAGATGGATTGGCTAGGGTAGAAAAAAATAATAAATACGGATATATAAATACAAAAGGCGAAGAAGTAATAGAGTGTAAATTTGATTTGACAGATGACTTTAGCGAAGAATTAGCTGTAATCAAGAAAAATAATAAATACGGATATATAAATACAAAAGGCGAAGAAGTAATAGAGTGTAAATTTGATTGGGCAGGAGGCTTTAAAGACGGGTTGGCTGCAGTCAAAAAAGGTAATAAATGGGGGTATATAAACACCAAAGGCAGTCAAGTTACAGAGTGTAAATTTGATTGGGCGGATGACTTTAGCGAAGAATTAGCTGTAATCAAGAAAAATAATAAATACGGATATATAAATACAAAAGGCGAAGAAGTAATAGAGTGTAAATTTGATTGGGCAGGAGACTTTAAAGACGGATTAGCCAAAGCGATACAAGATAATATTGAAATGATTATTAATAAAAAAGGTAACTTAATAATTTACAACTAACGTATGTAAAAATATAACACAACCAAAAAATATATTACAATTATCATATAAAGTGCTACCAGTATAAGCAAGTACGGAGGATACTTGAGGCTACTATATAAAAATAAAGTTATCTCTATTAGTTATAAAATACAAGAGGGACTACGGGGCAAAAACAAATAATTCGCAATTTATATATGGTCTCTCAAATATTTTTATTATTTTTTATAGGATCTATTTAAAAAGTAATACAAAAAGCGATACACAATTTAACCTTTTATTTATTCTAAAAAGAGGTTATAATATACATTACAATTAACTATAGTATTGCTTTAAGTTACTTTAGTAAGCGATTTTTAGGGCTTTATGTGGATTGTTAATGGTGTCAAGAGAGAGACTTGAACTCTCGACCTCCGGCTTATGAGACCTAAAAATATTAACTAACAAAAATCTATGTAAGTGATACTTATTTGATTTTCATTGTATATTATAACATCATCTTAGTTAAAAAATATCTTAAAATGCGTAAGTATTAGTGCAACTGTGTTTGCTTAATGGCTTATAAAAAATAATAAAAATATTTGAGAGACCATATATAAATTGCGAATTATTTGTTTTTGCCCCGTAGTCCCTCTTGTATTTTATAACTAATAGGACTTCCTCTATCTTATCAGCCATTAAATATCCTCCATGCTTCCTTATGCTAGGCAGCACTTCAGTAGTCACCAGTTTATTAACTCTTAATCATCGTTATATCTTAGTTTATTTATTAAGTCTTATACTTGACATTGTATTAATAATATGATATAGTTTCACCTATAGAATACATTAAGACTTAATAAGGATTAACTATGGCAACTATAGGCTATATTAGGGTTTCAACTGATAGTCAAGTTACAAGCAATCAAAAGAGCGAAATACTTAGCTATGCTTTTGACAAGGGCTTAAAAGTAGATAGGTTTATAGACGTTATACTAAGCTCACGTAAAGACACCATAAGCAGGCGTATAGATGAGCTTATAGCATCCGTAGCCCCTTGTGATATAGTTATAGTGTCTGAGTTATCAAGGCTAGGGCGGTCTACACAGGAAGTCTTACAGACTATAGATAGGCTTATGACCGCTAAGGCTGAGCTACATATAATTAAGCAGGCTATGGTAATTAATCCAAACAATAAAGATGACTTTGCCTCTAAGGCTCTTGTAACCCTTTTAAGCCTATTTAGTGAGCTAGAGCGGGACTTAATAAGCCAAAGGACTAAGGAAGCCCTAAAGGTTCGTAAGGCTCAAGGGGTTAAACTAGGTAAGCCTAAGGGGTCTATTCAAAAATCTAAATATGATGAGCACAAAGACAGGATATTAGAGTTATACGGATTAGGGCTATCACTTAATAAAATAGTAGATAACCACTTAAAGCCTGTTATGGGCGGTTGTAGTGTCGTAAGTCTTAGCCATTATCTAAAGAGTAGGAAGCTGATATAATACCGACCTTTAGCCATCCTTCTGTGTCCCTTTGTATATCTCATTAAAGCCTTAGACACCCTTCAATATGCCTAGACAATCATAACTAACTAATATAATAATTATTACTTTAAGATTTCTATAAACAGTCTCTGCAGAGCCCTAAAAATACGTATCAAATTGCCTGTGCCCTACTAAGGGGAAGGGAAAGGATAAAGTAGAGCTAAAGAAATACTATAGTAATACTTAAGGAATACTATAGGTATGCTTAAAGTAGAACTATAGATGACTTAAGATGAGCTATAGAGACACTATTAAGAATAATAATATAATATATAACTATAAGAGATACTATAGGAATACTTTAAGTATAACTGTAAGATTGCTAAAGATACAGTATAGGTTATAACTATAGATATTACTTTAGGTATGACTTACAGTAAGGCTTAAAGGACAGCTATAACAATCCTAGTGTTGATTATTTATAATATATCCCTACACATAAACTAATAACAAGACAATCCAAGTCAATTAGATGCCTTGCTTGGTTTGTCATTAATAACATACTCCTATATATTCTTTTAAGTGGCATAAGAGAGGGTTACATAGGTGGTCTTTTACAAGGCTACCTATTTGCTCGTAGGGCTAAAAGTTCCTTCATACCGCCCATCTATGGAGAAGGACAGCTAAGACCGGTTATAGGTATTCTTTAGGTGATGCTATATGATAACTCTTGTCGTATGACCTAAGGTATATTACTTTGAGCACAGCCCTATAATTGGCTAAGGTTGGCTATAGAAAGCTTAGGACTACATTTAAGCACAGCTAAAAGGATATAAAAAGAGATGATAACATTGACCCCACTACCACAAGCAGCTTTACATGATGATGTGATATTTATGATAGAGAATATAGCACGCTATAGGACTATAAAAGACCCTACTAACTATAAAGATATGCTTATACAGCTGGCTAATAATAAGGCTTTACCGTGCAATACTTTAGAGTTTAAAGCAGATGACAATAACCCCGTATTTATTGAAGTTGATATACAAAAGTTAAGTAACTTACTAGGGTGGCTTCTTTTAATAGCTGATAGGGATAAAATTAATCTAATGAATAATAAAGCACCTATTAAATGACAACTTCTAATTAATAATGAAAGTGCACACGCTTACAGATCATAGGGTTTGTAAGCTCATAACAAAATCTAATTATAGGTAATCCTAAAGGACACTCAAAGTTCCTAAAGGCTACCTATATTTTTCTTATTTAGTATTCCTTATATTATTCCAAATATTAAAACCCTAAATACTCCTTTAACTATTCCTAAACTTCACTTATTATAAACTTAAATTACACACTAACCATTCTTACTAAAGTGTCTTTGTAACCTTCTGCTTATCTTGTCCGTATTTACGTTTTGGCGGACTACTCCGCAACTATATACTATTGCCTTTAATCTATCTATCTATTGTTATATTACCCTGTGCTACACCCCCTTTTTTATGATATATATAATAACCTGCTTTAGCCTCTATAGCTTCCTCTGATGGAGCATCTTGCACCCATAGTCTAGTCTTATCATCACAATAACTAGCCATGTCAAATATATGCCCCATCTTGTCTGTTACTTCCTCTGATAGCTCATCAAGCATCCTTTTAAGCTTAGGAAACTTTTCAATATCCTCTATAAATATCTCAAAAGGCTTACCTCTCATATTAATAACACTTCCTACACATAAAGCCCCACTATCTGAAAGTGTCAAAGACAACTCATATTTACCTCCAAAGGCTTCTGCCTGTGTGTATAGGTCTAACTTCATTTCTATCTCCTTTATTTTATTAAATATTTAAAAACGTTCATAAGCATACCTAAGAAGCTCTACAATCAATTTTAGACACTTAGAGCCACCTAATATTCCTTTAGCCTAGTTCGTTCAACCTTGAGCCTATTAGAGCCATTACTAACATATTAAGGAAACTCTATTGTGTCTATAGCCTCCTTAAGTGTTGCTACAGGATACCTTCCTGCATACCTACCAAATGTCATACCGCCATGTGTATGCCCCATAAGCTCTGCTATAACTTCTTGCTGTATGCCTTTATACTTTAAGATGGTTGCGAAGCTGTGCCTAAGACTATATAAGACCTTACGGCTGTCATCTGATATATGCTCTCTTATTAGTTTGTTAATAATCTTACTAGCCTGCTGTGAGTATGATAGCTCTTTAATTAAATCTGTATCTACACAACCATGGACTGGTATCACTCTATGACTGCTCTTAGTCTTTAGCTTTATGTCTCTAGCTGTTAGGTCATAAACCCTTATGCCGTCTATTTCTTTAATCTCACACTTATAAACTTCTGATAGTCTCATGCCACTTGTATATAAAATCTTAACTAAGTTCTGTATAGGTTTATTATCAGCCAGTAAGTCTATAAGCTTTAAGACCTCATCAAGATCTAGCGGTAATCTCTCATCCAGTGCATTA
The DNA here is from genome assembly GCF_004803855.2 of Campylobacter sp. RM16192. NCBI lineage: Bacteria > Pseudomonadati > Campylobacterota > Epsilonproteobacteria > Campylobacterales > Campylobacteraceae > Campylobacter > Campylobacter sp. RM16192. The sequence continues at coordinate 78,532 of NZ_CP012552.1, read as the reverse complement.
GTGTTTGATGTGATGCTAACTTGCTGTGCTATAGCTCCGCTTATCCAGCCCTTAGAGTTGCAATAGGTATAAAATGATTTAATCCATTTAACCTGCTTTGCTACTGTGCTTAGGGATATTGTGTCAGCTTCTGGTATCTCACTCTCTAAAATCTGACTAATAGGCATATCTCTATACTTTTGTATGTTACGTTTAGGGAGTGCTTTTAGTATGTCTGCAATGTCTAAGACATCCTCTAGGGTTGTGTCTGCTATATCTCTACTAGTGTCTAAAACCTCCATTAAGACATCAGTTAAAAAGTTAGTTACGTCCCTTATTTGCCCTGCTGAGGTTCTGTCATTAGTTCTAATGCGTTTATAGTGTGCTAGGTATGCCTCTAGGGCTTCTTTATTTGTTACTATAGGCTTCTTAGGTTCTAGTGTATGAGAGCTTAAGCTAACACTATTGAATAACTTATTAATAATAGTGGCTGGTTGCTCTGGTATGTTTCCTCTGCCTCTTTGGGCTACTTCCTCTAATATTAATATCCAAGCGTGCATTAGATAATAACTAAGTAATTTATAGCCGTCTGATGCCTTATCTATAGCTATGCTGTTTTGCTCTAATAGTTCGTCTGCACAGCTTTTAACTAGGCTATAGTCAGCATTGCTTAAAGCTTCTGTATACTCACTTATAAAAAAGTTTGCCATAGAAGCACTGGCAAGGGCTGGGGTGTTCTCATAAAGCTCATCTTTATAAGCTGGTGTAAATACTATGCCTTGACCTGTCTTAGCTCTGTCTATTAAGTCCTGCTCTAGTGTTTCTGTGATAAACTTACTAACTAATTCTTGTATGTGGTGTTTTTCTAACATGCTACTAGCCTTTAATATTTGTTTGTATTTGGCAAATATTATAAGTGCTTTTAATTTAGCTTCGGCTTTATATCGCCCTAAAGATTTATTTATTTCTTTTTTATTGAAGTAGCTTTGCAGTTTAGGATTTATTCTAAATCTTATCTTGTAAATACCATGCTTACTAAATATTAATTTCACAATAAAATACCCTTAAAGTGTGTATCACTTTGTGTATTTGTTAGTAAATAAGTTGAATTTAAGTAGTAGCACTATAAGCTAGAGTTAGCTTACAATCCCATATATTTGGGGGATTTGCTCTGGTGTCAAGAGAGAGACTTGAACTCTCGACCTCCGGCTTATGAGACCAGCGCTCTAACCAGCTGAGCTACCTTGACACATATAGAAGAATTGCGAATTATATTACACGATTGCTTATATATAGATAAAATTATTTTTCTTATAAATTCTAAATTTATAAATTTTCTGCTAAAATCACTCTTTAAAATAGACAGGTGTCCGAGTGGTTGAAGGAGCACGCCTGGAACGCGTGTAAGGTTAATAGCCTTCGTGGGTTCGAATCCCATCCTGTCTGCCACTATTTAAATATTTCAATTCCAATCTTTTCTAAATCTTTCTTTTTAATCCCTAAAATACGCTATTTTGATATCATATACTTTCTATTGGACCTTAAAAAATCCTAAAACATGCTATAATTTTCCTATCGATTATGTATCACTATCTGTATCACTTAAAAAATGTATCACTAGTGATACAGAAAAAAGGACAAAAATGGCTACTTTAGGAACCGAAAAAGAGATAAAAGCGTTAATCGCTCCTAGTAGTGGTAAGGCTACTTATAGCATAAAAGGTCAAAAAGGCTTAAAGCTGTATCACTATTCTACGGGCGGTAAAATCTTTAAACTTCGCTACATGGATCAAAAGGGTAACCACACTACAAAGACTATAGGAGATTGGCAAGAAAAGGTTTACGGTATAGCAGAAGCCATTAAAGATTCACTACCTTATCTTAAAGAGCTTAGTGAGCATAATACACTAAAGCCTAATAAGATTAATAACTTCTCCGAGCTTTGGAGTTTATATAAAGAAGACGCTTTAAAAACTCAAACATTTAAATCGCTCCCCTCAGAGCTATCAAGATTTGAATATAATCTACTTGATCTTATCAAGAATGTTAGTATAGAGGAGATGAATAGTTCAAGAGTAGCTACTCCCATATTTTTAAATGCCTTAAAGAGTCTTCAAACAATAGGCAATCCAAAGAGTGATACAGTTAAAAAACTACTAAATAGACTAAATCAGGTATTTGACTTTGCAGTAATTAACGGCCATATTGAAAACAACCCTACTAGAATACTATCTAGAAACTTTGAAAAGAACTTCATAAAGGTAGCTCCTATTCCAAGAAAGGCTATAACCGATATAGATAAGTTTAAAACTCTAATATCTAGCATTAATGAGTACTGGGGAGATGTAAATGTGCTTAGCTGTATGAAATGGACTATGCTTTACGCTCTTAGACCTAGCAACGCTAGACTTGCTAGATGGGAAGATATTAATATGGATAAGAAAGAGTGGATAATAAAAGCTGATGACATGAAGATGAAAGAGGAATTTGTTATTCCCTTAACCGATACGGCAATAGAACTTTTAAAAACAATTCCAAGCTATACTATAAAACAGGGTTATCTATTTAGAGGAGCTAAACACAATGCGCCCATAAGCGACAACTCTATGAGAATGGGTCTTAAAAGGCTTGGGTATGATGGTGAGATGGATATGCACGGCTTTAGATCTAGCTTTAGAACAATAATTAGCGAATTAAACTACACTGAAAAACTTGGATTTAGTGAAGGGGTAATGTCACTTTGCATAGACCATAGATTTAGGAAGACTATTAAGAGTGACGAGAGCTATCATAGAGCCAAATTCGAAAGCGGAAAAAGAGAAATTTTTGAATTTTGGCATGAAAAATTGAGAGAATTTGGTCTAAAAATTTAAAAAATAGATGCAATTATCAATTTTTTACTATATTTATATGATATATTTGCAAGTGCGATATTTTTAAAGTCTTTTATTTTTCTTAAACTATACTATTTAAGCTATTTATAAGCTAATTTATAATATAATAGCAAAGTTAATACTTGCATAAAATATTTTTTCATGATACAATTTCATCAAAAAAACGAAAGAGAGAAATTGTATTTATGAATATAGAAACAAATCTACTTACTCCACAAGACTTATTAAACGCTTTTGGTGTTCCTCTTCAAACTCAAGCAAAATGGCGTATGAAAAAAGGAGATGGGATAAAACTTCCGTATATTAAACTGGGCAGAAGAGTTTTTTACAAGAAAGATTCTATAGAAGCTCTTGTAAATAGTTTAGAAGTAAATTCTATCGCTTCAATAAATGCTAATACCATAAAGGATAAAAGATGATAGAGATAGCAGGTTTAATTCTATACACTCCAAAAGATATAGAAGATACATTGGGAATAAACGGTAGGATTCAGGCTAGGTATAGAAATAAAGGACTACTTCCTTTTAGAAAGATGGGATCATCGATATTTTATACACAAAGCGATATAAGAGACTTTTTGGAAAATACTAAGATATCAAGCGTAGCTATAAAAAGTGTAAAAAATAAAAAAGATAGATTAAATGAAGATGATGGGTGTAATGGCGACAAAGAAATTACTTCTGAAAAAGAATTTATCGTTAATGGTGAGGGCATTAAACATATACCCGACCAGCAAAACATCTACCATAATAAGAACACGAATCAGCCTCAAGAAGATAAGAGCGATATAAAAAGTAATACCGATACGCTAAGCCGAAATTCAAACCCTATTAAGATAAATCTAAACGATAGTTATTTGACGCGTGATATAGATGATATTAAAAGTAGTGGCATGAATAATGCGGAAAGTAGTAGCATGCAGCAGGCATCAGGTCATGTATTTTTGCTAGGTAATAATGCGCAGACCATGCAACATAAAGAGAATCCGAAATTTTTTAAAGACCTAGACGACACAAAGCTTGAAATACAATATGAAACTGATCAACAAGGATCTATAAATGAAACCAAAAGACAATAAAGATAAAAGAATATCTATTAGACTAACCGATAACGAAATGAATTCATTGGAAACTAAAGCGTCTTTGTACGGTTTAAACAAATCAGCGTTTACAAGACGCACTATCCTTCACTCCAAATCCCCTATCCATAAATTCGATAAAGACATAGTAGTTCAAATTTCAAGGATAGGGGCCAATCTTAACCAGATAGCTAGGCATGCTAATACAACTAAAAGCATAGACGCCATCGCCTTGAAAAACATTATGAAGATTAATAGCTCTATAAATAGTTTGTTAGATAAGGACAAGAAGTGTTAGTTAAGTTCTTTGCTAATAAACAAGGAGGAAGCGTATCGGGAATCAACTATCTTTTAAATCATAGAGTCAAAGATCAAACGGCTAGAGTTTTAAAAGGAGATGAGGCTATAACAAAAAATATAGTTTCAAACATAACCAAGAAACAAAAACTCTGTATGGGCTGTTTGTCGTTTGAAGAAAAAGATATCGATCTATCTTTAAAACAAACAATAATAGACGAATTTGAAACTCTTCTATTTGGAGATGAAGTTGCAATTGAGAAATTCAGAATTGTTAAATTTAAACAAAGCCTATCAAAAAGAGATAAAGAGCTTAACAGACTCAAATCAAAACTTAACAATGAAATACAAAAAAGAAACAACTGGCTTAAAGAGCAATCTTCAAGAGAGCCGAAAAGAAACTCGAGCATATCAGACATTATCAATGATACTATTTGTAGTGATAATTTTTCTATCGATATGCAGTTACAGCCTTTATTCACAGAACAAAAAACTCAAACAAACAAATCAAAATATGAAAACTTATATAAAACAAAATATAAGTGGCAACAAACAATAAACGATAAAACCAAAATCTTTACTACAAGGATGTATCATGACACTACTAGAGCAAGAGTTATTCAAAGAATTAGGGACAAGAGAGAAGCAAGAGAAAGAGAGAAAGGAGTTATTAAACAAGCTACTCAAAGAATTAGAGAGCTCACAGAAGACACAATCCTTATTGTTAGAGAATCAAAAGATCTTACTAAAAGAATTAAAGAATTTAAAGAAAGAGATAGATATGCAAAATTCTTCTCAAGAGCAATTCGAGCAATTATTGACTTCTTTGAGCAATCAGTTGCAAGCTGTTATAAAAGATCAAGAGAGCTTATCTCAAGAATTAATGCAATGGAGATAAAACAAAGAGATATAACAATGCTTGAAAGAGAAAACTATGATAAAGAGAGGCACTCAAATGACAAATTTGGGAGTATGGGTGTATGAATTGGACTAGAAACAGTGGATAGTATGATTGTGAATGTCTCTAAATTGGCAGTAGGCAATGGTTGGTAGTAATCAGATTAATGATTTGAATAGAATAGAAAAGTTAGGATTATAAGCAAAATAAATGAATATCGGTAATTTATTATAAAAATGCAAATTTGCAATATCAATGGAAACCATATAGTATCCATTGATATTTAAATGCAAATCAAGCCTAGTTTCTACCCATTCCATCCATTCATAACTATATTCATCATATCGTTATTGTTTCTTATAGTGTCGTGGTTGATGCTTGATATGCCGTTATCTTTAGCAAAGGCATTTATGTCTTGTATTATCTTATTGATCTGGGTATTGGTTATGAAATTTCCGTTATTTAGTTCTATCTTATCTATTTGATAAGATGGTGAGCTATTGTAACTAGATAGTGTAATAGTATCTTCATTGCTGTATTTTATAGATAGATTACTACCGTTAAGCATAAACGAGATATCCCTCTTACTTATCCCTTCTTTAAATTTAATAACATCCATTCTATCTTTGGAGTTGTCATTATTATATATAGTATCTTGTCCGTCTCCTCTACCGAATAGATAGATATCATTTCCGGCTCCTCCGTCAAGATTATCATTGCCAGCTCCGCCTTCTAGGATATCGTTGCCTTTATCGCCTTGAAGACTATCATTACCTTCGTTTCCGTAAAGGGTGTCGTCGTTATCACCGCCGATTAGCGTATCCTTGCCCTCATTACCGTAAAGGGTGTCGTTACCCGCTTGTCCTTCAAGCCTGTCATCGCCTTCGTTTCCGTAAAGAGTATCTTTGCCGCCTTGTCCGTAGATATAGTCATGAAGTTTACCGCCGTAAATAGTATCATCGGTGCTAAATCCGACAATAGTATTGTTTGCGGAATCTTGCCCGTTAAGAAGTTTAAGTTTTATGTCCTCCAAATTCAGTGAGGTTCCGTCGTAAAATTCTATCTTATTTATTCCGTAAGAGTTGTCCTCATTATAAAACATAGAGCTTACGGTTACAGTATCTTGTGTCTCTTTAATGCGAATGACTAAAGAGTTATTGCTATCCCTGGTAATTGTCAGATCGTTTTTTGATACTCCCTCTTTAAACCTAATAACATCCATTCTATCTTTGGAGTTGTCATTATTATATATAGTATCTTGTCCGTCTCCTCTACCGAATAGATAGATATCATTTCCGGCTCCTCCGTCAAGATTATCATTGCCAGCTCCGCCTTCTAGGATATCGTTGCCTTTATCGCCTTGAAGACTATCATTACCTTCGTTTCCGTAAAGGGTGTCGTCGTTATCACCGCCGATTAGCGTATCCTTGCCCTCATTACCGTAAAGGGTGTCGTTACCCGCTTGTCCTTCAAGCCTGTCATCGCCTTCGTTTCCGTAAAGAGTATCTTTGCCGCCTTGTCCGTAGATATAGTCATGAAGTTTACCGCCGTAAATAGTATCATCGGTGCTAAATCCGACAATAGTATTGTTTGCGGAATCTTGCCCGTTAAGAAGTTTAAGTTTTATGTCCTCCAAATTCAGTGAGGTTCCGTCGTAAAATTCTATCTTATTTATTCCGTAAGAGTTGTCCTCATTATAAAACATAGAGCTTACGGTTACAGTATCTTGTGTCTCTTTAATGCGAATGACTAAAGAGTTATTGCTATCCCTGGTAATTGTCAGATCGTTTTTTGATACTCCCTCTTTAAACCTAATAACATCCATTCTATCTTTGGAGTTGTCATTATTATATATAGTATCTTGTCCGTCTCCTCTACCGAATAGATAGATATCATTTCCGGCTCCTCCGTCAAGATTATCATTGCCAGCTCCGCCTTCTAGGATATCGTTGCCTTTATCGCCTTGAAGACTATCATTACCTTCGTTTCCGTAAAGGGTGTCGTCGTTATCACCGCCGATTAGCGTATCCTTGCCCTCATTACCGTAAAGGGTGTCGTTACCCGCTTGTCCTTCAAGCCTGTCATCGCCTTCGTTTCCGTAAAGAGTATCTTTGCCGCCTTGTCCGTAGATATAGTCATGAAGTTTACCGCCGTAAATAGTATCATCGGTGCTAAATCCGACAATAGTATTGTTTGCGGAATCTTGCCCGTTAAGAAGTTTAAGTTTTATGTCCTCCAAATTCAGTGAGGTTCCGTCGTAAAATTCTATCTTATTTATTCCGTAAGAGTTGTCCTCATTATAAAACATAGAGCTTACGGTTACAGTATCTTGTGTCTCTTTAATGCGAATGACTAAAGAGTTATTGCTATCCCTGGTAATTGTCAGATCGTTTTTTGATACTCCCTCTTTAAACCTAATAACATCCATTCTATCTTTGGAGTTGTCATTATTATATATAGTATCTTGTCCGTCTCCTCTACCGAATAGATAGATATCATTTCCGGCTCCTCCGTCAAGATTATCATTGCCAGCTCCGCCTTCTAGGATATCGTTGCCTTTATCGCCTTGAAGCGTATCGTTGTTGTCCGTCCCCTTAATGTATTGAGATTGCACCAATATTGATAGGCGACTATCGTCGCTAGATAGTGTCTTTAGGTTGCTATCCAAACTATTTTGCAAATTTGGCTTATACACGCTAGCTTGTCTTACTAAGCTTATAAGCTTTACGATATCCTCGTATTTTCCTCTAGAATATAGTTCTTTTATTTTTAAATTAAAATCATCAAATTTATATCCTAACGCGTTCGTTTCATGATTGTAGTACATATACTCCGTATCTATTACGTCCTTAAAAGCTACTTGTAGCTCTAAATTTGCATAAACATAATCTTCAAATTCTTGATAAAGATTATGTAACATATTTGCGACGGAACCTCTTGGATTTCTACCTTGACTTACATGAATAAATTCTTCTCCCATAAGAGCTTCATATACGCCAAGCTCCCTGGCATCTTTCATATCGCCTCTGCTGTTAATATCTATATTTTCCGTCTTTGTCCATTTAAAGATAATACTCTTTATCATAGATTTTCTAGCCGATTCGTCTTTAGAATCCATATAGTTGTTAACTAGATTTCTTAGATTGTAATCCTTCATCATAGCAGAATGAAGATCATATACATTACCTTTTGCTTCAAGATTAGGCATGTTAAGAATATCTTTGGATATTTGAATCTCGGCTTGAACAGTATCACTTAAATCCACTTCAAAATTCACATCATCGGCATTTGCTGTTGAGCCGTCTTTAAATCTAACTTTTGAAGTTTGTTTTATAGTATTTCCGGACATAAGTATGTTTACATTGGAGTAGTTAAGATCTATAGATTCTATTTGAGTGTCCGTTATACTTATAAGCTCCCCGTCCTCCGTTTTCGCATTAGAGTTAATATCTCTCCACAAGGATAGCTTTTGCCATATCAAGTCTTCTTCATCAATCTTGTCATCTTTATTGCTATCAAATTTCTTTAGCGCCTCAAAACCATTAGATGCGCTAGTCTCTCCAAACATCTCACTTCCATCATCTATAATGCCGTTGCCGTTCTTATCGTATGTTAAAAATGCATCCGCGTTACTTATCCATCCAGTAGCTTCTTTAAAGCCGTTTGCGTCGTGGTCGAAATTTAATGCCGGATTCAACTCAGTTAGTTTTACTCCGTCTTTGTTTAAATCTATTACAAGCGGATCATAGGTTCTTGGGTTTTGAGGGGGCTTTTTTCTATCATCATCCATGATAGTAAATCTTCCTCCTTTTTTTGGTACATGCACGGTCGTATTCGATGAGACCCAATATACGTTATGATAAAATTTACTATCCTCTTCGGGAATCTTATCATCAGACCATTTTGCAGCATTAAATTCTTGAGTGGTATCCCCTTTGCCTTTGAAATTCTTTTTACTTCCGCCTATCCATAAATCTATATATTCTCCATCTTTTAAAGATCTACTAATATTGACATGCCCTTGTATTTTTTCTGCCGCTTCCGCAGCTCCGGAGCCCTGAACGGATATGTCCACAGGCAGATCGTCATCCGTTACGCTTAGTGTTCCGCTTTTTATAACCTCTGCAGCTACTCCCTCCCCCTTGATAGATATAGGAGATATTAGATACTCTCTTATACGATCTGTATTAACTATAAAGTCTCCATTCCATCCAAAGCTACTTTGAACGGTTTGAACACCGGCAGTAAAGACTATCTCTTTAAATTTATCAAAACCTTTTCCTACTCCTGTCGGTATATACATAGTTACTTTTTCATCATCTTTTAGCGCATCGGTAAGAGTTATGTTGATGGTTGCGGTATTTTTATCGGCAGGATCGCCCTCTTGTCCAGATGCGTCTGATACCTCTATACCTATCTTTCTTTTTAAGTCTATATGCAGATCTTTATTTTTAAAGTTTTCTATAGTGATTGAATTGTTCGTAGAGTCTTGAGTAACGCTTAACTCTCTTCCATTTAATCGGTAAGTATATCCTCCGCCTTTATATACTTTTGAACCCGGCGAAGTCTCGACCCCTCCCGTTAAATAGTGATAGCTGTTATTAAACCAGACTTCCCCTTTGCCGTCGCTATCCATGATAGTATCGTTATTATGCACATAGTATTTATCGTACCCGCCTTCGCCTTCAAGCCTATCACCGTCATTATCAGAACCTGCGCTAAGGGTGTCGTTTCCCCCGCCACTTTTTATAGTGTCGGCTCCGTCTCCGGCGCTAATACTATCATTTCTATCTCCGGTAGTAATATTATCGCTATCTTTACCTGCGGTTATGGTGTTACTTCCGTCCATGTCGGTTATAGTATTGTTTCCGTCTCCCGCATGTATGTTATCATTACCTTCTCCACCGTCTATAGTATCGCTACCTTTGCCTGAGTATATATGATCATCTCCTTTGCCGCCATATATAGTATTGTCATCTGCACCGCTTTCTGCGGCAGAGCTATTAGAATTATCAGATGAAGCATATATATTATCGTTTCCGTCTCCACCGTGTATGGTATCGTTTCCGTCTCCTGCATAGATGATATCATCATCGCCTCCGCCGTAAATGATATCATCTCCGTCATATGTATAAATTTTATCTTTATTAGAACCGGATGACATAGATCCCGTCTCTATATCTTCGCTTAGATCATCCCCGTATACTATATCGTTCCCTTTGGTGCCGTATATGCTATCTTCTCCTGCTCCTCCTATCAAGACGTTTTGTTCATCGGAGCCGTTGTTACTTATATTATCGGTAGTAGCTCCTATTTGATTGCCTTTAGAGCTATTTCCCCCATAAATCGTATCGTTACCACTTCCGCCGTTAACCGTGTCGCTTCCGTCTCCTCCGTATAGAGTGTCGTTGCTTTCTCCGCCCTCTATAGTATCGTCTCCTTTGCCTCCATGTATGGTATCTTCGCCTTTATCGCCGTAAAGCTTGTCGTTATCATCTTCTCCATATATGGTATCGTTTCCGTCTCCTCCATAAAGTTCATCGTTTCCAGAGCCTCCGTATATAGTATCCTTATCATTTCCTCCATATACGATATCGTTCCCGCCTTTAGTACGGATAGTATCCTCACCGTCTTCACCATATACTATATCTTTAGTTTTTGAGCCGTGGATAGTATCGTTGCCTGAGCCCGAATGAACGGTATTTGTTCCGCTATCTTGATCGAATTTATCGTCTATGTTCGCATTGGTATAGATAGTATCGTTGCCTGAGCCTGTTGTTATTTTATCACCGCCAAGACCTGCTTCAATGTATGCGGTGCCGTGTCTACTAATTATAGTATCTGAATTTGAGTATCCGTAAATCGTTTTTAAATTAGACTGATATGAGGCTTCATATTTTCCGTCAACAAATGCGGTTAAATTTCCATGTATGCCGGTTTTTGTATATGCACCTCCTGATATACGTTTGCCGGTTTTAGTATCTATAAACATTTTATTGATATTAGCAGATATTCCTATATCTTTCTTTACGCTTACTTGAAAGAACTCCGCTCTATCATTTATATGACGATCAGAATACATCGATAGATCTTTAGTGTATTCATTGGAGCCTTTCGTGTCTCCTTCTAATACGTAGCCCACCAGATTGCTTAGGGCATGAGCGGCGGCTTGTTGAATTTCATCCTTATCGTTCTTTATATCGCTAGAAACCCTACTAGCATTAGCTCCGAAATTTCCATAGTAGTTAGCGATTAGCTTTTTTACTTTTGATGAACTAAATTTGATATGAGCCTCTTTATTATCATTTGGAAAGTCTATTCTTTTTAAGAAGGATATGATAGACTCATCGCCCTCCTGTGTTCTAAATTCAAAGGTATTTGCTTTACGGTCTTTATATTCCTTATAAAATACGACATCCGCATCGGAATTTGATCTATCCGTTGCTAGGATAACTCTATCCATATTCGGGTTATTTATATCAGATCCTATTGCTCCCCAATGAGAATTTAGTATGCTCTCATACTCTTTGGCATTATATATCACATATTTTTTCTCTTTTATCTGAGAGGAATTTATATCCTTATAGTCGATGTTCATTATATGATTGCTTGTTATTTCCTCTTTTATATTAATAAAAAAGCTAGCTGCAACTCCTATATATCCAGTTTTACTTACAACAAAGTCTAGAGCATCGCCGGCTATGGATTTAAATCCATACCACATCCGGTTTTTATCTATCTCGGGATATAGTCCCGAAGCCTCTCCTTTTTTGCCGTAAGTTGAGCCGTCATGGTTAAGTTCAAGAGCATTGATTTTTCCCTGATCCAGTAGGCTATTTATTACAAACCATTTACCGTCATGATAAAAGCCTACTTTCTTCTTAAGAGCCTGCCTAGCTTTTCTATCCGCCTCGTCGGCATCTTTTATACTGCTATCTACAGCATCTCCTAATAGCTTACTCATCAGATCCTCTACACTCTGAGCTATCTTTGAAGCATCTCTTTTATAGGCACCCTCTATAATGCCTTTAATACTCGGAGCATATTCATTAATCTTGTTTTTTATAAATTCATTTCGATTGAAATTTGACACTTTTACTCCTTAATGTTTTTAATTTTATTATAAATCGTATCGGTTGGATTTTTAAAGATCACCTCTTATGTGCTTCTTCCACTATCTTTTTTATCTCATCTGATGTTAATTTTTTGTATGGTTTTATTACGTACTCGGTTTGGTTATCTTTAAATATGATTTTATCTTTTTTGGAAGAAAATAAAACATCTTCTATTCTATTGGCTCTTGTATATTTATTGGTCCATTCAAAGAATACCTTTGTTTCATTAAAAGTAGAATTTGCGTCATAGCAATACTCTTGATGGACACTTCTTGTCAAATTTTCATATCTTAAATAATATGTTAAGTTATCATCTATAGTATATGCAGATAAAATACTAAGTATATATTGCTCATGACACCAATCATAAGCCTCTTTAAGCTCCTCTTTAGTAGGTTGTCCTACTACATCGTATTTTAAAAGAAGCTCAAGCATACTCTCATGGTTTGGAATCTCATCAAGCACATGATATACCGAACGCTCTACATTAGAGCCGTCTTTAATGCCGGGCAAGCCATCGATAGGTTCTTTGCTTAGTTTTGGGACATATCCGCTTTCTAGTATCATTTGAGCTAGTTCGATATAGTTACGAGAAACAACGTAGTCCATAGGGTGAATTGCATCTTTTGAGCGAGTATTTCTTATATGGTTTCTCTCAAAGATAATCTTTATATCATCTCCGTTTATTATCAGTTTATCTATTAAATTATAAAATGGCGGAGAGATATATCTTTGTATAGCCTTAACCTCTTCAAATTTAACCCCGCTATCTAAAAGCAGTTTAGCTGTCTTAGTTGAGTTGTTTTCAATAGCATAAGCTAAAGGACTTAGCTTATATCTATCCGTTGCTCTTATATTAGCTCCTAAGTTTATAAGCTCTTTGGCAGTTATATCATCGTCATAAAATGAGCTATACATCAAAGGAGTAAGATTGTATGTCATGTTTACGTCAACGCTTAAATTATTATCCTTGATAAAGTTTAAAACACCCTTTGTATCTTTTGCTTTTAAAAGAAGTCTTAGTTTTTTAAATGTCTCGTTTTCCGTTTGGTGTTTATTAGTGTATTGTATCTCATCATCTATATCCCAATATCTAAATGCAAAATCATCTATCTCTTCTTGTGTTACAAATTTAGCTAGCTTGGAATTCGGATCTATCTTGGTATCTTGGGTTATGGTGAAATTTGACTTCTTTGAACTAAATTTAATATCAGAAAGATAAAAGATGGATAAAAGAGCTATGATGGATATTGTAATGGAGATTAGGATGTATCGCAAGCGAAACAAAGAATACTCCTATCAGATAAAATATTAAATTAAAATATGTGATATTCTATCTCAATATAATTTAAGATATATTTAAAATATGTTTTAATAATAGCTTTAATAATTTAATCAGTTTTTAAGCCTTTAGCCCTTAGAATTATAAGCAATTTGGATAGTTTAATAAAAGAGGTTTTGGTGAGGGCGATATTGATTTTATCTATTTTTTCTATATGCGCCTTTTGTAAAACATACTCTTTAAAAGAGCTGATGATCTCTCTTGAAACTACCAATCCATCTATCATCTCTTCTCGTCTTCAAACCATGTTAGCCAATGAAGAGTTAATAGGAGTAAAATCAGCTTTTTATCCCAGACTTAGTATCGGTGCAAATTCTGAGTACTCTAAAAAATATTCTAATCTCAATGCTTCATACATAGGAGATGAGAGTCTGGTTAATTCATCGGGATTTGCAAGTTCTCTTTCTTTAAAGCTAAACTACGAGCTTTATAAATTTAACGCTACTTCTTTAAATGTAGAGGCAAGCAAAGAGAAGATAAGAAGTCTAAACTATAAAGAGTGTGATATAGTAAATGAAGCCAAACTTAAGCTGCTTGAAATTTATCACAAGATACTTGACTACAGAGAAAAGATAGGCCTTTATAACAAGCTAAAAGAGGTATATAAAGAAATTTACGAACTATCTAAAAGGCTTTATGAAGCAGGCGATATACAAAAAACACTTCTTGCAAATAGAGCTATTGAACTAGTTGAAGTAGATGATATACTAATCAATCTAAAAAAGCAAAGCGAAGAGCTACTTAGTGAAATATCAAATTTAAGCGGAATAGATATAAAAAGCAGCGATGAGCTAGATGCTTTGCCTAGCGCAAATTTAAACTCTTTTAATTCATATAACTCATTAAATTTAGATTTAAATTCACCTTTGTATTTAGAGGCAAAAAGCTTAAATAAAAACCTAAATGATCATAATTCATCATCTTTAGACTCTAGCTTAAATTTAGATATGTCTTTAAGCACCAATTCTCTTAATTTAAATAAAAATATAGACTACTCCTTTCCCTCTTTTGAACAAACGGCTAAGGCTAAAGAGCTAAATGCGCTAATAGCCAGCAAACAACTAATATATGAAGCCAAAAAGAAAGATTACTTTCCTGCGGTTTATCTATATGCCAAATATGATTTTTATGGAGATGATAAGGATAGCTTAAGAAGATCAATTGACGATACTCAAAGAAACGGATATAGGATAGGACTTAGTATATCTTATAATCTCTTTGACGGCTTTAGTAGAGAGTCCGAGATAAAAAGCGCTCTTATAGAGGTAAGCCTTGCTAAAGAGCAGTTTGAAGAGGCAAGAAGAGAGTATGAAAAAGATATTAGAAATTTAAAATATGATTTACATAGCGCTAAAGATAAGATTAAAACATCTTTGGATCTAAAGGATAACTCAAGCGAGCTTTTAACTATGAGCAAAAGACTTAACAAAAGTGGAGAGGCTGAAAAACTACTTGTATATCAAAGCATGATCAAACATCTTGAAAACACCATCAAATTTAACGAAAGCTTGCTGGCTAAAAATATGCTTGATATAAAATATGAGCTTACGCTAACAAGGGCAAATAGTTGCAAAGCGCTTTAAGAAGTTTAGAGATAGTAGCTCATCTAAATAATGTTGCGATTGATTCAAGAGCTATAATAAGAGATTATGCTTTAAATTCCACTCCTACAATAGAAGAGCTAGTAAGAATAGCAAAAGACAAAGGCTTTAAGGCTAAGATTAAAGAGTTTAGCTTTAAAAACCTTTTAAACTATCCTCTGCCTTGCATAGCTATAGATAATAACGGGCAGTATTTTAATATACTAAGAGTTGATGAGGAAAAAAGAGAGCTTTTAGTCTTTAAAGATAAAAACGAACCTTATATAGTTAAATTTGACGAGATTATCTCTAGTGTAAATAAAAAAATGATCATCTTAAAGCATAAGCTTTTAAACGATAGGATTAAATTTGGCTTTGGATGGTTTTATGCAAGGATGCTTCATTATAAAAAGATAGTAGGCGAAATTTTAATAGCCTCTTTTATTATTCAACTATTTGGACTAATAACCCCTTTATTTACTCAAGTAGTTCTTGATAAGGTCTTGGTTCATCACTCCCTTAGCACTCTAAACGTTATAGCCATAGCATTTTTAGCGGTTATTATATTTGAGATGCTAATAAGCCTTAGTAGAAACTATATATTTGCCCATACTACCTCTAAGATCGATGCAAGACTAGGTTCGCTACTGTTTGACCATCTAATCAAACTTCCCATGATCTACTTTGAAAACAGAAAGGTAGGAAATATAGTCGCTCGTGTTAGAGAGCTTGACAGCATAAGAGAATTTATAGCCAATAAATCAGTTACCGTCTTGCTTGATATACTCTTTAGCGTAGTATTTGTAGTTATGATGCTGTTTTATAGCGTAAAGCTAACTTTAACGGCTATATTTTTCGTAACTATAATAGCCACTCTTTACTTCTTTGCCACCCCAAGGCTTAGAGCCAGACTTGAAGAGAAGTTTCAAATGGGTGCTAAATCAAACTCCTATTTAGTAGAATCAATCACGGGCATAGCTACGGTAAAATCTTTAGCCATAGAAGGAAGCATGCAGCGTCTTTGGGAGGATTTTTTAGCCAAATACGTAAAGTCAAGCTTTGATCTTTCAAATCTATCAAATATCCTTTCAGGTATTGCAAACGCGCTTCAAAAACTGATGACCTTAGCTATACTCTATCTTGGAGTAGGACTTGTCCTTGAAAACAAACTAAGCGTAGGCCAATTAATAGCTTTTCAGATGTTTGCCGGGCAATTTAGCACTCCTATTATGAGGCTGGTCGGGCTTTGGAATGAATTTCAACAAGCTCTTTTAAGCGTAGATAGATTAGGAGATATACTAAACACTCCAAAAGAGCAAGAAAACGATAAGGCCCTTACTCTTAGCTCCTTAAACGGAGAGGTTAAATTTGATAAAATTTCTTTTAAATATAGTCCCGACTCTCCCGTAGTTTTAAAGGATTTTAGCCTGCAAGTAAAGTCAGGAACCAGTATAGGACTGGTAGGAAGAAGCGGAAGCGGAAAGAGTACGGTAACCAAACTTCTTCAAAGATTATATTATGCAAACGAAGGAGCTATCTATATAGACGGAGTTGATATTAGACATATGAATCCCTCTTGGCTTAGACAAAACATAGGCGTAGTTTTGCAAGATAGCTACCTGTTTAGCGGAAGCATTAAAGAAAACATAGCCTTTTCTTATCCTAGCGCTTCGATGGAAAGGATATTGCAAGCTTCAAAGATAGCAGGAGCCGATGAGTTTATAAGCTCTCTTCCAAAAGGATATGACACTTTAGTAGGCGAAAGAGGCTCATCTTTAAGCGGAGGGCAAAAACAAAGAGTAGCTATCGCAAGAGCGATACTTGGAAATCCTAAAATATTAATATTTGACGAAGCTACATCAGCCCTTGATTATGAAAGCGAAAAGATAATATCAAACAATATGGCATCTATTAAAAAAGATAGAACTATGTTTATAGTAGCTCATAGATTAAGCACCGTTAGGGATTGTGATGAGATCATAGTTTTAGATAAAGGCATGATAATAGAAAGAGGAGATCATAAAAGCTTAATGGAGCTAAAGGGGTATTACTACTTTTTAAATAGCCAACAAGAACAAACCGCTTAAAGGAGCCTCTTGAAAAATAGACAAGACGATACTCACGAATTCAAACCCCTTTTAATAGAGATAGAAGATCGCCCCTTAAACCCCCTTGGAAGAGTTATCCTTTATCTTATGATGGCGGTTATAGTATTTGGCACATCTTGGCTGATACTTGCTAAGGTAGATGTAGTAGTAAGCGCGCAAGGTAAAGTCATACCAAGCGGAGAGATAAAGATACTAAAGCCTCTTGAAAGCGGAGTGGTCTCAAAGATATTCGTTAAAGACGGAGATAA
The DNA here is from genome assembly GCF_004803855.2 of Campylobacter sp. RM16192. Classification (NCBI taxonomy): domain Bacteria; kingdom Pseudomonadati; phylum Campylobacterota; class Epsilonproteobacteria; order Campylobacterales; family Campylobacteraceae; genus Campylobacter; species Campylobacter sp. RM16192. Next base: position 60,993 of record NZ_CP012552.1, on the reverse strand, counting down.
AGTTAAAAAAGGCGATATCCTTATACAGATAGACCCAACCGTAACGGATGCTTCACTAAGTAATAAACAAGATGATCTAAAAGTAATTAATTCTGACATCTTGCTATTTAACGCCTTAATAAACGAACAAGAGTTAAGCAAAGAAGAGCTTGCCAACTTAAACATATCTCAACTGAATTTATACACCAGTCAAAAAGAGATACTTAAAAATACTTATGAGAGTAATGAAGCCAAGATTGAAGCTGCAAATTTGGATATAAAAACTCAAAAGGCAGAACTAAGCAGAGTAAAACTTCTACTTAGCAAAGAAGAGGCTACAAAGAAAAGACTTCAAAGCGTTTTAGACATAATAGCTAAAAAAGAGTATGACGAAGTAAATAAAAATATCATAAATTTAACCGAACAAAACAGCATGGCTAAATTTAAACTAGATGAAGCGGATAAAAAGCTAAAAGAGATAAAAGAGCAGAGTAAAACCCTTATAAAAGAGCTAAAGTCCAAATGGATAGAAACATCATTATCAAAAGAGAGAGAAAGAAGAGAGCTAAGCGCTCAAATAGATGCGATACTCTTTTCAAACAAAACTCAACAGATCAAATCTCCAACTGACGGCTACGTAGGAAAGCTGCTTATCCATACCGAAGGAGGAGTAGTAAATCCAAACGATAATCTTATATCTATAATACCTTCCGATGTTCCATTAGTTATCAAATCAAGCGTCTTAAATAAAGACATAGGCTTTTTAAAAGTAGGTCAAGAAGTAGCTATCAAGATAGATACCTTTAGCTTTCAAAAGTATGGTCTACTTCAAGGAGTGATAACCCATGTAAGTAATGATGCCATAGAAGATGAAAAGCTAGGGCTTATATACGAGATACAAGTAAAACCAAAAAGCTTAGAGATAAAAGTAGACGGAGAGATGAAAAAACTAGACATTGGAATGAGTGTAATAACAGAGGTAAAAGTAGGCAAAAGAAGAGTGATAGAACTATTTATCTACCCTATCATCAAATACCTAGATGAAGGGCTTAGTGTGAGGTGAGAGAGTAAAACTTCTAGTAAATTTAGCTTAATTTAAAAAATAAATTTATTTTAAATATATCTTAAATTATATTGAGATAGAATATCAGATAGTTTAATTTAATATAACATTAATAGCACAAACTATAAAAAGGATAAATAAATTTGAGAGATTATGATAAAGAGCCGTATAGTGATAAAGGATTTCGGAAGATTTTATAATTTATTTGCGTATACTTGCATATAGTTACAAAAGATCTTCTTAAACTAAATACTTGGTTGATAAAAGATTGGTTGCCTAGAATACAAAGTTTAATATAAAATCAAATATATAATTAATATTTTTAATTATATTTAAGACTATCAAGTTAGAATCATTGAAAGTAATTTTGAAAATATAAAAATAAAAGAGTTATATAAAATACTATGGAACTAAACACAAATGAAATAAAAACACCAAGTAGAAAAAAGACTTTTAAAAACATCCTAAAAATAGCTTTAATAGTCTTAACAATAGGACACACGGGAATGTATATAGCCCAGAGGAGCGAGTGGCTATACAAAGATCAACCATACAGAAAAGCAAAAGAGTGGCTAATAGGCGCAAATTTTATGATGGTGTATGGCAATTTTCTAACCAAACTCCCTTTCATAGACGAAAAAAGCTTTATCATTCAACCTGTACTTGCTTTGCAGGATTATTTCATAAAAAGATGGAAAGAAAATCTGCCAAACGACGATGCAGAGAAATACACGGACTGGTATGTTTTTAGATTGATGATGTATATCGCCTCCGACCGCATTTATCTGTTTATAAAGTACAATATGGACGAAGTCAAAAAAATAAATGAAAAAGCATGGGAAACTATAGAAAATATGGTTAAATATGAAGCCAAAGACAAGATGTTTCAAGAGATTAGATATGCCGCTTTTAATAACTCGTCCGTTATTTTTGCAAAAAACGTACTTGTGAATTGGTCTAATATAGAAAACAAAAACGGGCGCAAGTTGGTAAATATAAAAACCGAAATGAAATTGCAAGACGTGAAACAGCACGAAAGGCTCATAAAACTGCGCGAATATATAAAATATATGAATACGCTTTACTCCTCAAAATATCCCGAAATCTATGATAAAGCCAAAAAGGCCGAAGCGGCTGAGTATTATGAAAACGCAAGGCTACACTCCATCGTAAGCCAAATTTTACACTGGCAAATACTCACGAATGAATACGCAAATATAGACAGTTTTTGCCAAACAGATAAAAACGAATACTTAAAAGATTACACTAAAACTAAGGATTGGCTGGTAAAAAATAAAGAAGATTTGGACAAATACAATATAAATATTTATACGACCGTAATAAGATCGGTGGACGATAAGATAAAAGAAGTTTGTGAAGATTTAAAATTTTAATCAGGAGTAACGCATGGCAAAGATTACTATAGACGGCAAAGAGTATGAGTACACAATTTTAGATGGAACATCTTTAACTTATGGTATGGCGACAAACGCAGTAAATATCTATACTCAGAAATTTTCAAGCTTTAATATACAAGATAAAGTTAAAATAAATTGGGCAACAGGACTTCAATCAAATGCTATCGGTGCCGTAGTTACTTTTGTACAGGAAAAAGATAAAGTAAGAGCTGTAGCAAAAGTCGGAGGCTCTATATTGGGAAGTATAGCTGCTACAACCGCAACAGAGGCTATAATAGCATTTGCAGCAGGATTTGGTGCAACATTATCGGCTCCAGCTGTTATAGGCATAGGTGTAATTGGTGGGGTTGTATTGTCTATCGCAGGAAGTGAAACGGCTGGCGACTTATACGATACTATAAAGAGTTGGTTTGGTCATGGCGCAGGCAAGAGTAAGGATTTTGATATCGAAGCCAACAGTCAAAATAATAGTATTTCCATCGAATGCTACTCCGACAAATACCCCGAATCTAAATTTATGGATAACCGCACAACTATGAGTTACAATATATATAAGTGCGTAAATAAATCTACCGGCTTTGAATTCTCTTTCGACAAACAAAGACATACTTCCACCGTAAGAACAAACGACATCAATACTCAAAAACAAGCCATACAAATTTTAACCACAACCGACGACATCAAACAAATAACCTTAAACTCCCACACCTACAACATTAAATCCTTATCGAATTTAGAGATAAGAAATGCACTTGATAATATACCTAAGGTATCTTTTTTACTTTCTAATATCCTCATAAGAGCAGGAGAAGAGATAGATCTAGGAAGTAGAGGAATTTATAAAGTAAAAAGCGGAGATACTCTTTCAACCATAGCACAGAGAAACGGTATGGTTACAAAAGATCTTCTTAAACTAAATACTTGGCTGGTTGATGAAGGAAGAGTATCTTTCCTGCAAAACAAAGTGCTTATAGAATCAAACATACTTAATCTAAACGAAACCGACCATGTTTTAGTAGGAGATCAAAACGCCGATAATATCCTTATAGATAGTAACGGAGGAGATGATGTCTTAAAAGGAGGCAATAAAAAAGATATCTTAAAGGGCGGAAGAGGCTTTGACACCTATTATGCCGGCAATGGGGATATTATAACCGATTCTGACGGAAGAGGTAAAGTATACTTTGATAACGTTATCTTAAAGGGCGGAACGTATGATAAGAATAAAAAAGCTTATATAAGTGATGATAAATCCACAGAATATAGATTAAGCGGAAATAAGCTCATAGTAAGCAAAGGCTCAAAAACTCTAACTATAAATAACTTTAAAAATTTAAAAACAAATCCGCACTTAGGCATAACTCTTTTAGAAGCAGATGATATAGAGGTAAGCGTAAGCGATGAGTCCGCTTTTGAAGCAAACGGAATAATGGATTTTAAAATATCTTTAAATAGAGCTCTTAGAAAAGGTGAGCATTTTTATGTTTTAGTAAAAGGCAAATCTACTAAAGAGGGAGGTATTGAAGCTCCGGAAAAGATGATCTTATTTAAAGAAGGAGATCAGGTAAAAAACTACCAATATATCTGGAAAGACGATGAGAAAGTAGAAACGGATGAAAAGATAAACGTTACCGCAACCATAGGAAAAAACAGATCGGCAAACATAAATCCTAAGGTTATAAAACAAGGCGTAGGAATCATTAAAGACGATGACGGAAACAGCGTAGAGATAACTATATCCGATTCTGAAGCTCTGGAAGCCGAGCAACAAATGATATTTAACATATCTTTAAGTAGGGCTCTTAAAGAAAACGAATTTATAACTTTAGCGGTAAACGGAGATATTGTCGAGTTTAAACCGGGAGAGCAATCTAAAGAGTATAAGCATACATGGAGGGATAATAAAACAGTAAATAAGGATGAAGAGATAGACGTAATGGGTGCAGTCATATCTCAATCGGAAAATTTAAATGCTAAAATCATAAAAAACGGTCACGGCGTAATAAAAGATGATGACGGCGGTAGTGTCTATGTAACGGTAAGCGATTCTTCGGCTATGGAAGCCGAAGGCAGGATGAGCTTTAACGTATCTTTAAGTAGAGCTCTTAAAGAAGGCGAATTTGTTAATGTGTTAGTAAACGGAGAGCTAATCGAGTTTGGACCAAATAGCCAAAGCAAAGAGTATACACATACTTGGACCGATGATAAAAAAGCGGAAGCAGACGAGAAAGTAAGTGCTATAGCCACTATAGCATCAACCTCTGAAGGATTAAAGGCGGAAGTTATAAAACAAGGAAGCGGAACAATACAAGATGATGATGCAAGTCAGGTAATAGTATATCTTACCGATGCATCGGCCCCTGAAGCGGCTAAAAAGATGACATTTTTCGTTTCAATAAGCAGGCCTCTTAACGAAGGGGAGTATGCGGTGGTATCGGTAGGAGGCAAGACATTTCGCTTTTCTCAAGGAAGCACGACTAATTACGAATACGTATATACGTGGCCTACCGATGATAAAATACCGGAAGAAGATGTTCATTTTAAACTAACTCCTAGCGTAATAGCTTCATCTAGCGGATTAAAAGTAAATGTAAGCTCGGGCAACGGCACGATAATAGACGATGACAGAAGAGATGACGATGACGATCCTGAAAATCCGCCTATCCCGTCAGATCCTTTGGTAATTGATCTAAATAAAGACGGAACTCGCACTCTTAAGCTAAACGGGGCTTTAAATTTCGATATAGACGGTGACGGCTTCAAAGAAGCTACGGGATGGATAAGTCCCGAGGATGCATTTGTGGCATATGATAGAAACGGTAACGGCAAGATAGATAACGGAACCGAGCTGTTTGGAGATAAAACCGTAACTAGCACAAGGTTTGAATACACCAGCAAAACCGCCGAAAACGGTTTTGAGGCTTTAAAAGCATTTGATAGCAACAAAGACAATATAATAGATGAAAAAGATGAAGAGTTTGATAAATTACTATTGTGGCAAGATAAAAATTCAAACGCCGTATCTGACGAAGGAGAATTAAAGAGTCTAAAAGAGCATAATATAAAATCAATTGATTTAAATTACAAAAACATAAATTCTACCAATAACGGAAACTACATAAGACAAACCTCCAAGGTAACTTTTAATGACGGCACTACTACTACTGCGGACGATGTGTGGTTTAAAGTAGATTTAAAAGATACTATTCAACCCGATATATCCATATCTAGTGAAATAAAAGCTCTTCCCGAAGTGCACGGTTTTGGAAACTTATATAACTTAAGAAGCGCAATGAGCAAAGATGCCAAGTTGGCAGATATGATAAAAGAGTATGTAACCCTTAGTGAAAAAGAGAAAGAAAAAAGACTAGAGAGTATTTTATTTAGATGGGCCGGAGTAGAAAATATAGACAAGTCTAGCAGAGGTGCAAATATAGATGCTAGAATACTTGGAGTATATGAAAGAGTAACGGGAAAACCTTTTTTACAATTTGGAAATAATCCCAATCCTTGGGCTAATGCGGCTGCTAGTATAAAAAGTAGAGTTAAGCAGTTTGAAGATTATTTTTACGCCAGCGTAGAGCTTCAGACCAAATACGGCGGATTATTGGATACCAAGTATCAATATTTTAACTATGACGAGAAGAGATACGGGTATGATTTTTCTAAAGTAAATCAAAAGCTACTTGAGCTTTATAGTAGTAAAAAATATGAAGAAGTGGTTATTTTATCTAACCTAATTAGAAAAGCCGGAGGATATAAGATCACTCTGCTTGAAGGGTTTAAGGCAAATTTAGAAAAACTTACTAAAGATGACAAATATTTTAATTCGATCACACAAAGTCAGCTTATAAAAGGAACCGATAAAGATGATAGGATATATGGCGGCAATAACAATGACTGGATAGCAGGCGGCAGCGGTAACGATGAGCTTAGCGGAGGCAAGGGCAATGATACGCTTTATGGCAATGAAGGAAATGATCTTTTAAATGGTAACGAGGGAGACGACACCCTAAAAGGCGGAAGCGGTAAAGATATTCTATACGGAAAAGACGGCAACGATACCCTCTACGGAAACGAAGGAAACGATAATCTTCAAGGAGGAAACGGTAACGACACTCTAGAAGGCGGAGCGGGTAACGACTATCTTGATGGAGGAGCGGGAAATGATATCTATCTCTTCGGTAGAGGAGACGGAGTAGATACTATAAATAACGGCGACAGCTCTAAAGATAGAGTAGATATTATTAAATTTAAAGAGGGGATAGGTAAGAGGGATTTAATATTTAGTAGAACAGGAAACTACGGAAGAGATCTCTTAATTCAGATTAAAGATACGACAGATTCAATTACGGTTAAAACCATGTTCGGCTATAACGATGGGCAAAAATCTTTTGATGAATCATATATTATAAACAAGATTGAATTTAGCGACGGTTCTTTCTTGAGTGCAGAAGATATAAAAAGCGAAATTCTTTCTAAACAAGATACGGATAAAGATAACACTATTCACGGTTTTGATACGAACGACACCCTAAAAGGCGGAAGCGGTAAAGATATTCTATACGGAAAAGACGGCAACGATACCCTCTACGGAAACGAAGGAAACGATAATCTTCAAGGAGGAAACGGTAACGACACTCTAGAAGGCGGAGCGGGTAACGACTATCTTGATGGAGGAGCGGGAAATGATATCTATCTCTTCGGTAGAGGAGACGGAGTAGATACTATAAATAACGGCGACAGCTCTAAAGATAGAGTAGATATTATTAAATTTAAAGAGGGGATAGGTAAGAGGGATTTAATATTTAGTAGAACAGGAAACTACGGAAGAGATCTCTTAATTCAGATTAAAGATACGACAGATTCAATTACGGTTAAAACCATGTTCGGCTATAACGATGGGCAAAAATCTTTTGATGAATCATATATTATAAACAAGATTGAATTTAGCGACGGTTCTTTCTTGAGTGCAGAAGATATAAAAAGCGAAATTCTTTCTAAACAAGATACGGATAAAGATAACACTATTCACGGTTTTGATACGAACGACACCCTAAAAGGCGGAAGCGGTAAAGATATTCTATACGGAAAAGACGGCAACGATACCCTCTACGGAAACGAAGGAAACGATAATCTTCAAGGAGGAAACGGTAACGACACTCTAGAAGGCGGAGCGGGTAACGACTATCTTGATGGAGGAGCGGGAAATGATATCTATCTCTTCGGTAGAGGAGACGGAGTAGATACTATAAATAACGGCGACAGCTCTAAAGATAGAGTAGATATTATTAAATTTAAAGAGGGGATAGGTAAGAGGGATTTAATATTTAGTAGAACAGGAAACTACGGAAGAGATCTCTTAATTCAGATTAAAGATACGACAGATTCAATTACGGTTAAAACCATGTTCGGCTATAACGATGGGCAAAAATCTTTTGATGAATCATATATTATAAACAAGATTGAATTTAGCGACGGTTCTTTCTTGAGTGCAGAAGATATAAAAAGCGAAATTCTTTCTAAACAAGATACGGATAAAGATAACACTATTCACGGTTTTGATACGAACGACACCCTAAAAGGCGGAAGCGGTAAAGATATTCTATACGGAAAAGACGGCAACGATACCCTCTACGGAAACGAAGGAAACGATAATCTTCAAGGAGGAAACGGTAACGACACTCTAGAAGGCGGAGCGGGTAACGACTATCTTGATGGAGGAGCGGGAAATGATATCTATCTCTTCGGTAGAGGAGACGGACAAGATACTATATATAATAATGACAACTCCAAAGATAGAATGGATGTTATTAAATTTAAAGAAGGGATAAGTAAGAGGGATATCTCGTTTATGCTTAACGGTAGTAATCTATCTATAAAATACAGCAATGAAGATACTATTACACTATCTAGTTACAATAGCTCACCATCTTATCAAATAGATAAGATAGAACTAAATAACGGAAATTTCATAACCAATACCCAGATCAATAAGATAATACAAGACATAAATGCCTTTGCTAAAGATAACGGCATATCAAGCATCAACCACGACACTATAAGAAACAATAACGATATGATGAATATAGTTATGAATGGATGGAATGGGTAGGAGGTTGCAAGCCAATGAGCACTTCCATCCTCTTTGTTAGGTTCGTATAATACCCTAAAACAAAAGAGAAAATAATTTCGCCATACGGCTTGAAATTTAATGAACAGTTAAATTTCAAGCTGCTTCTTTACTAATTAACTAAAACCCAAAAATATCCTTTAACTTAGCACAATTTTTGATAAACCTTGCTTTGCCTGTAAAGCTACTCTTTAGAAATTCTTTCTATCTCCTTTAGTTTGTCTATGATAGGAAGCAGTAACTTATCGTTACCATACTCTTTAAAAAGCTCTAGGAATTCTTTAAATACTTCACTTTGTAGTTTTGGGTTGTGAGCAGGAGTTTGTTTTGGTAAATTTGTGCTGTTTGTATCGCCGTTTATTAGCAAATCCACGCTTGCGTTAAGTTTATCAGCTATTTCTATAAGCTTTTTAGCAGGAATTACTCCCCTATACTGCCACATATTTAAATTTTTATAAGGAATATCTAAAAATTCGCATAGCTCTTTATTGCTTGATACCTTTGCAAGCTTTTTAATATCTTGCAGTATCTCATCATATGTTCTCATTTTGCTCTTTTTACTATAAATATTAGTAAATACTCTTGACATTATACTACATAATATAGTATAATTCTCGCATAGTTACTAAATATTATACCAAATTCTGTTTTATTATCGAATAAGGTAAAGTAGTAAATTTCTTTTTTAGTTAATAATAGAAATTTTGTATGAGCCTTAACCTCAAAAAGATATATTGTGGGTATAAAACGGTATTTGGTGTAGATAAACATAAAAAGGACTCCCATGCGCCAAATAGGTTTTTTAAAAGATGAAGAGCTAGATAGTAAAAGCTTAAATAATAGCAGTTCAAGCACCATCATACCTTGTGATTTTACCCATGCGGTTATCATAGGAGAAACCGGATGCGGAAAGACTACGGCTATGATATATCCTAATTTACTAGACCGTATTAAAAGAGGACATGGTGTATTTATAATAGATTATAAGGGATGCGAGCATCTAAGAGTAAAAGCTCTTGCAAAGCAAGCGGGTAGATTAAAAGACGTAGTATGTGTAGGATCAAGCATAGGTACCCCTATAAATTTTATAATTGATATGAAGACAAAAGATTTCAAGCAATCTTTAACCGCAAGTATGAAAGAGAGGGATAACTCTTTTTGGAGCGAATTTGGCTCTAATATAGCTACAAATAGATTTGAAGTATTAAGAGCTATTAGCCTATATCATAAGATCATAGAGTATAAGGATAGATATCTTGATTTTAACTTTTATATCAAGATAAAATCTCTTGTAAGAGCCTATCATGCAAATTTTGCAACCATAGTAGATTTATCTCAAGATATAGAGAAGATGAGAGTATTTATGGATAAGCTAAAAGAGGTTATCTATGCTAAAGCGACACGATAAGATTATGTATGACGAGTTAAAAATAGATACTATGATATTTATTAAAAAGATAAGAGGGTTTTTAAATAGCGTAAGTAGGTTTAAAAAATCAGAAGGTTCGGATGACAGGGTGTTTAGTGATTTTAGAAACTACTCTATGATGATGACTCCTTTTTTATCTATGATGAATAACCCCTCTTTAAATTCCAAAGAGGGCTCCATAGCTTCAATGCTAAAACAGTCAAAGATAGTAGTGTTTAATGCAAGCTGTTGCGATAAGGGAGCGCTTAATCTGATACTGGCTAGTTTTTTACCATCTTTAACAAATAGGGTAAGCGATACGAACAAGATAAACATATCGGTATTTCTTGACGAGGCCGCAAAGCTGCTTAATGAAGATAGCGAACTTGAAGAGAGTATATTAAGAGAAAACAAGGTAGAACTTATCATCTCTTTTCAAAACCCCTACCTAATGAAGCTAGCAATAGGAGAGATAAGATATGAGGCTCTGTTTGGAAATTTAACCAACAGATACTTTATGAAAAACAAGGTAGAGTGCAAGGTAGCCGGAAGAGATATAGAGTGTAGCGGGCTTAATAAATTCGCTATTATGTAGCAAATGCACAAAAATTTCACTTTAATTTTCAGCTAAAATTCTGTCATAATAAAAGCTAAATAAAGGATAAGATTATGACCGAGTCTCACATAATATCAGCTCTTGTTATAGTATTTGAATAAAAAAGTTAAAAATTGTTTTTCCAAAAGTCATCTTTTATCTTTTCATAATGCCTGCTTGTTAATATTTCTGGCAAACCGTCTACTGATGGGAATTCTGCTTTTATTTCTTCTCGTAAATAATTTAGTAACTTATCACCCATTTCGGTGGAAAATTTACCTCTTAGGGCTTTTTCATACCAATCAACAATGTCCTTTTCGGTAACAATATCTTGAACACGATTTCCCCACCCCATTTGCGTTAAGATAGATAAAATGATTTCTTCATCAGCGTCTTTACAAACTATAACAACGTTGTCACTTGAAATGCCACCGACTATATTTTCGGCTAATTCTACGTCTAAAGTTAAATGTTTAATTTGAACCGCGACACCCCAGCTAGAATACATATCAAGCCCTCTGTCGGCGGCGTTAGTGATCCCCACTCGATAAAATTTAGCCTCTTTAATATATTGCCTATTGTCAAAATCTATTCGCATAACTTTTTTAGTAAAATCTTCAAATTCTTCTATAATGTATTCGCTATTTTCATCAACTGACACTGTAACTTTTAAATTTAAAATATCTACTAGGGTTGAAAATAAGGCGTACACCACTATTTCGTAAATCTTGTCAATACTTCTCTTTAACCCGGGTTCTCTCCAAAACGAATCAATGAATGATTTCACGTCAAAATCTTGTGTTTTGGTTTGCGTGCAGTATATTAATGCTTCTGAAAGTTGGTTGTATCTTTCTACAAAATTACTATAAATATATGCTTCTACTGCCCCTTTTGTTCTAATATTTTCATCTCCAAGAATTTTTAGTATTTTTGGCGGAATCGCATTATTATTAAAAAGGTCGTCTTGAAATCTTGCACTACTAGTACATATTCGTTTTAATAATTTGCTACAAACAACATCTCTCCACTGCTTGCTTTGTATTCTATATTCTGCTAAGTTTGATAGATTTAATTTTTCGGCACCTGTTCTATGTTTAAAAAGTATCTCTGCAATCTGTATCGGCTTATAAAAAAGGATTCTTGATTTTTTAATTAAATTATCAAGTGATGTTTTTGCCGAAGCTATATCATTATCGGGTTTTGTCATTTTAACCCTTTAATGGCATTTAACATATTTGCTGCCACCGCCCTTATGACAGGAACGGCTACTGAATTACCACATTGTTTTTTTATTTTTCCATATGGAACTACTATTTTAAAGTTTTCCGGAAAGCCTTGTAGTCTAAGCATTTCTCTTTCTGTAGGCCTTCTTTCATCATTTATTAAAATGTAATTAGCAGAAGCACCTGCACGTAATGCTGAAGAGTATGGATGAGGGGTTATAGAACCAGCCATATTTTCGTGTGATATATAAGGTTTTGGATAATTCTTATTTTTTAAACGCTGTAATCTGCTATTTTTTATTTCATCTTTTACATAATATTTTTTGTCTACGTTTTTTTCCAAAATATCCCCTATTTTTTTTCTTTTTGATACACAGATAGGGGTAGGAAACTCAAATTTTACATTATCCAAAAAACCGACAATTATAATTCTTTCTCTTTTTTGTGGAACCCCAAAATCAAGAGCATTTAAAACTTTTGAATGCACATTATATCCTAATGCTTCTAAATGTTTTATTATTATTTTAAAAGTATTTCCGTTGTCATGTGCCGTAAGATTTTTGACATTTTCTAACATAAATGCCTTTGGTTTTTTTTCTTTTAGGATTCTTTCTATCTCAAAAAATAGGGTTCCGCAAGTCTCATTGTTAAAACCTTCTTTTTTTCCAATTATTGAAAAGGCTTGACAAGGAAATCCACCTAATAATATGTCAAAGTCGGGTATATTTTTCGCATTAATTTTTGTAATATCTCCAGAAGGATACTCTCCAAAATTAGCTTGATATGTTTTACAAGCATCAGCATCAAATTCAGACGAAAAAACGCAACGTCCACCAACTGATTCAAAACCTAATCTAATTCCACCTATACCGGCAAAAAGGTCAATAAAAGTAAATTTTTTCATAAAATCCAGTCTAAAATATATTTTTTTGTTTATTCCACTCTCTCACAACTTTCACAATCTCATCATCATCTAACTCATTTAGCATATTCAATAACGCTTTCATGGCTAACGGCTTATTCTTGCCACGAGAATACTCCACATAAGTTCTATGCTGAACACCGATGCGTTTAGCCATTTGTGCTTGAGATATTGTTTTAATCTCTTTTGCTTCTATGAGCTTGTGAATTCTATTTATTAAATCATTTAGTTCCATATTTTAATTATAGCAAATTTTTCTTAATTCAAATTTAATTTATTTATATATAAATATCTGATTAAGATATATTTATTTTAAATTAAGATGTAAATATATCTAATTTTAAGTTAAATTTAATACATCTTTATGTATAATTTATCAATAAAAATATAAAGGATTTAAAATGCAACACTTCCTCCTCTCATCTAAAGCTAGAACGGTATCGGTTAAAAAGATAGCTTCTATGAATGAGAAGGATTGCTATGAGTATTTTAAATCGATAAGATGGAGTGATAATAAAGGTGAGCCAATATGCCCAAGTTGTGGAAGTGCAAATAGTCATTATTTTATAGAGGGTAGATTACAATATCGCTGTAAGGATTGCTTTCATACTTTTAGCGTTACTAGCGGAACAATATTCCACTCTCATAAGTTAGACTTTAAAACAATACTATTAGCTATTGTGATATTTACCAATGCTACTAAAGGCATTTCATCACTTCAGCTTAGTAGAGATTTAGATGTTCAGTATAAGACCGCTTGGGTTTTATCTCATAAGATTAGAGAAAGCCTTATGGAACATAAACCTAATGAGAAATTTCAAGGCGTAGTTGAAATGGATGGAGTATATGTCGGAAACCATATAAGACCTGCTAATAATATAAATGATAGAATAGATAGACGTAAAGCTTTTAAACCTAACAAAAGAGTAATTATCTCTTTAAGAGAAAGAAATTTACAAGGCAAAGGTGCAAGTAAAACAAAGACTTTTATATTAAAAAGTGAGAACAATAGTGATATAAACAAGATAGCAAAGGCAAACATTGCCTTAAACTCTCAAATCCATACTGACGAGAACTCAGCTTATGATGATTTATTAGCTCATTACAATCTAAAAAGAGTAAATCATCAAATAGAGTATAGCGGAGTAAATGGAGAAAATAATAATCAATCAGAAAGCTTTAACTCAAGATTTAGACGTATGCAGTATGGACAGCTTCATAGAATAGGCGTTCTTTATCTTTCAAACTATGCTAATGAGATAGCATATAGAGAAGATACCAGAAGGCTAGATAATAGATCTATAATGGATGACATTTTATCAAGATGTTTGGCAAACAACTCAGTATCTAATGAATTTTGTGGATATTGGCAGGGTAATAAGAGAGTAGCTGAAAGGCTTGGAGCTTAAGATATTTTATAGTGTTTAATTCCATCTACTTCAAAAGAGTTTAAAATATTTCTCATTTCCATGTTTCTTATTGCAGAATAGATATTCTTTCTATACTCCACTATCTCTTTACTGCTTTTATTACTGCCAATTGATACATAATCAGTTATCTCTTTAACGTTGCTAGGTTTTTCTTTTATACACTCTATTATCTTTTTACTAAGCTCTCCACGAGAGAAACGTCTATTATTAGTAATGTTTTTAGTTTTTATCTCATTTATATTATAGTTTGGATCAAATATTATAATGGCTTTATTAATAGTCTCAAGCTCAGATTGTAAATTTGAGATGATTGATTTATAATATTCGATATTTCCTTTTATTTCAGAATGTTTAGATACAAGAGCTGATATTACGTGAGTTCTACTCGCTTCGCTCCTAGCTTTTCAAGAACTGCCATAACAAATCCTTTAAAGCAGATGTTTTTATAGCTTAAAAAGAAATGTCTATTATTTAATTAAAGCTATACCGGAATCTTAGCCTCTTTTATTATGAAAGTCTTGTGCATTTGCTACATAATAGCGAAAAATAAGGGTAGTAGTTAATTCATTCGGCTATAAAACTAAAAGTATGTCCGAAACTACAAACTATAAACCAAGGTAGTGGAAATTTAAAGAAATTTAAGCTATAGATAATATTGGTAGATGTAAAATCAATCCTGCCTTTATATCTACACACAAATAAAAACTTCCACACAAATTTATATTATAAAAATTAAAGGATTTAGTTGCATATATATAATATATATGCATACGGCTTTGCTTTGATCCTTGAAGGAAACGGTTATGAGCAGCAGTAACATATTTTTTACGTCCGATCTTCATTTCGGGCATAAGAGCGTGTTAAATTTCTGCCCTTGCTTTAGGAATTTTAGGTCGGTCGATGAGATGGATCATAGATTAATTGAGCTATGGAACTATACGGTAGGTGTAAATGATGAGATTTATAATTTAGGTGATTTTTCTTTTTATAGGGATATTGAAAAGACAATATCTATTTCAAAGAGATTAAACGGTAAGCATACTCTAATCTTAGGCAATCACGATGAGTTAATTAAGGATCATAGGGATGAGCTTTTAAAGATGAGTAAATTTGACGGCAACAGACTATTTGAGGATATATTGGATTATAAAGAGCTAGCTTTAAAATTTAAAGATGATAGTTATAGGCTAGTGCTGTTTCACTATCCTATACTAGAGTGGAATGCGGGGCATCACGGATCTATTTTATTATATGGACATGTTCATGATAGCGTTTCGCCTTTAAAAGGTAGAGCTTTAAATGTAGGATATGATTTACATGGCAAGATACTTCATCTAAGAGATGTAATATCCTATACAAAAGATCTGCCTCCGTTTGAACATCAAGCCGATAAGAAGTTTAGTACTAACGATACAATAGCTAATAGAGAGATAAAGATAAGAGAGATATTAAGGGCAAATAATGAACGATAAGCTAAGAATAGAATATATAGATGAAGATAGATATAAAAAATATTTGTGTTTGGAGATCTACACGGCTCACTTCATCTATTTGATGAGATGATTAAAAAGATATCCTTAACCAAGGATGATCTAGTAATCATTCTTGGAGATAGCTGCGATAGAGGCAAGGACTCAATAGGGCTATATATAAGATATACCGAGATGATAAAAGATGGATATAATATAAAGCATATAATGGGCAATCATGAGTATATGTTTTTAAATCACTATCTTTTACGAGGAAGTATGACTATGCAGTGGGTAAATAACGGAGGATATAAGACTGTTAAATCGATAGAATATAGAAATTTAACCGTTAAAGATCTAAAATGGTTAATAAGCTACTTAAAAACAATGCCTCATATGATAAGCTCAAAGAGCTATATATTTGTTCATGCTTATTATAACCCCAGCTTAGATGAAACCAAACAAGATCCTGAGCATCTAATGTGGAGTAGAAGTCCTTTTTGGTTAATGAATAATACAGGCAAAGAGATATACTACGGGCATACTCCAAATAGAGACAATAAGATAAAAGTAAGAGAGAATAACTGCTACTCTATGGATGTAGGAGCCGTATTCTTTGATAAGTTATCGATAATGGAGATAAAAAATAAGGAGGTGTTTGTGGTTGGGTGAAGGCGGCATGGCTAGAAGTGATTGTTTTAATAAGAAAGACTTAACAGCACAACATGCCAAAATAGCATTTTAAAACACTAAGATATTTGATTACATTTCATTATTCTTAGGCATCATTACGCTTTTATTATTCGCTTTAATGTCACTCAGACAAATTTTCAATATTCAAAACAATGCACTTAAAAATTTAGCACACTCTATGCTACTCGTTTATAATATAAGAGGGTATATTATTTTGTCTTAATACATCCCCAAAATGACTTGTGATACCCACTTTGCCAATAAGTCTTATGCCTATATCTTTATCTTTTACACTGACAATTAAAGCCCTTAATTCCTCCAGGCCCTTTTTCACATCAAAATCAATAAATTTTTTTGCCATACCATCTACTATAGTATGGCTATCAAACGATGCTTTGCTTTGAAGCTGATTAAGCTGAACTACCCAAACTTTATCTCCATCATAGACCCATTCTATTGAAATTTGATCACCCAAAATATGCATATTGCTTCTAATCTTATTGTTTACTTCGGCAACCCTATTTAATACATTGCTAGGTAGATTATCGTAAGAATCAGAGCCTATCATAAATGCATCTCCTTTACCTATAACACCTTCAATAATATCTTCATTCCTATCTTTTTCTATTATGCAGGCCCCAGAGTATTTGGCATTAACGCTATCCTGTGAAATAATGCTGGCTATATTTACATCCTCATTGCCTTTTTTCTCTTCATCAAGCATTAAGAAAAAAGGATCGGACCAAGTACTGCTTGTCGTATATTTTCCAGGCTCTTTTACAATAGGACAGGTCCTCAGCCACTTTTCATGCAATCCGGTTTTTTTGCCAAAAGAAAAAGGGGCAACTCTCCTAGAAATGACGGTAGTATAAGGAACGTTAAAGCCAAGATAGCTTGCTATCAAAAGACCAAAAACTTTATCGCCTATAAATTTAGAAAAATTATTTGGCCAAATAATTTTTTCGTCGTAATTATATATTTTACATTTTTCATATTCCCAAATAATAGTATGATCCTTGTTAACACCCTCCCTGTTTGGATGAATACTAAATTCTACTCTGTACTCTTTTGAGAAATTTATATTTGGAGTAAAACCATATATTGTATGTATTAAGCTATAAGCCAATTGCTTATTTAGTCTGCAAACCCCATCTTTATCAACACACTTTGGAGTATCATCAGGAGAAAATTCTACTATATTACCAAGCACAACCCCAGAAACTCCGCCATCCATAACATCAATGTTCTCATTTATTATCGAGTATTTGCCTTCTGATGCATTATTTTTAATAATATGCAAAATTTCATCTATATCCTCTTTGCTTTTGCCATAATACAAACTGTGCCCTTTTAAGCTCTCTTTAGTAAAACTACGAATATTAACTTTTTTACTTCTAGATGAATCTATCAATAGAAGTATCGCCTCTTTTATACTTTGAAATTTGTAATGATTATAACCATTGATAATAGCTAGTTTTACCTGAGTATTATTATTTGGATCTATGCTTATAAATTGAGCAATATTTCCATAGTTTGATTTTACTATTTTAAATAATTTTTCATCTTTTAATAATTCTTTCATAATCCACTCCAATATTTCAAATTTCAAAGTTGTCAATTAATGAATTTAAATGCAAATACAATTTTCTAGCATAATCATCTGACATGGTTGATATATAGTGAGCAGCCCTCTTCTTTTTTTCTACATTTTCACATTTTTGTCTTTTGTTGAAATACCACATAAAATCTATTATATTGTTGCTAATTTTTGATATTTTTTGATATTTTTGTGGGAACACTTGAAAGTTTTTAACCAAGCTGTTAATCTGATATTCCTGTGGTAGTATATCAAAATTTTTGACCAAGTCATGAAATAAAGATTCAATTATTTTGCTTCCTTTTATATCGCTTTTTTTAATTTTTATATTTTGTATATAATTTTTATCTACAATTTCTCTTAGTTTAATATATGCATCAAATACATTATCTTCAATATTTATAATTTGACCTCTCAGATATGCTTTTCTTTTTCTTTTTTTCTTATCTTTTGTTTCAATATTTTTTTCTTTTTCCAATATTTTTTTATATGTCTCATTTTTAATATTTTCTATTTCCATACTATTTAAATTATTAAAACTCTGCTTAATTAAACTGGTAGTCAAAGGTCTGACTAAATCCCTTGTTTGAAAAATATCCATATTTTTACCTGTAATATTCACTATGGCTTTCTCAATATCATTTTTTACATCAGGATGACTTTTGGCAATATCAGCATACAATTCTGTTTTTTGAAAATCCTCAAAATCATGAGTAATATAAGCTATCTTATCTGCCCATATTACTACTTGCGCCTCCAATGTGCTGGGCGGAGTGCAAAGCTCTGCTTCCAAAAAGTTATCTTTTTTTTCATTAAGACTAGTTTGAATCTTTTTATTTGAAATAGGAATAAAGTGATTTTTAACAATATTTTCTTTTTTATCTTTTTCTATACAGTACATGTCAGAATCATGTTTTAATATACCTTCATAAACTACATATGAAATTTTATCTCCATATTTTTCCCAGAGATATTTTACGCTTTGAATTGGATGATAAAATCCTCCGCAATCTTTTAATAGCTCATTTAAAATTTTTTCTCCGGCGTGACCAAATGGTGTATGACCAACATCATGCCCTAATGCTATTGCCGAAACTAAATCTTTGTTTAAGCCAAGCGCATCCGCTACACTTATAGCTATTTGTTCTACTTCTAGTGTATGAGTTAGCCTCGTTCTGTGATCTCCCAATTTGTGAGTGGGCATTACCTGAGCTTTACCTTGAAGCCTTCTAAAACCACCAGAATATAAAATTTTATCTCTTTGTCTTCTTAGGCAAGTTCTATACGTTTCCTCTTCTTTGTCTTTTTTGTCTAAATTATGCTTATATGCATATTTTGACATAAGCTGATTAGCCTCTTTTTCAAGACGATTTCCTTTTTTTAGCTTCCTAGACATATTATATTCCCAAAAGATATTATATATAGCATAATTCTACAAAAATCTAATTAAAAGACTCTTATGATACAGATCGCAATAGACTGTTTGTGTTTTGAGTTGGATTAGAAAGACATAAAAATAAGTTTAAAAAATATCTCTAAACAATGCATAGCCTAAATTAAAAAATTAGTAAATTTTACTAGTGTTTGATGGAATAAATATAAGTAAAGCAAAAAGTTTATTAATTATTTAATTTATTTATAGGCAAATGTATAGGCGAGGATACTTTTTGTCTGACAAGTCAGACAAAATATCACTCGTTAGGGGTAAACCCCTAAAACCCTTTTTGTAACATAATAATATAAAATATAATTATTTCTAAGCAATAACTACAACACACATCTTAGTTAGCATATAATCGTTTTTAGATTTCAATAATATTATAAATAATTCAAATATTCATTCAAGGCAATTTCAATTTTTATTTTGCTGTTGATTCATATGGCTAGATTATTTTACAATTACTTAGTTGTTTTTATGAAATCTAAAAGCAAAAAATATGCAATAGTTTATATAAAACTACACCTTATTATATAGATTCTAAAATGTATCACTTTCTGTATCACTTATTTTTTGAAATAATTCAAATGTCTATAAATACATACTTACTAATTACTATTCAAATCCCATCCTGTCTGCCACTTTATTAATACAAAATAAAATTTATATCATATTTTCATTTTTTATTTAGCTTTATTTAATATTTTATAAGAGTAAATTTAATAAAATTAATAAAAATAAATCCACACAATAATCAAGACCGAAAGTCATTATTGCGTATAGAAAGGTGCAATTATGTTTTTTGGAAACAAAAACACACAAGAAATAGAGGTGTTAAAGGAGCAAATTAAAAAGCTTCAACAAGAAAATCAAAGTCTTACTGAAGAGAACTCAAGATTGCGAGATGAAATTTCAGTAGTAAACAAATCGCCAAGCCAAGAAAATAATGAAGACAATATTATGGCTAGAAGTATTATCGATGGCGCAAAAGTAGGTATAGCGGCAGTGCAAAAAAATATCCAAGAGATAACAAGGATTAAAGATCTATCTGAAAGTAGTATAAAAAATGCAAGAACAATAGATAGGCTGCAAGCCGAATCAAACGGAATAATTAACTCAATTTCGCATATCACAGAGTCTTCAAATAAATCTCGTGAGACAGCAGAAGGACTGCATAAAAGCGTAGACGAAATAACAAGTGTTATAAATTTGATTAAAGATATATCCGATCAAACTAATCTACTCGCCCTTAATGCTGCCATAGAAGCCGCAAGAGCAGGGGAGCATGGAAGAGGATTTGCCGTAGTTGCGGATGAAGTAAGAAAACTAGCCGAAAGAACACAAAAAGCAACAGCTGAAGTCGAAATGAACGTAAATTTGCTCAAACAAAATGCGAGCGACATGTTTGCCCAAAGTGAAGAGATAGAAAAAATATCTTTAAATTCAAACGAAAGCATATATAGTTTTAAAAATTTATTTGATGAGCTTCATAGCGAACTGATAAAATTTCAAGGCGAGACAGAGCAGCTATACTATGAAATTTTCATAACTTTAGCAAAAACAGATCATATAATTTTTAAATTTAATGGATACGACCACATTCTTAAGGCCGATTGGTCGGCAATGACAGATCATTTTAATTGCAGACTAGGCAAATGGTGCGATAACGCCGGTAAAGAAATTTTCGGTCAAACCACATCATTTAAAAAGCTCCACGAGCCTCACGCCAATGTCCATAAACAGATAAACAACTCTTTAGTTGCAATGAGCGAGAATAAGATTACAATCTCTCAAATTATAGAAAATTTCAAAAAGGCCGAAGAGTCTTCTCAAATTCTGTTTAGTCTATTTGACGAGATGCTTAAAGAAAAACTACAAAAATAACTTTGTGGCAGTTATTATGCCGCAAAGTTATATAAAAACTACTATTAAAAATACGCCCAATATAAGACGGTACATCACAAAAGGTAGCATGCTCATCTTTGATATCAAAGCCATAAAAAGTCTCACGCATATATAGGCGCTAACTCCACTGATTGCAGCCCCCAATATTAAATCACTCCAAGAGATATGCCAAGGAGAGTTTGCAAGCTTTACGGTTTCAAGCAATCCTGCAAGCAAAATAACAGGAATGGACATTAAAAAAGAGAAATTTGCACTAGCGGTTCTACTAAATCCCAAAAGCAAAGCCGCACTCATAGTAATTCCCGATCGGGAAACACCAGGGATTAAAGCTATGGCTTGAGCCAAGCCTATGATAAGCGCAAGCTTGATTGTCATATCATATTCACTTTTTAATCCGTGATTTTTATCTGCGATAAACAATACCACGGCAAATAAAATAGTGGTAATAGCGATAATAATGCCACTTCTGACATATTGTTCAATAATATCATTAAGAGCTAGACCGCATAGCCCTACCGGCAATGTTGCAAAGCCGACAGACCACACAAGAGTGCTGTCGCCAACTTTTTTTCTCTGCATTATTGAAGCAAAAAAATCAGATAAAAGCTTTTTTAGACTATCTTTAAAATAAAATAAGATTGCGGTTAGTGTTCCGACATGAACCGCCACATCAAAGGCTAAGCCTTGATCTTGCCAACCAAGCAACTTTGGTACAAGCACCAAATGTGCCGAGCTTGATATAGGCAAAAATTCGCTTATGCCTTGAACAAGAGCAAGAACAATAACCTGCAAAAAATCCATTATTTAACTAAATCTTTGATAAATTTGACCAGTTTTTCAGGGCTAAATCCAAAATAATCAAACAGATCATCCGCTTTGCCGCTCTCACCAAAACTCTTCATTCCATAAACAATATCTGCAAATTTATACCACTCTAGCGCACTTGCAGCCTCTACAGCTACTATATTTGTGGTTGGATCTAAAATTTTATCTACATAATCTTTTGGCTGTTCGCAAAGCAGATCAAAGCATGGTGCCGAAACTACATTTACGCCTATACCAAGAGCGTTTAGAGTGTCTGCCGTTTTTACGCATAAACTTACTTCGCTTCCGCTTGCAACAAGAGTTATTTTCGCATCTGGTGTAGATTTTAAAAGATAAGCTCCTTTTTCTACACTTCCAAACTCACCACTCTTAAGAGGCTCGAGCCCTTGGCGAGATAGCACAAAAGCCGATGGAGCATTTAAATTTAAAGCTACTTTCCAACATTCTACGTTCTCGTTTCCGTCTGCCGGACGGAAAGTATAAAAATTTGGCATCGCACGAAGAGTGCTAAGCTGCTCTATAGGCTGATGAGTAGGACCATCTTCTCCTACTCCGATGCTGTCGTGAGTAAGGATAAAGAAGTGCTTTACGCCCATTAAAGCGGCAATTCTTGCACTTGGCTTTAAATAATCGCTAAAGATAAAAAATGTCGCCGAAAAAGGCAAAAACAGACCGTATCTAGCAAATGCATTATTTATCGCGGCCATCGCATGTTCTCTTATTCCAAAGTGTATATTGCGTCCGTTCGGGAAGTCACCCATACCTTTTAACTCAGTTTTGTTTGATGGAGCAAGATCTGCTGAACCACCCATAAATCCAGGAAGAGTCTTTGCGATTTCATTTATTATCGCGCCGTTACTATCGCGTGTTGCTACTTTTTTGCCTGCAAAATCAGGAAAATTTATCTTTGATATTTCAGGATTAAGAAGTGAATTTAAAAGCCTTTTGCCCTCATTGCTTAAATTTTCAACCTGTTTATTCCATAAAGCCTCAGCCAAATCGCCTTTCTCAATAGCCGCTCTAAAACGCAACAACACATCTTCATCGATAGTAAATTTTAAGTCAGGATCAAACCCCGCAGCCTCTTTAGCGGCTCTTATAATCTCTTCTCCAAGCGGAGCACCATGACTATGATGGCTTCCCTCAAGCTCACCGGCACCCTTTGCTATACGTGTATTTGCAATGATTAGATAAGGCTTTTCTCTTTCCTTAGCTTGTTCAAGTGCAAATTCAATCTGATCATAGTCGTGCCCATCTATACGAGCCACATCCCAGCCTTGAGCCTCAAAACGAACTTTTACGTCCTCGCTCCAAGCTATACTTGTATCGCCCTCTATTGTGATATTATTTGAGTCGTATATCAAAACCAAATTATTTAAACTCAAATTTCCCGCTATAGCACAGGCTTCATAACTAATACCCTCTTGTAAATCGCCATCTCCGCAAAGACAGTAAATTTTATGATTTATCACCTCATTATTTGGTTCGTTTAGCAAATTTGCAGCGTATTTTGCAGCCATGGCAAATCCTACGGCATTCGCCACACCTTGTCCAAGCGGACCAGTTGCAACCTCTACACCTTTGGTATGAATCTCAGGATGACCTGGGGTAAGCGAACCAAGCTGGCGGAATTTTTTAAGTTCATCAAGGCTTAAATCATATCCGCTTAAATGTAAAAAACTATACACGAGACTACTTGCGTGCCCACCGCTAAATACGAGTCTATCGCGATTTAGCCAATTTGGATTTTTTGGATTGTGATTTAAAAATTTCATAAGTACGACCATCACGTCCGCTAGCCCCATTGGCGCACCCGGATGTCCGCTATTTGCCTTTTGCACCATATCGGCACATAAAAATCTTATAGTATCGGCTTGTTTTTTTAACATATTTTTCCTTTATCTCAAGTGTCTATCTATTAAATTTGCAACTATCTCTTTGATGCCAAGATGAGTGCTTTTTAGCTCGTTTTCTATTTTTTCTATAAGCTCGTCTTTTGCCTCTTTAGCGCCTTTAACGCCAAGTAGATTGGTAAAAGAGTTTTTCACACCGTCATTATTTGTAGGCTTACCAGCCTCAGTGGCACTCTTTGTCGCATCTATAATATCATCGGCTATTTGAAAAGCAAGTCCCAAATCAAGCCCGATCTTATAGATTTTTTCGCTATCTTCATAGCTCATATCGGCTATTACGCATCCGGCTTTTAAACTTGCGGCAATTAGCTTAGCGGTTTTGTGCAAATGCAAAAACGTAAGCTCTTGCAATCCAAGCCTCTGGTTTTCAAAGTGGCAATCCAATGCCTGGCCCAAAACCATTCCACTAACACCGGCATTTTGACTTAGAATTTCAACGCATTTTATACGAATTTCAGGACTTAAATTAGCTTTTGAAATTTGATAAAACGCATGAGTGTTCAAAGCATCTCCAACCAAAACAGCGGTAACCTCATCAAATTTTACATGAAGCGTAGGCTTGCCTCTGCGAAGCTGGGAATTATCCATTACCGGCAAATCATCGTGAATAAGAGAGTAAGTGTGCATCATCTCAAACCCAAGCGCCACATCAAACGCATCCTTTAAAACTTCGGGCTTAAGCGCTTTCACAACACCCAATAAAAGCATTGCACGAAAGTGTTTACCTCCGGCAAGCAGCATATACTTTAAAGCCTCATCAAAATATGGATGAAAGCTTGGAGCACTTGGCAAATTTTCCGCCAAGAAACTCTTAAAATCATTTAATAAATTTTCATTCATTTAGCGCACTTTATAAAAGAAGTCAAAACCTTCACGTCGAAAAAGCAGTATATATTCGCCTTTTTCTTTTGACGTAAATTTCAAAATATCCTTATAATTTTTAACCTCATTTTGATTAATTTGTATGAGCTTATCGCCAGGTTTTATCCCAAATCCGGCAGCCTGAGAATCTTCATCAACTTTTTTGACTACAAGTTTATCATCAAGAGTTATTCCTTGCGCCTTAAAAAAATCTCTGGCGGCATTAACTACTTTAGACTCTTTTTTTGTTTCTGTTTTATCAGCATTTAAATTTGTCTTTTGAGTATTTTGGGTGTTTGGCTCGCTAGAAACAGGTATATCAAACCTCTCGACTACTTCATTTCTGATGATTTCAAAATTTAAAATTTCGCCCTTTTTGGCGAATAAAATTCTCTCATTTAGCTCTCTTAGAGTGGTAAATTTTTGGCCATTTATACTTACTATTTCATCGCCCATCATCAATACAGCGCCTCTACCTAATCTCTCTACGCTTTTTACGTAAATTTTATCCTTAATAGCCTCAAAGCTAGCTCCAACGTCTCCATAATACAAATAAGGATAGGCGATAAAATGCTTTAGATATCTACTTGGCACAAATTTATTATCGCCAACTGCGATACCGCGCATATTACAACAAACACTAAGAAGCGCTCCTGTGCCATTTACATCAAAAGTAAGAGTATCAAGCTCTCCTAGTCTTTCTCCAAGAGATTTGACATGCCCATAAACAGTCGCATTAAGATCGCTAGTAACGCTTACCCAATCGCTCTTTTTGGTATTGTTATCATCGCTCATTCTAATTGGCTCAAGCTTGATATCCGATGCAACTAGATAAAGTCCCAAAAATGGATCAAATTTGATATAGTTTTTGACAGGCATTTGACTATTTTTAGGAACGGCTATTAAATTTGAACTAAGCGCAATGCCCTTATTTCCACTTACATTCACAATACTTGGTAAGGTTTTTTCAAAGCAAGCGTTAAAGTCATCTTGTGTAGGTCTAGGGGCGGCAAAAATAATCGCACAAAGTGTTAAAATAAGAAAAATTTTTCTCATCTATACACCTCCGACAAATCCGCCTAACATCTTAGAAGCCATATGCTTTTTGCTCTCTTCAACCATTGCCATTACGTCATTTACAGCACTAATTAGTAAAATTTGCAAACTCTCTTTGTCTTCAAGTAGGCTATCGTCTATATTGATATCCAAAAGTTCCCCTTTGCCATTAGCTTTTACGCTAATAAGCCCCCCGCCGCTTTTTACGCTAAATTCGCGATTTGCAGTTTCATTTTCAAGCTCACGAGCTTTCTTTTGAACCTCTTCGAGCATCTCACCCATTTTAGAAAAATCAAGTCCTTCAAACATAAAAAATCCTTTTGGTTTTGGCTGATTATATCAAATTTGAGCTTATATAAATTTGTTTCAATTTTTTAATCTATCTGCAGAGTATCGAAATTTTAGGATATTATTTGGTTTTTATCATTTACATGCACGATTTTTGGCTCAAATTTTTTAGCCTTTTTAAATTTCATTGTTGCGTAAGCCACTATTATAACTTTATCCCCTATGCAAACTTTGCGTGCAGCGGCTCCATTAAGGCAAATATCGCCATCTTTTTTACTCTTTATTACATACGTAGAAAACCTCTCGCCGTTGTTGATATTTAGAATTTCAACCTTTTGGTTTTCTATCAAATTTGCCGCTTCCATCAATTTTTCATCAATTCCTATTGAGCCTACATAGTTTAGATTGGCATCACTTACTGTTGCTCTGTGAATTTTACTAGCCAAAATCTCTATTCTCATTTTATACCTTTTATATTTTATTTTATTTGCTGTAGATAAATTTAGTGAGATAAAGCCTGTAAAACAACATCTTTATCACTAAACGGATATTTGATACCTTTGATCTCCTGATAGCTCTCATCGCCTTTACCTAAAATCACTAAAATTTGTACATTTTTTAAGCTTTCAAGTCCGATTTTAATCGCTTTTTTTCTATCAGGTTCGCAAATCACGCTATCATCCATCTTCATGCCCGCACAAATTTGCTTTATTATCTCCATCGGCTCTTCGCTTCTTGGATTATCGCTAGTCACTATTGCAAGCTTTGCAAATCTTTGCACTATAGCACCCATTTTAGGACGCTTTGTGTTATCTC
The DNA here is from genome assembly GCF_004803855.2 of Campylobacter sp. RM16192. Lineage (NCBI taxonomy): Bacteria > Pseudomonadati > Campylobacterota > Epsilonproteobacteria > Campylobacterales > Campylobacteraceae > Campylobacter > Campylobacter sp. RM16192. The sequence goes on along the minus strand of NZ_CP012552.1, from coordinate 33,961 downwards.
TATCACCTCCAGCTCCAAACACTACCACAATCTCATAGTGACAAAGTGCGCTTAGGACTTTTTCAATTCCATCTGGAGTATGTGCAAAATCAACAATAACAAGAGGATTGTCACTAACAACCTCCATACGACCCTCAACACCGCCAAAATTACTAACTGCACGCGATATCTCATTACAACTCTTATCCGTTAAGCTCATTACGCAACCAATCGCTGCAATTAGATTGTAAAGATTAAATTCACCCTGCAAATTTGAGCTGATCTCAAGCTCGCCCTTTGGAGTCTTAATAATAGCATTAATGCCATTTTTTAGCCCGTAAGCGATAGGAGCGAAATTTGCATGCTTTTTAAGCGAGTAAGTAAGCGCATTTTTAGCGTTAAATTTTAAATTTCCATCATCGATATTTATAAGTTTTAAAGTGTCATCATCAAAAAAACTGCTTTTAACACGCGCGTATTCTTCGAAAGTGTGGTGGTAGTCGAGGTGATCTTGTGTCAAATTTGTAAAAATTTTCATCGCAAAATCAAGACTTTCTATACGGTTTTGGTCTATGGCGTGAGAACTAACCTCCATAACGAAAAATTCGCACTTCTCTTCGCTTGCAACTTTTAAATAATTAATAGTACGCAAAATTTCACTTGTAGTAAGCGCCTTTTCATCAATCCTTTTATTATTAACAAATGCGCCTCTCGTGCCGCAAAGCCCGCATTTATAGCCAAGATCAAGCAATATTGAGTAAATCGCTGCGGCAGTTGTAGTTTTACCGTTTGTTCCCGTTACGCCTATGATTTTTATATTTTTATCAATCCCCAAAATCTCTTTGCATTCGCTTAAACTTATGACTTTAGCGCCATTAGCAATAGCTGAGTCTATAAATTTTGAATTTGTATGAGTGCGAACAAAAAAGCATCCTTTTTCGCATTCTTTTGAATTATCCGTTACAAATGAGTCTTTAATGTAAATCTTCACTTTTGCGCCTTTTGTTTATTTCGCCGATTAGCGCATTTAGTCTCTCGTCGCCGGCAAAAATAGAGGCAACGCTTTCTATGTAGTTTAATCCCATCTCGATAAAATCGTTTTTAATCAAATTTTCTAAAAATTGCAAAAAGTCATCTCGGCTACTTATCATAACTCTGGTAGAAAACATAATATCTTCAAATACACTCTTAAAGCTACCCTCTTTGGCAACCGCCTGCATAAAATCATGATAGCTGATCGCATTTTGACTTTCAAGCTCATCTTTCTCTTCAAATTTAGACTCTAGAGTGGCTAAAATTTCATCCAAATCCTCAGCACTCATTCCCACATCCTCTTTGACCTTAAAAATTTCAAAGAGCATCATAGCCTCATCATATCTATTTTTAGCAAGCGAACAAAGCATAATAAAAAATAGTAGTCTCTTGTCCTCTTTTTTATTATAAGCCAGCGAAAAATAGTTCATCGCCTCATCAAATCGCCCTTTATAAAAGGCCTTGACACCAAGTTTTTTATAATCTATCAATCTAAATTAACCTCTTCGCCAATAGGAATATTTATCACTTCAAGTTCAGGGTGAATATCTATCCTAAGTTGTCTTTCTATGCCGTATTTTAAAGTAGTTCCGCTTGCTGCACAGCCGTGACAATGACCTGTAAGTCGAACATAAATTTTGCCATTTTTAATGCCTAAAAGCTCGAGTCCTCCACCATCTCGCTCAAGCATAGGCATAACCTTTTGCAGGCTCGCACTTACAGGCTTTAGCAGCTCTTCGTCGGTAAATGGAATCATATCTCGCCCTTTTTATTTTTTATTTTATTATACCTCTACTTTGGCAAAATAAATTTTAAATTTCGGAGGTTTTGGGAGTTTTTAAGGTTAAAGGGCAAATTTGCCCTTTAAATTTTAGTTTATTAGAAGTGATTTTATGTCTATTTTTTGCTCGATCATCTTGCTTTCAAGCATAAATTCTTGCGTAGCTTCAAGTGCTTTTATATCATCAGCCGTGATCTTTGAGCTAAAGTCATACTGCGGATACATGCTCTTAACCGCTTCTATACTAAGGCCGGTTTCCTGGGCTGTAAATTTAAGAGCTTCCTCTTCGTTTGCTTTGATAAAATCTAAAATTTCATCCTGAGTCTTCTTAAATTTCTCAACTACATCTTTGTGCTTCTTATAAAACTCTCCGCTTGTAGCCGTTACGATAACCGGAGTGATGACGCCCTTGCCGGTTGTGACGATGTGAAGTCCTGATTTTTGTGCGTTATAAGCTGCAGGCCCAGCCAAAAGCGCCATATCAACGCTTCCGTTTTCAAGTGCGGCTTGTGCAGGCGGGATGCCCATAGAGATGAACTCAACGTCGTTTATACTAAGTCCGCCAAGTGCAAGGTATCTAACCAAAAGCTCGTTTAGTATCGTGCCTTTAGGTCCTGCGATCTTCTTGCCTTTTAGATCTTTTGGCGATTTTATGCTTTTATCTTTAGCAAATATAACAAACGCTTCAGGCGCTCTTGAATACGCACTTATGATCTTGATATCAGCCTTGTTTGCAGCCGCTAGGATAACCGAAGTGCCGCCCACACAGTTAAGAAACTGAAGCGAATTTGATGCGAGCGCTTGAGTCTGCTTGGCTCCTGAAGTTATCTCAAAATACTCCACCGGCACGCCAAATGATTTGCCGTAAAAGCCTTTGAATTTATCGACGATTGACGGGACGTTTAGCGGTGATTTGACGTAAGTTATGCCGATTTTGTCTAAATTTTCTTTTGCATTTGCAAGAGAGCAAAGCAAGGAAAACGCACATAAAATTTTAAAGATCTTTCTCATCTTTTCTCCTTTTTGATTTAAAAACCAAATTATATAAAATTTTTGCTTCATTCTGGTTTTAATTATCAATTGCCATAATACTTTTTTAGAAATTTTAATCATACTAAATAGTAAAGAGAAAAGTTCTAGCTATCTTAGAAACCTCGACAAATTGTACGGTTTGCAATAGAATGCGAGATAGACCGCTAAATGTGAGCTAAAATTTCGCGCTTTAGCCTTATCACATCATCACAAAGCAAGTCTCTGGGCCTAGCTAAATTTGATAGATCGTAGCTTGATTTGATACCGCCTTTTTCAAGCAAGATGATCTCGTCTGCCAAAAATAGCGCTTCATCGATATTGTGAGTTACAAAAAGGATGGTTTTGCCGGCTTGTATCTTTAAAATTTCAGCTTGCATACTGGCCCTCGTAAAGGCATCAAGCGCCGCAAAAGGCTCATCCATAAGGATCAAATTCGCCTCATACGCAAGCACTCGTGCAAGAGCGACGCGAGAGGACATGCCGCCTGAAAGCTGCGAAGGAGAGGCGAATTTAAAGTCGTTAAGCCCTATCATCGATATGAGATCATCAATTTTAGCCTCGTTAATCTCATGCTTTTTGAGCGAAAAAACGATATTTTCATAGACGTTTAAAAACGGCATAAGGCGCGCTTCTTGAAAGACAAAGCCGATTTTGGCTTCATTTTTGATCCTGATCTCGCCTGCACTTAGGCTCTCAAGCCCGGCAATAAGCCTTAAAAGAGTTGTTTTACCACAACCACTCCTGCCAAGCACGACGGTGATCTTATCTTTTTTGATGGTTAAATTTAAATTTTTTATGACGTCAAGGCGCTTGCCGTGGATGAAAAAATACTTGGATAAATTTGAGATTTCTATCATTATTCGCCTCGCAAAACTCTAAATTTGGCTATCAAAAACAAAAATATCCGATCAATAAGCACCCCACAAACTCCGATCGTAAATATACCCACAAATATCCTATCCGCGCGCGAAAGCTCTTCTGCGTCAAGGATAAGATAGCCAAGTCCGCTTGAGGCTGCGATCATCTCCGCTCCAATGATGGCTCTCATAGCGTAGCCAAAGCCGATACGCATTCCGACAAAAATGTCTTTAAGTGCGCTTTTTAGAATGATTTTGTAAAAAATTTCAAATTTGCTAAAACCAAAAATTTTACCGACTTCAATGAGCTTAATATCGCAGTTCGTTAGCCCTTTTGAAATGCTTAAAAACATCGGGAAAAACGACGCAAGGATGATGATGATTATCTTTGGAGCCTCGTTAATGCCAAACCAAAGCACCAAAATCGCAATCAAGCTAAGCGGAGGAATGTTTCTAAAAAACTCCAAAATCCACTCGTAATAAACGCTGATCTTAGGCAGAAGTACCGCTATGCCACCAAGAATAAGCGCCAGCGCAAAAGCAAGAGCGTAGCCTGTAAAAATGCGCTTAAAGCTAATGAGCGTGTGCGTAACCAACTCGCCGCTTAGCGTCATATTAAACATAGTTTTAAAGGTGACGATCGGACTTGGCAGGATATAAGCCGTAAAAATTTCAAGCTCGCAAACAGTGTGCCAAATAGCAAACACAGCAAGGATCAAAATGCTCTTTTTAAAAATTTCCTTCAAAGCCCGTCTCCATTGTGACAGCCGTTTTCGCAGTGCAAAAGCTCGATGATCTGATAGTTTTTTAGCTCGTTAAATTTATAAGAAAATGCGTTTTGTATCTTTTCTTCGCTGCTTAAACTGAGAGTTTTTATGCCCAAATTTTCAAAAAAACCAACGGGAATCGGGCTTAAATTTATTTTGTTTGTGCTCAAATTTATCTCGTTTAGCTCTTTAAAATCTTTCCAAGTTAAAAATGTAGTCTGAGTCAAATTTAACTCTCTGCCAAGCTTGGCTAAATCCTCGCAAGGGGTAGTTATAAAAAGATGTTCGTCGTGCTTTAAATTTGCGCTAAGTTCAAGTGCACTTTCTATGAGGATAGGATTTAGCTTTGAAATTTGACTCGAATGCTCTTTGAAATTTGATCTTATAAAGTTTACAGCTCTAGGGCAGCGACTATCTAGGATTAAATTTTTAAATTTGAGCTGGTTTTTGTAGGCTGTTTTAACATTTTTAACATGATCTTTTTTACACTCTACGATACTAAAACCCTTATCTTCTAAAAGCTTCTTTAGGGATTCAAAATCATAAATGCTTTTTACAATGGGGTTTAACCAAACTAGTTTTTTCATAAGCTCTTTCGTTAAATTTATAGATCAAATTTTTGATAATTAGAGTTAAAATTGTATCTTTTGGAAATTTAAAGTTACGTAAAATAAAGGCTAAAAAATTAAAATTATAAATGAAGAATTAGAAAGAAGAGAGCCGAAGCTCTCTAAAAATTATTCGCTAACTAGCTCTATATAAGCCATTTCAGCTGCATCGCCACGTCTAATGCGAGTTTTTACTATTCTTGTATAGCCGCCGTTGCGTCCTACAAATTTAGGAGCTACTTCGGTAACAAGCTTGTTTGTAGTCTCTTTGTCTTGAAGGCTTGCAAAAACTGCTCTGTGAGCGTTGCTATCGCCTTTTCTAGCTCTTGTGATAAGCTTTTCGATATAGCTTCTAAGCTCTTTTGCTTTTGGTAGAGTGGTCTCAATCTTTTCACTTTTTATTATCGCAATTGCCATATTTTTAAGCAATGCAGAACGATGAGATGCCGTTCTACCTAATTTTCTATAACCATGTTTATGTCTCATTTATTGTCCTTTTATTCTTTTGGGCTGGTTTGTGATTTTAGCTCAGCAATCTTCTTTTTAAGCTGATCTTTACCGTTGCCTAAAGCATTGCCTCCGATAGGATATCCAATCTCTTCCATTACGGCTTTTATCTCTTCAAGAGATTTTTTACCTAGATTTTTAAGATCTCTCAGCTCATTTTCATCCATTAAAGCAAGCTCACCGATAAATCTAACATCTGCTCTATCAAGGCAGTTAAAGCTTCTAGCGCTTAAATTTAAATCTTCAACACTTTGAAGAAGTTTAGTATGCTCACCTGAAGCCATAGCTCCACTAGTCTGTGCAGAGATATCAATATCCAAAACGCCTTTAAATACAGACATTTGGTGATACATAGCCTCAATGGCATGCTTAAATGCTTCTATTGCACCAACCTGACCATCGGTAGTAACTGTAAAAACTATCTTTTCATAATCTGGGTTGTCTTCAACCAAAACATTTTGCAACTCATACACAGCCTTTTTTACTGGCGTAAAGAAAGCATCAAGAGCTATATAGTCATCTTCCATCTCTTCACGAATCTCTTCGCTAGGAACATAACCTATACCTTTTTGTATAATGATCGAAAATTTAAGCTCAGCATCTTCATTTATAGTAGCCAAATAAGCATCAGGATTTACAATCTCAACCAAATCATTGCCAAGATCTTTACCGCTTATCTCTTTTGGCCCTTTAAAAGAATACTCCACAATCTCTTTTTCAGAGTCATTTTTAAGCTTGAAGCGCAAATTCTTTAAATTTATAATGAACTGAGCAACATCTTCAAGCATACCGCGCATAGAATCAAACTCGTGCGCAACACCCTCTATCTTAACGCCTGTAGCAGCAAATCCTACGGTGCTGCTATAAAGAAGACGACGAAGAGGGTGAGCTAAAGTCACCGCATAACCTGTCTCAAATGGATAGGCTGTTATTCTAGCAACATTTTCGCTTATACTCTCTACCGAAATTTCGGTAGGCATATAAGCTGATGTAGTAATCTTTTTCATTATTACACCCCTTATTATTTCGAATAAAGCTCTACTATGAATCTTTCCTCAACAGGAATGACAACCTCTTCTCTTTCTGGTGTTCTTGTAAAAATTCCAAATTTTTTATCTTTTTCAACATCAACCCAAGAAACGATTCCGGTTTGTGCTGTGAGATCAATAGCGCGAACTATTTGAGGGTTGTTTTTTGACCTCTCTACTATCTCGATTTTAGCGCCGGCATCAACTCTGTATGATGGGATATCAACTTTTTTACCGTTTACTAAAATATGTCCGTGAGTTACAAGCTGACGAGCAAATCTGCGAGTTGTAGCAAAGCCCATTCTGTAAACTACGTTGTCAAGTCTTTGCTCAAGAAGTTGAACTAAAAGCGCACCTGTGTTGCCTTCTCTTCTAGCTGCTTCTTGGAATAGCTTTCTAAATTGCTTTTCAGAAATTCCGTACATAAATTTAGCTTTTTGTTTCTCTCTTAATTGAAGTCCGTATTCGCTAATCTTTGCTCTTCTTTGTCCGTGTTGTCCAGGAGCATAAGGGCGTTTTTCAACAGCTGATTTACCAGCCAATCTTCTCTCTCCCTTAAGTGCTAAGCTTACACCAAGACGTCTTTCTAATTTTTCAACAGGCCCTCTATATCTTGCCATAATAATTCTCCTAATTTTCTAATTATACGCGGCGGCGTTTTGGTGGTCTGCAACCATTGTGAGCAAGCGGAGTTATATCTTTAAGGAATGTAACTTTAATGCCCTCTATTGCACCTACACTTTTTACAGCAGTCTCTCTACCGCTTCCTGGACCCTGAACTTTTATGCCCACCTCTTTTATTCCGTGCTCTTTTGCTTTATTAATAGCATCTTCTACTGCTTGTTGAGCTGCATATGGAGTTGATTTTTTGCTTCCTTTAAAGCCTAAACCACCTGCGCTACTCCAAGCTATAGCATTTCCCATCTCATCAGTAACTGTTACCATGGTGTTGTTAAAAGTCGCACTGATATAAACAACACCTTTGGCAATACTTTTTCTTACTACTTTCTTTTTAGTTATCTTTCTTTTTGCCATCATCTATCCTTATTTTGTTGCAGAGCCAACAGTTTTACGCTTGCCTTTTCTGGTTCTAGCGTTTGTTTTAGTCTTTTGACCGCGCACCGGAAGACCCTTTCTATGGCGAAGACCTCTATAGCTTCCAAGATCCATAAGCGCTTTTATATCCATAGCAACGCTCTTTCTAAGATCACCTTCAACCACATGTTTCTCTTGGATCTCTTTACGAATAGCAGCAGCCTCATCTTCAGTTAGCTCATGAACTCTCTTGTCATAAGAAATTCCAGTAGCCGTAAGAATCTCTCTTGATTTATGAAGGCCGATACCATAAATGTAAGTTAGACCATACTCAATTCTCTTTTTTTTCGGTAAATCTACACCTGCAATACGAGCCATTCTTTATCCTTGTCTTTGTTTATGTTTTGGATTTTCGCAAATAATGCGAACTATACCTTTACGCTTGACAATTTTACATTTGTCACACATCTTCTTTACAGAAGGACGAACTTTCATCTCAGTCTCCTAAAAATTTATTCCACTTTTTGGGGGCTGCATCAGGTTTAAAGAAGTTATTAAACCAACTATTTTCAAAACAAGTGGTAGCTTTGAAAATAATTCTTCATACAGCTTAGTTGCAAAGGCTAGATTCTATCTAAAATCAGCTTTTGTTTTACTTATGTCTATAAATTATTCTACCTTTATCAAGACTATAAGGCGTGAGTTCTACTTTTACGCGATCTCCGGGCATGATCTTGATATAGTGCATTCTCATCTTGCCCGCGATATGACATAAAATCACATGCTTATTATCAAGCTCAACTTTAAATGTCGCATTAGGCAGAGCCTCTATAACATTGCCGTCAATCTCTATGACGTCGTCTTTTGCCACTATTTACCTCCTCTCATAAATTTGATCTTTATTCAGCTGCAGGATCGCAACATAAATAACTTAAAATTTTAACTCACCACAAATTAAAATTTTACAATTCACAAATTTGATTTGTAAATTGTAAAAACTTAGGCGATAAATTTACGCTTTACTTAAAATTTCAGCTCTTCCGTTGATCACAGCAACACAGTGCTCATAGTGGCTAGTTCTTAACCCATCCTTACTAGTTACTTTCCATTTGTCACTTCCAATAACCGGGGTTCCGTCTTTTTGGCATATCATCGGCTCTATACAAAAAACCATTCCGTTTTTAATCTTTGGTCCAGCTTTTGGGTTGTTGCCCTCTAAATAGTTTGGCACTTCAGGCTCTTCATGTGGGCGCTTACCTATGCCGTGTCCGCAAAATCCTCTTAACGGCACAAACCCTCTTGCAAGAATAAATTTCTCAAGCTCATAACTAAGCTCTTTAAAATGCATTCCATCTCTTATGATGTCAATCGCAAAATAAAGCGCATCTTTAGAACAAGCTATCAGAGCTTCATCCTCTTTTGAAATTTGCCCAACTGCAAAAGTTCGAGCAGAGTCACCAAAAAAGCCGTTTAAATTTGAGCCGATATCAACACCTACTATATCGCCTTCTTTTAGAATTGTTTTATTAGGAATGCCGTGTATAACTACCTCATTTAAACTTATGCAGGCTGCATTTGGAAAGCCGTAAAGTCCTTTAAAAGCAGGCTTTGCGCCGGCAGCACATATCATATCGTCGCAAATTTTATCAATCTCAAGAAGTGACATTCCCGGCTTTATGATACCTTCAACATAATCAAGCGTGCGAGCGACAATTTGATTTGCCGCTCGAAGCTTTTCAATTTCAGCCGGTTTTTTAAGCGAAATCGCCATTTTATAAGCCTACCGCACTTAGAGTTTGGTATTTGTTCATATAAATTTGAGCCTCAATCCTTCTCATTGTATCAAGTGCAACAGAAACAACAATCAAAACTGATGTTCCACCGAAATAAAAAGGCACACCCATAAATTTAACCAAAACCCAAGGCAAAGTTGAGATAAGTCCCAAATATATAGCACCTCCGAATGTCAAGCGCGATGCAATCTCATTTAGATACCCTGCAGTTCCCTCACCAGGCCTAATTCCAGGTATAAATCCACCCTGTCTTTTTAAATTTTCGCTAATATCTTTTGCGTTAAATACAATTGAAGCGTAAAAATATGCAAAAAACACTACAAGCAAGAATGTTAAAAAGTTAAAAAAGTATCCGTTCGGATTTAAAAAGTCGTTTATTGCCTGGATATATTTGTTTGTGCTTGCCTGTAAAATCGTACTTGGAAACATCAATATAGCACTAGCAAAGATAGGCGGGATAACACCGCTTAAATTTACTTTTATAGGGATGTAGTTCATTATACGCTTATTTTGGTTTTCCATTACAACTTTTCTGGAGTAAGAGACAGGGATACGTCTTTCGCCCATCTCAACAAAGATAACTATACCTACGGTTGCCAAAATAACAAGCAAAATTCCTATAACAACTAAGAAATTTAATTCGCCTGTATTTACAAGATTTACAGTTCCGCCAATAGCAGATGGGATTCCCGATACGATACCTGCAAAGATAATAAGACTTATACCGTTTCCTATTCCTCTTTGGGTTATCTGCTCGCCTATCCACATAAGCATCATAGTTCCTGCTAGCATTGAAGCTGCCGCAATAGCTATAAATAGATTCATATCTAGCATTATAGCCTGCTCACCACCTCTTCCACTTAAGCCCTGAAGTCCGATACTAACACCGATTGCTTGAACTACTGTTATGCCGATTGTGGCATAGCGAATGATCTGCATATACTTTTGCATACCGTCGCGATCTTTTTTCATCTTGCCTAAATTTGGGAATGTAGCAGCTAAGAGCTCCATAACAATGGAAGCTGTAATGTATGGCATAATACCAAGCGATATTATGCTTAATCTTTCAGCGGCCTTACCGCTAAACATATTAAATAATCCTAATGCATTAGAGCTATTTGAATCAAAAAACTCCTTAATTACATCGGCATTAACGCCAGGAACCGGCACATAGGCCAGTATCCTGTAAGCAAACAAAAATGCCAACGTGATTAATATCTTGTTGGTCAATGTTTTATTCATTATGCACGTCCGCTAACGATAACGTTCTCGTCTTTGATCTTTGAAACAAGAGTTTTTGCGCTCGCTCCAATTAGTTTTATTTTTGTAACGCTTCTTGAAATTTTATGAACAGTAGCGATTGAAGCGATTGTAATTTCGCCAAGCTCTTTTACCGCTGTAATTTTCTCAACGTTGATAACATAAGGTTTTTCAAATTTAGAAGCAAAACCTACCTTAGGAAGACGTCTTTGAAGCGGTTGTTGTCCACCTTCAAAACCTCTCTTTTCATTGTAGCCTTTTCTAGCTCTTTGACCCTTATGTCCTTTTCCTGCAGTTTTACCTTGACCGCTACCTTGACCGCGTCCTAATCTCTTAGTTTCGCGAGTTGAACCGGTAGCAGGAGTTAATTTTTCAAGTCCCATGTTCCCTCTCCTTAGCTTTTAAGCATACTTAATGCTTTGATTGTAGCGCGAACAACGTTTGCAGAGTTGTTTGAGCCAAGTGATTTTGTCAAGATATCCTTAATACCTGCAAGCTCTAGAATAGGGCGAGTTGAACCACCGGCTATAACACCTGTACCTTCGCTTGCTGGGCGAAGTAGAATTTTACTTGCATTGTATTTAACCTCTATATCGTGAGGAATAGTTGAACCTTTAAGTTTAACGTTAATAATGTTTTTGAAAGCATCATCAACTGCTTTTCTAATGGCATCAGGAACCTCTTTAGCTTTACCAAAGCCAAAGCCTACAAGTCCGTTTCTATTACCAACAACTATAAGAGCAGTAAATCTAAATCTACGACCACCTTTAACAACTTTCGTAACCCGACCGATATCGACGATTACTTCTTCAAATTCTTCTCTATTATACTTTTCCATCGATTTTCCTTTGGGTTATAGTTTTATGCCGTTTTCTCTCAAAGCGTCAGCAAAAGCCGCTACAACGCCGTGATACAAATAGCCGTTTCTATCGAATATCGCCTCTTCTATTCCCTTGCCTTTTAATGTTTTTGCAAATTCTTTTGCCAAAACAGCTGCGCCATCTTTATTGGCTTTTACACCAAGTTTTCTTCCGTCAGCTGCCGCAATAGTAACCGCAGCAACATCATCTATAGCTTGAACGTAAAGTGTTCTATTTGACTTAAAAATAGAAACTCTTGGCAATGTTGTTGTGCCAGAAATTTTTGCTCTGATTCTTTTTTTTCTCTTGATTCTAAGAGCCAATTTTCTTTTTAATACATTTGCTGTCATTGCCTATCCCTTACTTCTTAGATGTTTTACCGGCTTTGCGGATAATACGCTCTTCTACGTATTTAATACCCTTGCCTTTGTATGGCTCAGGTGGGCGGTAGCCTCTAACTTGAGCTGCGATTTGTCCTACTACTTGCTTATCATCGCCTTTAATTGTGATGATATTTTTCTCTACGCTTACTTCAACACCTTTTGGAACTTCGTGATTTACAGGGTGTGAAAAACCAAGAGTTAGCTCAAGCACATTGCCTTTTGCCGCTGCTTTATATCCAACACCATTTATCTCAAGCTTACGAATAAATCCGTCCGTAAGACCTGTAACGATATTATTAGCTAGCGCTCTGTATGTGCCCCAGTATGCTCTACTTTGTCTATCTTCGCCTTTAGGAGAAAATACGATTGAGCCATTTTCTACCTTAACATCAACATGACCTTTTGTGTCAAGTTCTTTTGTATTATTGCCTTTTTTAAATTTAAGCAAATTTCCTTCTACGCTGACATCTAGTCCATTTGGAATAGCTATCGGCTGTTTACCTATACGTGACATTTTTTTCCTTTTTACTTGTCTAGGGTATGTCTACTTTATACGAATGGATACCACAATACCATAAAAAGCAGAAACTAAATTCCACTTCGTCCAAAGTTAAATTTGAACGACTAAAAAGGGTAAAAACCCTTTTTAAACCTTTAAATTTTTATTATCTTAAATTTAGCAAATTTGATCGCTAAATTTTGAAGTGTTGCAAAAACAATAAGCCAATAAGCTTAGCCTATCGTGCAAGCTCCATTATAAAGTGCTATAAACGATGTCATGACATCGTTTATATTCATTACCACACAGTGCAGATGATCTCGCCACCAACTCCGGCTTTATGTGCGTCTTGGTTGCTTAAAACACCTTTACTTGTACTAACTATAATAGTTCCGTAACCGTTTTTAAATCTCTTGATATCCTCTTTGCCTTTATAGACACGACGACCAGGTTTTGAAACTCTTTTTAGTTCGTTTATAACGCCTCTTCCACGCTCATCATACTTTAAAACAACATTTATAAATTTTTTCTTATCCTCTTCAACCACATTATAGCTCTCTATATAGCCTTCTGCAGCCAAGATAGCCAAAGTTGCTTCTACAACGTTTGAGTGAAGCAATTTAGTTGTTTCAAGTCTTCTCATAGAAGCATTTCTGATACGTGTTAGTCCATCAGATATTAAATCATTCAACATTTTTTTTCCTTACCAGCTTGCTTTTTTAAGACCTGGAATTAGTCCTTCGTTAGCCATTTTTCTTAGACATACACGACAAATTCCAAAATCTCTATAAACAGAGTGTGGGCGTCCGCAAATTTGGCACCTTGTATATCCGCGCACTATAAATTTAGGAGTGCGCGCTGCTTTTGCAATCATTGATTTCTTTGCCATATTACTTTCCTTTTGCAAATGGCAAACCAAATAGTTCTAACAATTTGAATGCCTCTTTATCGCTATTTGTTGTAGTAACAACTGTAATATTCATACCGTGAGTGCGCAGAATCTTATCATACTCAACCTCAGGAAACATTAGCTGCTCGTCTAAACCGAAGCTATAGTTACCGCGTCCATCAAATCCATTTTTAGGAAGACCTCTGAAGTCCTTAACTCTAGGAAGAGCAATAGTAATAAGCTTATCTAAAAATGCATACATTTGCTCTTTTCTAAGAGTTACTTTCACTCCTACAGGAAATCCCTCACGAACTTTAAAGCCAGCAACTGACTTTTTAGCATCGGTCACAACCGCTTTTTGTCCAGCAATTAACGAAATCGTATCAGCCATATTTTGAAGTAGCTTTTGATCTTTTGCAGATTCGCCTGCACCTACACTAATAACGATCTTTTCAATCGCTGGGATAAGCATAGGATTTTTGATATCAAATTCTTTTGCTAAAGCTGGCTTAATGGTTTCGCTATATTTTACTTTTAATCTATTCATAATTAACCCTCAACCTTCGCAACATTTGAGATATCAATTGGCATCTCTTTATTTATAAAGCCACCGTTTGGAGTCTTTTCGCTTGGTTTGATAGCCTTTTTAGCTACTTTGCAACCCTCAACGATAACTTGTCCTTTTTTAGCAAGAACCGATAAAATTTTGCCTGTTTTGCCCTTGTCATCACCTGCAATAATCTTTACGGTATCGCCCTTTTTAACTTTGAATTTTACATTAGCCATTATAACACCTCCGGAGCAAGTGAAACAATCTTCATAAAGTTAGCATATCTAACCTCACGACCAACAGGTCCGAAGATACGAGTTCCTATAGGCTCTCTTTTGTTATCTAAGATTACCGCTGCATTCTCGTCAAATCTAATTAGCGAGCCGTTTTCTCTTTGAACCTCTTTTTTAGTTCTTACTACGACCGCTTTTACAACTTGACCTTTCTTGATCTTTCCGTTTGGAAGAGCTTTTTTAACAGAGCAAATAATAACATCACCAAGTGTTGCATATCTTCTTTTGCTTCCGCCTAAAACTTTTATACACATTAGCTCTTTTGCACCGCTATTATCAGCAACTGCAAGTCTTGTAAAACTTTGAATCATTACTCAACTCCCTTTGCTAATACAGCTTTTAGACGAAAACTTTTGCGTGCTGAAAGTGGTCTGCACTCAACTGCAACAACAGTATCTCCTGCTTTTGTTTCGTTTTTCTCATCATGAATCATATATTTCTTAAAGCGTTTTACAAATTTATGGTATCTTGGGTGCATAACACGTCTTTCTACCAAAATAGTAGCTGTTTTATCTCCAGCTTTTTGTAAAACAACACCTTGGATTTCTCTTTTAAATGCCATTTCTCACCCCTTATTTTGTTGCACTAATTGCAGTATTGATCTGTGCTATCTCTTTTTTAACAGCACGGATCTCGTTAGGGTTGCTTAACTGCATAGTCTTTAGCTTTTGTCTTAATGTAAATAAAAGCACCTTTTTCTCTTTCAATAACGCGTTTAGCTCTACTACGCTCTTATCTTTTAAATCAGTATATTTCATTTTCACTCTCTCGCGTTACAATTTTTGTCTTAAATGGCAACTTGTGCATAGCCAGCGTAAGCGCCTCGCGTGCAAGTTCCTCATTAACTCCTGCCAACTCATAAATGATTCTGCCAGGCTTAATGTTCATAACCCACTCTTCTACACCTGCCTTACCTTTACCCATACGAGTTTGAAGTGGCTTTTTAGTTAGTGGCTTATCAGGGAAAACTCTAATCCAAATTTTAGCCTGTCTCTTTACATGACGTGTAAGAGCTTGACGAGCAGCTTCGATTTGGCGTGAATTTACGCGTCCAGCCTCAACAGCCTTTATGCCTACTTCACCCATTGCAAGATCTATACCACGAGTAGCCTTACCGCGGTTGCGACCTTTCATCTGTTTGCGAAATTTTGTTCGTTTTGGCATCAACATGATTATTTACCCCTTCTTGCTCTGCGTGTTTTCTTAGGCGCCTCTTCCTCATTCTTCTCGACTTGAACGCCTTTTTGAAGAACTTCGCCTTTAAATATCCACACTTTAATACCTATATTTCCATAAGTAGTATGCGCCTCTGCGAAGCCATAATCAATCTTCGCTCTTAGTGTATGAAGAGGCACACGACCCTCCAAATACCACTCTGTTCTTGCCATCTCAGCGCCGCCTAGACGTCCAGCAACTGAAATTTTAATACCTTTAGCGCCAGATTTTTGAGCAGCTTGGATTACTTTTTTCATTGCACGTCTAAATGCAACACGTTTTTCAAGCTGCATTGCAACATTTTCTGCAGCAAGTTGAGCAGAAGATTGAGCTTTTCTCTCTTCTTTAATATTTACATTAACCTCTTTATTGATTAGCTTTTGGATATCCTCTTTTAGCTTCTCAACATCTGAGCCTTTTTTGCCAATAATGATTCCAGGGCGAGCTGCCACTACAGTCACTCTTATCTTCTTAGCTGTTCTTTCTATTACAATTTGTGAAATTCCAGCATAGTATAGTTTTTTCTTCAAAAATGCACGAATTTTATAGTCTTCGCCAATATTTTCTACCATACTTCCTTTAGTAGGAAACCATCTTGACTCCCAGTTGCGGTTGATTCCTAGTCTTAAACCGATCGGATTTACTTTCTGTCCCATATTATGCTTCCTTCTTTTCAGGTTTAGATACTTCTACCAAAATGTGAGAAGTAGGCTTGCGAATTCTGCTCGCGCTTCCTCTTGCTCTTGGTCTAAATCTTTTTAATACAGGACCCGCATCCACACGGCAGCTTTTCACAACTACCTCTTCAGGCTCAAAACCGCCATTTGCAACAGCCGAGCTGATTGCATTTGCTATAAATTTAGCGCCACGGTTTGGCATAAAGCTAAGGCTTGCAAGTGCAAGCTCAGCACTCATTCCCTGAACCTCATTTGCTATCAATCTTGTTTTAGTTGGAGATAGTCTTACGAATTTTATAATTGCTTTACTCATTCATATCTCCTTATTTGCCTATTTTCTTTTGCACTGAACCTTTATGGCCCTTAAATGTGCGTGTTGGAGCAAATTCGCCTAGTTTGTATCCGATATGATTTTCTGTAACATATACTGGAATGAAACTTTTACCATTGTGGACATTAAATGTTAGTCCAATCATTTCAGGCACAATCGTACTGCGTCTTGACCATGTTTTGATCGGCTTGTTGTCGTTGGCTTTTTTAGCAGCAACAACTTTTTTCATTACATGTCCGTCTACGAAAGGACCTTTTTTGAGTGATCTAGCCATCTCTATTTTCCTTTCCTTCTTGAAATAATTAGCTTATCGCTAGCTTTTTTGCGGCGAGTCTTAGCACCTTTTGTTGGTTTACCCCATGGAGTTACTGGATGACGGCCTGAATTTTTCTTACCTTCACCACCACCGTGTGGGTGATCTACTGGGTTCATAGCTGAACCACGAGTTTGAGGGCGAATTCCTCTGTGGCGATTTCTACCTGCTTTACCGATAGTTATGTTAGCCCAGTCTTCATTACCGATAACGCCAACGCTTGCCATACACTCTGCTAAAATTTGTCTCATCTCGCCACTTGGAAGTCTTAAGATGACATATTTTTCCTCTTTACCCATTAGCTGAGCATATCCGCCTGCAGATCTTGCTATCTGTCCGCCTTTGCCAGGTTTAAGCTCAACGTTATGAACGATTGTTCCCACAGGAATATTTTTAAGCTTCATTGCGTTACCTGGTTTTATATCAAGACCATCTTCAGCTGCAGATACGATATCGCCTATATTTAGTCCATTTGGTCTAATGATATAGCGTTTCTCGCCATCTTTATAAGCAATAAGTGCTATACGGCAGTTTCTATTTGGGTCATACTCAATAGCCTCAACCTTGCCTTCGATACCAAATTTGCGTCTTTTGAAGTCGATAATTCTGTATAGCTTTTTAGCACCGGCCTGTTTATGCCTTGAAGTAATTCTTCCGTTATTATTTCTACCGCCTGTTGCAGGAAGTTTTACAAGCAAACTTCTAACGCTTGGTTTAGCTGTGATATCTTCACTGCTAAGACCAGTCATAAATCTACGACTAGGTGTATATGGTTTATATGTTCTTATTGCCATCTTACGCCTCCACACTTGCTAGAGCTGAACCTTCAGGCAACTTAACATAAAATTTCTTTATATCTTTGCGTTGTCCTGTTTGTCCTTTGAAACGCTTAACTTTTCCGTCCATTCTAAGTGAATTTACGCTAAGTGGCGTTACTCCAAAATACTCTTTTAAAATTTCTTTTAGCCTATTTTTAGTCATTTTTGGTGAAGTTTGAATAACTACGACACCTTGTTCTTGAAGGCCAAGAGTTTTTTCTGTATATAAAATTGTTTTGATATCAGTTATATCTGCCATTTTAGCCCTCTTTTGTTATAGTTTCAAGTGCTGCTTTTTCAATGATAACCGCACCAAATACAGATACTAGATAAGCGTTTACTTCGCTTGCATCTACTAAATAGCAATTTGCCATATTTCTAAATGCTAGTAGCGTCTTATCATCAAGCAAATCTTTAACTATCAACGCATCTCTTAAATTTAAAGCGTCAATAATTTTCGCCGCGTCTTTTGTCTTTCCGCTTTCTATAGATATACTATCAACTGCGAAAATTTTGCCTTCGTTAGCCTTTTGTGCTAGTGCGCACTCAAGAGCTAATTTCTTTTGTTTTTTATTAATTTTTTGGAAATAATTTCTATTATTCAATGGTCCAAAAGATACTGCACCGCCTACCCATACGTTAGTTCTAGTTGAGCCTGCACGAGCACCGCCACGACCCTTTTGTCTCCATGGCTTCTTACCGCCACCGCTTACAAAAGCACGAGTCTTAGTGTGAGCTGTATTTGCGCGGATACCTGCAAGGTAAGATTTAACATATAGATAAAGGTTATGTGGATTTACCTCTGCATAGTTTGCAGGAAGATCTAAATCTCCAGCCTTTTCAAATTTCTCGTTTAATACGCAAACTTTACTCATTTTACTATCCTTACTCTACCCATTGCGCCATTGTGTCCAGGAACTGAGCCTTTTAAAACCAAAATTCCGTTCTCGCTATCAAAACTTACAACTTCGTTTTTAACAGTTACTTTCACATCGCCCATGTGTCCGGCCATTTTCATACCAGGTTGAACACGTCCCGGCCATTCGCAGTTACCGATTGATCCGTGGCGTCTGTGGAAACGTGAACCGTGACTTTTTGGTCCGCCACCAAATCCGTGTCTTTTAACAACACCTTGATAACCTCTACCCTTTGAATCAAAGCTAACTTTGATAACAGCAGCTGAACTTAGCGGGCTTACGTCAAGATCGCCTGCTTCGCTATTTGCAACTGTTAAAGTGGCAAATTTGTTGTACTCAGCTGAAAGATTGTATTTCTTTTGCTGACCTGCTATAGCTTTGTTCTTTGCTTTACCTTTTGCATAAGCAACGATTGCGCGGTTGTTTTCACCTACTTCGCAAACTTTAGTTTCTACAAGTTTTAGAAGTGTAACTGGTGTGCTAGGAACCGAAATCGTCCTACTCATGCCTATTTTTTCTACGATATATTCCATTATCTAACCTTTCGCCTGATTACTTGCCCATCGCACGAACTTCGACGTTAACTTCAGGAGCCAAGTCAAGTTTTGTTAGCGAATCGACTGTGTCAGGTGTAGCTGCTACGATGTCAAGCATACGTGCATGAATTCTCATCTCAAACTGCTCACGTGAATCTTTGTTGATGTGTGGTGATTTTAAGACTGTGTAGCGTTTGATCTTAGTAGGCATTGGCACTGGACCTCTTACGTCAGCACCAGTTCTTTTGACAGCTTCTACGATTGCTGCAACTGTGCGGTCTAGAACTCTATGGTCATAAGCTTTGAGCTTAAGCCTGATTCTCTCCATTTGATTTCCTTTAAAATAGAACTTGTCGCAAACATACGACCTTTTATGACTTACATAAAAGACTTAGATTTTACTAAAATGAGCTTTTAAAGTCAATGTTTATATACGAATTTGATAAAATTTAATAAATTTATTTCCTTATAAAAAGGAAAATATAGTATAATTATCTAAAAAATTAAAAGGAAATTCTTGGATATTCTAAATCATATTTATAATCTTCCATTAAAATCGATAAAATTTATAGATAGAAAATTTAGCATATCATCTCCAAAAATTCTAATTATAGGCCCTAGCGGAAGTGGCAAAACCTCTCTTGTGATAGATTCTTTAAAAAGATTTAAAAATGAAGAGAAGCTATATATAAATTTATCAGATATCAGAATAAACTCAGAGCAAATTTTAGATAGCTTGGCAGATTTTTTATCAGAAAATAGACAGATAAAAACTCTAGCCATAGATAACATAAACTCAGAAATTCAAGTCAATAAAATAACTCAAATTTTAGATAAAAATTTAGAAAATATAATCCTTGCAACAGACAAAAAAAGTATAAATTTGCCAAATTTTAAGATCTTAAATCTAAACTACTTAGACTATGAAGAATTTATAGCATTTTTTCGTAAGAATTTTGATGAAGACACACTTTTTAGTCAGTTTTTATCTCATGGAAGAAGCCTTGCTTCAGCTTTTTTAGATACAAGTGAAGTAACCGAAAGTCTGCAAAATTCTCTCAAAAAAAATTTAAATGAAATAAGTATAAATATCCTTAGAGAGTGTGCAATCTTTCAGGGGCAAAATTTAAGTGCTCACGAGCTTTATAAAAATTTAAAAGAGAAGATGAAAATATCAAAAGATAGCGTATATGGCATACTAAACGAACTTGAAGAAAGAGGATATATATCTCTTGTGGAGAAATTTAATGAGCCAAATTCTGCCAAAAAACTATATTTTGAGGATTTTGGACTGAGAAATGCTTTGAGTTTTAAAAAAGATTTCGCTAAATTTTTCGTAAATGTAGTTTTTTGTGAACTTTTTAAATTCAAAGAGCAAGTTTTTTATACTAAAGACTTTGATTTTTTCCTTTATAAAAGGAAGCTTGCTATTTTATCTATCCCGTTTGGAGATAGCGATCTTATTTTTTTAAAATTCAAAAAACTACATGCAAATTTAAAAGAATTAGGAGCAAATAGGCTTCAAGTTATTACTATGGGAAATTCAGGTGAGCTTAGCATAGAAGGTATAAAATGCGAGGTTGTGCCATTTTCAAGATGGGCGCTTGGACTTTAAAATTTAAAAAGGAAGATTTATGAGAGTATTTTTAATATCTATTTTTACATTTTCTCTACTTTTAGGGTATGAGATAAATCACGAAAATATGGGTAAATTTTATAAATTTCAAGGTGATGCAGATGGGGCTAAATTTGAACTTTATCTTAATTTTTTTGATGTCGAATTTGAAAATTTCAAAGATTCTAAACACTTAATAATCCCTACAAAAATTTACGGACATATATTTTTTAACGGCTCAAAATATGATTTTAGTAAAGGTAGTGTAGATCAAAATTCTACAAGTATAAATGCTATAAACGCTCTTTCAGACTGGCTTAATCTAGATGTCAAGCTCGAAGAAGACGGCAAGTTAAAAGGAAAATTAGCCATAAAAGGAAAAGCCCACAGAGCAGAAATTAGCCAAGATTTAAGCTATGAAATATTGGCTCTTGGAGTTCAGATTGTGGATGCTAACGGAACAAAATTTGAAGCTATAGCAAGTGAATTTTTCTTGGCAGATTTAAATAAGAAATTTAAAAAATCGCTCGAGAAAAAAATCAAAATTTTAAAAGATAAAAATATACAAAATACAGAATTTAACATTGCAAACGAGCTAGTAAATTTAGAGTTTCAAAATAACAAAATAAAAACCATATGCACTACATTTAGCAAATCTAAAAAGAGCTGTATGGTAGAACTTCTAAAAGGTCTTAAGCAAATAGGGCTAGATGATGTTTTTGTCAATATGAAAGATGAAAATTTAAAAGCTATTTTTAGTAAAAAAGAGATAATTCCAAGCGAAAATTTTTCACTAACACCTATTGGAATAACATTTTATAATGAAAACGAAAAAACAATTGATTTAGAGGAAATAAAGCCTTATTTAAAACAAAATTTTGGGCTATTTAATGAGTAAAATTTGCGGTATAGATGAGGCGGGTAGGGGGGCTCTGGCAGGCTGCCTAGCTGTAGCGGCATGTGTGCTAAACAAAAAAATACCAGGACTAAACGACTCTAAAAAGCTTACTGCAAAAAAACGCAAAGAGCTATTTGATAAGATCTTTGCTAATTCAAATTTTTTAATAGTTTATTTTTCAAACCAAGATATAGACGAGATGGGATTAAGCGAGTGCTTAAGAAGGTCTTTAAATCTTTTTAAACTTCATTTCAAAGAATACGAACTTGTATATGATGGCAATGCTGATTATGGCACAAGAGTTAAAACTATGATAAAAGCCGATGGTAAGGTCGCAGAAGTATCTGCTGCCAGTATCTTGGCAAAAGTTAGCCGAGATATGCTAATGGATAGATGGAGCGAAGTTTATCCAAACTATGGATATGCCACACATAAAGGATACGGGACTAAGGCTCATTTAGAAGCTATATCAAGATTCGGCGAGTGCGAATTAACTCGCAAAAGCTTTAAAATAAAAGCATTTCAACCATCACTATTTGACTAACGTTACAAATTTTCATATAAATATTTTTTAGAAATCAAAAGCTTAATATAATTTGAAAAAATAAAAAATTTTAGCTACAATCAAATTCATGAAAACACTAATATTTCCAATTGTAGCTATTGTTTTATCAGTAGTAGCGTATATGTTTCCGGGTGGCTTTACTCCTCTAAAAGGCTATATAGTACCGCTTTTGGTCGTTATCATGCTTGGCATGGGTATCACGCTTAGCATAAATGATTTTAAGCAAATTTTACATAAGAAAAAAGCTCTTTCTTTAGGTGTTGCAATGCAGTTTATTGTAATGCCTCTGGCTGCATTTGTGATATCAAAGCTCTTTGGTTTTAGTAACGAAGTAACAGCAGGCATGATGCTAGTAGGAACGAGCGCCGGCGGTACAGCATCAAATGTAATGACCTATCTGGCAAAAGGAGATGTGGCGCTAAGCGTTAGTATGACTCTACTTTCTACTCTGCTTTCTATAGTTTTAATGCCATTTTTAACATGGCTTTATATCGGTCAGGAAGTGCCTGTACCTGCTATGAATATGCTAATTAGCCTTATCAAAATTATGCTAGTTCCGATAATAGTAGGTGTGCTTATAAATACATTTTTCCATAAATTAGTACAAAAAATTTTACCTGCATTGCCAATAATATCGATGGCGGCTATAATCGCGATCATAGCAATAGTTGTGGCTTTAAATGTTAAAAATATCCAAACTGTTGGTATTTTGGTCGTAATAGGCGTCATACTTCACAATACAGCAGGGCTTGTATGTGGATATGTATTTTCCAAGATGCTTGGATTTGATGAAAAAACTGCAAGAACTGTAGCTATTGAGGTCGGTATGCAAAATTCTGGCTTGAGCGTTAGTTTAGCGATTAAATATTTTGGTTCGCTTGCTGCGCTTCCAGGAGCTCTATTTAGTATTTGGCATAATATTTCAGGCTCTATATTGTCCAGCATTTGGCATCACAAAAGCTCTAAATAAGCGACATTACAATATAGCATAAGCTCTAAGAGGCGCTGCATCGGCGTTTTCTATCTTTAAAGGAGCAGCCGAGAAGAAAAAAGTTTTGTTCTCCAAAGGCTTTAAATTTACAAGACATTCTATGATCTGAATACCTCTTTCAAAAGCCTCTTTGTGACACAAATTTGATCCGTGAGCGTCGATAGTAGATAAATTTGTAGCGATAGTTTTAAAGCCGTTTTGCTGAGCCAAATTTAAAAAATCCTCATCCAAAAAAGGAGAATTTATGAAAAAATCTTGCTCGTTTTTAAACTCACAATGCACATTTAAAAGCAAAATTTGAGCGTTTTTTGGATTTGGCGGCATTTGAAATTTGATAGCTTCGTTTGAATTTGCCTTCACTCCGACACAAACGGCTTCGCCTACAAAATAGCCAAGAGAAATTTCTTCGCTTGCTACTGCGTTCATGCCGCAATGCATAGCAAAATCAGTATGCGAACCTGTATGAAGCGACATAGAGAGGTTTCCCGTGCAAAATCCGCCGTCTAAATTTTGCTCTATCAAAAACGGCGCATCGCCAGGATAAATTTGCATTTTAGGGCTTAAAACCGGGCTTAGATCTATGATTTTCAAATTTTGCCTTTTGAGATTTTAAGAAGTGTAGCTAAAAATTTATTAAAATTAAAAAGATGGAAATTTTGGCTTTGAGATAAATTTCAAAGCCAAAATTTTAAGATATTAATGTCCGCAACCGCAGCCACAACCTGCGCCGCTTGATTTGATTGCGTCAAACACAGCATCGTAGTTTGGCTCATCTGCGATTTCAGGTACGATTTGCTTGTGGATGATAACTCCATCTTTTACTACAAAAACAGCGCGAGTAAGAAGACCTTTAAGCGCTCCTTCGTCGATCAAGACGCCATACTTCTCGCCAAATTCTTTAGCTCTAAAGTCGCTTCCCACGCGCAAATTTGCTATGCCTTCAGTAGAGCAAAATCTACCCATCGCAAATGGCAAATCACCTGAAATAACACTTAGTTTTACCGCGTTTTTGCCAGCCATTTTTTCATTAAATTTGCGAGTTTCAGTCGCGCAAACTCCGGTATCAAGCGAAGGAACTGTGACTAAAACTTCGATTTTAGCGTTGTCTGCGCCTACTTTAAACTCACCAAGATCGCCTCCCACGAGCGTAACCTCAGGAGCGCGCTGTCCTACACACACCTCATCGCCTCTTAAATTTACAGGAGAGCCTTTGAAATTTACCTTTGCCATTTTTATCCTTTTAGTTGAAATATAACTGAAATATTACTACATTTTTACAAACAATTAACCACAAATTAAACCCCAAATAGTTACAATATAAATAAATAAGGAGAATAACATGAGTGAAAAAGAGATCTTAGAAAAATTGCAAGAAAAACGCACTAAATGCGTGGTTTATACTCGTGTAATGGGCTATCACAGACCGGTTGAAAGCTTTAATCTCGGTAAAAAAGGTGAACACAAAGAACGAGTGAAATTTTGTGAGCGCACAAAATAAGCCGCTTCACTCCATAACTCCATTTACTACTCTTGATTTTCCCGATAAACCTGCGTGTGTAGCGTGGTTTACGGGGTGTAATATGCGCTGTGCCTACTGCTACAACACAGCTGTCGTGCTTGGCGAAGGCTTTGTGAGCGAAGATGAGTTTTTGCAGTTTTTAGATAGGCGCATAGGCAAGCTAAGCGGAGTTGTATTTAGCGGTGGAGAGTGTACTATCAGCAGCAGTTTTTTGCCTCTTGCACGTGAAGTGAAAAGACGCGGATTTTTGCTTAAAGTTGATACTAACGGCTCAAATTTAAAGGCTTTAAAAGCAGCTTTAAGTGAAAATTTGATCGATTATATTGCACTTGATTTTAAAGCTCCGAGTGAAAAATTTCATGATATAACGAAGTCAAATTTCTATGAAAATTTCATCCAAACACTTAAGTTTTTGATATCCATAAATTTCAAATTTGAAGTTCGCACGACCGTGCATGCTGATCTGCTCTGTGAAGATGATATCTCAAATATGAGCAAAGTACTTCAAAATCATGGCTATAACGGAACTTACTACTTGCAAAATTTTTTAAACACAGGTGAAAATTTCGGAAATTTAACTACTCCGCAAAGAGAATTTGACGCTAATAAGATAGAGTCAAATTTAAAAATAGAGTTTAGGAATTTTAACCAATAGATGAATATTGCTTTACTTCATAAAGTAAAAAATCATAAACTCTTTGCTGAATTAATGTCTCTTCCTCTTCTCCGTTAATAAGTCTTCTAAGGTGTGAAAAATCTATTTTAGAAGCATATCTTTTATGGCTTTTCATAGATTGATCTATACTTAAAAGTAGGGTATCAAGAGTGAGATGATCCTTACATTTTACCTTTGATATATACTCTTTTGTAATCTGTATTAAAACAGCTTTTCTATCCTCGTCATTATCGTAAATCTCTTTTGAAATTTCATATAGTATTATGAAATCATCTTCATCAGGATCAAGTTTAGCAGCTATAATAGCGGCAAAAACTTTCGCACGAAATTCCAAAGATCTATGATGATATACAAAAAATTCGCGAAAAAACGACAAAAATCTAGATTTTATCCCAACTCCCATAAAATGCCTCAATTAGTTTTAAGTTATACTTTAGTAAAATTGCACTCGCCTCTTCTTAGACCTGTGCAATGCCTCTTTCAGGCACCGCTTCAGGGTGGGAACACAGCAGAGCACTTGAATTTGGTGTGTGCCGCAGTCATCTGAGAAGGGGTTTTAAATTCCACTCTTCAGATTATCGCACAAATTTTTAAATTTTTACTTGCAAAAGAGAAAAATGCTCTTTAAATTCCTCGCAAATTTTAGCGAAATTTACACCGTCAACGCTTGGTTTATTTCTAAAAAAACTATCCATATTATTAAAACCGTCAATGAGCTCTTTTGACTTTACACCGTAGCTTATGGAAATGCCTGCTTCTATAAATGCTGCAAGCTTGTCGCAGTATTTAAGAGCTTTGCCGTCAATCGCGTTAAATTTATCCTCATTTACATTTTCCATCGTGCCTTCGTGATAGGCCGGTTTCTTTTCGCAAATTCTATTTTCAAACTCGTTTTTTATGAATTTTCCGCCCTGCTCTCTTATACCTAAAATATAGCTAAACACATCTCTAAAGCTATCCGGCACAAACGGCAAAATTCGCTCATCAATGAGTCTCATCTCGTATTCGGTTATGATCTCATTTAGACCTTCGACACCGTATTTAACGGGGCTTATGATGTCTCTTGTAAGACTTTCAGGAAGGTCGTGAAAGAGTGCACAAAAGAAGTTATTTTCAAGTCTTTTTGCACAAGCCTTAACCTCAAGCGAGTAAAAATAACTTAAAATAGCAACCACAAGCATATGTCCAAGCACCGCAGTTTCAGGGATGCGCGGAGTTTGAGCCCAGCGCTTTTGAAAGCGAAGTCGTCCGCTTAGGTCCACAAGTTTTGCTAACTTTTGATTCATCACGATTTTTCGTACACCGATTAGCTCGTAATAATCCTCAAGCTCCTCTTCAACCTTACTCTTAAGCTCTTCTATATCGCTTAAAAACTGGCTTGTCTGATAGACGATAGAAAACTCCCAGCGAGTTGCAAGGTAGCTTGCAGCTTTTAATATAAGGCGTTCTTTAGCGTGTTTTTTATCTTTTTTAAGCAGGTAGTTTCTAAGTCGCTCCAAAAATTTGCCTCCATCGATATCACGGATCAAATTTTCAAGTATGCTTAGCACCCAACCGTTTATCTGCTCGCTCTTTTGTTTTTGTATCTGATGAAATACATCCGGGCGGATATCAGTAACTACCACGCGTGCGAAAAACTCAAAAATTCCCGCCTCGATGATGTAGTTCATATCGATATCTTTTTCAAGCTTTGCGATAAAATAAGCGATAACAAATTTATGCGCCTGCTTATCAAGCTCGACTAAATTTGTCATCTTCGGATAGTCATTCCAGCGCGATATGGACGCCGCTTTGAAAATATGTTCGATCAAATTTGCATTTATCATTATTTATCTTTTTTAACTACTCTTGCACGTTTTTCGCCTAAAAATTCAGGCTTTTTAAAGCCTTCTTTCGCAGGTTTCTTTCCGGCTTCCGATCTTTCTCTACTTGGTTTTTTATCAAATTCTTTTGTTCTTGAGCCACCTCTTGAATTTGTACGTGAATCAGACTTTCTGTCACTACTTCTTTCACGTCTTTCATAACTTGGAGTTATAAAATTCGTGGCAGGCTCTTTGATTTCCGGTTTTTTAATGATCTCATCAGAGCTTATCTCGATAACCGTATGAACGTTGCCGCGCGGGTTAAAGTCACCTACGATCTTCATCCATTTTGGCTCAAGCTTTCTTTCAAGAACAGAATAAATTTCGTTTATGCTATCTTCGTGGCTTATGTTTCTGTTCATAAAGCTGTTTATATAAAGCTTGATCGCCTTTAGCTCGACTACAAATTTGTTCGGCACGTACTCAAGATAAATCGTTGCAAAATCAGGGTAACCAGAACGCGGGCAAAGGCAGCAAAATTCAGGCAAAGTGATCTTGATCTTATAATTTCTGCTTTGCTTGTTTTCCCAAATTTCAAGGTCACGCTCGACATCAAACTCTTTTAAAATTTTCTCACCGTATTTTTGCTCTTGTCCTAAATTATTTTCATTAATTTCTTGCATATTTTTCCTTAAATTTCTTTTGGTTTTTCTATATAAAACCCTTGTACATAGTCGATTCCGCCACTTCTTACATTTTCAAAAAAATCAGCCTTATCGACAAATCTAAAAGCTGTTTTTACTCCTATTTTTTTAGCAGTTTTATTAAGATTAACAAATAAACTCTCAAATCTTTCGTCATTTAAATTTTTATTAAACTCAATATCATAGATGAAAAAATCTATAGGCAGATGTTTAAAATACTCAAATCCTGCGTTATTTCCACCAAATTTATTAAAAGCAAATCTAAAACCTAAATTTTTATATTGATTTAGAATTTCTTTAAATCTATTCATTTCATTATAAACGATCTTTTCACTAAATTCTAAAATAACTTTATTTGGATTAATTTGACCAGACTCTACAAATTCTTTTATAAAATTTATAAATTGTAAATTTCTAATCGAGACTGATGAAACTTCAATAATATAAGAATTTTCATCATTAAATTTTGCCTCAGCAAATTTCTTAATGGCATTTATATCAAATAAGATCTCATATCCGTTTTTATTCGCGATATTTTGGGCTTTTTGCTTTGATATAAGTCCGAATTCCTCAGTATCAATTTTAATCAAAATATTTTTTAAATTTTCTTCATCTTTTAGACTACTTACTAGCTGAGATTGAAACGAAAATTGTTTATCTTTTATAGATTTACAAACAGATTGTTCAAATTCATCTGTAATTGCAAATTTTGCATTCTCTTCTAAGCTTAATCTCTCTATTAAAACAGATATTGAATTTTCAATATTTTTAGAATAATTAATATTAACTAATTCGAATTTAATCTTAAGCTCTATATCATCTATTCCATGAGATAAAACACTTTTTTCAAAAATATTTAAAAAATGTATTAACTGAGAGCTTTTACCCTCACAAAACATTAAAAAGCAATCGTTAGTATATCTGCCTATTAAAGTTTTTTTTGATACTTCTTTATTTAGAAAAAAATCTAACCTCTCAATAAGTTTTCTAAGTAAAACATCTGTAATATCAAAGCTATAACGCTCATTTATATCGTTTAAATTTAGTATTTTTAGCATTACTATATTGCCATCTTGTCGATTTTTAAACTGATCTGCTTTTTTTGAAATTACTTTTAAAACTTCACTTCTATTAAAAGAGCCGGTAGTGCCGTCTAATACTGTATTATTGAAACTTTGATATATTTTATAAGTAGTAAAATATACTTGACATATTATTAAAACTATTAAAAGTACTATTTCATCATTTTCTAAATTTACTTCGTCTCTTTTTATAAAGACGTATGCAAAAAATAGTATAACTGCAAAAAATGGAATAGATATCTCAAGAGCAGATATAAATCTTCTTGATCTTTCTTTTATTTCAGAATCCAACATCACACATCCAAATGTTTAACGTCTTTTGCGTGCTCTTGTATGTAGTTTCTTCTTGGCTCTACCTCATCGCCCATAAAGAGATTAAACGTATCACTAGCACTCATAGCATCATTTATATTTATCTGTAACAAGCGGCGATTTTCAGGATTCATCGTAGTCTCCCAAAGTTGATCGGGATTCATCTCACCAAGACCTTTATAACGCTGTATATAAGCACCTTTTTTAGCGTTTTTCTCGACTTCATCAAGAATTTCAATCACATCTTTAGTAAAGCTAAATTCGCGATCTTTTATCTTATTACTGATGAAAAGCGCCTCTTCATAAAGAGGATTTGTAAATAAATTTTCATTTACGACAAGCTCTTCAAGACCGCTTTCAGTCTGGACATAGATGCGAATTTCATCTTCATTTATGTATGAATTTAGGATATTGTATCCTTCATTTTCAAGGTATATTTTTAAAATTTCAAAAATTTCATTGTAATTTTTAGAAACTATATCAGGATTTTCTATCATATATCTAATCGCACTTAACACGTTAAATCGCTTCTCAAGCTCTTTTAACACGCTTCTATAAGCGGCTACTATTTTAAGAAAATCAATTAAATCCTTATTTCCGATTCCTTCAAATTCAACCCCTTCAATTCCCGTCTCAATCAAAAATTCATTCAAAGCCTTTTCATCTTTAAGATAAATTTCCTTTTTACCTTTTTTATAACGATAAAGCGGCGGTTGAGCAAGATATATGTAGCCGTTTTCAACTACAGGATTTAAAAATCTAAAGAAAAATGTTAAAAGCAGAGTTTGGATATGACTTCCGTCAACATCGGCATCAGTCATTATAATAATCTTATGATAGCGAAGTTTTTCGGCATCAAATTCATCTCCGATACCACAACCAAGAGCCGTTATCATATTTTTA
Organism: Campylobacter sp. RM16192; assembly: GCF_004803855.2. NCBI lineage: Bacteria > Pseudomonadati > Campylobacterota > Epsilonproteobacteria > Campylobacterales > Campylobacteraceae > Campylobacter > Campylobacter sp. RM16192. The sequence continues at coordinate 3,934 of NZ_CP012552.1, read as the reverse complement.
ATCTCATCTGATTTTAAAATTTTATCAAGTCTTGATTTTTCAACGTTTAAAATTTTACCTTTCAGAGGCAAAATCGCCTGAAAAACTCTATCACGACCCTGTTTTGCAGAGCCTCCCGCAGAATCACCCTCCACTAAGTAAAGCTCACTTATACTTGCATCTTTACTTTGACAGTCAGCCAATTTTCCCGGCAGAGTTCCTACGCTAAGTCCTTCTTTTTTGCGGGTTAGATCCCTTGCTTTTTTAGCTGCCTCTCTTCCTCTTGCAGCCATCAAAGCCTTGTTCATTATAGCTTTTGCTTCGATAGGATTTTCTTCAAAATATTTAACCAAAACCTCAAAAGTCATCTTTTGAACGATAGGTTTTACATAGCTTGAGCCAAGTTTGCCCTTAGTTTGACCCTCAAACTGCGGCTCAGGCACTTTAACGCTTACAACAGCGATAAGTCCCTCTCTGATATCATCACCTGTTATCTTCGTATCTTTTTCACGTACTGCTGCGTTTGCTGCGATGTAGTTTGTAATGGCTCTAGTAAGACCCGCTCTAAATCCTGCTTCGTGAGTTCCACCGTCAGGAGTTTTGATGTTATTTACAAAGCTTAGTAAATTTTCGCTATAAGTTTCATTATACATCAAAGCAAAATCAACTATAACATCCTCTTCGCCGCCACTAAATGATACGGCTTTGCTTACAGGATTTGATCTGTTCATATCGGTTACAAAGCTCTCAATTCCGCCTTCAAAGTGATAGCTTTCAGTTCTACCCGTGCGTTGATCTTTAAAATTTATAGTTATTTTTGGGTTTAGATATGCTAGTTCTTTAAATCTCTTAGTTAAAATTTCATCGTCAAATTCGGTTACTTCAAATATAGTCTCATCAGGCCAAAATTCAACCATAGTTCCTGTTCTATTAGTAGTTTTTATGACCTCCATTTCGCTTGTTGGAATTCCTTTTGCAAATTCTTGTCTATGAAGATTTCCGTCACGCTTAATATTTACAACCAATTTTTTTGAAAGCGCATTTACTACAGATACACCAACACCGTGAAGACCGCCTGAAACCTTATAAGTATCTTTATCAAATTTTCCGCCTGCGTGAAGCACAGTTAAAACAACCGTAGCGGCTGAAATTTTCTCAGTCGGGTGCATATCTACAGGGATTCCACGACCGTTATCGCTAATTATCGCTGAGCCTTCGTTTGTAATTTCAATATTTATCGTATCACAATACCCTGCCATCGCCTCATCGATAGAGTTATCAACAACTTCATAAATCATATGATGAAGTCCGTTTATATGAGTATCTCCGATATACATTCCAGGGCGTTTTCTAACGGCTTCTAAACCCTTTAAAACCTTAATATTTTCTGCGCCGTAATTTTTTTCCATAAAATAACCTTAATTATAAATTTATTGGCATAATGATGGTTTTTAGCTCATTTGAACTAACAGTAAATGCCAAATTTGAGTCGTTAAAACCAAGCTCGAAACTATCTTCTTCGATATTTGTTAAAAAGTCTATTAAGTATCTATTTCTAACGCCTACGAAAAATTCCTCGTCAAGTCCTGTTTGAAAATCAATCACAGTTCTAGCCTCTGAATTATCTTCGATAATACTTTCAAAAGTTATGGTTTGAGGAGCGAAAATTATCTTCATACTATCTGATAAAATTGATATAGTTTTAATCCCCTCTATCATCTTATCTCTGCTTAGTTTTAGTCGTTTTTTAATATCTTTTGGAATTACCCTATCGTAATCAGGGAATTTACCGTTTATAAGTTTTGTAAAAAACTCAAAATTTGCACTTTGAGCTATCAAAATGTTTTCATCGTAATAAATCTCTATCTTATCGTAAAAAAGTTTTTGAATTTCGCTTATTGCTTTTTTTGGAATTATAAGCGAAAATTCACTTTGAGTTGGAGTTTCAAATTTAAATACACTTAGTCTTTTAGTATCTGTTCCTACGATATTTATGTAGTTTTGCTTAATGTCTATAAGAGCTCCGTTTAGCTCGAATTTTGGATTATTCGTATCTATACTAGGAAATATCTTTTTAAGGCTTCTTCCAAGCATTATCGCATCTATGTCAAATTTACTCTTTCCTTCTACAGTTGGAAATTTAGGAAAATCTTCAAATTTATACATAGGAAGTTTGTATTTTGAGTTTTTTTGCTTGATGTAAAGGTAGTTATTTACCGTTTCAAGAGTTACCTCTTCGTCTTTTAAGCTTCTTATAATGTCAAGCAGTTTTTTACCGTTTGCGGTTGCGTTTCCTTCATCCATTATCTTTACATTACTTAGTTTATATGCAAGACCTATCTCGTGATCTGTGGCTTTTATATTTAAAATTCCATCTTTAGCGCAGATATATATGTGAGAAGTTATAGCGCTTAAATCCTTTTTTTCTAAGTAAGGATTTGTGTTTGTAACTATGCTTTCAAGAGCATTTTTGTTAATTACCGCCTTCATAGTTTTCTTCCTTTATTTTTTAAATTTCTTTTAGTATCAGTAGTAGGTGTCATGAATATGTGAAAAACAGTTTCAAAGCTTGAAATTTCAGCATTTGGATAGTTTAAAACCAAATCTGATTTTTCACATTTATTCACATATTTCATCTTAAATTTTATCCCTTTGTCAAAATTTTGTTTTTAATCTCTTCAACTTTTATCTTAAAATACTCATCTTCATTTATCATTTCATTTATCTTTTTGATATTGTGACTAACTGCCGAGTGATCTTTCATGTTAAAGTAACTTGCTATCTGAGGCATAGAATTTGGCGTTAAATTTTTAGCCAGATATATTACGATTCGCCTTGCTTCAACGATATTTTTCACGCGTGATTTGCTTTTTATCTCGCTTGGTTTTATATTTAGCTCTTTGCTTACTATTTCGATTATGTTTTCTAAATTTATATTTTCACGCTTCTCTTTTATCTGATCTCTTAATATATTTTTAGCAAATTCAAGGCTTATCTCTTGCCTCATGAGTGTTGCGTAAGCATTTAAATTTATGATTGCGCTTTCGATTTCGCGGATATTATCACCCATATTTGTTGCGATATATTCGATCACGTCTTTAGTCAGATAAATTTTATCAAATTCACATTTTTTCTTAATGATGGCTATCTTAGTATCAAGTTCAGGTGGAGTGATATCGGCTATTATTCCCCATTCAAAGCGGGTTCTAAGTCTATCTTCAAAGCCTTTTAGGTGTTTTGGCTGACGGTCTGAAGTCATGACGATCTGACCGTTTTTTGAATGAAGTTCGTTAAAAGTGTGAAAAAACTCTTCTTGAATTTTATCCGTTTTACCTAAAAACTGCACATCATCGATAAGCAAAACATCGCAGTTTCGGTATTTTTCACGAAATCTTTGCATTGAGTGGTTGTTGATATGATATGTAAAATCTGTGATAAACTGCTCGCTTGTGATACAAATCACTACTTTTCCGTTGTTTAAGCAAAAATTTCCTACAGATTGAAGCAAGTGAGTTTTACCAAGACCAGTTGGACCGTAGATAAATAGCGGATTATACGCTTTTCCAAGCTGCTCGGCGGCTGATTTTGAAGTGATATAAGCGTATTGGTTTGAATCGCCTACAACGAAATTTTCAAAGGTATAGCTTGGATTTAAAAGGCTGCTTTGAGCCTTTATCTGATTTACATCTACTTTTGCGTTTTTTATCTGTGGCTTGCTCTTTTGAGAAGTGATGTTTATGTGAGGTTTTGCACCTGTTTTTACTTCAAAAAGATGAGCTATCTTGCCTGCGTATTTGGTTTGGATAAATTTTGCTATAAGCTCGTTTGGAGCGTTAAATACGATAACTTCTGAATTTGAAGCTTTTTCGTTAAATTTAAGCTGCTTTATGTAACACTCATATTCTGATTTTAAAATTTCGTGTCCAAGTAGCTCTAAAACCTCGTTTGCAAGCAA